>CAWFRQ010000001.1:0-31763 GCA_963818305.1 uncultured Chloroflexia bacterium
TGAAAATCGATCCAGTTGTTTCGGTTATTTTCGTTTTGATCAGTCTAACAGGGATAGGTTTGGCTGTCTCTGCGCTCAAAAGTGTGAATGAATTTTAATGTATAGTATATAGATTATGATTTGGTTATAGGGCTGTCTCGTTAATTAAACCCCTTCATGTAAAGGCGATCGCAAAATGACAGGTCTCATTCATTGGGTCCAATGTATTAATCAGGTGGACGCATAATGATTCAAAAGAGTTCTAACAAGCATCTCAGGATTCTTTACCTTGTTCTGATTCCTGTGGTTTTGCTCGCCTTTAGTATCAAGGCTTTACCTGTCCAAGGTGACGACCAGCTTACGGAAGCTGGAGGAACACCAACCATTACTGAATTAGGGACAACCTCGCTTGATATAACCGAAACCTCTTCGCCGGCGACTTTAATACCAGAGACTTCAGAATCGTCGACACCAACCTCAAAAATTGAAGAGCAAGAACTAACCTTAACCCCCGAAATTTCAAACACTGACACTCCTTCGGTTTCTCCTACGATTCCCATCGAGACTGAAACCTCCGAGGAACTGGTAACCATTTTGGTGAAAGTAAAACCAGGAATGGAAGGTCATATCAATTCAGCCTATTCAGGCAAATATTCGTTGAGTGTGGATCCGATTCTTGAATCGGTGAATATCGCGCTTGTAGAAGTACCAGTTAGCAAAAAGAAAGAAGCAATTGACCACCTTAGAGCACTTCCCGGTGTGGAGTTTGCTGAAGGTGAGAAGCAAATTCATGCATTAGACTTTGTGCCAAATGATCCTTTTCTGGAGCGGCAATACGCACTCACATCGATTCATGCTTATTCTGCCTGGGGATACCTTCCTCCAAGTGATGCAGCACCGATCATCGCGATTATTGATACTGGAATTGATTTAGGTCACCCGGAATTTTCCGGAAGACTACTGCCAGGATATGATTTCCAGAATGAGGATGCTATTCCGCAAGACGATAACGGGCATGGCTCACATGTGGCCGGCATCGCAGCTGGAGGAGGGAATAATGCTACTGGAATAGCGGGAATCTGCTGGGATGCACAAATCATCCCCATCAAGGTGTTGGATAGCAGCGGTGACGGTACATATTCAAATGTCGCCAGAGGGATTATCTGGGCGGTGGATCGTGGAGCAGAGATCATCAATTTAAGCTTGGGCGCGACTCCGCAATCCCAAACATTGGAAGATGCTGTCAATTATGCAATCGAACGGGGTGTCATTTTGGTAGCTGCCACAGGGAATGCAGGTATGAATGGTGTCTTCTACCCGGCAGCATACCCGGGAGTTGTAGCGGTTGCAGCGGTCGATCAGGAAAATAAACGGGCGGTGTTTTCTAATTATGGTCCCCAGGTTGACTTATCTGCCCCAGGAGTATCCATCTACTCAACCATACCTGGTGGATCTTATTCATATCGGTCGGGTACATCTATGTCTGCTCCAATGGTGACAGGATCCATTGCACTGATCTCTGAATTATTCGGTTATTCACCTGCTTCGTCGCTTTTTATACTTGAAGACACCGCACAAGACCTGGGTGTTCCTTCAAAAGATAGCTACTATGGATACGGCTTGATCCGATTAGATAGAGCTGCCCAGTGGAGACCTCCTACTTCAATCCCACAACCAGACAGTTCTGATGGAGAGCCGAATTATCCTGCTTACGGGGTAACAACCGGAACCGGTACACCTTTGGTACCATCGTTGGTAATAGTCAGCCCAACCACAACGATAACTGTACCATTATTGGTTGAAAAAGATGACTCAAAAATATCCATCGTTGATGGAACAACTACCCCAACCGTAACCGAGACTACCATAGCTATGCAAACACAGAGCGAATCGATAGAGGATTCGGCAAATTACCCTTGGATAGGATGGATACTCATCGGAATAGGGATAATTCTGTTCATGAACCGCAGACTAATTGTGGGAAGGGTGTTTCCTCCCCACCACTGAATGTCATTTCACCTTGAGGATGTGGGTAACAATATTTGACCCACTGCCGCCAATATTCTGCGCTAAGCCCACTCGAGCGCCTTCAATTTGATTTTGCCCGGCTTCTCCCCATAACTGCTGGACAACTTCAGTAATTTGATATAGACCGGTTGCTCCAACCGGGTGACCGCGAGCCTTCAATCCGCCACGGGTGGCAATGGGTATCCTGCCATTAGGGAGTATTTCTCCTTCAGCAGCCAGCTTAGGACCTTTCCCCCGATCTGCGAATCCGCAGGCTTCGAGTGACAATGCAGCCATGATAGAAAATGCATCATGTGCTTCAAAAAGGTCCACATCCTCTGGCATCAAACCAGATTGTGAGTAGCATTGTTTTGCACCTTTTTCTGCTGCCGTTAACCAGAGCGGATCACGCCTGTGATGGATTGCAATACTATCGGTAGCTGCTGCTGATCCGGCGACAACCACAACCGGACGGGCAGAGAGAGCAATTGAATCAGCGGGAACGAGGATGGCTGCTGCAGCTCCATCACCAATAGGTGATGCATCCATCAAATTGATTGGGGGGCAAATCATCCCGGCTTTCAAATACCCTTCCAAAGTAAGCAGATCTTGGAAGCGTGCGTTGGGATTCCCGCGGCCGTTGGCATGGGCGTTAATTGAGAATGGAGCAAAGTCCTCTTTTTTCCACCCGTATTCATGCATGTAGCGTTTCATGATGAGCGCATTCAGAGCGACGAAAGACAAGCCCATTCCGGCTTCATAATCTGCATCCGCAGCGGTTGCGAGTTCTGCTGTGATCTCTGCCAGAGGCGAATCAGTCATTTTTTCAACAGCAGCTACAATTACACATTCCATTTGACCAGAAGCAATTGCCATCACGCCCTGACGGAACGCAGATGCCGCAGAACCACAGGCAGCTTCAATTTTCATGGCACTGGTGAAACGTAATCCAACCCAATCAGAAATTAATGCACCTAGATGTTGTTGATTGTTAGCCGATCCAGACATCATATTGCCAACAAAAATACCATCAGCATAATCTTTGCCAGCATCACGCATGGCATCAATAATGGCTTCGCCGGCTAATTCTTTAAGTGATTTATCCCAATGCTCATCAACTTTAGTCTGCCCAATCCCTACTACCGCTACTTCTCGCATCGTTTATCCTATTTTTTTATATTATGATTAAGGTTGATTATAGACTCAATCCCTTTCATTTTCTATCAAGTTTAATCTGATAGGATGATAGGTATGAAAAGGAGAAATCATTATGAAAATTCGTGATATTACACTGACACTCTCCCCTGAACTTCCGGTCTGGCCGGGTGATCCTCAGGTACGTTTGGAGCGAATGCGCAAAATTGAAGATGGTGCGAATTCAAATGTATCGGAATTGCAAATGCGGGTTCACGCAGGCACGCATGTAGATGCGCCTATCCATTTCATAAATGAAAGCTCAAAGGGTGTGGACTCACTTCCCTTGAGCACTCTAATTGGATTTTGTTGTGTGGTCGAGATTTCACACGAGATTGACCTGATTACCCGTGAAGTTCTTGAAAGCGTCTACTTACCGCAAGGTAGTCAGCGCATTTTATTCAAAACAAGGAATTCCCAGTACTGGAAGCAAAATTCACCAGATTTTCAAACAAATTTTGTAGGGATTGCCGAAGATGCTGCTTTGTACCTGGTTGAGAAGGGTTTTATTTTGGTTGGATTGGACTACTTATCGATTGCCCCCTATAAAAATAGCAGGCCAACCCATGAAGTATTCCTCAACAATGGGGTTGTAGTGCTGGAAGGAATCAATTTGTCTGATGTGAGTGAAGGGTATTACACCCTGTTTTGCTTGCCCATCAAACTGGCTGGTTCAGATGGAGCACCAGCAAGAGTAGTTCTGATCGATGAAGAGTAATTCAAGTACGCTGGACTATGGAACGAATGGTCAATGGGCGAAGTTTTCCACTCGCGCCTTCATTAATCCAATCTTCGGCGTCTCTCATCTGTTGAGAGAGATCTTGTAGGTCCAAAGGGATATTAGACAAATTCAGCCATGCTGCCAGATTCTGGTGCGCGTAGCTGAAACTCTTTAATGCTCCGGTGTAATTGTTGCGGTTGAGGTGATAATATCCAACCCCTGCCTGTAGTAATCCCTGATATAACATGACGGATCGGGGCAGGCTCCTCCCGCCAGGCGATTTCTAGCAACTCATGAGCAGCAAAGTATTCCTGACGATTGATCAGTTCAATTCCCTGCCAAACCTTCTCAGGTAAAAAGATTGGTTCAGGGTCCATTCTTGATGCTGATGCTGGTTGCGTGAGTAACTTCTCCATTGGCTGCAGAGAGGGCGTAGATCACCAGATGGGCTTTCTTCCATTGACCATTTTGGAGCGGTATCCGGAGTTCAAATTTACCTTTACCACCAACTTCAGCGGTTTGGATGGTCGTCATACCGGTTAACATGATATTGTCCACAGTTCCGCAAATCAAATCTGGACTGCCAGTTCCGCCTACGCCACAGAGGCTATAGTTGAGACCGTTTTCAAACAGGTTGCCAGCAGAACCTATCTGCTTGGAGCTCTAATTTATTGTTGTTTTGAATGATGCGAGCAGAATCAATCTGCATACTTTCGGTGGTAGACATTACAGATTTTTTCGGTGGATCTGATAGGTACGAGTTTCACCATACGACTATTCAAATGTTTCACTGTGCCGCTGGATGAATCTAATTGTATAAACTTGCAGGATCGCATCTTCTGCTTCACCTGGGATGTATTCGAGCATCACTTCAAATGCTGAAAGCGGTGGAGTTGGATTTTGGATGATTATATTGGTTGATCCCAATTCAATTGAATCTAAATCAATCAGTCGGACATAAACTGTTTGATCAACAGTAGGTTTCCGCGAGGCCAGCGATTGTTACCGGGTTGGAAATGGATTGTGCCTGTTTGGGAGAATTGATCTGAATCGCTTCAGGAAGAATTACTGGAACCTCTGTGGGGATAATCTCTTGGGTTGCAGTAGCATCAATCGTTGGAGCTATTGTGTTTGTCTGAGCTTGTAACTCAACCGGAGTATCAATTATCGGCGCAGTAGGTAGCGAGGATTGAGTTTGAGTTACGCAGCTTGATAGTATAAATGCGATCATCAAACCGATTGAGAGCATAAGACGCATAGTCACCTCCGTTGTTAGAAAAATTATATCATCCTCAAAGATAGACTTACGCTATAATTTCCTACAGACAGAATGGATGGTGAATCATGCAAAAAATTCCAGAATCTGAACTGGTTGCACAGTGCAAAGACCATAACTTCTGGACATGGTCCGCTCAAAATCAAGTTAATCCGATCCCAATCAAAAGAGCAGAAGGTGTCTATTTTTGGGATGTGGAGGGAAAGCGATATCTGGATTTCAATTCGATGGTCATGTGTGTCAATATCGGACATGGAGACCAGAGGGTCATCGAAGCAATCGTTAAGCAAGCACAAGAGTTACCGTTTGCCGGCCCGCAGATGGCTACTCAACCCAGGGCAATTCTTGGAAATCTACTTGCTTCCATCACTCCTGGATCCCTGGATCATTTTCTATATACCCTTGGTGGGGCAGATGCAAATGAGAATGCCATCAAACTTGCCAGAGGATTCACCGGCCGGCATAAGATTCTGGCCCGTTATCGCTCCTACCATGGCGCAAGCCTGGGGGCATTAGCCGCAACAGGTGATCCGCGCCGGGTTGCCTGGGAGCCAGATGTAGCGCCTGGCGTAGTCCACTTTTTGGATCCATACCGTTATAGATCCACTTTCCACAAGCATCAGCCGGATATTTCTGATAATGACTTTTGCCAGGATTATTTGAACCATTTGGAAGAAATGATATTGTTTGAAGGTACGGATCAGATCGCGGCGGTATTGATTGAAACGGTAACTGGTACGAACGGAGTCATCATTCCACCGGATGGATATCTGCCTGGGGTGCGTGAGATTTGTGATCGTTATGGAATTCTGCTGATTGCTGATGAAGTTATGAGCGGGTTTGGGAGAACAGGCGAATGGTTTGCTGTGAATCATTGGAATGTTGTCCCAGATTTGATGACGATGGCAAAAGGTTTGACTTCAGGTTATGCACCATTAGGCGCTGTGGCAATGAAACCAGAAATTGCCCATTTTTATGATGAGCGCATCTATCAGGGCGGTCTCACCTACAATGGACATCCCATCTCTTTGGCTGCGGCGATAGCGAACATCGAGGTAATGCAGAAAGATGGCTTGGTCGAAAACAGTAAGAAAATGGGAGCAGTATTGCAGCAATTGAGCCAACGGTTAATCGAAAAACATCCTTGCATCGGCACAACCCGGAATATTGGTCTTATTCGGTGTGATTGAACTCGTGAAAGATCGTTTTACCCGCGAGCCGTTTGTACCATTTAACGAGACCTCGGCAGTGATGTCTGATTTCAAACGAAAAATGTTGAAAGAAGGTTTGTTTATTTACACTCACTGGCACACGATTTTGATTATTCCACCTTTATGTATTACCCAAAGTCAATTGGAGGAAGGATTTACAATTCTGGATAAGGCACTTGGATTGGTGGATGATTCTTTGAAACCTTCTGATTAAAATAACATCCAATCACTGATTGACCTATCTCAGTTAGTCGGAATTAAATTCAAGAAAAGCGAACAAATGCTTAATGGAGCTTGTGAACATGGCAAATCAGAATCATCTGAATCAGATAGAAACATTGAAAATGTAATCATCATCGGTTCCGGCCCTGCAGGATATTCTGCAGCATTATATACTGCTAGGGCAGAGTTAAAACCATTATTGTTTACCGGAATGGAGATGGGTGGTCAGGCAGCATTAACACATACTATCGAAAACTATCCTGGTTTTCCAGATGGCGTGGGTGGATCGGAACTAGGGGAGTTGTTCCAAAAACAGGCAGAGAAGATTTGGCGCACGGGTGGAGTTTGATACTGTTACTGGTGTAGATTTTTCTCCAAACCCTAATGGATGTTAAAACATATGGAAAAGAGTATTTTGCCAAATTCTGTCATCATTGCTACCGGTGCAACTCCGGTACACCTGCAGGTTCCAGGTGAAACAACTTGACCGGACGGGGGGTTTCGTATTGCGCAACATGTGATGGATGGTTTTTCAAGGAGAAAGACGTGGTAGTAGTTGGCGGTGGAGATAGCGCTTTGGAAGAAGCATTGTTTCTTACCCGATATGCAACCAGTGTAACGATTGTCCATCGAAGAGATGAACTGCGCGCTGGTGCTATTTTGCAAAAGCGAGCTCGAGAAAACAGTAAAATCCGTTTCATCTGGGATTCTGTGGTGGATGAAATCAAAGGATCAGATGCGGTGACACACTTGATTGTCCGCAATGTAAAAACGGGTCAAGTGACTGAAATGAAGATCGATGGAATATTCATTTTCATCGGGCATAAACCAAATACCAGTCTTTTTGATGGTCAGGTGTTACTCTGATGAAAAAGGGTATATCGAACCAATCAACATACGGAGACAAGTATTGCCGGTGTATTTGCAGCTGGTGAAGCAGCAGACCCAACATTACCGGCAGGTGATTACATCAGCCGGAATGGGTGCATCGGCCGGAATGATGGCGGCAAAGTACCTGGAAGAGCAAGAAGGATAAAATAACAAGAAAAACCGGAGGTAAAAATCTCCGGTTTTTGTGAGATTATGGTGCCTGGGTGGCTTCGATTGCCGACCCGATCCATGAGAATGCTCGTTGTTCACTGATAGCACCGGCCGAATCGTAGATTGGTTTTCCGGAGGCATCACTTCCACTCTGGCGTACGACCGTTATCCACCACTTCATTACATGCGGAAGAATATCGTTCGGTCTGAAGCTGGCAGGCACATTGTATTTTGTGTCCGTAGCATAATCGGTCAATCTACGCTGGCTTGGATCTGTCAAGATCGACAATGGTAATTTGATATAGTTCATTGCTCACGCAGAGTACCTACCGAGGCCCATTGTAAGGGTAAAACTATCATTGGATAAGGTGAAGGAAGCACCATCGGCTGGTAATAATAGGTTCGGTGCAGGATAGGGCGGAGGAATGGTAGCTGTGGGTGTCGGACCCGGAGTAGGGTTCCGTTTGCAGAGCGGGATAACCAAGGTCATCCCTTCCCAAACGATATCATTCGCCATTCCGTTTTGGACCTTAATCGCGTCCATCGGAATATCGTAGTTCAGCGATACGGTGCTCAGAGTATCTGTCCCCTTGACGGTGTAGATGTCTTTCGGGCAGGCAGCTTCGGTCGCGTCCGCACCTGAAGGAGTTCCGGTGGGCATAGGGGAAGCAGTTGGGGTGGGTTGGGGGATCAGAATTTTGTTGCCCGGAACCAATACGCAGTTCGCACCGAGGTTATTCAGCAAGATGATCGAATTGACTGATACATCGAACCGGAAAGCGAGAGTAGTACAGTAATCCCCGTCCACAATGGTGTAATCAATGGGAGGAATTGGTGTCAGATGTGGGAGCCAGGGTAGGGGTAAGGGTCATCGTCGCTGTGGGAGTAATCGTGACTGTCGCGGTGGCAGTATGGCATCGGGGTGGGCTCAATTACTTTTCCACCAGATTTTAGAGCAAAGTAAACGGCTCCAGCTCCAATGGCTACAAAGATAGCGAGTAGTCCAAGTGCAGCAGGCAGGGTAAGTGTAAGTTCAGGCATTCGGCTGCCGCGGATTGGAGTTGAAGCGTTGGTCCGGATGGTTCCAGACATTTCATTACCGCAGACCGGGCAGCGGACAGCTTTATCGCTGACACGAGTACCGCAGGTCGGGCAGGTTTTTGTATTTGTAGGATCGGGACTCATAGGTACTAGTTCTCCAATTTGGGTATTATACCAGCAAAAATAATGCGGGATTTTCAACCCATGCCTGTGATAAGATTCAGATATGTCTTCCGATTTAAGCATTTATATCCATATTCCATTTTGCAAGCAAGCGATGCAGTTATTGCGATTTTGTCACTTTTGCAGGGATGGCACCTGTCTACCCGAATATGTGGATTAATTTGTGAAGAGATCAATTCAAGTATCCGGCCGACTTACCGAGGTACCTCGAAGTCCACACGATTTACTTCGGAGGTGGAACTCCGTCCATACTGGAACCTGTACAGATACAGCAAATCCTTACGACGGTTCAACAATCCTTTACCCTTGCTGAAGAGGTGGAAATTACCCTTGAGGCAAACCCGGGCACATTATCACGCGGGGCTTTGAAACTTATCAGGAGATGGGGATTAACCGGATCAGCCTGGGTGTCCAGAGTGTTCATCAGGATGAATTGTCACTGCTTGGCCGCATTCACACTTATGCGGAGGTGGAGCAGTCTGCTAGCAGATGCAACGTTCGAGTTGCAGGATTTGACAACCTGAGTTTGGATTTGATTTACGGTCTTACCTGGGCAATCTTTCTCGCAAATGGCAAGAGAGTGTCCAGAGATGTTGAAATTGGAGCCAGAACATCTCTCCCTCTATTCACTGACTATTGAGGAAGGACACTGCTCTATAGACGCAGGTCGCAAATGGGAGAGGTGGAAGAACCTGATCCTGACCTGGCAGCGGATCAGTTGACTTGGAGTTGTACTTATCTGGAACAGGTTGGATACCATCATTATGAAATATCAAATTGGTGCAAAGTAAAAGAAAGGTGCGATTATCGATCCAAACACAATTTGCAGTATTGGAAAAATGATGAATACTTGGGTTTTGGCGTGGGTGCATTCAGCTATTGGCGTGGGTTGCGCATAGGCAATCCAAATACACTGGCGAATTATTATGAACATGTGCATAAACTTCACAATGGAGAATTCAGTACAGGGATATTCTCTCCGGTTGACGCTGCTATAGTTTATGAACAGATGCAAGATGAGATGTTATTACGACTACGTATGTTGGATATGGGGATGGATCCGGATGCCTTCTTCCAAAAGTTTGGAGTGGATGCTCAGAATCGTCTTCAAAGACAAGATCAACAATCTTCTGGATCGTGGTTTATCGAATGGATCAATTTCCCAAATCCACCGCGATTAATTCTTACACAACGTGGATTTATGCTAGGCAACCAGGTTTTTATGGAATTTGTTGGCGAAGACTAAAATACGTTGACCAATGTACCAGTAGCGTTGGTTTCCACGATATTCGGTTGAACAGCAGGGGTTGTCCAGCGGAATACCCATTTTGATTCTTCGGTTTTCATATTGATGCAGCCGTGTGACATGGTCATCCCGAAATTATTATGCCACCAGGTGCCATGAAAACCAACTCCGGTGTATGAAAGAAGGATACCCACGGAATGCCTGGAAGAATGTAGGCTTCGGTATCATCTGTGAAAAATCCGCCTCCCATGTGCTTGGATGGGAATTTAGAATACACATGGAATTTGCCCCTCGGGGTATCGGTTTGGGAGCTGTTTCTGCCTGAATTTGGTACTCCGGATGATATGATCGTGCGGAATACTTCTTTATCATATTCGTAAGCAACCAAAGATTGAGTACCTAAATCTACATCGATCCGTTTTTGGTCGGGCGGAACATCAGCAGAAAGGGGGCTATACTCTTCGGGCAGGATTGGTCTTAGATGAATTGCGGGAGCGTGGTAATTTTCGTATTTGGCACTCAATAATTCGTCCCGAATTCTGTACCAGGGTTGTCCATCTGGTCCTTCTTCAACGGCTGTAATCCAATGTAATGAGCTATGATACAACCGATAGATTGGCTGCCAGCCATAGGCTTTCGTGAATCTGAATGATTGAGTGTATGGTACGGTAACTTCGACAAGCTGACCTGTCTCAAGAACGGTATCTAATACCGGATTTAGGCTTTCTTTCACTTTGACGACATGACCGGAGTGGATATACCCTTTCCAAATTCGATACCAGAGCGGGTTGTATCCGGGACCATCTTCTGAGATTACATCATAATAGACATTGAGAATCTCATCCCGATACCGTTGGGCTACGATTGTGCTTTTATCATTGGGTTGGCTGTAAACGCTGACCGCAGTATCGGCTACTCTGGCAAGCTCAGTTCCAGGTAATTCGATACCAGTCTTTGACGCAGGTTTAAATGCCAGCGAAGTAAACCCGAGCGCTGATAGTTTTAAGAAGTCTCGCCGTGATAAATTTGCTTTCATTTTGAGGGATTATACTTAAATAAATCGGACTTATCAAGTCGGATTATAACCCTTCGGGAGTTTATGATAGATTATTGGGTAGTTACCTTCCGAATTCCACTTTGCTGAATTAATTTGGGTACAATCGATTCCCAGCCAACTGCCATAAAGTGAACTCCATGAACACCGGGAAGGTTTTTTACCTGATCGATTACTTCTAAGGCGATCTGAATTCCTTCCTGTTTTGGATCTGCAGCTTTTTCCATTCTGTCCATCAATGTTGGCGGAATGACCACTCCCGGAACCAGGCTCATCATCTGGGCTGCTTTGAACGATCTAATGGGGGCGATGCCCGCCAGCAGATAAACGTTTCCTAAAACCCCAGCAGCAGTCTAGTTGTTCCAGGTATTGTTTGAAAGGCATCCACATCGTAAATCAGATTCGTTTGAAAGATACTGTGCACCCGCATGGATTTTTTTGAGTTCCCGGGCAGCCTGGAACTTGAAGCTGGACGCATAAGGCGAACTTGCAGCACCTATGAATACAGGCGGACGGGTTTGAATTGAACGATTATCCAAAAAGATGCCATCATCCCGCATCTTTCTTAATAGCCAGATCAGCTGGATGGAATCAATATCCCAGATATCCATTCTGGCGTGCGGCTGCGGACCGAGCCGGGAGTGATCACCGGTCAAGCACAGAATATTCCGGATACCCAAGGCAGCCGCCCCTAGTACCGTAGATTGCACTCCCATGCGGTTATAATCGCGCGCTGCGATCTGCATCACTGGTTCCATACCACTTTGTAAACATAATACCGATGCGGCCAGTGGTGACATACGGGAAGTGGCTGAGGGATTATCGGTGAAATTTACCGCATCTACAAAATCTCGGAGCATATCGAATTTCTTGACCAACTCTGTAGAGGAAGCTGATATTGGTGGAGCAACCTCGGCTGTGATGACGAATTGTCCGGCAATTAACTTTTGTTCCAATTGGGAAACAGGTTCATGCTCGAGCTGCAGGGTGGGGGAATGAATCTCCAAGCCACCAATCCGGTTGCCGGATTTTGTAGAGAAATTCTTCGTATGATTCACTGCGTTCTTCTTTAGAGAGCGAGACATTAAGGAATGGCGCTTGAAAGCCGCCAGCTTTTTGAAAGCTATGAAATAAATCAATCCATTGATCACTGCCAACCCGATCCCAATCTAAAGGTGGGAAAACTTCGAGTAATCGATCTGTCCGCCCCATCTTTTCTGCCCGGCTATAGATTTTGTACCAAATGCAAGGACGAGTTGGGTCAACATAACAATGTTCAGCAGTGGATCCACCGCAGGGACCATTACGCAAACCTTTTGGGCACTCCATTGGACAAATAAAAGCAGTCTCTTGTAAGAGGCAATTCCCACACATACGGCAGCCAAACAGAGGGCCTTTGATGGCTCGCTCGAGCGCGGCCATTGCCTTCTGAAAGAATGGTTTATCTTCAAAACTATAATAGGCGGGTTGCCAACGGCGGCCGGGAGTAAAAAGGGGCATGTAGTCTCCTGCAATCTGTGGACTGATTATACCAAAGTGATCTGGTAGTCTTCTCGCAAGATGACGCGAAACGGGAAGCATCTGACCAGGATGCTTCCCGTTTCTGCGATCGTGCAACTAATAGGAGGATTAGATGCCTTTTGCTAAATGATAGTATAGATCATTCCATTTTAATTGCTGCTTAAATTGGGTGAGATCTATATTATTGTCAATTAATCACAAATTCGATGCCAGCAATCTCGGCGAAATCACGCAAATGATCTGCGGTGAGTGAGTAGGCAAAGCTGGTATGGTGCGCACCACCAGCAAAAATCCACGCAGCTGCAGCTCGTTTCAGATCAGGTTGGGGTAACCACATTGCCCGCGCAACGGGGAGTTTTGGCAGGGGTGCATCGGTCGGTACGACGTCCACTTGGGAGACGATCAGGCGATAGCGATCTCCAAGATCAATCAGAGATGCCGCCACGGCTGAGCCAAGTTGTGAATCGAAAATCAGATCTCACCGGGTCAGCTTTTCCGCCAATGGATAGCGGAAGTACCTCTAAACGAGGTTTGTTGGATGCAATTGATTCGCAGATTTCAAGCATATGAGCACCCAGGATCTTATCTCCGGACGGAGAGAAGTGATAGGTGTAGTCTTCCATGAAGCTGACTCCGCCCGGCAAGCCGGCATTCATCACTTTCATTGCCCGAACCAGAGCGGAAGTCTTCCAGTCGCCTTCAGCACCAAATCCGTAGCCGTCAGCCATCAGACGCTGGACAGCTAGATCCGGGCAAGTTGGGTTAGACCGTGTAAATCTTCAAAGGTGGTTGTGAAAGCATTGAAATGACCGGCTTCTAAGAATTGTCTCATGCCAAGCTCGATCGGGCGCCATCCCGGAGTGATTGATGTCGTTCTTTGCCCGGATGTAATTCTGTAGAGACTTCATATCGATCCAGGTACTCTTTGACCAGGGTATCGATTGCCGCATCACTTACCTGGTTTACTGACTTAACCAAATCGCCAATCCCGTATCCGTAAACATCATATCCAAATTGAATTTGCGAAGAGACCTTATTTCCCTCTGTCACCGCAACATCACGCATATTATCACCAAAGCGAGCTAATTTCCCGTGCCGAGAATCCGCCATGGCACAGGCGGCACGAGCCCAACCACCAAGTTCACTGTGAACAGATTCATCCTTCCAATGACCTACAACCACCTTCCGTTCTAGACGCAGACGGGTGCCAATAAATCCGAATTCACGGTCACCATGGGCGGACTGATGCAGGTTCATATAGTCCATGTCAATCTCTGACCAGGGAATCTCGCGGTAATACTGGGTATGCAGATGAGCAAAAGGTTTCAGCAAGGATTTTAGGCCATTGATCCACATTTTTGCTGGCGAGAAGGTGTGCATCCAGGTAATCAGACCGACGCATTTATCATCATTATTCGCTTCCAAACACAGGCGGGTGATATCTTCTGGAGTAGTTAAGAACAGGTTTGAAAATCACACGGACAGGCATGTGGGGTGAATTTTCTAGTGCGCAGCAATTTCCTGTGAATGAGCAGTTTATCTGCTTCAACAACATCTGGACCATACAAATGTTGGCTTCCTGTTACAAACCAGACTTCATAGGCTTTTAGATCGATCATGTAGTCCTCGCTTTGGTTTTATTGTCCGTAAATATGGGTATAGCGATAATGTAACTTTCTTCACGTCTTCATCCGGAATGATATCAGGAGTACCAATTTGCATGGCCAAGCCAGACTGTCCGGGCGTTATCCTCCGTCATCACTGCGGCTTTTACAGCAGATTTCGCGGTTTTCCCGATCGTAAATACACCGTGGTTTTTGAGAAGTATTGCGGGTGAGTCTACCGATATTTTCGACTACTTCTTTACCAATCGATTCATCGCCTATCTAAGGCGAAACCACCACAGGGAATCGGTCCGCCAAATTCATCTGCAATCGCTGTCAGGACTACTGGAATGGGTTTATTTACTGCGGCAAAAGCAGTCGCGTAGGCTGAGTGGGTGTGAACTACACCATATACATCTGGTCGATGTCGGTAGATATAGAGATGGCTGGCAGGTATCTGATGAAGGTTTAAGATCACCTTCAATTTGCTTACCGTCCAGATCCAAGACGACCATGTGTTCTGGTTTAAGGTCGTCATAACTGATTCCGGAAGGTTTGATTACAATTAATCCGGTTTCCGGATCGCGGGCGGAAACGTTTCCGCCAGTCCATACCACAAGGTTGTATCTGGGTAATTCCAGATGGAACTTTACGAGTTCGGTTTTCAGTCTTCTCGAGCATGATTACTCCGTGTCTGAACTACATGTTTTTACTTCACTGCTAGCTTTTATTGCCTTTAGCCGTTTCATCACATCATTTTCGCCACGGCCAAAGTAGTCGTGCAAGATGACATATTCAGCGTACAGTTTTTCGTATATCGCCTGATTTTCAGGGATCGGTTTGTAGACAATATCCTTTAATGCTCCCATCTTACTCAGCGGCATCATAAATGCTATCGTAGCCACCCAAATGCTGCACCGGCAGCGACAGCTCCAAACATGGCAGAACCAAGCGCAGGAGTTTGTTTGGATGCACTCACCCGGATGGGTAAGACCAATCACATCCGCATAAATCTGCATCAGCAGTTGATTTTTCTCTGGCAAACCGCCGCAGGCAACCAGTTCGTGGATTGGCACACCATTATTTTGGAAGGTTTCAATAATGATCCGTTTTCCATAAGCTGTCGCTTCGATGAGGCACGGTAAATTTCTTCGGGTTTGGTGGCGAGGGTAGCTCCAATGATCAAGCCGGTTAGATCGACATCCACTAGCACAGATCGGTTTCCATTCCACCAGTCCAGGGCGAGTAAGCCACTCTGACCAGGTTTGTAATTTCCGGCTTTTTGCTCCAGTAAGGCGTGAATATCTACATTTTGTTGTTCAGCCTCAAGGGTGTATGCTGGCCGGAACACAGTTTTCAACAAACCAGGCGAAATGATCGCCAACACAGGATTGACCTGCTTCATACCCGATAAATCCGGGAATGATACCATCTTCGACATATCCGCACATACCCGGAACCATATGTTCTTCAGTTCCCAGTACCATGTCGCAGGTGGATGTACCCATGATCATGACCATTCGACCAGGCTCGGTGACAGTGGTGGCCGGTACAGCGACGTGCGCATCAACATTGGCAACCGCAACTGCTGTACCGGGCAGTAAACCGGTCCATTTGGCTGCTTGTTCCGTTAAACCACCGGCTTTTTCGCCAAGTGAATTGATTCAGTGCTCATCTTCTCTGCTACAACATTTTCCATCTTAGGATGGAGTGCCTTGAAGAATGCTGGTGATGGAAATCCATCTTTCTTTGACCAAATTGCCTTGTACCCGGCCGTACATGAGTTACGGGTCTCTTTGCCGGTGAGTTGCCACACAACCCAATCGGTGGCTTCTAGCAGACGATCTGCTGCATCGTAGATCGCGGGGTCTTCTTGATAATTTGGAGTGTTTTCGCGAAGAACCATTCCGAGGAAATTTTGCCACCGTAACGATTCTAACCAATTTTCGCCCATCTTACGGGCGGTCTGATTAATATATCTGCTTCTGGTTGCGCAGCATGATGCTTCCAGAGCTTCACCCACGCGTGCGGGTTGGAGCGGAATTCAGGTAGCATGCAAAGAGGAGTGCCATCTGCTTTCACAGGCAGCATTGTGCAGGCAGTAAAATCTACTCCTAGACCAATCACATCTTGTGGAGAAATTCCAGAATTATTTGAGTACTGCAGGAATTGTATTCTGGAAAACGCGAATATAATCGGCGGGATCTTGCAATGCCCAATCATAATCGAGACGGATATCAGAGTCGGGAAGTTTCTCATCAATTACCCCATGTGAGTAGGGATAGACCGAAGATGCGATCTCTTTTCCATCTGCAACATCAATCAAGACAGCGCGTCCTGATTCTGTTCCAAAATCGACACCAATTGAGTACTTGGGCATAACTTCTCCTAAAAATCGATGATGACTTTTAAACCTTGTCTCTTGATTCGCTATATCAAAAGCCAGGGGTGTTTGTTCAAAAGGAAAATGGTGAGTAACAATGGACTGTAAATCTACCTTTTTTTGCTCAACCAATTGAATAGCCAGGGGATAGGTGTGTTTCATTCTCCGCACCATTAATGATGCTCAGACCCTTTCTGCGGGCAACAGATGCCTGGAATTCGGTATGATCTTCTTCAGGAATACCGATTAGGAGTACCTTACCTCCGGGTCGGGCGGAAACAAATGCGTCTGCAACCGCTCCCTTGCTTCCCGAACAGTCAAAGGCTAAATCCACTTCAAATGGATCAGCTAGTAAATTTAATTGTGGATCTGTGTCAGTACTAGAACGCGAAAAAACGTATGTAGCACCCATCCGTTTTGCTGCTTCAAGCCGATGTGGAAGGATATCGGTTGCAAGTATCCGTTGAGCACCAGCCAGCCGAGCTAACTGGATCAGGAGCAAGCCAATGGGTCCACACCCAAAAATTCCCACATCCATCCCAATTTGCAGGTGAGAAAGGTTTAGCGCATGAATGGCGATCCCGAGTGGTTCTAGCATGACACCTTCTGCCGGGCTCATGGATTCCGGAAGCGGGAAAATACATCGCGTTGGCCAGGTAATCCATTCCCGTAATGCACCATCCTGATTCTGGTGTCCGGCAAAAATCACATTCGGACAAAGATTTGGATTTCCAGCAAGGCAAAGTTCACACTGATTACATGGGATAGCCGGATCAACAGCATAAAGTTGACCGTCTGCCCCAGTTGCAACAAATTCATGTCCGAGAATGAGACCGGGTTTGATTTGTGCATCATCCGATCCTGCGGTAGAATACGCATGTAGGTCTGATCCACAAATACCAACTGCAGCTATCTTTAATAGAGAATCACCCTCATTCCTGACAGGAAAGGGTTCATCGGTGGATATAAATTTGTGATGTTCATGCAGTCGGAATGATCTCATCTGTAGAACCAACCTACCATTGCATGGGCTTCGGTAACGTTCCCGTTATCGTTCACATTTATTATAACAAGTTTATAGGCGAAATTGCAAGAACGAATTTTTGTACTCGGATAAGTGTATGCAAAATCATCGTCAGCTAAAAGTGACCATCAAGGATATTGCACGGATGTGCAATGTCTCGACCCAAACCATCTCGCGGGTCATCAATCATCGACCCGATGTATCAGATGATACCCGGCAACTCGTTGAGAAGATGATTCAGGAAATGGGATATCACCCTTCCGCGCTGGCCAGAAGCCTGGTGAAGCAAAGAAGTTACACTTTAGGCGTGATTACTGCCGGGTTAAAATATGTCGGTGTTGCCCAGACATTAAATGGAATCACTGAAGAGTGTGAAGCTTCAGGATATGCGTTGTTAATCAAAGAATTACCTTCGTTTAATACCCCAAACATCGTCCCATTAATTGAAAGTTTGATTTCACACGAAGTTGAGGGAATTATCTTTGCTGCTCCTGATATCAATGACAATATCGTTACAGTTCAATCTCAATTACCATCTTACTGCCCGCCCATTGTATTTTTAAAGGGTGGTCCGAATCCACGCTATACAACCATCAGTATCGATAATTATGGCGGAGCATGCCAGGCGGTGGAACGGTTATATGAGATTGGGCGCAAGCAAATTGGATTTATTAGCGGGCCACTCGACTGGTTAGAATCTCGCCAGCGCAAGCAAGGCTGGATAGATATCGTTAGCAAACATGGTGGCTGCAGTGATGACCGTTGTTGGACACAGGGCAACTGGTCCTCAGCCAGTGGGGAGATCGCGGCAGAGTCACTGATCAAGAAGTATTCTGGGATGGACGCAGTATTTGTAAGTAATGACCAGATGGCACTCGGATTATTGCACTATGCGCATAACCACAACATCCGGGTACCAGAAGATTTGGCTGTCATCGGATTTGATGATTTGACTGAATCAGAATACTTCAGCCCTTCTTTGACCACAATCAACCATCCGTTAAGAGAGTTGGGAGTTCTGGCTGTAAAAACCCTCTTAAAACAGATTGAATCTCAAGTAGTACCCATCCCTATTGATACGATCGTTTTACATACGAATCTGATCGTGCGTGACAGCGCGTAAAAGACGAAATCCCGCTATCTGCTCAGGGTGCGATACTTGACCCTGTGAGGTGTCTCTGCAGAGATGCCCAGACGCTTCTTTCGGTCATTTTCGTAATCTGACCAGTTTCCAGTTTGCAGCCAAATGGTACTATCATCTTCAAAGGCCAGAATATGGGTCGTAATTCTGTCTAAAAACCAGCGATCGTGTGAGACAATCACGGCGCAACCGGCAAATTGATTTAGCGCTTCTTCCAGAGCGCGCAGGGTATTCACATCCAGATCGTTGGTAGGTTCATCTAAGAGTAATACGTTTCCTTCGCTGCGCAGCATCTTCGCGAGATGGACTCGATTTCGCTCACCTCCGGAAAGAACCCCAACTTTCTTCTGCTGGTCGGTCCCTTGCAAATTGAATGCACTCACATATGCGCGGGAATTTCGTTTATGACCACCGAGTGTGATGGTTTCTTGGCCTTCACTGATTTCTTCCCATACTGTTTTTTCTGGATCGAGCGCTGATCTGCTCTGATCGAGATAAGTCAACTTTACCGTAGATCCAAGCAAGATTTCTCCGCCATCCGGTTTTTCTTGCCCTGCGATTAACCTCAATAAGGTAGTTTTACCTGCGCCATTTGGTCCGATCACTCCAGTGATACTCCCTGGTAGAAGGCTAAAACTTGCCTGATCTAAAAGAAGCTTATTCTCATATGATTTGGACACATTCTTAAATTCAATCACCTGGCTGCCCAACCGTGGACCGGGTGGAATGTAGATTTCCAAATCTTCTCTGCGTTTTTCAAATTCTTGTGAGAGCAGATTCTCATACGCGGTATAGCGAGCTTTGCCTTTTTCCTGGCGGGCGCGGGGTGACATGCGGATCCACTCCAATTCGCGTTCCAGGGTTTTTTGCCGCTTGCTTTCTGATTTCTCTTCCTGTCTGATCCGTTCTTGCTTTTGTTCCAACCAGGAGGTGTAATTGCCCTTCCAGGGGATACCATAGCCCTTGTCCAGCTCTAAAATCCAGCCAGCGACATTATCCAAAAAATACCGGTCATGGGTGACCGCGATGACTGTCCCTTGATATTGTTGTAAATGGTGCTCCAACCAGGCTACTGATTCAGCATCCAGATGGTTGGTAGGTTCATCGAGTAATAAAATATCCGGTTCGGTGAGTAACAACCGGGTCAGAGCAACTCGCCTCCGCTCACCACCAGAAAGGAACTTGACCGGGGCATCCGATGGCGGGCAACGTAAGGCTTCCATTGCAACCTCTAACCGATTGGTTAGGTTCCAGGCATCCAATTTGTCTAATTCTTCTTGCAAGTTGCCCTGTTCGATAATCAGCGCATCGAAGTCTGCGTCAGGTTTGGAGAATTCTTCGCTCAATTCATCAAATCTTTGCAGCTTAGCGATGATGGGTTGAACGCTCTCTTCAATCACTTGCTGAACTGTCTTATCGTCTGATAATTCTGGCTCCTGGTCTAGCATTCCAACCGTATAGCCAGGCGAAAAAATGACTTCTCCGTTGTAACTGGTATCTTTTCCAGCAATGATGCGCAGCAATGTGGACTTGCCTGAGCCGTTTAAACCCAGGACACCAATTTTGGCACCCAGGTAAAAACCGATGGAGATATCACTTAATACCTGGCGGTTATTGGGTTGGAATACCCGGCCTACGCGTACGGTGGAAAAGATCACTTGCTTATCGCTCATTGGAAGTCCTTATTTTTATGGTAAAGAATGGTTCGATTATAAACGGTATCTCTTACACGCTGACTAATTCATAAAAACTACAGTACCTCAATTGAGGAGGTACTGTAGCATGGAATACCTTGTGTTTCTATTTTTATTGATGTTTCAGGATCTACTTACGAACCATAACTGAAGGTGAATTCATCTGAGTAGAAACCACGAACATCAGCTTCGCTGTAAGCGCTAACTCTCCAATACATCGTTGTACCAGATGGAATCGATTTCGTCATGGTGAAGTAAGTTTGGGTGGTCGTTTCCTTTTCGTAGATAGTACTGAAACTTGAACTCTTGGAAACTTCCACGATGTAGTAATCCACGTAATCCACATCATCCCAATCCAACTTCGGCTTGGTGGTTGTCACTTTTGTATTATCCAATGGCGCAACCAATTCTGGAGCAGGTAGGCGGTAGGTAAAGTACCTGTAAGCTGCCCAGGAACTGGCCTCCTCTTCCACATTCAATGCTCTGACTCTCCAGTAATAGTAGTCAGTATCCGTATTGAGCTCGGTTAAGAAGGTATAGGAAAGCACATCGGAATCAAAGGTGAAAGTCTGCAGATTCTTGGTAAACCCGGAATTTGTAGCAACCTGTAACTCGTATTTGTCAACGGTAATATCCGCATCTGACCATTTCAGGGTAGGTGTAGTGTCTGTTAGCAACTTGTTAGTCACTGGCGATACCAGGGTTGGGACATCCGGCGGATCTGGGGTGTAGAAAGTGCGAGTGGTCGTCCAGCTTTCATCTGCTGCGCCTTCTGCTTTTAGTCTCCAGTAGTACGTCCTGTTCTGCTTCAAATCAGAGGTAAGGGTATATGAGGTGGAGGTGGTGGAATAGCTGGCATAGGTCGAGAAGTTCGAGTAGAGCGAAATCTGTAGGGTGTATTTATCTGTATCCGGAACAGCTTCCCAGGAAAAAGTAGGTTGCAGAATTTTTAGGCTGGCTGAATCATCCGGAGCCAGGATGACCGGAGGCGCATCTGGTCCCTGGAAGTTGAAGATGTTGGACCAATTCGAGTAATCGAGGATTCCATCAACCGCATCCGCCTTGTAGCTCTTTACACGCCAGTAATAGATCCGGTTATCAATGATTTCGGTAGGGATGGCGTAGGTAGAGGAAGCAATTCCAGTCACTTCCACTTTATTCAAGGTGAAGGTGGAATTGTTTGCATACTGCAGTACGTATCCCTGGGGAGAGTTGGTTGAGTCAGCCCAATCGAGCGTGGCTGAATTTGCGCTTAATACGGCTCCATTAGCAGGAATACTCAGCACTGGTTTGGATGGCGGATCGATGGATAGGAAGGATAACGGAGCTGACCATAAACCGGTATTGGTTCCGTTTGCGCGAACCCGCCAGTAGTATGTGGAGCTCTGGATCAGATCTGCCGTACGGATATATTTGTTCGTTGTGGTATCGGCGGTGATTAATCCGGTCACAAAGGTGTTATCCTTCGAAATTTGGATCGTGTAACCCGTAGCTCCAGCCACGGTTTCCCAATTGAAGGTGGGGCGGAAGGTGTGGGTACGCATTCCATCTGTTGGTGACGTCAGCACCGGAGCGAGCATGGGTGTGCGCAGTTTTCTGGCAACTGACCAACCGCTGGCATCGGTATCCGCATTGAGTGCCCGTATACGCCAGTAGATTGTCGAATTTGCCGGCAGAGTATCCGGGATGGCCCAGGTGGAAACACTGCTAGAGTAAGTGTACAAAATTGGAGAGAATGAAGATACGGTGGATACCTGTATCTCATAGCCAACCGCATTGTTGGTGGAGTCTTTCCAATCCAGCACTGGGCTATAATCGCTCACCAGGCTTTTATCAACCGGAGTAAAAGCACAGGCGCGCTTGGCGGATTCGGAGTCGTGAAAGTCGATGTTTCAGAATACAGACTTGGATTGCTCCCGTTTGCCATTACACGCCAGAAGTATGGCTTATTGACAGCTAATTTTACAGGAACGGTGTAAGTAGAAGCGCCTTTTACCGTATATTTCACCATGTTTGTATGTATAAGCCGTATTGGTCGCTATTTGCAGCGTATAGGATGCCGCACCTGCGCTGGGGGTCCATTCAAAGGTTGGGGTGAGGGTATGCGGATTCGCACCTTCAGCCGGGGCTATCAGAGCAGGAGTGTTGAGGCGGGTTCTAAAGCTGCGAAGAACAGACCAATTGCTTGCATCACCGATATCATTCAAGCACTTCACGCGCCAGTAGTATGTCGTATTGGGTGTGAGTTCAACCGGGAAAATGTAAAAAGTAGAGAGACCATCCACGATGGTTGATCCACTTAAGGATGAGTTGGTTGCATATTCCAAAACATACTGATTTGGACTGTTGGTTGATTCATTCCACTGTAGCGTAACCGCGTATCCATTTAAAAGGGATTGATTGGCAGGGTATACCAACACAGGCACACTCGGTGGGTTCGCCGAGTTGTAGCTGAAAATCTCAGACCATCCACTCGGATTAGCTCCATTCGCTTTTACCCGCCAATAGTATGTTTTGTTCGGCTTTTGATCATACTTCAGTGTAAATGAGGTGGTCGTTGAGCTTGCATTCAGATAACCCCGAGGAGAAAGTGTTATTGAGAGCCACTTGCAGACTATATGAAGTTGCGCCAGAAACAGCTTCCCAGGTGAAGGTAGGTTTGAGAACAAACTCATGCGATTCATGGGTAGGTGAGGTAAGGACCGGGGCTGGCATGGTGGTTCGCACGGTACGAACAGCGCTCCACTGGCTGTATTGTCCGGCAGCGTTCACCGCGCGGACACGCCAGTAGTAATTCATATTACGATCGAGCGTATGATCCCCGAAGGTGTAATTGAGGGTACCGATACCATCTCGGCTGACCACAATATCGGTGAAGGCTGCGTCAGTGGCGTATTGGGCGGTATAAGATACTGGGAAATTAGTTGATGCTTTCCAGCTGATGGAAAGATAATCTCCACTCAGCAAGGTATTTGTGAGCGGGGAAACCAGAACTGGTACCGTGGGCGGGTTGGCAGAGACAAAACTGGTTGTTGCCGACCAATTGGAAGTGTTATTCCCAAGCGCTTTCACACGCCAGTAATATGTTTTGTTTAGTTTTAGATCTGTTGGAATTTTGAAACTGGTAGCTGAGGTGGTATACGTCACCGGAACAGATGCAAAACCAGCAGATAAATCCAGGGTGATCATATAGCCGGTGGCTGATGGGACAGCATCCCATGATAATGTTGGCCTGGTGGTTTCAACCAGTTGGGTTAACCCGGTTGGTGCGGCGAGTTTAGTCCGAAAGTAAGAATAAGCCGACCAGTTGGAGAAAGTGCCATCCGATGAGACTCCTCTTACTTTCCAGTAATAGGTAGTGTTACTCAGGAGTCCTGCGGGAGCGTATGATTTTGCGGTGACGGTTGTGTTACTCTCCACGATGGACGTGAAAGCAGAATCCGTGGCGACGAGGATTTCAAAATGATCGGCGGCTGGGGCAGGCTCTGTCCAGGCGACCGTGAGAGTAGGTTCCATTAACGCGTTACGGGTTGGATAAAAAGCAACCGGCACACCCGGAGCAACACTTTGCACGCTGATCTCATCAGTGGTAGGCTGTTCACTGGTAAGAACAATTGCGATCGCAGAGAGGGTGGTTTTGTTTCCTGCTCCGTCCTGCACAATCGCAGTCAGGTAGATGGTTGCATCAGATAACAGAGAAGCATCCCAGACATATTCATACGGGGCAGAAGCTAGCGATGCGATTGGCTGCAGATCCAAAGAAGGATAGGTCAGGGAGTAATACAGATCGACGCTGATCACCCCGGATTCTGAATTTGATGCGGCGATGGCTAGATCAATTTCCGATGAAGTCAATGTTGCACCAGCTTGAGGTGAAACAAAACTGGCAACCGGAGGGGTTGTATCCAATCCTTCAGGTTCAGGAGTGGAAACATCCGCCGGTTCAGTGGGTGTAGCTGTCAATTCCGGAGTAACTGGAGTGGTAGGGGACGGTTCTTCGGTAACCACAGGTGCTACCGTCGGTTCGGGGGTCGTCCCATCCTGCGCAAACACCGGTGAAGTTTGAATTGCAGCGGTGCAGAGGAATGATAGGATGAGGAGAACATTTGCAATTTTTAGCCAACGAGCTGGTCTGAATAGTTCAGTCATGATTTTTCCTTTTAAATGGAGGTAGCGGGAATAAGCCCGCTTGTTTTAAAGTGAAGATTTTTTAGCAAAGAGTGAGTGTTTCTTGATTGGTTTTGCCGCATACTTACAATCGAAATCCAATTTCATTCCGTCCTATAAAATTAAGACGGTCGAAGTTGCAATTAGTTCCCGCGATTAAGGAATATTTCTCCCATATCAGAGGAATTGTAAACGATGATTCTGATAGAAGGATTAAAACCTGTTGGAAAGCAAGGAGCCAGGTTCAATTAAAGATAATAACTTCCAGATGATCATTTCTTATAGTGAGAATATTTGGGAAAGATGTATACTGAAGGACAATCAGAACAAAAGCAACACATGAATCGCATGTGTTGCGCGTAGGTATTGGGAATCTGAAAGATTATATTACTTCGAACGTTTCTTTTCTGCGGCTTTTGCCAGGTTTTCTTGAACCCTAAATTTCACGATCTCAGAAATCAGCTCAAACGGAATGGGACTATTTAGCGGAAATTGAACAGTTCCTTTGGAAGTAGCATATTTTTCCAGGTCAGCTTTAAAACGATCAATTCCACTGGAAGCAGGGAAGAAACCGATATGTTTTTTAAACCCACCGAAGTGAACTAGATTTCCATGGAGAAAAAAAGTGGGGATGGCATAGCTGATTTTTTCAGTTGCTTCCGGCGCTGCTTCGTGAATGGTTTGGCGAACTTTTTGCAGCAAAACCTGAACTTCTGCCGGAAAATTAGAGATGTATTCGTCAATATTGGTATATTTTTCCATGTTTACCTTCAATCTTAGCTCAATCCTCCTCATTTTAACTGAGCTGGAAGATGGCTGGGAATAGTGTATAAACTTAGACTTCCCTGCCCTTGGGAATGATCGTATCTGCCTGCCTCCGAAAGTATCTTTCGGGGGGGCTGCGTAAATCTGCCTAATTCAGATGAGTACATTCTAGCGTTGTAGTCGAGCAAGCCGGTGTCTGGCAGCACCTTCTGCCCGGTGAAGGATTTGTCTGTGCTGGTCACAGTCCCCACATCGCTGCGGACAGAACCGAAGGGATGTAACAAGTCTCTTCCAGCAAAAGTCCACTGGCATCGGTGACCGCCACCACGCTACCCAAGTGATCGGTAATCACCTGGTTCATAGTCCCACTATCTGCCACAGTCTTCAAGTACAAGTACCTACATATAGATTGTAATATGTCATAGGTTATGAATAAATGAATATAAAACAAGAAAAATTGAATAACCACTTTGTATACCAATACTCATTGAGATAGATTTCGTTTTCCATATGCTAATTCCAAGAATGATTCCAAAAAATAGCATATTTAGTAATGCAGGGATATTATTCCAAATATAAGGATTGGAAAAAGTCCAAATAATGGTAGATGTTAAAATTATGAGAGGAGTATTGAAATTAAATTTTCTAAGAATGAACCAAAGAAAACCACGATAAACAATTCCTTCATAGATATTGGAAAGAGACATCGAATAGAAAGTCGCAAATATAAAATATCTGGGGTACTTCAATACATTTGTGATCAAGTCCAAATTGTTATTGATAAGTAGTTTTATCATAGATAATATTACACCAATAATTATTCCAAAGATAAATAGTCTCAATCCATTTCCAAATGAATTTATTGACATATAAGGTTTGAGGAATAACGGATGAAAGAAATATAGAATGATAAACAGAAACGAAAGTACTTTTAGAATAGTCTTAGCTAACACCAAATTTACCGGATTATTCAGGAGACTAGTGAAAAGCAATAATATTATGGTAAAGATATCAATATTAGTTTTGGAACCATTGTCCTTTTGCAGAATAATCACTACTTGTATTAGCAAAAAAATAAAACACTCAAATAAAATAATGGGATATATCCGACAGAATTGGTTCACGGTGTTAAGTATTTATATAATACTAAGATTAGCATAAGTAGAACTGAACAAATCAACCCTAACTTTTCTTTTGTTCTTTGTAAGTTTTCTATTTTTGCATAATCCATTTTTCACCTACCAGTTTGCTGTTCGTTAGTTACTTCAATAATCGTGTTTTGGAATAAATTACATCATTTATTAATACAAAAATGCAAACCACAGGAAAATACTCGTTCTTATTGTAAATGATACATTTTGGAACGATTATTTTAATTGCATATACATATTTGCCCAATCATCAAATCCAAAACCATCTGTGAGATTTACTTGTGAATAATATTCTTCAAATTGTTTTGCTTTTGATGATACATAGATCTCACCAAAATCAAGTATAGTTCCTGCAACTTTGTAAATTGGTTCCGTTTTTAGTTGTGCGCCATTTGGAAGTGGAATAACGAGATCGGGTAAGGGTTTAGTTCCAGATAAAGTCCATGTATCTTTTTGGGGTAGCGGATTAACGGAATAGTATTCGAGCGCCTCAATTGTGTATGCTAAAGTTTCACCGATTGTCCCATATACTACTTCAGGGCTGACATGTATTTGCCATAATGGAACATTAGTAACCAATTCCATTGTTTGTTGGATGGATAAAATATCCTTGGGTTTAATTTACACTTGCACAACGATAATTTGTCGGATCACTGAAATAATCGTGGTATATCCCACAATCAATAACGGAAAACTTGCCCAGGTCAAGGGAATACCCCATGGGATGAATGTTGCTTGGCACTCCTGCTAGAAGATGGCTTAGATTTTGATAGTGCATCTTCCCAAGCATTTGCATAGTTCTCCCAATACGCATCACAAGCCGCAGCATGTTCCGGATCACTATAGTTATAGCAATGTCCGGTGGGATCGTTTTTCATGATTGGGTTATTAACCACATAGGTGTATCGGTTCCAACTTTGCGGGTTCCCCGCTCCGGGGATGATGGTATCTGGCTGTGTGAAATCTGCCTAGCTCGGGTGAGTACATTCTGACGTTGTAATCGAGCAATCCAGTGTCGGCGAGCACCTTCTGCCCGGTAAAGGATTTATCGGTGGTAGTAACAGTCCCCACATCACTCTTTGGCGAACCGAACGGCATGTAGCGAGTCTCTTCCAGCAGCAATCCACTGGCATCGGTGACCGCGACAACGCTACTCAAGTGATCGGTAATCAGGTAGTTCATTGTCCCATTATCTGACACAGCAAATTCCCCACATAACATACTAAACGAATTATCTGAATATCGCTCAAATAAAAAACTGGTCTAATTTCAGATTACTGGAAGAACGTTCCAACCATGATTAGGGAACTTACTATTCCAGTTAAAAGAATTATCCAACCAAAGAGTACAGCTTCGACCTTTGCAAGTCGTTCAAATAGAGGGAATAATTTTAAAATCTGGAACGGAAATTCCTTTCGCAAAATGATTGGGATACCTCCTACGCCGAACGATAACATACTTAATGAAAACAGAATTCTGATCATAGTAGTACCAATATTACTATCAGGCATAAATATAACTAAAAATAGGAATATGCCCCACATAGATAAGCTACACCCTACGAGTTTGCTCGTGCTAGATTTCTTAACCCACTCTTCTAATCTGCGTTTGATATTACTCATTAAAGGCTCTCCGTAATCCCGGGAAGAAATAAAGAGTATTTGCTTGTTCAAAACCTTTTCCTACAACATAGGAAGTTGATAAAAAAACCGCACTAATAATTACAATATCGCCTGGACCTGTTGCCATTCCAGGTACCGCATAAATTGCTGCTAATGACCCGGCTGCATATCCTGTTGCTAACCCTTCAGTTGCGATTATTATGGCCCGGAAGCTCTTATGTGCAAAGGAATAATCTTCATCTGTATCGGATACATATTGAGAAAATGTATCTATACTGAAGGAATAAACACCAGGTACACGTATTTCTTTGATAAAATCCAAATATTCAGCTGATCTTCCAATAAATCCTAACAACTCTGCAATTTCTTTTGCCGACACCGATATTGTTGATGGCTCACAGTAATTCATTCCCGTTGTCCTAATATACTTTTCGGTTGCACTGCTTAAATTACTCAGCTGTATGATTGAAAAACCGTTTCCATCAAAATCTATATATTACCAATGTATTGTATCGAAAGGGATTGCTTTTGTCCCATGCTTAGGGTTTCCCAAAGGGTCTTGATTTCTTGCATTCAGTTTGGTTGTTCTGGTTCCGTTATCTCTTCAGGGGGAGCTTCATATCCTTGGCAATAGGGGTTACGCCCATAATTTTTCCCCCCCATCAACGCTATGTCCACTCGGATCAATATACTTGACAGGATTATTTACCCCGTAAGCAAATCTATTCCATGCCTGCGGATTGCCTCCCGGCAAAGACACCGAGGCCCACTCCGGGGATGATGGTATCTGGCTGCGTGAATCGGCCTAATTCAGGTGAGTACATTCTGAGCGTTGTAGTCGAGCAATCCGGTGTCTGGTAGCACCTTTTGCCCGGTAAAGCTCTTATCGGTGGTAGTAACAGTCCCCACATCACTCCTTGGCGAACCGAACGGCATGTAGCGGGTTTCTTCGAGCAGCAATCCACTGGCATCGGTGACTGCCACAACGCTACTGGGCAAGTGATCGGTAATCACCTGGTTCATTGTCCCATTATCTGACACTGCATACCCCCGGCAAAGACACCGGGGGCGGGCGTCGTGCCAGCTATGGAATAATACTTGCGCACGGTTTGAGTAACCCCGCCTGCCCCCGAACTTTGGGGGTCACTGGAGACCTCGAATCCACCGCCCATGAAGTAAGAAGTGACCTGTAGCAATGGATAAAGAATAACTATGAACTCTTGTCATCATCGATGATATTTGAATCACCTTCCTTATCTATTTCGGCCTTTTCACCTATTTGAGGATAATCATTTTCTCTAGTTTTCCTGATCCTCCGTAAATTAAAAAATTCCAAACGATAGACGCCAACCGTCGATCCAATGATTGAAATTAATGAACGCCAAAATAATGATAATTCATGCAAGTAGACTTCACAATAAATATTAAATCCAAAAGTAATTAGGATTGATAACCAAAATCTGTTTGGTATTTGAAATTCTTTCTTGAGGAAATATCCCAATAAAACAGATGGGATGGAAAGAATTATTGATATACCAATTACAAAAAGTGCAGAGCTAGCGAAAACAATCATATTTCAATCCTATCTATGTAAAGGAGAGGAAAAGGGTACTGAATAATATCCTTCATTAAAATCCCTTTCCAAAGAAATTATTGAGAAGAAAAAACCAATTGGGCCAGGCAAAAAACTACCTATCCCGATCCAACCTGATTCTTTATCATTTTTATAGAATGACTTCGCCGTTGTTACAAGATCGGTTGTATTTGCAGCTGTATTTAACAAAATTTGTTTAACTGATTGTGGAGCTGAATTAGCTGCTATAACACTTAATGGAATACTAAGGAAATCAAGAATGGTACTCGTCCAATCCATTCTGGAAAAGGAAAACTTCTCGATACTAAGGTCTTTATGATTAAGATCATGGTACTTAATTAAATTGTCAATGTCATTTATCAAATCACATCCACCTTCTGAAAAACACCTATTCCGCCAATAATTTGTCCTAATACCCCAAAATAACGCATAATCACTTGGCGAAAATCTTCCTTTTTCTCCAGAATAATTCTGATTGTTCTTTAGGAAATATTCAATTTCAGAAGACAATTTTTCCCTGATTACTAATTTTCTATCATCATTATCACGTCCGATATCGTCAGCAGAATACATCTCCTGATACATATTCAATTAACGCGCTCGGTGTATAACTTCCAGCAGAGCAATAAGGGTCTCCGATTCCACAATCAACACTATGTCCACTTGGATCAGTGAACAATATTGGATTGTTCAACACATAAGCGTATCTGTTCCACGCCTGTGAATTCCCCACCCCTGGGATGATCGTATCCGGTTGCGTGAATCTGCCTAGCTCGGGTGAGTACATGCGGGCGTTGTAGTCAAGTAGACCGGTGTCGGGCAGCACCTTCTGTCCCGTAAAGGATTTATCCGTTCCTGTGATTGTCCCTACATCGCTGGTGAACCCGAAAGGGGCAAGGCATGTAGTGAGTTTCTTCGAGCAGCAATCCACTGGCGTCCGTTACTGCCACAACGCTACTCAAGTGATCGGTAATCAGGTGGTTCATTGTCCCATTATCTGACACAGCATAGGTCGTACCAGCTATAGAATAGTACTTCCGCACGGTTTGATTAATTCCATCAGAAGATACCTCGAATCCACCGCCCATGAAGTAGAAGGTGCCCTGAACAAATTTTTCAATTCTTACTAGTACTCCACCCACACTTATGTCGTTTTCAAATTATTTATTTTATTTCTTGCTGACCAGTCTTCAGATAATGGAATACACGATCTTTGTCGGCGATTGCAATTTCTAGTAATATCTGAATTATTGCGAATATATTGATGTTTATATCAATGTCTGCCAATTCGAAGGTGATCTATTGTATCTATATAATCACCGTTGGAAGCGTCAAGTCCATACAATTTCCCTTGATTATCCAATATATATACTTCTTTACTGGGTAGGTAATGATTGTCGAGATTGGCTTGTTGATAGAGATCCCCAATGTACTTTCCTTCGCCTGAAAGTTTTACCATAATGGTCTCAGGGTTGATGTACCAAATCGGTATTATCCTGTATTTAGACAGAAATTGTCATTTGGGTGAAGTATCAATTCTTCCTCTTTCTGCTTTAGTGATTGAATCATACTCTAATAACACGAAAATCATATATATCTGTCATTTCACTTAAAACATTTTCCCATCTTCAATATCAAAAAAACTAGTTTTACACCCAACTTTTACTTGATCAATTATCTTTCCAGAATTAATCTCAAATATCAGGATCTTCTCCACTAAACTAATGGCTCTGAATTGCCAAAAAACTTATGTCTACCGTATCTCTGAATAAGCTAGATTCCATTGATACTCTCTGTTCTTGAATTAAGTACGAACAAACCATAATCGTATAGTTCTCGAAATATGTATCCATTCGAAGCACCAAGGAACCTCGCGCTTGCAATGATTAAGTCTGGATGCGTTTTTATCCAAAGTACTGTTC
>CAWFRQ010000002.1:0-550158 GCA_963818305.1 uncultured Chloroflexia bacterium
AAGATCAGTACCCATTTAAAGCATGGTTTTTGGATTAGGTATGTGTTGATGCGTTGGAAGATCACTAATCAACACTACGCATGTTACTTTGTTTGTAATTATGGGGGAACCATTCTAAAATTTATATCAGAATAAATTCTCGTTTTTAGGTGGGATTTTTTGAACATATTTTCATTTTTTCCTTGTAATTGGAATAGTTGTAATTGTTGTAGCCGTTGTAAGTTGGTTTGTATACAAAGATTGGTGGAGTATACCCGTTGGGGTACTTGGAGTATTAGTTATCGCGTTGTACGGCGTTCTACAGGTAACTGATTGGATTTTAAATTGTTAGTGTCTTGGAAAACATTAACCCAGGATGGAAAAACTTGGAAAGAATCCCCTCTTATAAATACATGCCCAGAAAAAATAAGAAAAGAAATGGGACGCGGGGGTATGGTGAGTTTTATAAATAGAAATGCAGCAGATAAAAATATTCTAGACAAATATAAAAAAATAATTATTGTTGGACAAATGAAATCTGGAAAAACTCGAGAGGCAGCTAAGATTATTCAAAGGGCAATTGACACTGATTTGGTAAATATTGATCATGTCTACGAACCGAGTTAAACTTTCCGGCTATTGATCCTTCGGAGTTAGAAAACGCTTTGAAATGGGAGTTTGATACTAGCCGAAAAGCATTGTATTTATAGTTATCTCCCAAACAATTATCTGAAACTGAAAACAAAAAATGGGAAACCCTCATAAAAATGATGAAAAAGTGTTCTGAGAGCTATATTGTAGCTACAGGACGATCCGATCAAATTACTCCTGATTATTCTAGATGGCTAGAATTACAAGCCTTTCAAAAGATAGAGAATTGAAGCCTCTACATAATGAGGATGTTGAGAGACTAGTACTGGCAGCCAGTGGTGTATTTGGAATTCAGGTCAATGAGGAAGCAAGAAATGAGTTATTATTTATTCTGACGGTAGACCAGAGACTACCCTTGTAGCTATACGAAAGTTAGCTGATCAAAAAGACTATGAAGATAGTAATACTTCTGTCCAGGAAATTGCCGAAGAGAATCTTGAAATATCTTGGTAAAAACATCAGAATATCTCGAAGAACTATACCCAGGCATGAAGTCGCTACTTGATGCATTAGGGACATTTTATTCTGCAAATGTCGAAATTCCTCAGAAAACCCTGGTCATGAAATATGCAGGAGAAATTATTACCAAAAACCAACCTTGGAATTTCAACTCAAAAAATGAATTGAGAGAAGCTTTGAAAATACTTGGCAGTTATGATGTCCTCGAAATTGAAGTTTGTCGACCATGAAGGATTATTATGTGGAAGATCGTATAGGGTCAAAAAGAGGAAAGGAAAAGTTAATAAAATTTCTTGGTAATTTTAATCTTTATAGATGGCATGTATTTAACGCTTTCAATCCATATAGGGAAATGGAATTGTAGAGCATTATTTATTTTAGCTACAGATATTGGGGACGGTAAAGAGCTTGAAAAAATGCAATTGTACAGCATAGCAATAATGAAGTACCCTTTCTATGGTTACTACAACAACCGAGGTGTTTGTTATGATAATCTAAAGCAGTACAAACGAGCAATTAGAAATTTCTACTGCGCCATTCAATTAAAATCCACAAGCTGCAACTGCATATAACAATCGTGGGCTTTGTTATTCCAGAATGGAGAAGTACGATAGAGCGATTGAAGATTTTGACCACGCCATACAACTAAACCAGGTATGGGGAGTAGCATATAACAATCGGGCTCTCTGTTATGCAAGATTGCAGCTGTATAGTCGAGCGATTGAAGATAGTGATTGAAGCGATACTTTTAAATCTGAAGACGTAGTTTTCTTCATTCGCGGTATATGTTATTCTTTTTTGAAACAATACAAACGGGCAATTGAAGACTATGATCGTTCAATTCAGCTTAACACGGATTATGAAGAGGCTTACATCAACAGAGGTGCAGTTTATGCTGATTTGAAGCAGTACAAGCAGGCGGTTGATGATTACAATCGGGCAATATTCCTGAACCAGAAGACGCATTAGCCTATAACAACCGTGGACTTAGTTATGCGGGGTTGGAGAAATGGATCAAGCGATCAATGATTTTAACAATGCTATACAACTTAATCCGGAAGGCGCATCATATTACTTCAACCGAGGTGTTATATATTTAGATTTGAAGCAATTTGAAAGAGCAATCGAAGATTTTACCCAAGTTATAAACCTCAACCCGAAAGACACAGGAAGCTATAACAATAGAGGTCTAAGTTTCGCTAGGTTGGAAAAGTACGAACAATCAATTTGAAGATTATAACAATTCCATACATTTGAACCCTAATATTTAGTAAGCTAGACAAATTGAGGTCTAAGTTATGCTCGATTAAAATGTACGGTCAGTCTATAGAAGATTTTAACCATGCAATTCTACTGAACCCAGAGGATGTATCATATTACTTCAACCGCGGTGTTAGTTACCATAATTCAGGACAGTACAAACGGTCAATAGAAGATTTTAACCGCGCCATTCTACTTGACCATATGGACCAAATGATCTACTACATACGAGGCGTGAGTTTTGGCAAATTGGGGCAATACGATCAGGCAATCGAAGATTATTGCCATGTAATTCAACTAAATCCGAATGACGCTCGTTCCTATTACAGTGTAGCTTGTTGTTATGGATTACAGGCTAATGTTAAAGGAAGCTGTTAGGTGGCTGCGGAAATTCATTGGGATGAAGACTGAAAACCTTTGTGGTTTAATTTCGAATGATAGTGATTTTGACTTAATCAGAGAGGATTTTAAATTCCAACAGTTGCTTGAAGAATTTTGCGGCAAATGGTAAAACCCATTTTCTGTTTTTTCGTCGGCATAGAAAAACATCTCTCTGTTTACTATTTGAATTTTATATTAACGCAGGGAATCAATCCCTTAAAGTATCAACTTCTCCTCACGCCTCTCGGCTTTCTGCGGAATCAGCATCGGAGTTTTGGCTTTGTAGTCCAAATAACTCTGCCCAAAGCGCAGGGCAAGCTCGCGCTCTTCGTACACCTTCACGAAGAACAGGATCGATGGGGCAAACAGCAGCAGCGCCCACAGCACGAACAGCGCCGATTGGAACCAGACGCCCAGCGCGACCAGGAACGCCAGCGCGGAAAGAATCATCGGGTTACGGGTCCAGGCGTACATCCATTCGACTGCCAGTTGCTGGCTGAGGGCGATGGCGAACGGCGCGCCCAGCCCTTTGAGCGCCAGGTTGACCACCGACATCCCCAATGGCACCCCGGTGAGCACGATCAGCACCAACCCGACCTCGGTGGGGATGGGCAGCGTCCAGCCGGACCAATCCGCGTGGGTGAGCAATGCCCGGATGATGGATACGCCGAACAGAATCCCCACCCCATGCACAAAGGTGGTGACGCGCACGGCGTTCTGTGCGGTTGGGTTGCGGTCGAGGATCAGCCTGCCCACCCACGAGACGGGGAGTACCAGCACCAGTGACCCAATCATGACGATCAGGTTGGTTGTGTAGGTAAAGGTTTGGCGGTATGCCCACCACCAGACCAGCCAGGCGGCAAGCATCAGCGCGATTACAGCGAGTTTATGGATGGAGTTTTTCATGGTCCACTCCTTTCTCCACTTTCATTTTACCCACGTGGTCAATGGGTAATTGTATTTATTCATCCTGAGGAACGAAGTGACGAAGGATCTTGCTTTTTATTATTCGCAGTCTTAGATAGCCATCGCCTTCACCTACGGTAAGATGCGGGCTTACATGTGCTCTGGAAAGACCCGCAAAGCCGGATGAAAAAAATGGTTAAAGCAAGATCCTTCGTCCCGATCCCCTACGGGGACAGGCGGTCCTCAGGATGAAGAGATGGTTTAGGGTAGAGACACTTCGCTCCCAGATGGTAGTTCAGGCCAGCCCCGTGCAAGGGGATGAATATCCGCCTACCCATCTCACCACAGCCCGTAAATGGGACCCACAAAGTAGAAGCCAACCAGGCCGACCGTGTTGCTGAAACCGTGCGCCAGAATCGCCGCCCACAGGTTGTTGTGGAAACGGAATTTCAGCCAGCTAAAGAAGAGCGCATCCAGGGTGGTGATGACCACGCCGATCAGTCCCTGCTCGGTGTGTGCCAGCCCAAACAGAATCGAGCTCAGCCCGACCGCGATGCCGATGCCCAGGCGACCCTCACCGAACAGGTCGCACAACCGCCGCTGCAGGTAGCCGCGGTAAGCGATCTCCTCCCCGAAGGCGGCCAGAGTCCAGGTGAAAGCCAGCAGCGTCAGCAGCTTGCCAGTGTTGCCTTTCATGTCCGCAAAATCACTCAAATCCTGGGTGGTGCCGGTCAGGTGGTTCAAGATGGGCATGAACAACCCCAACTGCAGCAGGGTCCACACCAGCACCAGGCCGAAAATCGATCGCCGCCATGCGCCAAAAGTGCGGATCGCGTTTGAAGCCCATCCGGGTGATACTGTTCGCGCCGAATGAGGAGTGAAACGATCATGATGGCCAGGATCACCAGGGTGGGGATGAGTAGGTCCAAAAGGACGGCCAGGATGGCGGCTGCCAGTTCTACCACCGTGAGGATAGTGAAAAGTTGTTTTCGATTCATGGTCTTGCTCCCGCTCAGGAAGTGATTGGATGGTATCCGCATAAATTATTGCATAACCATTCTGAGAGTGCCACCAAAATTTACCTTCTGGTTGCCAGCGCAAAAATCCACCCGATGCTATACTTTTTCTTAAACCACTCTCCATTCACGCTGCATCCCCGACTCCTGAGAGGCTCACCCTTCCAACCATGAAAGGATGTTCCCCATGAAATCCAAAACCCTACGCACAATCCTGTTCTTATGTCTGATCGCGATGATCACGATGTCGTGCCTGTCTTTGCCCAAGTTTGGCAAGAAGAGTGCGGAAAATGGAGAGAATCCGAAAAGCAGCAATTCCGAAACCGGTAATTCGGAAGAGGATGAACCAGAAGAAAACCAGACTGAGCTGGAAGAATTTATCTACAGTGAAGGCGGCTTCAAGTTCATGCCGGTTGCCGATTGGGAGATCATCTGCGCCATCGGCATCATCCAGATGAAGGCGCCCGGTGCGACAGATCAGACCGGTCCAGCGTTTATGTTGATGGCTGGTGATAACGAAATCGAGATGACCACCGACGAGGCTTTCGAAAAATTCAAGAACGAATCGACTGCTTCGGAAGTTGGAAAAGCTAAGAAAGTAAAGGTGGGCGGGTTCCCAGCCTTGCAGGCAGAAGTGACCAGTAAATGGGATGATGAGGATATTAAAGCGATCGCGCTCACCTCGATGCTGACCTCCAAGCGCCAGTTCACCATGATGGCCATGGCTCCCGCAGATCGGTGGGATGAGGAAGTGGAACCTTACTTTGAGGATGTACGTGATAGCGTCAAGTTTATTGATATTGATCCCACTGCGGGTTGTCCGGATGGGACGAGTGCGGAAGAAGCGTTTGTGCCAGAACCTGAAGTGATGATGGATCCACCCAGTGGACCCGAACCCGAAGCCCCAACATGGGCAGGAGGTGAGTACCGCCAGTGGGCTGTTTACGCCGAAGCCAGTTCTGAATACGGCAACCCACAATGGTCGGCAATGCAGGCTGTGGGTGAGCCGGATGTGGATGATTGTGAAGACTCGAGTGACGCCTGGGCATCCCTTCAATCGAACACCAAAGAATGGATCGAACTGACCTACGCGACCCCGGTGTTCCCGACTGAGATCAATATCCACATGAATTACAACCCATCGCAGGTGGTGGAAGTGCAGATCATCACAGTGGATGGTGACGCCTATACTGTGATCGAAACCGAGCCGGAGGTTGTGCCCTACTGCCCGGACGAGTACAGCATCACCCTCGACTTGACCAAGCAGATTCTGGTGGATAAAGTGAAGATCTTCATCGACCAGAGTGAGCTGGGAATCGGCTGGAATGAGGTGGACGCGGTGGAACTGGTGGGAACTCCGGAGGGAGGCGTTGCGCCATCCACCAAGCCGAGCGGCGGTTCATCCGGTTCATCCAATGGATTAGAGCCGCCCTACGCACCCGAAGATCTCGACCCGGGGGCGTGGTCTTTCGCGGTGAGTGGATACGAGAACACCGTGGATATGAGTTCCAGGCTGCAGTATCAGTCGATTGATGTGGAGCATGTGGTGGGGCTGATCAGCAAAGACGAGCGCTATGTGATCTCTTTGATGTTGCCCAAGAAGGGATTGAAGCAGGGCGTGATCCCCATGAAACCGTATGATAATTCGGTCACGCCAGCCGGCCCGACCGCTGTCATCTACATCAACGCTTTTTTGTATGTTTCAGATGAAGGTGAGTTTAATATCACCCAGGACCCCTCCACCGGCAAGCTGACCGGCACTTTCTACTTCAAGGCGCACAGCAAAGACTTCTCTGACCGGTTTATCGAGGTGGCTGGCTCGCTGAATCAGGTGCCGCTGAAGTAAGCCGCAATGCACGCTCAACATCAGCAGGAAACTACCTTGCATGAAACCCGTTCAATATAGATGGATGACTGGATCTACTTGTTAGGCTGACTATTATACAACTTACTTTATGAGGATTATTCGGGTAACCCACCAGGTTTTGGATTCTCTGATCTGATGCGGGATGCCTTTTATTACTGACTAGTTAGTTTTCGGTTGCTTTCTTGACCCAGAAATCCCGGTTAAATTTTTGGATCGGGACTTCCTGCATCGTATCCAGGAATAGAGCATTTATCTGCACCGAATCTGGAGTTACCCGCACATGGATGACGTTATCCTGGGCCGTATCTCCCAACCCGGTCATCACCAGGGTGATTGGCAACCAGGGATCACGTTGAAAATATGGAGATAAATTGCCCCAGGCGCCAACGTCGCCAGCAAATAAAATAATTGGTTTCTTTTTGGCTGTGGGAATAAAATACTTTTCCATGATCGGGTTGCTGCCATCTTTTTTCTGGCATTTCCACTCATTGGGCATGTCAACCCGATTATCCATAGCGCGCATTTTTACATCTTGAAATGGTAGGGTCTTATGCATGAAAACGAATATCACTTTAGTCTGAGGGTCGGCCAGCGCAGCATCCAGTTCAGCTTGCAGGGTTCGTTGTTGCTCCTCATCCAACTTACAAGAAAGTCTCTCTGTGTCCAGAAAGATCATAGTGGATGATCCCATAGTTTGAGCTGGATAGTGTTGTCTGCCAATGAATTCCTGGTAGAGTTCATCCGAATTACTCACATCATGGTTTCCCGGAGTATTGAAAAAAGGCACTTTGAGCTGTGAGAGAAAATGAGCTTGAAGGTTGATGAATTCCGGGCGGGATTTATGATAGACCATATCCCCGAGCGAGACAACGAATTTCGGATGAAGCTCCAGCAATTCCGGTAGTCGCTTTGAAATCGACTTTGCTGGCATTTGGTCATCCTCGCCTGGCGAGCCATATAAATGACCAAACACCAAAAAGTTGAATTCTTGTGGATCGCGGTCTTGAACTCTGTGAAAATCAGCTTGTAAGCGGAGGAATTTTTCGAAAATAGTAGAAGGTAGCGGTTTGAAATATAAAATTCCTGCAAGAGATAACCCAACCACCAACAAAGAGCTGAATATGATCCAAATCAATTTATTCTTCTTCATAGTAACTGCCACATATTTGTTACAAACTTGGAATATCTCGTAGCTCTTTCTGGAAAGTGGGAGAGGACTTCAGATAATTCTTTAATTTGACCAACATCACTTTTTAATTCAAGAATTATCACTGGGTCGCAAAGAAGTGGAAATTTTAAATTGGGGGCAGGTTTCATATACTGATCAAAAGACTGGAGATTGCTATCAATCGTCAGACGGATCATTCCATCAGCGGACTCGTAATAATCTCGGTAGTAGGTGGTAAGAAGAGCTGGCCTGGAAACTGCCATTAATTCTTTGAATATTCCATGTGATGAATTCCTCATCTGGTTTTGTAATTGTTGCCCAGTGATTGTGTTCAAAATCAAAACTGGCATCGAGCTTTTCGATTAGTTTCCACCCTGCTAATTCGGATTTGTTTTTTACTTCCACCTGCCCGGTTTGACCAAGCCCCAGGTTAGTACCATACCAACGGTAACGTAATTTTCTACGGATGGGTACCCCTTCCAAATGGTCGTTGAATGTATCCAAATCGAGTGTATCAAAATAGATACTATTCACCTGTCGGGGAGGGTAAGTTAGCCTGAAGGCAGCTGGGTGAACCTTCACCCAGCTGTGCAACTCGGGCAGAAGCAGCCTGGAATAAACTTGTTTTAGCTCATAACGAGTTGAAATTCCATTTTGTTCAGTCATCAATTACCCAATATACCTTCGGCATATAACTTGTCAACATCGATGTCTTTACCAGGCCAATCTTCACCATTTAAAATTATTTGGCTTCCTTTTTGTACAACGCACAATTGATCAGTGAATGTAATGGAAACGTTTTCAGTGGTAATGCTGGCTGGTCCATATACGGGTTTTTTTACATAAGCGGCAAGACCTGAGAACCGGGCATTATTGATCGTACTATTCTTTAGATCAACCGTAGATAAGTCTTTACTGGCTACGCCAATTCCAACAGTGTCCATAGTGAGATCGGTAGCGGTAATGTGGCTGTTTTCGCCAATCGAAAGACCTTTATCCACAATATTATTCAGTGTAAGAAAAGAAACTGATGCCTGGGTACCACTGATATCGACTGCATCACCCTGGATATTCTCAAAATTACAACGATGGATTTCACCAGTAGAGAAATCGCTATCAAAGGCATCGGCGAAAGTATTTTCAAATCTGGAATCGAGAAAGGTAAAATTCCCGTGGACGACGTTGATGGCATCTTCGGTGTGGTTGTTGCCTATGATGGCATGGTCCAGTTTGATGTCGCTCCCAAAGAACGTAATTCCGCCTGTTAAAATCCATCCCTGCCGGGAAATCCCGAAGGTGTTTTCGATTTTGGCAAATTTCCAGAGTGATTCGGCCGGGGATTTAAGAACGACAATTCCACCCCAACCAGAGGTGGGATCCTTTGCGGTAAGCAAAACCGGATTACTCTCGGAGCCTAATAAATTGATCGGTCCGTGAGTCAAAATTATTGCACCAGGATCAAACCGAAGAACAGTCCCAGCGGGAATTTGAAGCTTAACATCTCCGGGTATCACCAAATCTCCATCAATATCCCACACACCCGGATTGGAGATTAATTGGTTTCCCGTGTCATTGGTGTAAAAGAAAGGGTATTGCTTAATTATCTTGGATATGCTCGACGCTTCCGGTTGCGGACCCATACTGATCTCAGCCGGGGTCATCACACCATCCAGAGTAACTCTCTTCTCCCGCTCAATTCCAGCTAACCGGATGATGGCTTTTATCTTGGGCAAGTGATCTGGATCTGCCCATTCTGGTTTATCTACTAATTCAAACACGTACTCTGAGTAGAATGGGACAGTGGTTGTATCACTATAGGATGCAAGGGTAGCAGGGTTGATCTGGCCAAGATCTACCAATTCATCATTGATTTCAAACCCAACCACATCTATTGGAAGAGGTGCTAAATTGGTCAATTCGATTTTCAATTGAACTGGCCCATCGTCCCCCGGATTGATCCCACTAATTGTGTAAGCACCCTTAATTGGGTTAGGAGGATCGAAATATAATGCGAGGAATTTTTGCCGTTTGAGCAAACTTTGCCAATCAATTCCCAAATCTTTTTCATCGTATTCACTCAGAAGGCTTTTAGAATATTGATTCGCTTGTTGATAATACTTTTTGGTTAACTCTTCCACATACCCGGGTTGAATAATTCGATATAGTTCTTGGGTGTAAGCGCGCCGGATAGCTTCATCTTTTAAGAGACTATTTCCGGCGTCAAAAATGAAGTTGCCGGTTTTTTCATCCTTTTCACAGACCGAAAATGGTAAAGCATCAAAGACGACCGGTTCAAGCCGGGTAGTGATTGGGTTATAGTAGAAACGAAGGTTATGCCAGGTTGTCCCATGACATGCAGCCCATAAATCAGAAAGGGCAAAATATCGCCCCATCAATTTCACATCAAATACTTCAGATGCGGATAATGCACCTGTTTCATATGACCTTAACAACGACCGTGCTGTTTCTGCTTCTGCACTCAGATCAGCGCTGCTTTCAATATGACCAGATTGGAATGTAGATATATCCGCGGTTCTTTCGGTCGTGTACGACCACCCATTCCCTCTAAATTTAATACCATTGGCGTAGTTGTAATACCACTTATTCCACATGTCTTCTTCATCAAAACGAAGAATAACACCCTGCCTCCGTCCCTGACTTTCTAATAGCTCTGTAGAAAAATTTTCTTCTATGGCATAGATGCCGAGAAGTTCTCCATTTAGCATGACATTTACAAAATCGTATCGGGTGGTTAATAGCCCTTCTTGCATCAGATTTTCGTGAAAGGCCCACTCGTACAGGAAGTTACGGGTTTCGGGTGTCTGAATGGAAAACTGCCGAAAACCGAGAATTTGATCATCATCATCTTTCAGATGTATCCGGAAAGACCACTTTTTACCCAGTAAGTGATCGGTCCAGTCTCCTTTTAGGCGAATCTTCATATCCATTTTCTCCCCATTGTTGAAGGAGATCGTACCTGGAACAAAATCATCATCCGTTGTCTGTAAGATTTCTACCTTAAGAGCTTCATCACGCTTCTCCAGCATCTGGCGGTAGTACTTGAACTTGAGGTCGATAGCCAGTGTGGGCAAGTTGTTGTTTTTGTATAATTGAATTTCATCACCGATGTTCTGGTTTACTTCCTCTAGACCAGAATTTACAGCAGATGCAGTAGATAATCGCAACTTACCGAGTAATCCCCCCCGTTGTACTAGAATACCAATCAAGAAACCAACTAACAATATCCCAAACCCAATGATGGAAAGCGTCAGCCGTCTGTCGAATAAAAATTGTGAGATTGGCTTTCCAGGACGGTTTTCTTGTTGAGACTTAAATTTCATAAGGATTAACCTCCCAGGAGGTTGCTCTGTTCTACGATACTCACCTGACTGTTAGGATATGTCTTCCGCAAGAAATCCTGGGTACGGATAAGTTGTTCTTGGTCACTCATATTTACATAATAGGTTAGTTGTAATTGATCCCCGGCATGATCCATTCGGCGAAAATCGAGAGACTTAAATTCATGCAGCAGGTGAGAATTGATTTCTGCGAATAGGTTTTCCTTTAAATCTGAGTCAGTGACTTGAATATTGAGATAAAGATTATGCAAAGCTTTCCGTTTGCTGAAAAAGAATGCCCTGATTAACAATAACCCAAGAATGATCCCGGAAGCCACCAGGGTTGGAATGCGTTGGTCAGCGCCGAAACCCAGACCGACAGCAATAGCAAAAAAGAGGAAGATCAATTCTTCTGGATCTTTTATTGCTGTGCGGAAACGTACAATGGATAACGCACCTACCAAGCCAAGTGATAAAGCCAGAGAGGATTTAACAATGGAAATTACCAGCATGGTGATGAGGGCAAGCAGAGGAATAATCGAAGCAAAATGCATCCGGTTAGAGAGAGAATTGCCAAATTTTACGTAGTACCAGGCAATCAAGAGCGAGACAACGGTACCTAATGTGAGGTTAACCAATAGAATTGGAAGAGAAAGTGGTGTGATCTGAGATATATCCATTGAAGAAAATCCTTTTTTGTATTTCAGTTGTAAAGCCAAGTATTTTGATTGAAAATTAATAATATATCATACATTGGAGATGACCTCGGAGGTAATTTGGAACAGATTTGGATTTAAAAGTGATGGTGTTAATAATGATTACTTGAAGATCGTCAGTGCAATACGGTTGATCATCATTGGTCTTTGAGATCACACACATCGTCGAGTCAGTATACAAATAAGAATTCCCCGTTTCACTTAAAGTTCTGTACTACAATGGAAGAAAACAGACGGTTTGAGGCATCATGATGGAAAAGGTTCTAAGCAAGCAGCTATGGCATCCTTGGTTATTTGCCATCTATTACGTATTTTTCCCTTTCATCATTAACTTCCAACACCTGCTAATTGGCTCAATCGTCAAGCCGCTGGTCGTGGTGGTACTGCTGACCAGTGCGGTCTATCTTCTCATTTTATGGATCGCGAGAGAAAGATTCTTTGCTGCCGCACTCACCTCACTGCTGCTGATTCTATTCTTTTCTTATCCGCCCATCTACACCATCTCGCAGCTCATCTCCAAAACCGCCGGCAATGGATTGATCTCATTCCCGGTTACGCTGCAGGTCAGCCGGGTTTGGGTGTTGATTGCAATCAGCGCAACCATTCTTTTGCTGGTCTTTCTCAAAAAGAAATCCGAGAAATTCGTGCACTACCTGACCATCGCCCTCAACGCCGCCTCGGTACTGTTGGTGGTCATCATCACCGGGTACCTGGTTTCGAAGGTCTTGGGTACACAATCCTCAGCCGGGTTTACCCGTACCTGGGAGCAGAAACTTTCGGTCGAGATGACTACCGGAGGAGGGGATGCCAACGCTAAGCCGGATATCTACCTGATTGTGCTGGATGGCTACGCCTCGAAAGAAGTGCTGGCTGAAATCTACGGCTACGACAACAGCGCCTTTGAGCAGAATTTAACCCAACTTGGCTTCCACATTATCCCGAACGGTCGTACCAATTACAACCAGACTCGCACCTCGTTCAGCTCGCTGCTCAACATGCAGTATTTGGATGAGGTAGCCACAGAAGTTGGTGCGGATACAACCGACGCCCATCCGCTGATTGCGATGATCCAGAACAATATAGTGACCAGCCGTCTGCGGCAGGAGGGTTACAACATCATCAACCTCCCTTCCGGGTACGAGTACACCGAAGGGATAAAGGCGGATGTGCAGCTCAAACCCTGGCTGTACCTGGATAATTTCTCGCAGACCTTGCTGTGGAACTCAATCCTGTACCCGTTCATTCACACCGGGCTGTACGACTTGCACCGCGAGAATATCAGCTATAGCATCAAGGGGCTGGCGGCGGTGAGTGTAGCATATGCCTCTCCAAAATTTGTGATTGCCCACATCTTCGCACCCCACCCGCCGTTTGTGTTTGACGAGGCGGGAAATCCGCTGACCCCAGAGTACCCCTTCACAGCCATCGATGCCGATACCCTGATCCAGAGCACCTCGAAGGAGTACTACCGCTCCCATTATCCGGCTCAGATGGAGTACGTCTCGGGGCAAGTCTTGAAGACAGTGCAAACTATTCTGAGAGATTTGCCGGGTTCGGTCATCATTTTGGCGGGAGATCACGGCCCGGGGCTCACGCTGTCATTATCCAATGTGGCTGGCACCAACCAGTATGAACGCATGCACATTCTGAACGCACTGTATCTGCCGGGCGTGGATGCGAGCGAGATTTCAGCGGATCACACGCACGTGAACACATTTCGACTGATATTTAATGAATTCTTTGGGGATGATCTACCCCTGTTGGAGAACCGCTCGTTCGTCTCTTCGTACGACCATCCCTACCAGTTTGAGGATGTGACGGAAGAAGTAAAATAATTAATATTATTGATAATAGAATCTGGGGTAGGAGCAGAAAATGAAAGAGACTGAAGATATCCGCAGTTTGAAATTGACCCTGGGAATATATATCGCGATTTTTGCCGCAAAAATTGCAGCTTATCTTGTATCAGGCGTCATGGCGCTCCTGGCAGAGGGGCTGCATACCCTAAGCGATATCTTCATCTCGGCTTTTCTGCTGATCGCCACACTGTATTCGAGTCGAAAAGCGGATAAGCGCCACATGTACGGTTATGGCCGGGCGCAGAACATTGCTGCTCTGGTGGCAGCCACCCTGTTTATCTCTTTCACCAGCTTTGAACTGTATAAAGAAGCGATTCCGCACCTGTTTTCGAAGGAAGTCCCCACCTACCAAAATGTGGAATGGGCCATTGGGGTGTTGGTGGTCTCCATTCTGGTTTCCGCGGCTCCCATCGTCAAGCTCATCCGGCAGAAAGAGCGCGGCGCTGCAGCCAAAGCACAATTGATGGAATTATTCAACGACGAGATGGGTTTGATCGCTGCGCTAGTCGGTACCATTTTTGTACTGAACGGGGTAGCGATTGCTGATCCGATCGCCTCGTGTGTGGTAGCTACCATCATCGCCGTGAATGCGGTCAAGTTGTTCCGCGAGAATATGGACATGCTGTTGGGACGCGCTCCGGAAACGGAATACATGAAAACCTTGGCCGACGCTGCCCGTTCTGTACCGGGAGTGCTGGGAATCAATGATCTGCGGGCGGAGTACATTGGCGCGGATGTGGTTCATGCCGATGTGCATATTGAGGTGTCAAGAGACTTGACGGTGACGGAAGGTCACGCGATTGCCCGTAATGTAGACCGATTGTTGGAGCCGATGATGGGCAACGGCATCTGCGAGATCCATGTGGATCCGAAGAAAGTGGAGGAATTGTTTACAGAGGGCTCAGAAACACAGCCTATTGCCGGCGAGTGAACTATTACCAACTCATACACAGATGATCAGATACAGGTTGGATTTATCTGATCACTTTTAGTTGGGGAATCAATGATCAACATGTGTGAACACAAGAATACAAACCCAACCTCAAGATCATTGCTTGACCGCCTGGATTGTAAGAGAGGATGCCCCAACCTCTTTATTTACTTTACCCGTAAGTTGATCACCGTTGATGTAGATATCCGCATAGATCTTGTAGTAACCCAGATTCTCATCATCATTCTCCGGGCAATCAGAACGGAATATTTGCTTTTTTGCTGACATGTTGAGCTCGATCAAACCGTAAATGTACGGGCGGCTGCCATCCGGAGCCATTAAATTTCCTGTGATTGTGCCCTGGTCCAAATTGCTCATCCGGGTGACACAATAATGCAGGGCGGCTCCAGGTGAAGGCTCCCAACTCATCGGTTCGCTGTCTTCAGTCTCCCAGAATGATTTAAGAATCCCGGTGATCTTACCGTTTTTATCAATTGTGATCTCAAAATTGTTGAGATACACATTGCCACCAAATGACTTCACCCATACATCCGAAATGTTGGAGGTACCTTTATATTGACCGGCTGCATCTGCAATATCATTTTCTGTTGAGGGGAATTCTTCAGGTGAGTGTATGTCAAGCTGAGGTGTTGGGGTAGTTTTGGCTTCCAGGTCAAAAAAATTGTTGATGAAGTTTCGACCCGTCTCTCCGACTATTGGTACAACACACGCGAATGAGCTAAGCAGTAGTAGCAAGATGACAGATAATCTGTAAGTTTTAGTCGCCATAACACCTCCATATGCATATGAAGAAGCAGCAACCGTCAATTTTATTTTACAGAGTACTGTCCTAAAAAAGAATACTCAACCAAGAATGGCTGTTCGATAAGAAAGAGAAAAGGATCGAAAAAGTCACCTTTGTATAGAGAAGGCGTTCTGAGCTGAAGTCCATAAATGGTAGCAGATTTACTAAACCTACAACTGCGTTATTTTACCGAATGAAGTTTAAAGGCAATGCTGTCAATAAAGCCAGGGAGAATGACAGTTAGCTTATCCGCATCCCGGGTTACGGCTGCAGAACTGACGATGTTCGTTCCGGTCTTGGTATCATAGAAATCAACCTGCCAGTTTTCGGCAGTGCCGGGGAGAATGATGGTGACTTTCTGTCCGGCGGGGACGGGCGTCAGGTTCCAGTTCGGCGGTTCACAAGATGAATCCCGGTACCAACCCAGAATCATTTCCTCGTTTCCGATCGCCGCTCCCCAGATCCGGGGTTTGAATACCGATTTCAATGGGGTGAAACCGGAGAAATCAATGCCATCTACAAAATTGGCCACCGGCTGTTCGATCGTCGCATACTTCTGCATCTCTTGCAAGGCGGCATTGCGATCATTGAAAGAATAAAAAGCATACCCATCATTCCACCATAAAGCGCGGCCGTTCATGGCGCCGGAGACTAATCCTGCCCAGATGGCATGCTGGATCCCGATGGGTGCGTTTTCTTTTTGATCAGCTGACCACAAACCAGATTCGCCAATCATGACGGGCTTGTGATACCGTTCGAGATTATCCTTTACATCTTCGACCAACGCTCTATCCAGTTGGTCGTAATACGGATGAATTTCGATAAAGTCCAGGGTGTTTTGCTCATAAAACACCCCCCATTCATTCGTAAATGGAGCACTGCCAGCCAGAGAGACTGTTACCAGATGATGATTGGGATCAACCTCCCGGATCATTGCCGCGGCTTTATTTGTAAAATCAATGGCTGAAGTGACAGATACCGCACCTTTTGCATCCGTATCGCCCGGGGCACCGGTAGCAAGGTTGATCTCAGAGAATATTTCCCAGGCAGCAATATTCTCACGTCCTTGCCACCTTTCCACCAGCGTTTTGACCCAACCCATCCAATGCTTCTGGGTGTCTGAATCCGATTCGAACAATCCGGTAGGCGTGGTGAGCGGACCACCGTTCGCGGCATTCAACGGGTTGTATTGCCAGAAGTGATAGACATCCGCTGGCATGCCGCTATTCCAATCTGCCCAGACACCAAAAACCGGAATAATATAAATCCCAAGAGCTTGCGCTTCATCAAAATAATTGTCCCAGTATTGAGCCAATTTTTCGTTGACAGTCCAATCAGGGTTGATCCAGGGTACTCCCCAGCCGGAGATGATGTGGATCCGGATGACCTTTGTCCCGCCCTGATGTGCCCAATCTAACAAGGTATCGAAACCAGCCTGGTTTTTTGCGGTGATGTTGCGCGAGAGAAGAAAAGACGGTTGGCCATCCACACTGAAATAATTATCACCCGGCTTCAGGGTATACTGCGGCAGTTTTTGCGGCGGAATAGAGCTGGGGGTGGGTACGATCCTGATTGTGGGGGATGATTTGGGTGTGGGGTCAGGCTTGAGGGGGGGTTTGGTTACTACTGTTTGGGTAGGGGCTGAAGTCGACGCTACTGTTGGACTGGGGACACAATTCGAGGTGAGGATGCTAAGAGCCGTCAGTACGATCACAATGGTAAACAGCGTGCGATTATTTTTACTCATCAGATATTTCTCCCCATTGATTCAAGCTATCTATCTGCCCAACTCGAGGAAATGCAGCAACGATTTGAAAAATTTTATTTTTCTTTTGCGACCATTTCTACAGACATGATCTTCTTAGAATCTTTTAATATAGTAAATCGAGTAAACGTCTCCTTGCAACATACTATTTGCAAGGTCAGAAGAACAATCGAATTCTACATCTCCAATATGCAATTCATGTTCTTCATGTTCTTGACGGGTCTGGTGATCGGTGTGCACCGTTCGAACGATATTGATCGGCCCTTCCACTTTTTGCAGGGATGGCGGTTTCGGGGTGGATAAGGCGCTGCGAAGTACCCGGACCCCAAAATACCCCCAGATCGGAGTCCAAAGTAAGACTATTACGCCAAAAAAATAACGGGCAGATGTTGGCCAACAGTTACCTGAGACACACAGGGCAAGGGAAATTGCGATGATGATCGCCGGTAAGAGAGCTACAAATATCAGAATGATGCCGATGATACCAAATAGTTTTTTTCCGAACTTATCATCAGCAACCAGGAGAGCTTGTTGTCTGGGTGTGAGGTAGCCGTTACGATTGGCATACAGGTCGGACTCGTTAAAATCAAAGTATTTCTGAAGTAAGTCAACGCTATCCATCACTGCCTCCTGGTTTCTTAGAATTCGATACTACTTGATGATCGTATTCGGGTTAGGGCAGCAATGCTGGATTGTTGTATTCCCCTGAAAAAAGCGTTTCGTTAGATTCTGGATTGTGGAAGATGTTACTTATTTGATTATAGTATTTAACAAAAAATGGGCATGGTAGGGTTATAAACAGGATTATTAGGAATCCTTCATAAAGGTTTTATTGGCCTGTTTTTGCAATAATCACAATATTTGTCAGCGCATTTGCTTTCTAACCATCTGTTACACTGAGGACAAAAAAGGGCATCGAAATCTTCGGAGAAAATAATTTTACTATGGCAAGTAGTACATACATCATCGGAAATGAAACCGTTGATTGTTTTTTCTCCGATATGTACAATTGAGTTTTCATCTTCAACGATAGCTAACATTGATTTCACACAATCCACACTCAAAAGACAATAAATCGATAAAATGCATATCCAAAAATTCTTGGTTTATTATACGATTTCTGGGCAGGATGAATAAATTGGATTTGTGGGCCCGGTAGGGATCGAACCTACGACCAAGCGGTTATGAGCCGCGCGCTCTGCCACTGAGCTACGGGCCCTCGTCAAAGGGCGGGTGTTGCAAAATTTACCTTACGCTCTGTCCCCTTGCAGGGGATGGACCGCTGAGTTACGGGCCCTCGTCAAAGGGCGGGTGTTGCTAAATTTATCTTACGCTCTGTCCCCTTGCAGGGGATGGACCACTGAGCTACGGCCCTTACGATCAGGGCACAAAAATTATAACATAGGGCTTATTTGTTGCCAGTATTTTTGGATGTGAAAAGTATAAGTATTCTTTTTAAACTATCTTTATCAAGGTACTTTATAAAAGTACTTGACGAAGTCCCCGAATCATCCTACAATATTGCTTAGCTTCATCTACCCTGCAAAGTTGAAGAAACACCCCTATGAATCAAGATTACTCTACACCTGCCGCAGTTAGAGCTCATAATCTCAGTTACGTTTTAAATCTAATCCGTGACCGTGGAACCATCACTCGGGCTGAACTCATCGAGATCACCCGGCTTTCAGCTACCACCATCTCAGCTCTGGTCAACGTGCTGATCGATGCCGAATTCATCCATGAGGCTGGCATTGGCATCTCCTCCGGCGGACGGCGGCCGGTGGTACTCCAATTTAATTACAACGCCCGCTATCTGCTCGGGCTGGATATGGGCAACACCCACATCACCTGTGTATTGATGAATCTGGCCGGGCAGGTGATCGACACCCAGACACGCGCTTTCGATGTGCTAAACAAGGTCAACGAATCGGTTGAACTGATCCGGAGCATCATCTTCCAGCTCATCACCCACAATGGCATTCATATCGAAGATGTACTTGGCCTGGGCTGGACTGTCCCCGCCCCGCTGCTGGATGACAGACACGGGCGAATTCATCACCTACTATATGCCTTCCTGGAGCGGAGTTTTACCCGCCATCCAGTTGCAGCCTTACTTCCCCGATTTACCCATCTTTATGGAAAATGACGCCAACGCAGCCGCTATCGCTGAAAAGTGGTGGGGCAGCGGACGCGGCAGCAACAGCCTGGTCTTCATTAAACTGGGAACAGGCATTGGCGCCGGGTTGGTGATTGATGGCGAGATTTACCGCGGCTTCAGCGGAATCGCCGGCGAATTAGGCCACACCACCATCGAAGCGAATGGCTGTCTTTGCCGTTGCGGCAATCATGGCTGTATGGAAAGTTACGTTGGTCTGCCAGGTATCATGCGTGAAGCTCGTGCCGGACTGGCAAAAGATCCCAAATGGCAGGCGCATCTGGATCAGCTGGATATTTATCAGGTCATCCAAGAAGCAAAGGCCGGGAATGAAATTTGCCGCCAGGCGCTTGAAAAAGCCGGACATTATTTGGGTATTGGCATTTCGAATTTGTTGAATATCTTCAACCCGGGAATGATCATCCTGGGTGGAGTATTAATGGAAGGAGCCGATCTGGTCCTTCCGGCCGTGCGCCAATCAGTACAAGAGCGTAAGCCGTTTGACCCTCATCTGGATAAGATCATAGTCGGAGAATTGGGGGCAGATTCAGTTGCCATTGGAGCGGCCACCGTGGTCCTTCAAAAGGCCCTGGATCCTGCCAGGTTGTACCAAACATTACGGCGAAATACACCAGAGATAGAAAAAAAGGAGGTGGTTTACAGGATATAAATCCAAAACGAAGTTACACCTACAAAAATTACTTTTGAATTTTGATTTGCAACTAATTGGAGGAAAAAATGTCGAAGAAGTTGTTTTTACTGATCAGCATGATCATGGTATTGTCAATGGCTCTGGCCGCCTGCACGCCAGCAGCCACCGAAGCACCCGCTGCTGAAGCGCCCGCCGCTGAAGCACCCGCTGCCGAAGCACCTGCCGCTGAAAGCAAATTGGCAGTTGGTATCGTTCTTCCGACCAAAGACGAACCCCGCTGGATCCAGGACGAAACCCGGTTCAAAGACGCCTTAGCCGCCGCCGGATATGATGTCGAAATCCTGTTCAGCCAGGGTTCCTCAGCCAAAGAAAAAGAGAACGTTGAAGCCCTGATCACCAAAGGCATCAAAGTCCTCATTATTTGCCCACAAGATGGTTCCGCCGCCGCCGCAGCAGCCGATGCTGCCCGCCAGGCTGGTGTGAAAGTGATCAGCTACGATCGCTTGATCCTGGACACCGAAGCAGTTGACTACTATGTCACCTTTGACTCCGTCGCCGTAGGCGCTGCCCAGGCTCAATACCTGGTCGACAAAGCCGCTGGAACTGGCCTGCCCCTGTACCTGTACGCTGGTGCAGCCTCAGACAACAACGCCTTCTTGTTCTTCGAAGGTGCGTGGAATGTCCTGCAGCCCAAGATCGCCGATGGTACCTTCGTGATCAAGAACTCAACCGAAGCCGTCGCCTTACAAGGCAAAGCGACCCTCACCCGTGATGAAATGGCCAAAATCATTGGTCAAATCACCACCAACTGGGACTTCAACACCGCCAAGAGCCTGGCCGAAGCCAACCTGACCTCGACCACCGCCGCTGACAAGGGTGCCGTCTCCATTTTGGCCCCCAACGATGGAACCGCTCGCGCGATTGCAGATGCCTTCGCCGCTGACACCGATGTGACCAGCTATGTGGTGACCGGCCAGGATGCTGAAAAAGCCTCCGTCCAGTACATCATCGATGGCAAGCAGTCCATGACCGTGTTGAAAGACGTCCGCACCTTAGTTGGTGACGCGATCGCCGCCGCTGTTGTCTATCTGACAGATGGCACTCCGGAACAGACCAATACCTACAACAACAACAAGATCGAAGTACCCGCCAAACCATCTGCGGTGGTCTCTGTTGACAAAGCCAATGTCCAGGCCGCCATCGTCGATAGCGGATACTATCCTGCGACTGACTTCACTGGTCTTGATGCCGCTGCCGCACCTGCCACCTTGATCGATGGCCAGGTTGGTATCGTTCTTCCGACCAAAGACGAACCACGCTGGATCCAGGACGAAACCCGGTTCAAAGACGCCTTAGCTACCGCCGGATACAGTGCTGAAATCCTGTTCAGCCAGGGTTCATCCGCCAAAGAAAAAGAGAACGTTGAAGCCCTGATCACCAAAGGCATCAAAGTCCTCATCATCTGCCCACAAGATGGTTCCGCCGCCGCAGCCGCAGCCGATGCTGCCCGCCAGGCTGGTGTGAAAGTGATCAGCTACGATCGCTTGATCCTGGACACCGAAGCAGTTGATTACTATGTAACCTTTGACTCCGTCGCCGTAGGCGCAGCCCAGGCTCAATACCTGGTCGACAAAGCCGCTGGAACTGGCCTGCCCCTGTACCTGTACGCTGGTGCAGCCTCAGACAACAACGCCTTCTTGTTCTTCGAAGGTGCCTGGAATGTCCTGCAACCCAAGATCGCTGATGGTACCTTTGTGATCAAGAACTCAACCGAAGCCGTCGCCTTACAAGGCAAAGCGACCCTCACCCGTGACGAAATGGCCAAAATCATTGGTCAAATCACCACCAACTGGGACTTCAACACCGCCAAGAGCCTGGCCGAAGCCAACCTGACCTCGACCACCGCCGCTGACAAGGGTGCCGTCTCCATTTTGGCCCCCAACGATGGAACCGCCCGCGCGATTGCAGATGCCTTCGCCGCTGACACCGATGTGACCAGCTATGTGGTGACCGGTCAGGATGCTGAAAAAGCCTCCGTCCAGTACATCATCGATGGCAAGCAGTCCATGACCGTGTTGAAAGACGTCCGCACCTTAGTTGGTGACGCGATCGCCGCCGCTGTTATCTACCTGCAAGGTGGCACCCCGGAACAGACGAACGCTTACAACAACAACAAGATCGAAGTACCCGCCAAACCATCCGCGGTGGTCTCTGTTGACAAAGCCAACGTCCAACAAGCAGTCATCGACTCTGGTTACTACCCGGCCTCTGATTTCACTGGCCTATAAACCGATCAATTAAGTAACAATTATGGGATAATGGTGGTGTAAACCACCATTATCCCATGTAGTAATAATTTGTATGGCTGGAGGTAAGATGAAACCACCCATCCTAGAAATGAAGCATATCACCAAAGAATTTCCGGGTGTTAAAGCTTTAAATGATGTGAGCTTCCAGGTGAAGGAACATGAGATCCACTGCCTGGTAGGAGAAAATGGCGCCGGAAAATCTACCCTCATGAAAGTTTTGAGCGGTGTGTACCCCTTTGGTGATTACACAGGCGATATCCTTTTCGAGGGTGAGATCCAGAAATTTCACGGTATTCATGACAGCGAGAAAGCCGGAATAGCAATCATCTATCAGGAACTTGCCCTGGTACCTGATATGACCGTGTATGAGAATATTTATCTGGGGCATGAAATCCGCAAGGGTATCACCGTTAATTGGAATGAAACCATCAAAAAAGCAACAGAGATGCTGCAAAAGGTCAAGTTAGATGTAAATCCGGCATCCAAAGTCATCGATCTGAGCGTGGGCAAGCAGCAGTTGGTTGAAATTGCCAAAGCCTTAAGCAAAGATGTAAAGCTGCTGATCTTAGACGAACCCACTGCATCCTTAAATGAAAATGACAGCGAAAATTTGCTGAATCTGATCCGCGATTTAAAACATCAGGGTGTTACCTGCGTGTTGATCTCGCACAAATTGAAAGAAGTCATTTCTATCGCTGATACTGTTACTGTACTTCGAGATGGACAAACCATTTGCACCCTATCTGCAGAAAAGGGCGAGGTCTCCGAATCAATTCTGATCAAACACATGGTTGGCCGTGAAATCAACAATATCTATCCACCCCGTGAACACGAGGTAGGAGATGAAATTGTGATGGAAGTGAAGAACTGGAATGCATACAACCCCAAAATCGGCCGCAAAATCTTAACGGATGTGAATTTCAATTTGAAGAAAGGCGAGATCGTTGGTTTCGCTGGCCTGATGGGATCCGGGCGTACCGAGTTGGCATTGAGCATCTTTGGCAACCCGGATGGTTACAAAGTGGATGGCGAGTTATTTGTGAAGGGCAAAAAGAAACGCTTTGGGCATCCAGCTGAAGCAATTGCTGCCCACCTGGCTTACGTAACTGAAGATCGCAAAGGGGATGGTTTGATCCTCATCCAGGATGTGAAGCAAAATGTTACGCTGGCAAATTTGAAATCGATCGCCGACCGCGGTATTGTGAACCAGAACGCTGAAATTAAAGTGGCGAATGAATATCGAAAAGCGCTGAACATCAAGACCCCATCGATTGAACAAAAAGTCCAGAATCTCAGCGGCGGAAACCAGCAGAAGGTATCTGTAGGGAAGTGGCTTTTTGTGGAACCAGATATCCTCATTCTGGATGAGCCTACCCGTGGGATAGATGTGGGTGCCAAATTCGAAATTTACACCATCATGACCCGCTTGGTAAAACAAGGAATGAGCATCATCATGATCTCATCCGAACTACCCGAAGTACTGGGTATGAGTGACCGGGTATATATCGTATCCGCAGGTAAGATTACCGGAGAACTTCCCCGGGGGGAAGCTACTCAGGAAAAAATTATGAAGTTAGCTCTTGGTACTGTTTGAGGAGGTATACGATGTCCTTTTTACAAGATGCCCAAAGGGTAATGAAAGAGAACATTCGCGAGTACGGAATGTACATCGCTTTGTTCGTAATTATGGCGATTTTTACTGCCACCACAAATGGGATTTTTATTTCCTCACGGAATATCAGTAACCTGGTTAACCAGACTGCCTACATCGCCGTGTTGGCAGTGGGTATGACCCTGGTCATTGTGATCCGCCATATTGATCTCTCGGTCGGATTTCTTGCTGGTTTTACTGGCGCTATTGCTGCTATTGCGCTCGCTTTTTGGCACTGGCCAGTTGTCATTGTTATCCCCTTTGTCATGGTTCTTGGCATATGTGCAGGATTAATTATTGGTTTTCTAGTAGCTCAGCTAAACATACCAGCTTTTGTGGCCACACTGGCCGGTTGGTTAATTTACCGAGGAGCCATATTATTAGTGACAATGGGTACCGGTACGATCATTGTCGCAAATGATGCATTTAATGCGATTGGAAATGGTTATGTACCCGATTTTCCCGATATGGGTTTCTTGCCCGGGGTGCATAAACTCACATTGCTACTCGGGTTACTAGCGATAATTTTCTTCATCTATTCTGAATTCTCAAATCGACGTAAGAAGCTAGCATATAAATTCGAAGTTCTACCGATTAATATGTTCATCGTTAAAAATGTATTTATGGTCGCAGTTTTGGGAGCCATCACCTGGGTGTTGGCTGGCTATCGTGGTATGCCCTGGACATTGGTTGTGGTGCTGATTGTGGTCATTTTGTATCATTTCATCACAACTCAGACCATTTTAGGCCGACATATCTATGCTATGGGTGGAAATCCAGAAGCAGCTGAGTTGTCTGGTATCAATACCAAGAAATTGACATACATCGTCTTTGGATCGATGGGGATGCTTTCTGCCCTGTCAGGAATTTTATTTACCTCCCGTTTGCAATCAGCAACTACCACTGCCGGCTCATTGTTTGAGTTGGATGCAATTGCAGCCGCATACGTAGGTGGTGTTTCCGCCGCCGGTGGTGTGGGTAAAGTGACTGGCTCCATTATCGGAGCGTTGGTGATGATGTCACTGACCAGCGGTATGAACCTGATGACGATTGATATTTCATTGCAGTATATTGTTCGTGGCGCCGTTCTGGCAGCTGCTGTGATCTTTGATGTAACAACCCGCAGCCGCGGCAAATAAATACGTGTTCACTGATACCAGCCGCAGTGCAGCGCAGACTGGTATCCCTCCTCCTAAAAAAGATGACCCGGATTTTTCCGAGTCATCTTTCATTTATGGGATTACCCTCCCAGAATGGATATCCATTGCTGTAAGGTTTCGTGCCGAGATAGTATCTCTGTGGGGGTGTGGATGGGACGACCACGGGCATCAATGATGATCCCAAGTATGCCGGCTGTCACTTTAAAACCAGCGCTTGCACCCACTTTCCCCAGCCCCAGGTCGGCGTTGTGGATCGGTTCCAGGAATACCCGGGCGGTTTCGCCTTGTGACATCGGGATACACATCAGTGACCCTTGCAAGACTTCCACCTGGGTCTCTTCTTCTTGATCATTGATGATGTGAATCTTTAAGATGGGAGTTCCAGACTTGCGGGTGCTGACTGGCGCAATTAAAGTGCACAGGTTTAGCAATGAGCCTGATTCCAACACCTCAACCGGGAGGTTCGGCATCACTTGTCCGGCTGCACCCAAAACCGGCAGCAAATTGTTTTCATCTAGCACAATTGTTGAGATACCCACTGGCTGTAAACCATCCAGGATCATCAGCAAGCTGTGACTGAGGGATGGGGTCTGTGTGAGCATCATTCCAGAAACAATGATCGGTTCAAATCCGGGCTGCAATCCCTTGCGGAACGCGATTTGTTGATCTGGATAGGCGTTATGGAAATCTGCGATTGCAAGACCTAGCCGGTAACGAGTATACGCATACTCTATTGCCAGATCTTCTTTGGTAGTGGCAATGGCTGCCGGATATAATGTTTTATTTAAGAGATATTCACGGATGGTATTTTCAGAAAGGTTGTAGCCGATCCATGGAGTTAATTCAGATATCTTCAGCTGCATAATCTGTTCTTGCACAGCAGACGGGTCGGCACCAAAGACAGAAACACGGCTGGTGACCTGTCCGTTTCGGCCAATAGCCAAGGTAGTTGAGGCTGCACCCAGGTCGATGCCCAACACGCCTTTGGAGCTGTTGTATATTTTCCCCATAAAGCGGATCATACGAGCATACGACGCGGTTGTGGGCAGAAGTCTGCCTCCAACCAGATTGTTCAAATCATTGGAACCCACTATTTGCTTGAACCGCACTCTGTTTACGACTTCAGTCAGCGCCTGCCGAGCAGGGTCAAGTTGTTCGTAATCTGGTCTGGGGCGAATATTTGAAGTATAGGTCACCGGACAATTCGGCTCTAACATGCTTTTTACCAGCGGACGACTTTTTGCATTGCCTGCGAAGAAAACCTCTGGCCTCTTTTCTGGTGGTAACAGGCTGCAAGCGATACCCAGGGTGGTGAAAACTCGCTTCATGGCGGAGCTAGCCCCATCATCAGCGCCGCCTGCGAGAATGATCATCTCAGGGAAAATTTTCATGATCGAATCGATTTGGGCATCCATCTTGCGAGAATCTGTAATACTGACCGAATCCAACACCCGGCTGTAGGTTGTCATTGCCAGATGTTGTGCGCTCTCTAGCGATACATCTGCCAGCATTCCGGCGCATACCACTTTGACGAGTGGTCCGGCAGATAGCGTGGCTGAGAGAGCATCAATTCCCTGTCCGGTTGGAAGAGATGGAATGATAAAACGACCTTCTGGACTGAGAATGGAGCGGTAACTGATATTCTCAAGATCTCGAATAGCCGCCATGATCCCTTCACCAATATCCTTCACCGGGGCTTCGGCGGTGGTGGGGGCGGTACCTTTGGCGATGTACCGGAATGATCCATTGGCAATTTCAAACAGATAAACCCGTGTAAAAACAGAGCCTACATCAATGGAGAGGAGAGATTTAATAGTTTGGGAAGCCGAGTTATTCATGGGTTACCTGAATAAGTTTCCGGCGAACTCCCAGAAGCTGATCAAGCGTTCTGAGAGGGCTGAGATACTGGTGATATAGACCCCGGCAAAGATGGCGCCCAGGGTGATGAGGATAAAGATTTGACCGACTTTTGCGCTCCATTCGATCCAGGCAGGCCGTTTGAGTGGGCGTCCCATCTCCAGTTTGGCGCCAAAATAAAAATATAAAAGCGATGTCACAGTAGCCACCAGGATCAACAATCCTTCCAGTAGATTGTTGAATGTGGTTCCTTTCCCAAAAGGACTGATGGTGGCATTAATCTGCGGGAAGAGCGTACCGAGAATTGCTCCACCAATGGTCACCGCAACACCGATGCCTAAGAGTAAGGAGGAGGAAAGTAAACCCACCTTGTTTCCTCGTGGGGTCACTTTGAATAAGAGTAGGATAGATAAGATGAACGGGATGAGGGTAATACCCTTCTGCACATTCGTTCCACTGATGAAAGGTAGTAATAACCTGGGATAAATCACCTGATATAAAATCATCACAGCGACCACCCCGGCAGACACGCCGATAAACAGGTGGATTGCCAGCCGGAAAAGGACATTATCACCGATCAGGTAGCTAAATACCAGAATCGAAAGCAGAAAGCCGATCACACCCCAAATGAGATCACCAATCGGCATCATACGGCTCTTTTCTTTCTGGATTTGAGAATGAGTTGGCCCAGATAGTTCAACACTCCCCCCCCGATGATGAGGATGATACCAGCCAGCAGACCGGTATAAAAGACATTCCAATGTCTCCAGGCGCTGCCGGGTTGCTGGAAAATTCTTTCATATACCGTTCCTCCGTACTCGCCGGCAGAGAAGCCCGCTAATTGGCCAGAACGTACGTAAGGTCTGAGTTGTGGAGCAGCCTGGGCATTCGTGATTGCCCATAAGGGTACGCTTCCAGTCGTCGACGTGGTTTGCTCGATCCAGTAGCGTATGGAATCTGGATGGTCGGAGATGATTAGCACAGCCTGGAATGAAGAGATCGGGCTCGGACCAGACAACCCGTTCAATTCAGTTGTTTTTGTCAGATCCAGCGAGATTGGAATTGTGCGGGTCAAGCTTTCACTCAGGTTTAAGATGCCTGCTTGTTCCCCTGGGATAAAGCCGAGTATGGAATACTTTTCTCCGCTCAGGTAATCGGAGTGATAGGTCTGTGGATAATTTGCCAGATTGTTGAGCAATTGCTTTGCCATCAATGGCCCGGTAGGTGAGGTGGACACCAGATAGAGGTTTGCCTGTTTCACCATCAGATGATTGAGAATTGGCGAGGATGCAGTTTGAAGCTCGCCAGCATACGCGGGTTCGTAATCCACGACAACCAGGATTTTGGCATCATCTGGCAGGGTGGAAATTGCCTTAAAGAGATTTGCAGTTTCCTTTGGAATACTTGCCGGGAGCGAATTCGTCTGAACTCCGCTGATGAGCGGTAAGAGCATGATCGTAATCAAGAAAACCATCATCAACCAGCGGATCGTTCCCCCGGGTTTGGAACGCTGGTAAGATGGCACTTTGACCGTCTGTGTTTCTGTTGCCAAAATCTCATTGAAGAAAGCTACATTTTGTTTGGTTTTGCCTTGATTGGAAGAGATATCCAAACTGGAGAGACTGGTATAGGTTGGCAAAACAACTTCGCTGGGCAAGATGCCACGGATGCCCGCTAACGGACCTTCGGCTTCGACATGGCGATCAATCCCACTGCTCTCGGCTGGGATGGGAGCAGTCGCATCAATTGGGCGCATGGCTTGCACCCAGCCGGGAATTTTTCCGGGTTCCACAGCACTGATCCCCGGCTCGCTTTGTGATTCTGGGGAGACCGGTTCAGCGGCGATTGCATCCAAGGGCGCTGCTTCCGCCTCGTTCTCACCCAAAATCGAAGTAAGCCAATTTGGAATATCTTTGTTTGGGATGCGCTCTCTGGGTTCATCCTGCATTTCCATCATTTCTTCTTCAGGAGGGATGAACTCATCCGAAAAAGCATCCGCATCGAGTTGGGGAATACTATTCCGAAGCTGTTCAGGGATGGGATGTTCTGGTTCTTCTCGGATAGGATTGGAGTAAATAGAGAAAGCCGGAAGATCTTCTTCTGGTGTGGAGAAGGACTGGGTTATTTCAGGCAATTCATTGATGTGTTGGTTGAATTCTGTTTCATCGTCATCAATGAATGTATCCGTCAGATCATCCAGGGTGGGAGCGATTCCCTGGAATGGCGGAATGGGCATTTGAGGTTCGTTGAGTGCCTGCATCCACTCCGGGTTTTGCTCGGGGGGCTTTAACTGGTCAGTCTGTTTGCGGAGTTTATGCAACCAATCATCCCCATCTTCAGGGGGGGGCTCAGATTGCGGAGTGATGATCCCATCCGTACTGGCACGGTTTCGGATGGCGGTGAGCCAGTCAGCAGTGGAGCTCTCACTCGGGATAGACGGGTTTTGGTTGTTGGCTTGCGCTGCGGTTGGGTCTTCTTCGACCAGGTTGGTGCGAACTTTTGTCAACCAGTCATCTAAACCGGGACCTGTTTCTTCAGCTTTGCTTTCTGCCGCGGGTTCGGGATTGATCGGTCCAAACCGGTTGAAGAAATCGCTGCCCAATTTCTGTTCATCGCGTTCTTTCTTAAGCCTGAGCTGTTCCAGCCATTCGGGCGATTCTGGCTTTAGTTCTGATTCGGGTTCAGGTGTAGAGATAGGTGTAGGAGTTGGCGCTGTTTCTTCGGCTGGGATTTGTTGCGGAACATAAGTAACCAGAGGCGTATCGCAATACTGACAGATATACGCTTCGTCTGGATTTGGTTTACCGCAGTTTGGGCAATTGACTGCCATGATTATTTCTCCGCCGGAAGATCACGCCCCATCCACAGGCGGATACCAGTGGTAATTCCGCCCAAAGCAATTCCGAGCAGAATTCCACGTGCTCCACCCAGTTGCAGGGTGTTGAAGAAGGAGAGGACGGATTGAACCACAGAGTTGCCCTGGAAGGGGATAAAACCAGTCCCAGCCCAGATGAAGATGAGAACCACAATAATGAAGATAAGCGAAGCCCGATTCATACCCGGTCGAATGGCGCGGATAAGGGCAACCGCCAGCGTGATGCTAAGCAACGCTAACAAACTGGCTTCAACTGGAAATTGGATGGAGCTGACCATCCGTTGGAATAGCGGATGTGAAGGTTTGAACAGCATTCCTACCACGAATGCGCTAGTAAAGCCAAGTATCACCACCAGACTTTGAATCCAGCCTGGTTTTTCATCGCGGATACGGAGACTGTGAATGCTCAGGAGGTTGATGATCCCAACCAGTCCGGCGACCCCGGCGAGTGTAATTGCCCAGTCGAGTAAGAAACCGCGCATGATCTGCAACTGCGGAACCGGCAAGAAGTAGGCAGCCAGAACAATGCTTGCAACCACAAAAACCACAATCCACTGAAAGTTGAGTTTCACAGAATACCTGCCAGTTTTAAGAGAGCTCCGGCAATAATTGCAACTACAACTAAAATCCGTAATACATCTTGTGTTTTCGCGCTGGCGTAATGTTCGGGTGCAGATTGGATATATGCACCGGCTGCAAAGAATTCTTCACCGATGAGTGGGGCGCGTGTGGTAACAAATAGCATCGATTGCGCAGTCAGGTCACTGGTGCCGCTGATGGTGTGAGTGCGAGACCGTTCAGCCTGATCTGCCAGTAATGCGGCTTCAGCTCCATAGCTTCCGATGATAAAAAGGTTGGTTTGATCATCCGGTCGATGGGCCATCATCGCTCCGGCAATGTATGAAAACGGAGTTACACCAGTCACTTGGGATCCGATCACGCCATAATCTGTAGGCAGACGATTCGCCGGATAGGCGGATTCGAGGGTCTCATGGCTGAGTATGTTGATTAAACCGTCACCGGTGGTAGCAAGGGGGGGCAGGTCACCATTGACGCTCTGTTTTGCGATCTGCTTGAGGATACTCAATGCCATCAAAGAGCCGCCAAATTGTCCGCCGAGTATCCCGCCCCGACCCAGGGAGATATGCAATCCTTTGCCGCCTTCAACCGCCTGGTTAATGGTTTTCTGCAAATTGTCTAAAGATGGAATCGGTCGCAGATTCTCTTTCCTCTTTTGAAGGTTGAGAGTAGCGAAAACTGCCATCAGAACCAGAGTTGTAACCAGAATGAAAATACCGGCAAACATCAGCAGGTTCATGAGGATGAGCCTTTCAAGGATGATACAAAGTGAAAGTATTCATCCCGGTTTTCGAGCAGTTCGGTCAAGGCAGTGATATTTCGATTTGGTATCAATCCACCGAGAATCGGTTGGGATGCAAAAAGGATTTGGGCAAAGGGAATAGAGAGCGGCGCAACAGCTTCAAGTAAAGACGCGGTTACGATGGCTATCCCCCGTGCTTCCAAGTATGAGATCCAATCCTGCCAGGCAGCCTGACTGGTGTTCATCACAAGTTCCTCATTGTTAAGCCAAAATAATCCAGTATGCGTGACTGGGCTTCCTGCATAAATTGTATATGAACGGGATTCTCACGTCAAGCGAAAAGCGAAGCAGGCAAGAATGAGTAAATAATATCCTTGCTCCACTTGGAACCCGGAAAATCTATACTGGGGGTATGCTGGGACAATCCGATGCAGAAAAGTTTATTGAGGCAAGACCTTTTGGCCAATGATCCGGGCAATCTCTCGCGCGGCATCTGGTTTGGCGGCTTGCTTACAAGCTGCAGCTGCTTTCATTCTCTTTTCTGGATCATTGATCCATTCGCGCAGCGCAGCAATCACCCGTTCTGGATGGGGCGCCCAAACGCCAGCTTTCTGATCGACTACATAAAAAACGTTGCCATCTTCTTGCCCGGGCATACGTGAATAGATGATGAGCGGAAGACCGGCAATGAATGCTTCACAAATGGTTCCGGGACCTGCTTTGGTCACCAGAATATCGGCGGCTGCCATGAAATCGGGCATTTCTTTCACAAATCCATAAATATATGCGGGCATATTCCAGCTATACGTTTCCAAACGCTCACGGGTAGATTTATTCCTGCCGCACACTACAGCTAAGGCCATTTTAAGACCTGAATCGTTAATGGCGCGCGCCACCCGTTCCAGCGGACCCATTCCATCGCCGCCGCCAATTAGTACAACCACGGGCAGGTCAGGATTCCATCCGAGTTTTTCTCGCAAGGCATTTCTATCTTGAGGTGGATGGCAGAATTTGTTGGCAACCGGCAACCCAATCACCTGGATTTTTTCTTCGGGTACACCATAGCAGATACCGCGATCTTTGGCTTTTTCAGTCGGCACGATGATCGTGTCTGCCCGGCGGTCATACCAAAATGCGTGGGTAGAAACCATATCTGTCACTACGGTCATGAAAGGGCGATGTGTGTCTTTCATGGCGCGCAACACGGGAGTGTTCGCAAGCGGATGGACCGATACAATGAGGTCAGCCGGGTTGTCATGCACTAATTTGCGGGTAGCCCGGCGTACATACGGGTAAACCAGATCATTGACTGCCCGGGTACGTCTGCTACCATCTGATAACTTGTAATAAAATCCCCATACATCTGGAAAACGGGAGATTGGCGGGTAGATATCGGGAGCAAAGCTTAATGGCGGGGGCGCGTAATCTTTAAAAAAATCAATCATCTCCGTGTCGATTTGATCCGGGTATTCCAGTTGGATTGCCTCGATAATTGCTTCTGCAGCAGAGCGATGACCACCACCCGTATCTGAGAACAGGAATATTACTTTTGCGCGGCGCTTCGTACGATCAGCAAATTCTTCAAACAGGTGCTGTTCCATGAGTTTCTCCGCTGAGGTTTTTCTTCATGCGTTTGGCTAATTCCCGGCGGGTAAGCAGCACCCGGTGTTTACAGGTCAGACATTCCAGACCAATATCGGCACCCAACCGCACCACCTTCCAAGTTAATCCGCCACAGGGATGTGGTTTCCGTAACAGAAGTTCGTCGTTCATTTGCAGGTCTGGAAGCACAAAATGATTATACCATCGGCATGTTATAATCTTTTTCATCATGCTTGGATACACCCCCGCCCTTCTTATTACCCGAATAATCACATTGATGATTGCATTTACCATCCACGAGTTTGCACATGCCTGGGTTGCCCATCTGCACGGGGATGAAACTGCATCCAAAGCTGGCCGGTTGACCTTGAATCCGCTTGTTCATTTGGATGTGCTGGGCACTATCATGCTCATCGTGGCCGGATTTGGTTGGGCTAAACCGGTGCCCATTAATCCATACACCTTGAATAGAAAATCACCCTACTCCATCTCTCTGGTTTCTGCTGCCGGTCCGGTATCCAACTTGATTTTGGCTGTTTTGGCTGCAATCCCATTTCGGTTAAATCTGGTAACTTACACGGGAGCGAACTCAACCTTTTTTCCGGGGTTGGGGGAGTTCCTCATTAGTTTCATTATTATCAATATCACGTTATTCATCTTCAATCTGATCCCAATATCCCCTTTGGATGGCGAAAAAATCATCTATTCATTTTTGCCCCCAGCTTTAACCAGCCTGATGGATCGGATCCGGCCTTATGGTTCTCTCATCTTGCTTGGAATCATTATGATGGGACGGTTTGGCGGGGTGGATTTGTTGAGTGCGATTATGAGTCCTTTACTGGGTGTTCTATTTCGATGGATGGTGGGAGCCTAAGATGACATTCCAAATTGCTATCATCGGGTTGAATCAAGTCGGAGCGAGCATCGGTCTGGCTATGTCTGCCTATAAGGACAAGATCACAACCATTGGCTTTGACCGGTCATCAAGCCGATTAAAGATGGCCAAGCAAGAAAAATGGGTGGACCAAACTGAAGGCAAATTGCTCACTGCTATTCAGCATTGCAACCTGGTTTTATTATGTGAAGAATATTCAGATGCAACAGATTCGCTAGAGAAAATCAGTGAGACCAATCTGGACGGGAAGTACGTTTTTGATATTGGCTGGAACAAACAAGCAATGGATCAACAGTTCAAAACACTCGCTCCGGGTTTTGCGCATAGCCTGCATTTTCAACTCACAAAAAATCCAAAGTATCTGTTCGGTGACCTGGCCAACGATTCCACACCATTTCCAGATTTATTTGAGCATGGCACGATGGCCTTGGCGACCACCTCGTCCACTTCCTCTGAGGCGGTAGATCTGGCAACCACACTGGCAAAAATGCTCAAGGTGGAGATCATGTTCTGTGATCTGGCCGAACTAGATGGCTTGATTGCTGGAGCAGAGCAATTCCCACACTTGATGGCAGCTAGTCTGGTTATGACAGCGAACGCTAAATCAGGCTGGATCGAAACCCAGAAATTAACTGGCGATGCATATTTTGGTTCAACTTCACCCCTGTCAGGCACTTCACAGCCAGGGGCAGCTTCCTTCTACCCGAATCGTGATAACTTATTGCATTGGGTAGATGCGCAGATGAGCGAATTACAATCTCTGCGTGAGGCTCTTGCTAGTGATGATGATCAATTATTGCTTAATTGGTATAAGCAGGCATTTGAGCAGCATCAGATCCTGGTCGATCGGCGCTCCCATTCAGATTGGGCGCAAAAACCAGTAGAGGTCGAACGCGAATCTCTTTCAGCCAGACTGGGCCGTTTGATCGGATTGCCATCCAAAAAGTCATAGCCGGGGGAAATCGATGGAAGGTCCATTTTTTTGTTATATAGTGGAATGCTGTGATGGCACCTTCTATACTGGCTGGACGAAAGATCCCCAGAGGCGATTAAACAACATAATATGGGTAATGGTGCCAAATACACCCGGATGCACAGACCGGTGAAATTAGTCTACACCGAGCCGCAGCTTGATTTGAGCACTGCACTAAAAAGGGAACGCGCAATCAAGAAATACACACGCGAACAGAAAATAAAATTAATTCAAGGAACTTAAGTATGTCAGATTCAGCCCGCCTTTATCCTTTCGTCGCAATCGCTCCCGGACGAGTTAATCTTCTGGGAGAGCATGTGGATTACAACGACGGTCCGGTATTGCCGGCTGCTATCGACCGGACTGTGCAGGTCAATTTCAAACCCGGCACAGGAAACCTGGTCACCATTTATGCCACCGACCTGGATGAGAAGGTGGAATTTCGATTAGATCAGTTGGATTCGAAATTAGACACTTTGGGTAAATCCCCTGCCAGGTTGGGCTTTATATCCCGCCGGGGTGGCTTCGGTTCTGCAGCAAGCAGGTTACAGTGTGGATGGGATGGAAGCTGAGTTCACATCCGATGTCCCAATGGGGTCGGGATTAAGCTCATCCGCAGCAGTTGAAGTCGCTTTCCTGGCTGCCTGGAATCATCTTGCCGGAAGGGAGATGGACAAGATGACCATCTCAAAACTGGCGCAGAAAGCAGAGAACTCGTATGTGGGGGTCAATTGCGGATTGATGGATCAATTCGCTTCAGCGCATGGGGTCGATCAGCATGCACTGTACTTTAATACACGTACATTAGAATGGACTCCGCTGCCATTACCCGCATCTGTCTCGATTATCATCGCCGATTCAGGCATGCGCCGGGCGTTACAGCACAGCGGATATAACGAACGCAGATCAGGCTGTGAACAAGCAGTACTTATCCTTTCTTCTCTACTCCCTAACATTCATGCGCTGAGAGATGTAACTAGTGAACAATTCAACAAATATTCGTTTATGTTGCCATCACCGGCAGATCGGTATGCACGCCATGTAGTGGAAGAATGCGAGCGGGTAGATCGAGCGATCCCGATGCTGAAAAGCGGAGATATCGTTGGGTTTGGCAACTTGATGAATGATTGTCATCGCAGCTTACGTGACTTGTACCGGGTCAGCATCCGAGAGTTGGATATACTGGTAGATCTTGCCCAGAAACAATCTGGTTGTTATGGTGCACGTCTAACCGGGGCTGGATTCGGGGGATGCACTGTGAATCTGGTTGAAGAGAAATATGCACAAGAATTTATGAATCAAATGAAATCCGGTTACCTGAAGGCAACCGGAAAAGAATGCAGTGTTTATATTTGTAAAGCCAGTGAAGGCGTACGAGTACTTGTTAATCCGTAAACAGGGGCAGGTGCCCGAGTGAGATAATCTCGCGCCATTTGGCTTTTTCACCTTCAGTGAAGATTGCGGCTTCAGCTACAATTTGCGCACCCGATTTTTGGATCAGCAGTCGCATTCCCTGCAAGGTTGAACCAGTGCTGATCACATCATCCACAATCACCACTTTCTTGCCGGCCATCACCTGGCGATCTTTTTCATCCAGATAGAGTGTTTGCGGCTGTCCGGTTGTGATGGAAAGCGTCTCCGCTTGCAAAGCATCTCCCATATAGGGCTTATATGATTTACGTAAAATCACATACGGCTTTTTGGTTTCGACTGATAATGCATAAGCCAGCGGGATGGATTTTGTCTCAGCAGTGACCAGAACGTCATACTGAACGGCGTTTAAAAGTACAGTAAGTTCTTTGGCGCAAGCTTGCACGAGTTCTGTATCACCGAGAATGTTTAAAATCGCAATTTTCAAACCGGGTTTAATTTCGAAAAGCGCGAGTTCTCTCTTAATTCCAGCGATTTCAACTGAGTAGGTTTTTTGTTCTGGCGACATGGGCGATCTCCATCCATAAATTTTCGGAAAAACTCAACCAATAGAAAATCGTTTTTGGTGAATTCGCATCAAGTGTAGCATAAAATTGAGCGATTTGTAGATATAAAGTGCCTTGCGGACCGGTTGAGGGGGGCAACCGATCGACAAGGCATAATAATGTTACAAGATATTGCAACTTAATACAAGTACAGATGGCGTATTGTTACGTATATCATGGTATCAGGGATAAATGGTGAGTTCCGGGGACGCCGACCCCGGAACTCTTTTGAAAGGAGGAGAAGAAGAGATTTTTTAGATCTAGAAATATCTTACCTGGTTCAGAGGTTCTGTGCCCGACGCAAAAACAACGGGTTGGGTACGGTTACCCTTCAGCATCCTAAGAATTGGATGAGAACAAGGGCAAGTTAAAATAAAAATACCCTGTTGAGGGTATTGCTACATGGTGAGTGCCGGGGACGCCGACCCCGGCACTCATTTAAGGAGGAGAAGAAGAGAAGTCGCCCTTTGATAGTAGAATACAATGAATAGAACAGGTGTACTTGACGCTTACCCTACGCTTGGTATACGATTTAGCTATAAGCATAGAAATGGAGCAATTTTGTCCCAATTTATCCATTCCCATCAGGTAGATTTGCCCAGATTTGGGCTCACCACAGTACTTGCCAGTGCGTCTGGCGTCAATCAACTGCATTTTGGCGCAGATGTCATTCAACCTCATGAACCACTTTTAGAGGCATCCCTGAATTACAGTCAGCTCGCTTGCGAGCAATTGCTTCAATACTTCAATGGCTTGCGTACGACGTTTCAAGTCCCACTGGATTTATTTGATTTGCCCGGGTTTCAACAAGAGGTACTCAAGCTCACCGCAAGTATCCCGTATGGGGAAACCCGCACCTATGGTGATCTGGCGCGGATCATTGGTACCGGATCGGATGCGCGCGCTGTGGGTATGGCGCTGGCAACCAACCCCATTCCGGTTCTGATTTCCTGTCACAGGGTGATCAGTTCGGATGGGAAATTGAAAGGGTATTCCGGCCCGGGTGGACTTGAAACAAAAGCCTGGCTTCTGCAGTTGGAGGGCGCCAGACTGATTGCCTGAAAGTCTTCCGCGCCAGAGGTCATTCGTACACTATAATCGAAGCATGATGACACCCACTTTTCAATCCGGTTTTGTGGCGGTAGTTGGCCGCCCCAGTGTTGGTAAATCCACCCTGGTGAATAGCCTGCTGAAGCAGAAGATCGCCTCAGTTTCACCTCGTCCGCAAACAACCCGGCGCAAACAACTTGCGATATTCACCAATGACCAGGCGCAGGTGATTTTTATCGACACCCCGGGAATCCACCAACCGGTACATAAACTGGGTGAATATCTGAATCAAATTGCCAGAGAGACATTACAAGATGTCGACCTCGTTTTATGGCTGGTGGATGTCTCCTCTGCACCGCAACCTGAAGACCAATTAGTTGCCGATTACTTGAAAGCGCTCCAGAATGTGCCCAATGTAATGTTGGTGATGAATAAAGTGGATCAGGTTAAGGAAGGCTTACAGGAAACTCGTCAGAACCAATATCTCAGTCTGTACCCGACGGCAGAAGTCCATTGGATTTCCGCTCTGGGGGGCAGAGGAGTCAACGACTTACTAGAAAAGATCGTTCAGAAAATGCCTGAAGGGGTGGCTTTTTATGATCCCGATCAAATTACAGATCTATACGAACGCGATTTAGCGACAGATCTCATCCGTGAAGCGGTATTAAGAACTCCTCAAAGACGAAGTTCCGCACGCGGTGGCGGTACGGTTGGATGAATACAATGATGAAGGGGATACCCTTGCTCGAATTTCGGCTACGCTGCTAGTGGAGCGCGAATCACAGAAGGGGATTGTCATCGGGCAGGGGGGGCAGATGATCAAAGAAATCGGCACCAAAGCTCGAAAAGAGATCGAAGCGATGACTGAGCGCAAAGTTTATCTGGAATTAAGGGTCAAAGTCCAGAAAAATTGGCGCGATGATATTAACACGCTCAGGCTGCTGGGATACCTGCCATCCAGTCTGGAGAAGTAATCTGATATGTATCCATTGATCATAGGTGTTGTTCTGGCGGCTGTGCTCGATTGGCTGTCTATCGTTTTCCGCTGGCAGCGGGTAAAAGTCATCACCAAGCCATTGGTGATATTGCTTTTATTGGCCTGGTTTTACGGAATGACGGGTTTTCAGGGCTTTAGTTGGTTATTTATGCTGGCCTTAGTTTGCTCTTTGATTGGTGATATCTGGTTGATGCTGCCTGCCGGATTCTTCCTGTTTGGGCTGGTGGCTTTTTTGGCGGCGCATTGCATTTACATCTGGGGATTTACGCGTAACCTGGTTATCTCGCCATTGCTTATTTTTGTTTTAATCCTTGCGCTGGCTTTGGTGAGTGTGGTGTATATTACCCAAATAAGGGTGGGGATCCAACGGACCAGAGGCGCACGCCGGTTAAGGTTTATGGCAGCAGCCTATTGCATTCTTTTAACGATCATGATGGTCTCAGCCATCTCCACTACTGCGAATCCCTCCTGGGATCTCTGGAATGGAATGCAGGTTGCGGTGGGTGGAATGCTCTTCTTTTTATCGGACACGATGTTGGCCTATGACCGGTTTGTGAAACCGATCCCCAATGGCCGTCTCTGGGTGCGGATTACCTACCATCTGGGGCAGATTCTCATCATCAGCGGCGCTGCTTTACAACTGGCCATCAGTTAACCATTCAATTTCAGCGGTCTAAAACCTTCTCCGAGCGCTTCATGTGCTTCACCGATCACCATAAATGCCTTTGGATCACTTTCATGAACCAGTGATTTGAGGGTAGATACTTCTGCCCGAGACACAACACAGTACAGCACATCCCGCTCGGTGCCGGTAAATCCCCCTCGGCCGGAGAGAATGGTCACCCCGCGTTCCATATCATACATAATCTTCTCTGTTACCTCGGTTGGGTGGTCTGTTACGATGAGCGCAGTCCGGAAGACGCTGGAACCTTCGGTAGCGATCTCTGCTGCCAGTCCGCTTACATAAATCATCACCAAGCCATACAGGGCAAATTCCCAACCGTAGACAAATCCGGCAGCCAAAACGACAATCGAGTCTCGTCATTAAGTACGCCTGTGAGATCGAGATCCCGAAGCGATGGTTCAAGATCCGTCCCAGAATATCACTACCACCGCTGGTACCCTTGCCGCGGTACACCAATCCCAACCCGATTCCCAGCATCAAGCCGCCATACAGGGTGGTGAGCACCAGATCATGAGTCATACCGTTGGCTGAAATGAACAAGCCCAGGAAGTCGGTAAAGAAAGAGAAGGAGAGAATGGCCAGTGCGGTTCGGAAGACGAATTTGGGACCACCCAGGTGTCTCCAGCCTAATAAGAACAGGGGAGCATTTCCAATAAACACCATTAAGCCGATCGGCCAATGTGTATAGTAGTTAATTAATTGGGCCGCGCCGCTAATTCCACCGCTCACTAATTGGCCAGGGATCAGGAACAGCCGCATGGCAAAAGCCTGAACCAGGGTTCCAGCCAGAATGTATAGATAGTCTTTGATTGTGTTCCAACTGAAATCCAATTGGGCTGCTTTCCAGAATGGGGTGGTGGAATTTTTCATAGCGGACCTTCCGTCAAATGATAGAACTGAATAAAAAAGACGCCTGATGGCAGGCGTCTTAGAATAAACTCTGTAGTGGGGTTATTTTGAGTCTGTAGTGCTGGTGGTTGCTGACGCCTCTTTGGTGGGTGCGCTGGAAGTTTGCGCATCCGTTTTGCTGCTCGCTTGACTGGAAGCGGCAGATGTGCCTTCTGAACTAGGAGGTTTCTCCTCTTTTGGACCGCTGGTCAATCCACCAGATGGGCTTTTATGATCGGTAGAGTAGAAGCCGGAACCTTTAAATACAATTCCGACCGCCTGGAATACCTTTCGGAGTGATTTTTTGCCGCACTCCGGGCAGGTCACCAGGTTATTATCTGTAAATTTTTGTTTTTGGTCGAACTGCACGCCGCAGTTCTCGCATCGGTACGTATAGACTGGCATTTGTTTGTTACCCTGAACACTTACACTTTTTTACATTGGCTTTACCAAGTGTTGAATTATACGCTTTTCAGTTTTGTCTGACAAGGAGCAAATGGTGTTTGAATTTGTCATTGCGATGCCTTACCCCGCTCCGCGTGGGGGAAGGCAGAAGCAATCTCCAAACGAGATTGCAAATAAATCCATGGTCAGAGATTGCTTCGCCTGTCTTCCGGGCTCGCAATGACTATCATCCAACAGGTTGCCATAACCCGAGTGAACAGATAAAATTCTACCCATGCCCATTGATTTTGATCGAGTCCGAGCTATTTGTTTTGACATCGATGGTACCTTAAGCGATACAGATGATGTGATGGTCTCAAAGATCAGCCGCATACTGACTCCCATCCAAAAGATCAAGCCGGATTTCAAACCTGAACGAACTGCGAGACGCTGGGTGATGGGTTTAGAAGCACCTGGCAACTGGGTCTTTACCCTGGCAGACAAGGCTGGAATTGATGATGAGATCGCCTGGATCAGTGAACGCATCGCTAGAATGAATTACAAAGCTCCCGCGTTCAGATTGATCCCGGGTGTAGACGACCTCCTAAAGCGCTGCTTCGATCAGCTTCCATTAGCTGTCGTGAGTGCCAGAGATCAGTTTGGTTCAACAAATTTCCTCAACCAATTTCAATTGGTTCCTTACTTCACCAAGGTCATCACTGGGCAAACCTGTGCCCATACCAAACCATACCCCGATCCAATTCTTCATGCAGCTGATCACTTTGGTGTTTCACCTGCTGAAGTACTAATGGTGGGTGATACCACTGTGGATATCATCTCCGCACGCAAAGCCGGAGCCCAATCAGTTGGGGTTTTGTGCGGTTTTGGTGAGGCTAATGAGCTCAGCAGAGCAGGTGCGGATGAGATCCTTCCAACCACAGCTGATCTGCTTCAGTTTTTACAATAAGGAATTTCCATGACAACTAGAAATATCCAATCCATATGCGTTTATTGCGGTTCATCCGATCAAATCCACCCCAGCTTCAACCAGGGTGCGCGTGAATTGGGAAAAGAACTTGCTTTGCGTGGGATTCGTTTGATCTACGGTGGCGGCAGAACCGGTCTGATGGGCGCAGTTGCAGGGGGAGTTCTCACTGCTGGCGGTAAAGTGACCGGAATTGTGCCGGAAAGCCTGAATCAGAAGCATCTCATTGCTGATAACCTGACCGAGTTGGAAGTTCTGGGAGATATCCAATCTCGAAAAAAGCGGATGTTGGACTTGGCTGATGCGCTGATCGCTTTACCCGGTGGATTTGGCACCTTCGATGAATTGTTCGAAGCCCTCACCTGGGCGCAAATCGGCCTGCACACCAAACCGATCGGAGTACTCAACCTGGATGGATATTTTGATATGCTTCTGATGTTGATTGAACATGCCAGCGTGGAAGGGTTTATCTACCAGGAACACAAAGATCTCCTGGTTCAATCTACTTCACCAGGAGACCTGATCGATCAATTGAGCGCCTACACTCCGCCTGAAAAACTATCCAGATGGGTGACCCGCGAAAAAGATAATTGAATCTTACCGCAGTACCTTGCGCGACCATAATCCCAAACCGAGCAAGACAATGCTGCCTGCAAGAAATGGGAACCAGGGACTGACCCATTGAAATAACGCGCCACCAAGCACAGGTGCCAGGGCGTTAGCTCCAGATAGTAATGCCGCAGATACACCAAGTGTGCCGCCAATTTCATCTGCCCCAACACTCCGGGTGATGGTGCTGTTGATGGCAGGCTGGAGCACCCCACCACCAATCGCCGCTGGGATCATGGCTAACATCAACCAGGCTAAGCCCAGATATCCTTTGTTCGTTCCTTCGGGCAGGGGGACTTGCAAAGTCTGGGTGGGTGGAGTCTCACCTGGCAGAGTACGATTTCCGCTCAGGCTCTGGGCAACATCAGCCTGGTTGTACCAGGGAACTGCTTGTGAAGGGGTAAGTGCTGTAGCCAACAATCCGAGTGCTAACACAAATAGTCCAAGCTGAATGAGCCGGCGGTCACCGAACTTCTTGCTCCACTTGCCGATAAAGTAGCCCTGTACCATCACCACCAGAATTCCGATAAATACAAACAAAATTGAATTTCCTCTACCGTCTAACCCCAACCGGCTGAGCGAGAACAGACTTAGAAGCTGTTCTAATCCACCGAACGCTACCTGTTGCATGAACATTAAGACCAGTAAGAAACCAACCAGCGGTTTTTTGAGGGCATCTAGCATTGAATCTAAATTAAAGCTGATACGTTTCTTTTTTCCCCGTAGCTCTTCCGGTAGGGTTTCTTTAAAAAGGAAGAAGGTAGCGGCAATCGAAGCAAGGGAAAATCCGGCAGCAACCAATGCGGGCACATGATAGTTATTATTACTTGCCAGCAAAGTCAAGAAGGTGATCACCGGACCGATGACGAAGCCAATCCCGAAGGCGGCTCCAATCAATCCCAGCCCCTGGGTGCGGGTTTTCTCAGTGGTACTGTCGGTGATGGCTGCCTGCGCGGTCGATATGTTTGCCCCTGAGAGACCATCAACAATGCGTGAGATCAGAAGAAGCCAGATGGAATTTGAGAAAGCCAGGATCAAGAATCCGATAAAAGTACCGATCTGGCTGATCAGTAAAATCTTACGCCGGCCGTACTGATCTGATAATCTGCCAAGAAAGGGTGAACCGATGAATTGAGCTACCGGGTAGGCGGCTCCAATCAGTCCGATAACCAGTGGAGATACACCAAAGGTAGCTGCATACATTGGAAGAAGCGGAATGATGACAGTTAATCCTAACAAATCGATCATGACGATGATAAAAATGGGTAGGATTTTCTTGAAATCCAATTTTTCTTTGATTTCGGTGGTTTGAGATGTTTCCATTTTTCCTCTATTTTGAATATTCAAATAAATTGTTAAATGTGGGTGATTCTTTCTAATAAGGATGTGTTCCAATCCAATTCGTGTTGCAATGTGGAGAGCTGATGTTCCAGCATCCATTGGATTCGACCCGGGTGTATTGGCGCGGACTTCACTCTTTCAATTTCTTTTTCTAATTGCTGCCGCCTGGTTTGAAGAGATTTCTCAAGCTCAGAATCATCCAGTTCTTCGCTGAAGATCAACCCAAAATCATTCAGGTGCTCAGGAAAATGAGATGTGTTTAAATTTTCGCGAAGCAATTGGTGGAATGCTTTTTCACCTTCTGGTGTGAGCTGATAAACCTTTTTTGCTGGCCGGTTACCGCCTTTTTGCTCATCAGCCATGATCCAACCAACTTTTGCCATCCGATTCAGAAGAAAATAGGCGGTTGGTTTTTTGAGATCCACACACGAAGTCAGCGCCAATTGGATCGTTTCCATGATCTGGTAGCCATGCATGGCTTGTTTGCGTATCAATCCGAGCAATAGAAGATCATATTCTGAATGATTTTTCACTGGCATAAGAAAACCTGTACGTTGAAATTGAAATCTACACTAATAGTCAATACTGACTATTAGTGTAGCAGGATATTCTAATTTGAATTGACTTTGTATAAGGAATGTAAAGAAAGTTGGGTGACTATTGAACTTCAATTTCAATTGGTTCGGTGGTAATGGTATTTCCGGCTGTATCAAATGCCATAAATTGAAGGGTGTGTTTACCGGGAATTATCTTCCAGTTATAGTAATATCCAGGTGAGCTGAGCTCGCCTATTTTTTGTCCATCGATCAGTAGTTCCACCCGTGCCAGGTCACTGGAGCCGGCAACGTCTGCCTTGATGAATAGATCGGGTGATGCAGCCTGAGGAATGATTGCATCTGGAGCGGGGAAAGCCAGGGTGACGGCTGGCGGTGTGTTATCCACAGTGACCTGTTGCAAACCGGTTTTGATTACGTTATTTGCATCCACCACTTGCAAACGGATCACGTACAATCCGTTCAAGCCGGTAGTATCCCAATCAGCCAGTTTTCCTTCTACAACCGGATTACCTGAGCCAGAGCCGATCTGAACCCAATGCTGCGGGTTCAATCCCTCACCCACTTGAATCTGATATGAAGAGTAAGCATTCGCGCTGGCGGTGCCAATTACTTCCACTTTGCCGCGAATTGCGTCAAAGATCGCTGGTGAGGTGATATGCGCAGCCGGATCTGGTGATCCAGCTTGAAGGCTATCGTATCGGGTTGGAGGGAGGGCAAGGCCTTCCTGCCTAGCCCAGGATTGATATTCAGCCGGGATGATTTGATATACCTTCTCAACGACCAGGGTGGGAGGCGTGAACACGGTTGCTAATAATCCGGTTTCAGAATTGATGGATAACTTCCGGTAAAAAGAATCGACCGCAAAAGGTTCGTTGCCGGTAATAAATAACTCATCCACAGTTGTCGGGCAGTCTGCACTCGGGAGCAAACCAGAAGGGTCGCACACCTTTACCCGAGTCAATCCGGCGGGTTGTTCAAATCCACGGCTAACCAAACCCTCACTGGCTGATTCCATCAGCGCGCGCCAGATACCTGCTGCCCAACGGGTATCCACCTTTGCCTGAGCGGTCTTCTGGTCGGGAAAACCCATCCAGATCACCACATTTCGGTCTGGTGAGTAACCAGCAGTCCAGACCTGGCGTCCATCCAGACTCTGTCCCAACTTGGCTGCAGTCGGAATGCCGAGCTGCAAAATTCCTGCTGAGCCCTGGCTTTGACGACGTGCCAGATCATCATTTAAGGAAGCATTGACCAGGTAAGCAAGCTGAGAGCTAACAACCCCAAACTGCTGCGGTTCACCCGCAGAGTAAAGCTGCTTGCCTTCTTCTGACCAGACTCTTTGTACAAAATACAAAGATGGAGATTCTTTCATCCGGTGGGCTTGACCAAATCTGGACCCACCAGCAGCAAGAATGTTGTATGCCTGGGTTATTTGAGCAATGGTCACAGGGGTTTCTAAGAGCTGGGTTCCATTTTGCGGTTGAACCAGTGGCATCCCCATGGATGAAGAGAGGCGGACCAGACTGTATAAACCGGTCTGCTTCAGGAGGGTATTTAATGGAGTCAGGTAGTCATTTGCCAGGGCAATCCGTATCCGAACTGGTCCATGGAAGGTGCCATCTATATTGTTGAGCTCTCCATCCCGGGTGGTTGTCTCCGTGGGTGCATCCCACACCAGGCTGGCAGGGGAGAGACCTTGACTAAACGCGTTCAGGTATACAAAGGGGGTCAAGATAGTCCCAGCTGGGTGACTGGTGGTTTGGTTAGTTTGCAAGAGAGATACGATCTCACCGCTTGCAGCCAATACTTCACCGGTTTGCGGATTACTCACCATGCCGCTGGCAGCCAATGATCCACGCTCAACTTGTTCTGCCGGTGGAAGAAGCGGTAATAAACGGGCAGCGGTGCAGGTGCGTGGTGCGTTTAGTATCGCTTGCTGATCACCTTCCAGAGACCTTAATTGTGCCAGTATGGTGCATTCCAGGTTGTTCTGAAGGTCTGCATCGATGGTGGTTTGGATGATTAATCCTCCCCTTTCAACACGTTCCCGGCCGAGCACTGATTCAAGTTCGGCGATTACATGCTCACTGAGGATGGATGAACTGGAGGCATACGTTTCAAATTGAGGGGAGAATTCAACCTCGACACTCAGCGCTGTTTTTAATTGCTCAGTCGAGATGATTTTTTGTATGGATAATGCTTTTAAGGCTTCAATTTGAACTGTTTTTGCGCCGGCAGGTGAATCCCACGGATTGAGTGCGGGAGCAACAGCCACACCTGCCAGTAATGAAGATTCAGGCAAATTGAGTGCAGATGCGGGTTTCCCCAGGTAGAGTTGAGATGCGGCTTCCACTCCGTATGCCAGATGCCCGAATTGCAAACTATTGATATACCATTCCAGGATCCGCTCTCTACCATAGGTGGTGATCACCTGATACGCCAGGATTTTTTCGCGCAGTGCCCGGCGAATGTCTGGCTCTTCATTGGAGAGAAGCATATGGTAAACCAATAACTGGGCGATGGTTCCGTGATCATCTGGCCGCAAAGAACGAAAATCGACCCCACTCGATTGCCAGAAATCAGGTTCGATCAAGGCTACCAGAGCTTTGCTAAAGTCGGCGGAAACAGTATCACCTACACCTTCCAGGCGGACATACTTTCGTTGAACTCCCGGCATACTGAGGTCAAAGATCACCTGGGTGCCAGAACGATCTACCAGACGAGTGGGGCGGGTGAATGCAGGCGATTGGGCATTGAGTTGAGCGGGAATCTGTTCGATGGATGGCAAATCGCGGGTGAGTTGTGCGTATTGCCAGCTGACCAAAATCACCAGTAAACTGATGACGCATACCAACAGCGCTGCGAAACCCCAGGCTGCTTTCCCAAAGGTGCTTTCGCGAACCCGATTGGTATGGGAACGTCGTTGTCGACGGGCTTTGGTAACCAGATAGGCATTCAGGCGTTTCATGCGTTCCTTACCAGAGCGTCGGTCATTCTGGCAGTTCTGACTCCGGCTTGCACATCATGTAACCGGATAAGATCAGCTCCGCGGGCGATGCCGATGCTCACCGCGGCCAGTGTACCTTCCAATCGTTGATCAGCCGGGAGATCAAGCGTGTGTCCGATGAAGGACTTTCGGGATGGACCGATGAGAACCGGATAACCCAGGGCTTTGATCTGATCCAACTGGTTGACGAGCTGCAAGTTTTGAGCAGTGGTCTTTCCAAACCCGATGCCCGGATCGAGAATGATCTGACTGGGATCTACCCCGGCATCCAGACCGATTTGGATCGATTGCTGGAGGTCAAGGATTACATCTGCCATGAAGTCATTATACTCGCCTGCCTGGTAGGCGTTCCCCAGGTGCGGGTCAGATTGAAAAGCGCCGGTTTTACTACGATTGTGCATCAGTACCACCGGGCAGCCTGCTTCGGCAACTACCTGTGCTAATACCGGGTCTGCCCGGAATCCCCAGATGTCGTTGATCCAATTCGCGCCGGCTTGCAGCACCTGGCGGGCTGTTCCAGCTTTGTAGGTATCCACCGAGATAGGTAGATCGGTTACTTTGCGGATGGCACGGATGACCGGCAGAATCCGCTCGAGTTCTTCGGATTCAGACAGGGGAGTTGACCCTGGGCGGGAGGATTCACCGCCGATATCCAGAATATCCGCGCCCTGTTTCTGGAAGAGCAGCGCTTGCTCAACTGCAACTTGTACTGGGTCTGCATTGGTGAGCAATCCATCACCCGAAAAGCTATCCGGGGTGAGGTTAAGAATACCCATCACATAGGTGCGCCTACCCCATTCGAAGGCGGTGGTCATACCAGTTTCCTCACATCAGAGGAACCAGAATACTTTTCGCAAGCGGCGGCAACGGACTGTCCGCTGCCGGGGATGATCAACTCGGGCGACAATTCATACAATGGAATCAGTACAAAGGCGCGTTCGAACAGTCGGGGATGGGGGATCACAAGGAGTTGGGTCTGCAAGATTTGATCGCCATACAGAAGGATATCAATATCAATTTCCCTGGGTCCGTAACGGAAGGTGGTCTTTCGGCCAATATCATTTTCAATCTGCTTGACCTGTTTCAACAGATCGAGCGGTGTTAGGGAGGTTTTTCCCTCCAGCACCAGATTCAGAAAACGTCCCTGGTCGGTAAAGCCCCAGGGTTCGGTTTCATAAATGGAAGAGACACGCAAATCACGCAGAGTATCGCGCAGCCGGCTTATTGCATCGTGCAAATAGTCCAGGCGGGGCTCGATGTTGCTGCCCAGCGAAAGGTATACCGCGATCTCGGTCTCGTCCATCAGTTTCTCGCGCATCCTCAGCGGATTGCGTTCAGCCAGTCGGACAGCATGCCATAGGCAGTGGTGAATGGACTCGGGTTCGATTCCACAATTCCCAGGCCGGGCAGGGTATCCAACTCGAACTGAGCATAGGAGCTGGTGCCGTTGATGCTGTAAAGCGCTGAATCTGGGCTGACCATTTCGGGCTGAACTTTGGATGTGATCTGGTCGCCATCTCTGCGGGCGGTGCAGACCAGTTTCCAGCGTTTCCCCTGGGCGCGGGCCATGTCCATATCCGACGGGGTGATGGAGCGGATGCCGGTGCGATTGACCATCTGCGGGGTGTAGGGAATGCCCATCAACACAGTGATCAGGGCTGCCACCTTGATGGATGCATCCCAGCCGTCCACATCCGCGGATGGGTCGGTCTCGGCCATGCCAATTTCCTGAGCATATTTGACGGCGGCATCAAAGGTGTCACCGGCATCCATTTTGCCCAGAATCAGGTTCGTGGTGGAGTTCAATATCCCTGTGAAGCCGCGCAATTCCACACAGGGCAAGGTCTCACGGAACAGGGAGAAGATGGGTGCGCCATCCATCACTGTGGATTCGAAGAAGAATTTCTTGCCCACTTTTTTAGCAAGCTGAGTGAGTTCAGTATATCCATGAACCACTGTCCCTTTGTTGGCGGTGACAGCGTGCATTCCTGATTCAAGGGCGGCGCGGATGTGATCGATCGCGGGCTGGCCATCGACCACGTTGACCGGGGTGGCTTCGAACATCACATCCCCCGGGCAGGCTTTGATAAAGTCCACGCCGTTGGCGGGGGTTGGGATTTTGGTGAGCGAATCCAGGTTCTTGCCTGAAGCGAGTAGATCGAGGGCAGCTTGCAGGTCGATTCCATCGGGATCGATGGCGCTGCCATGCCGGCCGGTGCGGATACCGGTAACACTGAAAGTGATCTCTTTTTCAGATTTTAAAGTCTCTGCTTTGCGTAGGAGTAGTTGAGCAAATGCTTTGCTGACGTTGCCAAAGCCAACTAATACCAGTCGATAATGATTCATGATTACCTCTTTTGTACTTGTGGTGAGTTTATTATAAACAAGAAATGCATCTACAGTAGCGGCGAGGCATTGCCTCGCATAATTCACTGCCTAAGAGGGGCGGGTCGCCTGTCCCTGGTTTTTAGGGAGAGACCCGCCCATGCTGCAAATCTGTATGACCCCATCCCCAGCCCTTCCCCATTTTGGGGAAGGGAGTATTTTCTTTTCTGGAAGAGGAACCGCACGCGGTTCCTCTTCCACCCAATAGTTCTGGGTCAGGCGATGCCAACAACCTCCATTAATAGTCATTCATCCTGAGGACCGCCTGTCCCCGTAGGGGATCGGGACGAAGGATCTATACTTTCGTATGAGCAAGCGAGAGATCCTTCACCTCTCCGAGGTTCAGGATGAAAAATGCGTTACACCGGCGGATACGGATACATGCGGCGTTCATCGCCGGGGATGCGGTAGGTCTTCGATTGCAGCATCTCATTTGCCCGACGGAGAATCGCATTGACCTCACTCACCCGCAAATACGGCTTTAGCGTCAATAGTAGTTCTGGTTTGCGGCTGACCAGATTCTCAAGCGTGTCCAGAATATCCGCTGAGATCGGCTGCCCGGCGAAATCCCAGATGACTGTGCGGAGTTTATCCTCGGTGTGGAAAGCTCACCCCGTGATCAATGCACCACAAGTGACCATCTTCCCCCACCAGCACATGGCTGCCCTTGCGATCACCGTTGTTGATCAGCAGGTCAAACGCCACGATTTTGTCCAAACGGGCGCGGTCTTCGGTTGTGAATTTGAAGAAATGATAGTTGGGATCATGCTCAATATAGAATTGCAGCATGCCTGGACCGAAGGGCAGACCTTTTTTACGGTACAGGGTGGGCGGAACCAGCTCCCAGCCCATGAATTCGGAGGTCAGGTAGGCTGCCACTTCCCGCTTGGCAAGCGTTCGGGCAGGAAAATCCCACAGGGGAATCTCACCTCGGGTGGGCTTATAAACCACCTTGACCGCACCACTGTCGGTTTGGACAGTTCCCAAAAACGTGTAATTCGATCCGCGCACAAACTGACCTTCCAGCGCAAATAACTCCACTGGCGAGTTGCTCCAGAATGGCGGCGTGATCAATTTCGTGGGAGGTGGTAGGCGATTGGAGTTCCATTCTGCGAGGTCTATTTGGTGAGTGCCATCTCTTGCCGGACGGTATGGTACAGACTTTCAGCCTTGAGCTCGCTCAGGGAGTAGCACGGCGCTTCCAGGTGATCTGCCAGTGATTGCGCCAGACCCTGGTCAAACGCGGCGTGCTCCATATTGATGACCACACTGCGGTACGATTCCATGGCAATGTGTTCTGCTATTTTGTGGGCTTCTTCTTGCGGAGGCATATTCCCGAGCGAGACATTCCCGGCACCATCGGTCAGGACGATCAACAGCGGCTGAATATCCGAGTGCAGATTCTTTTCGCGCTTGATCACTTCATACGCCATCTTCAAACCGGCGGAGAGGGGCGTCTTGCCGCCAACCGGGATCTCGACCAGCGCTTTTTGAGCCAGGAAAATGGAGTTGGTAGGGGGCAGAATCAGGGTGGCGCGGTCTTTCTGGAAGACAATCAACCCTACCCGGTCGCGGCGCTGATAGGCATCGGTCAGCAGCGAAAGGATCGCCCCTTTGGTGGCGGTCATACGCTCGGCTACTGCCATCGACCAGGAAGCATCCACCAGGAAAACCACCAGGTTGGCTGCCCGGCGGACGCGGATCTTCTTCTGAAAGTCACCTTTTTTAACGGAGAATGCCACCTTGCCGCGGGAGCTGGCCCGTTCTTTTTGGAACGGAGCGGCTGCCCGCAGAGTGGCATCGAATGCCAGGTCTTTGGCGGCGTCTTCCGCCGGCCGGGCCTGGATGTAACGTCCGCGTTTGCGGTCGGTATGGGTGCGGGAACGCCGGCCGCCATGCTGGCGCATCATTTTATCGAGCGGCGTATCCAAACGGCGGGGCTGGAAGGTTTCGCCGGTGTTGACCTGCTTGCCGCCTTCCCACCATTTGTTGTTATGATCATCAAAGACGTTCTGAGCCGGACGCATTTCTCCGGTTTCTTTGGTCTCTGCCCCCTCTCTTTCATCCTCTACTTCGTTTTTTTTTGAGCCATTCCCTGCTCTTGCGATTCAGTCTCCTGGGGAGTCTGTTCGGGATTCTCAGTAGTCTGACTTTCAAGCTGGCTGATCCGTTCCTGCAAGTCTTCCAGACTCACTTCCATTTGCTGGAAGGGACCGCGTTTGATGCGGTGCGGCAAGGCTAATTCAGCCGCCAGGGCAATATCATGCTCGTTGATGGCGGTGCGGCCGTCAAAGGCAGCCTGGGCGCGCGCAGCTTTCAGAATCACCAGGTCGGCCCGGTGACCATCTACATTGAGTGAAGTGGTGAGAGCGGCAATGGAGAGCAGATCGCGTTTGGTGAAGGTGACCTTGTCCAGAATCTGGCGGGCGTTTTCAATTTTGACCGACAGATCATCTTCTTTTTGAGTGAAGTGATCGCGGAAATCCATCGGATCAGCTTCGAAGGCCAGGTTGCGTTCCATAATCTGCACCCGTTCACGCGGATCGCGGATGCCGTGAATATCGACCGAGAGTGCAAAGCGGTCCAGCAATTGCGGGCGCAGATCGCCTTCTTCGGGGTTCATGGTGCCCACCAGGATGAAACGGGCCGGGTGACTGAAGGAGATGCCTTCACGTTCGACGATGTTCATGCCCATCGCGGCGGAATCGAGCAAAACATCCACCACGTGGTCATCCAGCAGGTTGACCTCATCAATGTAGAGCATACCGCGGTTGGCGGCAGCCAGTACACCGGCATCAAAGTGGCGCACACCCTGTTGGATGGCTTTCTCAATATCCAGGGTGCCTACCACCCGGTCTTCGGTGGCCGAGACGGGCAGGTTGATGAATGGGGTCATCTTGTATTCCACCGGTAAGGGACCGTCTTTATCAAACCGTTCCTTACATTCGGTACACCAGGTGGAGTGATGATCTGGATCGCAGCCGAAGCGGCAGCCGCTGACTACTTTGACTTTGGGCAGCAAGGCAGCCAGGGCGCGGGCAGCGGTCGATTTTGCGGTTCCGCGTTCGCCCCGGATGAGGACACCTCCGATGCGGGGATTGACAGCATTGAGCACCAGCGCGCGGCGCATTCGGTCTTGTCCGACGATTGCGGTAAATGGAAAGATGGGTGGCATACAACATCCTTAATGAGTGAATTCTGTATCTAAAAGTGTACCACTATCAAGGAGGAGGATCAAATCTGGCTTGTACAAAGCTGGGACAAGGGGTGTGAATTAATAATAGCTTATAGTTTTACTTGGATTGTGATTATATAATTATTAAGGAATGAACATAAGGCTTATGAGTTAACTGATTTTGTAAATATATCTGAAAACTTTCCAATTTTATTGTGATGTAATAATGAGTGACATGTACCAGAAAAGGAGTTAATGGCCTGGATAATGGATCATTATTAGGAAAAACCATGGACATGAAATATGGGCAAATCGCAGAGAGCAAAATACTCAATGAAGCAATATATGATTGTTTTTCCAATCTGAGCGATAAGGAACAGAATAAGTTCGTAAAAAAATTTAAAGAACAACCTCACTCAGAAACTCAAATCATGCATACGTTTCATGAGCTTGTTTTAGGTGCCTATTTAAGTCTCAATGGATTTGTAGTTGAAAATGACCACAAAATTGACAATAAGACCCCCGATTGGACAATACTTGATTCATCTAATGCTGTGGTTGGTATCATTGAAATGGTAAATCATCATATTGATAACAAAACGAATGAGGATATTCTTACACAAAAAAAGACGGGGAAAATGGCAATCGGATATCGTCCTGATGAAAATGATCCTAATCACAATCGCTTGTATTCACATATTCAAGCAAAAGCCGGAAAGTATAAAGATTTAGTCGGAGAAAGAAATGTATCTTATGTCGTGACCGTGTTTACAGACTTTAAAGCTGTTGTCGACGTCCACGATATAATAGATTGTCTGGTGAGTGGGGAAGAACCGATATTTAATCGTTACCCAGATCTAAGTGGTGTTTTACATTTCGAAGAAATAAATAGCGGAACATACTACTTTACGTATATTGAGAATCCTTTTGCACTTCGTAGAATAGATATTCCTTCAGGAAATATATTTAAAGAATAATGCCAATTTTGAAACACTAACTGAGTAATTCTCTAGCTTCTAAATATGTCCGTTGGGTTGAGAACGACTCTGTTCCGGGGCAGGGTGCTGAAACCCAACAAACTATTCAATTATGTAGAAGAATAGAATTAAATAAAGGGTGGGAGGTATAAATGAGAAAGTTATCTGCAAAATTTATGGGTGATCTTGTTGATTCCAACGGTGTGCTTCACCCAATCTTACCACGAGTAAAAAAAGACCATACATTAATGCTGGCAATTCGAGAAAATTACATCAATATCTATTATCGTGGTGGGAACATTCTCAATCTCAAGGAGCACCACAAAGGTTATTATCAAGCATCATTTGATGATCAATATAATAAATCTGGGCTGCTCATTCCTGATTCTCCAACTGAGATTAACCAATCAGAACGATTCAAGGAGTTGGATTAATTCATTCCCAATCCGCAAGAATATTATGGACGAATATTTCTCAAGCTATGGCAAGGCAGAAAGAGAGTTTCAACAGTTGATTGCTCGTGAAAATAACAATTCGACCATTTCGAATGAAAGTGAATATTTCGTTTCGGATATCGAAGTTACTGAACCTTATGCTAGATTTGATATTATGGCCATCCGCTGGTTGGCAGCCCAGCGAAAAAATGGTAGCAACTGTAAAGCTGCATTGATTGAGATGAAATATGGTGATGATGCACTTGCGGGCAGTGCCGGCTTGCTAAAGCATCTTAAAGATATGGAAAAATTGGTCTCAAATAGAGAAAGTTACGCAAATTTATTGGAAACCATGGAAAGCCAGTTTAATCAACTTGATGAACTTGGATTGTTGAAATTTAATAAAGGCACAAGTAATGCAAAGGTCAAACTGAATGCCGATGAAAAACCAGAAGTGATTTTTATCCTTGCCAACCACAATCCACGAAGCCCGAAGTTAAAAACGATTCTCAGTGATCCCGAAATTGATAAATATGCACAGTCACAGCTATTTGATCTCAAGATTTTATGTGGCTAGTTTTGCCGGTTACGGATTGCATGCAAAATGTATGCTTCCTTTAGATGAATTTCGAAAATTGCTAGACTGACATCCTGTAACTTAATAGATATCCCCTCACCTACATCCTCCCCAGGATATCCTTCTTCTTGGTGTCAAACTCCTGCTGGTTGATCAGGCCGGCATCCAGCATCGCTTTCAGAGTGGTCAGCGCGGTCTTAGGGTCGCCCGGTTGGGATGAGTTATCAACGAAGCTGGTTGTTTTCACTCCCTGCGCTTGCAGAGACGCGAGCACTTGCTCGGTGGTGGGAACCTGTCCGTGGGCAGCCTGGTCAATCAGGTCAGCCATTGCCATTCCGGCGCGAGCTTGGACTGGCGCATCCAATGAGGCGGTAACAGTCTCAGGCAGGCAAACCACTCTCATGGGGTTGGACTTTGAAATCACCACCTGGATATCGCAGCCCTCATTGAGCATGACTAAATCCTTGGCTTTGGCCATGAATTTATCTTCGCACACATAAGTCAGGGCATCATCCGGGTGAACTTCAAGTTTCAATATCACCTGCTGAGCAGTGACATTTCGGCCATCATGTCCATCAGATCCCATCGTCCAATTACCTAATTTTTTCCCAAGGATTTTCGCTCGGGCATGATTACCATTAGAGATAATGATGGACCGGGTCATCGGTTCAAATCCGAACATGAAGAACAATCCGATGGCGACTAGAGCAATTGTGGCTGAAATAATGATAACCCCTGTGTAATCTTCCATATACCCCTCCATGTGAAAACACCTGACATCTTCATTATAGTCAGGTAGATTACAGTTTCAATCCGGTTGTTTCGTAGGCTAGTTTGTTAGAACACGCCGCAATTATTCAGGTACCTGGAATAGTCTTTATCGCAACCTTGAATATGACCCATCCACCAGTCAGCCAGAAACTCGAGCAAATCGGTTGTTACTTGATCGTCTGCCGAAACCAAGCGGGTCTGTAATTCTGCGATCTTGCGCTCATACAACCGATGTTCCGCAATATGGGTTTCGAGCCCATGAAATTGATGCTTTTCCAGCAGTTGCTCTTCACTGGAAAAATGAATTTGAGCATAATTGGCCAGCTCATCCAGCAAGCTGCCCAATTCTTCCGGGGGGGATTTCGGATCGAAATTTCGAATAATCCTGTTCAACAAGTCAATTATCATCACATGTTGATCGTCAAATTTCTTTACACTCACTGAGTAAGCCGGATTCCATTTTAGTTCGCGCATGGTTGCTTTCCTCTTTTCACAAATAGTCTAGCTGTGAATTGCAATACTGAAAGTGCGTCCGAATTTTTTATGATGGAGGCAGAAAAAACCCTGCAAAATGATTATACCTTTGACGGGGATATCAAAAAGTGGATAGGTGCTCTTCTAAGCCCAGGTTTGTAAAGAATTGTTGGAATCATGTGATTTCCGGGGGTTTTTTTCTGCATCCATTGCGTAAAAAAATATATAATACTTATTGGCCTTTTAATATAATTATCTGAATTATGCGGGTAATCCGTTTTGCACTGAACACCGATTCCATTCATTGCTCATTTGCTGCTTTTTGCCAGGAGGAAAGTCTATGCCGCACCCATCCAGTCTCTTCGCAACACTCCGGCAGGGCAGTTTGGCAGGTCTCCTGGTTGGAGGCATGCTGCTTTCGCAGGTGCAGCCGGTGCAAGCCCGTCCGCTGCTGGCAACGTTTGGCGTCAATACGACTGCTGATACAGCCGATGCAAGCCCTGGGAACGGTGTCTGCGCCGATGCAGGAGGAAACTGTTCCCTTCGGGCAGCCATCTCTGAAGCAAATATGATTCCCGGCCCGGATACCATCATTCTGCCGGCAGGAACATATCAACTGACCATCCCCAATAATCTCAATCTTAATGAAGATGACAATGCATCTGGTGACCTGGATATTAATGATTCGCTGACCATTACCGGCTCCGGATCGGGATCCACGATCATTCAGGCGGGCACGGACACAAACAACGGGATCGACAAGGTTTTCGGCGCGAACCCTTTCTGCGCAAATGGCGTCAATGTGTCCATCACCGGGGTGACCATCCGTTATGGAAGAAATACCCAGCCCCATGGGGCAGCAGATTTCAGCCATACCGGCGGTGGAATTGATTGGTGCGGCGGTACAACCAATGAGAGCTTTGCCCTGAGCAATTCGGTTGTCTCTGATAATACCAACGTCAATGGATACGGCGGCGGGCTTAATATTGACAGCATTCCAGGCTATACCGGACAGGTCAACATAACGAATGTGACTTTCTCAAACAACCAAACCCTGGGAACTTCAAGTGATGTGAATGGAGGCGGAATCCATATTTTTGGAAATCAGCCCGCGGTCACAATCACGAACAGCACGTTTACAAATAACAGGGCAGCTAGCGGCAGAAATGGAGGCGGGATCTATTACCGCCCGTCCTATGGCGGGTCGCTGAATATCAGCAATTCGACCTTTACGGGTAACTCGGCAACCTTTGGCGGCGGAATTGAGTTATATCCCTGGACGAGTAATACGTCGATCGCCATTCAGGATTTTGTTTTCACAGGCAATACGGCAAATTATGGTGGCGGCCTTTCTGTTGGTGGGGCAGTGATTACAGCTACCCCCATTCAATTGACCAACCTAACTATAACAGGCAACAATGCCGCCATCTATGGCGGAGGTGTGTTTGTGGATTACGCCAATGCCACCCTGGTTGATTCGCGGATTGTGAACAATACTGGTCTTAATGGAGCTGGTTTATACAAATCCAATCAATCAACCACGGTGACAGCGAGCAATAACTGGTGGGGATGCAGTACCGGACCTACCGCAGCACCCTGTAATGCAGCTATCGCTGCAGGAGGAACACTCACCAATTCTCCGTATTTCCGAAATCTGGTGACGTCCAGCGTTAATCCACTGGTGACGAACCAGACGGCTACTCTTACGTCCAGTTTCTTGACCAATTCGGCCGGCTCGACCATTAGCACCACCCACCTGCAACGAGTTGTTGGTCTGCCCACTTACCTGGGGGGCGACAGGCGGCTCTGTATCCGGTGATTCTACGGTCGGGTCCGGTGCCACAGCCTCCGCAACTTTCACGGCGTCTGCTGCCGGGGCTGCCACCGCCTATGCCAGGGTGGATAATGACTCGACTTCAACCGGATCAAACGTCCTAAGCCTCACCGTTAACAAGGCCAACACCACCACCGTAATCACTTCCCATACCCCCGATCCGTCTTCTCTGGGGCAGTCGGTTGCGGTAACCTACACCGTCACCGGTGCATTTGGCAATTCTCCCAACGCCCCAACCGGGGATGTTACGGTTTCGGATGGTGAGAATTCCTGCATGGCTTCCGCGGCTGCTGGAACGTGCAACATCACCCTTTCTAATGGCGGATCGCGTACCCTGACGGCTACCTATGCAGGCGATGATAATTTCAATGTCAGCACATCGGCAGGAGTGACACATTCGGTCCTTTCTTCACCCACGGTAACCAATGTCACTTCAACCAGCGCCAATGGATCGTACTCCACGGGAAGCGTCATCCCGGTGACCGTCCAGTTCAATATCCCGGTGTTGGTTACTGGCACCCCGCAATTGACGCTCGAAACCGGATCCACCGACAGCGGTGTTGAATCTCGTCAGTGTCACCGATTCAAACACTTTGAACTTCAATTACACTGTCCAGGCCGGAGATACCTCGCCGGATTTGGAATACGCCGGAACGACTGCGCTGGCTCTCAACGGCGGGACCATCCAGGATGCTGCATCGAATACCTACGACGCGGATCTAACCCTGCCTGCCCCGGGAGCATCTGGTTCATTGGGTGCAAACAAAGCGATTGTGATCGATACCACCGGACCGCAGGTGTCTAATGTCAGCTCTACGCACGTGGATGGGTCATTTACCACCGGAGAAGTCATTCCAATCGATGTCACTTTTGATGAGGCCGTCACCATCACTGGTACTCCGCAATTGACGCTTGAAACCGGTACAACCGACCGAACCATCAACTACTCTTCCGGCAGCGGAACCTCCACGTTGACCTTTAATTACACAGTTCAGGCGGGAGATACCTCCGCGGACCTTGATTACACTGCGGCAACCGCTTTAGTTCTTAATAGCGGAACAATTAAGGATGCGGCAGGGAACGATGCAACGTTAACGCTGCCGGCACCAGGTGCATCCGGATCCCTGGCTGCCAACAAAGCCATTGTCATCGATACCACAGCGCCAGTGATCACCATCACTTCTCACCCCGCAGATCCGACCAATCTGGCGAGTTTTTCGATAGGATTCTCTACAAATGAGACTGTTACTGGTTTTAACTGTACGTTACTACGGGGTAGCACGGTCATCATTGGACCAATTAACTGCTTTTCACCAGTAACAGGTAGTGTCAGCTCGACTGGAACCTACACGGTAACGATCGATGCCACTGATCTGGCAGGCATCCCCGGATCCGAATCGTTCACGTGGTCCGTGGACCTGACCCCGCCCGATACTACCATCACTGCCGCGCCTGCCAATCCGTCTACAACTTCCACCGCCAGTTTTAGTATAGCCAGTTCGGATACCGGAACCGGTGTGGCAGGTACAGAGTGCAGTTTGGATGGGCCTACGTTTGCTGCCTGCAATACGCCTACTTTACAGATCTATTCTGACCTGACGGATGGCAGCCATACCTTCCGGGTTCGGGCTGTGGATAACGCCGGCAATCCAGATCCGACCCCGGCTTCCTATACCTGGGTCATTGACACCACCGCCCCCTGGGTTACCAATGTTAGTTCGCCCCATGCCAATGGTGCGTTCACCACCGGAGAAGTCATTCCGATCACAATCACCTTTACCGAAGCGGTGAATGTCAGCGGCACACCCCAAATCACACTGGAGACCGGCAGCACAAATGCGGTCGTTGACTACACCGGCGGAACCGGTACTACAACCCTCGCTTTTACCTACACCGTGCAAGCAGGTGATACCTCAACCGACCTCGATTATGTTGCGACAACTTCTCTAGCCCTCAACAGCGGTACCATTCAAGATGGGGCGGGGAATAATGCCTCCCTGACACTACCGCCTCCTGGAGCAGGCGGTTCGCTGGGTGCCAACAAGGCGATCGTGCTCTACACTGCGCTGGCCATTACCAGTCCGAACAATGTTACTTTTGTCGTTGGAAATCCTAGTTCCTTCACCGTCACAACCTCTGGCGGCCCGATTCCAACAATCAGCCGTACCGGCACTCTTCCATCCGGCATCACATTCACCGACAATGGTGATGGCACCGGCACGCTGGCAGGAACACCGGCACTTGGCACAATAGGAACCTACCCGCTAACATTCACTGCTCAAAACGGGGCCAGCCCGGATGCAATCCAGAATTTCACTATTTCCGTCAATGGTCCTCCCTCAGTTTCTTCCATCAACAGTGTGGCAGATACCGGAGACGGGCAGGTAGTGGAAGAGGAGCACACCACTGCTGCCATCACACAATTGCTGGTGATTTTCAATAAAGATATCAATGCCACGGATGCAGCTACTACCGGAAATTATCATCTGGTACTTGATGGCTCTGTAACTGATTTGGTTAATAGCGCGAGCTACAACAATGCTACATTTACGACAACACTGGATCTCAATGGCGGCACCCAGCTACCGGATGGCAGATATACGCTTACAGTGGATGGCGATATCGAAGACACTCTGGGCGCACCGATCGGTGCTGATTTTGTCCGTCACTTCGTTGTGGATAGCGGCAATCCGAGCAACTTGAGTGTTATCACCGTTCAGGGTAACAACCCGATTATAGACGGCGCGACGATTGATTCACGCTTCTCCAGCATCCAGGTCACCTTCAATGAAGATTTGAATAATGCCGGTGGAGGTTCTGGAACGGACGATGTGACCAACCCGTTGAATTATTTGCTGTTACAAGCCGGGCAAAATGGCAGCTATGATACATCCTCCTGCCTTGCTTTTGCTACCAATGGCAATAATCCATTGGTGGATGATATTCGTGTCCCAACCGGACCAGTGACCTATGAGAATCACAGCGGAACAGGTCCGTTTGTTGCCACCGTGCAATTGAATGGCGGAACGGCTCTGCCAAATGGAACTTATCGCCTGTTGATCTGTGGCACGACATCCCTTATCGACCTGGCCGGGAACACGTTGAATGGTGGAAGTGATGTTCAGCTAGGTTTCACCGTCCTGGTGATGCCTCGCTCGCAATCCAATCCGGCCACCGGTTTTGCTCCCGGGATTGTGACAACCATCGCCAGGCAGCCGGCTGAAAAAGCCTATGCCGATCTGGGTAGCCTGTGGCTGGAGATTCCTGACCAGAAGGTTCAGGTGAACATCACAGGTGTACCGCTCACAAAGAATGGTTGGGATCTGACCTGGCTGGGCGATCAGGCAGGCTGGCTGGAAGGTACTGCCTACCCTACCTGGAATGGGAACACGGTACTGACTGCCCATAACTACACTCCAGATGGTGCGCAAGGCCCGTTTGCACAGCTCAAGGATATGAAATATGGAGATAAGCTCATTATCCATTTCAATGGAGCAGAATACACCTATTCAGTAAAGATGAATTCCACTGTAGCAGCGGATGATACTACTTGGCTGCGAAAACATGAGGAACTCGATTGGCTGACCTTGATCACATGCCAGACGTTTGATGAGAAATCCGGTGAATACCTGTACCGGCAGGTTGTCCGCGCGGTGCTCGTGAGTGTAGAAGAAGAGTAATTTTTTACTCGAAAGATACAGTATTCAAAAAAGACCATCTGGAAGTTTGCAGATGGTCTTTGATTTAAATTGTTGTTTTATATACTTTTCGCTTAGTTTCCCGGAAAGCGGTAATTCGCAGCCAGACCGCCTTCAGAGGTTTCGCGATAGAGTGAGGGCAGGTCGTGCCCGGTTTGCTTCATCACCCGCACCACCTCATCCAATGATACGCGGTGTGAGCCATCCGAATAGCAGGCGAATTCGGCGCAATCGAGGGCGCGGGTAGCGGCGAACACATTCCGCTCAATACAGGGGATCTGCACCAATCCATTGACCGGGTCACAGGTGAGTCCCAGGTGATGCTCCAGCCCCATCTCGGCCGCATATTCAATCTGGCGGATCGAGCCGCCCATCAATTGGGCTGCTGCCGCAGCCGCCATAGCGCAGGCGGAACCGATCTCTCCCTGGCAGCCTACTTCAGCACCAGAGATGGAGGCGTTATGTTTGATGAGATTTCCGATCAACCCGGCAGTTGCCAGCGCACGTAAGATGCTCGCTTCCGGAGTGGGGACGGTATCTTGAATATGACGCAGTACGGCTGGCAGCACTCCGGCTGATCCGCAGGTAGGGGCAGTGACTACTTTTCCGCCTGAGGCATTCTCTTCTGCAACTGCCAGGGCATAAGCGGGTAGAAAGCCTTCTTTGACTACCTCCCCGCCGCTGAGTTGAATCTTGCGCTGGAAGGTCCATGCCCGGCGTGCCAGACCCAATCCACCGGGAAGGGCACCTTCAGCGGTCAGTCCGCGATCAATGCAGGCATTCATTTCGTTCTTGACATCGGTCAGGTGAGACCAAATCTGACTTCCTTCGCAATCTTCCACATATTCCCAGAAGGTTTTACCGTTCTGGGTACAGTATCGGAGAATGTCGTTCATGTTACCCACCGGGTAAGAGCAGGATTTCTCGGCGGTTTTGCCTTCTTCCACCAGCGCTCCCCCGCCTGTGCTGTACACCCGCCAGGTATCTATGACCTGATCGGTAGAGTCGAGCGCAAAGAAATCCATGCCATTCGGGTGGAAGGGCAGCACTATGTCCGGTTTCCAATCGATTTCAACCGAGGTGGGATCGAAAGCAGCAAGCAATGCCCGGTCTGTCATGTGACCACGCCCGGTGGCAGCCAGGCTGCCATACAGAGGTCACCTTGAATTTGGCTGATCCTCAGAGTGAAGATATTTGAATTGCTCGGCTGCCCTGCGGGGAGCCATGGTGTGGCTGCTCGAAGGGCCGTAGCCGATGCGGAAGATTTCAGTAATTGATTCCATGCATAGTCCTTACCACTGTCCGGTCAGGATTCTGCCCATACAGACCCCGTTCATGGAAGCCTGCATTAGTCCGCGGGTCAGACCTGCGCCATCGCCCAGAGCATACAGGTTGCGGATACTGGTCTGGAAGTGTTTATCGATCACCAGCCGGTTCGAGTAAAACTTGACCTCAACCCCGTATAGCAGGGTGCTGCCATTGGCCATGCCCGGCATGAGTTTATCCAGCACTTCGAGGGTCTCGTCGATGTCCAGCATAATTCGGTAAGGCAGTACCAGGCTCAGGTCACCCGGAACTGCATCTCGCAGGGTGGCTCGGATGGTGTTTTTTGTCAGTCGGTCGGCTGTGGTGCGGCGGCCACGTTTGAAATCACCGTAGCGCTGCACAATCACCTTGTTGCCTGAGAGCATATTGCCCATCTCGGCGATATATCTTCCATATTCAATGGGAGTTTTGAAGGGTTGCGTAAAGTTCTTGGAGACCAATAACGCAAAGTTGGTATTTGCGGTTTTCAGCTTTTCATCTTTATAAGAATGACCATTCACCACCGCTAGATGATCGCCATATTTTTCTTCCACCACTTCTCCGCGCGGGTTCCAGCAGAAGGTGCGGACTTTGTCTTCAAATGTTGGAGTGTAATACACCAGCTTAGCTTCATATAAGATCGAATCGATATCGTGAGTGATGGCAGCATCGGTCTCGATCCGACATCCGATATCCACCGGACCAGGTTTGGATGCGATGCCGTATTTGTGGCACATGCGGTTCAGCCACTCGCTGCCCTCGCGTCCAATGGCTGCCACAATGTGATCCGCGCTGAGTTTGGATCCATCGGTGAGCAGGACTCCCGTGACCCGTTTTTCTCCGGCAGAGATGTCTTCAATAATCAGATCGTCCACACAGGTATCAAATAGCATCTCGACGCCCAACGCTTCCAGTTCATGCTGGATACGGGAGTAGATATCGTAAGCCTTCTCGGTGCCCATGTGGCGCACGCGTGAGTTGATCAGCTTAAGGTGGGCGTGGGCAGCGCTGCGGCGGATGGAGTTGATTGCCCCTTGGTTTTCTTCTCCATACACATGCGGATCGGCGCCGAATTGGACGTAGAGTTGATCGACGTATTGCAAAGTCTGGTGGAAGCGTTCCAGACCGATGTAATGAGCCAGGTCACCGCCGATTTCACCTTCTGAGTTGATCGAGAGCTTACCATCGCTGAAGCTGCCTCCACCTGAAAAGCCGGTGGTGATTGCGCAAGGTTGGCAGTTGGCGCAGATGCCCGTCTTACGCTTGGGGCATTTACGATTTTCAATGGATCTGCCTTTTTCAATCATCAAAACCTTTGCCCCGGGGTCTTTCTTACGGATTTCGTAAGCAGTGAAGATTCCGCTGGGCCCGGAGCCGATGATGATGACATCAAAATGGGTGGAAGAAGGAGAGTTGGTCATTTGATTTTCCTGAGATTGTTTGGACAACAATCCGATTATACCCGGTGTGTGTTCTGTGTAGGGGCGGGATTAATCCCGCCCGAATTGTCTTTTCGTTTGAGCCCGCCCCTACACAAACCGATCAAACCACATTTTCAGGATAGAATTGCATGTTCAAGCAACAGAATCCGACAAAACCAATTCATATTGCTGTACAGCATCAGGATACAGGGTTGTCAACAATCAAAACACGCTTTATAATGATAAGACATATCGCCGATATTGGAGAATTAAACAAGTATGGATCAGCATGAAGCCCATCTCGAGCAGGGTGATGCGCTCGAGAACAACATGAGCATGGAAGAATTGCTCGCCGGACAAGATTTTGGAGATTACGAACTCCCCAAAAAGGGCGAAACCCGTAAGGGCACAGTTGCCAGCATTAGCGCGGGTCAGATCCTTGTCAGCATTGGCACCAAGTCAGAAGGTGTCATTACAGGCAAGGAATATGAGGGCATCCCAGAAGATGTCTTAGCCAAACTAGAAATTGGCGAAGAGATCGATGTGTTTGTCATCGATCCGGAAGATCCTTCTGGAAATGTGATCCTCTCCTATCGCAACGCGCTGGAGGCTAACAGCTGGAAACAGGCAGAAGACCTGAAAGATTCAGGTGACGTCTTCCAATCAGAGATCATCAAGTTCAACAAGGGCGGTCTTATCGTCCCGGTTGGCACATTGATGGGCTTTGTTCCCGCTTCTCAGATCAGCTTATCTCGCCGTGCAAATATGTCAGGTGAAACACCTGAAGCACGTTGGGCTAAGATGGTTGGTGAGCCGATTTCTGTGCGCGTGATCGAAGTCGATCGCGAACGCCGCCGTCTCATCCTATCCGAACGGGCTGCATCCACTGAAACCCGCGAACAGGTGAAAGAACGCATTCTTGACGAACTCAAAGAAGGCGATATTCGCACCGGTAAAGTCACCAGCCTGGCAGATTTTGGCGCATTCGTCAATATCAATGGTGCTGATGGCCTGGTTCACCTTTCTGAAATTTCTTGGGAGCGCATCAATAAACCAGATGAGGTTCTCAAGGTTGGACAGGAAGTAAAAGTCAAGATTATATCGATCGATCGCGAAAAGAAACGTATCGGTTTATCTCTCCGTGCTCTCCAGGATGACCCCTGGGCTCAGCAAGTGGCTCAATTCCAGGTTGGTCAGTTGGTTGAAGGCAAAGTCACCAAATTGGCACCCTTTGGCGCTTTCGCTCGTTTGGAAGGTGAAGTCGAAGGTTTGATCCACATCTCAGAAATCAGCGAGAAACGGATCGAGCATCCCAAAGAAGTCCTCAAAGTAGGCGATCCTTTGACCTTGCGCGTGATCAAAATTGATACCGATAATCATCGCATCGGATTAAGCTTACGCCGAGTTGATTCCCCAGCTTACGCTGAGTTAGACTGGCAAACTCTCTCTGAAGACACCAAAGTCGTACCAGCTGAAGAAGCAAAAGTTGAGCCCGCTGAAGTAGCTAAAGCTGAACCTGCTGAAGAAAAAAAAGTTAAACAAGCTAAAGTAGCTAAAGTTGTGCCAGCTGAAGAAATTATTGTTGTGCCGACTGTAGAAACCAAAGATGAATCGGCTGAAGACACGAAAGAATAAGAACAATTGATTGACCGACAGCGCACCAGCCCCCTGGTGCGCTGTTTTTCATACCTATGCAACCTCTAAAAACCCCCCTCCTGATTGACTCACACGAAGATATCGCCTGGAACATCCTTACCTTTGGGCGCGATTACACTCGTTCGGTTTCGCAAATCCGCGCAAGTGAGGCGGGCGGTTTGGCTCCTGTTCACAATAATGACACTTTACTCGGTTGGGATGCGTATCAGCGGGCAAATACGGGGGTTATATTCGGAACATTGTTTTGTGCCCCAATTGCTACTAAAGAAGGGGATTGGGACACCCAAACCTATGCAGATGCCAAGCAGGCTCACCGTTTATATCGCAGCCAATTGGATGCGTATAGGCGCCTCGCGGATGAAAAACCTGATTTTTTTCGGCTAATCCAAAACCGATCAGATCTACAAAATTTGCTCCAACTACGTGCGGAAATTGATTCAGAGAAATCCCGGCCAATCGGTCTGGTGACCCTGATGGAAGGCGCAGACGGTATCACTCAGCCCGACCAGGTTGCAGATTGGGTGGAATGGGGTGTCCGGTTGATCGGTTTAGCCTGGCAGGCTACCCGTTATAGCGGCGGAACACATGAGCCAGGTCCCCTCACGCAAGAGGGGGTTCGCCTGCTAAAGAGGATGGATGATCTAGGGTGTGTGCTGGATCTGAGCCATATGGACGAGAAAGCGGTATGGCAGGCATTTGATCGATTTTCCGGCCGAGTGATGGCAAGCCATATTAATCCGAACCATTTCCTTCAGGAAAGAAATTCAAACCGATTCCTAAAAGATGATGTCATCAGAGAAATTGCCAATCGAAGTGGAGTGATGGGATTAGTCCCATACAACATCTTTTTGGACCCAACCTGGGTAAAGAATGGGTCAGCCAGACGTACTTCCATTCATAACCTGGTTGAACAAATGGATTACGTTTGCCAGTTAACAGGTTCTGTGAAGCATGTGGCTATTGGAACCGATTTTGATGGCGGATTTGGCCTGCAAAATGCACCTGAAGAAATTGACTCAATCGGTGATCTGCCTGTGATGATCCCGCTCTTGCGGGAGCGGGGATATTCTGAAGATGATATTGCAGATATCTTCGGGCAGAATTGGCTTCGATTTTTACTGGAGGTTTTAACTTAGCATGGCTGCTACAGCTCACCCTATAACCACACCACGTAAACTCACACATCGGACAAGAATTATTACTGGTTTATTGGTCTGTCTGGTTGGTTTCGTGATTTTTCTGCTGGGGGCAAGGCCATCCTTATTTGGCCTGGATCGAAGTCCGATTGTAGGTTTTGTGCAGATAGCCACTTTTGAGGTTGGGTTAGGAATTATCTGCCTGGGTGGATATTTGGCGATGGTTAGTCTGTGGGGGAATGAACAGCGCAGTATTCGCGCTGATATTGGGGCTCGATTTGTAGCCACCGGGTATGTAATTACATTGTTTGCCGGAATGGCAGATGTTTTCGGATTCGGCAGTCACCCGCTACCCGGGGTACCATATTTTGGACCTGTCCAAGCGATGGGTGTGGAAGTAGGTCAAGGTATTATTGCATTTGGTTTATTACTGCTCTTGCCGGTGATCAGCCGGATTAGAAGCCAGACTTCTCCGCGCGTAAAACAAGAAAATCCTATACGTTGGATCTCAGACCTACTAATCGAGGAGCGGGATTTCTTCACGTTTTAATCTTTCCTGAATTAGTGGAATCAGTTGGAATTTCAAATCAGGACCTTTACCCAGCGCAGCCCGGGCAAGAATGGTCAACTCCACCTTGCTCCCGGCCAAATTTGAAGTGCTGATCACTTGCAAGGGTTCTACCAGATCTGATAATTCATGGAAAGATTCCTCGCCCACAAGTTTGAGTACTTCCAGCGCTTTGTTTAAATGTTCAGGCATCACAAACAGGGTGATGGAAGTTTGAGAATATTTTCCTCGGCTAAAGTTACGCACCACTCGGATTTCACCATTTGGAAGGGTAAACTGTTCCCCAGTGGGGGCACGTACGATGGTGGAGGTTAAATTGACCTCTTCGATCACACCCTGGATATTCCCACCGGTGATAATGAATTCCACTTTCTCACCAATGTCGAAAGTCTCCTGGAAGAGAAAACTGATCCCGGCTAATACATCTGATACCATCGGGCGGGCAGCGATACCAAATGCTGCGCTGAAAAGACCGATCATCCAGACCAGCGTGCTCACAGAGACAAAACGTGAGAGTGAAAGCAGGAATGCGATGAGAAACAAGAAAGAGTTGATTAGACTGGTTGTGAGTAATTGCAACGTTCGAGTTCGCTCGGGTGAAGGACGCCGTTCACGGGGAGCGAGTTGGCTAAACGAGAATATTTTATTTGAAATTTTGCCGCTAATTCTGGTAAGTACCCACGCGAGAAAAAAGTACAGCCCAATCCAGAGCAAGTTTTGCCAGGTGGAACTTGGTAAGATAATTGATTCGAACATGAATTGATACCCTATTTGATCCATCCGAGCAGCTGGCTGATCCAGACCAATAAGGGGGCGATGATGAGCGATGGAATGAAGCTGCCCACCCGCAGCTTCTTGATTTCAAGAATGCTGCTGACACCCACACCCATCAATACCACACCACCCACGCCGCTCAGTTCATTCATCATGGTGGTGTTGATGATATTTTGAAGTTGAACACCCAGCAGATCGAAAAATCCCTGATAGACAAAGACAGGTAAGGCAGAAAATGCGACCCCAATACCCATGGTTGAGGCGAAAGAAAGCGCGAACAGACCATCCAGAATCGATTTAACAATCAACAACTGGGGATCACCCAAAGCTCCATCTTGAATGGATCCCAGAATTGCCATGGGACCAGAACAAAACAAGATGGAAGCGGTAATAAAACCGCGGATAAATTTTTCTTTTTCTGTGGTGCTATGATCACGGGAAGTTTTGGATTCGAGCCAGGCGCCCAGATGACTGAAACCTTCCTCAATCTTAAGCCACTCACCCAGCAGACCGCCAATGACAATTGCGCCAAGTGGGAAGAGTGTGTTGGTAGTTTTGAAGAACATTTGAATACCAATGGCAACGACGAACAAACCCATTCCGCCAAGAAGGGTGCTCTTTACACGGCTACTCAGTTTTCCACCAATGAGGACTCCCAGGCTGCCGCCGACAATGATTGCTGCAAAATTGATCCAGTTACCTATCATGCTTTGGATTGTACCAAAGGTGTGAAAAATCCGCACAAATTGTCCCAAAGGAAGGGAGAAATTGTGCGGAGATAAAATACATCCCCACGTCAAATGTGATAAATTCTTACGAAGTCTAGAACCAATTCAAAACGGTTCTGAGGAAACCGGGTGCCCGGTTTTGGCGATCTTTACTCTCGTGAGCCAATTCATAAATATGATGCATCACCAAGTTTGCTGAAGCCCTTACCTGCGCATGGTCATCGAGATTCCCTTTCAAATGGAGTGGGCGGCCAATTGTCATGGCGTATGGACCTGTCAGATAGAGCCGGCCATATTCTGGTGTGCCAGTCACATTGGAGCAGATCGGTTTTAATCGGTTTGTATCCAGGTGAATACCCACCGGGATCACCGGCGCACCGGTTGCGAAAGCCAACCTGGCTACTCCAGTCCGGGCTTTCGCGCGGCTGCCATCTTCCGGGCTTAGCTCCCCTTCAGGGAAAATCATTACAGTATTCCCATCCTGCAGGAGCTGAACTGCCTTATCGATTGCATCTTGCCCACATCCTGCCGTTACCGGGATATGACCAGAATGACGTAGATATTTTCCGAGAACTGGAACCTTGAATAATAGCTGATTAATCAAAATATATGATTGATGCGGGAGCATAGCTGCCACAAAAAAAGGATCAGTAGTGCTGGGGTGGTTGGCTGCGATAATTTTTGCTCCACTGGGTAAGTCCTGGTGTTGGCGTACATCCATTTGCAATAATGCGGCGGTATAGGTGTCTGCCACCGGGCGGGAAAGCCAATAGAGGGGTTTTGAAATTTTCATAAGTGAACCTGTCAAATATTCAAAGGTAGGCTTAGATCATACCGATTATTGATAAAGTTGTTATGGGTAAGTAAGCACATTTTTAGTCCTACTCCGGTCATAGTTCCTTAATGGGATCGCCTAGGTTCCGGTGGTTTGAATCATTAAACACGGTAAAGGCCGGATAGTTTCCGGTCAATCCCAAATTGATTGGTGAATTAACGGAATATTTATTTGCCGGATATTTGTACAGGGTTTTTAACGATTTCCGCTAGAAAGGGTCGGATTGTCTCAACCCAAATCTGATATCCCTTCGCAAGCAGATGCAGGTTATCGTTTGTCAGTTCGCGGCGCAATCCGCCCTTTTTGTCCACCATTTTTGAGTACAGGTCAATATATATACACTCATGTGACAGTGCCAAATTCTGCAATTTTGGGTTCAGTTTCCTGATTCGAGCAGCATACATGCGGTCTCTTGGCAATATGGATTGCACAAAGACACGGGTATGCGGAGATTGGGTTCGGATCGCTTCGAGAATGGACTGGTAGGTGTTGAGTATCTCTGTATCACTTCGGTACTCGTACCAGGGTAGATCATTGGTACCGATCAGGATAAATATGGCCGCAGGCTTTCCAGCAGTAATATCGGTGATCCGTTCCAGCAACCCGGTGGTTAAATCTGCGTTGATACCGCGGTTTTTAATATGCAATCCCGGGAAAAGTTCATCCCAACGCGCACCGTCGGTCAGGCTATCACCTGCAAAGACAATATCACCGGATTCCACAGGGAAATGATGAAAAAAGTCACGTTTCTGTCCATGGTGCTGCCTGATCAACCGTTCTGTTGCAAGGCGGGTTACGAATAATAAGATGACTGTAGCAGAAAACATTGCGATAAGAAAAGGGCTATCCATAATCACTCCATTCAGTAATTATACTCAGCGGGCGATCCAATTGCGGAAATGAGATCTACATAATCTTATATATTCTCTACACATTTTATGAACCAAATGTCAATATGCTGTTTTTATCATATATGAAAACAGCATATTGAATAATGAAAGGAATCAGAATGAAAAACAAAACAAATTTACTGGTTGATCTTGGAATTTTTGTGGCATTTTTAGCTGCGATGGAACCTCGTATGACGGGTGAGCCCATCCATGAATGGTTATCCATCGCCCTGGCTGGTACGGTGATAGTCCATTTACTTTTGCATTGGGATTGGATCATCAATGTAGGCAAAAAGTACTTTGCGAAGTTGTGGCACAGTTCCCGCCTAAATTACTTTTTGGATGTATTACTTTTCGTGGCATTAATGCCATTATGATCAGCGGGTTAATGATCTCAAAGATCGTTATGCCATTCTTCGGTGTTGAAGCATCCATGGGCGGCGCCTGGAAAATGATACACAAAGTCGCTGCAGACGCGGCAATGATGTTGGTTGCGGCGCATGTAGGTTTGCACTGGAAATGGATCTGGAATATGTTCAAAAATCTGGTTGTAAATCCTCTCAGCCGAATAGGGAAAAAAGAACCAGAGCTCATTCCCGTCAAAGTAGAAGCGAGAGTGGAATGATCAAACAACTCACACGTTTCTTGATGATCCTTGGTTGTTCAGTCCTCGTATCTGGTGCACTCTACCTTATTTTTACCAATACCAGCACCTTCACCGCAGCTTCAGGCGATCGCCCGGTAATGGAACCAGGCGAAAATGTGAATGGTTTACCGTTTGGTAAAGGTCAACACGTACGGCCAGAAGGTGAGGCAGGTGACGGGCAATTAAACATCCAGGGAGTACTGCTAAATTTGGGCAAGGTTTCTCTAATTAGTGGTGTGATCATACTAATTAATTTGGTAATCGATAAAGCAAGGGCAAAAAGAAAACAAAAACTCGTTTCGAATGGATGATTTCAAAACGACCTTCTCCACCTGCTAAAACCGGTCTGAACAAGACCGGTTTTTGACGATTATTTTCCAATATCACCATAGCGATTACTCAGAAATGGATATAATGATGCTCAGGTGATTTGTTGTATGTCTTCAAATACGTTAGTTGTCAAAACTAGAATTTCTGCTCCACGCCGGCGAAAAGAGTTGGTAACTCGTCCGGAACTCAATCATATACTAACCGAGATGGCCGAAAAGCGCCTGGTGTTGGTTTCTGCTCCAGCAGGCTATGGTAAGACCTCACTCCTGGTAGATTTCTGCTCCAGTTTCCCTGCCCCTGTTTGCTGGTACTCAATTGATCGCCTCGATTTCGATCCGAGCCGATTCATCAGTTATTTCGTGGCTGCCATCCAACATCAATTCCCTGAATTTGGAAAACGAACCCTGGCTGCTATATCTGAAAATCAGAGCCAGGTGAATGTAGATTATGTAGCCACCGTATTGGTCAATGATCTGATAGACCATGTGCGGGAGCATTTCCTCTTTGTATTAGATGATTTTCACCTGGTAACTGATAGTGTTCCAGTTAAGAATTTCATCGGTAAATTTTTAGAACTGGTTGATGAGAATTGCCATCTGGTTATTACATCCCGCATCTTGCTTGGGTTGCCTGTCCTGCGAGTTTTAGCTTCCCGCGCAGAAGTGGGTGGTATCAGTTATGAAGAACTGGCATTTAATTCGGCAGATATCCAGCAGATGTATCAGCAAAACCATGATCAGGACATCAGTTTTGAAGCTGCGGAAGAGATACGGAAACGAACCGAAGGCTGGGTCACGGGGATTATCCTTGCCAGTCAGGTTAACCAGAATCTGACGGCTGCCAGAGCCAGATTGGCGCGAGTCTCGGGCTTTGGTTTGGATGAATACTTCCTTCAGATCATCGACCACCTTCCGGAAGATTTGCGAAAATTCCTGCTCTGGACCTCGTTGCTGGAAGAATTCAACCTGCAACGTTGTGATGATATTCTCGGTCCGGCACTGCATGTCGATCCAGCGCTAACCCGGCAATGGATTCAGTCAGTACAGCAAAACAATCTTTTTGTATTACCGGTGGGTGAGCAGGGAGATTGGCTGCGATATCACCCGCTCTTCCTGGAGTTTTTACAGGCTAAAGCCAGAAAAGAATTGCCAGAGGATACTCGCCAGATCGAGATTCAATTGGCTTCTGCCTCATGTGAATGGCAAGATTGGGACCGCGCTTTTGCAATTTATCATCGCATGAATGCGACCGATGAATTAACAAACCTGATTGAAATTGCAAGTCCAGATCTGATTGCCGGGGGAAGGATGGCGACCCTTTCAGCCTGGCTTGATTCGCTGCCAGGCGAGGTTCTCAATTCGAGACCTTTTGTAGTCGCTTTACAGGGCTATGTGGCAATGGCCCTCGGAACCCCTGATTTAGCTCTTACACTCTATAACCAATCCATTGCAGCCATGGTATTGCCACAGGATAAAGTCTTCCTGGCACGAACGCTTGCGATGCGAGCAACCCAGCTCCGGATCAAAGGTCAACTTAAAGAAGCGATTCGGGATGCCACAGAGTGTATGGGGTTGATCGAAGATGATCTTGAATTAAGAAAAATCCGGGGAGATGCGCTTCGGATGATTGGACTGTGCAATTTCCATCAGGGAGACCTTAAAAAAGCACTTCATCATCTACATCAGGCTCTTCTGGTTATGCAATCCATCAAAGACTACAAGAACGAAGCCATCATACACCTGGAAATGGGCGCTGTTTACGAAAACCTGGGACAGTATTCCGATTCAATGTCTGAATATGAATCTGCATTAAATTACTGGAAACTGGTAGAAAACCCAATCTGGTTATCAAATTTATTGAACAATCTGGGTGTCATCCAACAGATGACTGGCGAGTACGAACAGGCGATTCAATCCTTCGAACAAGCGTACCAGTACGCTCACCATAATAGTTACGTCCGGATGGAAGCTTTTGTGCTTACCGGTATTGGCGATATTTATGCTGAACTACAGGCATATGACCAGTCAAACCAGGCTTATGAGCTTGCCGGTGAAAAGGCGAATGCAGCTCAAGAGCACTTTTTACAGGTGTATATCAAAGTACAGCAAGCAGCTTTGGCCGGTGTGCGGGGAGATTTGGCAGCTGGTTACGACCTAATTCAATCGGCTCGCAAAATGCTCACATCTGACTCGTCAGAAATGGAGCATCGGCTGTGCGAATTGGAATATGCCGGATTAAAAATCCTGGAACACGACTTTGCCGGAGTAATACCGTTGCTTGAAGAAGTACGTCAGTATTTTAGCAAGGCAGGGCATAAAGTCCAGTTGGAGAGAACTAATTTATATATGCTGCTGGCATATCAGGCGCTGGAAAAACCCGAGAAAGTGTTGGAATACCAGGTGTACCTTACCGCTGGGGTGAGTGGGCAATATCTTCCAGCCGCTTTGATTGCCGTCTCCGCCAGGTTTCATAAACAACTGGTAAAAGGTCATCTTGGATTAATGCAAGATGGGATGAGTACATTATTTGGACAAGTTGAAAGTTTTCTGAAAAGGTTGCCTGTATTAAGAAAATACCTGCGAGAGCACGCACGGGCAGTACCGTTTGCACCGGCTACGCTGGTTGTGCGGGCACTGGGAAGAATGCAAGTTCAGACTGGTATCCATACTGTAACTAGTTCTGAATGGCAAACCCAGGCAGCGCGGGACATGTTCTTCTTGTTGTTAGCTCATCCGGAAGGTATGACGAAGGAAGAAATCAGCCTGATCTTTTGGCCAGATGCGACCATTGAAGAAGCAAAATTCAGATTTAAGAATACGATCTACCGATTGAGACATGCTTTAGGTAAAGAGTGTATCTTGCTCTGCCAGGATATTTACCGCTTTAACAACAGCATGGATTATGAATATGATGTTGAAGTCTTCCTCAAAGAGAGCGCCGAGGGAGGGAAAGCCCAAGAACCGTTACAGAAGCTAGCTCACTATAGAGAGGCACTCAAATATTATCGCGGAACTTACTTGCCAGAAATCGAAGAGACCTGGGTATATACGCCGCGCGAGAACCTGGCTCAAACTTATCTCAATATTGTCTTACAGGCTTCGCAGATCTATTACGATCAGGCGAATTACGACATAGCACTCGATTTTTGTCAACGGGCGCTGAACCATGATAATCTATTGGAAGATGCGCACCGGATGGCATTACGGATTTATGCGGCAATGGGCAACCGGGCAGGGATCGTCCGGCAATATCAACGGTGTGTTGAGATCTTTGAGCGTGAGATCCAATCGGAACCATCTCCCCAAACCCAGGCTTTGTATCAAGAGTTGTTGAAGTAATCTTGCGTTTTACATCCATACACTACCCCACGGTATAGATTCGTGGGGTGGTGTTTTTGTAAGAAACCAGTACATTGAGGTCGTATTTTTCCGGGAGCGGCTTATTTGGGAACAGCATTGGTGTACTTGAGTTCGTTCCAGTAGAATAATGACTGCCAAATTAACGAGCTTCCTATCACAGTTCTTTCCAATATTCCCATATAAGGTGATTCAATAAAAATTGCAGAAGCCCCGCCGGATAAGAACACCAGGATAAACAGGACGAATGTCAGGCTGCTAAATGCTCTCCGAGCGGGGATGGTTCTGAGCGCAAGTCCGATCAAGATCATGGCAGCCATCAAACCGAGCGATTCAATCCCTGCCGTCACCAGGTGCATGATGCCGGTGAAGGTAGGCGTACTGCCGCGCGGATCTTGCGGGAAAAACAGGGTCATGGCAATTCCAGCCAAAGCGACGATCCCGAGTGCGTAAGCCGCAGCAAGTTGTTTTCTTTGACCTGTTTGAAGATTATTTCGAAGCAGGCCGATTGCGCCGGCAAGACACAGTGTGTTGTAAACCAGGAATAATCCATTAAGTAAGTTGTGGTTGGGAGAATCCGCCAGGATGAGTTCACTGATTGCGTTCGATACATGGCTATAATCTGACCGTAGTGCGGCCCCAAAAACTACCGTGCCAAAGTAAAGAATTGGCGCTGCCAATCCGGCTGCTAATAAAATCTTGTTCTTCATGCTTGCCGCCTCATTATGCTCAGATTTTGTACCTTATCGAAAATTGAGTGGGGATATTGAACTCGCAGTAGGAGCGCGAGTGCCAGCCCAATCAGCGGTGAAGTGATCTCTTCCATTCCTACGGGTGCAATCAGGATACAAAAGAGGATTCCAGCGATGATTCCCAGGCGAGCTTCCTGGTTTTTTGAGAGGATCAACACACCGATTCCCACCTCAATCAAGATCAACCCGGTAATAAAGAATTCAGGATAGATCGGGAGTATGGCAGAGAAAAACCAGCGGTAAAGGCCAAGCAGAGCGTGAGATCCGGCTAATGGATACAGGCCAGGATTTGTAAGAAGTAAGGGTAGGTTTACACCGAAGGCCATTACCAAGAAAAAAATTCCCATGGTGTTTCGACATACTTGAGGTTTCCAAATTGCCAGAAAAATCAATCCAACAGCGAAAATGCCAACGACAATAGCGGGGGTCATCATTACTCCTTTAGTGTAGATAAAAAGATGATGGGATTTTGAATACCAGGCTAGCCAAGAGAGCCAGGTCAATGGCCAGACCAATCGGGTACCAGGGGTGCCAATATGCCAAAATTAAGATAATAGAGATCACTGCCATGGTCCCAATTGCTGGAATCCAGAGCTGTGGCAGCTGTAGCAACAACCCGAGAACAGCGACGACAGCAGCGACACAGGTGAGAAGCCAGAGACTCCATCCAATATTTTGAACAATCGATTGGGATAACCCAAGTTTTTGAATTGGCCAGCTTGGGTCCGTCTGGTTGTTCCACCAGGCGGGGAAGAACGGTGTCTTGAGCTCTCCGGGTTTGGGTGCAGGAACCCAGGATAAACTTGCGTGGATAAATCCGTGTGCCAGTAAAAAGATGGCTAGAAAAATGCGTAGATTGGTGGTCATTGGAGCTCCTTAGGAATTTGGTTTATAAGAGGTAGAACTTGAAGGGATACCAGAGAAAGATTAAAGTCGCGCAGACGGTTGAGCAGGCCATACAGTTCTGATTGATCGGTTATTTCTCCGGTGATAGTTGACCCTCCGTCGGGTTTAGGCGTTAGGGAATATGGTTCAAACCAGGTGATGTCATTTGAACGGATTGTTTCGCTAATTCGAATTTCTATTGCATATTGAGGTGTTTTCATCTTCAGCTCACTTTCAGATCCAAGTGTACTGAAGTAACCAAATCGACACATCTGCCGTTTGGCAGATGTGATGGTTTATCTTTTGGGGTTTAGGGAACTCCGAAGTTAGATCAGTCCGAGCTCTTTCGCTTTTGTAACAGCTGCCGCCCGGTTGGGTGCATCCAATTTTCGAAAAATCGAGGCGGAATGTGCTTTGACTGTTCCTGGGCTGATGAATAATTTTTCACCAATTTCACGGTTGGTTAAGCCAATTGCAATAAAGCTTAGAATTTCTATTTCACGGGCAGTCAGTCCGGTATTTTGATCTGGCGCCTTCATAATGTTCGAGTTGAGAGGTGGAAATAGGTGCAACACTTCCGTAGCTTTCTGCATCCAGCTTACCTGGGTTTTTGATTGGTTGTTTAGCCACCCGGAAATGATTTTTGCAACTGGCTCTCCCTCATCCAGATAAATTCGCACAAATCCATTTGGAATGCCTGATTGGAGTGCAGACTGAATATGCATTTAAATCAGCGACGCGTTTGGTGCTGATAAAGCTGCCAGTAGATGTAATTCAATCGCAGTAGGGATCTGTCCTGCCCGGTCTGCTTCTTCAGCAATTCTGGCTAGTCTTGGAAATGCGGTTTCCGGATGATCCTGTTGCAATTGCAAGCCTGGCAGAGCAGAGTTCCACCTGGACACGAATTTCTGGTGAAAGTGATTCTATTGCGGGAAGGCTTTGGAGCCAATATTGGGCAGCCAGAATCTGGTGGTCTCGCAGTAACAACCGGAATCGAGCTGCCTGCACACTCATCTGGAGTGAAGGCAACACCAATGCGTGGTCAGGGTCAGACTCCGCTTCGGTCAGGATGCGGCTGGCATCTGTATAATTCCCACTACCAGCAAGCACTCTGGCGAGTACCCACTTTCCATACACACGATGATTGGGATTTTCCCAGCTCAGGTTGTGATCAATTCCTGCTTTTGCGTATCGAATGGCTTCATCCAGTAGATTTTTCTCATAGAGTACATTGGCTAAGAAGGATTCCAATCTACCGATAAAACCTTGACCTTGCTTGGTTTTTTGGACCAGATCATACCCTGTCCGAAAGACTTTCTCTGAGAGGTCGAGTTGCCCTAACAATCGAAGCGAGTTGCCATAATCCACACTTCCAGAGAGGATTGAGAACGTGTTCTTAATCTCGATGCCCAGGTCAAGCACTTGCTTGAATAGGGGAGAGGCATCTTTGATGTTCCCTGAAAGACGGTAGGCGTACGCTTTAGTCCAGAGGAGCACACTATAGGCAAATTTTTGTTGGTTTGTGGGCGGTTCCGAAATCTTTTCAGTCATGTGTAAAGCGTCAGCCACTTTGCCTGAAGCAACCGCAACCATTGCTTCAATGGCTGTTGTTTCATAATGAATCTGGATCTGTTCAGCGGTTGGAGATGTTTCTGCAGCCAAAATCGCTTTTGTGATCCATTCTCCAACCTGGGTATTCTGACCCGAGAAACACAATACCCAGGCCTCGTAAACACACAACCACGGTCTGGTTGAAATTAACTCTTGCGGCAAAAGTCGGATCCAGCTCAGTAATTGGGTCAGATACCCTTGGGAAAAGAGTTGTAAAGTATATTGTTCTACCAGTTTTGCGGCTAATTCAAATTGATTGGCGGCTAAGAAATATCGGATCGCGAGATGAACCAATCCCTCTGCCTGGAACCATTGAGCGGCTTTTGTATATATTTCTACTGAGTCAAGATGGGCAGCCTGCCCAGCGCGCTTCATTTTCCTTCGTAAAAAGTCCGAAAAAAGATGGTGATACCGGAACCAGCGCCCATCTTCATCCAACGGGATCAGGAAGAGGTTTGAGCGCCCCAGATATTCCAACATCGATTCGCTGGTATCTGAGTTAGGATTGCTTTCAATGGAATCACAGAGAGGGGCGCAAAATTGGTCAAGCAATGAAGTTGAGAGCAAAAACTGTTGGATTGGCTCAGGTTGGTGAACAAAAACCTCTTCAGAGAGGTAATCCATGATGAATTGATCACTTCTGGAAAGAGAGCGTAGGTATTCTCCGCGGTCAGCAGAATTTTTTATACCCAGTGCTGCCAGGTGTAAACCTGCCGGCCATCCTTCCGTACGGTGGTCCAAAATCATCAGTTCGGAAGAAATCAAGTCCTTACCCGTGAGTTGATTGAAGTATGCGTTGATCTCATCTACGGAAAAACGTAGGTCACCCTGACGTAATTCAATCATTTGTGCTCGAGCTCGGTATCTGTGACAGGGGAAGGGTGGATCGGATCTGGTCGTGATGATTAATCTGATTTGAGGTGGGAGATGATCAATTAGATTGATGACACCGGTATGGATCGCCAGATTGTGGATCACGTGATAATCATCTAACACAATGACCAAGTCTACAATTCACTTGCAACAGATCTTGCGTTAGTAGTTTGCAGGCGGTTTCGGCATTGAAGAATTGTCCCGATTCGAGCATCATTTTTGTTTGAGAATTTTGTAACGGGCAATTCGTTTGAATGCTGGCAAGCAAATAAGTTAAGAATTCGATTGGATCATTATCACTCTCTTCAAGACTATACCAAGCGTAATGAATATTTGGATGGTTCTTCTGGGCATGGCGCAGCCAATTCGCTGTGAGGCTCGTTTTCCCGTAGCCTGCTGGCGCACTAACCAGAGCAAACCGAATCCCTGGAGTGAGGAGATGATCAAATTCTGCAAGTAAATCAGCGCGTTCCAGATTGGATTGGTTCTGAGGTGGAAGAAAGAGCTTGGTAGTGAGAAAAGGAGCGTCCAGAGGGTACTCCAAATGGTCAGGATGTGGATATCATAACATAATCAATGACTTTACCTGCATCGCATATTATACTGGTTCTGCAATATTATTCGCAGCAACTTCATAAATTCTACACATCTGCAACTTATACTGTAAATCATCAATCAATGAAATGAATTACAGGAGAACGCTATGAGTAGTTTTTGGAAATGGTTCTTAATTGTTATCGGTGTACTGGTTGTGGTTGGATTGTGTCTGTTAGTTCCTGCCATGTTCATGCTGGGACACAGAGAGTTTGGAATGATGCGCCCATTCGGTGGAATGCCCATGATGCACTCTTTTGGTTTTCTCCGGTTTGGTGGATTCTTGTTACGGCTTCTGGTTCCAGCGGTGGTGATTGGATTACTCGTCGCGTTGGGAATTGCGATTGGCAAGTCGACCAAATCGACGAATGCAATTGTTACAAAACAAGTCGATGCGCCCCAGACTCAGCCCGAAGCTGAATCTCAGCAAAAGTGTTCGAATTGCAGCAAACAGGTTCAATCGGAATGGAGTCACTGTCCATATTGCGGTAGTAGTCTTTAGATCTATCAGGAGTATAAAACCTGCAGGGTGGGAGATTCCATTCCTGCAGGTTATTGGGGGTATTGATTGATTGCAATCTTTAAAAATAACTGATTGTGTTAAGCAAACTAGTCTCAAAAACTGGCCGTAAACTTGATGAAGAGCGGTTTCTTTTTGCTTTTATTAAGTCAGATTGTTTTTAATAGATGCAAAGGTCATTTTGTCCATCTTAAGGATATGATCCACCATCCATCTATTTAAATATGCAGACAGTTCCAAATCTAATGAATTAAATCCTTTTTTCAACCGTTCTCTCATATCTGCTAGTTTGGTTTTAAAGTGATTGTGTTCAAGAACATGCTCGGCCAGATAAGGTGATTGGAGAGAACGCATCAATTCTTCTTCAAAAGCAAAATGGGTAAGGGCATAATCATCCAACTCACCCAAAACCTTCTCGATCACATCCAAGCCTTCTGACCAGAGCATTGCTTCATACATTTCATTCAAAATGCTCACAAACTTGAAGTGTTGACTGTTGAGTTCGTCGTTTTCAATATAAAGAGCGCCATTCCATTGAATGATCGCACGAGATAATCCGAACATAGAGCTGATTGTAGGAATCCTTTCCAAGATTATCGAACCCGATTCACCTGAGTACGATGATCAGGATACAAAGAATTCGATTCAGATGGAATAAATTTATAGTGAAATAGGGCTAAAGAGAGCTAACAAAATTTCGCTACCCAGGCAGGATCTATTTTAATAAGCCGGTTCTTTTTCAAGTTTTCCCGCATAATCCATTGGATATCGGTATCCGGATTTTGCAGCCAACGTTCCATCAACTCTTTCCCCGGTTCAGGATAAGCTGCCACCGCAACTGACCAGCAATAAGCCATCCCCTGGCGAAGTGTTTTGAACTCATCCGTTTTTCGGTTTTCCCATGAGAGAATTGTGTTCGTAATCCGATCAAGCAAACCGAGTACTCTGGCAGAGTACGAAGGATTCACTAGTAAAGCGGGTTCACATATCGAAGCAGCAATTGCACGCATTTCCAACGGATTGGTTAACGGCCAGCTTTCGAGTTCTCGCAGCAGGGCATCCATATCCTCATGCCCCATCGATTGAAATGCCATTGCAACAGCTTCGCGGATACGCCAGCGTGGGTCTGAGGCGTAACGACGCAACAGTAGTCGAACATCAGGATCTTGGACGGCGAACTTCCCCTGCCCTCGCACCCCGCAAAAAACAATATAGTTTTCTGGTGTGTTTTCTTGCGGGTGATCCTGGTCTAATGCGAGAAGAGTATCCAATTGCTCGCGAGTAGCGCAAATTGCCACTGCCTGAGCCAACTCCAAATTTCCGCGTGGGCCAGGCAAACCGCTGTTGGATACGTAAAAAAGGAATCCAATCAGAATTAGAATTTAACGCATCCAGATACAGGTCAATCTTGCGCGGCATCTTCTTCCGTCGATTGTTCGTTTTCCACTATTTCGTTTGGCTGCTCAACCAATGGTTCGGTTGGAATGGCCACTTCTATTGTTGGATCCGATTCTAGTCCCATTTCCATTGCCATTCTCAATTGCGATGATGCGCGCAATCGAAGCCACACGATCATCTTTTTCAAGATTTCATAATATGGGTACCGCGGGTAGCTCTTCCACTACGATTGATTTTGTCTACCTTCAAACGGATTACCACACCATTGGTCGAAATTAATGTCAGGTCGTCTTTTTCCGTGACGACCCGAGCCGCAGCGATGGTGCCAATTGTATCCATGCTCGCCTGGCTGATCGTTGAAGAGCCCTGACTGCCACGACCCTTTGGATGGTATTCGTCTAACAGAGTGCGTTTTCCAATACCATTTTCTGTGACAACCAGCAGATCGGCATCCGGCTCTACTACGTCTACTCCGGTCACTGTATCGCCCGGGCGCAAACGGATTCCCATGACACCGCCAGCTGCGCGTCCCATCGGGCGAATTTGCTTTTCTGAATAACGCAGTGCCAGACCATTCGAAGTGACCATAATGATCTCATCTTTACCGCTGGTTAGAACTGCCCAACCGAGAGTGTCGCTCGGACCGAGATTGATGGCGATCAGACCGGATGGCCGAACCGCGGCAAATTCACTCAGGTGGAGCCGTTTAACACGACCTTTTTGGGTTGCCAGGGTGCAGTATGCAGAATCGTTAAAGCTGTGCACCACCACTGCCGCGGTGACTTTTTCATCTGCTCCAAGTGCCAGAATATTCATAATGGAGACACCCCGGTCGGTCCGGTTAGCGTCCGGAATCTGGTACACCTTCTCGGAATAGACCTTGCCTCGGTCCGAGAAAAACAAGACAGTATCCAGGGTGTTGGCAGGTAGAAGCATGATGACTTCATCTTCACCACGCACATTTTGACCGATGATTCCTCTGCCACCGCGATGTTGAGTGCGATAAGTAGTGACAGATACGCGTTTGATGTATCCACGTTGGGTTATGGATATGAGGATGGGTTCATCAGTGACCAGATCCTCTTCCCTAAATTCTTCTTTCGCCTCTGCGGTAATCTTGGTGCGGCGGTCATCACCGTACTTGGCAGATATTTCTAACAAGTCTTCTTTGATCACCCCTAATATCTTTTGGGGATTTGCCAGCAAATCTTCCAGGAAAGTGATCCGATCGAGGACTTCTTGATGTTCCTGTTCGATCTTTAACCGTTCCAACGCGGCCAGTCGGCGCAATTGCAGGTCCAGAATTGCCTGCGCCTGGATCTCGGTAAGTTTGAAGCGTTCAACCAGATTGGCTTTTGCGTTTTCGCTGTCTTTGGATTCGCGGATGGTGCGAATCACTTCATCCAGGTTGGCAAGAGCGATCAGATATCCATCTAAAATGTGCAGGCGCTGGCGGGCTTTATCCAGTTCAAATTCAGAGCGCCGGCGGATGACCGTCTGGCGGTGCTCAATAAAGACTTGCAGCGCGCGGCGTAAGGAAAGGACGCGCGGTTCAGTATTTACCAGTGCCAGCAGGTGAATGCCATATGTGGTTTGAAGCGCGGTGTATTTATAAAGCTGATTCAGGACCTTTTTCGGTTGGACGCCGCGTTTAAGCTCAACATAAATGCTCATTCCATTGCGATCAGATTCGTCTCGCAGGTCAGCGATCGAGTCCAGCTTGCCATCCCGCACTAAATCAGCGATCCGTTCAATGAGGCTGGATTTGTTGACTTGATATGGAATTTCGGTAATGCGGATAACACTCCGCCCATTCTTTAATTCCTCTATCTGGGCAACCGCTCGGATAGTTAGCTTGCCTCGCCCGGTAGAATATGCTTGCCGGATGCTTTCACGTCCGACGATGGTGCCTCCGGTTGGGAAGTCGGGTCCAGGTAAAAATTCCATCAACTGTTCAGTGGAGATATCTTCCAGGTGGTCGTAATTCTCAATGACATGCACCAGTGCGGCAACCAATTCTTTCAGGTTGTGAGGTGGTATGTTCGTCGCCATGCCCACTGCGATACCGGACGAACCATTCAAGAGCAAGTTGGGCAGACGCGTGGGAAGGACTTCTGGTTCCTTTAGAGAGCCATCAAAGTTGTCAACGAAGGGGACTGTGTTCTTATCAATATCCACCAGCATTTCTTCGGCCATTTTGCCCATGCGCGCTTCGGTGTATCGCATCGCAGCAGGTGCATCCCCATCGACCGATCCAAAGTTACCCTGACCATCTACCAGTGGGTAACGCATGGAGAAATCTTGTACCATACGCGCCATGGCATCGTACACAGAACTGTCACCGTGAGGGTGATATTTACCCAGCACTTCACCCACAATACGCGCCGATTTCTTATAGGAGGTATTGGAGTGCATGTTCATGTCTTCCATCGCGTATAATATGCGGCGATGGACAGGCTTTAAACCGTCACGGGCATCTGGCAAGGCGCGGGCGACGATTACGCTCATTGCGTAATCGAGGTAAGCAGTGCGCATTTGTTGGTCGATATCGACCTGATGGATCAACTCATTGTCCATAAAAAACCATTTTTCCTTAGAATGATAACCTTATAATTATACCCCAGCCTGTCAAGCTGCGCCTGGTAAAAATTGCGCGTAGCTATTAGAAAAGAAGCAAGTAACGTTGTTCCTCTAATAAGTGAGAGTGGCCTTGCCATCCTGTAACAAGGATGCATTGCGAGATTTTTGCCTTGAATAATCTGTTTCCCCTGGTTGCCTAGCTTTAACTTGATATTTGACATAAATGGCTACAATAATAGCAAGAGCAACTATTCAGTAATGTGAAACCGAGGAAGTATATGAGTTTTTCCCAGCGATAAGGAGAATATGATAAATCAGCCTGTTCACCCAACCCATTGCCCCGCCTGTGGCAAACCAATCGAACCACAGGGAAAGTCTTGCCCGCACTGCGGTTTGAAGTTGGAAAAAGAAATGCCTGTTGCACCGACTGTTGATAAATCCAAAATATATAAAGCGCAAAGCCTCCCACCTTCTAATCGTAAGGGATTTCCAACCTGGGGCTGGTTATTGATCGTGGCGGGAGGAGCATGCTGCCTTGGACTCATGCTGCTTCTGTTCGGTGTGGCAGGGTATATGCTGCTCAAACCAGACGCGATATCCGAATCGCCCAAACCAGGTGAGGTATTTACTTTACCGGAGATCCCCGCTCCAGGTGATCTCCTTCCGGGTGACATCCCTCTGCTCCCCGAAGAACCATCTGGTGAAATGACAGCACCTTTACCCGAATCGGATGTTGAACAGGTGGATGTGGTGGATACCTGGTTTGTTCAAGACCCCGACTATCCATCCTATGTGATGTTTGGGAGTGTGCTGCGAAATTCGAATCCGGAGATTAGTTTGAAGAATGTCGAGTTGCAAGCGGTCGCATATAACTCGGAGGAGAGTATCCTTTCCACCGGGAACTTATATGCGTATGTAATGCTGCCGGGTGAGGAACTGGCTATCGGCGGCTCGGGAGGGTTAACCATTCCCGAGGGGGAGACTGTCCAAAGGGTAGAAGTGAAGGTCACAAAACCGGGAAATTCTGAGGATTTTGAATTGGACGGTTCTCCTTTTTCCATTTCAGATGTTGAATTCCATCCAGATATTACTGATCCGCTAGCGGTTGGAACCTTATCAAATCAGTCTAATAAGTCATTCGGCGGAGTGATGATATCGGCGATAGCCCTGGATGCGAAGGGAAATGTAATTGGCGGCAGCTCAGAATATAACGATGTCTATCTGCCTGCCAATGCCAGCATACCGGTGATGGTGAATTTAAAAGTGAACGGAGAATTAGAACTCGGTCAAAATGTATGCCGGTTTCAATGCCGGAATGGAAGTGTTTGACCAGGAAGCGAAAGACCTGCCAGTTTTGGTTGATGGAGCGGCAAATGTGGATGAGTATGGGACCTTGCGATATACCGTAATTCTGGAAAACCCAAGCAAAGACCAGATCTACCAATATTTACCGGGTAGACTGGTGTTTTATGGCGCGGATGGGAAAGTGATTGGCGGCACCAGCACCCAGCTGGATACCCTGTTTCCTGGAGACAAAATTGCATTCAGCAGTTCTACAATGCTGCCATACATGGAGGGGGAGTATCAGATCAACAAGGTGGAATACTATCCTAACCGACCTTCCAAGTATTTTGAAGTCTATGGGCTAAAAGAGGCAGACATCAGCGCTAATCCTCTAAGTGTGGAAAACATTCAAACATTCCCCGGCGAGTATGACACCAAGATCACCTGTCTGCTTCGGAATGAGTCCCAGGCAAAGATCCAGGCCAGGGTAGTTGCGGTGTTGTATGATTCGGCCGGGAACATCATTGGCGGCGGAGAAGGTTACCCGCCCGAGGTGCCAGGGGATGATGAAGTGGCAGTAGAAATCAACTTGTACCAGAAGATATCCCCTGCCAAAGTAGAAGTGTACACTGCCGTCTTGGGCGTACCTACCAATTAATTAATACTAGCTAGTCGATGGCGGGAATGCTGAAAAGTATTCCCGCTTTTTTATTGGGAAGCAATGGGTTCGAGAACTAAAAACTGACTGAATTTGGTTGTCTGATAGTGTATCCCATCAAGTGGCATCTGGGATATGTGCCTGTTTTATTCTCATCTTGCCGGTGGTTTCTGGGTAGCGTATAATCTCAGCATGCCAATTATCGATGAAAACACGCTGGATTACATCAGCCGCAGTCCAGAGCAAACCCGAAGACTCGGGATCCGGTTAGGTGCATTGTTGAAACCGGGAGATGTAATCTGCTTATCTGGAGATTTAGGTGCTGGAAAAACCACTTTCGTTCAGGGCGTAGCCCGCGGGTGGGGATCAGTGGATGCTGTATCCAGCCCGACATTTGTGTTAGTAAACGTTTATCGCCGGCCGGATGGTGTGACCCTCTCTCACCTGGATGCGTATCGGCTGGGCTCAGCAGATGAAGCAGAAGACTTGGACCTCAATCCACTCATGGAGAATGGTCCGATTCTGATCGAATGGCCTGAGAGAATTAAGAAGTATTACCGCTGGAGCGCATTTGGGTATCTCTCCGGTGGCTTGCTGATGAACAAAGAGGATTATTATTCAAAGGCAGCGGCGAGCGCAGTCAAAAACTAGTCAACAGCTTGAAAAAGCATGTGTACGGAGGCCGATAAATGCTTCTGGCAGTGGATACTTCTACCCAATGGATTGGTCTTGCCCTGCTTCATGATGATTTGATCTTATCTGAAACCATCTGGCAGACCAGGTCGCACCACAGTGTGGAGTTAGCACCCGCGATTGATCAGCTTCTCAAACGAAGCGGCGTACAAATGAAGGAACTGGAGGTTCTGGCAGTCGCTTCCGGACCTGGTTCTTTCACTAGCTTACGGATTGGGATGGCGATGGTTAAAGGAATGGCTCTTGCCTTACATCTCCCGGTCATCGCAATTCCTACCCTGGATATTCTCGCAGCGGGAGTCCCGGTACAAGATATTCAACTGGCAGCTGTCCTGCAAGCCGGACGAGGTCGGTTGGCAGTAGCCTGGTACAAACCGGAAGAAAACCAGTGGAAACAGCATGGTGATTTACTGGTCTGCACTTCCGCAGAGTTGGAACAAATGATCAAAAAACCAACCCTCATTTGCGGTGAACTGCCATCAGAAGAACGCCATACCCTGGCACGCCGATGGAAAAAAGTAACCCTAGCTAGTCCGGCAACCAGCATCCGCAGACCAGCCCACCTGGCAGAGCTCGCCTGGCAGCGCTGGCAAAACATGGATGTGGATGATGTGATTGCGTTGGCGCCTATCTATTTGCATTACAAAGAAGCAATCCCTGTCTAATAGTCTGGAATTTTGATGAATTGTAGCATCCGCCGAATGGAGGTCGCAGATGTTCCAGCGGTATCCGCGTTGGACCATGCGTGTTTTAGTCTCCCCTGGCCTGAACGATCTTTCACTTATGAAGTTACTAGCAACGAAAACAGTATTCCTCTGGTAGCTGCAACCGTAGACGAAACAGGGAATTCACACCTGGCAGGATTTATCGTTGTTTGGCTGATTATTGATGAAGCCCACATCGGCACAATCGGAATCGACGACCAATATCGCCGGAAGGGAATAGCTGAAGCGCTGATCCGGACTGCCTTCAGTCAGGCTAAAGAATGTGGAGCGCTCACGGCATTTTTGGAAGTGCGCGCGGGAAATATCGGAGCGATTAGATTGTATGAAAAACTAGGATTCGCGACCGATGGAGTCCGGCGCGGATATTATCAGGATAATCATGAAGATGCCATTTTGATGTCTCTCAGTTCACTTGATCAGATCTAATAAAAAGATAGGGCAAAAATCAAGTGTGAATTAAGGTAGAATCTGATCGGAGGTGCGCGTGGATGCTTTGGGTACGTTACAACAAATAGCCAGCGAAGTCCGCGACTGTGAGAAATGCAATCTATGCAAAACTCGCAAACTTTCCGTTCCCGGTGAAGGTCCCGCAACCGCTGAGATCATGCTGATTGGGGAAGGCCCCGGGTTCAATGAAAATGAACAGGGTCGTCCATTTGTGGGTGCTGCCGGGAAGTTCTTGGAAGAACTGCTTGGGAAAGCCCACCTTCAACGTAAAGATGTTTTTATTTGCAATGTGGTCAAATGCCGCCCTCCCGGAAATCGCGATCCAGAACCGGACGAGATTCTTGCCTGTGGAACGTATCTTTCACGGCAGATTGATGCGATCCAGCCAAAAATTATTGTGACTTTGGGACGTATCTCGATGGCAAGGTTTTTCCCGAATGCACGCATCAGCCTGATCCATGGGCAGGCTAGTCGAGTGGATGGACGATTGGTGGTTGCCATGTATCATCCGGCTGCCGCATTACATCAGCCCAACCTGCGTCCTGACCTGGAGAAAGATTTTGCGAATTTGGCTCGTTTGCTGCACCCTGAAGCACCGTCAGAAGAAGTGAAACCCACGGCAGCAGTGACCCAAATTACAACCCCAATAATCCCGGTAATCGAGCCTCATCCTTCAAAGATGATTATCGATGTACCAACCGAAAAACCTGAAGAAGATCCAAAACAGCTCAGCTTGTTTTAGAAGACTGGATAAATATGCCAACAACGATCAAAGAATCCCTACTTGAGAAAATTAATAATCACACCGCCACGGTGGCAATTATCGGGCTGGGATATGTTGGATTGCCATTGGTTGTGGTCTTCGGTAAAGCCGGTTACAAAGTGGTGGGGATTGACGTTGACACTCGAAAAGTAGATGCCCTTAACAAAGGCGTATCGTACATCCAGGATGTGCCGACTGAGGAAGTGAAGAAACTGGTCGACCAGGGTTTATTGCGAGCGACGACTGATTTCGCCGAGTTGAAATCGGCTGACTGTGTGAGTATTTGTGTTCCAACTCCTCTGCGCAAAACTGGAGATCCTGACCTTTCATTTATTGTCAATGCAGCCGATGAACTGGCCAAGTATGTTCATCCGGGTATGGTGGCTGTGTTGGAATCGACCACATATCCTGGTACTACCCGAGAGTTGATCTTACCCAGGTTGAGCGAATGTTGTGATTTGAAAGCAGGAGAAGACTTCTTCCTGGCTTTTTCTCCCGAGCGGGTAGACCCGGGCCGGGAGGATTGGACGACCTACAATACTCCCAAAGTGGTGGGTGGTATCACCCCAGATTGCTGCGAGGTTGCCTCCACCTGGTATGGGAAGGCACTGAAAACTGTCGTATCGGTAAGCACTGCAGAAGTGGCTGAGATGGCTAAGTTGCTTGAAAATACCTTCCGGATGATCAACATTGGATTGGTGAATGAACTGGCAGTAATGTGTGACCGACTGGGCGTGGATGTTTGGGAAGTGATTGATGCTGCCTCCACCAAGCCATTCGGTTTCATGCGATTTACTCCCGGTCCCGGATTGGGCGGGCACTGTATTCCGATTGATCCGCTGTATCTCTCCTGGAAGTTGAAAGCACTCAATTACAACGCCCGTTTTATCGAACTGGCTTCAGAGATTAACACCAATATGCCCCGGTTTGTAGTGAGCAAAGTGCAGGATGCTTTGAATACCGTCTCGAAACCGCTAAACGGCAGTCAAATCCTGGTTTTAGGTGCAGCTTACAAACCTGATATCGATGATCTTACGCGAATCTCCATCCCTGGATGTGATCGGTTTATTGCAGGGAAAAGGCGCCAAAGTGGAATATCACGATCCATTCATTCCCAACCTGTAACCATGAAAGCATCCATCTAACCAGCGTTTCCAATTTGATGGAATCGGTGCGGCAGGCAGATTGTGTAGTGGTGATCACAAACCATAAGCAGTATGATTATCCAGCCATCCTGAAAAATGCCAGCTTAATTGTGGATACCCGTAATGCTTTTGGAAAAATTGATCGATCAAATCCGAAAATTGTGAGGCTCTGAAATGGGAAAATATATCGTCACAGGGGCAGCAGGTTTTATTGCTGCGCGGGTTGTTGATCTTTTGTTGGAGGCAGGACACCAGGTAATCGGTATCGATAATCTGAATGATGCTTATGATGTCCGATTAAAACAATGGCGTTTGAACCGTCTATTGGAATCTGCGGATTTTAATTTTCACCAAATCGATATTTCCGATCGTGAAGCGCTAAACAATCTCGCCAATCATTGGAATCAGGTTGACGGAGTAATCAATTTGGCTGCCAGAGCAGGTGTCCGAAGCAGTGTGCAAGACCCGTGGTCGTATTACCAGACCAACCTGACCGGCGCGCTAAATATGATGGAAATCTGCCGGCACAAAGGCATCCCCAAGTTTGTGCATGCATCTTCATCGAGTGTATATGGTGAAAACAATCCGATGCCGTATCTTGAAGATGCCAATACCGACTATCCGATGCAGCCTTACGCTGCTTCCAAGAAAGCGTCTGAAGTATTAGCCTATACCTATCATTATCTGCATGGGTTGGATGTAAGCATCTTCCGTTATTTCACGGTTTTCGGACCAGCCGCCCGGCCGGATATGGCCATGTTCCGCTTTACCCAGTGGATACATGAAGAAAAAGTGGTCAAAATCAACGGGGATGGCGAACAGAGTCGCGGATTTACCTACGTGGATGATATTGCCCGTGGAACCATCGCCGGGTTGAAACCGGTCGGATATGAAATATTCAACCTGGGCGGTCACGAAGTGATTACTATGAATAATCTGATCCGCTTATTCGAAAAGAAGATTGGCAAACAAGCCAGGTTGGAATACCAACCCAGGCATATGGCGGATGCGCTCGGAAATTGGGCAGATGTTCACAAAGCAGAAAAACTACTGGACTGGCAACCGCAAGTAAGCCTGGAAGAAGGGGTTACTCGGCTGGTAGATTGGTATCAGAAGGAAAGGTCCTGGGCTAGCCAGGTAATTACAGGATGACCTGGTTGGGTAAGTTGACCACAAACTGGAGGAAAGACCAGGTACTCACTCGAGTGGTCCGTAATTCAGGGTGGCTTTTTGCCAGCAATGTGATTGGTGCGATTCTGAGCATTGTCACCGCAAATATGCTGGGTGTGGAGCAGTTTGGCGCACTGGGAATCATTATGGCATTGGTTTCCAACGTCAATCGTTTGCTCAGCTTTCGGATGGGCGATTTCATCGTACGCTATCTCTCAGATGCGCTGGCGCAGCAAGATAAACTGAAGGCAGCCGCGTTAGTGAAGGTGGCAGGTCTTACAGAAGCAATCACCTCGGTGGTTGCGTTCCTTGTTTTGTGGCTGGTGGCACCGCTTGGGTCTCGCTATATTGTTCATGATGAGGCTGCGACACCGCTGGTATTGCTTTATGGGGTTTCAATTTTAGGGATGCTGACCACCGAAACTGCGACAGGTGTGTTACAGGTTAGCAATCGCTTTCGGGGTCAGTCAGTGATCAATTTGATTCAATCAGTTGTCACTGGTCTCATCATCATCTATGCTGCCATAACGGGGGCAGGGATTGTGGTGGTCACGCTCGCATTCCTGGCAGGAAAACTGATCGCCGGTATAGGGCCGATCTGGTTGGCAGGTAAAACATTGCATCAGACTCTGGGAAAAGACTGGTGGAAGGCTTCATTGAAGGTTCTGCCACCTCGAACTGAGTTAATCAAGTTCGGATTGAGCACGAACTTAAGTGGCACCATAAACATGATTGTGCGCGATAGCGAATTATTGTGGGTGGGTGGTTTGTTTAACGCCCAGGCAGCCGGTTACTTCAAGGTTGCTTTGTCCATGATCAACCTGGTCATCATGCCCATCAATCCTTTCATTTCTACAACTTATCCTGAAATTTCCAGATCCATTTCATTAAAACTCTGGCAGCCGCTCAGAAAATTACTAAGGCGGGTGACTCTCATCGCAGGTGGTTGGACGGTTGCTGCGGCAATTGGATTAGCTATCTTTGGCAAATGGGTATTATTTACACCGTGGATACCCTGGAAAAATGGATTTACTGCGATCTATGCTTCGGAATATCTGCCTTCGCTTTCGTTAATTTTGATCTTGTTGGTCGGGTTTGGGATTGCGAATACTTTTTTCTGGAACCGTTCGTTGTTACTTGGCTTTGGCTCGGCTGATTTTCCACTTTGGGTTTCACTGGTAGGCATGGTTATCAAAGTGACCTTGACCTGTACGCTTGTTCCCCGGTATGGCTATGTGGTAGAAGCCTGGCTGCTCTCGTTGTATCTTGCAGGAACAGTTTTAGCGATTCTAGTTCACGGTTGGACTAAGATGAAGCAGGCTGAAAGGGCAATTGTATGAAGATCGCCTGCATTAGCACCTCCCAGATTCCATCGACGACTGCCAATTCGATGCAGGTGATGAAAGTCTGCCAACAAATGCAGTGGATGGGTCACCAGGTCCGGTTATGGGTTCCTGGCAAACAAAAATTCGAATTCTCTGACCTGACTGCCATGTATGGCCTGCATCAGGTGTTTGATATCCAATGGATTCCAAGTTGGAAACCACTGAAACGGTATGATTTTGCCTGGAATGCGGTTTCGGCAGCACGTTCCTGGAAACCAGACTTGATTTACACCTGGACTCCACAAGCTGCCCTCCTATCCAGTTGGCGTCAATCAGGCAACCATCCTTGAAATGCACGACCGCGCCACCGGTCTATTAGGATTGAAGATATTAAAGAAGTTCGTCGAGTCAGGCAATACAGGAAATGAACTGGTGTGTGTCACCCAGGCATTGAAGCTCGCATTGGAAGAACAGATTGAGATGCCGATTGCACCCGAAATGACAGTGATTGCACCCAATGGTGTAGATACCGAACGTTTTGAACAATTGCCTGACAGGCAAACTGCCCGGAGCCAATTGAATTTGGAGGAACAGTTTACCGTCTCATACACCGGTCATTTCTATGCTGGCCGTGGATTGGATGTTCTGTTTGCCCTCGCAGAAGCCTTCCCGCTAGTTCATTTCTTGTGGATCGGCGGACGGGATCAGGAATTAACCCCGGTACGTTCAAAATTGGACATCAGAAAGCTCACTAATGTAATGTTGACTGGTTTTATCGAAAACAAAAGCCTACCTCTTTATCAAGCAGCATCCGATGTCTTATTGATGCCCTATGAACGTCGATTGCGGGCAGCAGTGGTGGTAACTCTGCAGATATTTGCAGCCCTATGAAGATGTTTGAATACATGGCTGTTGGGAATCCGATCATCACCAGTGATCTGCCGGTTATCAGGGAAGTACTAGATGCAAGCAGCGCATTTTTCTGTCCACCAGAAGATCCGTCTGCCTGGATTGAAACCCTGCGATGGATTATCGATCATCCAGCAAGAAGCAAATTCACGTGGACTGATCGCAAAGAAGCATCTCGAAATTATAGGTATCAAAAATCGCCAGGCAAGGATTCTTGCCAGATTTCGAGCAAAACCAATGAAATGGTACAGACCGGCTTATGGGTATTTGCTTGCGTCATCGGTTGCATTGAGTGCAGTGATTGGCTGCGTTACCCGTGATCCGAATTGGCTAATAGGTGTCGGAATATCCAGCCTGGTTACCTTTGGATTATTGTTTTGCCTGTACCTGCTTTGCCAGCGATTTACGGTTTCCATCTGGCTGCCTGGGCGATTGCAATCGGGTTTTTGCTCCGTCTGGCTGCAGGGGTTGGGTTGTATGTGGGTCTACCGATTGTCGGGCAACCGACCGAACAGCAAAGAGCAGGCTATATCTTTCAAGATGCCTACCTGAGGGATACCCAGGCCCAGAAGATAGCAGCATCCGAGCAACCTATTCAACTGCTTTTACCAAGGGATATGCTTCAGATCAATATGGTGGCTACCTGGGATTGTCAATTTTTGTGTATCGCTACCTCACACCAGATCATCCCCGACCAGCTCTGTTGATTTTGCTCTCCGCCTGGGCGAGCGCTTCTCGGTTTTGTTCTTCTGGTTAGTGCCAGAAAGTTTTTGCTGAAACCTGCGCCGATTGGCCCTCTGGTTGTTTTGTTTATACCCGCAGAGCGTATTATTGGGTGCAACCCAGATGCGGGAACCGTACCTAATCTGTTTGATTGCACATCCTATGGGCATTTTGGAATGGTTTGAAACACCACAACCAAAAATACTAGTCTGGGTTGGACTTGCTTCTGCGGGAGTTGTACTGATTTCTCCTGGAATATTACTGCCAATCTACTTGAGTCTGGCCGGGTGGTGGTTGTTCTCGAAGCAACGCAAGAAAATGCCGGTCTGGTTAGTCTTCGCGGTGATCGGTGTGGCGGTAGTGGTGTTGATTGTATTTGGGTATGCGGTAGCGACCCAAAACCAGTTGGATCGCTATTCTCTACCACAAATCATCCTCAAGTGGTTCCTACTTGCAATCGAGGTAGACATGGATTTATCCTGCGCGACTTCCGGCAGGATTGAATACCTTTTCCAGGGATTACCAGCAGAATTCCAACCACCTTTCATTTTGCTTGTACGGAATCTTACAACCGGTCTTACCAGCTGCACTTCTGGATAAAACACTTTGGATCAGCAATCTCATCAGCTCAATTCTTGCTGCAGGTTGGTACTGGTTGTTACCACTTTTGGTATATGCACCATTCATCCGGATGAACCCGGTCCAAAAGGGACAAGAAAGCAGTACACTGGATCGTGTTGGTGTGCTGGTTTTGGATTCTTTTCAGTTCTTTGCGCGCTGGCGGTGATCAGTGGGATAATCCGCGTTACCGTACTATTCTGTTGCCATGGATGACTTCGATAGCGGGCTGGGTATGGAATATGCCAAAGCAGAACAAAGTTCTTCTGGCTGAAACACATCTGGTTGGCAGAAGCGGTTTTCTTGCTTTTTTTCACCCAATGGTATGCATCGCGATATCATCAGATGTTTGGACGGATGTCCTTCCAGGCGATGGTTGTTGTCATTTTTGTACTGTGGCTGGTCATTTTCTCGTATGGCTGGTTCACCCGGCGTAAAAATACGGGTTAAAATGAAGTTGTAGATATTTTGCCGCAAACCGGGGTATCCAAAGGCTGTTATGTTTCAATTTGTCATCCTGCTTTTCTGGTTCGGTGCCATCCTCCTGGGTGGGTGGTTGCTCGTTCGAGCTGTCTTCCGGTTGACCGATTCTGAAAACATCCTGGTGGGAGCTGCTGTTGGGATTATCGTAGAGATTGTGTTGGCAGCCATTCTCTGCAGATGGATTTCTGTCCCGGTTGGTTTCTATGTTTGTGCTGCGATTGTTCTTCTGTTAGGCGTACTGGCGGCATGGAAGCAAAAATACCTTGCGGGGATTGAGTATTCGACCATTCCTGCTGATCATTCCCTTCTTGTTGATCACTGCGCTCATGTACTCCTTAGCACGCGGAATGGGAATTTTTGATGATTTTGCACATTTGCCGGTTGTGTCTCTGGTCGCTGCCGGGGATATTCCACCGCATTTTCCGCTCAATCGTGAAGTTGAATATGCCTACCATCTGTTTCTTATCTACTTTGCTGGTCAGATATCCAGAGTTGGAGACCTGTTTGTCTGGTCGGCTATGGATCTGGCTCGCAGTATGTCATTTAGTCTGGCGATGTTTCTGGGTGGCATATGGACCAGCCGTCTCACCCGCAATCGAATGGCTGGGTTGGCTTGGGGCAGCCTTTATTGCATTCGGCGGCGGAGCCCGTTGGCTTTCTACTTTTGTTACCGCCTTCCATTTTGGATGCAGTTTCCAAACAGATTACCCTGATAGGTTCAGGCGCAAGCAGCGGATACACGCTGGCTGGAGGCATTACTTTCGGAATGGCGGATTGAAGGGTGTGGGCAAACTTCCCATCCCATTTGCATTCAGTAATGGAATCGTTCAGCCGGGCGTGTTCAGTTTTCAGGGCGCCAATGGCATGATGAGCGTGGTGATCTTCCTTGTACTATTGCTCACCTGTACCAGGTGGAAGAATTGGGTGGCAGGTGTGGTTACCATCATCATTCTTTCTGCCACTCTCCTTGGTAGCCGAAGCCGACCTTGATACTCATTGTGGCAGGCTGGGGCGTGGTCACGGAGATCTGGATAATCCAGCATAAGAGTTGGAAGCTCCCTCGAAAACTTTGGATTTGGGGAGTGTGCGGGATTGGGGCCGTTCTGCTCAGTCTGCTGCAAGGGGGAGCGTTACTGGATATTATTCAAAACTGGATTGTGAAAGACTGACCAAAATTACCAGACAGTTGGATTTGTCTTCTCGGCATATCCTACGGTGGTTTCATCCCATCTGGGCGTATTGCCACTCATTAGTTGGAAGACCCTATTGGCGGCTTTGTGCGAAGTCGGTCCTATTTTACTGGTCATACCACTTTTGGTTATCCGGGCAGTGAAAGCATATCGACGTAATGCCTGGTTTGAAGCGATTATGTTGACCGGATATTTGCTTACGATTGGATCCATTTTTATTCAATTTGAAGGTTCCACCGGGGTACGAAATACATCTCGGTTGTATTCGTTTTTGACCCTGGCTCTGATCTATTTCGTCCCACTTACATGGAATTGGGCCAGAAACAAATCAGATAACGTTCGCTATGTTGCGGGAACACTCAGTCTGATGGCTGTAGTTGGCGGGATGGTTCTGTTCGCCAGTCAACTCCCGGCAATCCAAAAACCGATCATCGCACCATTTATGTCTGAAGTGGATGCGAAGATCTCAGAGAAATACTGGAATACACTTCCATCCAATGCGATGGTGTTTGACCCGGTTCCATCCAGATCGGTCATTCTCTTTGGTCGGGCAATTGAAACTGGTCTGACCTGGTATGAATACACTCCTAAATGGATTGAGTTGATTAGTAACCCGGATCCGGTGAAAATCCATCAGGCAGGGTATGACTATATCTACCTGGATGAAGAAGCCTGGAATGAAAGCAGCGGCATATATAAGTCCATTGGAAACCAAGCTTGTACTCAACTGATGGAATCAGAAAAAGTATGGCCTGGGGTGATTCGTAAGATGTATGATATTCGGGCTTGTAAATAGTTAGGTTGCTTTGTTGAAGAGGTCAGACCATTTTAGATAGAGAAGTTCATCAATCTACGGTTCTTTATCAGTGGATGGGATAATCCAAAACTCAGACACCCCACCAGTGATCATCATTCAAGGTGATCATGGTATACGCGACCTGAATCGGTCCCAGATTTTGAGTATGTATCTGATCCCGGGCGGTTCAGATGAGTTGTATGGCTCCATCACCCCTGTGAATTCATTCCGTGTTATATTCAATACGTTTTTCCAGAAAAAATTGCCATTAATCGAAGACCACAGCTATAATTCGACCCACGAATTACCCTTCGACCTGGAAGAAGATATCGACAACTGGACCCGTTGTCTGATGAAATAATTATCAAGGATTTTCAATGGACCTATCAATCATTATCCCTGTTTATAACGAAGAAGAAAACCTGCCGTTGGTATTTGATGCAATCCATGCATCTATTGCAGGATATTCAAAAGAACTTCAGTGGGAAATGATCTATGTGGATGATGGCAGCAAGGATCAGAGCCTGGAAGTCTTGATGAAATTGTATGAAAAAGACTCCGAGCATATGCGGGTGGTGCAGTTGCGCCGCAATTTTGGTCAGACAGCGGCCATTGCAGCCGGGATTGACCACGCGCTCGGCGAAATTGTGGTGATGTTGGATGCGGACATGCAAAATGATCCGGCCGATATTCCGATGATGCTGGAAAAGCTCAATGAAGGATATGATGTAGTCAGCGGCTGGCGCAAAGACCGTCAGGATACCTATCTGAGCCGCACTTTACCCTCCCACCTGGCAAATTCGTTCATCTCAAAGGTGACCGGAGTCAACTTACATGATTATGGCTGCACGCTTAAAGCGTATCGCCGTGAAGTGATCACCGGTTTCCGTTTGTATGGTGAAATGCACCGCTTCATTCCAGTCTATGCAAATCGATTTGGCGCGAAGATTATCGAAGTTCCGGTCCGTCATCACGCTCGCAAGTTTGGAAAGGCAAAATACGGGCTGGAACGGACTTTCAAAGTTATTCTGGATTTATTTACGGTCAAATTCCTCATTAGTTATTCCAATAAACCGATCTACCTGTTTGGTGGATTTGGTGTCGTCCTGATGGCGTTAAGCGCATTGGTTCTGCTCTATTTATTTATCCGGCGCACTTTCTTTATGATTGGTGTTACCCAGTCACCGCTCTTCTTAATAAGCACAGTGACTGGATTAATGGGTTTTCAGTCCATCTTACTGGGGCTCATTTCAGAGCTTTTGGTTCGTACTTATCACGAATCGCAGGGGAAACCGATTTACAACGTAAAGAAGTACTTCACACCGGAAAATCATTAATATGCGAATTTTGGTACTAACGCACGAGTATCCTCCCATCGGTGGAGGCGGCGGAAAAGTCGCAGAAGATATCTGCGAAGGATTGGTTCGCACGGGTAATCAAGTGAGAGTGGTCACCACCTCTCTCAAAGGATTACCTTTGTTTGAACAACGGGGGGCAGTAGAGTTAGTTAGGCTGCGTTCAGGACGCAAATTTGCTTATAAAGCCACTTTCGCATCCATGGCGTTGTACCTTTTCTTCGGTTTTTTTAGAGTTCTGAAAGATATTCGCAGTTGGAAGCCAGATGTGATTCATGTGCATTTCGCTGTACCGGCGGGTGCTTTGGGCTACGTTTGTTCAAAAATTACCAAAGTTCCCTATGTACTTACTGTCCATCTGGGTGATGTGCCAGGAGGAGTACCCGAGAAAACGGATACCTGGTTCCGGTGGGTCAAACCCCTTACACCTCCTATTTGGCGAAATGCGGCTCGGATTACCGCGGTTAGCGAATTCACCCGGGGATTAGCCCAGAAGCAGTATCCGTTTCCGATTCAGGTCATCCCAAACGGGGTGGACATCAACAAATTAAACCCTGGTCAAATCAGTCTTAAACACCCCCCGCAGATTGTGTTTGCCGGCAGACTTGTCCCGCAGAAAAATCCAATTCTGCTCGTTCACACCCTTGGTGAGGTTAAAGACCTTGATTGGACTTGCGTCATCGTTGGCGATGGACCATTGAGACCACAGATGGAGCAAGAGATTTCTCGTCTCGGGCTACAAGATCGGATTCAACTGACCGGCTGGGTAACACCCACTGAAGTGACGGATTGGTTTCGCGAGAGTGATATTTTATTTATGCCATCCTTATCAGAAGGATTGCCTGTGGTTGGCGTGCAGGCTTTGGCGCTTGGTCTCGCGATTCTTGCCAGTAGTTCTGGTGGATTTGTGGATCTGGTGCAGCAGGGGAAAAACGGGTTTCTCTTTGATCCATCTGACCGACAGAATTTCAGTATTGCCTTACGAGAAATGCTCTCTGATCCGCAAGCATTATTAGCGCTACGGAATTCCAGTCGGAGTATGAGTGCCAGGTTTGACCTCGATTTAATCATTCGCCAGTATCAAACTGTACTGAATCAGGTAGTTGAGACATACCCGAGAAAGAATCTATAATCAAGGTATCTGTCAATCTGATGAGCTGGCTGAGAGAGGAAAACCTCAGTAGTTAGCTTGACTGACCCAAGGAAAAACCTGGTATTCGAATGACCAATCCAAATCCAAAATCTTGGAAACAAATACTCTCGTTATCTCTACGGATCGTCATTCCATTAATACTGATCTGGCTATTGGTACGCAACTTGGATTGGCAGTCGCTTTGGGTAACGCTAAAGAATTTTCCCATCTGGATTCTTGGGCTTTGCATTCTGCTGAATTTTTTTGCTAACGCAATTTTTTCTTACCGTTGGTATTACTTACTAAAGACAGCCGGTGTAACGATCCCATTCAGGTATCTGCTCAGTCTGGTCTTTTACAGCTTGTTTCTATCCAATTTCTTGCCCACGACGATCGGTGGAGACCTGGTGAAAGTGGCTGGGATCTACAATCAGGGTGAGAAAAGTGATCGCTCCATCAGAATCACCTCCGTGGTCGCAGACCGATTATTTAGTTTAGCAAGCAAGGTGATCCTATTCCCATTTGCATTTGGGTTATTTCAGGCGTATCTTCCAGTTAAGATCACACATCCCATAAATCTGACAGCCGCCATTTTCTGGGCAAAAATTCCCTTAAGATATCAAAGTAAGATTAAGCATTACTTTCAACTGATCAAACCCTGGTTTGAAGCGAAAAAAATCCTGATTGTCCTGCTCATCTCCTGGTCATCTTTGTTTCTCACCATCTCCTCGTTCGGATTGGCATTTCGTCAGCTTAATCCCACGATCTCAGCAATTCAGGTTTTTTGTGTAGTCATGCTTACTTATTTCGTTAGCATTTTACCTTTATCCATCAACGGGTTGGGAATCCAGGAAGCTAGCGTTGCATATTTATTGACTCTGGTCGGTTTTACACCTGAACAGGGAATTGCAGCAGCTCTGATCAATCGACTGATCCCATTGGTGATCAGTTTGCTGGGGGGAGTGTGGTTACTCTTTGGAGGAAAAGAATTGGTAGCGATGGTGCGGACTCACAAGATGGCAGATTTCTCCACGGTGATAGAATCGGCAGGAGAGGATTCGCAGCCATGAAGCATCATCACAAAACCCGCTGGTTTACTAGTATTCTTGCTATCATCCTATTCGGGTGGATGGGATGGATGAGTCTGCAAACATACCTGCTTCAACCTCCTGTCCTTTTCGGGCAAAACCTTCCCTGGATCTGGTATGGAACCGCAGCTTTTGTGGTCATCTTACTGATTGGGCAGGCATATCTACTGTTCTCGTTATTTGGAAAGCCGTTCCCGCACCTAAATAGCTCATCAGTGGCTCACTGGTTATTTCGAGCAGTTTTATACCTGGTCAGCATTTTTATTTTTGTATACTGCCAGAATGCCAGAATGCTTTTGTATTCCTGGGTAATACCCGTTTATTTATTAGGCATTTTTGGTTTTGAAGAGTTTGTTACCTCAGATTTACCCCATCAACGGGGACAAGCCTGGTGGGTGAAGCAGATCTTGGGTGGGATGGGGTTGTTTATTTGCATCGCTGCCGTACAGCAATTGAAACTTTCCATACCTGGTTCACCATTCTGGACAGTAGCATATTACGGAATTATTTTCTTAAATGGTGTCTTGTTTTCGGGAATTCTGGAGTTGATCCGACCACGTACAACGAACCAACGAATATTTGCTGTAGTATCTTCAAAAATCGCAAGAATGCACGTGCTTTTCATTGGACTATTCCTGTTTCTTTTCACCGGTTTCGCTAATTGGTTTTTCTGGTATGACATAACCGGGATTGGAGCAGGGATCTACCTGCGGCTGCAAGTCTATCTCATGCTTTCATTATTTCTTTATCTGGGATTGAACAACAAAGGTGTTCTATCTTTCAACCTGGCGAAGGTATGCCTTTCGCTGGCTATGACCGGATATTTGTTTATGGCTGCAGGCTACCTGGTTAATATAACCAATTATCCGTTTTCGCTCACCTGGTCCGAAGGGAATCGGTTTTACGATTATTCCATTGTATTTGGCCAAAATCTATATCAATCAGTGAGCGAAATCTTACCTAATTATTATTCTCCTGGCAGATATGGGCTGTGGGGCTTACCATTTCTCATTCCCGGGTTGCCCATTTCGGTTCATCGAGCCTGGAATGTATTTTTGTATTGTGTGCCAGGATTGATCCTGGGTTGGTTGCTCGGAAGGGATTGGAAGGATCGCAATTGGAGAATTGCTTTGGTTTTTGGTACCCAGATCTTCTTAAATCAGGGTCCAATATATCCTACCCTTACGATTTCCTTGATATTCTCGCTGATTTTTATCCGGTCGAAGTTACCATTCCAAATATTAGGCTGGATTTTGGCCAGTCTTTTTGCTGGAATCAGCCGTTTTACCTGGGTTTTGGTGATCGGAGCCTGGGCGGGTCTCTTTGATCTGCTGATGAATTACCCTGGCCGAAGAGGAACGTGGTTTAAACGGTTAATGCCAACGATCGGCATGATTCTGGTTGGGGTGGTGCCAGGCATGCTGGTGAGTTGGCCAGAAGTGATGAGCTCGCAGGGCGCGACCATCCAATCTCAGGCATCTGCACCATTGTGGTACAGACTGATGCCCAACTCTACCTATTCACTGGGTGTGTTCCCGGGTATTGTGCTCGCGACCGTATTTGTGGTGACGATTCTCATCTTACTCTGGCGGGGAAAAGCATGGCAGCCGGATGGCTGGCAAGGGGCCGGTGTGATCACAGTTCTTTTGGGGTTCTTCGCATTTTGTCTATTTGCCAGCGCAAAAATTGGGGGTGGTAGCAATCTCCACAACATGGATATGTACTTGGTCAGCTTATTGCTTGTGGTTGTGTTAATTGGGCTTGGAAATCAACAAAAAGGATCCACCAAACACACCGTTTCTCCGATTCTCCAGGGAGCGATTTTACTGGCGGTGATCATTCCTGGCTGGAATGGATGGTGGTCAGCAGGACCACTAAATCTTCCGGATGGAGCGCAAGCTCAGGCAGCCATTCAAACCGTGAGAGAAGCGATTGATCAAGTGGAGCCGGGTGGGAAGGTCCTGTTTATTGATCAACGCCAGTTGATGACTTTCGGAGAGATTTCCGGGGTGGAATTTCATCCTGAGTACGAAAAGAAATTCATGATGGATCAGGCGATGGCAGGCAACGAGGAATACTTCAATGAGTTTTATGCTGATCTGAAGAACCATAAATACGCTCTCATCATCAACGAGACTCAAAAAGTACGATATCAAAATTCTGAATTTGATTTTAATGAAGAGAATAATGCCTGGGTAAAGTGGGTGTCAGAACCCTTCTTGCAATATTACAAACCGGTTGAAACCTTTAAGGAATTTGGATTTTCCATATACCGGCCGAAATAGGCAGGTTATTTTTTGTGCTTGATGTGAATTTTCCCTTTACGGATACCTGAAAGCTGCTCGGCGATCAATCCAAGGGTGAAAGTGATGACACCGGTGAGGATGGCGAGCATCGCCCCCACACTCACACCACGTCCCATTGCTACAAAGGGGATGCCCCATCCAAATCCAACGATAAAGCAAATGATCGATACGGTTAGGAAGATCCGCAGCGGATTCAGGAGCATAACCAGGTTCAAGATTTCAAGTACTGTTTCGAATGCGGTTTTTGTATTGATGGAACTATCGCCAGATAGGCGCGGTAATACTTCAATGGGCAATTCAACCACCTTGTGACGTTGATCTAAAAAAATGAGACTGATCACATCACTAAATGCCATTGAATTTGGGCAAAGATGCAAATAATGCTGCACTAAATCTGTCCGGTAGAGTTTGAAACCGGAGTTAAGATCTTGTAACGGCATGGGCATCATCAATGCAGCAATCCGGCGGATGAGCCACTTGCCAAGTTCACGGTACCAATTGGCTTTTTTGTTCCGAATCCTGCAGCCGATGACCATATCGGCATCTTCTTTCTCCAGGGTATCCATCATCCGATCAATGTCTTCCAATTTGTGTTGTCCGTCGGCATCAAAGGTAACTGCTAGATCTGTGTCCACCGCTGCCAGGCCGGATTTCAGCGCTCCACCATACCCGCGATTTAATTTGTGGTGAATCACCTGCAATCGGGGTTCTTCTGAAAAACGCGCCAGCACTTCACGGGTGGCATCTTTTGATCCATCATTGACCACGATTAATTTGGCCCGGTGTTCTTTACAATAGGCTAATACAAGTGGAATCGTAGTTGGTAAGGACTCCGCCTCGTTATATGCTGGTATGACGATTGTGAATGTATTCATAGGCTCATCTATTTGTATAAAAATTTTACCTGAACGTTAAGTAGATTATAAGGGAAGAGAGAGGATTGAGTATAATGACCTCAATTCTGGTTTGAATATCTGAGGAGTATTCCATTGAATCTGACTTACCTGTTTCTCCGAGTGACCCGCCATTTTCTGCCTGAGACAATTACCCGATCCTTGTTACGGAGTGGAATCTTCATCAAGCCCGGCTTGGAGACGCGTGAGCCTCGCCAGGCAGCATTGAGATACCAGAGAGATCTAGCGGACCAGGGAATATCTCTGGAGGGGCAGCATATTTTGGTGTTTGGTTACGGCGGCAGATTTGCGATTGGAGTCGAATTGTTGCGTTTGGGCGCAATCCATGTGACCTTGACCGACCTATTCGCACCGCCGGATGACCGCCGCAACGATTATTTGTTGCCGGAATTTAACCAATATCTTGAATACATACAAGGCAGAGTTCAACCCAAGTCACAGTATCTAACCTTGCTGCATGGAGATATTCGCTTAACCTCGACTAAATTCATAGACCACCCGTTGGATGGCGTGGTAAGCACTTCAGTGTATGAACATCTGGATGATGTAGATGGCATCACCAGGGCGTTGGCGTCGACTCTCAAGCCGGGCGGCTTTTTCATTGCTTATGTCGATTTACGTGATCACTACTTCAAACTTCCGTTTGAAATGCTTTCCTATACCGAAAATACATGGAAAAACTGGCTAAACCCCACCAGTAATCTAAATCGATTCCGATTGCAAGATTACAAGCTGGTTTTTGAACAATCTTTTACAGCTTATCAGATAGATATTCTCGAGCGGAACCATGAACAGTTTAGGAACGCAAAAGAAAGAATTTTACCCGAATATCTATCAGGGAATGATGAGGAAGATTCAGTAACTCAAATTCGGGTGTTTGCTCGAAAAAGCTGATTTTTGGTAATTACTTGCATTTAAGTTGTTTTCTTCCCAGGTTTATTTCCTGTAAAAATTCATCAGCTGGGGAGAGTTCATCCAGCCAATTTTTGGTTGTCAGGCAGTAAAAATTCTTATCGCTGGGTGGGAATTGGTTCAGCGCGCGAGTCAGATCGGCTGCTTTGGCGGTCTGACTGGTATGCGCATAGGATTCGATGAAGACGTTCAGTTTTTGCCAGTCTTTTCGATATTCATCCGGATTTATTTCATCAGCAAGTTTGCTGATTGTCTGCCAATCTCCCAGCTGGCGTAAGTAATCAGCGCGTTGATACGCCCAGCACCAATCGTGATCAAGCGGATTACCAAACATGTGCTGCAATTCCTGATTGGTAGCTACCCCTGGAGTGGTTAGATTGTTTGGAGTTGTGCTGTATTGAGATGCGGTTTGAAGCAATTCGGTCAGGTGACCATCTCTCTCATCCAACCCAGGGTACAACACCCGAATACAGTTACGGGGATCAATCTCAATCGCGATAATTTGTTCTTGCCGGGAAGTAAACCGGCCAATTAAGTGACCACGGGTTTTCGGAGTTCCTTCGAATACCCCCTGGGTATCATATTCAAAGCGTTCTGGAATGTAATAGGTGTAGTAATCCAAATTAATATCTTTGGGTCGGGAGCTGAAAAACCAGTTGATAGCAGCGGCGAAAGAATTTTCTTCTCCTTCAGTGGACGAAGAACGGTTGAAGACAAATAACGTGCCGGGTGGAATAGATGGGAAGCGCCAAGAAAGCTGGGTGTAGATTTCTTTTTGCTTCATCCAATCCATACGCAAGGCATTTCCGATCAGGTTCTGGAATAAGATCGAACTTGCGAGCAGAATTGAAATTGCAGCAAGTTGGATTTTGGGAACCTTTTGAAGCAAGAGCAAAACTCCAACCGTCGCAATCACTGCTCCGGGGATCATCGGAAGTGCAAAGCGTGTAGAGGCAAAATCAGTCCCGATGCGCAATTTCGCTAACCAGACTGGCCAACCACATAGGACGATCCACAAGAGTCCAAGCGCGATCCATTGGAATGCAGGCAAATATATATGTGTGGGTTGTTTGGCGGTTGGCTTCTCTCGCAGTAAGTATTGACCGAGGTATAGGAACACGCACAGGATAATCAGGGGGATCAGGTAATAATACCATTTGAAATGCTGAGCATTCAACCACTGGGCAGGGAATATCCCGTTTCCCCAGGCGACGATGAGGGTTGTCCAACAATCCCTGGCTATCTGAACAATCTGATTCAAGATGGTTGGGAAGGGGTTGGCTTTGAAATCATCCAGAAGTTTAAGGGTGTAAAAGCCGTTGATCTTGGATTGGAAGAACGCCCGCCAGATCACTGCACCGAAAAAGAGGATGAAGAAAGGAATCCAGGCAAGTGCGACTTTCTTGATGGATTCTTTCCAGGAGAGATCCTGGTTTATGAGGAACAAACACAGAAAAACGGGGCGGACCAGTTCCGCAAAGAAATAATATTCCGTAAAGGTAATGTTGATATTCGCGAGTACCAGGCTGGAAAGAATGAGCACCCAGCGGAAGCGAGCGTTGTTAATGGACAACAATTGCAGGTAGATGGATAGGAAATAGCAACTGAGCACTACAAAGAAGATGCTCATGTTCATCGAAACATAAGCCAGCCTGTAGCCAGGATAGACCAACCAGAGGATAGCAGTGAGCAGAGCATATTTTTGGAGGTTCGGCCAGATCTTTGAGAGGACTTTCCAGAAGAGGAAGGCGCACAACATGCGTATACACAGGCTGTAAATTTGCCAGGCAAGAGGTTGATCACCGAGTAGGGCGGCCAGGGTGGTGAAAATTGGAGCCAGTACGGAACGACTGCTGCGGAAATAGAGCTCAATCCCTGCCCCTTTGAAGAGCAGCCACAGGTAGCACCAATCGTCACCATAGAATCCAACCTGGGTGATCATGATGCCAAACGCTGCCAGCCCGGCTAGTCCGATCCAGGCTAAGGCTGTCAGGTTGGGGTGGCGATGGGAAAATTGGTGGTACTTTTCAGTGATTGCGGTGAGCATACCGCCAATTATAGTTGATTTGGGTACTTCGTCATCGGGAGGAGTAAATGGGAGTGGTAGGGGCGGGTTTAAACCCGCCCCTACATGACATCGGAATCATATCTTGACCCTCCGCCTCATTGCGTTATAATTCAATCGTTGAATATTGAATTGGTAAGTGAACCAAACACCGAATCAATCCGAGATCTGGCATTGTTGGATGAGATCGAAAAAGATCCGGATATCAACCAGGCTGACCTGGCTACCCAATTAGGGGTAGCGGTTGGAACGGTCAACTGGCATTTAAAGCGCTTAATTTCCAAAGGCGCCATCAAAGTATCCCGTGCAACTCGCCGAAAATTACGCTACCTCATCACCAACGAAGGTCTGGCATTACGTGCCGGCCTAACGGTGGACTATATTCAACAATCATTCAAACTTTATCGCTTGTTACGTACTCGAACCAATGAACTGATACCGCAAATTAAGGCACTTCAATTGCACCAGGTTCGACTTGTTGCTGATGGAGACGCCAGAGATGTGATCCGGCTCACCTTGCTGGAAGAAAATATCAGCGTTTCTGATGATCTCAGTTTGCCTGCAATCGTGATGAGCGGATTAAAGCTCCACCTGGTCGATCCACAGGGAGATGAGCAATGAACGGGCAGGCGATGCTGGCAATCACCAGTCATGGCAATGCACCCTATTTGATGTCTGCCCGGGTAGCCCGTGCATTAAAGAATCGTCCAGTTGTGATACCGCTATATTATGGAGAGACCCAGAAACGGATTTTGCGAGAAGAAATCCACGAAAACCACGACCAGATCTTTCTTTCTGACGAATTGGGTAAACTGCTCACTCCTTTGCTATTGGATGTGAAGAATGGTGGTTCCTTTGCAGACTTTGCTGAGAACCTGGCCGACCCGAATAATCCTGCCGGCATATTGGCGATAGAAAACAAATTGAAAGCCTTACTTCAGAGAGGTATTCCTGCTGAAGCGTTAGATGGCTCAAGTTCACGTATCTTTTCCATGGTTGACTTTGCCGGTGCACTCATCTCTGCGCTGCCAATTCGAGTGGATCTACCTCATAAGTATTACTTCTTTACGGCACTGCTTTCGCAGCTTTATGGGACCTCACCTGAGGAACAGCCAGATTCTGCTACAGCAACTGCATTACAGCGACTACAGAAATATGCCCAACGATGGCAGGCAATGGAAGCAGAATGCGCGATCCGTTTCGTGCCGCGAATCCATGCTTTTTCTTACATGGATCATCCTCTGCAAGATGTAGAACCTACCCCGCCATTGAGTTTTACGCGTAAGCAAAGTAGTGTCTGCTCACAACCCGGAGTACTCTTTTCTCCTTCAGGTACCGGAACGGATGCAAAACGATTGGTCGGATTTGCTGACCACGTACCGAATTCGATGCAGAAATATGTACTCGCAGGTATGCGAGACGAGACCGATTTCCCAACGAAGCAGTTTGTACGGGTTCCAGCTAGCAGTTACGCCGATCCGTCCATTCAATGGGTAGTATCGCGTGGCGGGTGGGGTACCGTCTGGGAATGCGAAATGAATTTGAAGCCTATGATCCTGGTTGAGACGACTTTTGTTGATGATCCCGAGATTGGACATACCCAGAAAGCGTTGAAACATCTTGGTCAGGCCTGGGTCGTCTGTAAGGATCAACCCGGTTTCCCAACTGAGCAAGAACGGGAACAGATTTATCAAAGACTACAATTAGAACGATTAACTGATGTAAGGATATTTGGCGCTGAAGCATCAGATGGGTTTGCTTTCATGGCGCGAAAGATCCTTGAGCATGAGCGGGCAGTATCATAATTACGGGAGTGGAGAATATGAGCGATTTTTGGAAAAATAAACGGATATGTGTCACAGGCGGAGCAGGTTTTCTGGGTTCGCATTTGATTGAGAATCTGAAACGCCGCGGAGCTGAAGATATCTTCATCCCCAAAATTGAAGATTATGACCTGGTAAAACAACAAGATATCCTGCGGATGCTGGATGACAGCAATCCGGATGTGATTATCCATCTGGCAGCCCACGTGGGTGGAATCGGTGCCAATCGCGAACACCCGGCTGAGTTCTTCTACGACAATCTGATGATGGGTGTACAACTCATCCATGAAGCGTATAAACGCGGAGTGAGCAAATTTGTTGCGATCGGAACCGTGTGCGCGTACCCCAAGTTCACACCGGTGCCTTTCCGGGAAGATGATATCTGGAATGGCTACCCGGAAGAGACGAATGCGCCCTATGGCCTCGCCAAGAAGATGTTGCTGGTACAGGCACAATCGTACCGTCAGCAGTATGGTTACAACGCCTTATTCCTGATCCCGGTCAACCTGTATGGTCCGCGGGACAATTTCCGACCGGAGAGTTCGCACGTAATCCCGGCTCTGATCAAGAAGTGCATCGAAGCAAAAGAAGCCGGTGCAACTGAGGTGGTGATCTGGGGAGATGGTAGCCCGACCCGTGAATTTATCTATGTGGAAGATGCCGCTGAGGGGATTGCTGCTGCTACCGAAAAGTATAACGGCTCTGAACCGGTCAATATCGGCAGCGGTAATGAGATCAGCATCAAAGACCTTGGCAACTCTGATTGCCCGTCTGACCGGGTTTGAGGGTAAACTGGTTTTCGATACCAGCAAACCCAACGGCCAACCCCGGCGCGGGCTGGATGTAAGCCGGGCAGAGCAATCTGTTTGGCTTTAAGGCGAAGACGCAGTTTGAAGATGGTCTTCGAGCCACAATTGAGTGGTATTTGAAAAATCGATAATAGGATATGAATTTGGTGTGGGACAAGCAGGAGCAATATGGCTGATGAAGTAACCATAATCAGACCATCCAAAGGATGGGTGGCGCTGAATTTACCAGATCTTTGGAAGTACCGTGAGCTGGTTTACTTTCTGATCTGGCGTGATATCAAGGTCCGCTATAAACAGGCAGCGCTGGGAATTGGTTGGGCGATTTTGCAGCCGATTCTCACCATGGTGATTTTCAGCGTGGTGTTCGGCAAATTCGGTAAGCTGCCGACTGACAACTCAATCCCCTATCCGCTGTACACTTTTGTGGCTTTGCTGCCCTGGCAATTGTTCGCCAATGCGCTGCAGCGGGCAGGCACCAGCCTGGTGGGATCATCCAATCTGATCACCAAGATCTACTTTCCACGCCTGATCATCCCGATCTCGGCTGTATGCTGGCGGATTGGTCGACTTCGGTTTCTCATTACTGGTGTTTGATCGGATTGATGATTTATTACGGGGTGTACCCAACCTGGAATGCACTCTGGATTATTCCCATTCCTGGTGCTGACGCTGATCACTGCGCTGGCGGTGGGTTTGTGGCTTTCGGCTCTGAATGTTCGCTATCGCGATATTCAGCAGATGATTCCGTTTCTCATCCAGGCATGGATGTTCGCTTCTCCGGTGGCTTATTCCGCAAAGATCATCACAGAGCGTACCTGGCAATTAGTGTACGGATTGAACCCGATGACTGGCATCATCCAGGGGTTTCGCTGGGCGATGCTGGGCGGTACTCCTCCGGGTGAGTTGATGTGGATCTCTTCTACAGTCATGGTCATCTTATTCATCAGCGGATTGTTTTACTTCCGCCGGATGGAAAAAACCTTCGCGGATACGGTGTAACCATGAAACCATACGCGATTCGAGTACAAAATATTGGCAAGCGATACCAATTAGGTGCGCTCGGAATGAATTACCGCACCCTGCGCGATACGCTGGTAGATACCTTCACTGCTACCACCCAGGCTTTATTGCACGCCGGGGAACGAACACAGGTCAGTAAAGAAGATAACCGTTTCTGGGCTTTGAAAGATATCAGCTTCAATGTGGAACATGGACAGGTGCTGGGTGTGGTTGGGCGCAATGGCGCCGGCAAGAGCACCCTGCTCAAAGTGCTTTCCCGGGTGACCGAACCTACCGAAGGATCCGCTGAAATTCACGGGCGGGTTGGATCATTGCTGGAGGTAGGCACTGGCTTCCACCCAGAGCTCACCGGACGGGAAAACATCTTCCTGAATGGTGCCATTCTTGGAATGAAAAAGAACGAGATCGCCAGCAAATTTGATGAGATTGTCGCCTTTTCTGAAGTGGAAAAGTTTATTGATACACCGGTCAAGCGCTATTCCAGCGGTATGTACTTGCGGCTGGCGTTTGCGGTGGCAGCTCACCTGGAGCCCGAGATTCTGGTGGTGGATGAAGTGTTGGCAGTGGGTGATGCCGAGTTCCAGCGCAAATGTATGGGCAAAATGAGCGATGTTGCCCACCAGGGTCGCACGGTGTTATTCGTCAGCCACAATATGAGCGCCATTTTACGCCTGACCGAACAGACTCTGGTATTGGAACGGGGCAAATTGGTAATGCAAGCTCCCACCCAGGAGGCAGTCGATTACTACCTCTCGAGCGGCTTCTCCCGTCAGGGAGAACGCACCTGGCTGCCAGATGAAATCCCGGCAGATGCCGCACCCTTCAAACCGATTTCCCTGCGGATCAAGGATATTCGCGGGAAAGTGGTGGATACCATCCGCTCCACCGAACCAGTTCAGGTGGAGATGGAATATGAACTCTCACAGCCTTTAACTGGATTACGGGTGGGGTTGTATTTCAACAGTACTCGCGGTGAACCAATTTTCACCAGCTTTGATCTGGATGATCCAGCCCATTTCGAGAAGACCCCTTCCCGCAAAGAAGGGCGCTACATCAGCACTGCCACGGTTCCGGCAAATTTCTTCAACGAAGGCCGGGTGGTGATCGGGATGAACGCCAGTTCCTACCGCATCAAACGCTATTTCCAGGATGAGCAAGCGATGGTCTTCAGCGTGGATGCGACCGGTGCACCCGGAACCCATTGGAGTGAAGTGCGCCAGGGACCGATCCGTCCGTTGCTGGAGTGGAAAATTGAGGCGGTAGGATGAATCAAAGCGCTGTTGATCGCTTCAAGAATATTCTGGGCGAAATTCCCTACACAGCCGAGCTGTATTGGATGCTGCGTTCACCTAATAAGCCGATCCGCAGCCGGTTCACGCTCGCCAATTTGCAGAAACATCTACCCCACCTGATTGCCGAGATTGCTCCTCGGGCTGAGACTGCACCAAGAGGTAAGAAAGTCCTCCTTTTTGCTTCGCTGCATTACTGGATCGAACAAACCGCACTTCTTGGGGATGACGCTGGCCGGGCAGGGATATGATGTTCACCTGGCATACTTGCCTTATTTTGACTGGCAGAAGCCGATCAATCGTTTTGATCTACGCCGGCAGGATATTTACACCCACTCTGTGTTGGAACCTGCCAGAGATTTCTTACATCCGGTGTCACTACTGGCACATAAAAACTATAAAGCACTCTCTGGATGAACTACTGAAGGATATAGAACGGGTGAGTTACTACGATGCCCAGTACACCCTACAGGTGGAGACTGTCGATCTGGACAGCGATATCTATCAAATGCGTCTGATCCGCAACCATTACGCCGCAGAAAAACTATTGGCACTGATTGAGGATATCAAACCGGAGGCGATGATCGTTCCGAATGGCACCATCCAGGAGTTGGGAGCCGCTTACCGGGTGGCAAAATCAGTGAACGTGCCGGTCAGTACCTATGAGTTCAGCGACCAGAAAGATTGCATCTGGATGGCTCAGAACAGCGAGATCATGCGCCAGGAGACAGTCGCACTATGGAATGCACGTAAAGAGCGTCCATTTACGGATGAACAACGCCAAAAGGTGCAGGAGTTATATAAAGCCAAAGTACAGGGCGATACCTGGAAGAATTTTGTGCGCCACTGGCAATCCTCACCGCGAGCCGGCGGATCACAGGTCGCTGCACAGTTAGGGATTGGACGACCGTCCGGTGGTATTGCTGGCAACCAATGTACTGGGAGATAGCCTGACTCTCGGACGGCAGGTTTTCAGCGAGAACATGGCTGATTGGATTGAAAAAACCCTGGATTACTTTGCTAATCGGATCGGATACACAATTGGTGATTCGGGTACATCCGGGCGAGATGCTCACCCATGGACCTTCAATGGTGGATGTGGTCAACCAGAAATTCCCGCAGCTCCCGGAAAATATTCACCTGGTCGGTCCAAAAGAGAAAGTAAATACCTACGACCTGGTCGAAATCACCAGCCTGGGGTTGGTTTACACCACTACCACCGGGATGGAGATGGCAATGCACGGTATTCCCGTGATTGTGGCTGGGATTACCCATTATAAGGGGAATGAATTCACTTACGATCCGCAGACCTACCCGGAGTATTTTACAGCACTTTGGATGCAAATTCTGAAAGATCCGGCAGCCCATCGGCTCACGCGAACAGCAGAGTGAGACCGCGTGGTATTATGCCTATTGTTTCTTCTTTGAATTCTCATTGCCTTTCCCGTGGCGATTGGTGAACTTGTGGGATGACTACAAAGATCGGCCAATCTCCTATGTTTTGGGCGAAGGTATGGGAAAATATAAGCAAACTTTCCGGTATCTCACCGGTGATCCAATTGAATGGTAGAACAATGACACAAAATGACGTAAAACAGGAAGTACGCCGATTCTACGATCAAGTAGGCTGGCAAAAAGAAGCGGATGGCCTGTACCAGAACGCCCATTACGAAGATCTGCGTCCGGTTTCAGCGGAGTATATCCATCGCTGTCATGGCCGGGTGGGCAGGTACCTGAAAGGTCCGGGCAAATACCTGCTGGATGCCGGCTCCGGTCCGGTGCAATACACCGAGTATATGGATTACCTGCAAGGATACAAATACCGGGTGTGTGCAGATATTTCGATCGTTGCCTTGCAAGAAGCCCGAAAAAAGCTGGGCGAGAGTGGTTTGTATGTTGTAAGTGATATTGCCAATCTGCCATTTCAAGGCAGAAGCATTTGACGGCGTCATGTCGATGCACACCATCCATCACTTGCCGCGCCACGATCATAAACAGGCATACCAGGAGTTGTACCGAGTGCTGCAGTCCGGAAAAACGGCGGTGGTAGTGAATGGCTGGTCTGATCCGTGCGCTGATTGGCAAAGTGGATCGAATGGTCAAATGGTTCAATCGCACCAAGCGCAATATCGTCCGTGCGATGAAGGGATTACCCAAAAAGGAAAGAGCAACAGATCAGGAGAAAGGCACTTATGTCCAGAAATATAACGCCGCCTGGTTGAAGCAAGAATTGGCTGGTTCCGTGCCCATTCGGATCCTGGTCTGGCGCAGTGCAAGTGTTCGTTTCTTACGCACCTTTATCCATCCCTGGTTGGGTGGGAAATTGATCTTTGCGCTGGTTATACGCCCAGGAAGAAAAAAGACCGGAATATTATGGTGAAAATGGGCAATATCCATTGATTCTGATTGAGAAAAAGTAGATATCGCCGCTGATCAAACGTGCATTGGCTTGAAATGAAGGAGGTTGTATGAACTGGAATGAGAAGGTAGTATTGGTAACCGGTGGGACCGGTTCTTTTGGAAAGAAATTTATTGAGGTGATGCTGCGCGATTATCATCCAGCGAAGATCATTGTTTACAGCCGGGATGAACTGAAGCAGCATGAGATGCGAGTCAAGGGTTTCGACCACCCATCTCTGCGGTATTTCATCGGAGATGTCCGTGACCTTTCCCGCATGGAAAGAGCCATGCAGGGAGTGGATATTGTCATCCATGCTGCCGCCCTCAAGCAGGTGCCCGCCTGTGAATACAACCCGATGGAAGCCATCAAAACCAATATTTTAGGCAGCAGCAACGTGATTGATGCCGCATTGAATGCAGGTGTGGATAAAGTAATGGCCTTCAGTACGGATAAAGCGGTCAGCCCGGCCAACCTGTACGGCGCCACCAAGCTGGCAGCCGAGAAGCTTTTTGTTCAATCCAATGCCTATGCCGGAAATAAACGCACCCGCTTTGCCTGCACCCGCTATGGGAATGTGGTTGGCAGCCGGGGGAGCGTGGTACCGATCTTTCTTGAAGCAAAAAGAAACCGGTCAAGTTACCCTAACGGATGAACGCATGACTCGTTTCTGGCTCTCGCTCGACCAGGGCGTCGATTTCGTGATCAAGTGCGTGGAAAAGATGAATGGCGGCGAAGTTTTTGTGCCTAAAGATTCCTTCCATGAAAATGACCGACCTGGCTAAGGCAATTGCGCCAGAAGCAAAAATTAAAGTAGTCGGCATCCGCCCAGGCGAGAAGCTGCATGAAGTCTTGATCTCTGAAGATGAAGCCCGCACTACGATCGAATTGGATGATATGTATGTGGTACAACCAGCCGAAGCGCTCTGGTTCGGGTATGAATGGCAAAAATTAGGTAAAACGGTGACAGATGACTTCCGTTATGCCAGCAATAACAATACTGAGTGGCTGGATATTCCATCCATCAAGAAAATTGTCGACCAGGTAGAGATCGAATAGGAGGCAGATATGCGAATCCTTGTGACGGGTGCGAGTGGTTTACTGGGGGTCAACCTGGCAATGGAAGCATCCAGGGAGCATGAGGTGATTGGGGTGACCAATACACTGGATCTGGAAGGAACCCCATTTCCGTTGCATCACTGCGGAACTAATGGATAAGGATGCCTTTTCGAAGGTATTCGATCAGGTGCAGCCTGATTGGGTGATCCATTGCGCTGCACTGGCAAACCTGGATGAATGTGAAGATGATCCGGCTTTTGCCGAGATGATGAATTCTGAATTGCCCGGCGTAGTGGCCAAGGCTACCCGCGGAAAAGCACGCCTGGTCCATATTTCCACCGACGCTGTATTCGACGGTACCCAGGGCGACTACACCGAAGAAGACGAACCCAATCCGCATAATGTGTATAGCCGCACGAAACTGGCTGGAGAATGGGCTGTTATGGAAGCCAATCCGGATGCGATGATCGCCCGGGTGAACCTGTTTGGCTGGAGCTTGAAGGGCAAACGTTCGCTCTCTGAGTGGTTTTTCTATAACATGCAGGCTGGAAAGCCGGTCAAAGGCTTTACGGACGTCACTTTCTGTCCTCTGCTAGTGAACGATATTGCCGGAATCTTGCTGGATATGCTTGGAAAGAACCTGAGCGGCTTGTATCATCTGGTCGGATCCAAGTGCATCAGCAAATACGATTTCGGCAAAGTCAGTCGCTCATACCTTTGGATTGGACGAGATCTCTGATTTCCCCGATTTCGGTCAATGATTTCGGTCTTGAAAGCCGTCCGTTCGAACAACCTTTGTTTGAACACTGATAAGCTATCCAAGGCTCTGGGCAAAAGTATCCCCGAGTATTCCACCGGGTTAAAGCGCTTATCCGAGTTGTATCAACAGGGTTATCCACAAGTTCTCCGCAACATGGTGGATAACTCTGGCAAGGATCTGAACCCATACCGAAATGGAGGCTAGGATGGAAATCAAAATAGGCAACCATGTACTTGGAGACAACCACCCGACCTACTTCATTGCGGATATCTCAGCCAACCATGATGGGGACCTGGAACGCGCGAAGCTGCTGATCCACCTGGCAAAAGATGCCGGTGCAGATGCAGCCAAGTTTCAGAATTTCCAGGCAGCGCAGATCGTCTCTGATTTTGGTTTCAAGAACATGGGCGGGCAGATTTCACACCAATCCAAATGGAAGAAATCGGTTTTCGAAGTGTATCAAGGCGCATCCATTCCATTTGATTGGACACCGATCTTGAAAGAAGAGTGCGAAAGGGTAGGGATTGATTATTTCTCTTCGCCTTACGACTTCGCCGCGATGGATATGCTCGATCCATATGTGCCAGCTTATAAAATTGGTTCAGGCGACATCACCTGGGATGAAGCGCTGGTGCGGATGGCATCTTACAACAAGCCGGTTCTGCTGGCTACCGGGGCATCGACTATCGGTGAGGTACAACACGCGGTTGAAACCATCCTGGCAATCAATCCCCAACTGGTGTTGATGCAGTGCAATACCAACTACACCGCCAGCCTGGAAAACTTTGATCACATTCATCTACGGGTGCTGCAAACCTATCGGACACTCTTCCCTGATCTAGTGCTGGGACTTTCCGATCACACTTCAGGCCATGCCACTGTCCTAGGGGCAGTAGCCCTGGGTGCGCGGGTGGTCGAAAAACATTTTACGGATGATAACAATCGGGTTAGGACCTGATCATCCCTTCTCTATGACGCCTGCAACCTGGCGTGAGATGGTGGATCGCACTCGTGAATTGGAACGTGCTCTCGGTTCTGGCAATAAACGGGTCAACCCGAATGAAGAAGGCACTGTGGTTGTTCAGCGCCGATGTTTGCGTGCTGCCCGGGATATCAAAGCTGGGGAAGTCATTCACCCGCGAAATGATTGATGTGCTCCGTCCGGCTACCCCAGGAGCGATCCTGCCGAATGAAATTCAGCAGGTGATCGGTGCCAAAGCGTTAGTGGATTTGCCCTTCGGCAAAGAGTTACGCTGGTTGGAGCTGGGTTCGTGAAAGTTCTGTACTGTTCCACGGACTACTGTCCGCATGATTACCGAATCTTACGCGCCATTGTGGATGGCGGGCATGAGGTTTATTTTGCCCGTCTGGAAGATTCTGGGCGGAAGCTGGAATCCCGTACGATTCCAACCGAAGTACACCTGGTCAATTGGAAAGGCGGACACAAGAAATTCCGCTGGCTGGATGTTTTCAGCCTGGCATTGGATCTGAAACGGGTAATCTCCGAGATCAAACCTGATCTGATCCATGCCGGGCCGATTCAGACGGTTGGCTTTGTGGTTGCCCTGACCGGCTTTCACCCTCTGGTGAGTATGTCGTGGGGATTTGATTTGATGCAGCACGCCGATCGGAACAGCTTCTACCGCTGGCTTACCCGGAATGTGCTGGCAAAATCGGACTGGTTGTTCGGAGATTGCCAGGCGGTGCTGAATAAAGCAGCCGGATTTGGGTATCCATTATCCCGGTCATCCTACTTTCCGTGGGGAGTAGACCTGGCTCATTTTACACCGGGTGAAAACCTGAGTACTTGCAGAAAAATTAGGTTGGAAGGATGCTTTTATCCTGTTTTGTAACCGCTCGTGGGAACCCCAGTACGGGGTGGATATTGTCGCCAGGGCTTTTGTTCAAGCCTGCCAGGCAACCCGAACCTACGCTTATTGCTGCTTAGGAAATGGCTCGGAAGCCGAGACGATCCATGGGATTTTGCAGGATGGGGGAGTGTTGGACAAAGTTCACTTCCCCGGGCACGTCAGCTATCACGACTTGCCAGATTACTACCACTGCGGCTGACTTGTATATGAGTGCATCTCATACCGATGGTTCTTCGGTCTCACTGATGGAAGCCATGGCTTGCGGTCTACCATGCGCTGTATCATCCATTGCAGGTAACCAAGAATGGGTCCAAACCGGCGAACAGGGTTGGGTTTTTCCGGATGGCGATGCAGAAAAATTGGCTGAAATTATGCTGGCTGCCAGCCGGCTCACGGGTGGAACTGGCGGTGATGAGTCTCCGATGCCAGGCATAAAGCTGAACAAAATGCCGATTGGAAACAAAACCAACAGCGTATGCTGGTCGGGTACCGGTCTGCGATGAAGACACTGCCGCGTGAGTTTTATGCGCATTTGTAGGAGCAATTATGCTATCGAGAAAACAACTGGCAGATGGATTTACCAATCTCGGATTACGCGCCGGGGATGTGGTTCTGGTGCACAGCTCATATAAATCACTTGGTCCGGTGGATGGCGGACCGCAGACGGTGGTCGATGCTTTGCTGGATGTACTGACTCCTGACTGGCACACTCATCATGCCGACCTTCAATTTCAACTTCAACAAAGGCGAGCCCTGGGATGTGAACAAGACACCCTCACATATGGGGGTTCTCACCGAAGTAGTCCGAACCAACCCGGAAGCACGACGGGTATTTCATCCGTTTTATTCGTTCGCCATTCTGGGAAAGCTTAAAGACGAACTGACCCGAGTTACGCTACAAAGACAGCTATGGTGAAGACTCCATTTTTATGCGTCTGCGTGAATTGGATGCGAAGATCATGGTAATCGGATTGTCCTATACCCATTCCATGACCTTTTTCCATCACATTGAGCAGATGAACGGAGTGGATTACCGCTTTATCAAAGCCTTTCACTGGACTGGTGACCGACGAAAATGGGAAACACCTACGAAGACACCTTCACAATGCTGGTACGAGATATCGATAAAGGCGTGATCACCGAAGTCGATCCGATGGGTGAAGTACTGGAGCAGCGCGGAGTGATCAAGCTGGCTCAGATCGGCGAAGCGACTGGTCAAATTGATGAAAGCCAATGAGGTTTTCGAGGTGACAAGCCAGGAAATGAAGCGGGATCCGCATTTACTGTACAAAGTGGAAACACCGGGAGCGTAAGACGCCCGATTGGAACCAAGAGTGCGGGAGGGAATCAGATGAAAACATACACCAGCGCCAAAGCAGTATTGGAAGAGATCTACCCACTGCACCGAACGTTGGTTTCCGATGGATTGGATCAGTCACTGCAGATTGTGGGCGAATACATGCCCGCTGATTCTCAACTACCAGATCGAGGAATACCTGCCCGGCGAAAAAGCCTGGACCTGGACCATCCCCGAACGATATGTCGTAAAGAAAGCATATCCTCGAAACTGAATCCGGCGAAAAGGTGGTCGATTTCAAGGATAATCCTTTACACCTGTTGAGTTACTCACTCCCAATAGATAAAATTCTGAGCTGGGAAGAGCTGTCACCACACTTGTACTACAGTGAAAAACGGCCCACCGCCATCCCCTGGCAGTTTAAGTATTACGAACGAAACTGGGGATTCTGCCTGAGCAAAGATGATTTTCGATCAGCTTCCTCGTGACCAGAAGTATCACGCAGTGATTGATGTCGATTTTGTGGTTGACCCCAAAGCCGGTTTCCGGGTCTCTACCGGATTGATCCACCCGACAGGGCGGCAAAAATGCAGCTGCAGGTGAATTGATCATCTGCACCCATGTGTGCCATCCCAACCAGGCGAATGATGACGCGGCCGGGGTGGTGACCGCGATTGAAGTGGCGCGCCGCCTGTCTGCAAATCCGCTCCCGGCAGGATCGATGAGTGTACGGTTTTTGTTCTGCCCGGAGACAATCGGAACAATTGCTTATCTTTCGCACCATGAAGATCTGATCCCAAACTTGCGGGGCGGCGATCTTCGTGGAAATGACCGGAAATGACCATTCGATTGTGCTGCAACGCTCACGGCAAGATGAAGCTCTGATGGATCGGGTGGCACGGGCAGTGCTCAACTCGGCGGGCAAGGACTTCCGGGAAGGGGAGTTTGCCCAGGTGGTGGCGAACGATGAACGGGTAATCAATGGCCCGGGCGTCAATGTGCCATGCATTTCCATCTCGCGCTGGCCATACGATGAGTACCATACTTCGGATGATAACCCGGACATCATCGCTGAAGATAGATTACAGGAAGCGGCTGACCTGATTGAGCAGATGATTCGAATTTATGCCACCAATTATGTGCCGCAACGCAAATTCAGAGGACCGGTTTTCCTCTCCGGTTATGGGTTGTGGGTTGACTGGCGGGTAAATCGTCCGCTCAACCGGGCTACTGAGAAGATCATGATGATGTTCGAAGGGAACACCTCGATTTTTGAGATCGCCGAAGCGGTCAATATGGATTACCAGACTGTTCGAGATTACGTGGAACGATTTCGCGAAAATGATCTGATTGAAGCACTGCCCATGCCGCCAGTCGCTGAGCTTCGGTAGAGGTAAGACGTGCAATTCAGGAAAAAGGATATGCGGATTCATGACTAAGAACGTAATAGCGATCATCCAGGCAAGGATGAAATCCAGCCGGTTACCGGATAAGGTGATGCTGGATCTGGCAGGCAAGCCCATGTTAGTGCGTGTCATCGAACGTGTGCAACAAGCCAGACTGGTGAATAAGGTGGTCGTCGCTACTACCAATGGAGAGGATGAGAATCCGATCGCCGAATTGTGCGCAGCACATCAGATTGATTGTTATCGCGGCAGCCTGAAGGACGTGCTCGATCGATACTACCAGGCAGCCAGAACTTCACCAGGCTGATATCGTGGTGCGGATCACAGCGGATTGTCCGTTGGTGGATCCCGGATTGATTGATGAGACGATCTCCGTTCTTTTCGGTGAAGCCAAGGAGCAGCTATCTGGCAACCGCAGGGGAATCCTAGCTGATTATCCGGAACCAAGTCTGGAAGGTATCCCGTGGGATTATGCCTCCACCCGCCTGCCACCGCCCTGGAAGCGGACCTTTCCGATTGGTCTGGATGTGGAAGTATGTACTTTCGCCGCCCTGGAGCGTGCCTGGAGTGAAGCACAGGCACCGTACGAACGCGAGCATGTGCTGCCTTACCTGTATGATGAGCCAAATCGCTTCCGCTGCGTGGTGGCAGATTGGACTGAAGACCTGGGCGCGTACCGCTGGACGGTGGATACCCAAGCTGATCTGGATGTGATGCGAATGGTGTATCAGACAGCTGGACGCAAAGCCCAGACTTCAACTGGCTGGATGTGCTGGCTTTATCGCGCATTCCCCAGAGCTGATGGATGTAAATGCTGGGATCTATCATAAAGATTTTCGTGAAGTGGATACCCGCTAAGAAATTATGGCGTACCTCACCATTTTTTCTGCCCCCAAACCTTTCATTGATTCGCATATCGCGACCATTCAGCGAAATGCGATTCGTTCGTGGCGTGAGCTTGGCGCGGATGTGGATGTATTCTTGCTGGGCGAGGAAACCGGATCTGGCTGAAGCCGCCGATGAACTGAAGGTGCGGCATATTGCCGGAGATCGAGAAGAATGAGACAGGTACTCCGCTGATCAGCTCGATGATCGAAACCGCGCGCAAGAACTAGCGATAGTCCGTTCCTGGTGTTGATCAACGCCGATATTATTCTTCTGCCAGGATTTATCGGATGCCATCCGCCGGGCAGAGCAGCAATGCACAGCATTTCCTGATGATGGGCCATCGCTGGGACGTAGATATTCGCAACCGAACTTGGATTTCAGCACCGGCTGGGATGCGGAATTGCACGCGCTGCTGAAAAACCGGCGGGAAAGCTGCATAAAAGCAAGGGCAGTGATTATTTTGTATTTCGCCGTGAACAATTTGCCAAGTATCCCCGACTTTGCCATCGGCCGATCCGGCTGGGATAACTGGACGATCTATCCATGCCCGACAGCAAGGTTGGGCGGTCATTGATGCTACCCACGACATCGACGATCATGCACCAACAGCACGATTACGCTCATTTGCCGGGCGGGAAGATCCATTACGACCAACCCGAATCGAATGAGAACCTGCGACTGGCAGGCGGCAAGCGTTTCATCTTTACCCTGCTGGATGCGGACCGGGTGCTGGTGGATGGGAAAGTGAAACCGTATCCGCGCACTTGGACCAAAATTGGTGCGGGAATTTGAGATCCAACCGGTCTTACACAGCTGGGGCAAAGGTTGGATGGACATTCTTCTTTTACCTCACCCATCCGGTCAAATTCATCCGCCACAAACTTCCCTGGCTGGCTCGGATCCTCGGGATCAAAAAACGAGCAGACTATGAAGATTAGGAGCACAGCCCATGCCTAGAGTAGGAATGAATCCTGCCCGCAATCGCGAATCTGGCTTTTTACCCACCCGGGTGACTGCTGCGATTCTGACGCATGTCCCGCATGATGCCGGGTACTTTGAGCACCGGTTTGAATCACTGAAGTTGTGTATCGAGAGCTTGATTCACAACACGGACCCGGCATGCGATATTCTGATCTTTGATAATGCCAGCAGCCCGCAGGTGGTTGATTATCTGCGGACAGTTGCGGGACGCGAACAAAATTCAATACCTGATCCTTTCCAGCCGGAATATCGGCAAGATCGACGCACTGCAAATGATCTTTCGAGCAGCTCCGGGCGAGATCATTGCGTATAGCGATGACGACGTCTATTTCCAACCCGGCTGGCTGGCACGGCATCTGGAAATTCTGGAGACGTATCCCAAAGTCGGCATGGTGACCGGATTCTACATCCGCTCGCAGCTGCATTGGAGCATCCAATCGACGCTGGCGTTTGCCAAACAACCCGATGTCACCAGCCAACGAGGCATCTTGTGGGACAGGCATTGGGAAGAGCATTACATCGATAACATGGGCCGTACCTGGGAGCAATACCAGCAGGAAGTGGAAGGTCTGGAAGATACTTTGCTGACCTACAAAGGCGTGAGCGCGCTGGTTTCCGCCGGCCACCATCAATTTGTTTGCTACAAAGAAGTAATTCAGCAGGCGCTTACCGGAGGAATATACTGGCAGATTGATGGGTCGAATGCGCGAACTGGATGATCGCATCGATCAACTTGGCTATTTGCGCCTGAATACCCCCCAGCCGGTTACCCGTCTGATCGGTAATGTCATTAGTCCCGAGATGGCTCAGGTGGCCAGACACGATGGCATTGAAACCAGTGCCAAAGCGGTGAAAGAAACGCAAGGATGGGTGAAGCGTGTTCTTCAAATTGCGGGTAGTGAATGGCATTGTCCAGAAGAATCTACAACTGGTTATTCAAGATCATCAATTCGTAAGGGTTTTATGAGAGTGAAAGAGGAAACTGGATGAAATTTGTAATCGCAGGATTGGGTTCGATTGGACGACGGCATTTACGCAACCTGGTCGCCCTGGGCGAGAAAGAGATCACCCTGTACCGGACACATCACAGCACCCTGCCGGAGGAAGATCTGGCGGGTTACCCGGTGACCTCGGACCTCGAATCAGCGCTCGAAACCAACCCGGATGGGGTCATCGTATCCAACCCGACCGCTTTACATTTGGATATGGCCATCCCTGCCGCGAAGCGCGGACTTCACATCTTATTAGAAAAACCGATTTCGCACTCGATGGAACGGGTGGAAGAGTTGAGACGGTTAGCCGATACAAATGGCAGCCAGGTCCTGATGGGATTTCAATTCCGATACCACCCGACTCTACAGAAAGCCCGCGGACTTAATCCTGGATCAGGCGATTGGACGACCGGTTTCTGCCCGCGCGCACTGGGGAGAATATCTGCCCGGTTGGCATCCCTGGGAGGATCATCGGACCGGGTATGCCGCCCGCAAGGAACTGGGCGGCGGTGTCGTCCTGACCTTGTGCCATCCGCTCGATTACCTGGGCTGGATGTTCGGTGAGGTGGAGAGCTTATCTGCTCAAGTGTCACCAGTGGAAGATGTGTTGGGAACCGATGTAGATGCACTGGCCGAAATCACCATGCAGTATGCCAGCGGCGTGATTGCATCGGTCCACCTGGATTATATCCAGCGTCCGGGCAGTCACACCTTGGAGATAAACGGAACTGAAGGCTCATTGCGCTGGGATAACGCAACGGGTGAATTACGGTTATATCGAGCACAAACCGGACAATGGGAAAGCTTTTTCCCACCAGAGGGATTTGATCGGAATTGGTTGTTTATGGATGAAATGCGCGACTTCATCCGCATGATCCAAAGACGAACAAAGTGAAACCTGCACACTGGAAGATGGGATCAGAGCGCAGAAGCTGGTGATGGCTGCCTACCAATCCGCGCAGACGGTGTTCGAGTACAGATCAAGCATTGAATGGATGCATCAGGTTTTTAGACTCTTCTAACCTAAAACGATCAAGAAACCAGAGTCAGTAGGGTATAATCAATCGGTTGTCGCAAGAAATTAACACTTCAACCAGCGAAAACCGTTGGTAGTTCGATAAAAAATCAAGGAGCTAGATCAATGACTGCAACAAATCAGGCAAAAATTATTGCCCCCTATGGTGGAAAATTGGTAAATTTGGTGGTCACCGGTGATGAGCGATCCGCTCTCATCGAAAAAGCCACACATCTCCAATCCATCAAAATTTCCGCCCGCAACCTGTGCGACCTTGAATTACTCGCCACAGGCGGCTTCTCCCCCCTGGATCGCTTTATGGGTCACAAAGATTACGAACGCGTACTCGAAGAGATGCGTCTGGTAGATGGCACCCTCTTCCCATTGCCCATCACCCTGACAGTAGATAAAGAAGCTTACGATTCGCTGGGTGAAGAAGTGGTTTTGCGTGATACTCAGAACAATCTGATCGCGGTCATGAAGATCGAAGAAGCCTTCCCATTCGATAAGGAACGCGAAGCCAAATTGGCATACGGTTCTACCGATTCCAAGCACCCGATGGTTTCTGAAATGGTGCGCTGGGGCAACCTGTGCGTTTCTGGTGAGTTAAAAGTCATCAATCTGCCCCGCTACTATGATTTCAAAGAAATTCGCCAGAGCCCCGGCGGAAGTTCGCGAATTGCTCGAGAAGATGGGCAATGCCAATGTGGTTGCATTCCAGACCCGCAATCCACTGCACCGCATTCACGAAGAACTGACCAAGCGCGCCGCAGATGCCGTCGGCGGCAGCCTGCTCATCCACCCGGTGGTCGGTCTTACCAAGCCCGGTGATGTCGATCACTACACCCGCGTCCGCATTTACAAAGCGCTGGTCGAAAAATATTATGACAAGAACAAAACCGCCCTCAGCCTGCTTCCGTTGGCCATGCGCATGGCTGGACCGAAAGAAGCGCTACTGCACGGTATTATCCGCCGCAACTATGGCGCCAACCACTTCATCATCGGCCGCGACCACGCCGGCCCGGGCAATGACAGCACCGGCAAACCGTTCTACGGTCCGTACGATGCCCAGGAACTCTTCAACAAGCACGCCGACGAACTGGACATGAAAGCCGTTCCATTCTACGAATTGGTTTACCTGCCCGATCAGGACACCTATGTGGAAGCTGATAAAGTCCCAGCCGGCGCAAAGGTGCTCAATATTTCCGGCACCCAGGTGCGGGATGATTACCTGGCCAAAGGCAAATTATTGCCTGAATGGTTCACCCGCCCTGAAACCGCCAAGATCTTGCGCCAGATGTACCCACCCAAGCACAGCATGGGATTCTGCATTTGGTTCACCGGACTCTCCGGTGCTGGTAAAACTGCCACCGCCGAAGTATTAACCACCCTGCTGCTCGAACACGGCAAGCAGATCACCCAGTTGGATGGCGATGTCGTCCGTACCCACCTTTCCAAGGGATTGGGCTTCAGCAAGGAAGATCGTGACACCAACATTCTGCGCATCGGCTTTGTAGCCAGCGAAATCACTCGCCATCAAGGTGTCGTGATTTGCGCCGCCATCAGCCCCTACCGCGCCATCCGTGATGAATGCCGCAAGATGGTTGGCAGTCGATCAATTCGTGGAAGTGTTCATGGACACCCCGATCGAAGTGTGCGAATCACGCGATATCAAAGGCCTGTACGCCAAAGCCCGCCGCGGTGAACTCAAAGGCTTCACCGGTGTGGATGATCCGTATGAGACACCCATTAACCCGGAAATCACCCTCAAAACCGTGGGCGTAACTCCGGAAGAAAATGCCCATCTCATCATTCAATTCCTGCAAGAACGTGGGTTCCTGCTGCGGGATGGATCTGTAACCGAATAAGAAATTTGAGCACAAGACCAGAATCTGAGAATGATTTTGGTCTTGACTTTTATCAAGGAAACCGATCATGGCTTCAATCTATGGATAAGTTCAATCTCACCGGAAAATCTGCGATTGTCACCGGGGGGGTAGGATTACTGGGGAAGGAATTCTGCCGAACACTGGCAGAAGCTGGCGCTTCGGTACTGGTAGCAGACCTGAATGGAGATGCCGCTGAGCAGTATGCCAGCCGAACTCCGGTCAGCCGGATATGATGCCGGTTTCGCCCGGGTGAATGTGATCGATCCCGAATCCGTGCAGGGCATGGTCGATAACGCGGTGGAATTATTTGGTGGGCTGGATATTCTGGTAAACAGCGCGGCGATGGATCCGAAATTTGATGCAGCCCACAGCGGACAGCATGGCAACACCTTTGAGGATTTTCCGCTCGATATGTGGCGTCAGGCGATCGATGTCAACCTGACCGGAATGTTCCTGTGCTGCCAGGCGGCCGCTCGCGAAATGAAGAAGAAAAATTCCGGCAGCATCATCAATATCTGTTCCACTTATGGTCTGGTTGGCCCTGATCAGCGTATCTACGAACGACCAGGCGAACCGATCCGCACCAAACCGGTCTATTACTCGGTGACCAAAGCCGGCGTGTTGGGAATGGTGCATTACCTGTCAACTTATTATGCAGGAACGAACATCCGCACCAATGCGCTTACACCCGGGCGGAGTATTCAACCAGCACGATGATTTATTCTGTGAAGAATTATTCTGCCCGTACGGTGATGGGTCGCATGGCCAAGCAGGACGAGATGAACGGCGCTTTGTTGTTCCTGGCATCCGATGCGTCATCATACATGACCGGTTCGAACCTGGTGGTGGATGGAGGATGGACTGCATGGTAGACCGAAAAGAAGTACTGGCAATCATTCCCGCTCGGGGTGGTTCCAAAGGAATCCCACGCAAGAACATACGATGTTTTGCCAGCCATCCACTGGTGGCATGGAGTATCGCAGCCGCCAGGCAAAGCAAGTCTGGTTACCCGGGTCATTATTTCAACGGATGATCGCAGAAATTGCAGAAGTCGGTAAGGCACATGGAGCGGAAGCCCCTTCCTACGTCCAGCCGAACTGGCCAATGATATGGCGGTCGATTTTCCGCTTATTTGAGCACGCACTCACCTGGTTGAAAGAGAACGAAGGCTATCAACCTGATATGGTCATTCAGCTTCGTCCTACTTCCCCGATTCGCCCACGCGAAATGGTAGACGGCGCTATCCAATTATTGCTCGATCATCCGGAAGCCGACTCTGTTCGAGGTGTGATACCGTCCGGACAGAATCCTTACAAGATGTGGCGAATTGAAGGCGACCAGATGTTTCCGCTTCTTCAAGGTGGAGGGTGTGAGAGAACCATACAACTCTCCCCGCCAAGAGCTGCCCGGCCAACCTATTGGCAGACCGGTCACATCGATGTGATCCGCACTTCATCCATCCTTGAAAAGCACTCCCTTTCCGGGGATGTGATCCTGCCTTATCAGGTGGATCCGTCCTTTGCTGTGGATATTGATAACCTGCGGGATTGGAGCAGGGCGGAATGGTTGGTCTGGCATAGCCAGTTGGATATGGTCTTCCCTGGCAAACAGCCCCGTCCGTTCCCCAAACAGGTCAAATTGATGGTGATGGATTTTGACGGTGTACTGACCGATAACCGAGTATGGGTAGATGAAAATGGACGTGAGGCAGTAGCCGCTTTCAGGTCTGACAGCCTGGGTCTGGCATTGTTACGCGGCAGAACCGGTATTGAACCGTTGGTTATTTCGATGGAGACCAATCCGGTTGTCACCGCACGCTGCCGCAAGATGAATGTCCCGGTGTTGCAGGGCATCCAGCGCAAAGCGGAAGCCCTCAACAACATCTTGAAAGAAAAAAACATCTTAGCTGATGAAGTAATTTACATTGGGAATGACACCAATGATCTGGAGTGTTTCCCTGTGGCAGGGTATGCGATTGCTCCCAGCGATGCGGAGCCGGTCGTACAAACAGCTGCCGACCTGGTATTAACCCGCCAGGGTGGACATGGCGCAGTACGTGAAGTATGTGATATTCTGATGGAGAGATACCAGAAAGAGAAGAATTGCGCTTAGGATTGACTGGTTAGAGATAAGCAAGAAATCCAGTCTAAACATGGAGTACAATTACTTTTCATACCAAAGACGAGGAAAAATGGCACGAATAATTAAAATTGGCGATCGTTTCATCGGAGATGGCTACCCGACTTATTTTGCAGCAGAAATCGGGATTAACCATAATGGTGACCTGGAGATAGCCAAGCAGATGATTGAAATGGCAGCCAGGAATGGCGCCGATGCAGTCAAATTTCAGAAACGAACGCCCGAGCTATGTGTTCCACCGGAACAACGCGGACAGATGCGCGAGACACCCTGGGGCTATATCAGCTATCTGGAATACCGCGAGAAAGTTGAATTCAACGCAGAACAATATCAGGAAATTGACCGATATAGCAAAGAAGTCGGCATTACCTGGTTTGCGTCGGTGTGGGACAATCCATCGGTTGATTTTTTGGAGCAATTCAATCCGGTTTGCTACAAGGTGCCTTCTGCCCAATTGACTGACCATGACTTGCTACGCAAGATCCGCTCTACCGGCAGACCGATCATATTATCTACGGGTATGTCTAGCATGGAACAAATCCACGCAGCGGTCAACGTTGTCGGTACAGACAATCTGTTGCTAACCCATACCACAAGCGCGTACCCATGTGAGCCAGAAGAATTGAACCTGCGCATGATCCAAACCTTACGCGACGAATTCCCGGTACCGGTGGGTTACTCAGGACATGAAGTCGGATTGATCCCATCAGCTGTAGCGGTTGCACTCGGCGCTTGTTTGGTTGAGCGCCACATTACTCTCGACCGGGCAATGTGGGGTACCGATCAAGCTGCATCAGTAGAACCGGGTGGGGTTGAGAAATTGGCAAAATATATTCACGTTACCGAGAAAGCACTGGGTAATGGGATTAAGACAGTATACGAATTCAGAAAAATCTTCGCTCAAGAAATTGCGAAGATATCAATAAATTGGTTGGAGGAAAATAATGCATCCATTCGCATCCATTTTGGCTTATCTTGATCCTGGTTCAGGTTCTTACCTGATCCAGATTTTAGTTGCTGCATTACTGGGCGGCGGTTTTGTCATCAAATCATTCTGGAAACAGATTGTGGCTTTTTTTGCCAGACTCGGCAAAAAGGGGACTGCCTCTGAAACACAGGAAGAAATAACGGATGAGCAACCCAAATAGGTTAGGCGCTTCTTTTCGCGATCCAAGCGGATTCATGTTCCGCCGGGAAGGGGTTTTGTACCGGCAGGTCAACCAGCATTACAAGTCACAATATGACCAGTTGGTTGCATCCGGGCTCTTGGCTGAGCTCGCAAAATCCGGGCTGGTTGTCGAATCTGCAGAGGTGGATGTCGAACCATCCATTCCGGAGCTGTCATACAAGATTTTACAGCCTAAAGAACTACCATTTATATCTTACCCATATGAATGGAGTTTTTCGCAATATAAAGATGCGGCTCTGGCGACACTGACCATCGTGAAGAAAGCGCTTGAAAAAGGATTTAGCTTAAAAGACGCATCGGCGTATAACATCCAATTTCAAGGCTTCCAGCCTACGTTGATCGATACTCTTTCTTTTGAACCATATCAGATCAGGTGAACCCTGGGTTGCCTATCGCCAATTCTGCCAACACTTCCTGGCTCCGCTGGCATTGATGGCATACACTGATATTCGCCTATCTCAACTCTTGCGGATCTACATTGATGGGATTCCCCTGGACCTGGCCAGCAAGTTACTGCCTGGAACTACCCGCCTGAATCTGGGCTTGAATCTGCACATCCATGTGCACGCGGCCGCCCAGACTAAATATGCCAAGGATACCAGCGCAAAAGCCCAGACAAAAGGACAGGTAAGTAAGAACGCCTTTGCCGGATTGCTCGATTCACTCGAATCGACTATTCAAGGACTGAAGTTGAAACCGGTTAAAACTGAGTGGGGCGATTATTACACCGATACCAATTACACAGAAGGTTCTTTGAATGAGAAGCGTGAACTTGTAAATCAGTTCATTCAACGGGTAAAACCGCAGACCTTGTGGGATCTGGGCGCCAACACTGGTTTCTTCAGTCGAATTGCAGCGGATGCTGGGATATTTACTCTGGCTTTTGATATTGATCCCGTGGCAGTAGAGCAAGGCTGGGCAGAAGTAAAGTCAAAAAAAGAAAAGAACCTTCTTCCCCTGGTGCTTGATCTGACCAACCCCAGCCCGGCTTTGGGATGGGCGAACCGGGAGCGAATGGGATTCTTGGAGCGTGGTCCTGCTGATTGTGTGATGGCGTTGGCCATCATCCATCACCTGGCAATCTCGAACAATGTGCCTTTACTTACGCTGGCAGAATTTTTCGCTGAAGTGGGTGACTGGCTGATTATTGAATTTGTCCCCAAAGTAGATTCGCAGGTAAAGCGTTTGCTTTCTACTCGAGAAGATATCTTCCCCGACTACAACCCAGAAGGATTTGAAGCCGCATTCAGTCAGGTTTTCCAGATCCACGCAAAGGAACCCATTCCGGGGTCAAAACGGTATCTCTACCTGCTGGAAAGAAAATAATGACAGCTCGTACCTCACAGCGGGTTGTGGTGATCCATCCGATCCTGTTTGCGCTTTACCCGCCGCTCGCATTGCTGGCAAGTAATATCTTACAAATTCGCCCGGTAGATTCCTACCGGTCTTTTGCCTTATTCGCTGGAATTGGTTTAATCATCTTTCTGCTTTTTAAATGGTTGTGGAAGGATTGGATCAAAGCCGGTGTTTTCACTACGATAGCTGTTCTTTCGCTCACGATTTATGGGCAGGTATATAACACGCTCGAAGTCTCCCCTCAATTTCAAGAAACGCTGGGAAGACATCGATATTTATTTCCAGTATGGATACTTCTAATCGGATGCGCATTTTGGCTGGCTTATCGTAATCGTGAACGGTTACAACTAACCAATAGCTTCCTGAATATTGTCTCGATCGCACTGGTACTTATGCCAGGTCTGAGCCTGATCAACCATGCCCGGTTGAGTGCCTTGTATTCCAATCGCAACACCCAATCCATTGACCAGATCAGTACTACGGCCGGCACTTCCACCACTACCCATCCGGATGTGTACTACATCATTCTGGACATGTACGGGCGGGATGATGTCTTGTTGGAGCGGTTCGATTACGACAATAGTCCCTTTCTCAAAGAGTTGGAAGACCTCGGATTTTACGTTGCCCGGTGCAGTGTGACCAACTACAACATGACCGAGCTATCGTTAGCTTCCTCATTCAATATGAATTATCTGGATCAACTGGGAGACCAGTATGTAGCCGGGAATAAGGATCGTTCAGGTCTTGCCGTCGTTGATTCATGAGAGTGCGGTACGGAAGATATTTGAACAGATGGGCTACAAGACCGTCAATTTTGAGACCGGGTTCACCTTCACAGAGATAAGAGACGCGGATTACTTTTTGACCCCATCACCTTCACAATATGCCAAAGATCGCAAAGGCATTCAGGTGAATCCATTTGAGTCGATGCTGCTGAAATCCACCGCGTTTGTACTGGTGACGGATGCTCAGGCTAAATGGGCTGCTCCTGTTAATGACGCTCTCGATACCCGCCGGGCTCATATTGTTCGCCAAAAATTCCTTCTGGATACACTCCCCAAGCTTTCAGAGAATCAGAATGAACCCAAATTTGTTTATGCCCATATCCTCATTCCACATCCGCCTTTTGTGTTCAGTAAAAATGGAATCTCGTTAACCTTCCCTGGGAATGATGGGGCCACAGAAAAAGGGCCAACAGCGAAAGATTACCGGGTAGGCTACCGAAATCAGTTGGATTACATCAATGAAAAGATCATTCCGATTTTGGAAGAGATCATCCGGAATTCGAAAACTCCGCCAATTATCATCTTGCAAGGTGACCATGGAGTAGACCCCAAACGTTCATTCAATTTAAACGCGTATTATTTTCCTGGTGAGGCGAAAAGCGACCTGTATCCCACCCTCTCACCAGTAAACACCTTCCGGTTGGTGTTCAATGATTACTTTGGTGCAGCATACCCGCTTTTGCCAGATACCAACTTCGCATCCACCGATAGTAAGCCATTTGATTTTGAAGTGATGAAAGATAACCGAGTTTGTTCCCGATAAGGTGCTGATCTCTGATGCCAATTCCGATCTTTGATGATTACAAAACAAAAATAAAAGCCAGTCTGGCACGCCAGAAGAATGATGACACGATTCGAGCGATGGCACGGCTGGTTGATGAAGCTGGAGCACAGCGTGCGAACCAGAAACCGGTCATCTTTTTTAACGCGTCCACTCGATTGAGTGGATTAAGTCTCAATGCCGCCTTCTCTCTCCTCAGTGCCTGGAGCTTGCGGCTGGCAGGGGTTCCGGTTATCCATTTCGTGTGCAATAAAGGTATGTCACGCTGCGTACTGGGCACTAACCGGGATGCTGTACAACAAAATTTGCCCTGCGAAAAATGTCTGCGCCATTCTAAAGCTGAATATGACCGGGCGAACTCCGCCTGGTTTGGGTATCAGGAAGATGACTCGCTGAAAGGTATGCTGGAGGGGCTGAGTATTGACCTGATGATGAAGCTTACCTATCAGGATATCCCGGTAGGTGAAATTGTTTTACCTGCACTACGCTGGGAACTACGCCGGCATCGGTTATCAGATGACGAGGCAACCCGTTTCTTATATCGTCAATTCATCCTCTCCGCCTGGAATGTGGGTCGGGAGTTTCAAATATTACTAAAGCAGGTCAATCCACAGGCAGTGGTATTGTTCAATGGCCAGTTCTTTCCAGAGGCGATGGCAAGGTATATCGCCCGTAATGCTGGAATCAGGGTGATCACCCATGAAGTAGGGATGATGCCTTTTAGCGCGTTTTTTACTGAGGGCGAAGCGACGGCGTACCCGATGGATATTCCACCTTCTTTTGAGCTAACTCCTGAGATGGACGAACAGTTGGATGATTACCTTTCGCACCGCTTCAAGGGCAAATTCAAAATGGCTGGAATTCAATTCTGGCAAAATATGGAAAAGTTGGACGATCGGTTTCTGAAAAAGGCTACTGGATTCAAGCAGATTGTCCCGATCTTCACGAATGTGATCTTTGATACCAGCCAGCCCCATTCGAATGTTTTATTCGAAGATATGTTCATCTGGCTTGATCAAGTATTGGAAGTGATCAAACAGCACCCAGAGACTTTGTTCGTCATTAGGGCTCATCCAGATGAGCTGCGCCCCGGCTCTGCCAAACAAAGCCGTGAGACCGTACGGGATTGGGTACAAAAAAATGGGGTTCGAAATCTGCCCAATGTCCATTTTGTGGATGCAACCGAGTATGTCAGTTCTTACGAGTTGATCCAAAGATCAAAATTTGTCATGGTATACAATTCGAGTATTGGTTTAGAAGCTTCCATCCTGGGGGCAACGGTATTGGCTTCTGGCCGCAGCCGGTATACCCGCTATCCCACCGTGTTGTTTCCGACCACTGTTTCAGACTACATGCAAGCATTGTTTGATCTGCTGCAGAAAGAAAAGCTGACCCCTAATCCGGAGCAGCAGAAAGAATCTCGCCGGGTTCTTTACTACCAGTTGTATCGAACTGCGATCCCGTTTTCAGAATATTTGGAAGAATCCCACAGACCAGGACTGGTGCTATTGAAATCATTTCCCATCGATGCCTTGCGGGCAGCAAATTCACCTGCTCTGCAGGTGGTGTCAAATGGCATCTTACGCGGCAATCCGTTTACAATGGATGAACTATGAAAATAGGCTCGCCAGGTAGAAAGATACTGAAAGACTTGCGCTGGTGGTTACGGCGCTGGAAGACTGCTGCCCGTTGGGGTGGCGATCGCCTACGCACTACCCCGATTGTGATTGGAAATTCGATGCCGAAATCTGGCTCGCATCTAATCATCCAGATTCTGGAAGGATTAACCCGGATCGGACCGTTTATCAATCCGGGCATGCCCCCATTGAACCGGAACGACGAAAATGCGATCCTTTCGGAAACGCAAATTTTAGGTCGGCTCAAGGCCTTGAGGTCTGGCGATATCGCTTATTCTTACCTGGTAGCCGAAGAGCCATATTATTCTTTTTTACAACAACCTGATTTCGCGCCGATCTTCATCTATCGCGATCCCCGGGACGTGGTAGTTTCTCATGTGTTTTATGCCACAGACATGCACCCCGGCCATGCCATGCATGCCTACTATACCCAGAACTTGAAAACTGTGGAAGAGAGAATCGATGCAGCCATTGTAGGTGTGGATCGACCGGAAGTGACATTGACCCCGATTAAGCAGAAGTTCGACCGTTACTTACGTTGGCTCACCTGTCCGGGGGTGCTCTGTCTTTCGTTTGAAGAGCTGATCGAAGCTCGTGGGCTTGCCATTCACAAAATCCTTGATCACCTGAGCGCGCATGGCTTTACTCCTGATATTACGCGCGATGCAGCAATCCAAATCCTTGAATCGTCCGTGCAACCCCGGAAATCTGGCACTTTCCGCAAGGGACAGCCTGGAAATTGGCGTGAACACTTCACAGCACATAATATTGAAGTATTTAAAGAAAAAACCGGTGATCTGCTGGTCACTTTAGGTTACGAAAAAAACACAGATTGGGCATAAACCGATGAGTGGGATCAAAAGTGATTTGATCTACCAGGCTAAGCTTGCGCGGCGAACCATCCGGCGGATATCCGCTGGAATGCAGTACGGTCTCGGGCAACTGAACCATCATCCAAAGTTTTTTGCAAATTCGTTCCCCAAAAGCGGAACTCATTGGCTTACCCAGGTGATGGAAGCCTTCCCCGGTCTGGGAGCTGTGGTCAATAGTGGCTTGCCTGCAGTCGTTACCTTCGAGGGCGGCAGCGGTAGAGAACGTACCACAGCAGAGATTATGAAAGATCTGGCTCGGTTTCTGCCAGGCGATACTGGGTACGGTCACCTCCATGCACGACCAGAAATTGCGTTTAGGTTAAGCCAACCTGATTGGTGCACCTATTTCATTATTCGCGACCCGAGAGATATTGTAGTTTCACATGTGTTTTATGTGACTGAGATCGAACCAGATCATGTTCACCATGACTATTACGCCAATGTTTTAAAGACATTTGAAGAGCGGCTTAGGACGAGTATCCTCGGCAGACCTGATGCGGAAAATCCATTTCCAGATATTAATCTGCGGTTCCAACCATTTCTAGGATGGATGTCACAGCCAGCGATTTGTTGTCTGAAATTTGAAGATGCGATTTCCAGCCCGGTTCAAGTGATCAGAAAAATTATAGATCACGCGGTTGCTGGTGGATTTGAACTGAAAGGATCGAGAGAGCACTCGGTTCAACAGATTGCAGAGCAACTTGATCCCAAGCGATCACCTACTTTTCGACAAGGCAAATCTGGCGGTTGGAGAAAACACTTCACTCCAGAAATTACGCGTCTGTTTAAAGATGTGGCAGGTGACCTGTTGATCCAGCTGGGTTACGAAAACAACCAGGATTGGTGAGGTTTAGTATGAAGAGAATTCCAACCTCCCTGGTTTTAAAAATCATTTTGGCTCTGATTTTATTTTCAGGCAGTGTATATATTGCCAGTTCACCGGATGCCAGCGTGGTGGGTTGGTATAACAACGATGATGGTTTCTTCTATTTCAAAGCCGCCCAAAATATTGTGGCGGGGAATGGAATCAGTTTTGATGGCATCAATCCAACGAATGGTTTTCATCCTTTGTGGATGTTGATTTGTGTTGGAGTCTTTGCAGTAGTTAAGAGCTCTTTAATTCTTCCCTTACGGGTAATCATTCTCATTTTCGGCATTTTCTGCACAGCTTCAGGCTTATTACTGTTTGATGGATTGAAGAGAAAATTCCCTGAGTGGATGGCTTTCTGTCTCACTTTCGGATTGCTTAGCTCATGGTTTGTCTATACCTATACCTTCAGCGGCGGCCTGGAATCAGGCTTGAGTTGTTTCATGATGATCTGGCTATGGAATGCCGCAGTACGCTGGAAATCTGATCGAAACCATACTTGCCGCTCGCTTCTTCCAGTCGGTTTGTTGGCGGTTTTCACTGTATTCAGCCGTTTAGATATGATCTTCCTGGTTGGTTTTATTGGAATCTGGCTCATCATTGATGAACATCGCTCCAGAGCCTGGTTGCTAACTGACCTGGCCGCTCCGCTCCTTTTCGCGATCAGCGCAACCATATTGCGGAGCGGATTCGCTGTTTTCCATCATTACCATTCAATTTTGGCTTTTACCGGATTATTAATCGTTAGTACTGTACCTGCTTTTTATCTGCTTGGCTTTTATTCACACCCAACCAGGTGGCTCAGCAAGGTGTCACCATTCCTGCGCAGTTTGATTGTGTGGGGAGTGGCTGCAATTCTCGTCTGGGTTGGATCACTAATCGGATTCAGGACTGAGATTCTTTCAACATTTTCTGTCTCGATCTTACTTATTTTGACACTCCTATGGTTCGGGTATATCTGTATCCTGCGTGGATTGGTTTTCTCGAAGCAAATAGGCAGTCAGCCGGGAGAACCAATTCCCTGGAAATCGCTTTTTGGATGGATCAAATTTCCTGCTGCTTATTTTGGTCCCGTCTTTACGTTGTTAATGATCTACTTTTTGTGGAATCTACTGGTTTTTCACACCCCCATGCCGGTCAGTGGACAGATCAAACAATGGTGGGGCAGCCTGGGTCAAACCACGTATGGATCAGCCATTCAGACCTGGAGGGGATTGCAGGAATACCTGTTGAGCGGCGACTCAGTTTTTGGATATCTGATGAACTTGCCCTTACTGCAATCGATTGGGGCAGTTGGGAAGAAATGGATCGGAGAGACCCTGGTTTGGGCAATCTTTGTACTCGGCGGGTTCTGGGTCTGGTTTCGGCTTCGGGGATCAAAATCCGAAACTTGGACCGATGACCTTGCACTGCTGCCATTCTTTGCCGCTACACTTTATCGATTGGTTTACTTTTATATATCAGGGTATGTCCACATGCGCTCGTGGTATTGGACAGTGGAAACCTTCTTTGGATTCTTGCTGCTGATTTCTTTATTCTATGGGATCGGAGTCTCAGCGAGACCTGCACGGGCACAAAAATTCGCAATCAGCGGGATTGTTATCTTATGGACTGCGATTCAATTGACCGGTTGGGTTGCAAATATTCTACGGGTCTATCCGATGAATGGGTCTGCTCGTAATAACCGGGATTATCTGATTGTTCCTGAGATGGTGGCGGAGGCAACTCAGCCGGGGGCAATTATTGGTACTCCGGGTGGTGGGTCGTTATCTTACTTTATTCAAGATCGAACCATTGTAAACCTGGATGGGTTGATGAACAGCAAGGAATACTTTGATGCTCTGAAGCGGTTCGATACTCGCACAATCATGCAAAATAGTAAATTGGAATATGTTTTTGGTAATGAGAATACCCTGTCTAAGAGCAGCCCATACAATCGGATTTTTTCGAATTGTTTAGAACCAGATATAAAAATCTTTGGCAAGACAGTATATAGATACCTTTGTAAGTGAAGTGGAGTGGTTGTTAAAGAATGAGAAAATATCCAGCATATTTATTGTTTTTAGCTGCTTATCCATGCATATCGTTATATGCACTAAATATTTCAGAAATGAATATCGTCGATTTGATTAGGCCATTATTAGTTAGCATTTCTATTATATTTTTATTTTTTGGTTTATTTTCAACAATTACAAGAAAACCCCTCCAAGCTGGTATCACCTCAGGAGTACTCTTTCTTATCTTTAGCTCATACGGTGCATTATATGCGGTAGCACGCAATTTGGAGCTATTTGGTTATTCTATTGGACGGCATCGAATTCTTATGTCTTCGATAATCATCTTGTTTACTTTAGGGATATGGCAGTTGTATAAGGCAAAAAGAAGATCCATTGCAGAGCTAACTCTTGGGATGAATATCTTTTCCATCGTACTCATTATTTTCCCATTAATCTCAATTACAATGCATACTGACAAAATTAAGTTACCACAACGATCGGCCACGATTCCTACCAGCCAAACAACTGTAACTGATAATAAGAATCCCGATATTTACTACATAATTTTGGATGGATATGCGCGGGCTGATTTTATTAAACAGGAACTTAATTTTGACAATTCTCCCTTTATTGATGATCTAAAAAAAAGGGGATTTGATATTATCAATTGTGGTTTATCCAATTATTCTTACACGCGGCTTTCATTGGCAACATCATTGAATATGGATTACATAAATGAGTTGGGTTCGCAATTTGTTCCCACCGAATTGGATATAACAGTTCAAGATCCTCTTATTCAGAAAAATAAAGTTATGCAGATCCTCCATAAGCAAGGTTACAAAACCGTAGCTTTTATTACTGGATATCCATTTAGCGAATTCCGTGATGCGGATTACTATTTTCAACCGCCCGAACAACTACTTTCAAAGCCAGTGATGACTGAATTTGAATATATGGCGATTCAAAACACAATATTTTCACTCATAAGCAATAATGACTCATTCTTAAAGTTGGTTGGTTTAGATTTCCCTTACTATCAACGATGGAGTACAGAACAATTTGTTATCAATCAAATCAAGCAAATTCCTGCCATTCCAGGACCAAAATTTGTTTTTATCCATTTATTAACTACACATCGCCCATTTATCTATCGCCCTGATGGAAGTATTCTAAACGAATCAAAATATTACAAAGATACAGAAAACAAAATAAACAAGGAGAACCTGAATCAGGGGTATCTTTACGGTTTGGAATATACTAATTCTTACATGCTGGATATGATTGATCACATTCAATCACAATCCAAAGTGCCACCTGTAATTATTATTCAAGGTGATCACGGATTTCGGCAACCTGGTAGGCTATCCATACTAAACGCAATTTCATTCCCAGGAGAGAAGGACATCTTCCGAGAAGATATGACACCAGTGAACACTTTTCGGGTCATTTTCAGGAACTTGTTTGGATTAATGTTTGACGAATTGCCGGATAAAAGCTTCTATGCTGATAGGAATTTAAAACCATTTGAATTGATTCCAACCGATAACCAGAATTCTTGTCAGATACAATGATGATGAATCTTCCTAAAGTCTCCACATTGGCGTTAATTATGAGTTCCTCTATTTCTGTTACCAGCAGAGCTTATGCACAATTCTTTTCAGATTGCGGAGAACCCTTGGCACAAAGACTTACTACGTCCTTATTTTCAAACTATTAGAAATATACTTATGAAGAAAATTCCGGTTTTCCTACTGCTGCTTGCCTCCTACCCATGCATCTCTCTGTACGCGCTCAATATCACCGAAATGAGTCTAATTGATGTGGTCAGACCACTTGCGGTAAGCTGGTTAGTGATTGGAATTCTGTTTGCGGTACTACTAGCTTTCACACGAAAAGTAGGGCAAGCTTCCATTGCAGCCGGAATGGTTTTCCTGGTTATCAGCTCGTATGGCGCTTTCTATAATGTAGCCAGAACCTGGCAGGTATGGGGTATTGCTATCGGTCGCCATCGTACAATCTTGCCAGTGATCGTTCTTTTACTCAGCATTGGAGGCTGGCTACTTTTCAAGGCAAAATCCAGAACAGTTGAAGAATGGACTCGTGGCCTAAATATTTTCTCTGCGGTACTAATTGCCTTCCCACTAATAACACTGGCGATGCATGCCAGTCAAATCCGATTACCGCAGCGTTCTGCAACCATACCAACCGAACAAGGCAATCCATCTGAGTCCACATATCCGGATGTTTACTATTTCATTTTGGATAGTTATGGCCGGGCAGACTATATCCAGCGGGAAATGCGATACGACAACTCCCCTTTCATTAATGGTCTGACCAGTAGAGGGTTCTCGGTACTTGATTGCAGCTTATCCAATTATTCCTATACCCGCCTCTCGCTGGCAAGCTCTCTCAATATGAATTACATCAGCGAGTTGGGTGACCAATTCGTTCCAACCGAAATGGATGAGTCTATACTAGATCCACTCATTCAGCAGAATGCGGTCATGCTGAACTTCAAGAAACAGGGTTACAAAACGGTTGCTCTTGTCACCGGATACACATTCACAGAGCTGCAAGAGGCGGATTACTTCTTTCAGCCTCCCGAAACTCTGCTGACCAAGCCAGTGATGACTGAATATGAGTACATGGTGATTCAAAACACCATTTTCTCACTCGTCAGCAAGAACGAAGAATTTGTAAAAATGTTTGGTTTGGATTTTCCCTACTACCAAAGATGGAACACGCAACACTTTATTATTGATCAGGTTAAGCAAATTTCTTCCATACCTGGTCCGAAGTTTGTATTTGTCCATCTGGTAACTACCCACAGGCCGTACATCTACCGTCCGGATGGAAGCATCTTAAATGACTTGCGATATTATAAAGATGATGGTGTTCCAGTGAATGATGATTACTACATTCAAGGCTTCCAGTACGGTTTGGAATTTACAAACAAATATATGCTTGATCTGATAGATACAATCCAAACTTCATCCCAGACGAAGCCAATCATCATCATCCAGGGTGATCATGGGGTACGCCAACCTGGTAGACTCTCCATATTGAATGCAATCGCTTTCCCCGGTCAGCAAGAACAATTCAGTAAAAAGATGACGCCGGTCAATACCTTTCGCGTTATTTTTAGGACCCTGTTCGGAATGCCCCTCGAAAATTTACCAGACCGCAGCTACTACGCCGATGTAAATATCAAACCATTTGAGTTGACGCCGGCAGACAATCAGAATTCTTGCAAAATCCAATGACCAATCCATCCACTCACCCCACATGTTCAATTGTGATCCGGGCATACAATGAAGAAAAACACCTGGGCAGATTGCTGGAAGGCATTGCGCAGCAAACCGTTATCCCGACAGAGGTGATTCTGGTAGATTCTGGTTCTACCGACAGGACGGTGGAAATTGCGCTGGAAAACCTGGTGAAGGTGGTGCATATTCCACCTACTGATTTCACATTTGGACGGTCACTCAATTTAGGGATTCATACAGCGCAATCTGAGTTGGTTGTATTTGCCAGCGCTCATGTGTTCCCGGTGTATCCGGATTGGCTGGAGAAGTTGTTGGCTCCTTTCCTGTTGCCGCAAGTAGCCTTAACCTATGGGAAGCAGCGTGGCAACCAACAAAGTAAATTCTCAGAGCATCAAATTTTTGCACAATGGTTTCCTGAGACTCACCAACCGATCCAATCACACCCATTTTGCAATAACGCGAACGCTGCCATCCGGCGTTCACTCTGGGAGCAGATCCCGTATGATGAAACACTACCCGGATTGGAAGACGTAGATTGGGCAAATAAGGTGATGTTGCAGGGCAGGTCCATCCACTACATACCTGAAGCCGAGACCATCCACATTCATAACGAGACCCCGACCGGTGTTTATCGACGTTACCAACGCGAAGGGATGGCTTTTAAGCGGATTTTTCCACAGGAGAAATTCTTATTGGGTGATTTTCTGCGCCTTGCAAGCAGTAATATTCTGCAAGATTTCCGAGCCGCGCAGCACCAGAAGAAGCCGTTTTCTGTCATTAAAGAGATCGCCTGGTTCAGGGTGATGCAATTTTGGGGAACCTACCAGGGGTATCGGCAGTCTGGCCCTCTCACTGCGAATTTACGCCAGCGATTTTACTATCCCAACCAGGGAATGGCAGACAAAACCAAGATCACCCGTGATGTAGATCCAATCCAGTATAATTAATGGACTTGATAGGTGGAATATGGAAAATTACACAATTACTGCTCTGGTACCCATGCGACATCATTCCCAACGTGTTCCAGGAAAGAACTACCGGCCGATGGCAGGTCAGCCGCTCTATGCTCATATCCTTAGGACATTGTTGGAAGTCCCACAGATTAATCAAATTGTGGTGGATACCGACAGCCCGGTAATTCTGGAAGGGTTGGAGAAAGATTTTCCGACCGTTATTCGATCTATGCGTCCAGAAAACTTGCAAGCAGATGACATTCCGATGAATGAAATCTTAATGTATGACACCAGTTTGGTGAAATCGGATTTCTATTTGCAAACCCACAGCACCAATCCGTTATTGTCAGCGATTACTATCTCGACCGGGATCAACAGCTTTCTGCAAAAATACCCGGCATTTGATTCGATGTTCAGTGTCACCCGTCGCCAGGTTCGGTTTTGGGATCAACTGACCCGACCCATCAACCACAATCCAGCGATCCTCATCCAAACCCAGGATCTACCGCCTGTGTATGAAGAGAACTCGTGCATGTACTTGTTTACTCGCGAGAGTTTGATGCAAAAGCGCAATCGTCTGGGTGATCGACCCATGATGTATGAAATTTCCGCCTCAGAAGCCTGGGATGTAGATGAAGAAATCGATTTCCAGATGGCTGAAGTAATGATGAAGGTAGCGGATTTAGCAAGACTCAGTAAATAGGCCCGTGAAATTTTTTTGCTCACGCGGTAATTCTGGAACTGAAGAAATTTATCCGACCATTATTTATTTAGGATGATTCAAGTTAAATCAAGGTTCAGGATTCACTGGCCATGTCAGTCTATTCGGTAAATTGAAGAAAAAACAGTTAGAATTCATTATGACATGTACTAACTCTTCGTTTCCTGTCCGTAGTACCTGTAATTTTTCCAATTGAGGAGAACAATGAAAACAGTACTACTATCCGCACCATACATGTTTCCATTTGTTGATCGATTTAAACCGGTTTTTAAGCATTACGGAATTGAATTGATAGTTCCTGAAGTTCATGAACGGCTTTCCGAATCTGAACTGTTACAATACGCCGGACAGTTTGATGGAGCAATCTGCGGCGATGACCGCTATACTCCCCGGGTGATCGATGCCTGCAAACCTCGACTGAAGGTGATCTCAAAATGGGGCACCGGGATCGACTCGATCAATCAGGCAGCGGCTAGCCGGCATGGAATTCATGTAAAACGCACGACCAATGCATTCACCATCCCTGTGTCGGATACGGTGATGGGTTATATCCTGGCATTTGCACGGCGCCAACCCTGGATGGATCAGAAGATGAAACGTGGTGAGTGGAACAAAATGGAAGGTCGTGCTCTTACGAGAATGCACGCTGGGTGTGGTTGGAGTTGGCAATATCGGGAAGGCGACTGTTCAAGAAAGCATCTGCTTTTGAGATGAAATTACTTGGTACCGATATCATTGAAATTGATCCGGACTTTATTTCCAAATACGGGATCGAAATGACTTCCATCGGAAGACCTGCTCGGTCGGTCTGATTTTATCAGCATCAATGCCGATCTGAATCCGACCAGTTTCCACTTGATGAACACTGAGCGGTTCGAACCAGGTGAAACCAGGTGCGTGCTCATCAATACCGCCCGCGGACCAATAGTGGAGGAGACAGCATTAATTGCAGCCCTGCAAACTGGTCAATTGGCGGTGCAGCGTTGGATGTGTTTGAAGTGGAACCGCTTCCGTTGGATAGCCCACTTCTGAAAATGGACCAGGTACTACTGGCACCGCACAATTCAAATTCCAGCCCGGAAGCCTGGGAAAAAGTCCATTGGAATACAATCAAGAATTTGTTAGAGGGATTGAATATTCCCTGCCAGGATCTGGCTCAATTCCAACATGGAGAAGAAAAAGATGTCTGAGCAAAGACATGACAGTACTGATTACCGGCGCATCAGGCGGCGTTGGACGTGCGACGGTCGAATTATTCACCCAAAAAGGTTGGCGTGTTGTCGGGGTGGATCGATCAAACCGGGCGGAGGACTTTCCGGAGAGCGGTTTATTTATCCAGGCAGATATCTCCAACCCGGATGATCTCAAACGGGTGTATGACACCACCATCCATTTCAGTGATCACCTGAATGCGGTGGTCAACAATGCGGCCTATCAGATCACAAAGCCGATTCTGGAGACAACCGTTGAAGAATGGGATGAAGTAATGACATCCAATCTACGGTCGGTGTTTTTAGGCGCGAAGCTGGCTCATCCTTTGCTGCTCAAAGCGCAGGGCGGAGCGATTGTGAATGTCTCCTCCGTGCATGCAGTGGCAACATCGGCCAACATTGCCGCCTACGCTGCCAGCAAAGGCGGATTGCTAGCCCTGACCCGGGCGATGGCCATTGAGTTTGCGCCGTATGATATCCGGGTGAATGCCATCTTGCCCGGCGCGGTAGATACTCCCATGCTGCGGGCTGGCTTCAATCGCGGCCAAAAACCGGGTGAGACGATCACGGATCGCCTGGAAAACCTGGCACGAAAGACAGTGAATGGCCGGATAGGTCAGCCGGCTGAGATCGCTTCTGCGATCTTCTTTTTGGCTGATAATTCGCAATCATCCTTTATGACCGGTCAGGCGTTGGTTGTGGATGGCGGGGCGACTTGCAGGTTGAGCACTGAATGAGCAGCATTAAACAACAGATCATTGCAGCCATTCCCGATTCGCTCAAACCCTGGGTGAAGCGATCTTACGATGCAGTCCAGACGGATTCCAGATATTGCCCGGATGCATATTTCCATCCCTGGCGGCGGGATTCAATTATCAGGCTCAAGACATATCAGGAACATTCACTCAGGCAAACGTTGCTTCATCATCGGGAATGGCCCCTCTCTGAAACAAACTGATCTTTCATTGCTCAAGAATGAGTACACCTTTGGGATGAATCGCATGTATATGGCTTTCCCAGAGCTGGGATTCACCACCACCTATTATGTTGCCATGAACGACCTGGTGATTGAACAATGCGCTGCTGATATTGCACGAGCTTACGATCCCTAAGTTTTTATCCTGGCGGGGACGCAAGTGGGTCACACCGGATGACCGCTCACTCAGTTTATCTATTCCACCTATACAGGTCCGGGTTTCTCAACCGATATCTCTGGCCGGGTATGGGAGAGTGCCACGGTCACGTATGTGGCGATGCAATTGGCTTACTATATGGGTTTCTCACAGGTGATTCTGATTGGGGTGGATCATAATTTCATCACCAAGGGGACACCCAACACTACGATCACATCTCAGGGTGATGATCCCAACCATTTCAATCCCAATTACTTTGGCAAAGGCTTCCGCTGGCAACTACCTGATCTGGAAACATCTGAATTAGGGTATCAGATGGCAAAGCAGGCATTCGAAGCAGACGGACGCCAGATTGTGGACGCGACGATTGGCGGAAATCTGCAGGTATTTCCCAAGGCAACTTATTCTTCTTTTTTCTCAAAACCAGAACACAACGAGGCAGCCTGATGGATGAACCAATCTCGATACAGAGGCAACCGTTGGTTTCAGTTGTGATCAATTCTTTCAACCAGGCCGCGTTCCTTGAACAAACTATTCTATCTGTTCTGAACCAGGATTATCCCAACCTGGAGGTGTTGCTTGTGGATGGCGGATCGACCGATGGCAGCCTTGCGATCATTCAGAAGTATGCCGATCGATTTCGCTGGTGGGTTTCAGAGTCAGATCATGGCCAATCCGATGGAATCAATAAGGGATTATCCCGTGCAAAGGGCGAATTGGTCGCCTGGCTTAAACTCAGATGACGTGTATCTACCTGGCACTGTAACCGCTGCTGTCCAAGCCTGGGATTCGAACCCGGAAACTGCGCTGGTGTATGGTGATGTGGTCGCGATTGATGAACGTGGCAAGGCTTTTCATCGCATGAAATGTCGGTGCCTATCAACTGGCTGACCTGATGGTTTTCCAGATCATCAACCAACCCGCGGTTTTTATGAACCGCTCAATTCTCAAACAGGTTGGAAATCTCAACTTGAGTTACCATTGTCTCATGGATCACCATCTCTGGTTGCGCATGGCAGCGGAGGGAAATTTGGTGTATGTCAAGCAGGTTTGGGCTCAGGGGAGGTTTCATCCGCAGGCAAAAAATGTTGCCCAGGCTGACAAGTTTGGTGAAGAAGCGTACCGGATCGTCCATTTTTTGGAGCGGGAACGAAAGTACAAAGATATGCTCAACGTTCTGGGTGATCAGGTAATGGCGGGTGCAGATCGGATCAATGCCCGTTACCTGCTGGATGCCGGTAAACCTCGTGAGGCCTTGGCATCCTACTGGCGTGGGATCAACCACAACATTGAAATCATATTGCCAGAGACTCATCGAGTCCTTTATTGTCTTCTGGCGATGATGGGTTTTGGTAAGCTAAAACAGCTCTATCTGGCAATCAGGAACGCAATGTCACCAGCCAGATAATCGTTTTAGATGATGGGATCAATGACAAGTTTTTTTGGTGAACACCCAACCTTACGAAAAATCGCACTGCTGATCTTGCTCCTCAGTGGTTTTTGGGTGCGTTTAATCGACCTACAAGATCCGCCGCTGGATATTCATCCAACCCGTCAGCTACATTCCGCGCTGATGGCACGTGGATTATATTACCAGCATGTGGAGGATGAACCTGAGTGGAAGACAGAGCTGGCAATTTTGCAGGGGAAAAAGGAAGCAGTCATTGAGCCCCCAATCATGGAAACTATAACTGCATGGTTGTACCGAGCTACGGGAGGGGAAAATGTCTGGATCGCCAGAATTCTATCCTCTTCTTACTGGGTGCTGGCCGGGATCGCTTTGTATTCACTGGCAACTGCCCTGACCAACCCGGATGGTGGTTTGATTTCACTAGCAATCTATCTATTCTTGCCTTATGGGATGCAGGCTTCCCGTACTTTTCAGCCCGACCCACTCATGGTTAGTCTGATTGTCACTGCCTGGTGGCTTTTCTATCGCTGGCAGAAGGACAGATCCTGGCAAAGCATGCTTTTGGCAGGATTAGTTACCGGATTGGCTATTTTTGTAAAGAATGTGGCTGTTTTCTTCTTGTTCTTCCCGTTTGCGGCAGTATTACTGCAAGAAAAACCGCTAGAAATCGTGAAGAATCGCCAGAATTGGGTGTTTGCTGTGCTTGCCATGCTCCCAGCGGTAATTTATACCTGGTACGGCACCTCTGTGGCTGGCTTTTTATCACAGCAATTCAGCTTCCGGTTTTTTCCCAATTTGTGGGTAACTCCAGCGAATTACTCCCGCTGGTTTAACCAGGTAACCGACACACTTGGTTTAGCCACCTTATTGGTCAGCCTGGCAGGTATTTTCCTGTTCAAGGGCTCACGCCCGCTGCGATTTATTCTGGGTGGATGGGTTGGATATATTGTGTATGGATTTGCTTTTGCTTATCATATCGGTACCCATGACTACTACCAACTGCCCCTCATCCCGTTGGCAGTCTTATCTATTGCTCCGATTGGCAGTGTACTTATCTCCGCTTGGTTGGAACGGAATCAGTGGCATTCATCAAAACTTGTTTTGGGTGGATTACTGGCGCTTCTGCTAGGAGCCGGTTTCTGGACAAACCGATTGATTTTGGTTAGTCAAAATTTCACCACCGAGGTTCTCTTCTGGCAGCAGATGGGAGACCGACTGCGGGAATACCCGGTTGTCGCCCTCACCCAGGATTACGGCTACCGGATGGCTTTTTATGGTTGGACCAATTTGGATAACTGGCCAGGCAGCGGGGATCTGGCGGTGCGAGAACTGGCAGGTATTTCCAAAGATCCGGTTACGAAACTAGTCGAAACTGCCAAGGGAAGGCGGTATTTTCTGGTTACCTGGTTTGATGATTTTAACCGGCAGCAAGAAGTTAAAGACTACCTCTACGACCATTACACTTTTGAACAAGGTGATGGATACCTCTTATTTGACCTGGCGGATCCGATTCAATGAAATCTCCTGGACTTCAATCCAAACCGCAAATCCGTTTCGCATGGGTGATTCAGATCCTCATCCTGGTGACATTTTCGCTAGGGTTGGCCATTCGATTGTTTGACCTGACCGACTTACCCCTGGATTTTCACCCCACCCGCCAGCTAAGGTCAGCGATCATTGCGCGCGGTATCTTTGCCACAATGCAGCCTTATTCGGATGCCAATCAGCAGGCAGCAGCACTTCAGGCTATGAATTCGTTGGAAGATTACGAGCCTCCCATTCTTTGAGTGGCTGACAGCGATCACCTATCGCCTTAGCGGGCGAAGAATTGCTTTGGATTCCTCGTGTTTATTCCATCTTCTTCTGGATGGCTGCAGCCGGAATTCTTGGCTTGGTTGCTCAAGCGTTGGAAATATCAGCAAGGCGTCTGGGTTGGGTTGGGCATTTTTCTATTCACACCTTTCCTTGTGCAGGCATCCCGCTCTTTTCAACCAGACCCGTTGATGGTTCTGGCAATTGCTGCATTTGTTGGGAGTCTCGACAGGTTTACCGAAAAGCAGAATTGGAAATGGGCTATCATCACGGCTCTCATTGGCGGAGCGGCCATCCTCATCAAAGCTTTTGCTGGTTTGTTCGTGGTTTGTGTGACTGCCATTGGTTTGATTGGCTTGTATGGCTGGAGTAAAGCTATCAAGTCTCGGAAATGCTGGCTGATTGCAGCGGGTGTCAGTTTGCCAGCCGCAATATACTACCTGTTGATCCTGGGCGGTCGTTCCGGCGGGTTCATCGAATCCTGGACGCTGGCCTTCAGCCATCTTTGGGCTGATCCATCTTTCTATGCTGACTGGCTGCATATGATCGACAGTCTCTATAGCCTGCCAGTGTTTATTTTGGCTTTAGTAGGAACCTGGTTCTTGAGTGACCGTCCCCGGAATATGACTCTGGGTTTGTGGTTGGGCTACTTCCTTTATGGGCTCAGCTCCCCATTCCAGTTTGTTACCCACTCGTACTATCACCTGCCACTGGCAATCCTGATTTTTATTGGAATCACTCCGCTGGTAAACCTGGTGATGCAATCGTTGGCGACTCAATCTACTCGCACTCAATTGGCAGTAATCGCCATTCTTGTTGCGATCTCAGGGTATTACCTGTGGGTCTCGCGATCCATTCTGATCGTGACGGATTATCGTTCTGAAAAGGCTGGATGGGAAAAGATCTCAACTTCGTTACCCAGAGATGGTTCCTTTATTGCCTTGACCCAGGATTATGGCAACCGACTGATGTACTTCAGTCTGGTCAAACCAGCTGAATACTGGCCAACCACTTCGGGGCAAAATTTATCGGCAGCAAGGGGCAAAGGGGATAAGGATTTTGATACCACCTTTGCAAAACTAACTGAAGGGAAGAAATACTTTTTGGTAACCGCGATGGGTCAGTTGGACGACCAGCCAGCCCTGAAGAATAGACTGTCGCAGTTCACCCAGACTTCCAGCGGGGATGGATTTGTGATTTATAATCTGGAACAACCTCTTTCTCCGTAAAAGTGAAAGAATGTTGGTGAATCATGGAACAAAACAAATCCTTATTTGAAATACCCAAATTCTCAACCCTCTCCCGCATCTTGTTATCATGGAAGTTGCTGTGTATTGGTTTCCTGGCTGGCGGTTTGATTGGCGCGGTGATTTGCAAACTTTTGCCGCCCATTTATCGGGCGAGCTCGGTGGTGGTGATCAACCAAAATCTGGAAAAGCTGTTCCCGGATTCTCCGGATAGAGAAATATTTTACTTCTTGGAACGAGAAACCAACCGCCTGGAAGAGTTAGCTTTTTCTGATATCGTGTTACAACAAGTGGCTGATGAAAACCCCGGGTACACAATTGCAAATTTACGATCCAAGAATTTGGTACTGGCTCAACCATCCGATGGCGGCTGGAAAATGTATGGATATGCAGATCAGCCTGCGCAGGCAAAATCACTGGCTGTTACCTGGGCAAAGGTTTTCTCTACGGAAGTTCAACGCGGGGTCACAATTGCGACCCGACATTACAGTGCTTGAAAATCAACTCAAACAGGCAGGCACTGACAGCTTAAGTAACGCTCAGGTGGACAAACTGACGATGGAGTTGGGTGAATTACAAAAGCAATCACTCGGCATACACCCGGAGGCGCAGGTTTACCTTAGCCAGCAAAAAGGGTTGGTCGTAGAACCTGTCCGATCCATCGCGTATTATATTCTGGCAGGAGCTCTCACCGGATTGATGCTGGTCATTATTCTGGGAGCGGTTTTTCTGCGCGAAAAAGTATGAAATCCATTCCATTCCCGCGTGATCTTCGATCATTAGCCAGGCTTTGTTGGGGATTGGTTGTTCTGTTCTTACCAGTCACCAGCTTCAAATATTTTCCTTTGCTAGGAAAAGATACAATGGTCCGACCGCTTTCCTTTTATCCTCTGGCGGTTTTGATTCTGATCCTGGTTATTCGGCTGGCTCGAAAAGAGATCACTTTCCGGTTTAATGGCAGCCTGCTCATTTATTCGCTTTTTCTGGCAGTTGCGATGGCTGCTTCTGCCTGGGGTGTGGTTGAGAACCCCATCACAATGCATGGGCAGGAGTATCTGGGGAGAATGATACGAGCCTGGGTGACTTTGATCGGCGGTTTGGTTTTCTTCCTTGCCAGTATGTTGATGAATCAGGATGAGCAGGATATCCGCTTTACTTTGAAATGGCTATACATTGGATTGGCTGCCAGTGTTGTGTGGGGCGCAATCCAGATGATCTCTTATTACACCCAATTCCCTGAACGATCTGCTTTGAATGAGATCCAGACCTCATTTTCCATCCGAAAATTACTGGTTAAGAAGCGCGCGGCGGGATTCGCTTATGAACCGTCCTGGTTGGCAAACCAATTGGCTACCATTTATCTTCCGTGGCTTATCGCCAGTCTGGTGAGCGGATACAGAGTATTCAAACGCAGGTGGATTGAGCCGGTTTTGTTCGCCGGAGCGGTAGGTCTGCTGGTGAGCACCTTCTCGCGGGGTGGTATTTTGATGGCAATTGGCAGCGCAGGTATTGTTTTGTTATGCACGCAGGCCAGTCTCTTTCATGTTTTACTCGAGTGGTGGAGGAAACCATTTCAGAGTCAACCAGGTGTAGGGCGCAATCTCTCATTCATCATTGGACGATTGGCATTGTTGCTGGGAACCATCGGTATCATCGGCGCGTTGGGTTTGTCTCTGGTGAATCATCCTTATTTTTCCAAACTTTGGAAATCTAATAAGACCAATCTGGCGGAGTATATGGTAGATATCTCAGCCGGTCCGCGGCTGGCATATGCAATGGCAGGGATGGGCGTCTATCAAGATCATCCGGTGCTAGGCGTTGGCCTGGGTGGCGCAGGCATGTACCTGTACGACCAAGTTCCGGAATGGTCTAAGAATTTATCTGAAATTGCCAAGCATCTAACGACAAATGGGTATCTGTATCCAAATACCAAAAACATGTATGTCCGTTTGCTAGCTGAAACTGGTCTGTTTGGCTTTGGATTCTATGTCATTTTTCAACTGGTCGTGCTGGGTCAGATGATCACTCTGATTCGAATCCGGAACCGGTTGGTTCAATATCTGAGCGTTGCCGGGTTCATCACCTGGGTGACCCTGGTTTTCTTTAATTTCACCCAAGATTCCTTCCTGGATCCGAATGGATGGTTCAATCTGGGAGTCTTTTTAGCGATTGCAACCGGTTTCCTCGAACAAAACGGTTTACCTGGGGACCATCAAAGCCCTCAGAACAATCATGATATGATTGAAGCCGTAAAATCAATGATCCATACTAATTGAGAGTTCATATGATAATTTTATCGGTCGGTATGCCCCGGGCTGGCTCCGGGTGGTATTACAACTTGATCCATGATCTGGTGGTTGCGAATGGCGGGGTTGACGCTCGGCAAGTGAGGACAACCTACCATCTGCAGGATGTTCTGACTGAAGTGAACTGCAATATTGGCGCACTCACCCTGCGACGTGTCTCGCGCGTCGTAATTCCTAGTTGGAAGAATCCATCTTTTGTCATCAAAGCCCACTCTGGTCCCACCCTGGTTGGGAACACAGCGATGGCTCTGGGATGGATGAAGACATCCTACTTGTATCGTGATCCCCGTGATGCGTTACTTTCTGCGATGGATTTTGGCAAGCGGACGAAAGATCAAGGTCACCCCAATGCTTTCTCACATTTGACAGACATTGATAAGGCGATCGACTTTATGTTGGATTATTGCAATAATCTGGGATGATTGGATGAAGCAAAAGAATGTGCTGCACGCCAGATATGAAGATCTGCTCACGCAGTATGACGAAGAATCTTAGCGTTTGATTGAGTTTCTGGGGCTGGATGGCAAGTCACAGCTAAATATGGAAATCATCGAGAAATACCGACCTGGAAAGGCGAAAGAAGGCAAAGACGGGCTGCACTTTTTCAAAGGACAAATCGGGCGTTTCCGTGAAAGGTTTAACGAAGCGGAACAACAAAAAATGGCTGACCGATTTGCACCATACCTTTCCCGGATGGGATATGATATTTAAGATTTTCCGGCTCTTCTTTGAAGGGATTAAGAGATAAATTATGTGGCTTTTGCCTGTTCTCAGAAAACGTCCCATGGAGGGATTGAAGCTAACCTCCTCACAGTTCACTGTTTTCTCGCTCGCGGCGATCATTCTGACGTCTGGTCTGGCAGCCCTGGGTTACGCCGGAACTTTTTCTCGCTATCTGGCTGATGATTATTGTTTCTCCCGATTGGTGATCGAAAATGGATTTTGGGGAGCGCAAGTCAAGTCATTTGTTACCTGGTCTGACCGTTTCAGCACGGTTTTTATCACTGACATAATCGACTTCGCGGGTGTGACTGGAATTCGTTTCTTACCCCTTGTGTTAATGGGTATTCTTTTAGGAGGGATGGTCGGCTCTGTGATCCGATTGAACCGGGCCCTAAACTTGCCCTTGACCAGATTTGAGATCTATCTAATCGGCGCCTTGCTTTCTTATGGGGTGTTGATCACAGCACCAAGCCAGTTTCAATCTGTCTTTTGGAGGGCTGGCAGCATCACCTATTTGCTTCCGCTTGCGATGACTGCCGTACTTAGGATGGATGATCTTCTCATCCGCTGCCGGGTGGAAAAGGTGGATCTTATACGCAGGTATCGCGATCGTCAGCTTTATCAACGCGGGTTTCTCAGAGACAACCCTGGCATTGCAAATGGGCTTACTTGCTTTGCTTGTCCTTCTGATCTTATTCCTAAATAAAAAAGAAGATGGTAAAAAGCTTAGTCTGACTCCAGTTTGGATTGCTCTTGGGGGAACCCTGATCGCATTCGGTTTAATGATCGTCTCACCTGGCAACCTGGTGCGCATGGACGCGATGGCAAAAAGGCCAGACCTGTTGAAAGGAGCTTTCCTTTCTGTGCGGTATGCACTTGGTTTTATCTACCACACATTGCAGGCAGCCTGGCTGCCTTTACTACTCATAGCGGTGTTTATGCTCAGTCTATCTTTGCAACGAGATTGGAGTGAAATTAATCCACGTAAGGTCAAGTGGCTCTTTTGGGCGATCCCTGTCGGATTATTTGTGGCGATCATCGCCTGTTGCGCTCCCAGTGCGTTCGCACAAGGGGCATACCCTGAAGATAGGGCACTCATCGCAGCCCAGTGGATTTTGGTAATTGGGTTGGGAAGCTGGGTTTACTTGCTGGGTATCACCTGGATGCACGCCAGACAATCCAAATCTGGTTTTCAAATCAAACCATATTTTTCGAACGGACTATTCATTCTTGTAATGCTTAGTTTCTATTTCATGTTCATGGTGATGGTTACCCTTTCCGCTGTTCCGGCACTTCAACAGAGAGCTGCAAGCTGGGACGCTCGGTTGGAATCCATCAACCAGCAAATAAATAATGGCATTGCAGATGTGGTCGTCGCTCCAATGGAGAGTGTGGAGCGGATTAAAGAATTGGATGATGACCCGGCTCATTGGGTAAATAAATGCGCTGCGGTCTTTTATGACGTGACGACGATTAGGGCTGAATGACCGACCTCCCTTTGGTAACGATCGTAACCCCATCCTTTAATCAGGCTGCTTTCATCGAGGAGACTATCCTTTCGGTACTCTCGCAAGATTATCCGCGCATCGAATATTTCATTCAAGATGGCGGATCAACCGATGGCACGGTTGAAATCATGCAAAAGTATGCAGATAAGCTTGCTGGCTGGGTCTCTGAGAAAGACCAGGGGCAGACTGACGCAATCAATAAAGGTTTTGCCAGAGCCAATGGATCGATCTTAGCCTGGTTGAACTCAGATGACACTTACCAGCCAGGAGCGATTCGGGAAGCAGTCGAGTTATTACAAGAACATCCATCCTGGGGCATGGTGTACGGTGACACCCGTTTTATTAACGAAAAAGGAGAACCAATCGGTAAGTTCCCCGCCGCGCAAACTGATTATGAAAAACTCCGACAAGGGTATGTTCATATTCCGCAACAGGCATCTTTCTTTCGGGCTGATCTATGGCGCAAGGTGGGTCCGCTAGATCCTTCATTTTTCTTTGCAATGGATTATGACCTATGGGTACGGTTGGCCAGATTGACCGATCTGGTTTATGTGCGCAAGGTGTGGGCAAACTTCCGTCTGCATGACAATGCCAAAACGATTGCGGCAGATGATCGCTGTTGGCCGGAAATGCTAAGGGTGCACTACCGGGATGGCGGGAATTTCTTCTCTGTGATGGTTGCCAAGTATTACTTACGTAAAGCCCTGGCACCCCTCATTAATCTGCGCCGGCGCAAACAAATGGTTCGAACCTATCAGGATAAATAAAACGAATTTTTGATTCTTACGTAAATGAAGTAGACTGTATATACAGGTAGGAGGCAATATCAATGGGATCATCCTCATTTAAGCGACTCGTTCCAACCAATCAGGGTTTGGTACAAGACGTTCTCACCCGCGGACGATTGATTTATCGGCTGATGCGGGATAAACGGGTGAACAATTATCTCAAATTGCTCCCAATTGCTTCGCTGGTTTACCTGATTTCTCCAGTCGATTTCTTGCCGTTTTTACCTTTCGATGACCTGGCCGTGATGGGCATGGGGTTGTACATGTTTGTTGAGCTTTGTCCCCAATTTGTAGTGGAAGAGCACCTCACCAATTTGCGTTTAAATGTAGCCCGTCCTTTCCAAAATGCTGAAAAGGACGAGTTAATTGTGGATGGTGAGATTGTTGAGAATGATCCCCAAACGAAATTTGGGTCTGACTAAACTAAATTACTCCGAGCTTTTTGCCAACTATCTCAAATGCCTTCAAGCCTTCATCCAGATCAGCCTGGGTGTGGGCGGCGGAGATCATCACCCGGATGCGCGCCTTGCCCTGCGGGACGGTCGGGAATCCGAGGGCCATCGCAAAAACACCTTCTTCAAACAAATCTTTACTGAATTGTTTTGCCAGCACGACTTCACCCAGCATCACGGGTGTGATGGGTGTCTGGGTGACACCGGTATCAAATCCCAGTTTCTTCATACTGCTCTGGAAATAACGCGCGTTCTGCCACAGTCTATCAACCAGATCTGTGGATTGAGTCAATTGGTCCACTGCTGCCATACAGGCGGCAGTATCCGCTACCGTTAGAGCTGAGGAGAACAGGAAGGGGCGTCCGCGTTGACGTAGCCAGTCGATGATGACCTGGTTACCGCACACCATTCCGCCCATCACGCCAAATGCTTTAGACATCGTGCCAATTTCTACATCCACCCGACCATGTAAGCCAAAATGGTCTACAATCCCACGGCCGCCTTTGCCCAAAACACCTTCCCCATGCGCATCATCCACCATCAGGATGATCTGATATTTTTCTGCGATCTCACATAGTTTATCGAGCGGGGCAATATCCCCATCCATACTAAATACTCCGTCGCTGATAATGACTGCCCGCCGGTAAGTCCCCGCAGCTTCCTGAATGACTTTTTCGAGATCAGAAACATCGCAGTGTTTGTAGCGGATGATCTTTGCTCCGGATAAGCGGCTGCCATCGATGATACTGGCATGATTCAATTCATCCGAAAATATGACATCTTCTTTGGATACCAGTGCGGGTATGACAGCGCCATTAGCGCAGAAACCAGATTGGAAGGTGATGGCGGATTCGACACCTTTGAAAGCGGCTAGCTTCCGTTCCAGTTCAATATGCAGGCTCATGGTTCCTGCGATGCTCCGTACAGCGCCAGGTCCAACTCCATATTGATCGATAGCCTGCTTGGCAGCGCTTGTGATAGCCGGATGATTGGCTAACCCCAAATAGTTGTTCGAACAAAAATTGAGAACCTTTTTCCCATCCACTACCAGCCATGCGCCTTGCGGAGATTCAATTGTTCGGATTCGGTTGAATGAACCTGACTGCTGTAAACCTTCTAATTCCTGTCTGATCCAATCTAGCTTTGAATTCATACCCAATTCTCCTATTCAGAATCTGAGGTTTTGTGGTCGGTGTTTCTAGGAAGCTGTTCGTCTTTTTTGACTTCAGCCAGATAACCAATTTCGGTGAGAGTTCGTAAGACCATATCCCGCGAACCCGGTTTTAGAATGATCGCGGTGGAACCCAGGGGTTCACCCAGAAAACGAGCTGCCTGCGATTCGCGTAGTTTGTTGAGGATGAATGGAGAGCTTACCCGTAACACCTCGGCAGTCTCAACGCTGGCTTCGGTTCCTTGTTCTTCCCAACGCTGCAATGCACGGGTAAGTGATGGCCGTGGGGGGGTGGAACAAAACCGTTGTAACAGTTTTAACAAGTGCGATGGAAAGAGACTTTGTTTACGGGCATTTGCCAGCCCTTCCGGCGTGATCCGATACAGGTACAGATCGGATTGCCGGCCGACCCATTCACACATTCTGGCGATCATGTATCGCACCCAGCGCGGGGATGCGGCCGGTACGGATAGCATGGTAGTTTTGAGGATAGAAATTTTCCCCAATTCACTTGGGAAAGCAGGCGGAGGTGCATTGTGCAGCAGGTCTTGCCCTAATTCGGTCAGGCGGAAGAAAATTTGGCTGCCGGGGGTGTCGTCTCTTCGAGTTTCAACCACACCCATCCAGAAGAGTGGACCTAATAATACAAACCGAAGATAGGCGCCTTCTACATCATCCCAGTGTGAAAACCCTTGTAAGTATTCACCGGTGGACCGATTTCTAACCAACCAGGTGTCATAATTTGCATCCGGACGTAAAAAATCTGGGTGCACTTTTTTTGCTTTAGCGCAAAAGTCGTACAAGCTGATCCAATCTTCTGAATGAAGATCAATCACAAGTTTTAATGCTGCTTCCCGGGCTTCTCGAGCGTCATAACTCCACTCACCCTCCAGCCGGATGGCTGGCACAATGGCGAGTTCATAAATATCGGTTGATTCACGCCAGGTCTGGAAGACTTCGAGAAAGGCATTTTCACGTTGTGCTTCTAAAAGCTGACGGGCGCGGTCTGGCTGTAGTTCACCTTCCTGGTTTACCTGCCCGGTTACCCGCATTATTTCTCCGAGGAAGGTGGAATAGGGCGGTCGGATGAGCAAGTGTTGATTTTGGTACGGTGGGATATTGCAGCGCATTGCGGCGAGTGCGGTACAAAGGTCATCGAGCAAACGGGTGTGGTATGGCGCAGCCGCCCGGGCATCACGGTCGTTTTTGTCTGCGAAATTCTCATTTCGATACGATTTGCGTGAATGCTGAGGGATCAGCGTCAAAACATCATCAGGGATATAAACAAACTCTTGCGGAACCGGACCTTGCTTCATAAATGCGCGCGAGATCAATCCGCGGTACCATAGAAATTCGGAAGTAGAAATGGGGTTCAGGTGGGGTAGTTCCCGGTCTCGCCAGGAAGGACCGTAATCACGAACCTCACCATAGATCCGGGTGAACTGGTTCCAGACCATTCTGCCATGGTGTTTCTGGATTTCGTGCAGCGCCGACTTAGCTTGTTCAGGCAGGGCGGCATATTGTTTTTGAAACACATCCAAATCGGTGATAGCACGGACAAGAGATGAGCGGTTGGATTGTGAGTCTTCTTGCGGGATTTCTACATCCCACAAGTTCGCTAATATCGTCAAAAAACCAATATCATGTCCTTCAAGACTTTGGATAAGGTCAGGCATCTGAATATTCCTTATAAGTAAATGTCCCAGGCACTAGATGTTCGAGTTTATTTGTATGAACCGGATATGGGAACTCGAAGTTTTTCAGGATAGATAATATTGTTTATTTTTTGAATACTCTTTTATCTTACCACTTGAATGGCATTTTGAATGATGCTGATATCCATTTGTTTGCAATGAGCCTGGGGAGTTGCCAGGATTTCTCCATCAGCATGGACATACAGGGGACGGTCCGACTCAATATGTATTTTTTTGAATTGTTTGATCTGGCAATCCGAGAATTTTGCCTGCGTCCCGTTCATCACAGAAGGCAAAATTTGCAGCATTCGCAGTCTGCTCACTTTACGAATGGAAAGCAAGTCAAGGATACCATCGTCTGGTTTCGCAGCAGGAGTCACATGGAAACCGCCGCCTTCGCGTTTTCCATTCATCAACACCAACATCATAAGTTTATCTTCCCATGTTTGGTCATCGATGGTCATTTTTAACTGAAATGGCACATATTGAAAGAGGATACTTTGAAGAACAGCTACAAGGTATACCGGGAATCCTTGCAGGTATTTCACCTTCCTTGAATTGAGTGTCACGATCGTATCAAATCCGATTCCGATGGCATTTGCCCAGTATTCGTTATGTCCCTGGTTATCAATCAGATGTCCGATATCAACCGGAGTGGGGGTACCGGTCAGAGCCTGGGTTAGCGCTTCTTCAGGTTGACTGGAAATGCCACAGGCGTAAGCAAAATCATTCCCGGAACCAATGGGGACAATCCCTAATTTGGGCCGGCGTTCTACCGGAACCTGCATCAATCCATTTAACACCTCATGCATGGTTCCGTCACCACCCATCGCCACCACCTGTTCATAACCTTCTTCTGCAGCGCGGGCAGCCAGCTCGGTAGCATGGGTAGGATATGCGGTGCCGGTCCAATCTGCTCCACCCAGATCCATGACAATTGGGCGTAAAGAGGACGCAACTGACCAGGCGCGTCCCAGATTAGCAATCGGATTAAAAATTAGTTTCGTTTTTGGATGCATATGAGTCCCTGTGAGAGAATGCAGGTAATTTTATCTTAATTGTCCTGCATAGGAAGAATATATTTTATCAATTCGGTAACAAAAGTTACCAATTTACACAGAAAAACTTATATAATAGAATTATTAGAAATAGATTAAAACACATGGTGAGCATTCATTAGGAGAACTATGGAATCAAAACCGACCCCTCAATCAATTCTCCCCAAGTTATTTGTTTATGGCATTGTGGCAGTGATCGTGATCGCTGGTCTGATCTTAATTCTTGCACTTACCACCCAGAGACCTGCTTCTGATTCGGGTGAACGGGTAAATGTACTCGAATCCAGTCAGGATGAATGTGTTACCTGCCATGAGCAATCCAGTCCGGGCATCGTTCATCAGTATGGTATGAGCAGCATGGCAGAAGCAAAGGTGAGCTGCCAGGATTGCCATGAAGTGGCAGCGAATTATCCCGGTTCGGTGGCACATGAAGGCACCTATGTGCTGCAGTCTCCGACCACAGCCAAGTGTGAGACATGCCATCCAGCTGAAGTTGCTCAATTTAACCAGAGCCGGCATGCAATTCCCGCCTGGGTGGCGGTGGTTGGCAGCAAAGACCTGGATGCCAATATGATGGCTGCTTATAAAGCCATTCCCGAAGGATCCTTCGCACCTGATAAATCAAGAAACGCGATTGCAGCACTGGAAGGTCCGGATGTGACAAAATTTGCCTGCGAAACCTGTCACAGTATTGGCAAACCAGCCCCAGATCAGTCAGTTGGACGTTGCCAGACCTGCCATATCCGGCATGAATTTAGCCTGGAACAGGCGCGCAAACCTGAAACCTGTAATGCCTGCCATATCGGCCCAGATCATCCGCAATGGGAAATTTATCAGGAAAGCCCGCATGGTATTGCGTACCAAACCAGTGGTGATGATTGGAATTGGGATGCAGAACCCGGGTCATTGACCGTAGAAGACTTCCCGGCACCTACTTGCGCCACCTGCCATATGAGCGGATTTGGCGGTACAGCCACCTCACACGATGTGGGTGATCGGTTAAGTTGGTACTTATTTGCACCGATCAGTGAACGCCGCCCATCCTGGGAAGACAACAAGACCCGGATGGTATCCGTGTGCCTTGAATGTCATAATCAAAACTTTGTGGATACGTTCTATACCGATGCGGATAAATCAACGCTGGCTGTCAATGAATGGGTGGAGGAGAGTGATGGAATCATGAAAGGTCTGAAAGATGCCGGAGTAACCACCGCAGACCCATTTGACCAACCGATAGACTTCACCTATTTTGAGTTATGGCACCACTGGGGTAGAACAGCTAAGTTCGGCACCTGGATGCAAGGCCCTGATTATGTCCAGTGGCATGGCGCCTATGAGATTCTGTCCGATCTGGCGGAAATGCGTGAATATTCAGATGAAAAGTTGAACCCAGCGGAAGTCAAATAATATGTATCTTCTGGCTGAAATCCTCCCCTGGGTTCGCAAACTGCGGATCAAGTTTCTCCAGAGATCAGGCAGTCATGTTTCTGACGGCTTTTATGCTGGTCCTGGTTGGGTTGGATATCTACTTTGCCCATCTATTGGATGCGGTCATCAAGCCGTACGAATGGATTCCCATCATCTTCAGCCCGCTGGCAGGGGTGGGTCTGTTCATCGCCGGGTGGATTTCGCTGAAGCACCGAATGACCGCCAATTGGCTTGCGACCAGTATCCTGTTCTTATGTGTGGTGGTTGGAGTTTTAGGTTCTTACTTCCATCTGCGCTGGACGGTGATGCCTGACGCTCCGGTTGGGCAGCAGATTACCATGAACATGCTGATGTTACGGCCCCCCTTTGTTAGGACCGCTGACATTCATTCTGATAGCGGTGATGGGATTGAGCGGTGTATGGGAAGAATCGCCGGTGGATAGCGGTAGGCTGATTGTTGGGAAGGGCAAGTTCAATTCAGATGCCAACCAGTAAAACCCAGGCTTATCTCATGATTACCGGTGTATTCCTGCTGGCGACAGTGCATCAGCAGCGTGCTGGATCACTGCCCGGGTGAATTTTGAGAATCCGTGGTTATGGCTGCCCACCCTCTCCGGTGTATTTGCGACCGTGGTCGCTGTGGTGGCAGGTATGATGAAAAAGCTCAAAGCGGAAGAGATCTGGATCTATCTTGGTGCGATGCTTTTGATGATGTTGGTTGGTCTGATCGGATTTATTCTGCATATCCAGACCAACCTGGTGAGCGATAATATCATTGTCACCGAGCGGTTCTTGCGAGGAGCACCTTTTATGGCGCCATTGTTGTTTGCCAATATGGGGCTGCTCGGGATTTTGGTATTGCTCAATCCAAAAACCGAGTAGGCAAAATTATCTATGAGAAAGCACCAGTATCATTACTGGTGCTTTATTTTAATAGAATGTAGGTTGGGTTGATTTTAACAACAAACGCAGCGTGGCGATCGAGTCAACCCAGCATTTACTGGTTTAATTGCCCCAACGATCATATTGTGCCAAAATGAATTGAGCATGACAATTGGTTACTGGAGGTTCGCATGAGGAGAATAGCGGTATTAACCGGTGGCGGAGATGCTCCCGGGTTGAATGCTGTCATCCGTGCAGTCGTGAAAACTGCCATGCTGCAATATGATTGCGAAGTACTGGGGGTGCAGGACGGTTTCGATGGATTTGTGACCCCAGATGGTGTGATTCCACTGCCTGCCAGTGCCATTCATGGAATTCTTCCGCGCGGAGGGACCATTCTAGGAACCGCCAATCGCGGGAATCCATTTGCCCGAAAGGTCATCGTGGATGGAGTTGAGGTGGTGGAAGATATTTCCGGCAATGATCATCGACCGGATCCGTTCCTTGAATCTGGATTGTTTGATTGTCATCGGCGGCGATGGCACATTGCGAATAGCTCAGGAATTGTTCGAAATTGGTGTACCGGTCGTCGGAGTACCGAAAACGATTGATAACGATATCGGCGGGACAGAAATTTCCTTTGGTTTTGATACTGCCTTGAATACAGCCACCGATGCTCTGGACCGCCTGCATACGACTGCGGAAGCGCATCACCGGGTGATGGTACTCGAATTAATGGGGCGTGATGCTGGTTTCATCACCCTAAATGCGGGTCTTTCAGGGGGAGCAGATGTGATCCTCATCCCGGAAATTCCATTTCAGATGCAATCTGTATGCGATAAGATTCAGAGCCGTAGAGATAGCGGTACCAAATTTAGCATTGTGGCTGTATCCGAAGGCGCCAGACCGTTGGATGGAGAGCAGATTTATTCTATTGAGGGAGACGGAGTGACTTATGCCCGTTTGGGCGGAATGGGCGACTTTGTGACCCGCGAGATCTGATAAGCGATCAGGAATTGAAACCCGCCTGACCGTACTGGGGCATCTTCAGCGGGGAGGAAGTCCGAGTGCGTTCGACCGCTGGCTGGCAACCCGTTATGGCGCAGCCGCGGTGAGACTGGCAATGAGTGGTGGCGTGGGACGAATGGTATCTCTGCAGAATGGGGTGATTAGAGATACGAGCATCAAAGAGGCCATCTCCAAACCCAAGCGGGTCTGGCTGGATGGCGATGCGATCTTGACTGCCCGAAATATTGGTATCTGCCTGGGAGATTAACCCTCTTTAGTAATTCGATTTTGCCAATTTTAAGAACAATGATTTCACCAATAAGGATGAGCAAGGTGCTCATCCTTAGCTGATTAAGAAATCTTGACATTTTTTTGACACAATTTCACAACTTCTTGCCGATATCTTATGCGTGAAACGGATTATTAATTGTTTCATACTAAGTAGAGGTTAAATCAATGGAAATGCAAGAAGTTCATCAAAATATTATCCAGGACACGCTGGATATTCAACCCAAGTTCTCATGGCGGACAGTACTCGAAGGCCGACCGCTTAGCTACCGCACGATGCAAAACATCAGGCAATTGGAAAATTGATCGGTCTGGCTGTCTTCTCATCCGATGCGTTATCATCGGTGGCGTACGGCCCTCAGGAAGCAATGGTTATTCTGGCTGCTGCCGGGTCAGCTGCATTGGGATTAACTTTCCCAATCGTAATCGGAATTGTTGTACTTTACTCTTGATCCTGACTTTCTCGTATGAACAAACCATCCACGCCTATCCTGGCGGCGGTGGCGCGTATATTGTGGCACGCGATAACCTGGGGGAATTACCAGCCCAGACCGCTGGTGCAGCTCTACTTGACTGATTACATTTTGACGGTGGCGGTATCGATCTCATCTGGTGTATTGCAGATCACTTCCGCCTATCCATCTTTGTACCCTTATCGGGTATATATCGCAGTAGCAATGATTTTGTTGATCATGGTAATCAACTTGCGGGGAGTCAAGGAATCTGGTACCACATTTGCCATTCCAACCTATCTATTTCTTGGGCTTATGTTGATCCTATTGCTTACAGGTTTTTACCAGTCATTTACTGGAACATTAGGTCAAGTGATTAATCCTCCACATATGGAAATATCCCTGGTTCAACCGATCAGTTTGTTGTTGATCTTACGGGCGTTCGCGAATGGCACATCTTCTGTCACCGGGGTTGAGGCGATCTCCAATGGCATCACCGCCTTTAAAGAGCCGAGAAGCAAGAATGCCGGCACTACCCTGCTATGGATGGCTGGTATCCTGGGAAGTATGCTCTTAGGGATTACATATCTGGCCGTAAAGATGGGAACTGTTCCTGCAGAGAGTGAAACTGTGATCTCACAGATCATTCGAACCGTTTATGGGGGACAAGGTGTCATCTATCTGCTTACGATTACATCGACAACTGTAATACTTATCATGGCAGCCAACACCGCTTTTGCTGATTTTCCCCGCCTGGGAGCGTTGCATGCAGGGGATGGGTTCTTACCTCGCCAGCTCACATCCAAAGGCAGCCGGTTGGTTTTTGATCGCGGCATCATCACTCTGGCAGCACTGGCATCAGGAATGGTGATCATTTTCCAGGGTAGTGTAACGAGATTGATCCCGCTTTATGCGATTGGTGTATTCCTTTCATTCACCCTTTCTCAGATTGGCATGGCGCGCAGATGGTGGAAATCTGGTCACCTCAAGCCGGGTGAAGAAATTGTAGAACCCGGGTCGGTGGTCCGCTTTGATAAGGGTTGGATCCATAAGATGATCATCAATGGGTTTGGTGGATTATGCACATTTGTAGTGATGGTCGTTTTTGGCGCAACAAAATTTAAAGATGGTGCCTGGATTGTGATTTTATCGACACCCATTCTGGTAACCATATTCTTTGCCATACATCGTCACTACGAGAAGCTGGCTCACAAGCTTTCTTTACAAAATATCAGTTTTCCCAAGCGTATCACTCGGAACAGGGTCATCATGCCTATCGCCGGTGTTCATAATGGGACGTTGAAAGCACTAAAATTTGCAGAATCACTATCAGATGATATAACAGTCATCCATATAGGGATTGATCCAACTGAATCAACCAGACTGGAAGAGAAGTGGAAGAAATGGGGAGATAATGTTCGGTTGATTGTTCTCAATTCACCCTATCGCTTATTTCTGGAACCATTTTTGGAATATGTGGATCATCTCTGTCAGGTAGTGCAACCCAATGAAGTGATCACCATCGTGGTACCTCAATTTGTGCCTGCCCAGCAAGCGTCTCGCCTCTTGCACACCCGCACCGCCGAGTCATTACGGAAAGCGCTGCTAAACAGGGATGGGATTGTGATTATTGAGGTTCCGTACCAGGTTTAATGCATCGTTTTTGACGGCGGAAAATCACAAGGATGATTGATCCTTGATGTTTGGCTAGAAGCCTGATGTATAATGTTTGCATGGTTACGCAGCCAGCTCTCCGAAAAAGCCATTTTAAAATCTTCCTGGGTTACAGCGGTAACCACGCGAATACCCGAAAAATGTTGTTGGCCGCTGCAGACCAGCAAAGTCAAGGAAGAGAAGTTAGGCTTATAAATGCAGGTGAGGTTGTCAAACAGCCTCATCTGCCTGAAGAATTTCTAAATTTTCTCCTCAAATTTCCAGAAGCACTACCATTTCAATTCGATTCCTCCAAAGCAGGCATCATCCTGATCGATAACCTGAACTTGAAGGTTGGTACTGACCCAAAGTATCCCTACCAATTCAGTTACCTGGCTGATTTATTGAAAACTGGATGGGATGTTTACGCTACCATTGATGCAGAACAGATTTTCGGAATCGGCCAGCAGAATGATTTGCTTACTGAACTGGTTCCGATGGATGTGATTGAACTGGCTGATATCATTGAGTTGGTTGATGATCCAGATATCGAGTTGGTTGAAGAACAAAGAAGAATAAGAGGGCAATCTGGACAGAACAAGCACGCCCGGGATGCTGCCCTCAAGTTGATCGCTATGCACCGCGAATTTCAACCATATAGCCAAACTGGCATTGAGCCAGGTAAGGGGTATTCAAAGATTCTGGTTTGTATCAGCTCGCATCCACTTGCTGAAAGATTGGTGAGGGCTGGCCGCAAGATGGCAGATGAATTGTGTTGTGAATGGACAGTGTTATACATTGAAACCCCTGATCGATTGCGTTTCTCATTCCCTCATTCCGAGCAACTTGAAAAAACGCTCTCTCTGGCAACTGATCTGGGGGCTAAGGTGGTACAAATCTCTGGTCAAAATATTACCAGCAGCATCCTGGAATTTGCCCGTGAACATCAGGTTACCCGAATTGTGTTGGGAAATCCGAAACGGTCCTGGTGGCAGGACAACTTCGGTGTGACTCTGGTAGATAAGATCATTCGTCAAAGTGGATGGATAGAAGTCTTCGTTATCAATGATGACCGGGCAGGATTTCAGCAAGGATTTTTAGAAACATTTCGCCCTCATTCAGGTTGGCCTCAATACCTAAAAGCGATCGCGCTGGTACTGGCAGCGACGCTGATTAGTTATCCGCTGCATTTGGGGATCGAACCTGCGAACCTGGTGATGATCTTCCTGGCTGCGGTGGTTCTCTCGGCAATCTATGGCGGTCGCGGACCGGCTTTGATGTCATCCATTCTAAGTGTTCTGGTATTCGATTTCTTTATGATCGAACCCAAATTAAGTTTTTCAATTTCTGATACCCAATATCTCATCACATTATTGGGATTCTTTGTTGTCAGTGTGGTCGTGAGCAACCTGGTTTCAACTGTGCGAGTCCAGGTTGAAGAGAGCCAACGGCGCGAATCTCGGACCAACGCTCTGTATAACCTCAGCAGAGGTTTGGCAACTACGCTGGACGCGACAACGATGTACACCTCCATCATTGATCAGGTTCACCAGGCATTCCACAAGGAATCTGCCATCTATATCCAATCTCAGCGGAGCATTCTGTTACAAAAAAAGTCGGATGGATATCAACCCGAACCTGGATGGGAAGAAATTACTGAATGGGTCGTGCTAAATAACCAGCCAGCAGGGTTTGGAACTAAAGTCTTTTTGCGCGGAACAACCTATTACCATCCCCTCACCACTGCATCTACGGTGATTGGGATTCTGGCTGTCCAATTCCCATATAAGGAAAAGTGGATATCCACGGAAAAGAAGCAGTTATTAGAAGCGTACGCTGCCATGGCAGCCCTTGCCATCGAAAAAACAGCTCTCTCAGAAGAAGCGAATCTGGCCAGGTTAGCTCAAGAAAAAGAGAAATTACAGACCGCACTCATGAACTCAATCTCTCATGACCTCCGGACACCTTTGGCAACGATTACGGGTGTATTAAGCACCTTGCACGAATCCGAGGTTATTGGTCGGTCAATCATTGATCCGAAATCGAGGCTTGAGTTGATCGACACAGGTTGGGAGGAATCGGAGCGCTTGAACCGTCTGGTGGGCAACCTGTTGGATATGACCCGGTTGGAATCAGGATCCCTTAACTTGAACAAGACTGAATGCGATGTGCTGGATATGGTTGGTTCGGTATTGGCCAGGTTGAAGAACCGGATAGAGGACCGTATTATGCAAACGTCCATACCAGAGGATCTACCGGCTATCTGGGTGGACCAAGTACTGATTGAGCAAGTACTAGTAAATCTGTTGGATAATGCGATAAAGTATTCTGATTCTGGATCAAGGATCATCATCAAGGCAGGAGTAAATGGCAATTTTGTTGAAATCTCGGTTCAGGATCAAGGTCGCGGCCTACCCGTTCAAGATGAAAAACTGATTTTTGAAAAATTCTACCGTGGAGATCCCAAGAATCGAGTAAGCGGATCTGGTTTAGGCTTAGCAATCTGCAAAGGCCTGGTTGAAATCCACGGCGGGAAGATCTGGGTGCAGCAAAACCCGGATAAAGGTGTTCAATTTATATTTGCATTACCGGTGTGATACGTTTAAGTTAGAAGAGAAGAAAAATGGAAAATTCAGCGGTAATCCTAGTGGTAGATGATGAACGCCCGATCCGCAGGTTCTTGCGTACTTCGCTGGCTATGTTTGGAAACACGATCCATGAGGCAGCCAATGGTCAAGAAGCAATTCAAATGGTCGCTCTGCATCACCCCGATCTGGTGATCCTGGACTTAAGCTTGCCTGACATGGAAGGGGTGGAGGTCTTGCGTAAAATTCGCGAATGGAGCCAGGTGCCGGTAATCATCCTATCCGTTCGAGATAGCGAGGCAGATAAAATCCAGGCGTTGGATTCTGGGGCTGACGACTACCTAACCAAACCGTTTGGAGTGGGTGAACTGACAGCTCGTATTCGGGTCGCGTTGCGGCATAATGCTCAGAAAGATGAATCCTCCCCGGTGTTGGCTGTGGGTGAGCTGGAGCTGGATTTGACAAATCGGATTGTGAAACACAAAGGTGAAGAAGTCAACCTGACCCCAAATGAGTACGAGATCCTTAAAGTGTTTTTCCAGAATGCTGGAAAAGTCCTTACCCACCACCAATTGCTGCATTTAGTCTGGGGAACCGGTTATGAAAGCGATTCGCATATTTTGCGAGTTAATATCAGCAATTTGAGACGAAAAATTGAAATTGATCCATCCAAGCCAATCTATATCACCACCGAATCTGGAGTAGGATATCGCTTTAAGGCGATGGAATCTTGATCGGGTGGTATGGACGTCGCAATTAACGGATCGTGATCGCGTCTAGAACCACCGTCGTACCGCTAACATGGGTCAGAGTTATGGTATGTACCCCGGTTGTGAAGGTGGGACTGACCCAGGATTGGTTCAACAATGCACTTGCTGAGTATTGAGAGATGGTAGAAACCAGTACATCATCTACCCAGATGCCTACATTCCCAAAGGAAGAATTTTTGCGATATCGCAGGGTGAAACCGCTGCCAGTCATGGTGAATTTCGCGGTGTTGCCAATTACTTGCGAATAATGTTCAGTGTTATTCCACATTCCAGTCAGAGGGTGGTAGATCCAACCCTGGTATTCAAAACGGGAATCATTATCGTCATACATCCCTGCGCCTGCCGGCGGTGGCGTACTGGTGATGGTAGGAGTTACACTGGGTGTAAATGTCATCGTAGGTGAGAGGGTTAAGGATGGAGTCCGACTGGGAGTATTCGTTTGGGTCGGTGTCAGAGTGGGGGTTTCTGTGGGAGTTCCACTGATGATCAACGCATCCAACGTAATATAAGATCCTGAAAGCTGGGTGAGCTCAAGTGTATGGTAATCTTGCGTCAAAATCGGACTGTTCCACACCAGATTCATCTGTGGAATCGTACTGTTTTGGTCAATAAAATAAATCTCATCGTCAATCATCACTTGCATCATGCCGAAGTTCGAGGCGGTACGGTAGCGGATGGATATTGAATCACCCAAGAAGTATACTGCAGCAAGTGAGGTAATACTGGAGGAGTAATGCTCGGTATTATTATATGCGCCAGAAATGACTCGTGCTGCCCAGCCGGAGTATTGGATGCTCATGCTGGTATCATCGGTGGTTCCGATGCCGATCAGACCAGGGGCTCTGGTGGGTGTTAGGGATGCAGTCCGGGTGGGTGTTTTGGACGGAGTAAACGTCCGGGTCATGGTGGGGGTTGAGGATGGCAGCCTGGTTCGGGTGGCTGTACGGGTTGCGGTAGCCGTTCTCGTAGAGGTGGGAGTAGGGGTAATGGTGGCAGGTCCGTGAATGATAATGGCATCAATGACTGTAAATTGCCCGGTAAGATGGGTGAGTGTTAGTGAATGGACTTCCAACGGAAGATCGCCGCTATACCAGGATTGATTGCGAATCTGGACAGGATTGTACTGGCTTACTGCGCCAAAAGCGATGCCATCGATATCAACCCCCAGGTTTCCGAAACTATTGAAACCGCGATAGAGTATCGTCACACCGTTTCCGTAGAAGCGTAGAGAGGCAGTATTCCCAGCTTTGGATGAGTAATGTTCAGTATTGTTGTACAAACCGGTGACGCTTCGTTTGATCCAGCCCTTGTAGAGGATCCGATAGTCATTGTCATCGATTTTAATGGCCGGAATGGTGACCGGTGTCCGGGTGGATGTAGCCGTTCGGCTGGGAGTGAGTGTTCTACTGGCCGTTGCAGTCTTAGATGCACTGGGTGTGACGGTGATCGTTGGTGTGAGTGACGCCGTGATGGTAAAGGTGCGGGTTCGGGTGGCAGTATTTGTGCGGCTAGGAGTTAACGTGGCCGTCTGGGTTCCAGGACCGTGGATGATAACAGCGTCGAATACGACATAAGAACCACTGAGGTGCACAATGCTCATGGTGTGCTGCCCAGGTGACAGCGCTGTTGAAGTCCACGATTGTTCGAGCACTTCGGTAGCGGAATTCTGATTGATTGCAGCCTGGAAAACCCCATCGATATACACTTGAATTGTCCCGAAAGTATTAAACCTTCGGTAAAGGATAGTGGCTGTGACACCGTTGAAGGTGAGGTTGGCGGTGGATCCGCTGACTGCCGAGTAATGCTCGGTGGTCATATACTGGCTGGCCACGGTGTGAGCCTGCCAACCGTTATAACCGAATGAAAAACTACTGTCATCATAGGTTCCCGGTCCGACCGGTGCAGGGGTCTTTGTGCTGGATGGAGAGGGTGAGCTGGTGTTGGTGCGGGTGGCCGGGTAGGTATTGCTGGCTGTTCGAGTGCGGGTGGGGGTACGGGTTACACTGGGCTGAGGCGTTTCGGTGGGGGTTCCGGTGATTTCAATGGCATCAAATGCAATATACATCCCGGTCAGATGGGTTAATTGGACGGTATGCAGCCCTTCGGTGAGTTCAGGTGAGTAGAACACCATCTCTCGCACTTCACTACCGTAGGTCATCGTTATTGAGTCCAAATCCGAACCATCTAGCGCAACTCCAAGCCTTCCGAACGTCGGGAAAAGTCTGTAGCGGATGTTGAAACTGGTCCCGTAGAATGAGAATTCGGCGGTGTTTCCTATTTCTGCAGAATAATGTTCGCTGTTGAAATACAAACCGGTGACGGTATGAGGTTCCCATCCGTTGTAACGGATCTGGGGGTTGTTATCGTCATAGAGACCTGGATAAAGTGTGACCAATTCACGAGTGGCAGTTGGCTGTATCTGAGTTGGCTCGGGAGTGTTGGTGATTTCAGGGGTAGCGGTTTCGGTGGAGGTATCGGTTGGGGTAAAAAGCAGCTCAGGAGTGTCCGTAACAGTGAGTGTGGGAGTGGGTGTTTCGGTTTCAACCACTTGCGCGGATGCTGGTACCCAGACAGAGCTTAAGATCCAGACCAGACAGAGCAACAAACTTGATGCGCGTACTAGATTCTTCCTCATCCATCCACCTTTAACCGAAATGGTGCGCTGCAACGATCAGGCGCTACTTATTTTATCGGCACTATTTGAGTTGAATGAAGGCAGGGAAGGGTAAGAAATACATAAAAACGGGTGAAAGATTAAATGGAAAGCGGCCGAGGATTAATCAGCCGCTTTCCGCACTGCGACACCCACATTATTCAACATAGAGGAGGGGTGTCGCAGTGCACTGACACGAACTATAAGGATCGTTCATTATGCACACCACCTCCTCGTTGTTAGGATAGCGAGAGGGATCTTGCTTGAGTTAAGTATAGCATGGCTGCATAGTGCGAGTTTGCGATTGTGTAAGCAACTTTTGTGATTGATGTATGTTGGGTAGAAATCGACGACATAGGAGATCGATTTCTACCCAACCATTAATTTACATATAATAGTACTTATCTTTTTTCATCTATCATAGATGGATGTTATCCTGGAAGTACAAACTCTCATGAGCGAACTAATCACCCCCGAACTTCTCGATATGCTGCAGACCAATTACAAGCTGAATTGGAATGGCATGCATGGTATCCAGCATTGGAACCGGGTGCGGGATAATGGCCTGGCAATCGCAAAGATCAATGGCGCTAACCTGAAAGTGGTGGAGTACTTTGCCTATTTGCACGATTGTCAACGCAAAGACGAATGGGGCGACCCGGGACATGGATGGCGGGCAAGTGACTTCATCCGTACTAGATTGGTGGAGTACATTGATCTGAGCCATGCGGAATTTGAACTGTTGTGTTTTGCCTGTGCCATGCATAATGAAGGCTACACCGAGGGTGATCTGACGGTGCAGACCTGCTGGGATGCCGATCGCCTGGACTTGAATCGCGTGGGAATCATGCCAAGCAAACGCAGGTTATGTACCGATGCCGCCAGAAGTGATGAGATTTTTCTGTGGGCGGTCAAGCGCAGTCAGAAAGGTTGAGAAATGTAGGGTGCTGTTCGAGCACCAGCGGTTTTCCGGTGATCGAACGCACCATTCTGCAATTGGCCGTATGAAATATGTAATCTCGATGTTGATTTATTTCGGTGCGTTCTCGGCATCGTTCGGGTGGCAAGATCCTTCGGATGCATGCTGCTCCTCAGGATGAATGGCAAATCACTAAAAAATTGAGCGAGCAGATGGTTTGACGGCCTTTCGGCTAGAATGTATAATGCTCTCATCCGCAACACGCAGATTGAGCTAATTCATGGCCTTACAGGGGAACCTTAGAGACTTTTCGATAACTCAATTGCTCAATTTGATCAATCTTGCCTGCAAAACCGGCACGTTGGTCATTGAGGGCCCTTCGGATACTGCCCAATTGGCATTCCGCGATGGCAAATTGTCTTTTGCTCAGATTGGCCAAGAAGACTCAACCCTGCCCACGGTGTTGGCATCTACCCGGAAAATTACGGCTCAACAATCCGCCTCGCTCAAAATCCGCGCCGCAACCATGACCGACAAAGAACTCGGCTTGTTATTGATTAATGCGGGTTTCTTTAGCCAGGATGTGATCCTCACCAGTTTGCAGGAATACTACCTGGATATTGTGAGACGGCTCTTCACCTGGGTGGAAGGCTTTTTCCACTTCAACAATGATGTCATCCCGGCGGATGGAAAAATATTGGTGCGGGTGGACCTGGAGAACCTGATCATCGAAGGTTCCGGCAGCTTGAAAGAGATGGTTCAACTGCAAGAGGAAATTCCATCTCTGGATATGGCATTGAAATTCACAGATCGTCCGGGTGCAAACCTGCGCAATATCAACTTGAATGTGGAAGAATGGCGGGTGGTTTCGTTTATCAACCCCAAAAACTCCATCCGGCAGATTGCGCGAACGACCAAAATGGATGACCTGCAAATCCGCAGAGTTGTCTACAGCTTATTGCAGGCCGGACTGATTGAAATCGTACGTCCGGTCAGCTCAACCGCGGCAATGGGCCGCAGCCAATTCCCGACCCAAAACCGGGAAGAACAAAAATCACTGGTGAACCGCCTGATCAATCGAATCAGGTCTTTATAAATGGTGTGAGGACGTTGCAAAATGCAAACCGTCAAAATGGTAGTAACAGGGCCTTTCAATTCAGGGAAAACAGAGCTAATCAGTTCTGTCAGTGAAATTGAGGTCGTCTCCACTGAAAAGAAAGTCTCTCTAGAGAGCGAACAGATCAAGGAAACCACTACCGTGGCGATGGATTTTGGGCGCATCACGGTAGATGAAGACCTTGTGCTGTATCTGTTTGGTACTCCAGGCCAGAAGCGGTTTGATTTCATGTGGGAAATTCTTTCGGAAGGAATGCTGGGATTTATCGTAATGGTCGATAGCACCCGGCCGGAGACCTTCCGGGAGGCGCGCTCAATATTGGAGACCTTCCGCGCTTACGCCCCTACTCCGTATATTGTGGCAGCCAATAAACAGGATCGCCCGGATGCCTGGGACGTGGAAGATATTCGTCACGCCCTGCGTTTGGATCCTTCTGTGAAACTGCTTCCGTGTGTGGCAATTGACAAAGAGGCAGTCAAATCTGTGCTGCTCGAATTGCTGTACAGTATTTTGATGGAGATGGAAAAAGACCAGGCTGGCCGCTCCTAACGGCCAGTTTTTTACTCTTCAATTTTCGAGGTGTATTCATTTTTTTGCAAAATCTTCCTCCATTTGGTATGAACCAAGCGCCAACACTCAACTTGATCTTACAACAGTGTCTGATCGAAATTCTGGGGGAAGAAGATTTCAAACAGATCTGGTCTGCGCAGATGGATGCAGAGTTATTTGCTCTGAAATCCGTCAGGCAGCTACTTGCGGCTAAGTATGGTGAAAAAAGCGCAGACGGGATCCTGTTCAGTCTGGGCAGGAATTTTTTCACGCAGATCTTAGTCTGGTTGGGGCAGGACGCTGGATTCAGCCAGAAGGAATTTCAAACTGCTACCATTACGCAAGAAGATCCCGGCCGGGATGGAAAATCTGGCTGCTGTGTTTCGCGATAACCTGCCGGACCAGATCGAAGTTCGCAGTAGTGGCAATATTCATTTTTGGGTGATGTCTGGGAATGCTTCTGAAAATCATGCAGGGTGCATTTTCTTCTGCGGCTTGCTGCAGGAGTATATGGCCTGGATGTGCGCGGGCAAGGTGTTTATTGTGGAAGAAATCACTTGCCGCAAGGATGGCGCAACGGAGTGTTGTTACAGAATCCCGGCAAATTCGATTGAATAAAATGTAGGTTGGTGTTGAAGCCGACGACGAAGGAGATCGATTCATTCTGAACACCAACGATGGATGGTGATCTAATAATTAAAGCCTCCCCAATTTCCAAAGGAAATTGGGGAGGTCTCGGGAGGGGTTCAATTGAATTTTCTATTTGCCATAATACGCATTAAGGTACAACTCACGAATTTCGCTGATGAGCGGATAACGCGGATTAGTCCCGGTGCATTGGTCATCAAAAGCTTCCTCAGCCAGTTGATCAACCCGTTCCAAAAAGTCTTTCTCTGATACACCGTAGGCTTGAATGGAAGCCGGAATATCCAGTTTGGTGCGGATCTCTTCCAAGGAGCGGATGAGGTTCTCGATCTTCTCATCTTCCGTGTTTCCACCCAAACCCAAATAGTCAGCGATGCGGACATAACGAGCGATAGCGCCAGGGTAGCGGTACTGCGGGAAGGCAGCCTGTTTGGTGGGGTTGTTGGTGGCGTTGAAGCGGATCACATGCGTGATCATGAGCGCATTGGCAACTCCGTGCGGAATGTGGAATGCGGCACCCAATTTATGGGCAGTGGAGTGGCAGATGCCCAGAAAAGCATTCGCAAAGGACATACCGGCCATTGTGGCGGCGTTATGCACTTTTTCGCGGGCTCGCACATCCTGGCACCAAATTCATACGACCGAAGTAAATATTTATAGAGCACTCGCAAGGCTTCAAAGGCCAGACTGTTGGAGTAATCCGTGGCGGTGACTGCGACAATGGCTTCAATGGCATGCACGATGGCATCATACCCGGAGGCAGCGGTGAGTGCTTTGGGCATGTTCATCACCAAATCGGCATCCACAATGGCTACATCTGGAGTCAGGGAATAATCGGCAATCGGGTACTTCAATCCGGTGCGGTCATCGGTGATCACTGAGAACGGGGTCACTTCTGAACCGGTGCCGGAGGTGGTAGGGATGGCCACCATGAGGGCTTTTTGTCCGGTATTCGGAAACGAATAAATTCGTTTGCGGATATCCATAAAGCGCAAGGCCAGCCCCTCAAATTCCAGATCGGGGTGTTCGTACAGCATCCAGATGATCTTGGCGGCATCCATCGGAGATCCGCCGCCCAGGGCGATGATGACATCTGGCTTGAAAGCGTTGATCAATTGCAGACCAGCCTGAATAGTAGATAGGGTGGGGTCGGGCAGTACCTGGTGGAAGGTTTCACATTCGATTCCGAGCGGTTCGAGCACTGATTTGACCCGGTCCACATATCCCATATTGAATAATGCTGAATCGGTCACGATGAACGCGCGTTTCTTTCCTTCTAATTCTTGCAGTGCAACCGGCAGACATCCGGCTTTCATATAAATTTTGGGCGGAACCCGGAACCAGAGCATGTTTTCTCTTCTTTCTGCGATGGTCTTTACATTCATCAGGTGTTTGACACCGACATTTTCACTGACAGAGTTTCCTCCCCACGAGCCGCAGCCCAGGGTGAGGGATGGTTCGAGCCGGAAGTTGTAGATATCTCCAATCGCGCCTTGTGAGGCAGGCATGTTCGAAAGCACTCGTCCGGTTTTCATAGCTGTTCCAAAGGCAGCGACCCGGTCGCGGTTTAGCTTATCGGTATAGATTACGGAGGTATGGCCAATCCCGCCTAATTCAACTAGTTGTCGGGCAAGGTCGATCCCGTGTTCGAAATTTTCACAACGGATGATTCCCAATAAGGGAGATAATTTTTCATGAGCGAAGGGCTCGCTCGCAGTCACTTTGTCAATTTCACCAATCAGTATCTTGGTATTGGCTGGCACTTCCAGCCCTGCCATGGCTGCGATTTTGGGCGCAGGTTGACCAACCACCTGAGGACTGACGGTGCATTGCTTGGGATCCATGAGGATGTTGCAGACCGTCTTCTTTTCTTGCGGGGAGAGAACATATCCATCTCGCAGTTTGAATTCTTGCAGAACTTCATCATATACATCTTTGTGCACGACCAGGCATTGCTCTGATGCACACACCACACCATTATCAAAGGTTTTACTCATAATGACCGAACTGACCGCCATTCGTACATCCGCTGTTTCATCGATCAGAGCAGGGGTGTTACCAGCGCCGACACCGATGGCTGGAATACCAGAGGAGTAGGCGGCCTTCACCATGCCTGGTCCGCCGGTAGCCAGAATCAGGTTGATATCCTTGTGCGACATAAGCCGGTTGGTCATCTCCAGGGATGGTGCAGCAATCCAACCGAGGATTCCATCAGGTGCTCCGGCTGCCACTGCTGCTTCCAGAATGATACGAGCGGCGTGGATGGTGCATTGTTTGGCGCGCGGGTGGGGCGAAAAGATAATCCCGTTGCGGGTTTTAAGCGCAATCAATGCTTTGAAGATGGTGGTAGAGGTTGGGTTGGTGGTCGGGATGATCCCGCAGATCACACCGATCGGTTCGGCAATTTTGGTAATCCCATAGATGGTATCCGTTTCCAGGACACCGCAGGTTGGAGTGTTGCGATACTTGTTGTAAATGTATTCAGCGGCAAAATGATTTTTGATTACTTTGTCTTCCACAATGCCCATTCCGGTTTCAGCGACGGCTTCTTTGGCTAAAGTGATACGGGCAGCATTGGCGGCGATCGAAGCTGCGCGGAAGATGTTATCTACTTGTACTTGAGTGTATGTGGAAAAAATCCTTTGAGCTTGTTTGACTCGGTCGATCACCAGGTCCAATTCATCCAGGTTTGAGGCACCGGCCGGATCAGGATCTAACTGGGTTGCATTTTTCTTGGTTGACATTTGAACTCCTTGATTTCCATAAAATCTGGTTTTTACCAGATGAGATTAGATAGTCTTTTTCAATATTGATTATAGGTTTTTCAAGGTTGGGAAAGATCAACAATTATGATGATTTTTGTCTAATTATATCTATGGATTCTATACGGAAAGGTGGTTACTACATCTTCTTGACGTATGATACGCGAATGGGTATCATGTTATTAACGCAAGACGGGGAGCCTGAATTGCCAGGCTGAGAGGAAGGCGCAAAGCTTTCGACCCGATGAACCTGATCCGGATAATGCCGGCGGAGGGAGATGTTATCGATTGCCGAAAGCGGCCTCCCCGGTGGAGGTCTTTTATGTTAACCCAGAACGTTCATGTTTTTCTCAATGGTGAATTCATTGACCCAGAATCTGTGCGGGAGCTGATTCGTCAAGATGATCTGATAATCGCTGTGGATGGCGGTTATTCACACGTTCAACAGCTTGGTTTACTGCCGACTATATTAATCGGAGACCTGGATTCGATCGACCCGGCGGAAATCCAAACTGCTGAGGAAAATGGGGTGAAGGTAATTCGTTTCCCAGTTGAGAAAGATCAGACTGATTTTGAGCTAGCGCTGGATGAAGTCCTTCGCCTGGGGGTATCTCGAGTGCTCATTCATGCCGGGTTAGGCGGACGGCTGGACCACACTCTCACCAATCTGGCTGTGATGTCCTCTGAACGATACCTGGGCATGGCACTAGTTCTAATTCATGGTAACCAGGCCATCCAATTTGTCCGCCAGTCTCTAACTCTGACAGGAAAATCTGGTGATCTGGTGTCATTGATCCCCTGGCAGGGACCTGTAACTGGGGTAAGGACAGTAGGGCTGGATTATCCTTTACAAGATGAGACTTTATTCCCAGATCAAAGTCGGGGAGTATCCAATCTCATGACAGGCAGTGAAGCCTTGGTTTCGATTCAATCTGGAGTGTTACTATGCATCTATCAATCAAAGTAGCTTTTGTACTCGGTCTCGTTCTTGGTTTGGCGGGTTGCCAATCTCAGACAACACAACCTCCCAAAGTACCTGTATTACGGGTAATGACACACGATTCATTCTCCATCAGTGAGCCGCTGATCGCAGAGTTCGAGGCTGCCCATCAGGTGGACGTTCAGTTTATCAAATCTGGGGATGCCGGCGCGATGCTCAACCGGGCGATTTTGACAAAAAATGCACCCCAGGCCGATTTGCTTTTTGGGATTGACAACACTTTTCTCTCACGGGCGCTTTCACAGGATCTATTTCTTGCTTATGAATCCGCTGGATTGGATCAAGTTCCCGAAGAGTTCATTCTGGATGGAGAACACCGGGTAACTCCAATTGATTATGGTGATGTTTGTATCAATTACGACAAAGCTTATTTTTCGAGCAAACAGCTGCCTTTACCGAAGTCTTTGGCTGATCTGACCAAGCCCGAGTATGCAGGTCTGCTGGTTGTGGAGAATCCGACCACTTCATCGCCGGGGTTGGCTTTCATGTTGGCGACGATTGCCGAATATGGCCCAGAAGGTTATATGCAATACTGGGAAGCGCTGAAACAGAATGGTCTTGTGATCGCCAATGACTGGGAATCCGCCTATTACACCCACTTTTCTGGTTCCAGCGGAAAGGGTGCTCAGCCAATGGTCGTATCTTACGCTACCAGTCCGGCAGCAGAAGTGGTCTTTGCTGAAACCAAACTGGACGATTCGCCTACCGCTTCATTGGTAGGGGAAAATATGTGTTTCCGGCAGATCGAATTTGCTGGCATCTTGAAAGGCACTACCCAGCTTGAATTGGCGCAAGCATTTCTGGATGCGCTTCTTTCGACCTCATATCAAGAAGACATCCCCTTGCAGATGTTCGTTTACCCGGTCAACCAGAAAGCTGCCCTGCCCGAAGAATTTACAAAATTTGTGCAAATTCCAGCAAAAGTAGGCTCACTTGCTCCCGAAGTGATTGATCTAAATCGTGAGCAATGGCTGCAAGCCTGGAACAGCACAATCTTAAAGTGAATATCAACGAAGGCAGTTATTTTCGTGAAATGAAGAAATCTCTGAACCGTATGTGGCTCTGGATCATACCATTCGGCTTTTTGAGTTTATTCTTTTTCTACCCGCTGGTGGTAGTTTTCAGCTCCAGTTTTGGGCAAGCTGCATCAGGTATCGATTGGATGAATCAGCTCCAATCCTCTGCAATTTCACGCGTGATCTGGTTTACAACTTGGCAGGCGGCAGTATCTGCACTCCTCACTTTCCTGGTCGGTTTACCTGCTGCCTACTTGCTGGTGAGGTTTGATTTTTGGGGTAAGAATAGCCTGCGTTTGCTAACCAACCTACCTTTTATTCTCCCAACCGTGGTTGTTGCAGCAGGTTTCAATGCGTTTCTGGGTCCAAATGGCTGGCTGAATCTGGGTTTACAGAAGATTTTTAATTTGCCAACCTCTCCAATCCAATTATTGGGTACCGTTTATGCGATATTGTTGGCGCATATTTTTTACAATCTGACCATTGTAATTCGTCTGGTGGGAGGCGCCTGGGCTGGTCTTAACCCCCGTCCGGGTTACGCGGCCCGCACCCTGGGAGCCAACCCCTGGCAAGAATTCTGGTTGGTTACGCTTCCTCTCCTTACTCCAGCTTTGACTTCTGCCGCACTTCTGGTATTTCTATTTGATTTCACTTCATTCGGAGTGGTGATTCTGCTCGGTGGGGCTGGGCTAGCTACCCTGGAAGTGGAGATTTATACCCAGGCTGTACATTTGTTCAATCTGCCAATGGCAGCGATTCTGTCGCTCATCCAATTTGCCTGCACTTTGATCATTACACTGGCATATCAAAGAGTATCAGGCAAGTCACTTGAACTGGTCCCTGGAAATGAGAGACGCCAGGCTCACAGGCCGCATAGCTGGGGACAAAAGATTTTTGTGGTTTTGATGAGCATGTTCTTGGTTTTATTGATCGCATCTCCGTTATTGTCTTTGGTTTCTCGCTCTGTTTTACGGGTACAAGCTGATCGGGCTGAATTGACACCAGTTGATATTCAACTGACCGGGCAATACTTTTCTGCCTTGTTCCAGAATCCGCGCATGAGTATATTCTACGTTCCTCCGATTGTTGCCATACAGAACTCTTTCCGGTATGCCTTGTTTACAGCATTGATCTCAGTCAGTATTGGATTATTGGCTGCGCTGGGTTTAAGAAAGAAGGGGATCGGCCAAAAATTCATGGATGTGTTACTGATGCTACCCCTCGGCAGTTCAGCCGTTACCATGGGGATGGGGTTGTTACTGGCATTCACCAGACCACAGACAAACTGGGCGGCCTTTCCGATCCTGATTCCGATTGCGCATAGCCTTGTGGCACTGCCACTGGTGTTGCGGACTCTGTCGCCTGCTGTGCAATCGATCCCTGAAGCGTACCATCAGGCGGCTGCTGTTCTTGGAGCAAATCCGCTGAGGATATTTAGACAGGTGGATTTACCGCTGTTGCGGAGAGCGCTTGTTTCCAGTCTGATTTTTAGTTTTACGGTTTCTCTGGGTGAATTTGGAGCAACATCCTTCTTGAGCCGGCCGGAGTACCCAACCATCCCAATCGCCATCTTCCGTTACCTGGCGCAACCCGGTGGATTAAATTATGGACAAGCCATGGCTCTAGCTACGATCTTGTTAGTGGTGTTTAGCCTGGGTATTGTGCTGATTGAAAAATTGCGCTTACCTGGTTCAGATTGGTTCTAAGAGAGATAACCATGCTTGAAATAAAAGAGATTTACAAAGAATACGACCGAAAACCGTTGCTTCAGGCGGTGAGTTTCCGTATGGATGCACACGAGACGATCTGCCTTCTAGGTCCTTCTGGCAGTGGCAAGAGCACCTTGCTGCGCATGATCGCTGGCATCGAGACACCTGATCGCGGGGATATCCTGTGGAATGGCAGATCCATCTTGCATATTCCCATTCACCAGCGCCGGTTTGGTCTCATGTTCCAGGATTACGCGCTTTTTCCCCACCTGAATGTGTATGCCAATGTTGCATTCGGGTTGCAGATACAGCATACACCCCGGGAGGAAATGGAAGGGCGGGTGAACGAGGCATTGCAGATGGTGGGTATGGATGCTTTTGCTCTCAGGCAAACCAGTGATCTCTCGGGTGGTGAGCAGCAAAGGGTTGCGTTGGCGCGTACGATTGCAGCCAGGCCCCAATTACTTTTGCTAGATGAACCGTTAGCAGCGCTGGATAGGGTTTTACGGAAACAGTTGTTGACTGAGATCCGGCAGATCCTCAAATCTACGGGTATCCCGGCGATCTATGTGACTCATGACCAGGAAGAAGCTTATCTAATCGCAGACCGGGTATTGCTGCTGGGTCAGGGAACCATTCTGCAATCTGGAACCCCGGAGCAGGTGTATCACCATCCGGTAAATTTGGCGGCTGCACGTTTTCTTGGGTTTCGCAACTTTCTGCCTGGTACCCTGGAAAAAGCTGGTGAACCTTGGCAGATCTCTACCGAGATTGGAAAATTCAGCCTGGATCCGGACATGAAACCGGAAGGTTTTCAGGCAGGAGAACAGGTGTCCGTACTTATCCGTGGAGTGGAACGAGCCGATCACATAAATTCATCAAATCCAAATCAATTTTCAGCCCGGGTACTCGACACCTACTTTCAAGAAGACCATTATTTGGTTAGACTGCAAGCTGGTGCTCACACCTTCGAATTTTCAATGACAGATTTTCCCGTTGGGCTGGATCAGGTAGAATTAGTAGTACCGATGGAAAATATTCAGATATTTAAGAGTGAATCATGACCCGTATGACGGTTGTAAAACTTTATCCGGATGGATCAGAGAAATTGCGCTACACCGGAGAAGTCATCGCACGCAATCAGGAGCGGATTGTGTTGGAAGCGCATTTTCATTCACCAGATGGTGTCTATAATGGAGTACACTTTAAGTATGGTGACCTGTTTTATGAAACGTATTTTCGGTATCGCTGGTATAACATTTTTGAAGTGATTGATAAAGATACTGGCAAAATCAAATGCTGGTATTGCAACATCTCCCGGCTTCCTGTGATCAGCCGCTGGCAGATTACCTATGTGGATCTGGCGCTTGATTTACAGATTCTTCCGGATGGCACCCAACAGATTCTGGATGAAGAAGAACTAGCTGACCTTCACCTTGCATCGGCAGAATTGGACCAGGTTTGGGCAGCCATGCGGGAATTACAGCGGATGTTTGCCGCTCCATCCGACGTTCACTTAAGGCGAGATGCGGTCGTCAGACGGCAAGTAGCTTGAGGAGGAATGATGAGAATTTTGATTGGGGTTGAAAACAATAACGAAGGCAGATCGCTGGCCTGGGCATTGGAGCATTTTGGCTGCATTGGATATGGCGAAGATGGACCAAGCGCGGTGATGGCAATGGCCAGAGCGATTCCAGAGTACATCGCCTGGATGGAATCGCACACCCAATCCCCCTGGTTTCAACCAGCGGAGATTGATATTCGCCTGGTGGATATGCACGACGACTATTTTGTCGATAAAGCTTTGAATGTGGTTCCAGAAGGTCCCAAGTTGGTAAAAGCCTGGTTCAAGACCGATTGGAAGCCACTCTCCACCCAGGATGTGGAACATGCTCTCCAAATTCTCACCTGGTCGCGCATGGATTTGATGGGAATCGTCGACAGCCTGACAGATGCCCAATTAGATAAACGCTATGAAGGCGAAATTTGGAGCATCCGCGAGATTCTGGCTCACCTGGGACGCACCGAATGGTGGCTGCTGAACAATATTGACCGCGCGCACGAGGAAGGGCTGATCCCGGCAGATGCTTTCGCACGCCTGGCATACGAACGCGGTTGGGTGGTGAACACTCTGCCCGATCTAATCGATGTGCAGCAGATTACCGGCAAAGAAGGTGAATTCTGGTCACCGCGCAAGGTAGTGCGCCGCATGTGCTGGCACGAACGGGATCATGTTCAGCATATTCAGAAGTTACTCAAAAGAGAATCATAACCAGATCGTTGAATGAGGTTTTTGTGATTTTGCTAAACTTTGCAAGGAAACTGGATCCAATCAGCCTGGAATTGTTCAAGCAGATGACGGGCACCAAAATTGATGAGCAGATTACGCTCCCGATTGAGGCTTCAACCATCGACGAATTTATTTCTGGTTTTGAAAAGGCTGCGTTGAAATTGAAATTGACTGACAGCGAGCTCTGCGCCGATCGGATAGCGATTAATCCATCAGGGAATCAGATTCAGATGCAGGTGTCTAGCGGTGTATTTATTCAAAAAGACAGGAAAGTTGCCAATGATCATCGTAACCAGAGCTCCTGCCTTTGGTTTATCTGTCAGGCTGGAGATTCAGGAAGTAGTAGATTTGCAAAAGTGGATTGATTAAGCCGGTTTACTGCCTACACAGCAGCTTCGGCGAGTTCTAATACTTCTTTCACTGTACGAGTAAATTGATCAATTGAAAATGGTTTGGGAATGAAATGAAAACCGTTGGCAATTTGTCCGGCAATGCTGAACGGAAGCTAAGCACTAGTTAAACTTCTTTCACTGTGCGAGTGAACTGATCAATCGAAAATGGTTTTGGGAATGAAATGAAAACCGTTGGCAATTTGTCCGGCAATGCGGGATCTTTCTCTTTTGCGGTCAAGAAAATAATCGGCACCCGGGTCAGTTCTGGGTCTGCCTTAATTTTCTCCGCGGCGATATCACCATTCATGACCGGCATCCGGTAATCTAAAATCACCAGATCAGGTTTATTCAGTTGGGCGTGATGGAGTGCTTCTTCACCATTGCTGGCATAATCTACCTGATGCCCGGCTAACTGCAAGGTAAACCCAACTAATTCACGAATGTCTTTTTCATCTTCTGCTATGAGTATATTTGACATAATGCCCCTACGTGGGTAATTATACAACTCTTTGGGGAGGCAATGATAGTCTCACTAAACAAGTTATCGGGTGATCACAGATTCTCTTGAATCCTGATTAGGCGGGAACTTATTGGTTCGTTAGGTCGTCAGCACAGAATAACCTGGCGTATGCCTGGAATTGTGTAGATAGTATAATCAAATTATCTATGCCTCAGGAGGTAATAATGGCAGAAATCCTTGAAGATCTTGAACTGGATACAGTTCAGACCCTTCAGGCAAAACCGAGAATATGGTCATGGTTGCTCCAAATCTGGTATAACCCCCGGGCTACTTTCCATCAGATCTTGCACCTGGAAAAGGGAATCTGGTGGATACCCCTGGCGATCCTTTCTTTTTTGCAAATCCTGAAGATACTAATTGAAAGTCCGATCAAATCAGCCGCAGCGATGGCTGCCCAACAGGAGCTTTTCGCGCAGCAAGCTGCCGGTGGGATGGAGATGGGTGGGAAGGGTATGCCTGCTGATCCGCAGGCGATGAGTCCTTTTACAAGCGGACCAGTCTTCACCATCCTGCTCCCGGCAGTGGTTGCGGTGATAGGAATTTGGCTGATCTGGGTGATCTATGGCAGCATGCTGCACCTGGCTCTCACTCTGGCCGGTAACCGCAACAATGCGACCACTTCGCTAAACTTAATGGCCTGGGCAACGCTCCCGTTGGGTCTTCGGCTGGTTGTGCAGATCATTGCGATTCTGGCTACCCAGAAGCTGATCGTTTCGCCCGGTCTTTCCGGCTTTATCGATCCATCTGCCGGCGGGGCGAGTGGATTTTTTGCAAGCTTTCTGACCCATGTGGATTTGTTTGTGATCTGGCAGTTAATGCTGCTGGTTATTGGCGCGCTGGTGATGGGTAACATCTCACGCGGAAAGGCAATCATCAGCGTTTTGATTTGCCTGATCATCATTTTATGTCTTCAGGCGCTGCCGGGGGTGATTGGTTCTGCCTTCAGCGGTATGTCTGGAACAACGATTCCTTTCTTCTAATGGAAAATCCATTTATCCAAATCCGGTCACTCCATAAATCCTTCCGGATGGGGCAGAATGTTGTGCATGCCCTGGCGGGGGTGGATCTTGACCTGGAGCAGGGAAGTTTTACAGTAGTGATGGGTCCTTCTGGCTCAGGCAAGAGTACCCTGCTGTATCTATTGGGAGGCCTCGACCGTCCATCGAAGGGAAAGATCACGGTTGGATCGCAGGTGTTGGATCAGATGGATGAGAATGATCTGGCCAGTTTCAGGCGCAAGACGGTTGGTTTTATCTTTCAGTCTTTCAATCTGGTGCAATCCATGAACGCCAGCGAAAACGTGGGCTTTCCCATGCAATTCAACCGAATCAGTCCGCGCCAACGCAAAGAAAAATCCATGAGTTTGCTCAAATCCGTTGGATTGGAAAGCCGGGCGCATCACAAACCCTCAGAATTATCTGGTGGTCAGCAGCAGCGGGTTGCCGTGGCCAGAGCCCTGGTCAACGATCCTATGTTGATTCTGGCAGACGAGCCGACCGGCAACCTGGATAGCTCGAGCGGGATGGGGATTATGCAATTACTGTCAGATCTGCATCAGCAGGGGAAAACAGTGTTGGTAGTCACCCATGACCCGCGTATGCAGCATTTTGCAACCCAAACCATCTACTTGTTGGATGGAAAAGTAGTTGAACCAGCCGCTTACGAAGCAGCAACCGCGGCTGCATTTCAAGCATAGGACATCGTTATGAAAAGAAAAATCACACCATTGCACTTCTTACCGATCCTTCTCACACTTCTGCTTGTCATGAGTTTTGGCGTGCAGGCTGTAAATGCCGATGTTGAGTCTCAAGATATAGCAGCTACTCAGACGGCAGAAGCTCTGGCAGATGAGACTGTCACTGTCGCGGACACGGAAACTCCTGAACCGACAGAAACACCAGTACCGACTTCGACCTCAACTCCGGAAGTGTTCACTCGACCGTTGGTGGTGATTTCTAGCTACAGCTCCAGTTCTGGCAAAATACTACCCGGGAAAACCGTATCCGTATCCATTACGGTAAAAAATCAGGGAAAAGGGGATGCCTCCAATGTGGTGATCTCCTTTGTTTCCGGTGATCTCGTGCCGCGCGGTACCGGGGGTGTAATTGCGATCCCAGTATTATCGAACGGAGAAACCAGATCTTTTACCCAAGACCTTACCGCCGCATCGACTGTGGAAGGTAAAAATGTAGCCTACATCACAGCCACAATATCCTACACTGATGGTGAGGGCACCAGTTATTCCTCCGATGCCACCCTGGCATTTAATGTCAAACCCGTTCCAACCGCGGCTGAGGGAGGCGGTTATTACGCTTCAGCCACGCCTACATCCAGCAACCGGCCGCAATTGGTAATTTCCGGCTACCAAACGGATGTGAATCCGCTCCAACCGGGAACGACCTTTCAATTGGAACTGCGCATCAAGAATGTCGGAACCACCAAAGCCAAAAATATCACCATGATCATGGGCGGCGGCGGATCGAGCGGTTCTGGCGCAGATAGCGGCACTCCTGCCCCGGGCGGGGTGGCGGGCGCCAGCGGAGAATTTACCAACTTTGCACCCATTGGCGCATCCAATATTCAATCTCTGGGAACCATCCCGGTGGGCGAAGAATTGCAGGCATTCCAGAAACTCATCGTGAATGTCTCTACCAATCCCGGAACGTATCCGGTTAAGTTCAGCTACCTCTACACCGGAGATGATGGTCAGCAATACCAGGATGACCAGGTGATTACGCTGTTGGTGTATCGGCTGCCATTGGTTGAAGTGAATTTCTACCGGGCGGTTGATCCATTGATGGTGGGTATGCCGGGAGTTCTTCCGATTCAGATTGTCAATCTGAGTCGCAGCAGTACCATTCTGGGCAATATGAGTGTGAGCACATCTGCGGGCGAGCTAATGAATAGCTCCATGCTGGTGGGCAACCTGGACGCGGGCGGCTACTTCCCATTGGATGTGAGTATTACCCCCAACACTGCCGGGAACGCAGAGATCACGGTGAAATTGCAGTACACGGATGATTTCAATCAACCGCGCGAAACCGAATTCAAATTGTTTGTAGATATTACCGATGCACCGGTGATGGAACCAATGCCAGGTGAAGGCGGTATGCCAGGCGAAATGGCTCCGGTAGAACCTGAAACCTTCTGGCAAAAAACCATCCGGTTCATCAAAGGTCTCTTTGGCCTGGATAGCGCCGCACCGGTTCCGGAAACCCCGGCCCCGGAATTTGATGGCGGAGGCGGTGGTGGAGGCGGCGGTGGAGGCGGTGGTGCAGTCCCCGGTGGTAAGGGCAGCCTATTTGCATCCAATTGGGTGAGCTGAGGCTGAATTATGCGTTTCTTAGATCTCATCCGCTTGATTGCGGATAACCTGAACCGCCGTAAGGGCAGAGTATTACTGACTGCAATCGGTGTGACCATTGGTACCGCTTCGGTGGTGATTTTGGTCTCGCTGGGCAGCGGCTTGCAAAAGGTGTACACCAGCCAATTATGGGGAATAGGTTCCCTTTCACAGATCCAGGTATATCCCAATTATGGCGAAGGTATGGGTGGTGGGATGATGATTGGTGGCGGAGGTGGCGGCGGTGGAGCGACCGCGCAGATGCAAATGATCACGCCGCAAACCATTCGGGATATCAGCGCGCTGGAAGGGGTCAAGCAGGTCATTACGCGTGACTTCATCCAGGTGAATGCAATGGTCACCCTGGGGAAATTTGAAACCTGGGGCAACCTGGCCGGAATCGGCGCCAGCGACCTCTCGGTGATGGATTTCAAGCTGCAAGAAGGTTCATTGGAATTGGAACCGGGCACTGCGATTATGGGTGCACCGGTGTTGAACGGATTCTACGACCCGAAAGCTCGTCCGGGGGTCGATCCGGGTTTGCCGCCCAACCCGATTGAAGTCGGTATGCGGCTGGTACTCACGAAATATGCAAGCGATGGCACAGAAATCAAAAAGACCGTCCCGGTGCGGGTAGTGGGGATTATCGCCGAGTCGCGCGGTGAATCGGACTACACCATCTACATGCCGATTGAAGACATCAATAAGTTCAATGAATGGGGCTCTGGACGAAGGATCAACCGCACCAAAGATGGTTACCAGCAGTTGGTGGTGATCGCTTCGGATGCCCGAACGGCATTACCCATCAGCGAAAAAATCAAAGAGATGGGCTACCAGGCCTATACTCCGCAGGAATATATCCAGGGGATCAACTCATTCTTTACGATCCTGCAATTGGTATTCGGTGGTGTGGGGGCTGTGGCATTGATCGTGGCTGCGATTGGGATTGCGAATACCATGGCAATGGCCATTTTGGAACGGACGCGCGAAATCGGTTTAATGAAAGCAGTCGGCGCGACCAACCGGGATGTTCTCTCGATCTTCCTGGGAGAAGCGGCTGGAATCGGCTTTATCGGCGGGATCGTAGGGGTTGCACTGGGCTGGGGCAGCAGTTCGTTTGTGAATTTTGTTCTGGTGGGATATCTGAATAACCAGGCAAACACCAACGGAACCGCGCCGCTGACCCAGGCTGTTGTGACACCACTCTGGCTGCCGATTTTGGGGTTGGTTTTTGCTACTCTGGTGGGATTGATCTCAGGTCTGTACCCGGCCTTGCGGGCGGCCACACTGTTGCCCGTCACCGCGTTGAAGTACGAATAGGGGATGGATGAATGGGCATATCGCCTACAAAAATCTTATCGGACCATTCCAAAAAAGAATAATGTAGGTTGGGTAGAGCGAGCGGTCTATGTTCGCGAAACCCAACAAACCTGGGTCCGGCCCCAACAAACTTGGATCACAACCCAATCATCCTGGATCTAGTTAAAATGATCAATGATTTTCTGTTGGGTTTTAAGCGATCTAAATGTTGGGTTTCGCCTGCTCTACCCAACCTACATCTACACCCCCAAAGTTCGAGGGCAGGCAAATCGGGGAAGGGTGTTTTTCTTTTACCCACAACGTCCCATAAATTCCAGGATCGAAGTTTAGGTAAATAATGAGAATCTCACTAAATCATCAACACACTGGATTGCTTGTGCGGGAAGAGCGCATTCAGCAGTACCTTCGCATCGGATTGGGGTTTGATGTACACATCCGGGTAAGCTTCATCCAATTCCTGTAGCGAACTGGTCCCAAAGATGAGCTTCAGGATGGTATGTTCCGGAAAAGCTGCCGGTGCTTCTGCATTCACCTTTTTCGATTCAGTTACTTCAGATAGCTTTCCGTTGGAAAATTCAAGATGGAGCAAAGAAGTATAACGATTGATATCCAACCCACCGGTATAGCCGGCAGCAGGGGAATCTGCCAGGCGCTTTTCCAGCGCGGGACGAATATGCATCAGGAATGCGGGCAGGTCTGGAACACGAACATACATTCCGTAAGGATTGTGGCGCACAGATAATCGACCTGGGAGCGCCTGATAAGTCGGGTGTTCGCGGCCAAGCCAAAGCGCAATCTGGTTGAATTCCATCTTATCTCTGGTAGACATCCGTTTCCCCTCAGTCCACAAAAAGCGTAGAGCTGATTGGCAGGGTTGCATCCACGGTACACCCGGCGTGATCTCCAGGCAGGCAATCACCAGAGAGCTCTGCCATAATTCGTTACTAAACAGTATCAAGCCCACCGGTTGGTGATCTGGCTTGTTCAATGATCGCCATCACCTCTTTGCCGCCATTCTGCGGAGAGAGGCGTAATTGGTAGAGCCAGTAAGCATCGGTATAGATACTTGAAATGGCGCTGCGTGAGCAATCTTGAGCGTACATAGCTTTAATAAACGGAAGGTCCGCCTCGTTTGCCAATCGGATGGAATAAGGCTCAGGTTGATCAGGTTTCAAAAATGGAATATGACTTTCAAGGATATTCCAGCCTGCTTCCATATCCACAGCTCCCTGGTCATAACCAAATAGCCGGTAATAATAGGGGATTCCGGTGATTGCCTGCATAATCTGGTTTCTCTCGCGGCTGATTGCATGCACCACCTCTATCTGTGCGCGAACCAACCCCCGGTTACGGTAGGCTTCCTCCGTGGCAACGGCTTCTGGACGACCAACGCTGACCGGAACGCCCTCATAACTCCAGGTGTGGTTTAAGATGCACATGGTGCTGGCGATTTTCTTCTGATGGGTATCTTCCACCAAAATGAAATCTTCGATCTTAAAATCAGGGTGGTTACCTGTAACCAGACCACGGGTCCACCTGCCGATGGATTCATCAAAATGGGCTTCATTCTCGGCGAAGATGCGAGAATGCAATTCTGCCAATGGTTCAAGATCATCCATTCTGGCAGGACGTAGGATGAGACCATCTCCCAGGTCACGTGTCTTATCCATACCGCTTCCTTTCTGATTTGAGCGCTACAATTTGTTCGTTTTATTGATTATAGAGGTAATTTAATGCGTACTGCGCATCGGAATAATTTTCATTGAGGGATAGTGCTTTTCTAAATTCTGCTTCCGCTGCGGCGATGTCACCCTGACGGAACAATCCCCAGCCATGCCAGAGATGAGCTTCTTCCGAATTGGGGGTGATGTTAATGGCATATTTTGCAATAGTGATCAGGTCTTCTGTTCGTAATGCGTTGAAGTAAGCCATAAACGGGCTGAATTGATAACGCAGCATCCGTTGCGGCAAACCGATCTCACGGGCTTTGTCAAATGCAACCGCTGCTTCGGCGTAGCGGTCGAAATAAACCATATTACTGCCTACATTGAACCAATGGAACTGATTATCCGGTTCTTGCTGGGCGGCTGCCTGGGCATCATCCAGTGCGTTTTGGCGGTTCACATCTTTATCCCAATCGTCACCCATGATTGCCTGAATGGTTGCTTCTTGTTCAGGTGGAAAGATGACGATATAGACATGGTTGAAGCTCTGCCAGTTCTTTTCTAGCTGAGTGTAACTTACGGCTAAATCGGGTCCGTAGTAGGTGTCTTGTGAGACAAAAGATTGGGTGGCATCGTTGTATCCGTTCAGGAAAAGATAATGACCAGCCCACAGGTCGTCGCGCGGCCAATAGGACTTATCCGTCTTCATCGATTCCTCTACCATCACCGGGAAACCATTCGCCAGGAAAGTCTTGAGCAGATCGATATCCCCGCCCACCCGGTATTCAATATTCAACCAACCAGCCCGGTTGCGAACGTAATAGACCAGCTCTTCCACGTTCACATTCCGGTCCGCCGGGTCAGATTTCAATTCTTCAGCAATCAGGTCCTGGTCGCCATCCCAGCCGTAGTAACGCAAGAAAGTGGATAATGCAGCCGGACCGCAGTTATTCATGCCCTGGCGCTCATATTCGGGTGCTTGAAGTGAAGCTGATTGCGGGAGCGGTGTGGGAGTGGGCGTTGGCGGAGCGGGTGTGGGAGTGGATTGATTTGGCGGAATTGTGGGTGTTGCCGGAGCCTGGGTTGCGGTGGAAGTGGGCGGCGGCAGCGTACCTGGTTTTGCAGTTGGCATCGCTTCCACCGGGTTCAAAACTACCCGGAAATAGGAATATGCTTCGTCCAACCTCCACGCCAAACGGCGCTGGATGGGTGGGAGAAATGAGAAGGCTATCAGGATTACAAGCATTGCAATTCCGCCCAGAAGGGCAGAAGAGTATTTGTTCTTTAACATGGCGGTAATTGTACCATGTGGAAAACGGACGTTTTGTAAGGGCAGGTTTCAAACCTGCCCATGATCCAATCCCATCGGGCGGGTTTTAAACCCGCCCCTACACGAGAAATAAATCGGTTATTTCGTACTGCGGTATAATCCCAACCTATGAAATATCATGTGTGGACTGAAGGTTGTCAGATGAATGTCGCCGATTCGCGCAGAGTGGGTTCTGCGTTGGAATCGCTGGGTTATGAGCAAACTCAACTGCCTGCGGAAGCAGATGTCATTGTATTGAATACCTGTGTGGTCAGACAGTCTGCCGAAGATAAAGCCTATGGTAGGTTAAGTTCCCTCAAACCGCTGAAGCAGAAAAATCCCGATTTGGTGATCAATCTGATGGGTTGTCTGGTAGGAATGAAGCCTGATCCGAAGCTGGTTGCCCGTTTCCCGTACGTAGACATTTTCTCCTCCCCATCAGATCCCTTCCCGTTAATCGAGTTTCTGCAGCAACGTAACCATCATGACCAGCAAGTTGAAATCCACCGAGCAGCGATTTGCCCTGATGGATGAAGAAGTTTCACTCCCCGGTTTTGACCATAGTTCGGATGTATGTGCCTACTTGCCGGTGGTGTTGGGCTGCTCCCATGCCTGCACCTATTGCGTGATTCCCTACCGACGCGGGATTGAGATCAGCCGTCCATTTGACCAGGTTGTTCAAGAAGCACATTCATTAGTAGAGCAAGGCGTCAAAGAAATTACACTTCTGGGGCAGATTGTGGATCGCTATGGATTGGATCTGCCCGCAGGGCAAGATCTACCGGCTCTGCTCCGAGTTTTGCATGAAATCCCCGGGCTCAGGCGCATCCGTTTTCTTACCTCTCACCCCAATTGGATGACTGATGAACTCCTACACACGGTAGCTGATCTTCCCAAAGTCTGCCCGCACATTGAAGTACCCATCCAGGCGGGTGATGATACTGTACTGGAAAACATGAAGCGCGGATACACCAACCAGGATTATCGCAATCTGGTGGCAAAAATCCGCAGTATCATCCCAGGGGTCTCGGTTGCCACCGATATCATTGTGGGTTTTCCTGGCGAGACTGCGGAGCAATTCCAGCGCACCTACAATGTGTCTGGAAGACCTGAGGCTGGATGTGGCTCATCTGGCAAGGTATAGTACCCGCCCAAACACGGTGGCTACCCGCCGGATGATGGATGATGTGACCTCGGAAGAGAAGATGCGCCGCTTCCGATTATTAGAAGATCAACAAGAACGGATTGTGACTGAAATTCATTCACGGTTCATGGGAACCCGTCAGATGGTATTGTTCGAAGAGAAAAGCAAGAATCGCTGGCGCGGAAGAACCCCGACCAATAAGTTGGTCTTTGTAGAATCAAATGAAGATTTGCGGGGTCAGGAGCTTCCAGTCGAAATCACCTGGACCGGTCCCTGGTCGATGATTGGCAAGATAGACGGCTAGTCAGATCGAGCTGTTGGTTTGTTGTAATTGGTTTCTCCTTTGCTCTTTTAAAGATCACGAATATTGGCAAAATAATTCCGCCCATCCCCTTTGTCCCCTTCCCGGCTACATCATACTTCTTATTCAGTGATTATGTGGTCGGGAAGGGGATATTTTTATTAATACTGGAAGAGGAACCCATACGGTTCCTCTTCCAGATGCCAACAACCTCCGTCCTGACTTTAGGAGACCGAGTAATTAATGTAAATTGGTAGATATATAGTAGTCACACAAATCCGTCAACGGACACCTTACGCAGGCAGGTCTGCGTGCCTGGCAGATCGCTCTACCCAGTCGGATGATATTTAGATGCCCAGCATAATACAAATCGGATGGGACTAGTTCTTCCATAAGATCATGCGTAGCTTCTACGGTGAGGTTCTGAGGTCTAAGACCAAGCCGACCGCTGATGCGGTAGATATGAGTATCCACTGGAAAAGCGGGAATACCCAGAGAAAATTGAAGTACGATCGCAGCTGTTTTGGGGCCAACCCCATTAAAGTGGGTCAACCACGCTTTTGCTTCAGCCACATCCATTTTTGAGAGAAAAGATAGATCTAATGAGCCGCGCTCTTGTTTGATTGCGCCTAAAATCTGCTGAATGCGAGCGCCCTTTTGGTTAGCCAAACCAGCCACCCGGATACAGTCGATGATATCTACAACAGGGGCGGTGATCACATCTTCCCAATTGGAGTATTTCGCTTTCAAGCGGTCAAATGCCCGGTCGCGATTTATGTCATTGGTGTTTTGCGAGAGGATGGTCGAGACCAACTCATCGATGGCTGGCAGTGGATTTCTCCAGGTGGGCTGACCATAGCAAGAGATCAACCTGTCCAGTACCTGGCGGGTTTTGGCGATAAGGATCGGATCAGGTGTCATTTAGGCAAGTGAAATGCCGGTCGGTATTCACCGATCACCAGATGGCGGAAATTCTCCACCGGGCGTCGGTCGAATTCTTGCAAAGTTTGCAGCTCTGCGGCTGAGAGAATTCCCATCTCGCGCAGAACCTGCAAAACCATCATCGGTCTGGCACGCATCAGCTCATCACCATCAGATACTTTGAGTGTGATACCCATTGCAGGCGATCCAGGTTCCACCGCATCTCGGCAATATCCCCAATGCCATGTATCCTTCTGCTCCCATTTTGCACAATAATTTACCTTGGGCCGCAGCAGATCACTAGTGATCGAATCGCTCAGGTCCGGCAACAACCATTCCATTGCTGATCATCGCCTGGACGATCTTGTTGCAGGCCTGGGCTCGTTCCTTGGGTAATCCTTGTGGGTTGCAGAGGCGAGCAAATCCGAGGGCAGCTGATTGCATGGGTATGGCAAAGGTGGGCACAGAACAACCGTCAATCCCAACGCGCACCTCATTTACATCCACCTGGGTCATTTCGGCGAAGGCTTTAATGATGTCACGCTGGACTGGATGATCCGGTCGAATATAGTCATCCAGGGGGTAATTCATCAGGGTTGCATAGGCTAGCATACCAGTATGCTTACCGGAACAATTATGCCGGTTGGGTGTTATTTCTTGACCTGAAGCGATGAGTTTCTTCCAGGTAGACCGATCAAATGGCGGATGTGTACCGCATACGAGTTGAGATTCTTGCAGTCCGACTTTTTGTTGAAATGATTCCACGATTTGTTTATGAAAGTCGGTACCACTGTGCGAGGCGCACATGACTGCGACCTCCTGGTCGGTCAAACCAAAGCGTTCAGCTCCGAGGTGTTCCATAAACGGCAAGGCTTGGAAGGGTTTGGCAGATGACCGCAAAAAGGTGACTAATTGCGGGTCACCCAAACTTGCGAGCAGCTTGCCATCAGAATCTGCAACAGCAATGGCACCCATGTGAATCGATTCAACGATTTCTCCGCGGGTTGCTTCAAAAACCGGTTCGTAAACTGAGGTTGAGGTCATCCCTTATTATTCTTCCGGATCAGATACTACCGGGAGTGCTTCGCGAGTTTTATATCTGCTTAGCCCCCAACGCAATCGTTGGGTATATTGCATAGCGAATTCTTGAGAGAATTTGAATGGAGCAAGCAAGTCGGGAATCCATTTCTCAATATCATCCGGTGAATGTTTCTGAGCTGCTAGAGAATTCAGGATTGGGGTGAGGCTTTCCAAGATATTGTAATTGGCGATGAACATCTTCATGAGATACCAATCCGCCGCGACCGCTGACGAAGAAATACTGCCGGTAAGCAGGAGAAAGTAATTCGTTGAGCGATGCGATCCAAACAGGCAAATCTGCCTGGCTTAAGAATGGCGGTTGGTTGGCCATAACACTATCACCCAGGAAGATCACTTTTTCATCCGGAATATCAGCCCAGATTGCTCCGGCATTTGGCCCAGGACGGTATAGTAATTGGATGGGGTGGTTACCCCACTGAATTTGCATCTTAGCTGAGAATGAAATCTCTGGCGGATTCCAACGGATGGTGCCAAGTGAATTGACGTATTCCCAATCTGCACCGGTCTCTGAATTTTGTGATTTGAAAGTAGTAGGGCGGTTTCTGAATGCCTGTGCAATCATATCGTGCCCTAATACTGTGCATTCCATGGAGCGCGATCCTAAAGTTCGATCAGGATGGGCATCAAGATTGATCAAGAGCCGGTCCACACCTCCGCCTAGGTTGAGCAGAGTGGCACGCCAGGAACGAACGTCTTCAGCTTTCAGAGGAGCGTCAATCAACACCAGTCCGTGAGGTGCATTGATCGCGCCCAGGGTGACGCCCAGGTAAGATGTTTCAATTATGATATCAGGGGTAATTTCTTGCATAATTCTCCAATCCTTTGTGATTGTAACATCACGCGGGTTGGACTGCTATCCCTTTAAGCGGAAGGGAGAAATAGAAGGTACAACCCTGGTTCATTTCACTTTCAATCCAAATTTTTCCCCCATGCCCGTTCACTGCCAGGCGGCAGAAAGTGAGGCCCAAACCCATCCCTTTGGTAGTGCCTGCCACTTTTAACCTTGAAAATTTGTCGAAGATGCGGTTTTGGTCTTCTGGGGCAATTCCAGGGCCATTGTCTTTGATCCAGAAGATGATGGTATCTGCTTTTAACTTAGCTCCAATTTCGATCCTTGAATCGACCGGCGAAAACTTTGACGCATTTTCAAGCAAATTCACCAATACCCGCCGGATCATATCCAGGTCAACCCAGATCAATGGAAGGTCAGGAGATAATCTGGCGGATAATGGTCTGATTTTTCGCTTCCATACCAGGCTGCAAAATATCCACCGCTTCAGTTACCAGAGCCAGCGGATCAATTTCAGCGCGATTCATGACCGTTTGGCCAGCTTCCAGGCGGTACACATCCAGCAGTGAGTTAAGTAGACGTTGAATGCGGTCGGATGAACGCATGGCAATGTTCAGCAGATTTACGGTGGTCTCGTCCCGGTCACCAACCGTGAGCGAGTTGAGGATATCCAGGCTGGCAGTGACATTTGCCAGCGGTGAACGGAGATCGTGGTACACCATTGCAATCAGATCGTTTCGCAGTGAGTCAAGGTCAATTCGTTCTGAAATATCTCGTAAGATCCACTGCAATGCTTCTACCCCACTGAATTGAATCCTACGGACTGATACTTCTACCGGAGCGGTCCAGCTATTTTTTGAAATCATTTCCGATTCATAATTCAAGGTGGCATTCTGTGGAATCAACTCAAAGGCTTCGCCTAATTTTTCCTTATCCGGTTCATGCAGACTACTGATATTTTCCTGTAGGATGCTAGTCTTCGGGTATTGCAAGAACATCACATGCCATGTTATTCGCTTCGATGATATTGCCGCGCAGGTCAGTGATCACGATGGGGTCAATGTGATGGTCGAATAATTCGGTATAGCGTTGGTTTGAAGTCTGGATTTGTTCAAAATTTAACGCATTCCGGATCGCAATTCCAGCCAGGTTGCCGATAGCATTCATCACCATCAGGGCTTCGTCTTCGAACTCTTCTTTTTTCGGGTTGATAGCCAGCAGTACACCAATGATCCGTGTATCTGCCCGAACCGGTACTGCTGCCATGGAGTGAACATTCAATCCGACGAATTGATCTATCTCTGGAATATTCTCTGCAGATCCTATCGTTGCGTTTCCATCTACCACTGACCGGCCGACAAATCCTTCACCCACTTTGAAAACGGTATTTAAGATTTTGTCTGATCCTTCACCCGAGGCAGTGCGGATTTCCAGATATTCTCCGTTTGCATCCAGGAAACAAAGAGCGGCGATCTCGATGTTGAGCGCCTGTGTAGTTTGTTGCATCAGGCGCAAGAGAACATCTTCCGTACGCAGGGATGAGTTCAAGGAAATTGCGTTATCGATGAGGGCTTCCATCACCCGGGTTCTACGCTGCGATTCTTCGAATAATCTGGAATTTAGTATGGCAATCCCAGCGATATCGGCAATCGATTGCAATAACGAGAGATGATCTGTGTTAAAGAAATTGATGCTGGGATGAACAACCGTCAGAACCCCCACCAATTTTTTATGTGCAAGAAGCGGCACGCACAATGCGCTCTTAGCTCCGGTTTTCTTGGCATCATCATCAGGGCGATGTACCCAGCGTTGGTCTTCCCGTGTATCATTTACCAATACACTTTTGTGGTGACGTACAACCCAACCGGCCATCCCTTTTTCAACGGTTTCGCGGATTTGTTGCAATGTATGAGAATAGATTTTATCCCCGTAAATGATCGCAGCATCAATTGGTTTGCCTTGCTCATTTAGTACAACAATACTGCCTCGTTCAGCGCCGACGTTGTAATGGATTGGGTTAAGATCCTGTTTGACCAATGGTCGTAATTCAAGTTCATTGGCAAGGTCACGGCTAACCGCATATAGTAGTTCTAAGGATGAGCGAGCAGAATCGAAGTCCCATGATCCACCTGATCAAAGATTTTTTAAACCACTGGTGGTATTTATAAGACACAATACGTTCATTTTTGAAAATAGTTCCATTTGTTAGCATTGATTGAGTGCAAGAAATGCTGATCCACCTCGGGGAACATAAGACTCCATCACCTGCTAATAACGGGTGGTTAGCCTCATCCAGCTCTCCTCCGGGCACTGCAACAATCATTGCTCCCTCTCCGTTAATTATCTCCGAAATCAGTTTGTCGGCAACTACTATTGGGTGCTTCTCGCTGAAAAATGCAAGATCTGGTTTTACATCCTGATTTTCATCGGGAGTATCGAATTGATGCTGTTTGGAGTTTGTATCACCTGAACCCAGGCGAGTTTCGGCTTTTTCGTAATCCAGCCCATTTCGAGTAATTCAGCAAATGCTTTGCATAGTCCCACGACCCCAGCGACGCTCATAGAGGGAAAGAGGATCCAATCCGGCGGATTCCAATCCATTTGGCGGGCGATCTCAAATCCGATGGTTTTTATTCCTTCCAGGCGGTACGGTTCCCGCTGGCAAGACAGGTTATACCAATGATTTGTTTTGCTATCATGGTTAAGAATAGCGCATACATCCGCGAGGTCTCCATCAACCAGGTGCAAGTGAGCACCAAAAGAAATGATTTCATTCCGGCTGGATTGTTTGGTTTGCTTTGACATATAGATATGGGCATCCATCCCTAACCGGGATGCATACAGGGCAAAGGCTGCACCTTCATCCCCGGCAGATAGCCATTGCTATCTGTGTGATACCAAGTTCGGCTGCTTTTGCCAGTGCAACACATGCCTCTCGAGCAGAGAAAGTGCCAGCAGGATTGGATGATTCATCTTTACAATACAGGTTGGTTAAACCCAGTCTGTTTGCAGTCCTGGGAAGTTGTACCAGGGGAGTATCTCCTTCTCCCAACGTAATCCGATATTGCCCGGAATAAACCGGCAGAAGTTCGTGCCAGCGCCAGATGCCTTCCTGGCGTTGATCCAATTCATCCCGAGAAATGCTCTGGCTGAATTGGCACAAGCCGTATCTGGCGAGGAGTGAAGATTGACATGATTGGCAGGTGGTTTGTTTTTCTCGAGAGGAATATATATGCCCGCACTGATTACATTCCAGGTGAGTTAAGTAGCTAGCCATGGACCACAATCCGTTTGGTGGTCATCCATTTCCCCAATCATTCCGGATTGTATTGCAGCGTTGACAGTCTTTTCGTGAACACAATAATGCCTGCGGATTTGCAACCATCATGGATCGAGCGATTTCTACCAGGAAATGAATCGGAACTGCTTCGATGGAGCCGTTCCCCAGGGAAGCGTGCCGTGATATATCTCGTATCACAGGTTTGATCTGGTTAAATCCATCCGAACATCCCGGGTAAGCCGGACATTCTACAACTCCAGTTTCGGTTAAAGCCCAGCGGACAAATTGTCTCCTGCTGGACATTTTTTCGGCCAGATGGATGGATGTATTGCAGGTATGATCTACCCCTAAAAGCAGTACCCAGCCGTCCATCTCGCTGAGCACCTGGATCGGGGCAAGTGGATCATCCAGAGTCTGGCTGTAGATCGCCTCATCCAGGTTTCGACCGCAGAAAGACAAGATCGGATGGCTGGAACGCGAATTGTCGGGCATACAGCGGAACTTTTCTGCAACCTCACCAATCAGTGGATCAACTGGCATATTGGCATGGAAGAATTCGGCCAACGCATTGGTTGATTTTCCGCTGCCATATTCGATTCCGTTGGCTTCCGGACCATCTTCGGGCGTAACCATTGTCTTGAAAGTGAATGCAGGGAAGAGGATTTGGTCAGATACAGAAAAGATGGATCCAAGGATAGTTTCTGCGCCGCCTTTAATCGGGCCGAAGGCAGACATGCTGGCATGGACGATTAACGGCACGCCAGTTGGAAGATGAAGATCTTGAATTGTGGATGAAAATTCGTGATAAGTCAGCATACCATCCACCTGACCAAAGGCTTGGGACGATTGGTTTAGGTTCCAATCGGTTGATAGACCAGTGCGATTACGAAATTGCACTCAGCTGATTATGCATGGTGTAATTATAGCTTTGATGCAGCAAATCATTCTTAGTTCAAAAGTTATTACGGAATTATTACAGTTTTTCAAAAGATGGACTTTTATCGGATTGCACATCAGATGGGAAATTTGGAAAGTGGTTTTCATTCAGGTTAATCCAAAATAGGCAGATGGATCGATCGTGTTCTTGATTTTTAGTTCATTCCGGTAATTTCCATGCGCCATCATCTTTGACGATCGAAAAATGAATATGTACTCCGGTGGGTGAGCCGGGAATTCCGGAATAATTTCCCTGGTATCCTATCAAGTCACCTTGTTTCACCGGAACCTCGAATCGAACCAGGCGGAAGACGGTCAATGATCGTGGACCGACCATCCGGGTAAGCCATGTGAGTGTAGTACAACCAGATCTGCCGGGAGGGCTGGAGTGGATCTTGAGGGATGCGAATGGTTGTGGAAGATACCCAATCTGTTTCTCGGGTCAGAAACCATCGTAAGCGGCATAAACAGGAGTTATCCCCGGTTCCAGTCCCACCAAAGAGATCGACACCCTGGTGCCGGTGAAAGGCTTGAAAGAAATATCCCAGACAAATCCGACGTACCCCCTGGATGGAAGAATGAAGGGCGCATCACCGCACCTGGTTTTTTCCGCAAGCACCCAATCCTGGATGTTCTTCAGGGTGGTAGATGAATTGAAAAACATCTGCTGACCATATGGCAGAGAGTATTCCGTAGTGATAGACAGGATAGATGCCCAGGAGTAATGGTAAGCAGACCAACTCCGATAATGATGAACTTAAGCGATTTTCTGCGCATGCGGCTGATTATAACCCTGGTTGTATTTACCATGGAAGGACTCAACCTTGACCCCTTGTAGTGCAGAGTGATTGTACGAAAAAAGAAATCCTTTCCTACGAAGATTTACCTATATTCACAAGATGAAAGCCTTAAATATTCGCTTGACTGAACTTTTTATTAACATTATGATTAATTTTAACCCGGAGGGGTCTATGAAAGAAAAAATATTAATCATTGAAGATGATGAAGGTATTCTTCGGTTTTTACGCCGCGGAATGGCTTTAGAAAATTATCAAGTTGAGACCGCAGTGGATGGTCATGAAGGTATCAATAAAAACCGGGAGTGGCATCCTGATCTGGTGGTTTTAGATTGGATGTTGCCGGGAATGGATGGTTTGGAAGTTTGTCGACGAATCCGATCCAGCGGTCCGGTACCGATTTTGATGCTGACAGCAAAGGATATGATCCAGGACCGTGTGCAAGGATTAGATGCCGGGGCGGATGATTATATGGTCAAACCATTTGAATTGGATGAGCTGATGGCCAGAATTCGGGCATTATTACGCCGAACCCAGCCTGACCGCATCCCGGTACTCACTTTTGCCGATCTTACACTGGATACATCTTCGCGTCAGGCAGTTCGCAAGAATCGCGAAATCCAACTAACAGCAAAAGAATATGATCTGCTTGAATTATTTATGCGTCATCCACGCCAGGTGTTACCCCGTGAAATGATCTTTGACCGCGTTTGGGGTTACGATTTTGGCGGAGAATCGAATGTGTTGGATGTATATATCCGATATCTGCGCCAGAAATTGGTCGTCGGTGAGGAAGAACAACTCATTCACACGGTTCGAGGGGTTGGTTACGTTCTGCGTGAGATGCCTTAGCTATAAAGCGCTGGTATGTCACTTAGATCACAATTGACAGGTTTGTACGCCATCGTGGCAGGTTTAATCCTGCTGGTTTTTGGTGCGGTCACCTATATGCTGGTGAACGTGATGTTGATCGACCAGGTGGATCGATCTCTGGAACTGACCTCACGTCAGATCATTCTACAATCCAGGGTGAATGCGACTGGTGATATTGAGGTACTTGAGTTTCCATCGCTGGATGTTACCTCAACGGTGTTTGTGCAGGTTTGGAACACCAACAACCAGTTACAAGATTTCTTCACCAAACATTGCCAAACTCACCATTTCACTGGATGAAGCCGGGCTGCGATCTACCATCCCCGTGTATCAATCCAGTAAGATCAATGTTGCTCCGTTGCGGGTGCTGACAGTACCACTTCAAGTGGAAGACCGCAAAGTGGGTAGTCCTTGCAGGTGGGGATGTACACCGGAATTATCGAAGCGACCATGCAAGCCTTGATCTGGGTCCAGGCGGCAGCCGGATTGCTGTTTATTTCGATGGCAGCAATCGTGGGATGGCTGATGACCGGTCAGGCGCTGGCTCCGCTGGAAAAAGCGACCGAGACTGCTCTGAAAATTACCAAAGCAGATGATCTTTCCCGCCGAATTCCTAATCCAGATCAATCACACAATGAAGTGGGCATTCTCATCACCGCATTCAATCAGACGCTTGACAGGTTGGAACAGCTTTTCACAGCCCAGAAGCGGTTTGTAGCTGATGTGAGCCACGAACTGCGGACTCCATTGACAGTGATCAAAGGCAATGTGGGTTTAGTACGGAAAATGAAAAAACCTGATGAAGAGTCACTCCAATCCATTGAAGGCGAAGTCGACCGACTGACACGTATGGTGGGTGATCTGCTGTTGTTGGCACAGGCGGAGACCGGTAAGCTGCCGTTGGATCTGCGACCAGTTGAGTTGGATAGTTTAATGATGGAAGTGTTCCACCAGATGAAAGTGATCGCCGGCGAAAAAATTCAAATGCAAATAACCGAGATGGAACCAGTTAAGGTCATGGCTGATCGAGACCGGATCAAACAGCTTTACCTGAACTTGATAGGAAACGCGGTGAAATACACACCTGCCGGAGGGTCCATTCTGATTTCGATGAAGCAATCGGGAAAGATGGCTAAAACCGCAATTACCGATACCGGTCCAGGGATTCCAATGGAAGACATTCCACATATCTTTGAGCGGTTTTATCGAAGTGACAAAGCCCGTACCCGGGCAGCGGATGGCAGTAGTTTTGGGTTGGGATTATCGATTGCCAATTGGATTGTGAAAAATCATGGTGGTATGATCGATGTGAGCTCAAAAGAAAACAGCGGGACAACATTCCTGGTATATTTACCTCTCCTCTCGCTGAACAACCACCATCCGCAAAATAATTCCAACTAGATTAGAACATGACCATTGGAGCAAACACCAAGGAGGTCTTATGCATCAAAAATTTCATTTATGGATGATTCTCATTCTTTTATTGAATGGATGTACAAGTACGACACCGGTGCCAGCTATCGTTGGCTCCGACCAGCAAACTGCTGCTACTCTCAACCTTCACAAAGAGAACCTACATTGCCACTACCCAGTCCGACCAACTTCCGATGCAGGACAACTCCAGCGGAAGAATACGCCAAGCACTCGAAGCGGGAGAGCAAATCTAATACCAGTGATTGGGCAATTAGATCTTCGCAGACGTATCGGGATGAAACTCATTGTGTGCAACCGGAAATCAGATTCAGACCGAGGAAGTATCTCTTCTGCGCTGATGGGGTATTCCTCCAGAGATGGCGAAGAGAAACCAGGATTGGGGCGGAAACTCTCCGACCATACTTATCCATTCAGATTGCCATATGTGGATGATCAAACCCGCAGAGTTGCTGCTAGCGCAGATGCGTCAGGTACTTGCCATGATCAACGACCAGACCCAAATTGTAGTTTTTGATCAAGCAGGATCCATATTGGCGAATCTCGACCCTCCGATTGGTGATCCAGAAATGGTGTTTCTTGCGCTCTCTCCCGATGGACGAACCCTGGCCATTGAATCTGATTATGTGGATCAATTCCTGAAGTTATTTGATATTCAAAAGCAAGAGTACATCAATCTTCCCCAGTATAACGCCAGGCAAATTAAATTTTCTCAAGACAATCAATTCTTGTATATTTATGAAGAAGAAAAATCCTGGGAAGGTCCAAAACTCAAAGTTCTCTCGGCACCTGATTGGCAAAAAGTAGATCAGTCAGCAGCGATGACTGAATATGAAGCAACTGATCAGGCCTTTGCAAGTTATCCAACCATATTTTATCCAAAATCGGATTTCGGCGAACATCTGGGTGGTTTCTTCAAAATCACCAAACGAAAAAGATGGGCTGTGGGTCAATTTGTCAGCCATTCAGGTAAGCAAAGGCGAAATTGATGGAACTTATTATTTTAATGATCGCACTTTCTGCCGATATCCATTGGGTTCTGCAAAGAGTTGCCAGGTCTATTCAGAAAGCATGATCGACCGATCTGACGTATTTCTGAGTGGGGATAAATTTTACACTGCAATTACTTCCATTGCCACCACGACAGGGGCAGGAAATCCGAAGGATGGAATTACTACCATCTACGGCGGTGATCCGGCAGATAACCTGGTCTTGGATACCTTGCCAGATTTTGCCCGTATCTACCAATTCTCGCCCAAATATCACCTGGCGTTTTACCAGCCCTTCGGTTTCGATGAAGTCTTCAATGTATATGGCACCGAGAGACAGGCAGCCTACTACAACCTTGCCAGCCAGAAGATTCTGGTTTCTTTTGAGACTGCTGGGCAGAGAAGGAGTGGCAGGCTACATCTCTGACTCGTACCCATACGCCATCACCATCCTGAATAATTCTGTCGGGGAAGAATGATCAATTCAACGTACTACCATTGGATGGAGGCCATGAAAGCACGGCAGGCTGGCTGAACAACACCACCGAGAACACCCGTCCGGTGTTTGCCATGTCACCTAGATCATGCGTTTCTTTGCGGTGGTCTCAACCAAACCGCAGACCAAAAAAGACGGGATGATCAGCGATCATCTGGTGCTGAATATCCTTCACTTCAACAACCTGGATGTTCAGCAGTATTTTGAGCTTCCGGCACTGCCTCGCCCAGCGATTGTGGAATACAACCTGGACAGGCATAGTCAGGAATACGAGCCGGCGGCGATAGATATGGAGATTTCACCGGATGGCAAGATGGCTGTGATCGGCATGAGCACCGGGATGGTGTATTTTGTAGATCTTGCGACAGGGAGATAGTCACGAACTTGCAAGCGGACGGCAGGCGGGATCGAAGCGCTGACGTTTTCACCGGATGGGGATCAGTTGTTTACTCTTGGACCAGGTGGAAACATTAATTCGTATGGGGTGAAAAACTAATTATTCATGACAGAAGTGTGGATATTTCAGAATTTTCTCATCCGGGTGCATATAACTTGACGATCCTCCTGAATCCTGATAAACTCGGCTCTCGTTGCGTGAATCAGGGTAGGAATTTTTGATTTATACCTTGCTTGCAATGAGTGCTTTTGGTATAATGCACTGCGCGATGAAGGCTGTTTAACAATTGATGCCGACGTAGCTCAATCGGCAGAGCAACCGCCTTGTAAGTGGTAGGTTACGAGTTCGATTCTCGTCGTCGGCTCTGCGATACGGAGCAACTCATCGCAACAATCGAATGGGCAGTTACCCAAGTGGCCAAAGGGGGCTGACTGTAAATCAGCTGTCGGACGACTTCGGAGGTTCAAATCCTTCACTGCCCACTGGTCTTACCAACCAAAAGGATCGCCGCAAGGTCAGATCCAAGGTTCAGCAAGCCCTCATAGCTCAGTCGGTAGAGCGCGTTCTTGGTAAGAACGAGGTCATGGGTTCGAATCCCATTGAGGGCTCATGCTGCCGTAATCAAACAAAATGTCATGTAAGGAGAGAATGCGATGGCGAAGCAAAAGTTTGACCGGTCGAAGCCGCATCTGAACGTAGGTACCATGGGACACATCGATCATGGTAAAACGACCTTGACCGCGGCGATCACGAAATGGAGCCAGATGCGTGGAATGGCTGAATACAAAGCGTATGATCAGATTGATAATGCGCCGGAAGAGAAAGCACGTGGGATCACGATCAACATTGCCCACGTGGAATACCAGACCGAGAAACGGCACTACGCGCATGTGGATATGCCGGGACACCGCGACTACATCAAGAACATGATCACGGGAGCAGCGCAGGTAGACGGCGCGATCCTGGTGGTAGCGGCACCCGATGGTCCGATGCCACAGACCTTCGAGCATGTACTGCTGGCACGCCAGGTGGAAGTGCCGAGCATCGTGGTGTTCTTGAACAAAACCGACCAGATGGACGATCCGGAACTGTTGGAACTGGTGGAACTGGAACTGCGGGAAATGCTGACTCGAAGCAGGGCTTCCCGGGCGACACCATCCCGATTGTACGCGGATCTGCCTTGAAAGCGAACGAAAGCACGAGCACCGATCCGGAAGCACCGGAATACGCTTGTATCAAAGAACTGCTGCGGGTAGTGGATGAATACATTCCCGAGCCAGTGAGAGCGGTAGACAAACCGTTCATGATGCCAGTGGAAGACGTGTTCTCGATCAAGGGACGCGGCACTGTGGTGACCGGACGTGTAGATCGCGGCCGCATCAAAGTGGGCGAACCGGTAGAGATCGTTGGATTACAGGAAAAGACCCGCGCCTCAGTTTGTACTGGCGTCGAGATGTTCCACAAACTGTTGGACGAAGGTCTGGCAGGCGACAACCTGGGCTTACTGCTGCGCGGAATTGAGCGCACGGATGTAGAGCGCGGGCAGGTCGTAGCCAAACCGGGCTCCATCACCCCGCACCGGAAATTCATGAGCGAAGTGTACGTGCTGAAGAAGGAAGAAGGCGGACGGCACAAAGCATTCTTCACCGGATATCGGCCGCAATTCTACATTCGGACGATGGATGTCACCGGCAACATCAAACTACCCGAAGGGGTAGAGATGGTGATGCCAGGAGACAACGTGAACCTGGAAGTAGAACTGATTATGCCAGTGGCGTTGGAACAAGGTTCCAAGTTCGCAATTCGTGAAGGTGGTCTGACGGTTGGCGCCGGTGTGATCACTAAGATTCTGGACTAAGTAGACTATAAAGGAATGGAGCCCGGTGTTCCAACCGGGCTCTTTAGTAGAGTGAATCATGGCTTCTAAGAAAAAAGATATTCGACCAGTCATTACACTGGCCTGCACTGAGTGCAAAGAACGTAACTATACTACCGAGAAGAATCGTCGTAACGATCCTGGTCGTATGGAAATGCAGAAATATTGCTCTCACTGCCGTAAGCATACATCCCACCGCGAAACCAAGTAAGTTTGCGCGGTCGACCGGGAGGCCAGACGGCCGTTTACCGGTCCATTTAGGCCAGTAGCTCAATTGGCAGAGTGCCTGTCTCCAAAACAGGAGGTTGTAGGTTCGATTCCTGCCTGGCCTGCCAGAAATATGAACGCCGTCTGACCAGGGCGGCGTTTTAGGCGTAAAATACATGGTGCAATTTCTTAATAAGGAGCTTGCAGTGGCTGACAAAGAAGAGAAAGTAAAAAAACCAAATGCGATCCAGAACTTCTACAGAGAGACTGTAGGAGAGTTACGCAAGGTCAATTGGCCAACCACTAAAGATGCATTGCACCTGACCAAAATTGTCTTGATCGTACTGGCGCTGATGAGCGCTGTTTTGGGCTTGCTTGATCATCGTTTTCTCGAATATTGTGCAGTTAATAGTAGCCTAGGTAATTTGCTGCCGCTTTCCAGCCAGTATGAGGAGTGTTATTCATGGACGCGCAGGATATAGAAAATAAAGAACCATCGATGGAACCGGAACCCGCTGAGACCGAGAAGAAACAAAGCCGGGTTGGTTCTCCATTAAGTATGGATGCACCGGCAGCGCCTGATATCTCGATTGAACAATCCATTGAACAGGCTGGTGACCAGCGATCTTGGTATGTAGTCCATTGTTATTCCGGATATGAGAACAAAGTCCGGCATAACCTTGAACAACGTATCGAAACCATGGGGATGAAAGATAAAATCTTCGATGTTGTGATTCCTACCCAGGAAGAGATCGAAGTCAAAGACGGAAAACGCAAAGACAGTTGAACGTCATGTTTTCCCCGGTTATGTTCTGGTGAATATGATTTTGACCGAAGAATCTTGGTATGTCGTGCGTAATACGCCCGGTGTGACCGGATTTGTGGGAATGGGTAACTCACCCACTCCGCTACGGCCAGAGGAAGTTCAACAGATCTTACGCCGTATGGAAGCTGAAGCCCCGGTGGTGAAGGTGACCTACAAACTGGGCGAACGTGTCCGGATTGTGGATGGACCATTCAACGATTTCCGCGGTACTGTGTCTGAAATTGACATGGAACGAAGCAAAGTGCGCGTGATGGTGAATTTCTTCGGTAGAGAGACACCCGTTGAGCTTGACTTCTTGCAGGTTGAGCGCGCATAAAACAAGGTAATTCCAGCTGAATTCAGCTGAGACAGGTGGAAGGGCGTACCTCGAAACACCCGCTAATACCACAAAGGAGATAAAGTGGCTAAGAAACTAAAAGCAATTGTCAAAGTTGAATATCGTAGCCGGTAAAGCCAATCCGGCACCCCCGATCGGTCCTGCACTCGCAGGTCACGGGTTGAATATCATGGCATTCTGCAAAGAATACAATGCCCGCACTCAAAATCGCACCGGCGAAGTATTACCAGCAGAAATCTCCATCTACACGGATGGATCATTTCACCTTCGTACTCAAATCACCGCCCGCTTCGATTTTGCTGGCGAAAGCTGCCGGGAGTTGAACATGGTTCAGCCGAGCCCAACCGCACCAAAGTGGGCAAAGTGACCCGCGCGCAGGTACGCGAAATTGCAGAATTGAAATTCAAAGACATGAATGCAATTGATATCGAAGGTGCCATGAAACAAATTGAAGGCACCGCCCGAAATATGGGCATTACAGTAGAAAAATAACCCCTGTGGGAGGATCGTAATCGATCCGCCAGAACCACCAAGGAGTCAAAATGGCAAAACATGGTAAGAATTATCTGGCTGCAAAAGCCAAAGTAGATGCTGATAAAGCCTACGCCCCGCGAGAAGCGGTTGACCTGGTCAAAGAGACCTCGTTCACGAAGTTCGATGCAACGGTTGAAGTTCACCTCCGCATGGGGTTGGATCCTCGTCAAGCAGACCAGATGGTGCGTGATGTAGTTGTTCTTCCCAATGGTCTCGGCAAAGACCGTGCGGGTATTGGTCTTCGCTCAGGGCGATGCTGCTACCAAAGCAAAAGAAGCTGGCGCTGATTTCATCGTTGATAGCGACGAAATGGTCAACAAGATCCTCGGCGGCTGGACTGATTTTGATGTAGCGATGGCTACCCCGGATATGATGGGTAAAGTCGGTAAACTCGGTCGTGTGTTAGGCCCACGTGGTTTAATGCCAAATCCAAAAGCTGGAACGGTTGCTCCCGGTGAAGATCTGCCACGGGTAATCCAAGAAGCTAAAGCCGGTCGTGTTGAATTCCGTCTGGATAAAACCGCGAATATTCACGCCCCCATCGGAAAAGCATCCTTCTCATCCGATATGCTGTTCGAAAACTTAGCTTCCCTTATGAATGCCATCAAGAAGGCACGTCCACAGGCATCCAAGGGTATCTATATCCGTCACATTACCCTGACTTCCACCATGGGACCCGGCATCAATATGGATACACTTGCCGCCCAATCGATGACAGAAGCTGCAGAATAGGGTATACTAGATAACCTGTAAGCGAAATAATCCTTCGCCAAAGACAGCCGGCGCCTGAAAAGGCTTAATCATGCCCGCCGAGGTGGAGACTTGAAGATCGAAAGATCGTATCTGGTGACAGATTGAAGTCTTTGCCCGGTTGGCTACAACCGGGCAATGTTTATTAACAAACATAATTATTATGCGATATCTATACACGGAAGGAGGTGAATTCAAATTGGCATTTTCAAAGCAGCATAAAACCAAAATGCAGGAAGATTACCAGGCCTGGTTGAAAAAGAGTCAAGCCATGATCATGGTGGAATACTCTGGTCTCAATATGAAGGGAATTGGCGCAATCCGCGCTAAAGCTCGTGAGGCAGGTGGTGAACTGCATGTTGTCAAAAACACTTTGATGAAGAAAGTCCTGGAAGAACAGGGTATTCGAGGTCGAGGAAAAACTCCTGGAAGGCTCCAGCGCGATCGGCTTCGCTTTCAGCGATGCACCCGCACTCGCTAAAGCTTTCATGGATTTTACAAAAGGCAACGAAGTCTTCAAAGTAAAAGGTGGTTACCTGGGAGTCGAAAAACTCAGCTCTGCTCAGGTCAAGTCACTGGCTGATCTACCCCCGCTGCCGGTTATGCGCGCAACTCTGTTGGGCGTATTACAGGCTCCGGCAGGCAAACTGGTTCGCACACTTGCAGAACCTGCACGTGGATTGGCATCGGTCGTACGCGCTTACTCTGAAAAGAGTGCGTAATTAGTTACTTCGAGCCGCGCAGGGAATAACCTGAGCCGCTCGATCTTTAAAAAGTAATAACCATTCGTTAGGAGAAATTGAAATGGCAGATTTAACCAAACTCGTAGAAGAACTGAGCAAGCTTTCCGTATTGGAAGCTGCTGAACTCGTAAAAGCCCTGGAAGAAAAATGGGGCGTTTCCGCCGCTGCACCTGTCGCCATGGCTGCCGCCGGCCCCGCCGCCGCCGCTGAACCCGTGGAAGAAAAGACTGAATTCGATGTCGTCATCAAAGATGCCGGCCCCAAGAAAATCGAAGTCATTAAAGTCATCCGCCAGCTCACCAGCCTGGGCCTGGTCGAAGCCAAAACAATGGCCGAAACTGTTGGTTCCAAGGTTCTGACCGGTGTTGCCAAAGAAGCTGCTGCTGATGCCAAGAAAAAATTGGAAGAAGCCGGCGCCGTTGTCGACGTTGCCTAGTCTTTTGCTTTTGCAACCTGAAAGATTGCCTGACCTTGGTCGGGCAATCTTTTTTTAATGGCAAGCAAATGCATATTGCATCAAAATCAATGATACTAATTCCCATTCCCCTTGGTGGGCATACTTGTATGATGTATCGGTGAATGCTAGACAGTAAATCTTGCATATCGGAATATAATTAGTCATTATTGAATACAGGTGGAATATGATCACATTCTTATCGTCTTTACATCCGGTTTTGCAGGCGTTACTTGCAGGGTTGTTTACCTGGGGAGTTACTGCGTTAGGTTCTGCTGGAGTCTTTCTCCGAAATGAAATTAATAAGAAACTACTGTCTGGTATGTTGGGTTTTGCAGCGGGTGTGATGATCGCCGCTTCCTGTTGGAGTTTACTAATCCCATCTATCGAATTATCCGAATCACTTGGCCTGATTCCCTGGCTCCCGCCCGTAATTGGGTTTTTAATGGGAGGCATTTTCTTATATGCCATCGACAAAGTTCTTCCCCATCTTCACCCGGGATTTGATGCCAGTGAAACCGAAGGTATCAAAACATCCTGGCAGAGATCAGTTCTGTTGGTGTTGGCGATCACCCTCCACAATATCCCTGAAGGTTTGGCAGTCGGAGTGGCATTTGGAGCGGTCGCTGCTGGTTTACCTGGAGCGACGATTACATCGGCTATCGCCCTGGCGATTGGTATCGGTTTGCAAAATTTTCCTGAAGGACTGGCTGTCTCCGCCCCTTTGCGTGGAGAAGGCGTCAGTAAAATGAAAAGCTTTATGCTAGGACAGGCATCCGCATTAGTTGAACCGATAGGTGCGATGATCGGAGCTGCAGCGGTTATGTCCATGCGCTCCATACTGCCGTATGCTCTTTCCTTTGCAGCTGGTGCAATGATTTATGTGGTTGTGGAAGAGTTGATCCCAGAATTGCAGCGTGGAGAAATTACGGATACCGCAACGATAGGTGCAATGGTTGGCTTCGCTCTGATGATGTTACTCGATGTTGGATTAGGGTAAACGAACAGGCGCGAATACGCGGAGTTGTACAGAATACTACTCATTTATTTTGCTTGGGCAGAACAGTAATTTTGTTTCTGCCTTCATTTTTTGAGACATACATTGCCTGATCAGCCAGCCGGGTAATACCATCCGAATCTAAAGATGGATCCCATTCAACGATACCTATACTCAATGTAATCGTTGCAGATTCATCCGGATCAAACGGTAGAGGATAGTTTTGTAAGTTCTGCTGAATTCTCTTTGCGATTAACTCGGCTTGCCTTTGAAATGTATCTGGCAAAAGGACAACAAACTCATCTCCACCATAACGGAAGCTGGCGTCCATTCTACGAATTGTTGCCTTAATGAAATCTGAAACTGCAATCAGCACTTTATCGCCGGCAAGGTGCCCATACTTATCATTGCACAACTTAAAATTATCAATATCGATCATCATCAAGCAGAAGGTTTTTTTCGACCTCTCGCTTTCCAAAATAAGATCTTTCAAGTATTCAGCGAAATATCTTTTTGAATATAGGTTTGTCAGGAAGTCAGTATTAATTGATTTGTTCCGCGTAACGAGGAGTTTATCCACAAAAATAGTCACAAGGACCACCAGGAACAAACTGACTAGGATTAGGAGAATCCGAATATTTAGTAAAACTGTTGAAATATATTTTGCTGAAAAATCGACCCCAACGACGCCAATCACTTCTCCGTTTTGTGGGTTTCTGATTGGTGAAGCTCCAATCAAGTAATCTCCCCAGACTGGATCATGTAGCACCTCGCTGCTGTTGGGAATGCCGGGATCAAAGGCTTTCGCTTCAGTGGCTGTCAACCTGTCGGTTGAACCAATAGGTGAATAATTGTTACTCCCGGGAGTTTCCGCATCCAAAATATATGCGATTTCATTCTTGGAGATTTTTTTCTCTGTATAGATGTAATCTGCATGGACTGTTGTTTTGATCTCATTCAGCAAATTGGACATTTCTTGATAATATGCCTCGTCATAATTGCCAGGCGTATAATCTTGGGCTGAAGAAAGAGTAATATATTTTGCGGGATCATTTTCAATGTATTTTGCGATACTGGAGGCAACACCTATCGCTTGCTTACCGGCTTCGGTAACGATTAATTGGCGTGTATTTCTGTATAGGATGTAGACAGGTCCGATAAGAATTAAACACGAAATAAGAATAATGATAGCCTGGGTAATGTATCGTTTACGGTAAAGATTTGGCAAGGAGAAACTCCCGATAAAAAATAACAACAAGTATTTAAAATGAATACCTCTACCTGTGGGGAATTGCTATAAATCTGATGTAAATATCTACTCATTGATGGATGGAAATGGGAAATTCATCATCTTCCGGTAAATGTCTGCCAGAAGGATGGTTGATGATTCCATTTCTGAATTCACAACTGGAATGATCAGTATCAGATTATTGTACTTTGGAAGGTTATTTTAAAAAGATAGTAATTAGTGTCTTTCGGTAAAGAATTGGCAAAAGGACAAGAATTATGCGGCGGTAGGAAGACGGCGGACCACCAATAAGACTTTCCCCTGCACCTGTACCGTGCGAGGATCATCGATAATGATTGGCTGCATGGTTTTATTGGCAGGTTGAAGGCGAACGTGGTTGCCCTCTTTATAGAAGTATTTGAGGGTGGTTTCATCTTTATCGAGAAGCCAAACAGCAACCATGTCACCATTTCGGGCTTCTTGTGCTTTGCGCATTACAACGATATCCCCATCGTTTACCATCGCGTCGATCATTGAATCGCCTTGCACTTCCAGGGCAAAGATGTCATCGGTTTTATCTCGGGTGGGAAGCATGCTGCGGGCAATTTGAATCACAGACTCAGAATCGAAATAATTGAAGTCAGAAGCTGGTACCGGAACCGGTAAACCAGCCACAATACGACCGACTATCGGGATCTGTAACATTTCATCAATGCTTTGGAGAACGGGTTTAACCGTTTGATCCATGAGCCGATCCATTGCATCTTTAATAAGGGTAATCCCACGGGAAATATTCTTTTCGCGCTTGATATATCCCCATTTTTCAAGTTGGTCGAGGTAATAGTTCACAACAGAGGTGGAGGAGACATCGGTTTCTTCACAGATTTCACGGATGGCAGGTGGATAACCAAACTGTTTCTGATAGGTTTCCATATATTTTAAAATTTTCTGATGTCTGGGCCCCAAACCTTGTGAACGCTTGACCATCTCTGCCTCCAATTAAACAGTACATATGTTCTAAAGATAGTTATACACGAACAAATGTTTTATGTCAAGCGGGTAAGCGAGAATAGGAACAGGAATGAAACCGGAAATAGGTGATTGACAGCGTGTTTGAAAGTTGTACAATAGATGATATAACAACATAACGACATACCAAATATAGGGCATACCTAATGTCGCATTTTGATCCCAATTCGTTTATCCCTTTGTACATCCAGATCGCGCAAATTTTGCGCGAAAACATCCGTGATTTGGTTTATAAACCCGGTGAGAAGCTGCCATCGGAAAAAGATCTGGAATTGAAATATGGTATCAGCCGAATCACGGCGATATCTGCACTCGATGAACTGGTCAAAGAGCGCCTGGCATACCGCGAACGCGGCCGAGGTACTTTTGTTGCCCGTCCGGTAATCGGAGATCTTTCCTTTTTTTCCAGCTTCACCGAAGATATGCTGGCGCATGGTTTCAAACCCAGTTCGCGTCTCATCGAAATCCGAAAAGCAAACCCCGGCCAGCAAACCATCCAGAAATTATCCATGGACCCGGACGAAACCTATATTTTGATCAAGCGTGTCCGTTTTGCAGATGGCGAGCCGGTAGTATTACAAGAAGCCTTCCTGCCGGGTTCCAAATTCCCCGATTTGGAAAAACAAGACTTTGAAAGTCATTATCTATATGAGACAATCCGTCAAAAATACGGATATAACCTCACCTGGTCAGAAGCGATTGTCGAAGCGACCGGAGCTACCGTTGAAGAAGCTGGCTACCTGGATATCAAAACCGGCGCACCGGTACTGATGATCTGGCACCTAACGATGGATGATCGCTTTACTACTTTGGAATATGTCCGCTCAGTGTACCGTTCGGACCGGTTCAGTTTTTCCACCGGACGGAATCCATTGCGCAGTTTTAGCACCGGTTGAACTGGAGTTTCCAGTTTAATCAGAATCGGATGATTTGTTGAGAGGAGGTGAAAACGGACAAGAATTGTTACTTCATCGAAATACATCCAATCCGTGTGTGATTATCCCCTAGTCATTTATTCTACAGGGGCATTTCAAGAGAGGAAAAGGAAGATGAAAAAGAATTTGCTCATGTTAGTCAGTTTGTTAGTTGCGTTGACACTGGTGCTTTCTGCGTGTGCACCGGCCGCGCAACCTGCCGCTCCGGCTGAGCCCGCTGCTCCTGCTGAACCCGCCGCGCCGGCTGAGCCAGCTGCTCCTGCAGAACCAGCTCCAGCAGAACCTGCTGCACCCGCCGAAGCAACCACTATTCGGGTGCTCACCATGCAGCAAGCTGGTCCAACCCCAGATGAAATGAACGCTATCGTTGCAGAGTTCAACCAGGCGAATCCTGACCTCAAGGTTGAGATCGAATATGTATCTTACGATGCGCTGCACGATAAAATCGTCACAGCCATGGCTTCCACCCCTCCAGCTTATGATGTGGTCTTGATGGATGATCCCTGGACAGCAGAATTTGCAACCGCCGGTTATGTAAAAGATGTCACTTCCATGCTCACCGAAGACATGAACAACAAAGTATTCAAAGCAGCCTGGGATGTCACCTCGTATGAAGGGAAAGTGTACGGAATGCCCTGGCTGTTAGACCAGAAATATTTCTTCTATAACGAAGAAATGTTACAACAGGCAGGTTTCACTGCTCCGCCAACCACCTGGGAAGAATTATCAGAGATGGCGAAAGTGATGAAGGATAAAGGCCTGGTCGAGTATCCGATTGTCTGGTCGTGGGCTCAGGCAGAAGCAGCCATCTGTGACTGGGTTGCTTTACTTTACGGGAATGGGGGCTCCTTCCTGGATGAACAAGGCCAACCAGCTTTCAACAATGAAAAAGGCGTTGCGACCCTCACCTGGATGGTTCAGTCAGTTAAAGATGGAATTTCGAATCCAGCTTCTGTCTCATATGTTGAAGAAGACGTACGAAATGTCTTCTCACAGGGCAAGGCAGCCTTTGCGCTCAACTGGAACTATATGTTTGACCTGGCTAACAATAGTGATGCCGAATCCAAGGTGACCGGTAAGGTAAAGATGGCACCCATCCCCGCTTTTAAGAGTGCCGCTGAAGCTGGCGTTACTAGCGCGAGCATCAATGGTTCCATGGGATTTGCTATTGTTTCCACCTCACCAAATGCGGATGGCGCCTGGAAGTATGTAACTTACCTCACTAGCGAAGATGTTCAAAACCGCTATTCAGCCCATCTGCTGCCAATCTGGCAGAGCAGCTTCGAAGGCGATGCAGGTAAAGCGTTAGAAGCTTTCAGCGATACAACCAAAACCACCGTGCCCGCCTTCAATGCCCAGTTCCCAACCGCGCATGTTCGCCCGCATGTTCCTTTCTACCCAGAGTTCTCAAAAGCTCTTCAGCTATCCCTCCAGATGGCTCTCACCGATCAGATGACACCGCAGCAAGCATTAGATGATGCCGCGGCAAAGTGGGTTGAATTAAGCAAATAATTTATCCTACTGATATGCATCACCTGGTGGATCAAACCACCAGGTGATGTCTGGAGTTTTCTATGAATGTACGCCGTACCCTGTCTGTCCCTCAGCAGGATGCTCGCATAGGCTGGCTTCTGGTACTACCAGCGCTGCTCATCATATTTGGTATTGCACTTCAGCCGATCTTATCCACTTTTTATCTAAGTTTTTTTGATGCATCGCTCTCAAAAACCGCTGAAACCTTGTTCATCGGTTTACAAAATTATGCAAAATTACTTCAAGATGGAATCTTTTGGAAAACCATCTGGCGAACTTTATATTTCACCTTTGTTTCAGTTGGGCTGGAGATGGTTTTAGGCATCGCGGTAGCACAATTAATTTCCTCCCATCCCCCCGGATGGAGGTTTTTACGCACCAGCCTGATCATCCCCTGGGCGGTGCCGACAATTGTGAATGGCGCTATGTGGCGCTGGATTTATAACGCTGATTATGGTGCTTTGAATGGAATATTGCTTCAATTAGGATTAATCGACAAGTATATCCCCTGGTTAATTGCGCCCTGGAGAGCGATGAATTTGGTGATTCTGGCGGATATTTGGCACAGTGTGCCTTTCATTGCACTCATTTTACAGGCTGCGATGGCAACCCTCTCTCCGGAGTTGGAAGAAGCGGCTGCGGTTGATGGCGCAACTGCCTGGCAGCGATTCTGGCATATCCGTATGCCTTTACTTCGTTCTGCCATCCTGGTCGCGCTGGTGATCCGGACTGTAGAAGCTTTTCGAGCTTTTGATATCATCTACGTCATCACCCAGGGCGGTCCAGCCTTTGGCACCGTGACTATCTCTTACCTGACATATTTGGAAACCTTCTCGTATGGACACATTGGGAAAGGCTCGGCATTATCGTTCCTCATTTCGGCGGTAACTTTGCTGCTGGCATTTATCTACATTCGTATTCTGTATCGGCCGGAGGAACAATGAAATCCAAACAGTTTCTAAATAAAATTGCCCAATTCGGAATCACCATTCCGGTATTAATTTTCATCTACCTGCCCATTTTATGGCTGGTTGTTTCAAGTATTTCCACTCGGGCAGATCTTCTATCCACACCTCCGACCTGGATTCCGGCCCATCCCACCCTTAAAAACTATATTGATATCTTCACACCCGGCTCAAGCACATCTGAAGTATCGCGTACTTTTAAAGTCACTTTGCTTAATTCATTCTTGGTCGCCTCTACCGTAACGGTGATATCCCTGGTGGTGGGTTCGCTGGCAGCATACTCACTCGCCAGAATCCGTTTCCCGTTTCGGCGGGGAGTCATGCTGACGATTCTGGGTACCCGTATGATTCCAGAAATCTCAATGGTCATTCCGCTTGTATATTCTGGCATCCCGCATCAATATACTCAACACACCCTATGTATTGATAGCCACTTACCTTGCATTTGCGCTGCCTTTTGCAATCTGGTTGTTGACATCTTTCTTTGAAACCATACCGGTAGAAATGGAAGAAGCAGCGCGGATGGACGGCTGTTCGCAGATTGCGTACACTGATCCAGATTGTTTTGCCTGTATCCACTCCGGGACTGGTTTCAACCGCAGTTTTTGTGTTCTTGCTTGCTTGGGATGAGTTCTTCTTCTCCTTGATTTTTACCAGTACGGTCGCTGCCAAAACAGTTCCGGTGGCGATAGCTGAATTCACCGGAAGATACGCCGTGGATATCACTGCGATGATGGCAGGTGGTGTACTTGCGGCAATTCCGCCGGTGATCCTCTCGCTCATTTTCCAACGTTACATCGTGAGCGGATTAACCGCCGGGGCTGTGAAGGGATGACCTCTCAACTCCAAGCTGCAGTAGGGGTAGATCTGGGCGGCACGATGGCTCGCGCTGGAGTGATTGCACCCACGGGTGATTTACTTGATTCTGCAGAAATTCAGATCGAAGCCCAGGCTGGACCTGAGGCTGGTATCGTCCGTTTGGCAGAATTGATTGAGCGGGTAACAAACCAGACTAAATGCAAATTGATTGGGATAGGAATTGGTGCAACCGGACCATTAGACGTGAAGGCGGGAAAAATTCAAAATCCTTACACATTACCCGGCTGGGGAGATGTGCAACTGGCAGCTCCGCTGGAAAATCGATTTAATGTTCCAGTTTTTCTTGAAAATGATGCAGATGCCGCTGCTCTCGGGGAGTACTGGATTGGTGCCGGAAAGGGTGTGGATCGGTTGGTGGCGGTTACGGTAGGTACAGGGGTGGGGATGGCGACTGTGCTGCAGGGTTCGATCTATCGTGGTTTGGAAGACTGTCATCCGGAGGGCGGCCATATGCTGCTCGACCCGCACGGACCTGAATGTTATTGCGGAGCGAATGGTTGCTGGGAATCCTTGTGCTCAGGTCCGGCTATAGCATTGCACGCGAAGCAAATCGCCCAAAAAGGTGTTACTCATGCCGGTACCATTTGGGAAGGATTATCTGATTTTGATTGGACAGCAGCACGGGTTGTGGATGCTGCCCGACAGAATGATCCGATCGCAGTCCAGGTAATCGAGCAGGCGGCTTTTTACATGGGATTGGGGATCGTCAATGTGATCAATATGATCGCTCCAGAGAAAATTGTCCTCAGTGGTGGTGTGATGAAAAGCCTGGATCTGTTTATGCCTGCCATCCAAAAAGCAATCAAAAAAAATAATCAGATGGTTCCTGCCGAGAGAGTTCAGGTTCTTCCAGCAAAACTGGGTTATTACGCCGGCGTATATGGCGGCGCGTATCGGGTCTATCAACAATTCGGTCAGAATTGATTCATTGGAAAGGGTACCACATGCAAAAAACACCATACATCACAGACATTCTTTCACAACCTGACCTACTCAAACAGGCGATCCCTCTGTATGATTTCTCGGGTTTGGAGACGTTGGCTGGCAAGATAAAAGCTGGTCAGATCACCCGGATATTTGTCACCGGGATGGGTGGTTCACTGGCTGCAGCCCATGCTGCCTGGTTGATCCTTGCCCGATATGGATTACCGGTTTATCTGGTTGATTGTGCTGAAATTCTCCACAACACCAAAGAACAAATTACAGCGGATTCTTTGGTTTGGATGATTTCGCAATCTGGCAGAAGTGCAGAAGTTGTTAAGTTGATTGAGTTGATTAAATAGCAAAAAATGCTGGCTTGATCGTCACTACAAACGATATGGAGAGTCCTCTCGCCAAAGCAGCTCAGGTTGCAATGTCGATTCACTCACCAGTAGAGCTGACGGTTTCTACCATGACCTTCACAACATCGCTGGCAAGCATTCAATTGGCGGCAATGTGTTTGGGTGGCTTGCCAATCGAACAAGCTCGTGCCGACTTGTTGTGGACAGCGGATCAATGCGCAGCCTACCTCTCCGGCTGGGAAACGCAGGTGGAGAAGATGCAAAAGAGTATCGGTTTGCCGGCACATTTGGTGATTTTGGGGCGCGGCATGTCACTTCCGGCGGTGAATTGCGGATCGCTGGTGCAGATGGAAGCAGCCAAATTACCCACCTTGCCCATGAATGCAGGCGAGTTCCGGCATGGTCCACTGGAATTATGCAATCCGGATTTGACGGTGGTGGTGTTGGGTGGTGAAGATCACACCCGGGAATTGAATAAAAAACTGTGCGAAGAATTGATTTCTTACCAGGCCAAGGCTTTTTGGATGGATGCCAAAGCAGATGCTTCGCTGCCCATAATTGAGATGCCTGCATGGCGCGGGACTGGCCAACCGATCGCAGAGATCATTCCCCTCCAGTTGATGTCGGTAGCCATTGCGAATGTACGGGGTATTGAAGGAGGGAAGTTCTTCCGTAGTGGAAAGATCACTCTGACGGAGTAAGCGATAGCTAGGGGTGGGTCACCTGCCCATTCCAGTTATTGAGACTATTCCGGGCGGGTCCAAGTGATCCGCCCTTGCATTTTGTGAATGGGCGATGCGTCCAACGAACTGGTGCCAACCATCAGTCCAGAATGCGTTACAATAAACCAAACTCACATACAGGAGTCAGCGTGAAATTTAAGAAAATCTGTGTGATTGGTTTAGGTTACATTGGTTTACCTACCGCAAGCACCTTCGCTTCCAAAGGGGTGCAGGTGATTGGTGTGGACGTGAACCAGCATATTCTGTCCACCCTTCAACAAGGACGACTTCACATTGTAGAACCCGGATTGCAGGGAGTATTTGACCAGGCAGTCAATGCCGGTAAACTTTCATTTAGCGCAGAACCTGTACCAGCCGATGCTTACATCATTGCCGTACCTACTCCCTTCAAAGAGCAAAAGAAAGCCGATATGCAGTTCGTCATCTCCGCGGCTGAATCGATCCTGCCGGTTTTGCGGCGCGGATCGCTGGTCGTGTTGGAATCGACTTCCCCGCCAAAGACAACTGTAGACCTGGTCGCTCCGATTCTAGAGCGAAGCGGCTTGAAGGCAGGCACAGACTTTTCATTAGCTTACTCACCCGAGCGCGTTCTGCCCGGGCAAATCTTGCAGGAGTTAGTGGAAAATGCGCGCGTGATCGGTGGAATTACATCCCGAATCAGCTAGAGATGGAAAAGACCTTTACAGTATCTTTGTGAAGGGTGAGATTATCGAAACCGATGCCACGACCGCAGAGATGGTCAAACTAATGGAAAACACTTACCGCGATATCAACATTAGTATTGCCAACGAGTTCTCGCACCTGGCTGATTACTTCGGAGTAGATGTGTGGGAAGCAATCACAATTGCAAACCGGCATCCGAGAGTCAAGATCCTCAACCCCGGGCCCTGGTGTCGGCGGGCATTGCATCAGCGTTGATCCATGGTTCTTGGTAGAAGCCGCTCCGCAACTGAGCCCACTGGTTCGCACAGCCCGTGAAGTGAATGATTCTCAGCCTGAGTATGTTGTCCGGTGGATGGAAAGAAAGATAGGCAACCTGGCTGGCAAACGAATTCTCGCTCTGGGTCTGAGCTACAAGCCGGATGTGGATGACTTCCGTGAGAGCCCGGCAGTCGAAGTGGTAGAACTTTTGCAAAAAGCAGGTGCTCAAGTGCAAGGCGTTCGACCCGTATGCCAATTCGACCCATGTACCTGACCTTAATCTGGTAGAGGATTTTGAATCCGAGATCCCAACCACTGATGTGGTAGTGGTTTTAGTCGCTCATAAGCACTATAAACAAATCGATCCGGTCTTAATGGCTCGTTTCAATTCAAATTTGGTGTGTTTTGATACTGTGAATATCTGGCGTTCGCCTGTTTGGGCAGCCAGCGGAATTAAGGTTTTCCATCTGGGGAATGGGAAGGAAACCACCGAATCGTGAAGCCTAAAAGACCTTTGCATATTCTTGTCGTGTTTGGCACCCGCCCGGAAGCGGTGAAAATGGGACCGGTAGTGCGCACTTTATTGCATACGCCCGGGATCCATACCGATGTGTGTGTCACAGCCCAACACCGCGAAATGCTGGACCAGGTATTGCGATCATTTGAAATTAAACCGCAATATGACCTGGATTTGATGAAACCCGATCAAAGCCTGGCCTCGCTCACGGCAGCGGTCTTCACCCATCTCGACCCGGTGTTGGCGCAAATCCGCCCAGATTATGTGCTGGTACAAGGGGATACCACCACTGTGATGGCAGCTGCCTTGTGCGCTTATTATCGCCAAATCAAAGTGGGGCATGTGGAAGCTGGTCTGCGGACATTTGATAAATGGGCGCCTTTTCCGGAAGAGATTAATCGCCAGGTGGCAAGCCGCGTGACCGATTTGCACTTTGCGCCCACGGAACTTAACCGCCAAAATCTCCTTCGTGAAGGAATTGAAGATAAAAATATTTTCATCACCGGAAATCCGGTGATTGATGCCCTGCAGTGGATTGGAAAACAGCGCGAGCCGGATGAAATTACGGCTCTTGTTGAAACACAACCAAATCGGTGAGTATGGCGGCAACCGTTTGATTTTGGTGACCGCGCACCGGCGCGAAAACTTTGGGCAACCACTGGAACAGATCTGCACTGCGCTCGATCACCTGGCTGACCACTATGGCGGCAAGGTACGGTTCATTTATCCGGTTCACCTCAATCCGCACGTGCAGGACCCAGTCTATCGCATGCTGGAGAAGAACTCGAACATCACTTTGTTGCCGCCTATGGACTATCTACCGCTGGTGCATCTGATGAAACATGCCACATTGATCCTGACCGACTCTGGTGGTTTGCAAGAAGAAGCACCTGGCCTGGGTAAACCCGTGCTTGTATTAAGAGATGTAACTGAACGACCGGAAGGGGTGGAAACCGGTGTACTACGGTTGGTGGGTACGAATACCGATCTGATTGAGCAGCAAACCCGGCTGCTTGCTGGATGATCCAGAGGAATACCAGAAGATGGCGCAGAGCGGTCAATCCCTTTGGAGATGGACATGCTGCCGAGCGGATTCGGGACGCAATCTTAGCTGACGCAAAATCCAATGGGATTCGGAATGCGGTCTGAAACCTCTCCAATATTAGGGATTATTCCGGATGTACGTGGCTTGGGCGGCCCGGCATCTTTTCATCAGAAATTTGTCGCTGGATCTGACCAAACGAAATATCCGGGTGAGCTACGACCTCACCCGCAAAGACCTGAGCGCAGTGCTGGTGATTGCCGGCAGTAAACACCTGGACACACTCTACCGGGTGAAGCAGGCAGGCATTCCCATCATCCAACGCCTGGATGGTCTGAATTACGTCCATCGACACAAATCCACTGGCCTGCGTCATTTTTTGCGCTCTGAAGTAAACAACTGGCTGATGCAGACCATCCGCTCAAGGCTGGCGAGTCGCATCATCTACCAGAGTTGGTTTTCCCAATCCTGGTGGACGCGAGTGTATGGTGCGCTCGATAAACCTTTCCGAATTATCTACAACGGCATCGATCTGGAAAAATATCGCCCGACTGAGGTACCACCTGCGCTGGATCAGGGTATCCGACTGATGACAGTCGAAGGTCACCTAAAAAACGGGGTGGAGACCGGTTGGTGAACGCGGTACACGCCCTGCAATATTGGCCAACCTATCAAAATCAACCAGTGCGCCTGACAGTGGCGGGGGATGTGCCCCAAACGGTACGGGATCGGATTGATCCGATGCTACCAGGGCGAATTGACTGGCTGGGAATTCTCCCGCGCGAGCAAATTCCGGCTGAATTACATCGATCACATTTCTTTTTCCCGGTGGAACTTGAACCCGGCTTGTCCAAACGCGGTGATTGAAGCGCTTGCCTGCGGATTGCCGGTCTTAGCGTTTGACTCCGGCTCTATCCGTGAGTTAGTCGATGATCATAGCGGCGGAATTTTGCCGTATGATGCCGATGTCTGGAAGCTTGGAATTGGCATCGGCAAGGAATTGCCGGAAGTTGCCGGGAAAATTCTGGAGCGGTTACCGGAATTCTGTCGGAATGCCCGCAATCGGGCAGAAATCGATGTTCCAATTGGATGATATGGTTGATAGTTATTTGGATTTCATACTGCAATGAGCCCCAATCACTTTTCACGGTAAAGCAGGCTTACAACAGCGCGTCTTTCCGTTTTACCGCGCGCCTTTTATTGATCTGTTGGCGGAACATTGCCAGGGTGGATTAGGCTTCTTCGCCGGAGATCCGCGACCGGATGAGTCGATTGAAACCGGAAAGAAACTGGAACATGCCAGCTACACCCATGCGGAGAATGTTCATCAGGGGAAAGGTATTGTTCTTTACCCTGCGGCAGACCAACATAATCGAGTGGTTGGCCAGATTGGACCCGGATGTACTGATCGCTGAGGCGAATGCACGCTATGTCAGCACTCCGCAGGCCATCCGCTGGATGCATGACCGCTCCCGTCCGGTGATCGGGTGGGGGTTGGGTTCGCCTCAGACCGGTGGGGTACTGGAATTTATTCGTGATTGGCAGCGAACACGTTTTTTGCGCCAATTCGATGGATGGATTGCGTATAGCAAAAAAGGTGCTGAGGATTATCTTCGACGGGGTTCGCGACCTTCCAGGGTGTTTATCGCTCCAAATGCGGCTACCCGTGCGCCAGTCTTTCCTGCCTCCTTAACGGACTGTACACCGGCAAACTATCCATTTTATTTGTCGGCAGGCTTGCAAGCCCGCAAGCGGATCGACCTCTTGTTGCGTGTCTGTGCTGGTTTGGATCCAGAGAACAACCGGATGTGACCATTGTCGGCGATGGACCAGAGAAAAACGCTCTGGAAATCACTTGCCCAACAGATCTATCCACGCACCAGTGTTCACTGGATTACAGATGGGAGCGAGTTGGAACAATCTTTTCTGAACAGGCCAACCTGTTTGTCCTGCCCGGAACGGGTGGACTGGCAGTACAACAGGCGATGTCTTACGCCCTGCCGGTGATCGTGGCTGAAGGGTGATGGCACCCAGAGCAATCTGGTCACATCCCGCAAATGGCTGGCAGGTGGAACCAGCCAGTGAGGAAAGTCTACGGGCTGCTATCTGCAAGCAGATCCAAATGAAAGAAAAACTTAACGAGATGGGGCTGGAATCGTACCGGATTGTGAAAGCAAGAGATCAACATCGAACGTATGGTGGATGGATTTATCCAGGCGCTCAACTAGGTGAAGCGGACATGAAAATCGCGTTGATTGCCGACGGTCGCAGCCCGATCACTCGCTCCTGGATTAATGGGTTGACTGGGAATGGTCACCGGGTGGATTTGATCTCGTCGTATCCATGTGCAAAACCGGAAGGGGTGGGGGAATTCGTTCATTCTTCCGCTGGCGTTTTCCCAGGTCGGACGAAAACAAGTCTCTGGTAGTTCTGTACAGAAAACACGCAGCGGATGGATCCAAAAATCCAGGCTGCTTTTTTTGAAATTACGTTCCTATCTCGGACCACTTAGCTTGTATTCCGTTCAGCGTAAATATATCGAGATGATCGAATACCCTTCAGCCTGACCTGGTGCAGGCGCTGCGCATTCCCTTTGAGGGGATGCTGGCTTCGTTTACTCCGGCAGGTATTCCGGTGGTGGTGAACAGTTGGGGGAATGACTTTACCCTGCATGCGCAATCCTCCCCGTGGATGCGGGATTTCACCACGCAGAGCTGTTCGGCGGGCAGATGGATTTTGCGCGGATTGCCAGCGTGATATCCGCCTGGCAGGCGAGTGGGGGTTGCGCCCGAATACACCAACTCTTATTTGCTCCTGGTAATGGCGGACTGGATTTGGATCTGGTTAAGCAGATCCGAGTCTGAGAATGCAGGGTTGATGGCAGAACGGGCACACATCGCAGGTGGTGATCAATCCGCGCGGGATCACGGCCGGCATACGTGCGTAATGATGTGTTCTTTCAAGCACTACCAGCGGTGTTGAAAGCTCTCCCCTCCACCCAGGTTTTCTGTTCTGCCATGCGCGGACAACCGGATGCAGAGAAGTATATGAATCAATTTGGCCTGGGCGGACAGGTGACGCTGCTGGAGAATGAACCTCAGTCGGAATTATGGCGCAGGTATGCAGGTTGCAATGTGCTGGTTTCCCCGGCTATCCATGATGGCACCCCGAATTCGCTGCTGGAAGGGATGGCTTTTGGCTGTCTGCCAGTGGCGGGTAAGATTGAATCCATTCAGGAATGGATTACCGACGGGGAAAATGGGATTCTGGTCGATCCGAATGATGCAGATTCTGTGGCAAAAGGCATTATCCGCGGGTTGAATGACCATTCGCTGCAAAAACGGGCAGCTCAATTGAATTGGGATCTGATCCAGGAGCGGGTGGACCGGGTCAAGGTGATGCAGCAGGTGGATAGCGTTTTTATCAAAAGTGAGTTAATCAATCAATTAGTTTACATTCATATTCAACCTGAGAAATCGATGCGTCGATCCCCTTCCAAAGGAGGGGGTATTTTCTGGACGAGGGAACACCTCTACTGGCGTTCCTCTTCCAGATGCCAACCACCTTTCACAGTACAGGCGCTTGCTCGAAAATGACACTAAACCGTTCAAAGGATGAATATATTTCAAACTATCAGATTACAATACTAGCTCCTCAAACCGAAATACTGGCCCATCTTTGCAGGCTAATTGATAGCCTTTTCTCGTATGGACCGCACAGACCCCACACTCTGCCATCCCAAGGCAGGGCATCTCGGTGGCGAGCAACACCTCCACCAGCGAATCTTTGGATTTCTGTTTGAGCAGATCCTTGTACGACTCCAGCTTCGAGATATCCTCCAACCGGCAGTCGATAGCAATCACCTGCGCCCAGGCGATCGCTTCCGGAATACCCGAGAGTGGCAACACTTCCACAGTCAGTGGTAGTTGCGGCAACGAAGAAAGCTGTTGAAAGTTCTCGCAAACCAGGATGATCTCTTTCCCGGCTCGGTGACAGGCAGAAAGCTGGTAAAGCAACCGGTTGGGATTGGCATCCAACTCGATTAACGCGACCCGGGTGCAATCAGCCGGCAAATGAAATCCACGACCCAGACCACCACGTACATGGATTGTCTTCCCAGGTTGCCATGTATCCGGAATGGGACAGACCTGCAGTGTCAGACCGTCTGCATCCACTACAAAAGGGGTGAATGGCACTGGCGAATCCAGTTCCTCGGCGACCAGGGCCACATACTGACCAGGCTCTGCGTGGATTGGTTGTTTGGCAGTTCAATACTGCCGCCCGTTGACCGGCGAGTTCACTTACCTGGTGAATGACCGCTGATGTAGTGTTCATTTATCCCCCGGCAGTAAACAGAATCACGACCCCGAGAATCGAGATCACCGCACCAATGGCAGCTACCCAGGTGACCTTTTCTTTTCGCAGGAATGCAATTGGCAAAATGAAGAGCGGACTGGTGGAAAGCAGGGTCTGGGTGATGCCGACCGGGGCGTATTCCAGCGCTACCTGTTGCAGCCAGATGGCGGTGTAGGTTCCGATCAAACCCACCACCGCGATCATATCCCAGTAGTTGTTTGCGATTGACCTGGACAGCAGTCCGGGGATCGCAGCCAGGTGAAGGTGTTTTTACGGAAAAAGAATACCACCACTGCCAACGAGAGGATCCCGGCGAGTAAGCGGATGATGGCGGTTTGCAGGGCGGAGATCGAGGTGGAGGTGAGGGCATAACGCGAGAGGATCGCCCCTACCGCCTGCCCCAGACTGGCAATCAGCGCGAAGAAAATTCCGCGTCCGAGTGAGCGATTTTGAAAAACCTGGTCCTGGTTTTCTTGCCAGATTACCCAGGCGATCCCGCCCATCGTGACGAAGATCCCCAACCAGGCGATGGGGTGCAAGGGTTTCTCCCAGGAACAGCCAGGAGAGTACCCCGGCCATGGGCGGCGCCAGGACTGTGAGCAAAAGTGTGATCCGGGAACCCAATTGGTTTAGCGCTGCGAAGTAGGCGGTATCTCCGATCCCGATCCCTACAATTCCGCTGACTGCCAGCAATGCATATGGCAGCCAACCGGCATCTGGCAGACTTTCTCGCAGCAGCAGGGTGGTGAGGATCATCAGAATGACCGCGAAGGTGCATTTGACCAGGTTGAGTTCGGTGGGATGGATCTTCTCACCCAGCGTGTGAAAGATCACCGTGGCAATTGCCCACAATAGGGCTGCGATGATCGCTGCTGCCCCGCCAATGGCTATTCCAGATGTGAGCAATGAATTGGGCATGAGTTAGTCTCGATGTGAGGTGGATTAGTTGATGAGTAATTCCAATATAGATAGTATACCTGTAAGTCGGGTTATCCATACCTGTGGTCCGAAGCAACGCAACGACTTATCTCTGCGAGTGGAATGCATAACCCTGGTCGGTAGAGATCCTTCGGCTCCCAGCATCGCAGGGCTTTGCCTCAGGATGAACGGGAACTGAGGTTTTCGGATTCATGGGTGGGTTTCAAACCCGCCCCTACAATGACATTTCCGTTACCGACATGGAAATGCGATTTGACTTCCAAATGGGTGGTGTATAATTTAACAAAATCCATCAGTGGAGACACACAATGTCAGAGAAAAAGATCCGTGTATTGGTGGCGAAACCTGGTCTGGATGGTCATGATCGCGGCGCCAAAGTAGTGGCACGTGCATTACGTGATGCCGGTATGGAAGTGATCTATACTGGTCTTCGGCAAACCCCTGAAATGGTGGCAGAAGCCGCCTTGCAGGAAGATGTGGATGCAGTTGGTTTATCCATCCTCTCTGGTGCGCACCTGGCACTGGTCCCCCGGGTGATGGAATTGTTGAAAAAGCAGGGACAGGAAAAAGTGGTCGTGGTGCTGGGTGGGATTGTTCCGGAAGAAGACATTCCGGCCCTCACCGAGATGGGTGTCAAAGCCGTGTACGGTCCGGGCACATCCACCCAGGTGATCGCGGAAGACCTGCAAAAATTCATCGTCGCATAATTATTTGCCGATTGGTACATGATCAACTGACCGTCTCCGTAAGCTGTGAGACGGTTCTTGGTTACATCAACAAGGAGCTGGCTTGGTCTCAGTAGAAGATATTTTTGCCGGGAATAAACTGGCTCTCTCAAGGGCTTTGAGCGCGGTGGAAAATCAGACCGAAGAGGGTTCGCGTCTGCTTTCCGAGTTGTATCCGCGCGGGGGTAAAGGATATTTGATCGGTGTGACCGGCTCACCTGGCACCGGAAAATCCACCCTGGTGAATCAACTGGCTCTCCAAATTCGGGCAGCAGAACCAGAAGCCAAAATTGCCATCCTGGCAATCGACCCCACCAGCCCATTTTCGGGTGGGGCAGTGTTAGGAGACCGGGTGCGGATGCGTGACCTGAGCGGGGATGAGAATATCTTCATCCGCTCCATGGCCAGCCGCGGAGCACTGGGCGGTCTGGCACAGCAAACTGCCGCTTTAGCTCAGGTGTTTGATGGCGCCGGCTATCGTTACATCTTCATTGAAACCGTAGGCGCTGGCCAGAATGAAGTGGATATTGTCCGTCTGGCGCACACCACATTGGTGGTGGAAGCACCCGGAATGGGGGATGACATCCAGGCGATCAAGGCTGGAATTCTGGAGATTGCAGATATTCTGGTGGTGAATAAAGCCGACCACCCCGGGGTGGAAGCGACCGAGCGGGCGCTTAAGATGATGCTCGAATTAGCGAATGGGTCGCTGCAAAATAGAGGTCATCATCGCTCGTTGAGTGGGGAAGCACCCAGAGTGATTTCAGAAGAGGGTAGTGCCTGGCATCCACTGGTGCTACGGACAGTAGCTTCGGAGCGGCAGGGGATCAGCGAGCTGGTGGAGCAGATATTCGCCCACCGTGACTGGCTTATTCAGAGCGGCGAGTGGAGTTGGCGCGAACATACCCGAGTGGAAGCGGAAATACTAGGATTGTTACAGGCTTCGTTGTATCAACGCTGGCGCGATGCAGTTTCTCCGGATTTTCTCTCACAGGTCATAGAAGATGTGTTCGAGCGTAAGGAAGCGCCTTTGCATGCAGTGGAGCGGTTGCTGAAGGCGTAGAATTCATTCTGCATCTGTATTCGTAAGGGGACGTTGTGGGCATCTGGGAGAGAAACCGCAGGTTTCTCTCCCAGAAAAGTAAGTCTCCCTTTCCCGATTTTTGGGGAAGGGCTGGGGATGGGGGATATAGATTTCGTCTAATTGAGAGGACAAATTACCCATCTGCACATATTGGCTCAACAAATAACTATCTTTGTGACTGGGCTAATCCTTCACGGTGTGAAATTCAATAACTTTTGTTGGGTTGATGTCAATCTCCTAGCTCCGCTCGTTGTCGACATCAACACCAACCTACATTATTTCTCGAATCCATCGATTCCAACTGGTTATGGCTTATAATTACCCAAATTTGGTAAATTACCACCCCAAAATGGGATGAAGATGGAGCGAAATATGGAACGTACCCTCATTAAGAATTTACGAAGCGAAATTGGCAAAGAAGTGAAGCTGCAAGGCTGGCTGCAAACTCTGCGCGACCAGAAAAAAATGCAATTCCTGGTCATCCGAGATCACACCGGAGCCGCTCAGGTAGTCTCAGAGAAGGCAGCGGATCCCGCTTTAGCGGAGATGATCTCTGCTCTTACCGTTGAATCCGCAATTACCATCACTGGTATGGTGGTGGATAACCCGATCGTCAAACTGAATGGGATTGAAGTACAACTGAAGAGTGTTCAGGTTGATAACCTGGCCGCTTCTCCGTTACCGCTGGATCCGTTCGCTGAAGCTACTCCGGATATGGATTACCGGCTGGATTGGCGCTACCTGGATCTGCGCCGGCCTGAGACCGCGTTGATCTTTAAAGTGCAAACGACTGCCGAAATGGCCATGCGTGAATATTGGATCAGAGAAGGCTTCCGTGAGATGCACTCTCCCAAGATCATGGGTACTCCCAGCGAAAGCGGCGCGGAATTGTTTGAAATTCAATACTTTGAACGTACCGCATACCTTTCCCAGTCTCCCCAATTCTACAAACAGATGGCCATGTCCGCCGGGTATGATAAAGTGTTCGAAATTGCTCCTGTCTTCCGGGCTGACCCTTCCTTCACTTCCCGCCATATGACCGAATTTACCGGCGTGGATGTGGAGTTCAGCTGGGTCGATAGCCACGAAGATGTAATGAAGTTCCATGAAGAGTGGCTGCAGTACGTGTACAAACGGGTCAAAGAAGTACATGGTGATGAAATCAAGGATCGCATAGGCGTAGACCTGGTTGTTCCGGAAACACCCTTCCCGCGTCTAAAAATGAGTGAAGCCTATGCCATTCTTAAAGCCCAGGATTATGCTTTACCCCCCGAACGCAAGGGTGATATTGACCCGGGTGGGGAGCGTCTGCTGGGTAAGTATGTAAAAGAAAAATACGGCAACGATTTCGTGTTCGTCACCGATTGGCCGATCACAGTACGCCCGTTCTACCACATGCGCCACGAAGATCAACCCAACCTCACCAAGAGCTTTGACCTGCTTGGCAATGGTCTGGAAATCACTACCGGTGCACAGCGTGAACATCGCTATGATGTCCTACTCCAACAAGCCGAAGAAAAAGGTCTGCACGCCGAACCGATCCAGTTCTACCTGGACTTCTTCAAGTATGGCTGCCCGCCCCATGGTGGCTTTGGGATGGGTCTGAACCGGTTCTTGATGGTCATGCTCGGATTAGGGAATGTGCGCGAGGCTACCTACCTCTTCCGCGGACCCAATCGGCTTTCACCGTAAGTCAGAAAGAAGACCATGTACACATCCAAACGCCTTCGATTGCGCGCACCGGAAAGGTCAGATATTCCCCGTTTCGTGGAATGGCTGAATAACCCGGAGGTGACTCGCGGTTTGACCATGGTATACCCCATGAGCCTGGAAGAAGAAACCAGGTGGTTTGAGAACATGATGAAGCAACCACCAGAACTGCATCCTTGGGTGATCGAAGTCCAATCTGAGGCAGGCTGGACAGCGATTGGTAACTGCGGTTTCCATGATGTAGATTGGCGCAACTCAAACGCTGAATTTGGCATTTTCATCGGGGATCAGTCGTATTGGGGTCAAGGGATCGGTCAGGAAGCAATCCAGGTGTTACTGCAGGTTGGATTCGATACCATGAATCTACACCGCATTTGGCTGCGCGTGATGGCCAACAATGCCCGTGCAATCAAATGTTACGAGGCACTTGGATTTGTCCACGAGGGTTCCAAACGAGAAGCAGAGTATCGAGACGGCAGGTTTGTAGATATGCTCCTGATGAGTCTGCTTCGGGACGAGTGGAAAAGAAGATCGAGCTGATTGTCTGCTCCTATGAGAATGTACGACACCCGACCACCGATTTTGGGATCGGGTGTTTTGTTTTTTTCTTCCGGGGTTAAATGTCATAAATTGAGTATTGAATCCACAAAAAAATGATGAATTTCTTCCTATGCTTGTATGCCATTATTTCCTGCTGACTCTGGATGATGTATATTACAATAGAGATAAATAAGTTCATTGAGTGTCAGGAGGCAGGATGATGCAACGATCCCGGCATGATGTCGGAATGTATGGTGATATCAAATTGTACGCAGGTACTTCCTGCCCAGAACTCTCAGATTCAATCGCTCATTACCTCGATCTGCCCTTATGCGGTAGAGACATCATCAGCTTCCCCAACGATAACCTTTTTATCAAACTGCATAGCTCGGTACGCGGGCAGGATTGCTACGTCATTCAGACGACCAGCATCCCCACCCATCGCAACCTGATGGAACTGCTGATTTTGATGCAGACCCTGAAGCTGGATTCTGCTGCACGTATCACCGCAGTGGTCCCCTATCTGTGCTACGCCCGTTCTGATAAGAAAGACCAACCCAGAGTGCCGATCACAGCCCGATTGGTGGCTGATATGATCGAAGTGGCTGGTGCTGACCGCTACATTACGCTTGACCTGCACGCCGGGCAAATTCAAGGCTTTTTCTCCATCCCCGGGGATGTGCTTTCTGCGTTCCATATTCTGGTCACTTACCTGCAAGAGATGAAAAGCAAACTGCATAATCCGGTGGTACTTACCGCTGATCTTGGTTTTGCTAAGAAAGCACGTGATTTTGCCGCTGGTTTGGATGCTCCCATGGCATTCATCGAGAAACGCCGAAGCGGCAATGATAGTAAATCCAAAGCTCTCACGGTGATCGGTGACGTAACCAACCGCGATGTGGTCATCGTGGATGATGAAGTAGATACCGGTGGTTCGATGGTGCAGGCTGTTAACATTGCCAAAGAGAATGGCGCCCGAGATGTGTATGTTGCATTCATTCACCCGGGATTGACTTCCAATGCTGCCGAAAGGTTAAGCGCTGCGGACGTGAAAGAATTTATCACGACCGACACAATCCCGATCCCTGAAGCCAAAAAGGCTATGTTTGGAGATCGGCTTAAGATCCGATCTGTTGCCCCGCTCATTGGAGAAGTGATTTGCCGGGCGCATGAAGGCCGCAGTGTTGGTGAGATGTTCAACGAATAAGCTAGATCAGACGCGCAAAAGCGCGTCTTTTTTTCTGATTTACTAATTTGTAAAATACTTCCATATTCTTGAAACAATGTTCCAACTTTCGCGTATATACTATCAAACAAGGTAACAAGAAGTAGATGCCTGAATTACCTGAAGTGGAAACCTTTGTACGTATCCTGCGAGACGGTCAGGATGGTCAGAAGTCTATCCTGGGCAGCCGGATCAAATCAGCTGAAGTACTGTGGCACAAGACATTGGCTACCCCATCAGAAGCAGATTTCTTACAGCGCATCCAACGCCAACAGATCAGCTCTGTTACCCGGCGTGGAAAATTTATCATGATAAAGTTAGAGCAAGGGACCTTGTTGATCCATCTGCGTATGTCTGGCGATCTGGTGGTAACCCACGCGGACAATCAAGAAGCACCCAGGCATGTGCGGTTGGCATTCTACTTTGAGGATGGTCGGAGTTTGCTGTTCAACGATCCGCGAAAATTTGGCAGAGTTCTGGCTGGTAGATGATCCATCCGATGTTGTGGGAAATCTTGGCCGAGAACCGCTCGACCCGGATTTGAGCGGACGTGAATTTCACCAGATGCTTGTCAAACGCAACCGGTTGCTGAAACCCCTTTTGCTCGATCAATCTTTTCTCGCGGGGGTGGGCAATATTTACAGTGATGAAGCGCTGCACCTGGCCAGATTGCACCCATTGCGTCGGTCTGCTACCATTCCAGAAAATGAAGCAGTAGAATTATTGAGTGCCATCCGAACTGTGCTCAATGAAGGAATCCAGCGCAATGGCTCCAGTATCGATTGGGTTTATCGGGGTGGTGATTTTCAAAATTATTTTCGAGTATATGGCAGAACCGATGAACCTTGCCCTGTTTGCGGAACACCGATCAGCCATCTGACCGTCGGTCAAAGAAGTACCCACGTTTGTTTACAATGTCAGTTATTGGAGGAGTAAGATGAATTGTTCATTCTGTAATGCGAAAATTCCTGAAGGGGAGAAGATTTGCCCTGCTTGTGGTGCAGCGATCAATGTGGAAGATGCAATCCCTGCTCCATCCCCGTATTATGCTGAGACAGTCGGCGAGCCTGCCCCTGCCCCTGCATCTCGCAAAAGAGGAGCAAAAGCTGCAGCGATGAGCGAGACTGTACCGCCAACACCCGAATCTGTTTCGGCAGAGGTGGTAGAACCACCCGTTCCCGCACCGGCAACCTGGGAACCACCACTGGAATTAAAATCTCTTGCGGATGATAAAGCCAACTGGGCAATTGCTTCGCTGATTTTGGGTGTACTGGGTTTAGCAAGTTGTGTCATGCCCGGATGCTGCACGATCCTTTCGAGCCTGCCGGCTATTATTCTGGGTGCGATGAGCCTAAAATCTTCCCGCAAAAGCTTTGCTACCTGGGGAATTGTTTTGGGGATTATTGGTTTCGTGATCCTTTTAGGCTGGGTAGTCATGCTCGTTTTGGGAATGGTTTACGGAAACAACACCAGCAGCTAGCTTTACATTCTGCTTGATTCTTCCTTTACCGGTTGATCAATAAGGATCAACCGGTATTTTCTTAACTGGTATTCTTATTGCATGAACACGGACAATATGGAGTTTATCAAGAGGGATTTAGCATGAATGAAATCCCCCCGGTTAAGATGCGCGACAAAACTCGAGCTGGGTGGATTTTCTCGGGCTCAAACCAATATTTTGGTTGGTTTGACTGGCTTAGCCATGGTTGTCATCGGCGGATTATTTTATCTTCTGTATTCTGGAATTCAAAATCCGTACAAACTTTCTCCAACCCTGGATCCAACTTTGTTTACACAGGCTGCCATCCCTACATTTCCGAATACCTGGACTCCTGAGCCAAGTCAGACTCCTTTCCCTAAGGATCCGACCTCGACCCCGGTGCCAACGGATGCACCGATGGCAACATTTACTCCCTATACGGTGTATCCAACCCTTGCAAGTGGGATGAATATCGTTCCTTTTGAGATGGGTGGTAAGACCGTATCCATCGGAACATCGGTAGCCGGAAGACCGTTCGAAGTAATCCGGTTTGGGAATGGTCCATCTGCCAGAATGATTGTTGCCAATATCCATGGCGGGAATGAATGGAACACGGCGGCGCTGGCCGATGAGCTCATCAAACACGTTCAAGAACACCCTGAGATGATTCCACCGGAAGTCAGCCTGTACATCCTGCGATCCCTCAATCCAGATGGTCTGGCACGGATCCTGGGTCCAGATGGACGGGTCAATGACCATGGTGTGGATTTGAATCGGAACTGGGATGCTGGCTGGCAGCATTCGTGGGATCGGGATGGGTGTTGGGATTACCGCCAGACGACTGGTGGGGCTTACCCCAATTCTGAGCCTGAAACCCAGGCGTTGGCAAATTTTGTTCTCTCCACCCCCCTGGATGCGCTCATCAGCTATCATTCCGCTGCGCTGGGTATCTTTCCGGGAGGTTTGCCGCCAGATGAAGCCTCGATCCGCTTGGCTGACCAGATTGCTGAAGTGACCGACTATCCCTACCCGGCAATGGATACCGGTTGTGTATATGCCGGCGGATTGGTTGATTGGATGGTTTTCAACATATCCCGTGCGGTGGATGTGGAATTGACCAATCATACAGATACGGATTTTGATCAGAACTTGAGAGTATTGAAAGTGCTATTAAAGTACCAGAAGTGAAACGACCTTTATGAAGCCAACTTCCAAACCTCATAATCGCTTAAATTTCCTTCTTTTCCATCGGAACTAAATCTTTCCACCCGAACAAATCCAGTTTCCTCAGCCAGATTGGCTAATTCTGATTGGTGAATACATGCACGTAACGAAGCGCTGGGAAGATTTTCTCATTAGCGCGCCAATCTAGCAAATAATCTCCATCATCCAAAGTGGCCGGGTCGATTTGGACTGTTGCCCAGGGTTGGATACGTTTGACCAGCCGAGGAGACCTTGTGAACTGCCAGACAGAGAAAATGAACCAACCTTCTGGTTGCAGAATGGTGCGGATTTCACGCAACAGATTTCAGCCTGACTTCTCTGGCAGGGATGTGATGCAGCACCGCAAAGGAGAGAATGAGACGAAAATGGGGTTTCATTAGCCTGCAGACCAACCGGATCTGGTGATATCTGCCTCTTGAAACTCCTTGTGAGAAGTTGATTGGTTGGTATGTGTTTTCCTGCATCAATCCGATAGAAAAATCCATACCGGTGTATTTACCTGAGAAATGGGCTTCATCTAACGCCGGTATCAGATCTCCATTCCCGCAGCCGAGGTCTAAAAGGTTTCTTTTATCAAAAGGAGGAATGTAGGTTGCGATCACTCGGCGGACGCCAGGTTGTACGCGTTGACGGGTCTGCGAGAAGGAGTGAGCACAGGTCTGGTAAAATTGAAGATTGATTGCGGTTAATTTCTCTGCGATCGAAGAATCGATCCATAGATTATAGTCTCACTGGGACGTGAATGTCAGAAACCAAAAGTTGGCTGCAAAAAAGAATTTATAATCCGGAACATATATCACTGGCCAAAGAGATCCTTGCGGATGTAATGGGTGGGATGGATGTTCTGGAAGCGATTCGCAAACACCCGCCTGTTAGCGGTGGTCACATGGCCAAACATATTCTGGTGCATACGTATCATCTGATGGTGAAGAATGGGGAACTGAATCAGAATGACGGACTCCTGGTCCGCATTCGCATGAAACCCATTCGAACCCTCTCTGGTGTTACAACCGTTACTATCTTGACCAAACCTTATCCATGCCCGGGGAATTGTATCTTCTGCCCAACCGAGGCGTGCGAGCCCAAGAGCTACCTATCTGATGAACCTGGCGCCAGAAGGGCGTTGCAGAACCATTTTGATCCATTCTTGCAGATATCTACCCGGTTGCAGGCATTGAAAGCAGTTGGTCATCCAACCGACAAAATCGAATTGCTCATCCTGGGTGGGACTTTTAGCGCTTACCCACGCAGATACCAACAATGGTTTGTGGAGCAATGTTACCGGGCGCTCAATCAATCCTCTGTTTCTTCCGAACCGGGAGCAGATTTTGACTCAGAATCATTGATGAAGATCGAACCTGCTGACCCTGCTGCTGATTACAAACCCGAAATTAGCACCCTGCAAACATTGCACCGTGAAAATGAAGATTCACCTCATCGGAATGTTGGGTTGGTTTTAGAAACAAGACCGGATGAAATCAGTTATGAGGAACTCAAGTGGATTCGATCATTAGGTGCGACCAAACTGCAAATGGGAGCACAATCATTGGATGACCGTATTCTGGAGCTCAATCGCCGCGGACATACCAGCCAGGATACCTTGCGGGCAGTGAATCGGGCCAGGGCGGCAGGTTTTAAAGTGGTGTTGCATTGGATGCCAAATTTACTGGGAGCCACGCCAGAATCTGACCTGGTAGACTTTCAAAAGTTATGGTCTGGAGCAGATCGAATTGGCGGCTTGTGCCCGGATGAGATTAAAATTTATCCAACCCAATTATTAGAAAACACGGAATTGTATCAATATTGGCTGCGCGGTGAGTACAAGCCATATACCGAGCAAGAACTGATCACTTTGCTTGCCAGAGCAAAAGCCATCATACCTCCGTATTGCCGTGTAAACCGGGTAATTAGAGATATTCCCAGTACCCATGTTGTGGATGGTAATCGCCGTACCAGCCTACGGCAAGATGTATTTGAAGAGATGGCGCGGATTGGCACAAGCTGCCACTGTATCCGCTGCCGGGAAATTAGAGCCGGTACAGTTGACTTCAACTCGCTTCGGTTGGATGAATATATCTTTCAGCCTGCAGCGCTGGATGGGCAAGCTGCCTCCCGTGAGGTCTTCCTATCCTTTCTGACGCCAGATGACCAGATTGCCGGGTACCTTCGACTTTCAATACCCATTCATGTCGAGGCAGAGCGCGACCAGGAGCTGCCTGATCTGGTTGATTCAGCCATCATCCGTGAAATCCATGTGTATGGGCAGGCACTGGGAATAGGATTGGAACGGGATGGCGCAGCCCAACATAGCGGATTGGGGAAACGACTGATACATTGAAGCTGCCCGGATTGCAAGCGAGAATGGGTACAAACGATTGGCGGTTATTTCTGCGGTCGGCACGCGCATTTACTACCGGGCTCGCGGTTTTGGAGACGGGAAGCTTTACCAGGTGATGGATCTAACCGAACAAAAGTAGCAAGATTTGGATAATCCAGACAAATACAGTATTAATTTCTATGTTGAATTTGTGTTTTCTTCCCGGTTTATCCTACCGTCACCCGGTTTCTGCCGTTCGTTTTGCTTTGATACATCAAATCATCCGCTCTTTGAATTAGTTCAGCAGAAGTATCATTGGGAAGAACTGAAGTTGCTCCAATGGAGATTGTCACCCGAATTTCCTGGTTTTCCCACTTAATTTTGGTTGCTTCAACGAGCATCCGCAATTTTTGCGCAACAGTTTGTAAATATGCCGGATTAATTTCGGGAAGAAGGATCAAGAATTCTTCACCACCCCAACGTCCGACGATATCATTTGCGCGGGTGTTGTGTTTAAGTGTATTGGCAAGAGTCTTCAATACCTGATCTCCGGCTGCATGACCATAGGTGTCATTGACTACTTTGAAATGGTCGATATCCAGGAACATGATAGCTTCATTGGGCTTATCAGGTATCGTACTGAAAAATGTGTTCATCTTGTGATCGATATAGCGACGATTATACAAACCCGTCAAACTATCGGTCATTGATTCAATCTCTGCCTTTGAAAGCTGGCTCTTCGCATCAAACATGCGGGTGTTGTCACTAAATATCTCTAGGCCGCCTATGACTACACCATCCTCATCTACCAGGGGGGAGGTCTTAACTACAACCGGAACTCGATGCCCCAGTTTATGATGCAGGAAAACTTCGTTTTCGCGCTCTTTTTTATCAGCAATGGAACATTTTAATGGGCAATCACCATGACAGAGTCTGGTTCCGGCGGTATCCACATGGACCAAAATCTCATCCATGCAACGTCTCCCAACCACTTCCTCACTCTTGAACCCGGTAATTCGTTCTGCACCTTTATTCCAATAGGTGATCGTTCGATTTGGATCAACAAAATAAACCCCATCATACAGGTTATCCAAGAGATTCTTATAAAAGGTGTCCTTCATTACTACCCCGATCAAAAAAAGATTGCTTTCCAAGCTTCATTATCGACAGAAACTAGCCGGTTTCCATAAAAATTAGCTGAATATTGTGTATGACAATCTGCGATAGCAATAGTTAATCTTCCGAGGTTATTCTAGTTGTGGGGATTTCAATTTTAAAATGCACTTTTTATATAAATATTATGGAATTATTTGTAATCACGCGGTTTAATGTGTTTGCCCGTACCCGATGGTACCGGGAGGTAGTTTTCGTCTGGATGGGAAAGGTATTCTCCCGCCATCAGAAAGAGAGAAAACTTATAGTCACATGAAGTATTTTCCGCTTAACCTCTGGCACCGACTTACCCGACCTGTTTCAGCGGCGGCGGATGAACTGTACCAGGAATATATCACCCGAGTGGTGATAACGATCATCGCGTTAACTGCCTGTTTGTTGACGGTTGTTTCGTTTATCGGTTTAGTGTTCCGGTCTGTAGATCTCCAAGATTTTGGAATCATTCTCCTCATCGATCTGGTGTCACTGGGTGGAATTTACCTGGCTATGTTAGGCAAATGGAAATTGGCGAGTATTGTACCGGTAGGCATGTTCATGGGTCTGGGTTTGTATTCAGTCTGGACCGGCTTGTTTTATTACACGGGAGTTCTGGCAACTGTTACATCTCTGCTGCTAATTGGATTGCTTGGTTCAACCCGTACGACTATAGTGTATGTTGGTTGGATCGTTATTGTCGACAATCTGATCCAACTCATCACCGGTAGAATCGAGGCGGATAACCTCTTTAGTGGGGTTGTTTCACTCTTGTTTATGTATTCCGGTATCGCTTTCTTGCAATGGCTTGGGATCAATCAGTTACGCATTTCATTGCAAAAATCGGTGGACCTGAGCCGTGATCTGCGACGGGAAATTGAAGAACATGTAGTAACCCATACTGAAAAGCTCAAATTATTCGATGATTATCAATTTCTATTTAAAAACATCCAAAATGATGTCTTCAGGCTAACCAAATCCAAAGATGGTCAGGTAATCTTACAGATATTTGAAGGAATTATTGCCAATCGATATCGCCTGACAACTGATCAGGTAGCGGGTAACCCGCTTTCAAAGGTGATTCCATCGGATGCTTATCAGGCGATTTCTCCTCTCATCGAGCGTGCTTTCAGCGGTGAGCATGTCTATTACAATGGCCAAATTGGCGCGGCGTATTACACCATCATCCTCACACCCATCCAGTTGGGAAGTGGAATCAGCGAGGTGGTTGGGTCGTTATTTGATATCACGTCAGAATCGCTCCTGGAAAAGGAATCCAAATTATTTGAACAGAAGATGCGTCTTTTTATTGACCAAAACCCGATGGGGGTTATCGAGTTAGATGCACAGGGGAAAGTAGTCCAGTGGAACCACTCGGCTCAAGTGATATTTGGTTATCGACCTGATGAAATGGCAGGCAATATTGGGGTAGAACAAGTTATCCTCCCCAATGATAGAAGTAAATTCCTCCACCTGATTGAACATATTAAGGTACAACGTAAATCCGAACGGATGATTTTCGAATGTCTCTCAAAAGATGGCGCAACTCTCCTGTGTGAATGGGTGTTCAATCCTCTTTCTGTAGAAGGCAGCAGGTTGGATGGTCTGATCATCCTGGTACAAGACATCACGGATAAGCATCTATCAGATTCTCTTCAAATGGCGATTTATAAGATATCCAACGCGGCCAGTAAAACAAAGACATTGCAGGAGTTGTATGATGCCGTTCATTCCATCATTGCCGAATTGATCTCAGCACGAAATTTTTATATTGCGCTGCATGACCCGGTTAGAAACGGATTCGAATTTGTATATCACCGGGATGAGGTGGATGAAAACCCTGAATTTGTTCCAGCCGGCAATGGATTGACAGATTACGTTCTTCGCACGGGTGAACCAGCACTGGTGGATCCGGCTAGATTTGATGAATTGGTTGCTTTAGGGATCGTTGAGAACCGAGGAACTCCTTCGGTAGATTGGCTGGGAGTGCCCCTCAAGGATGAATCGAATCGGGCGTTTGGGGTGATTGTGCTGCAAACCTATTCGGAAGGTGAGCGTTACACCCAAAAACACCTGGATATTTTGAATTTTGTATCCACCCAAATTTCAAACGTAATCCTCAAGAACCAGGTGCTCGACCAGCTACGGGAAAGCGAAGAGAAGTATCATAACTTTATTGAACAAACGAATGATGCCGTTATCTTATCGAACGAAGATGGCAAAATCATTGATGCAAACCAAAGTATTGAAGACCTCTCGGGGTTAACCAGGGAAGAAATTCTGGGTGCTTATGCCTGGGATTTGCAGTACAAACTGCTCCCCGATGATAAGAAAACCAGAGTCGGTTATGAAAACCTAAAAAAATTGTTCTTAAACCGGGTGTTTACCCATGACGGAAAAAAGGTCAACCTGGTCTTTAATATCGAAGTCCAGCGTGCCGATCAATCCCAAAGGTATGTCCAAGAATCTCTCTTCTCCTTCAAATCAGGGAAGAAATACCATGTGGGAGTGATTGCCCGGGATATTACTCAGCTTAAAAGAAACGGAAGAAAACCTTCGGATGAGTGAAGAAAGATATCGCAGCTTTCTGGAAAACCAGGGAGAAGGATCGATATTTGTAGATACATTGGAAAACTTCACTTATGCCAACCCTGCAGCAGAAAGCATGTTTGGGGTAGAACCAGGTCAATTGGTTGGAATGAATTTCAAAGAGTTCCTTTCACCAGACCAGTTGAAACTGGTTTTGGACCAAACCCAATTACGGGTTCGCGGGCAAAAGACATCCTATGAATTAGAAATTACGCTCAAGAATAAGATGAAGAAAACGCTTCTTATTACAGCAACACCACAACTTACACCAACCGGTCAGTATCTTGGAGCATTCAGTTTGTTCCGAGACATAACGGAGCGAAAGTATCATGAAGACCAATTGCGTTTCTATAGCATGCATGATGCGCTCACAAAAATTCACAATCGTGCATATTTTGATACTGAAGCAGTCCGAATTCAATCGAGTGGAATTGTGCCTGTTGCAATGTTAATGATTGACGTGGACGACCTGAAAAAAGTGAATGATAAACAAGGCCACCAGGTAGGAGATCAATTACTCATACAGACTGCTGGGTTACTTAAATCATCTATCCGTAAGAGTGATCTGGTTGCTAGAATTGGCGGAGATGAGTTTGTAATTGTTCTGATGGAAGCGACGAAAACCGATGCAACCAGAGTGAAACGAAAGATCATTGATCGGCTGGAAAGCCATAATAAATTGCATCCCGAGCTACCAATTCACCTATCGATCGGTGTTTCTGTTGCAGAAGATCAGTTTGATCAGTCGATGTTAGTAAAATTGGCTGATGAGCGGATGCTCAAGGAAAAGACAAAGAAGAAACTGGCGCAGTATCAGCGCGAGCGAGGTAAAGTATGAAAGACAAGTCAATCAGCCAGACTCAAACGGATCTAAATCAACTGCGAATAGAAAATGAGCAGTTGCTTGCCGAAAACCAACAGCTCCGGCAGAGAGTCACAAGTATGAAGGAAGTCATTGACTTTGCGAAACCAAACTCCGCCTCTGATTTCTCCTCCGTTGAACACGCTAATAACTGGTATCGAGTTCCATTTGTTGAAACAAAAGCAATTCTATTGATAGTAGATCCAGAGCAAAAGGTCATTATCGATGCAAACCCGGCTGCCTGTCAATTTTATGGCTATTTATACCCAGAATTAGTAGGGAAAAGCATTACAGAAATTAATACAGCCCCAAACGAAAAGTTAATTACTGCGCTGAACCAGGCTGTACAGGGCCAACGGCCGTTATTCCTGTTCAATCATCGCCTTGCAGATGGAACCATCCGCCAGGTGGAAGTGGATAGCAGTCCAATCAGTATTAATGCGCGCACTTACCTTTTCTCCATCATTCATGATGTGACCGATCGCTTACAAATGGAAACCGCATTACGTGAGAGCGAGGCGAAGTTCAAGCTATTAGTTGAGTCGGCGGTGGATGGAATCGTTTTAATGGATGATGCAGGCAAATTACTGCTCACGAATCCGCGATTTTGTAAAATGATGGATTGCCGCCGGGATCAGGTTGTACAACCTCAATACTTCTGCGAAATTTTCCAACTTGATCAAACATCAATTATTCAAGAACATATTCAGGAAGTGAAGAAACATCGAAAAGCCAAGCTAACTGATATTACTATCTTTCGGTCGGATACGACATCATTCGAGGTAGACATCCAGTCATTCTTATTGCCCGGTACCAATGGTGAACCTGATCAGATTGTGACATACTTGCGAGATGTCACACAGGAACGGATAGATCAACGAGCGATACAACAAAACGAAGAACACCTACGCACCATCTCTGAATTGATCAGTGATGAGGTATTTGCATTAACTCGTTCCTCTACTGGAGAGATTTTAATCGAATGGGATACGAACACGCTCCAATTGAGAGAAGGATTGGTTACGAATGCAGATCGGAAGAAAGCCTGGCAGCAACTTCTTTCGACAGATACTCAGCAAAAAATCTCCTCAGTGATTGCTCAACAATTTGAACAACCGTCCATTGAGACGACTGATGCAGTCATCACCACAAAATCAGGAGATAAACGAACTCTTCGTGTTTTTACAAGATCTGTTGTTGATGCAACTACCGGGAAAGTGACCAAAGTAGTCGGTGCCGTCAAAGATATTACCGAGCAAATCACTTGCTGAAGAATCACTTACAACGAGTGAAAACTTGTTCCGGTCCATATTTGAGCTAGGTCCGACAGGTATGGTGACTGTTTCATTAGATGGCAGATTTCTTAAAGTTAATGCTGCATTTTGTGAGATGCTGGGATATTCACAAGCTGAGTTACTGACAAAATATGTGTACGAGGTGACATCTCCAGCATTTATTGAAGAATCTAGAAACATGTACGAAGAATTACAAAAGCAGGGACCCGAATTTCGAGTTCAAGAGAATGAATACATCCGAAAAGACGGCACCAGGCTGTGGGTTCATGTCCAAGCTTCCATGGTCAAGGATCAAAACAACCAGCCTGCGTATTTCATAGTGATGGTTTCCGATGTGAGTAAGCAGAAAGAAGCACTTGAAAAACTACGGCAAAATGAAGAACTCATATCCAATACGATCGCAAATGTGTCTGTGGTTCTATTTGTGATTGATATGGATGGCAAATTCCTGCTTTCTGAGGGTAAGGGACTTGCGCTTTTAGGGCTGAAACCTGGTGAAGTAGTTGGCCGTAACTATGCCGATGTTTATGCAGGACATACGGTCATATTAGAGGCCGTTGAAAAATCTTCTCGCGGCGAATTTATACAAACCAAGGTTGTCTTAGGTGAAACTATTTTTGATGCCTACTTCTCTCCATACACCGATCGGCAAGGAAAAATCATGGGGACAGTGGGTATCGCGGTGGATATCACAGAAAAAGAAAGAGCACTCCAGCAGTTGCGAGAATCTGAAGAAAAATATACCAGTATTTTTGATACATGTCCGATCCCCCTGACGGTTTCCAATTTTATTACTGGTGAATTGATAAACGTCAACCAGGAATTTCTAAGTGAATATGGATATACAAGGGAAGAAGTTATTGGGCGATCGGCAGCCTCGCTTGGAATATTCGCGATATCGGATATTCGTAATTCAATCATTGATACGATTGAAAGAACCGGAGAGGTCAACCATTTCGAGTTAGACACCCGGGTAAAAAATGGTGATGCTCGTGTAATCCTTTTTTCAGCGAAAAAGCTTAGTATATGGGAATCAGGAATTTTTGTTATCGGTAAGCGTCAATATCACCGCACAAAAACGCAACGAATTGGACCTATTCACTTCACAACAAATGTTGCAATCCATTCTGGATCATATCCCTCAGCGTGTTTTTTGGAAAGATACTCAGCACCGATACCTGGGAGCAAACCGGCAATATCTAATGGACGCTGGCGTGTCGAGTTTTGACCAGATCGCTGGAAAATCCGACGATGAATTGTTTGCAACTACTTACAAAGATAGCTTCAAAGCTACTGATAATTTCGTCATTGATAATGACACTCCGTATCTCAATTATGAGGAACGTCAGCCTGTGATTGGTGATAAAGAACTATGGGTGCGCACAAATAAAATTCCTTTGCACGATCAGAATGGAAAAGTCACTACGGTGCTGGGCACTTATGAGGATATGACTGATATCCGTGAAGCCCAGATTAAACTCAAAGCATCAGAAGAGAGATTCCGGAACCTGGCAGTTCATGCACCGGTCGGAATTTATGAAAAAGACGAAAATCATACCCCGGTATTTGCAAATCAACGTTTATTGGATATGGTTGGTTTTTCTCCCATTGAAACAGAGAAAGAGGATTGGATGCAAGGAATTCATCCAGAAGACCTGCCAGCGGTACGGGCTGAATGGGAATCCACCATTTTGCAAGGCAGGGATTTTTTCGGTGAGTACCGTCGGCTAAAACCGGATGGAAGTAGTATCTGGGTTGCGGATCACGAAAAGGTTATTCGGGATCAGACAGGCACAATTACCGGCTATCTGGGTACACTTTCTGATATTACACAGATCAAACTGGCCGAAGGAAATCTGAAGCAATCTCTTTCATTGCAAACGGCTACTTTAGAATCCACGACCGATGGAATTTTGGCGGTGAATTTGGATGGAGAGATAACCAGTTTTAATCAGAAATTTGTGGATCTGTGGAATTTCTCTCCTGATGACCTGCCTAACCAAAATTATTCCCTGCTCACCAAAAAATTGGGTGAAAATCTTCTTAACCCTGATATATTCAGGCAGAATGGAAACCTGAACCAAATGGACCGGGCCGAAAGGACGTTTGAAGTCCTGTTCCTTTCTGATGGTAGGGTGATGGAAGAAGTCTTCTTTGCCTCAGGTTTTAGATAATGCGATCGTAGGTAGGGTTTGGAGTTATCGTGATGTAACCGCAAGATTTCGAAATGAGGAAAAATTGCGACTGAACAATCTCGAAATGCAAGAGATGATCAAGCGTCTTTCTGCATTGCGGAATATTGATATGGCAATAACTGGTCATACCACTTTTGTTGATGTAATCAAGGAAATCATACCGAATGTTGCCTCATCTACGAATGCGAATGCAGTTGCTTTGCTTTTACCTCATCCAGATGGTAAGCATCTCTATGTCGTTGGACAACAAGGTTTACACCTAAAAGACAACCCCGAGAGTGATTTAAGCAACTTCCTGATTGACCTGGATGGAAAGTACGCCGGTAGAGCCTTCCGTACTCGCCAAACCGTTTGGGTAGATGATATGCGAATAGAACAATCAGAGGGGATCCATTGTTATTCGGAAACATTTGCTGGTTATGCTGCTGTACCGCTGATTGTAAAAAATGAAGTGAAAGGCGTTCTTGAAATATTTACCAATGATCCAGCCTCAAGTAATTACGAAATACGTGAGTTTTTGCACTCGCTGGCGATGCAGGTAACCATTGCCATTGATAACGCTGATCTCTTTTCTCGGATGGAGCGGACTAACCTGGATCTCCTGGCAGCTTACGAGGCTACCATTGAGGGTTGGGCGCGGGCACTCGAGTTGCGTGACAAGGAGACGCTAGGTCATTCTGAGAGAGTTGTTCAGAATACGGTTCACCTGGCTGCAAAAATGGGTGTTTCAGACAATGATCTGATCCAATTACGCCGAGGTGTATTCTTACATGATATTGGAAAAATGGCTGTGCCAGATAGTATCCTTTTAAAACCTGGTCCACTGACAGAGGATGAATGGGTCATCATGAAGATGCACCCTTCCTATGCCTATGAAATGCTGGTTGGCATACCCTACCTTCGGCATGCTCTCGATGTTCCTTATTGCCACCATGAGAAATGGGATGGAACCGGGTATCCACGCGGTTTAATGGCAGAGAATATTCCGCTTTCAGCGCGGATATTCTCAGTAGTGGATGTGTGGGATGCACTCACTTCCAAGCGTCCATACAGACCCGCATGGCCGGAGCAGCAGGTTAAAACGTATCTTATCGAACAATCCGGAAAACAATTTGATCCAAGGGTAGTAGAGGTTTTTCTGAAAATGTTGGATGCAGGCGAGCATATCGGCGAGAAATAGCAGCACTGAATTATCTCCCATATCCAATGGTGAGATGTTGGATCGGTGACTGTAGAATCAGTTAATCAACTGTCAATGTGGTACATGGCTTGCAACTATATCTTTGTTCGATAAGCCAGGTCATTCCAGATCAGGATTGTTTGTCCTGCATTTTCCTGAAATTTCAGCTATGATGGAGTATGATCTATGGTTTGCGGACCACGGATAACCTTGCCTGTTTCTAGCATAGCAAGGGAATTTTCGTAAGACTTTGGCAGGGTAGACACCAGGAGGAAATTATGAGTTCATTCCAGCGAGAAAAACCCATCCCTCAAATTGTGTTGGATGCGGGTCAATCAATTCCTGATCTTGAATCCGCCATCCTCTACCCTGACTTTGAGGTTCGAGAAGCCGCAGCCTGGGTGCTCGGTGAAATTGGATCTTTTGCATGTTTTGCCCCCCTGGTAAATGCGCTGAAAGACCCGGATGCGGTTGTGAGAGAGTCCGCGGCAATAGCACTTGGAAAAATTTCTGAAAAGCCAAATATTAATCGCAAGTTAAGTATGTTCGAAGATACGCCTGATGATGTTTGGGCGATGAATGAACTCATGAAAGCTCTGCGCGATCGTGAGCATCGAGTTCGACTGGCTGCTGCAAATTCACTCAAAGCATTCGGCAAAATTGTAGAAGTGACCCAGCCAGAACCCCTGACGACCCCGCGACATGCCCCTACGACTCCTGTTGCCCCACCGCCTGGTGCATTATATGGCCAGGGTTTGTATGAAGAGATTCAGGGTTCCCAGGAAAAAATGAACTATCCGCCATTACGAAGGAATAAACCGATCCCACAAGAGATATTGGATGCCAATTATGATCTGGTTAAATTGGAGTTGGCTTCCAAGCATAAAGATGTGCTCATTCGTGAGGCTGCAGTTTGGGCGTTAGGTGTGATGGGCGACCCGCGAGGGGTTGCGATACTTTCTAATGCAATTCATGATCCAGATCCAGTAGTCCGAGAAGCCTCAGCCAGGTCCTTGGGCATCATCAAATACAAAAACGATACTCGAAAACCGGCCAGTCGGTTTGAAGATATGACCGAAGATAGAAGAGCAGCAGATGCATTACTCAAATGCCTTAAAGACAAAGAACTTGGGGTGCGCGCAGCAGCTGCAGCAGCGCTATCCAATTACGGCAAACCGGAAGTAATGAAGACACTGCTGGCTTTATTAGACGATACCAGCTCTACTATTCGAGCTGCCGCCGCAACCGGATTAGGTGGTTGCCCGTACCTGGAAGTAATCCCGGCACTCATTCGGATGTTGCGAGATGACGATTTCTTTACACGTTTATGTTCAGCCAGGTCACTTGGGAGATTGGGTGACGCCCAAGCGCTGGATCCGTTGGTTGAGTTACTGCATGACACGAATGCGTCCGTTCGCTTGAATACCGCCCGTGCTTTAGTAGATTTGGGAATGCGAGGTGTGGGGTCTGCCCAATTTTGGTTCCGGGCAGTTGATCAGCTTATTTCCTTGGGGTCCATGGATTCTTCTGAAGAGGTGCAGGTCTTCGCGCAAGATGCGGTGGTCAAATTACAATCGCGGCTTCGTCAAAACTCATAGTCTAAATCGAATTTGTTGGATGAACAGACCGGTTTCAAGTGCAATTAACCGGTCTGATTTAGTATCAAAGTACATTGGGAAAATGTTTATCCATAATACGGTACTCTAGTAACCCGGGTGTCTTGTAAAACAGTAAAAATGCAAGAATTTATTGCAAATTTATTGTCAGGCAATAGGTAGTGAAGGTAACATGTAAGATGGCATTCGAATCTGGACTAAAAAATCTATTGGTTTGTGGGTTATTCTGAGTGCAGATGAAAGAGATATCTGACAAAGTGACCAAAACACCTTCTACATACTGGGCGTACTATATCACCGGTATCTCAGTTCTATTCAGCCTGGTCACTTTCCTGGTACTGTTTCGTGTCAGTAATGACATTCAGATTGAACGTGCAAAGCAGATCGCATCCACCGGGTTAGAGTACCGGGCAGAATTACTCGATACTGCTATCGGGAACCAACTTCAGATACTCAGGGCATTCAATTCTGATCTCGGTAATGTGCTAAAGATATACCCTGAAACCTTCCCTGAGCTTATTCCTCAAATCTTTGCCAATCAAGTCGCCTTGACAGGAGACCAAGATCCAGTTGGATTAATCCTGTTCGGTAAGCCTCCTGTAGAGATGCCGGTGGATGGTTACCTTCACGAATTGCGAAGTCACTGGAATGTGGTGGATTCGGTGGGGGGAGATCCGTACCAGATCTTTGCACCATACCAGCTTAAGAATGGGCGCTGGTTTATCTATATTCGCCAACCTATTCAAGCGAATCAGAACATGGGTATGGTTGATACCGCTGTTGAAATTAGCCAGTTAGTCCAACCTTTCCAGCTAGCTACAGTTGATCAAATTATCAATATCCAATTAACTGACAAAGATGGGACGGTGTTGATAGGGAATGAGAAGTGCTAATTCTTCTGAGACCCTGAAGCGAGAGTTTGTACAGTATGGCATGGATTGGATATTCATTGCAGCGCCTTCACCTTCATGGAATGGCATTACAGTCTGGTTACGCTAATACCATTTCACTCAGTGTCCTGATCATTCTTGCAATCTACAATCTGATATTTTTCTTGATTTTGCGAAGACAGCAACAATTAATTGCCAGTATTCAAGAAACTGCCCAAGAAATCATCAATCAAGCGAATAAGACCTTTTCAATTGAAGCGAAATTACAAAAGAGTGATCTCGTACTTTCAAAGGCAACCAGTTATGCCCATATTGGAATCTGGGAATATGATCTGGAGAGTAAGCAAACCTACTGGTCTGAAGAGTTATTCCGGATACTGGGGCAGGTACCTAAAGAATTATCACCCGGGGCAAATTATTTCATCCATTTACTTTCTGAAGAAGAATACGAACTCTATCGCGACCATGCGACTAAAGTGGTTCGAGATAAAAAGCCTGCTGACCTCGAGGTAACCATCCATCAGCCGGAGGGAGAGGATATTGAAATTTGGATGACAATCCATCCTCAGATGGATGAAAATGGAACGGTTACTGGTATCTGGGGTTTGGCTCAAGATATTACATTGATAAAGACGGCTGAACAAGAATTACTTGTTCTCAATCGGGCATTACAGATGGTATTGACCTGCAACCAGGTGATTACCAGATCGACAGAAGAACAAGAAATGATTGAGAATGTGAGTAAGACTATTACTGATATTGGCGGTTTTCCGCTCGCCTGGATCGGTGAAGCGATCAATGATGAAGAAAAAACGATAAAAATCCTGGCGAAGAGCGGTGTAATTGACAATTACACAGATACTGTAAAACTTCGCTGGGATGATTCGAAAATGGGGATTGGCCCAACTGGCAGATCGATCAAACAAAACAAGACGGTTATTAGCCAGGACCTTGTGACTGATCAGACCATTTTTTGGAAAGAAAACATCAAAAAAGAAAATTTAAATTCAGTCATTTCCATTCCGTTTGAACTTGGAGCGGGACGAAGAGCGGTGATTTCCATCTATTCTGATCGCAAGAACGCCTTTGATTCAAAGGAAAAGCAGATCTTAGTCCGATTGGCACATGATCTTTCAAATGGAGTTCAAGCAATTCGAGCTCAAAAAGAATACCAGAAAACACTCGAGGAACTTCGGACTTCGCAGGAAAAATTCTCAAAGATCTTTGAAATCACACCCAACGGGATTAGCCTTGCTGACCTTGAAACTGGAAAGTTTGTTGAAGTGAATGAAGGTATGAGCCAGATTACCGGCTATTCTCGTGAAGAGATGATTGGGAAATCTGCTCACGATTTAGATATTTGGACGATTGAAGGTGATCGGAGCCAGTTTGATTTCGAAATTACTCATAACAAACAACTGACAGATTATGAAATGGAATTCAGGCGGAAAGATGGAAGTGTAGGTTTCGGAATTCTCAAAGCTCGAACATTTATGGTAGATCACCGTGAAATGATTATGAGTGTGATCACCGATCTGACTGAGCAACGCCAGATGATTGAAACCCAGCACTTTGTAGACGAACGATACCAACTGATGACGGACAATATGTCAGAGGTTATTTGGGTAATTAGTGCTGAATTTTCAATTAAATACGTCAGTGCTGCTGTTCAATCCTTGCTTGCATATTCGCCTACTGACCTGCTCGGGAAAGAATGGGGAACTTTATTTACCCCGACATCTTATCGATTCACTGGTTGAGTTCATTGGCAGCCTGCAGAATAGTAAACAAAAAAATGCGGTTCCATTTCTGGTCGATTTTATAGCAGCCGATCAATCACTAAAACCTGCCGAAATTAATTTCTCAAAAATGGTCGATGCATCCTCAGGTGAAGTAACCTGGTTGTGTGTTGCCAGGGATATCACAGACCGGATTGCGATTGAAGAGGCATTGCATGAAAGTGAATTACGCTGGCAATACGCTCTCGAAGGAAGCGGAGACGGCGTATGGGATTGGGACCTTGTTGACAATTCAGTTTTTTATCAGTCCCCGAATCTATTCTATGCTTGGTTACGAGAACACCGAGAATTGGACTACCTTAGATGATTGGTCGATTAGGGTCCATCCAGATGATTTGGAACCGATTTGGAAATCAATAGATGATTATATATCTGGCAAAAACCCCTCTTACCAGGCTGAGTTCCGCATGCGGTGCAGTGATGGTAGCTACAAGTGGTTAATGGATCGCGGTAAGATCATCGAATGGGATAACACAGGTAAACCGACCCGTTTGGTAGGAGTTCATACGGACATCTCTGCAACCAAACAAATGGTTCAAGCGTTGCAGGAATCTGAATCGCAGTTTAGGCTGCTGGCAGAACGTTCATCCGATATTATTTCGAGAATTTCCGCCGCAGGTGAAATCCTATACACTTCTCCAGCCACCGAGCAGGTGTTGGGTTATACAGAATTGGACCTAAAATCCAGGCAATTGATTGAATTGGTTCACCCTGAAGATCGGGCACTCGTGAAATTTGTTGTTGAGCACATCGGTGAATATAAAGAAATCCAACCACTTCAATATCGGATCAAGAACAAATCAGGCAAATTTATCTGGGTAGAGTCAACCGCTAAAATGGTTATAAATTCACTGACCGGTGAATTCGAAGAGGTGCAGCTCACCACTCGTGATGTTTCTTTAAGGGTTGAGGCAGAAACTGCTTTACGCGAAAGCGAAGAAAAACTCCGTGCCCTGATCTCACAATCTGTAGATGGGATTGTGCTCATTAGCGAAGAAGGCAAAGTAATTGAATGGAGTAAGGGACAGGAACGGATGACCGGAGTCCCATCAGCCCAGGCGATTGGTCAGTATTTATGGAAAATCCAATTCAACTCACTACCGGATGAAGAAAAAACAGAAGAACGAAAAGAATGGATTCAAAAGCAATCCGCTGACTTTATAAGCGGAGGGCCATATGCGCCCATCAAACCGACTCCATCCGAATGGGAGATTCAACATACCGACGGATCAAAGTTATTTATTCAGTCTACTGTTTTCCCGATTCACACTCCGCATGGGTACATGGGCGGTGCAATCAGTCGTGACATCACTGATATTAAAAATGCTGAACTTGCGAGAAGAAAAAGCGAAGAGCGGCTAAGGTTCATCACACAGAACATGATCGATGTGGTTTGTTATATCGATGAGAATTTCATCATTCAATATATCAGCCCATCCGTTTATGGGAGCCTGGGATATCAGCCTGAAGATATCGAACAGAAGAAAGTAGCAGAATTCATCCACCCGGATGATTATGCTGGGTTTTTCTCTAAAGTTGAAGAATGTAAGCAAAAGCAAGAGAGTTCATTTCAGACAGAATACAGAATTTTAGATGTCGGGCAAACTTATCGCTGGCTTAAGTCCTTGGTCAACCTGATATTCGATGACCAGAATCATTATACCGGTGCAGTTCTAGGGTCTAGAGATATTTCAGCACGAAAAATCGTAGATGATGCATTAAGGGCAAGCGAAAATCGCTACCGTACGTTAGCGAGGAATTTCCCGAACGGGATGGTCATGCTTTTTGACCAGGAATTATGTTTTACCGTTGTAGACGGGGTTGGACTGGACTTATTCGGTATCAACAGGGAAGATAGTGAGGGGAAGACTTTACATGAGGTATTCCCACCCGACCTGGTTCAGGAGTTGGAAAGTTATTTTCTCTCTTCCTTGCACGGAAAAATGGAAGACTTTGAGCTGTCGGTCGGAGAAAATGCCATCCAGTTTTATACTGTTCCTCTGCATGATGAACATGGCAATATTACCGGCGGGATGATGATGACCCAAAACATCACCGACCGCAAAGACGCGGTCGTAGCATTGAGCTCCAGAGCTCAGTTCCTCTCATCATTGAATGAAATCACTCGGATTGCGCTGGAAACCTCAGACACTTCTCAATTAATTCAGCATATCACCGACTTATTGGTGCTTTTATTTGAAGCGGATGATTGTTATATTACCCGGTGGGATGCGCAAAATCAACGTACGATACCGATCGCAGCATCTGGATCTATGCGCGATACGTATAAAGATCAGGTAGCTTCCGATGACGAGGTCACTTTGACCAATTCGGTCCTTGAATTAGGGCGCGCCATCGTAGTGGACGATCCTTTCAATTCGCAATTTATTTCAAATTCCATAGCAAAGAAGTTCAGGAGTGTCTCTTTACTTGGTCTGCCACTGATTGGAGGAGGACAAAAACTGGGGGCAGCTATGATCGGCTACAACCAACCGCATCAATTTGATGATGAAGAAATTCAGAAAGCTGAACAGGTGGCTGGTCAGATTGCATTTAGGATTATTATAAACAGAAGCTTTTAGATGAGGTACGGACTTATAACCAGGAACTTGAAAAACGAGTTCAAGAACGTACTGCCGATCTTGAAGCAAAAAACAAAGAGCTGGAGACTTTTACCTACTCCGTTTCTCACGATTTGAAGGCTCCGCTGCGTGGGATTGATGGGTATAGTCGGTTGTTGATGGAAGATCATGGTGCGAAGCTAGATCCCGAAGCTCTAGCTTTCTTACATACAATTCGACAGGCTACCACACAGATGAACCAGTTAATTGAAGACCTGCTTTCATACTCCAGGTTAGAGCGTCGCACATTAACCGTTGCTCATGTTGACCTGAAGAAATTGATTGAGCAGATTATTCAGGAACGAAAATTAGAGATTGAGAAGAAAAATATCCGTATTCACATGGATGTACCGGTCTGCTTTGTGAACATCGATCAAAAAGCAATTGAGCAAGCGCTGCGAAATATTTTGGATAATGCGATCAAGTTTAACTCACCCGATCGGGAACAAGAAATCTCAATTTTGTTGTTGTCTGAAACAGGTAAATATATACTCAAGATACAGGATAACGGAATTGGTTTTGATATGAAGTATCACGATAAGATCTTTGATATTTTCCAACGCTTGCATTTATCCGAATCATATCCGGGTACGGGTATTGGTTTAGCCTTGTGAAAAAAGCGATGCAACGGAGTTGGTGGTAACCGCGTGGGCAACCAGTGTTTTAGGAGAAGGTTCAACTTTCTATCTGGAATTTTCAGGGGAATTAGATCATGACTGAATTTACACGTCCAATCCTGTTAGTAGAAGATAATCCGATGGATGTTGATCTCACCCGTAGGGCATTTCTTAAAGCGGAACATTCTCAATCCTATCATTGTTGCCAGAGATGGAGAAGTAGCGTTCAATTTGATGAATAGTTGGTCGGATGCGACAGATCAACCTGTGATGGTTCTGCTGGATCTAAAGCTTCCTAAAGTAACTGGTTTAGAAGTGTTGGCAAAAATGAAGGAAAATCCGAATCATCGAAGAATTCCTGTGATTGTTCTCACTTCGTCATCTGATTCGGGGGATATTGCCAATGCCTATGACCTCGGGAGTAAATTCATACATTGTCAAACCAGTTGATTTCAATCAATTTATGGATGTGGCTACCCAAATAAACCAATATTGGTGCACATTAAATACTCAACCCAGGTGAATATGAACATACTCTACTTAGAAGACAACAAACTGGATATTGAACTTACACGACGGGAATTTGCAAAAATTGCGCCGGAACTGCATTTAAAGTTGTGAGTACTGTTCACGATGCGAAGGAAGTTCTCAGCCAAACCGGGGAGAATGGAATTGATATTATTCTGACGGATATGCACTTACCTGATGGCGATGGAATAAATTTCTTGGAATGGGTGAGAGAGAATAATCTGCCATACGGCGTGGTTATGATCACTGGTCACGGGGATGAAGAGATTGCAGTGGCTGCCCTTGAAATCTGGCGCAGATGATTACATCGCAAAAACACCAGGGTATTTAACACGCTTGCCCTCGATTTTAGAATCTGACTGCGAACCGATTCACGGCAGAGATCGGAAGAAAATCCAAAGCCCTCTCTATGTTGTACGTGGAACACAATGTTGCTGATATTGACCTGACCCGCCGACATTTATCTCGTTATGCACCGCATATTCACATGGATGTGATGCATAATGCCCGCGAGGTTGTGGATCTTTTTAAACATCCTGAAAGCCGAAAGAAATATGATGTGGTCATGCTGGATCATCGCTTGCAGGGTTTGAATGCGATTGAATTAATGCGGGAATTGCAAGCTATCCATTTGAGGACTCCTATTATCCTGGTTACAGGGCATGGTGATGAAGAAGTAGCCGTCCAGGCTCTCAAACTTGGCGCGGCTGATTATGTGGTTAAGAGCAGTGATTATCTCTACCATCTGCCCTCGGTAATTGAGAATGCCTATAACCATTCACAATTATTACAAGAACAAGAGGCACTCAGAAGCAGTGAAGCTCGTTTTAGAAGATTGACAGAAAATGCGCAAGATATTATTTCCAGTTATACCTTCGAACCAGATATGAAATGGGATTACATCAGCCCGGCAGTCAAGGAGATTTTGGGGTACGACCCGGTTCTTTTCTACGAGGATCCTCAATTTCATTTGAAGATCATCCATCCTGATGACTCCAAAAGCTTTCCGACACCTACCGATTTACTTGAACAAATTGGTGCCCCCCGAATTTTGCGGTTCAAACACTACCAGGGGCATTATGTTTGGACAGAGATGCGTTCGGTTCCCCTGTATGATCAGTCAGGGAAGTTGACCGCACTGGAAAGCATCACCCGTGATATTACAGAGCGAAAAGTTGCTGAACAAAGAGTTCAGCAGCATATGGAACGAATTTCAGCGATGCTCACGATTGATAACGCCATCTCTGCCAGCCTGGACCTTACCCTGACGCTCACCATTGTGCTGGAGCATGTCGTTTCACAATTGCAGGTAGATGCTGCCAGTGTTCTGATCTTAGATCCCTATACACAAACCCTCAAATACTTTGCCGGGCGAGGTTTTCGGCATGATGTCAGTAAAACATTTAATCTCAAAATCGGTGAAGGCATGCCGGGTAAGGCGATCCTTGAACGCAGAATTGTGTTTTCGAATAATGAAAGTGATTTTATAAACCCGGCGATATTTGGTAACGAATTGCTTAAAGAAAAATTTAGTTCCGCCTTTTGGGTCCCTCTGATTTCAAAAGGTGTTGTGAAAGCAGTGTTGGAGGTCTTTTCTAGGAAGACGATCGAAGCTAATCGAGAGTGGATGGATTACCTCACCATGCTTGCCAGCCAGACGGCGATTGCGATTGACAATGCAGAATTATTTGAGAATTTGCAGAGGTCAAATGAAGAGCTGTTACAAGCATATGACAGCACATTGGAAGGCTGGGTACACGCACTTGATCTGCGCGACAAAGAGACCGAAGGCCACTCACAACGCGTGGCTGAAATCACCCAACGAATGGCTACCCAAATGGGGGTACGGCCGACCGATTTGGAACACCTGCGGCGGGGTGCTTTACTGCATGATATCGGCAAGATGGGAGTTCCGGATTCGATTCTGCTTAAACCTGGTCCATTGACCGATGAAGAGTGGGCTGTGATGCGGAAACATCCTGAGTTTGCTGCTACATTACTCAAACCGATCGGATACTTACGTAAAGCGTTAGATATCCCCCTCTACCACCATGAACGTTGGGATGGCTCTGGATACCCGGATGGACTCAAAGGAACTGAGATTCCGCTGGCTGCGCGGATATTTGCGATCATCGATGTGTGGGATGCATTGACCTCGCATCGACCGTACCGAAAAGCCTGGTCCTTCAGCGAATCGCGGACATATCTGATGGAACAGGCTGGTAAGCAGTTTGATCCAAAGGTGACCAGCGAATTTATTAAAATTTTAGACGAAGGATTGTTTTCCTAAAAACAAACAAAAGCCGAACAAGGGATTTTCACTCTTGTTCGGCTTTTGTATTAATTATCAATTAGCAGTGATAGATCACTTGAGATTGTTGGAAGGGTTTGTAGTAAGAGGCTAAGATCGCTCTGACCACGTAAACGATACTTTCTTCTAATTTGGGGTTATTCAAAGTAAGGTCAAGCCACAAATCTTCTTTACCTTTGGTGTTGGACAACTTCCAATTTTGGTTGATGAAAAGTTGCAAAACATCCAGGATATTATCTGGGGTGATGATGACAATGCGCTGACCAGCCTGCGCTTCGATTTTAATATCCGGGCAATTTGCGTTCGTGTGCATAATCAAACAGGAACGCGGGTAAGATACCAGTACTTTCATGAAGTCCTCCCAGAAGTTGACTGACTCGAATCAATAATTGGATGTTTATTCTTTCTGTAATAAATCTGCAGTTTTGCGGGTATTTTCTTCCAGGTCTAACAGCAAGAAAACTCCTTCACCGAGGGCAAAGGTGGAAATGGAGGCAATTGCTCCACCGATGAGAATCCAGAGGGCAGCAAATACTCCTGCCAATCCAAGTTCGGTTGTTCCTAAACCCGGATCTGATCCAAACGAGTTTGCGGCGTCCTGGAATACTGCCCCGCCGGCGAATCCCATCACACAGGAACCTACGGCTCCGAGAATTGTGAAGATTGCGATGATTGCGCCAATAATTTTGTAAACGGTACCGATCGTTCGTAATGCACCGTATTTCTTTTTCATAGCCCCTCCTGTTGGTTAGTCCCTTTTATGTTACAGTCACTCAGAAAATAAATCAACTATATGCTCAACAGCCAGATGTTCCAGAGTCACGATCCAGAGATACCAGGCAACTGGAAGGGAAATGAGGGAACCACCGGCTAACTTCCAACGGTAAGGCGAAGTATTTTCTAATAATTCGTAGGGGAGGATGGCAGGTTGACTGAAGATTCCCTGGAGAGCATACGCCATGCGTATAGCCAGGGTTTTGACATCTTCCCAGTTAGCCTGTTCATACTTTTTTGCCTGGTATGCGTTGAATTCGTTCACATTTTTGAAAGAGAGAATTGACCCATCTGGTTCAATAAACCCCTTCATATGCATGATCTGCGGTTCTTTTACACCCGCGGTAATTTCACCCATCGCCAGGGCAGTGTAGCGGTCCCACTCGGCGATATGGGCAACGATTTGCAAGATCGTCCTTCCATCTGTTCCAATCCGGGCAGCTTTTTCGGCATCAATTTTCTGGATGGCGGCCAAATAGGCATCCATACACTCCAGGTGGAGATGATTCATCCCTTTTACCCGGCGTTCAGCCGGCTGGTTTGAGATGGCCAGTACTTTGGCATAAAATGTATCAGGTTTCATAATTGGCGTTTTCCCTTCTCATTCATCAGAGAGCACCAGGGCGATGGCACCGAGTAATCCGGCATTTTGATCTAACCCCGGGCTGGTGATGAATTCTCCTAATGGGCTGGTATCTTCTCGCGGCGTCAGATAACCGGCCATACGTTGCACTAACTTTGCACGGATCAACGGAAACAGATCCTTATTTTGCATGACCCCGCCTCCCAGGATGATGCGTTGCGGAGAGAGGGTATAGATATAACTGCCGAGTGCATCGGCAATATATTGCGCTTCCAGGTCCCAGGCTGGGTGATCGGCGGGCAGTTCAAAGGCGGGTTTACCCCAACGGGCTTGCATAGCAGGGCCGCTGGCCAAGCCTTCGAAGCAATCACCGTGGAACGGACACATGCCTGGATATGGATCTTGCTGAAGATCATGCCGGACCTGGATGTGACCAAGCTCGGGATGCATTTGTCCGTGTAAAATTTTCCGGTTTACCATGGCTCCCCCGCCGATACCGGTACCAATGGTCAGGTAGATGAAATTCTCTACTCCCTGGCCGTTCCCCCAAAAGGCTTCACTCATGGCAGCCCCATTGACATCCGTATCGATCCGGGTGGGTATGCGCAGGGCTTCTTCCAGGTAGCCGGGGATATCAACCCCACTCCATCCCGGTTTCGGGGTGTGGATGATCTGGCGATAAGTATTGGAGGTTGGACGGAGATCAATCGGCCCAAAACTGCAAACACCGATCTGTTGAATAGGGAATTGTTTTGACTGGCTTTCAAAGTAGGCTTTGACTCTGGCCAGTGTCTCGGAGGGGGTAGTGGTAGGAATACGTTCTATCGCAGTTAGCTCCCGCTTCTCGTTCCCGATAGCGCACATGAATTTCGTCCCACCTGCTTCAATGCAGCCAAACCAGGGTTCTACCATGCGCGTAATTATAATGGAATATGAGACTTCTCTGTAGAGTTGTGTAGACGTTCTGGAAGGCATCCGTTTGGATGGATTTCCGGTACAATTTAATCCAAAAATGAAACGGGAGCAGTGCATGGAAGAACAAGTATTGGTTATCAAGACAGAGAAAGCAAGCGGAATCCGATTTGTGAACGGATTTACCCCCATTACCCATGCAGAATTGGAATCGCTCTGTTCTCAAGTTTGTTTTATTTCTCGCAGCCAGGCAGAGACCTCTACCGAGTTCAAACAACTTATCCCGTATTCTGTGCTCCGGTTGGGCAACCAGATTTTTCGGTACCAGCGTACCCGATCTGGGGGAGAAAGCCGTCTGTTTCAACTTTATTCGATTGGCGTGGGTGGTCATATCAATCCGGAAGATGGCCAGGCAGATGAGGGAGTACAGATCGTTTACCGGGCACGCGCGCGTGAGATTCAGGAAGAATTTATCTGTACGCTTACTGGCAATGCTCACCTGGTAGGTTTGATCAATGATGATTCAAACCCGGTAGGCAGAGTGCACATTGGAATAGTATATGAATACGAACTTGAATCAGATCAAATTGTGCCTAATGAAGCAGAGAACTTCATGGAATTTGGATTAGTCACAATGCCTGAATTGGCAGATCAGATGGATCGGTTTGAAACCTGGTCTCAGATCGTGATTAGAGAATACTTAATGAGTTCACTCATTCAGAGGTAAGAATACTACTTTGTAAGTTCCATCGATTTGTCGAGCGAGGGATACATAGGTTTCAGTACCATACGAAAACTGATGTGTTGATCCGTCATCCTCAGCAAGCGTGAAATAAACTTCAAAGTCATTCCAGCGAGAGGCTCCACCACCAGGTAATATTTGTTTAATGGGCAGGCAATTGATCAGATTATCAGAACAAGCTTTTGCCAGCACCTCTGCTGTGTTAGTCGGGTCAACTCCTTCCAAGTTCCATCCTGAAACTGTTTCCGGATCCAAAGCAACATACGTTGCCGCTTTCTCAAAATCATTCCCTGCAAGAGCAGCGTAGAACTCGCTTACCTGCTCGCGCATCTCTTTAAATTCTGGTGTGATCGCACTCCATATTCCCACATCCAATACATCTGTAGAAACGAACATCTGCCCATCCGGTGAGAACTTAAGGTTAGTGGTGATCATAGGCGAGACGACAGTCCCTATCTCGACTTTATTTACTAAATCCCAGAGGATCACTCCCCCGGTTTCCGTGGAAGTATCCGTCCCGGCAATGTATAGGTACTGCTCTTTCGGTGAATAAGACATACTCCATACGTATTTGAAAAACCCACCAATTACAGACAGTTCTTCACAGGTATCCGAATCCCAAATATGGATAGTGTCTGTCTTATCGAAGATGATCGTGGCAAATTGGCTGCCATCTGCTGAAATTGTAAAGGTGGGTTGCTCGAGGAAATTCTGACGGCAAGTTTCTTCCCATGTATCCGTTTTATAAACAACAAGGCCAGTATCGGAATCAGGGCTGTAGGTTATCAGACGAGAGCCATTGGCGCTGTATTCGGGTGTACCCCATGGACCGGGTATCTCGTGTAGTTTTTCACCGGTTGCATAATCGAATATAATCAGCATTTCGCTTTGGGTTACCGCCAATTGAGCACCTTCTGGACTAACAGCAAAGCGAGGATAGTTGGAATCAGGCACACTGCTTTGGATCGAGCGCTCCAGTTTCCCGTTTGCGATATCCCAAATTCCAATTTCAAACGGACGAGTTAAGAAAATCAAATTTTTATTATCTGCTGAGAAAGCCACCCCGGTGATCGTGAGATCTTCAACCGGAACCTGGCTGACAAGTTCGCCACCTTGTGTATTGAAGACAAATATGAAAGGACGTCCGCCAAATTCAGGGGTGGCACATCTGCTGACACTGGCGGTACAACCTCCGATTGCCAGCAGGGAGTGATCTGGACTGAACGCATACGCAGAGTAGATGATGGATTCGATTTCTTCAGAATTGGGACTGAGCGCATCTTGAATAGCCTGGCTGAGCTGAAGATGAACCATCCAGTCAAGTGGATTGACCGGGGTCGCGGTTGGTTCAAGGGTGGGTACGGCTGTAGGTGATTGGGTTTCTGTAGAAGTGGGGGTGGAGATCGCTTCAGTATAAGTGGAGGTTTTCACTTCAGTAGGATACGGACTGGCAGTGAGTGTGGGTGTTGGAATCGGTGTAGGCATAGCTGCGCAAGAACTGATGAACGCGGATACGATAAATAAAACCGATTTGACTTTGTTCATTTCCCACTCCGGATAAAGGTATGGTTTCATTATAGGAAGTGGAAAATAGTTTTTCGGGTTGTTGTATAACGAGGTCAGATTTATACACGAATATAATTTTTAATTGCTTTCAGTAGGGTATCCGATCAAGAAAATATAATTAAAAATCGGTGTTCCTGTGGCTACAGATCCAATTTCCCAAGTGTATTCTTTTGAGGAAATTTGTTCAGTCATTTTTTGAAGTTCGGTTTGGGAATAGGTTCGCAACATGGATATTACTCCATCCCAACAAGTTGCTAACGGTACTAACGGAAGAATATATGTCCAGAAAAAACGTGAGAACGAGCGAGGATGAAGAAATGGTGTTACAAACAGATACCCTAGAAGGGTGAGCAATGGTGATAGTAAGAGTAATAATAGATATATCGATGGTTTAAATGTGGCTTCAAAGATACCAATCGCAACTTTCTTTTCATATGCATCTTGCAAGATGGTTTGGGCCTGGTCTGGGGTAAAGTGATGGAAGCCTTCGAAAATTGTCCTCATCCCTTTCAAATTTTCTGGCACAGATAGGGCGTCAATAGAATCTTCAAGATACTTTATATTTAATATTTTTTGATCTATTGATGTTGGATCGGGGTATTTATCGGTAAGTAATACCTGAACGGGTACACCTGCAACAGCAAGTTGACCTTGCAATTTGAGCCATGGTCCAGTTCCACCCGAACATAAATCTACAATTTCAGAGGTCTGTGAGCGATACATTGCCCTTTGGATCAGTGGAACCAATGCGTCGAATCCAGAACCTCTGGTAACAACAAATTGGAGGTAATCAGTTTGCATCCTCCGAAAAATTGCAGGATACCAATCCATATCTGTGAATTCAAATAAATGTATTCGATTCATTGTGCCCAATCATATAAGGATACTGGAATTGATTCAGTCTTGATAATGACGATTATTATCAATAATTGTAAAATGTCAAAATCGCTTCACATCAAAAACCTAACTACAGACAGATACGAAAATCGAAGAATTGGTGAGAAAGTAGTTTATCTATCTCACATGGTTTAGATAGTTTATGATCCAGGTTGACAAATTGTCTTTCAAATAATCCGTTGGTAATCACCAAAAGGGTTTTGTAGATGAATAAGCCAGAAAAATCATTTATTAGAGAGGTTTACCCTCTTGACTCTCCAGTTACTGGAGGGTGTAACATCATCTGCAAGAGCTCAAAGAGAACAAAATGATTCGAATCGGTGATTTCTCAAAAATAACTCGCGTACCAGTGAAGACCTTGCGGTACTACGATGAAATGAACCTCCTGAAACCGGTTCAGGTGGATCAGTTCACCAATTACCGTTCCTATTCAGCCGAACAGATCCCACGGTTGCACCGCATCCTCGCGTTGAAGGAATTGGGGTTAAGCCTGGAGCAGATCTCCCGCCTGTTGGATGGTGGATTGCCGGCAGATCAGATGGTGGGCATTCTGCGTCAAAAGGAAGCAGAGCTGACCCAGGAGCTGAATGATCAACAGGAGCGGTTGGAACGGGTGCGCGAACGCCTCAAACAATTTGAAAAGGAGAAAGATATGTCTTCGAATCTCGAAGTTGTCATCAAATCTATCCCGGAATTCCGGGTTGCATCAGTCCGTGGGGTTGTTCCCACTTATCCTGCCCAGGGAATCCTGTGGGACCAGTTGGATACTGCCATTCAAAAAGCTAACCTCAAGATCACTGGTCCGTGCTTTACCATCGATCATGATCCTGAATATAAGGAGACCGACCACGATCTGGAAGTCTGCGAGCCGGTTGCTGTGGATGCCAAATTAGATGCACCTGCACAGGTCCGGATGCTTCCGGCGGTGGAGAACATGGCTTGCGCCATCCACAATGGCTCTCTCAAGGATTTGCCTGCATGCGTATGATCAATTCTTAGCGTGGCTAGACCAGCATGGTTACCAGATTTGCGGGGTTGGGCGGGAGATTTATCTGAAAACGGGTGAAACGGGAGTCCGACAGGATGACCCCAGCTACGTAACTGAGATCCAGTTCCCGGTGAAGAAGGGGAAGTAAAAGGAATTCAGTCAGGTACCGGCATACACACTTGGTATGCCGGTTTTTTATTTTTTGGGGCAATACTGGTATTCCTGGCAAGCATCCAGGAATTGCATTTCACCATTCTTTTGAGTTGTGTAGTAACTATCATCCGGCAGAAGATCTAGCTGGGTACCGAAATAGGAGTTGAAAACCTGCCGGAAGCTGTTGACGGGTGAGATGGATGGGTACAGAACCTGTTCGGAATCCACTCCGGGCAGCAGATACGCGTTCAAGATCGGAAAAGCAACCTGCATTTGTTCGGGGATGGGTGAATCGGCTAACAGGTGCGAGTTGGTGCTGTGGTCGCCCTGGATGATGATGATGGGCGGGGTGGTACTCTCCGCAAGGATCTGATCGATGGTTGCAAGTACCAGTTTATTGATATAAATCACCTGATCGCGGTACATATCAAACGACCAGTCCTGGGTGTCTTCATTTTCGAGGGTGAAGCGGGTGACGCCCCTACGCTCTTCGCCGTTGGGGCCAAACACATAGGGTGAATGGGGCGCAATGATATGCGCGTAGATGAAGTAATCTCCATCCTTCGCGGCGTACTTCGGCAGGTCAGACAGCGTGAACAGGATGCGCTGGCGGTGATCGTCAAACATCGACTCAAGCTGCTGGTAGTTGGCTCCCTGTTTACTCTGGAAAAACTTGCCCAGGGTGGTATCTGCCAGCATGATATCGAAGGCGGCGGCCGCGTTGAACTCGTCAATATCCGGTGATTTCACGTAGATATCGGCCGAGGTGATCTTCACGTAGCCGTTATCGTAGGCGACGGTCTGGTAGCCCTGCTCTTCGAGGAACGACATGACCCGGTTGTGCTGCATCAGAATGGTGAGCGTCCCTTGCAGCGGACCTTCGGTGGTGACCGGCGCTTTCCACTGCTCGTGCAGGTAGCCGGGCAAATCGTTCACCTGGAGCATATTGAGCGAGGATGCCATCGAGTAGATGGTGTGCGAGTAATTGGCGTTGCTGGCTTCGGCCACATAGAAGCCGCGCTTCTGAAGCTGGGTGATGAATTCCGAATTGTCGTAGCCGTACAGGTTCTGGAGCACATCCGCCCGGGTGTAGCTATCCAGGATGATGTAGTAGATATCCCGTCTCTCGCCGCCCGCAGGCGCCGAACCGGTGGGGATCGTATCCAGGTGGTTGGCCTGGATCACCTGCGCCTGGTAATCGCGCGCCACCTGGTCGTACTTGCTGGATTGGGTGCGGTAGGTGAAGATGGTGTAGAGCGGGAAAACCAGCAAGATCAGGCTGAGCAGGTTGAAGTAATTGGTGAGGGTGGTGTAGTGCTTGATCCATTTGCTGAGCGCAAAGATCCACAGGGCGAGCAGCGCGAGGATGATTATTGCGGCGGCAACAGAACTGCCAGCCCATTGGCGGGTGAGGTTGTTCAGGATGCTTTCGAGCGTGCCGAACGAGAAGTAGGCGATCACCAACCCGGTGATGAGCAGGCTGGATTTTTCCGGGTTCTTGAACAGGAATTTGAACAAGACCGTGAGCAGGATCACCGCCAGCAGGGAGGTGAACAGGGATTGGATGGCCTGGAACCCGACCGTGCCGATGTTGTTCGCCAGCGGCGCCAGCACGGCGTAGAAGGTGAACAGGAAGGGATGGATGAGGATGGAGCGGGTGGGCTTTTTCAAGGTCATATCTAATTGTAAAGCAAGCAAGGATAAATGATAGCAGGTGAAGCATTTTTGTAAGGTGGGGGATATGGCGGAGGGCGATATTATTGAAAGGTTTCTAAATTGCAATTTTTTTCATTGGGAAACCACTTATCCAGCAAGACAAGGATTTTATTATCTTCGTTCATCACCCGATTAGATTGACCTGACTCAAATGGTTACCGAGGAAAAGCGTTTATATCAACAGAAATGACCAAATCCGTTACTAATATGAGGAACAAGAGTAATACAAATGCAATCTGAAGTTGAGCTACCCAGCTATATTCATGGTTTTTATCATAGAAGAAGGAATTCCTTTGATATCTGGTTGTGGTTGGGAATATTTTTGCTTAATTGCAAACATTCCATCATACACTACCAAGGCAATCAAGAAAATTGAGAATAATTCCATAGCAGGTTCTATCCAGAAATGCCAATTAACCGAGTTGGCAAAGTGAATAAAAAACAGTATCGATCCCGCAATTAGAGTAGTCAGCCAGTAATTTCTTTTGTATGTCTCATATGGATTTGGGATGACACCTTTAATTTCAGGGTAAGTATTCTCCAATTCTTCTCCAGAGTGTTTCGCTAATCCGGATAAAAACAAACGAGATGAGTACAAAGCTCCAATGATAAGCAATGGGGCAAATCCTGAAATCAACTTGATCGTGCTTGCAGTTATATGAAGAAATCTGTTAATCAGTTCTACACTCATTAGGACAATTATAATGGGACGAGTGTGAATTATGTGCATCCGAAAGGGCATTGTTAGAAAAAAATTTGTTTTGTGCACATATTGTCATTCCCAGATTAATGCACACAAAACAAAATCCCCCAGGTCGGCGTAACCTGGGGGTAGAGAATATATAGCTCCTCGACCACGACCGGATCCTGAAACCTAGCGGATGTGAATCAATACCTGGTTGAATACAAATGTTTAGGGAACATGACTGGATATATTTAACTAATAAATTTGTATCCAATTACATTAGGGAGATGAGTATGGTTACTAAAATGCAAGAGGGTTATAAGGAAAGTTATTTTTATCCATATATTTTGTCCAATGAACAGAAGATTAATTGGTGCGTTCGCACTTGAACGCACCCTACCCGGTAAGCCTTCCATAATCAAATCAGGTTGTAAAGCTGGCGCTGACAGGAAAAAGCGAAATTAGGTTTCGGTAAAAATAACAAAATCTTCTTGTTCTTGCCTGAAAAGATAATCACTAATAAATTCCCGGATGATCATATTTAGCCACAGCAGTGTACTGTAATAAGAAATGACATATCCGAGAATAATAAAGGATAGAAGTCCAACTTTCCATGGAAATATGGGAAAATCGATGAATAACAATACACAAAACATTAGAAAGAATAAATACAGATGATACAGGAGTGCTTCATGGAAAAGGATTTTGTAATTGATAATGATGTTATCTACTAATCCGTGAATCTCAATATAACCCAAATCTGAAGCTCCAAGTTGATTCAACCAAAATGGGTTCCAGGTATATCTATTGATATGTGCTTCATAAATTATCGAGTCTTGATTTTTAATTATTTTTGTCGGCATCGAACTATTTATCATTTCATAAATCTTATCGATTAACCATTGTTGTGCGTGTCTGGTCGATTCCGCGCCCACCTTCACAATAAACTGCTTGTTTGCATCAAATGGATACATGTCTTACCTGGTGAATGTAATTGATAATTTTGTTAGTAAATGGGGAAAATTCATAGCAAGTTCCATGGCTTTATAACCCATTTTCTCCTTCTCTGATTGATGATTTATCGATACTCACAAATATCCATTCAGACTGCTTATGCAGGAAGAGACAGGATCCAAGATTAGCGGAGGATTTACTCGAAGAAAATTATCAAAAGTGACTATGGTCTTTCCACCCATGACAATAATTATACTATTTTTCCACGCCGTTCTCACCTGTCCCCGAAAGGGGATGGGGCAAACAAAATCCCCCAGGTCGGCGTAACATTATCCCAGAATGGGGCCTGTCCCCGTGAGGGGATGAGGGGCACTAGACTTATAGTTCCGCGACCAGGTTATTGGTTTTGACACCTATCTATTTAATCAGCGGAGTCAAATGGATCATTTCTCCGCTTGGAAAAGCAAGATAGTATTCACCAGTTTTTTCAGTTGTAAGAATATTGTAGGTAAGTGTAAACTCACCTTTGATATTCTTGCCAGATTCACTAAATGAATTTTCAATATAATTCCCCTTGCTATCGGTGATTAATGCACCGAGTGTAAGTACTTCTTCCAGCTTCCCCGACTCTTCGATAATGCTAAAGTTTAGAGCGGTAGTTGTTGATCCACCTGAGGGGTTATAGCCAATATCGATCAGACCATTAAAAGTTATTAGAATTGAATAGTTTTGAATTTTGATGAGGTTGATCAGCTGCGCTGAATACTAATGGTGTAGCGGTCGCGGTGGGTAAAGGAATGGGTGTATTTGTTGGAGGTATCGGGGTTGCGGAAGGTTGGGGCGTGCTGGAAGGTAATTCTTGGGTTGCTGTGGGTACAACAATTGTGGTGGTTGCTGCTGGAGAGCAGCCTGTTAGAAGTACAACAATGATAATGCTGGAAATGAAAGTGCAATATATCTTACGCATATTTCCCCCTCTTTGAGATTTTTTAGTTGCTATTTATTGACTTGATTATTTCACATATAAATGTGATGTCAAATTGCATCAAAGATATGCTCAAAATTGGGAGCTCTAGCTTACCAATTCAAGGATTTCAGATCGAGATTCAGGTTTATTTCCGTTTTGGGATGGGGCAAATAAAATCCCCCAGGACGGCGTAACACCTGTCCCCGTTAGGGGATGGGGGCAAACAAATCCCCCAGGACGGCGTATTCCTGGGGGTGGCCCATAGGGCATCTGATATAGGCTCCTCGACCAGGACTCGAACCTGGAACCTAGCGGTTAACAGCCGCCCGCTCTGCCGAATTGAGCTATCGAGGAAAGCGATTGGAATTATACGAGCAGGGGCGGACTCTTGTCAAGTTCCAAACCCACGTACAGACAGGTCTTTCACAGGAAAAGGACTGTCATTGCGAGAAGCCCCACGAGCTTTGTGGGGCGACGAAGCAATCCCCAGCCAATGGTGGAGATCGCCACGCCCCGGGTAAAATATCCGGGGCTCGCGATGACAGGTAGTAAAGTTTTGTAAGCAATCTTGTGAAAGCCATTCCACATGCAAACCCTACACTTCCAGCTTGAAATCGATCCCATATTTGTACTAAAATGATTGAAAAGACTCAACTTCTATTTGAACTTGCCGATAAAAAGAGTATGAGCATACAGGCAATATCCAACCAACCCATGACGGTGCTAGAATCCACCTTCGCGCGCGAGAATGTGAATACACAGATCGCGGTGGCGGTGATGAAGCAGATTCAAAACACCCAGAAGAGCCAGGCTCAGGCGCTGGTGCAGATGATCAACCAGAGCACGCCCGAGGGCACCGGCGGGCTGGTGAATATTGTTGATTTGATGACATACGAATTCAAAACCATGGCGAGGTAAACCTCGCCCCTACATTTCTACAATCAAAAACCGCCCGAATTTCCGGGCGGTTTTGCTATTCATCATCAATCCATCATGTAGCCCTGGTCACAGGTGATCACGCCATGCGGGGTTTCCACCTCGCGGATGTATTCTAATTCGTTGGTGGTGAGCAGGTAATTCTTCTGCAGCTCAGGTTTCAGTCCGGTCAAGATCTGCCCGGCACGGGATTTCGTAACCGTGTACGATCCCCAGAAATCTGCTTTGGGAGTGCCTTCAATAATCTCCTGTGATTTCTGGTATTCATCCAATTTGCAGGCCAGGGCAGCGCCCATCTCTGATTTCAGGCGAGAATCGGATGCTGCAGCTCTGGTAGGTTTGAGCCAGTAAAGGCACATTGTCATCTGAAAGTGACACCAGGTACGCCACATCCAATCGCTGCGGGGTCTCACGGGCCAGGTTTTGGGCGGTGATGAACGGATCGACGTTCACCAGGTTGAGGGTCACGCCAAACCCGATCCCGGCCAGGACGACCGCCAGAGCAAACGCACGTTGGCGGCGGGTGATTTCGATCACCACCGTGGCGATCAACAGCACTCCCAACCAACAAATGAACAGGTGGGCGTACAGGCGGGTGCGTGAGAAGCCGTAGGCGATTTCATACAGTTGCAGCCGTTGGAAGGCAGAGACCAGGATCACACACACCAGCGCGACCAGTCCCACACCCAGGCCGGCGAACCAGCGCTGCTTGGTCGGGGTATCGCGGCGGGTGATGGCGCTGAGCGCTTGCAAGATCACCAGACTGATGATTGCCACCACCACCATCTCGGCGAAGCCTTTGCGGGCATATTCAGCGTAAGTATAGCCATCGATGTGGATGTTGCTCTGCCCGCCAAAGAAGTAACGGAACTGGATGAACACAAAGACCAGGAAGAGCAGATTGATGCCGCCAAGCAAGATGAACGCTTCGGTGGACCCGAGAAATCGGCTGAGCCAGGGTTTTTCCAGGCCGATCAGCTTTTCATCCTGCGAGCGGGTGATGGCGTGCAGGTAAACGCCGATCAGCAGGTAAGCCAGGATGAGGATGTAGAACAGGCGGAACAGGTACTGGCTGAGTTGTTCAATCTGAAAGACGGTCAGAATCCGTTCCAATTCCTTGTTGAAGATCGGATCGGCTGAACCGAGCAAGAATGCCAGGGTCAGAAGAATGGGCAGACTGATGATCAATCCGCGCACCACCGCCCAGAATCGGATGGAAGATTTGGGCTCTACCACTGGTGTGGATTCCGCTTCAGAAGCTAGCGGGCTGGCGGTTGGTGAACAGGATCGCGCGCGAAAGCGCCGAGACCACCAGCGAGACCGCCTTCATGAAGTAATCGCTGATCGAGTAATTCCACCACAATCCGCCAGCGTAGGTGACCGCGGCCAGCGACATCAGAGCTGATCACAATGGCCACATTGAGTAAGACCGTCAGCGGTTCAGATCTGAAAATGGTCATAACCGCGAAAAACAGGATCGCGGGCACCAACAGCCAGGTGGTCCGGGCAGGGCGCACTCCGGCGGAGCGAGCGAGTATGTAGCCGGTCAGCATCACGATCACCACCAGCATCAGGAATGAAATGCCAAAATGACGTCTCCACAAGATCTGGTCAAAAATCCACGCAACCAGGATGGATGCCCAAATGAGTTTATTCTTTGATAGTTTTTGCATAGTACCTCACAGTAAGATAGTAGTAGATCTCAATTTACCTGATTCTGTCTGCCAGTGCGACAGTCTGAATGCGCAGGCTTAAGCACTTGAGTGCTTAAGCTAACTGTTCTTGAGTGCTTGACGGTGTGTCAGCCAGAGTCTACTATTAACCCATGTAAGAGGTATTTGGATGAAATTGATGGTTGTGTAGAATATCCTCTTGATGACTCATTTTTGGTACGTGATAACTGGAAATTTTTGTCAACTAGATTGATTACCCATCCCCCCCTCCCGCTTCGCGGGATGTACCCCTTCCCGTCTAAACGAGACAAACTCGAAGTTGATCTTGTAGACGGGAAGGGGCAGTTCCATTTCTCTGGGCGAGGAACCGCGCGCGGTTCCTCGCCCAGACGCCCACAACCTCCACATTTACGACAACCTTTTTGTCAGACAGATCTCCACAATGTGAGATTTTGTACCCAAAATATTTGGATTCTTGAAAAGATGAGCATGGCAGCTACTATAGATCCAAGCATGAGGTGATGCATGAAATTGATGATTGTAGAAGATAATCTATCACTGCAGACCGCGCTCTCGCAGGGATTTAAATCGTTGGGCGGGATTGAGATCGTGGCGACCGCAGCGAGCGGAGAAGTTGCTCTGGAAGGCTGCCTGAATACCAATCCGGATGTGGTGTTGATGGATGTGCAACTGGACGGCGCCTGGAATGGCATTCAGACTGCGGTCGCGCTGCGCAGAGAGATACCCCGCCAACCAGTGGTGTTTTACTCCATCCAGGATGAAGATGTGTACTACCGTGATTTTCAGAACAGCGGGATCTTGAGCCATTACGCCTATGTGCGTAAAAGCAATTATCTTTTACCCGGGCAGTTGGTTCCGCTGTTCAAGTCAGTGATCGCTGGCAACAGCTTTATTGACCCGGAAATTGAGCAGCGGGTGATCGAAGTGCGGCACAAGGATGAAGCATCTCCGCTGGCGAGTCTGGAACCGAACGAGCGGGTGGTTGCCGGATTGATTGCCCAGGGTTACACCAATGAGCAGATCGCCGAGCAAATGGGATTCAAAGATAAACGCACGATCAGCCGCACCAACGGACAAATCTATGCGGCCTGGGGTTTGGATACCAACGCCACGGATGAGAAGGTTGCCCGCACCCGGGCAGCGTTAATCTACACCAGCGGCCGGATGCTGGAATGGGGAGCAAATGGTCAGCCGGGCTACCGCAATGAGCGCGGGGAGTGGATCGCCTGGAGCGGATATGAGCGGTAATCTCTGGCTGGACGGCTTTTTGCTGGCAGTATCCATTTTCAATATCATCGTTATGTTGTGGCTGGGTTTGATGATCATTTTCAACGCCGAGCAGCGTTCTTGGGGTGTCTGGCTGGCTGCTGGTGGGCTGTTGGCTGGGGGATTGTTCTTCACCAGCCATGCGGCATTGCTCGGGCAGAACATCGCCCACTTTACCACCCGCATCAACTTCTGGTGGCATCTGGGCTGGGCGCCTGTGATCGTAGCGCCATTTCTTTGGTATATTGTCATGCTGTGGTTCAGCGGATTCTGGCAGTCGACCACTTCCGCCTTAAGAAAGAGACACCAACCCTGGCTGAGTGTGGTGGTGGTGTACGCGGTGCTGATTTTTGTCTTGCTGATTCTCGCCAACCAAATTGGGAACCTGGATTCGGATCAAACGTTATCGTACTCGGCAGATGGATCTGATGCCGGTTTCAGCGCGTTGTTTATCGCTTACCCGGTGTTCATTTTATTATGCACTGGCTTATCGATGGATGCATTATTGCGTCCCGGTCCAGCCCACCGTTTGATGGGGCAAAATGCACGCCAATCTGCGCGGCCATGGTTGGTAGGCGCAAGTTCTACCCTACTGATCACCTCTGCTATTGTGGGATACACCATTGGCTGGGTGTTGAATAATCTACCGCAAGCGGATTCCTTACCTGAATTGTATGGAAATATCGCGCCCTCCCTGGCCTGGTTTGACCTGATTCTCTCCTGCCTTGTCACGCTGGCCGGGCTTTTTGTAGGAGAAGCAGTCGTCTCATACGAAATTTTTACCGGTAAACCTTTGCCACGGCGTGGATTTAGATGGCAATGGATGAGTGTACTCGGGATGGCTGCCATCATCTCTGTTGCATCCGCGCTGGCGTTTGAAGTGATCTCCACTCGAATTTATGTGATCTTGTTTGTTGTCATTTTATTTGTGGTGTTTTTTGCTTTCTTCAGTTGGCGCTTTGCGGTGGAGAGGGAAGAATCGACCCGCCAATTGCGGCCATTTTTAGGAACCCAACATCTGGCCAATACCATTCTGGGCGGAATCACCGAATCGAATACCCGACAGGAAGTGGACGCGCAATTCATTCACCTGGTGAGAGATGTGCTCCAATTGAAGCGCTCAGTGCTCCTTCCGTGCGGCCCGTTGGAGAAGCTCGGAATCTCTCCGCTTCTGTATCCAGTAAGTGAAACTGAATTGATAGAAGTGGCAAGGAAAGTAACGCCCCAGTTCTATCAGGGAAAAATAAATATTCATGAAGTATTAGACGGTGAGGGCTGGATTGTTCCCCTGGTCAGCCAGCGAGGGCTGGATGGTCTTTTGGTTCTGGGTGAGAAAGCAGAGATTGGGTTTTTGGCACAGGAAGAATTGGAGATTGCCCGCGCGGCGGGTGAGAGATTGGTCGACTTGCTATTGACGGATGAGTTAGCCCGCCGGTTGGTTCAACTGCAGCGTGAACGCTATATCGATCAGGCGCTGGCAGATCAACATCCGCGCCGGTTGATACACGATGAGGTTTTACCCAAATTACACGCAGCCATGCTGGAGCTAAGCAGCAAAGGTGAAGCTTCCATTCCACAGACTGTGGATCAATTGGGACAGGCACATAAGCAATTATCAGGGTTATTACGTGAAATGCCTGCGGTACATACTGAGACGATCAGCCGGCTGGGTTGGCTGAATTCACTGAAGGCAATGGTACAACAGGAATATGCATCCGCTTTTCGGGAAGTGGAATGGGAAGTAGATGAGCATTTCTCTGAGCAGTTGGATCAGCTGAGCACAACCGTCTCAGAAGTGTTATTCTACGCAGCCAGAGAAGCTATCCGTAACGCAGCTCGACACGGCCGGCAAGGACAAACTGTCAACCGGTTAGTACTTCGTTGCCAGAGTGAGGGGAAAATTAAGATAGAAATTGAAGACGATGGGAAGGGAATCAAATCTGGTGCATCCTTACCCTCCGGTCATGGATTGGAATTGCACCGTCTCATGCTAGCCATCATCGGCGGAAGCTTGACTTTGGAAAGCGAAGAAAACCGGTTCACCCGGGTACGTCTGGAATTATAAGTAAAACTGATCACTCAGGTGAGGATCTCAGGCGGCAAGGGGGAGTGCATGACGTTCGGCTGACTCTTTCGGGTTTGGGCAATAAACCCTAATACAATCAACCCGATGAAAAGAATCTGCAATCCCGGAGCTTCACCAGGGATGGATCGGGTGATGAGCAGTGATCCGACTGAAGCAGACAGGATGATCAACGCCCAATTGAATAGTAACAGCATCAATGCTGCGCCGGCTGCCCCGCCGAGGATGATCACCACCCACGAAATGGATCCGAGATTTAGATCCATCATTTGCAGAACACCGTCAGCCAAATATGCACCCAAAACAAAACCACCCACACCAAAGGCAATGTTCTTGAGTAATTTGACCAACACCACGGCGATGCCACCGCAGATGGCGCCGACAATCAGGTAGAACCAGATCGCTTCCTCTGGCATGAGAGATTGGCTGGTGGACATACCGAAGAGAAATCCTGCGGCTGCCACAAACACCCAGAATAAGCGTTTTCCCCAAAAAACCAATCCAGTTCCAAGTAAGAGCAGAATAAAATTAAATTCCAAGAAAGTACTCCCAAAAGAGAATTACATCACTGGATGCAACAACAGTGCCTTAGTGGTTATGATTCGTGTTTGCCGTAATTTTCCCAGTGCACTTTGGATGGGTCGTATTGAGTGCGTGGATTTTTGAAGAATTCCGGGTATCCGAGGTAGATGATGCAGAGTGGTTTGACACTTCGCGGTAACCCTAAGAATTTATGAACAGCCTGTTTGAGGAATGGGATCGGGTGAACACCGATCCAGCAGGCTCCTAATTCCAGTTCATAGGCTGCCAGTAAGATATTTTCTGTGGCGGCACTGCAATCTTGTACCCAGAACAGCTCACTGGAAGGGTTTAGGTGACTGAGCGGGTTCCCGCAGACTGCGATGGCAGCTCTGGTTTTGAACTTGCCGTACGGGAGGATTTCTCGCAATCCTTCCAGTCGATCCGGGTCTGTCAGGATCACAAATTCCCACGGTTGACCATTCATAGCGGAAGGCGCTGCCATACCCGCTTTTACCAACAATTCCAGTTTTTCCTGTTCGACAGGTTTATCTAAGAATTTTCGGCTGCTTCTTCTACGAAAGATGTAATTCAAGGGTTCTTCCATCTAGGTCACCTCTTTCATGTTTCCTGGCATTATACCCTGTACTAAAATCTTAAATGTGTGGCAATAAAACCTGTTAGTCTCAATTTTTTGTATCCAGAGTCTATATCTTTAATTGTTTTCAATTCATCAAGCACTTATACTCATGTCAATTAGAGCAACGGCTTTCCCGGAAAGCAGATTGAGAAGAACTCATGCATAACCGCCCACCCACCCACACCTGGTTTCTGGTGTTCATCGTGATGATTGTCATCGGTATGATCTGGATGCCAGAGTACTCACCCTCTGCAAATGTAGAACAAATCAGGGTAACCCAAACTGCCTCGCGGACAGCAACACTCACCCGTACAGCATCACTCACTCCCACGATCACCTCCACGCCTACCATTACTCCTACTCCAACCGTCCGACCAGGAACACATGTACCCAAAGCAGATGTAGCAGTTGATATTCAACTTGATCAAGACAACGCAGGACCGCTTGCGTTTTCAACGAAAGGATTGTTGGCAGTAGGGTTTAATGGTGGCATCAAAGTATATGACACCAAGAATTACGCATTAAAAAAATCCATCCAACTATCCTATCAGGTGGATCAATTAGAGTTCAGCCCAAACGGGAAGTATTTAGCCGCATCCATGCACTATACCGGGAATTCGGATCAACAACCGTTTATTACGAGCATTTGGGAAACCACCAAGTGGAACCTGCAGGGTTCGGTAACCGATGGGAAAGGTGCGTTAAACACACTCGCCTGGGATCAGGATAGCCGGATTATTCTGGTTGGTAGAGATGCTATCGATAAGAATAACCATGCTTTGTTCCTCTGGTATGCTAATGGCGCGGCGGTATCCGCCCTGGAATCACCACCAATCAGCAGTCTGATGGTTACAGATGACAACCAGCAGATCGTTGTGGGCGGGAAAGATGGATCGATCTATGTCTACGACTTTAAGAGTGGCGAGATTCTCAAGCGAATCCAAACCAGGGCGTCAGCAATCACCGGGATCGGAATGTATAAACCGAATTGGATCTCAGCTACGAACGCTGCCGGCGAATTGTATGTATGGAATGATCAAGACCAATCCATTTATACGGGTGACCTGGCTGTTTCGAGTGGTTTCGGAGTGTCACCAGATCGGAGAGCCGTAGCATTTTGTTCCAGGTACGGTTATTTAATCGATTTTGACTTTACCTCCGAAGATTCTTATTATCAGGATGTAACCGGCCGATGTGTTGATACAGCATTTAATTCGGATGGTTCCTTGTTGGCGGCTAGTTTTACCGACGGAAAAATCAGAGTATTTTCTGCTTATACCGAGGGGAAATGGAGCGCCACCGCGTTCCCGACTGCAGTACCTACTGCTACACAGATCTTCCCGAAAATTACTCCCAATGTTGTTGCAGCGGAAGACAAATCTGCCATCCAACCCAGTAATTACCAGAAGATACAGATTTTAGAGACAGGTATCCCAGTGGATGATCTGGCAGCAAAAACTTCAATTGACCTGCCCTATCCTTTTGAATTAAACGGACCGAATGGAACCACCTGGATGGCATTTTCAGCTGATGGAACCCTGAAAGCGGTACCCGAAGGAAATAAAGTAAATATCACAGATTTGGCCACCCAGAAGAATTTCCTATTGCAAGCCGATATTGCCAAATTGAACACCCTCAGTTTTAGCCCGGCAGGCGATTTTGTCGCAGGGGGAGCAGTAGATGGTGGAATATTTGTGTGGAGTGTAAAAGACCGTGAACCGGTCTGTAAACCGTTCACCACTCCGGTGATCATTAAAAGTGTTCAATTTAACCCTGCTGGAACCATGCTGGCAGTGGGGTATGAAAATGAACTGATCGAGGTGTATTCCATCCCGGCGTGCGACCGAATTGCGCAGATGCCCAAGAATACCCGCTCCATCAATGACCTGGCTTTCAGTCCGGATGGTATCTATTTATCCTCTGCTGCGGCTGATAACCTGGCGCTCCTATTTTATCTGCCATCCCAAAAGATGATTCGCAAAATTGAACCCGATCATCGGGTAAAAGGTTTATATTCGGTTGCCTATAATCCGTACCAGACCATTTTGGCAGTTGGCACCTATGAAGGATACGTAACTCTGTGGAATGTAAATAGTGCGGAATATCTAAGCCGATACCTGGTAGGCTCCAAGAGTAATCCGGTAGTGGATGTGCTTTTCACTGCCGATGGGAAACAAGTGATTGCCTGCCTGAAGGATAAGACCTGCAGCATCTTAGGGTTCGACAAATAAATTGTCTCACCCGCTTCAACTAGTTAAAATATAAGTAATGGAGGTAAGAAATGACACATTTACGTGTTGGTGATAGAGCACCTGATTTTAAATTACCCAGTCATCTGGATTCTGAAATCGCATTGACAGATTTACGTGGCAAAGTGGTGGTGATGGCGTTTTTCCCACTCGCATGGACGCCGGTTTGTACCGTACAGATTCCTTCGTACGAAGCAGATTTAAATCAATTCGTGAGCCTGAACACCCAAATTTTATCCATCAGTGTGGATTCTGTGCCCAGCCTCAAAGCCTGGACGGAAACGTTGGGCGGAATTCATTATCCGGTACTGAGCGACTTTTATCCGCATGGGGAAGTAGCCCATAAGTATGGGGTATTGCAACCTGACGGAAGGTCAGAGCGGGCCCTGTTTATCATCGATGAACAAGGAATCATCCGCTACATCGATGTGCATGATATTGGGAAACAGCCGATTAATACCGAATTATTTGAAGAAATTAAAAAATTACATCCCGGATACAAGCCGCCAACTGAGGTGGAAGCTGAAAAGAAATTACCGCACGGTGGGATTGTGATGTACTGCACTAAATGGTGCCCCGACTGCCGGAACGCGCGTACCTGGCTGAGAGACCATGGATTCGAGTACACAGAAGTGGACATTATGGCAACGGTCGGCGCAAGTGAGCAAGTGCGAAAGTGGGCCGGTGGAAATCTGGTGACCCCTACTTTTGATATCGACGGTGAGATTGTGGTCGATTTTGATGAGAAACGACTGGCAGAAGTACTGAAAGTGACAGCCTAAGACTAGAATAAAACCGGGTTAACCCGGTTTTTTCTTAAATGGATTCTTCTGGGTGCCAGGCTCGATCTACAACCCAACGCCAGGGCTTCGATTTCCAGGGTTCAGGGACAGAATTTAACCCGATCCGCGGTGTGAGTTGGATCTTCTCAGTTGGAACCTTTATTCCAACATCAGTGATGAACAACCCCGAGTCAAATGAACACAGGTTCACATCATTTTGATCGCGTGTGATGTTGAGTGCCTGACATAGTTTTGCCGGACCATCCGTCCACCCTGAAATATTTCCTGGAGTAGATCGAACTGATGGATTCGGACGATGATGAAGCATTTCTAAAATTCCTGCTAAAGGTAAGATGGATCGGATCAACACCGCAGCCGGTTGGCCAGGGGGACAAGTGACCGCGTTTAACATCCAGTGCATGCCGTAAGTGAAATAGACATATGCTCTGCCCGGTAGACCATACATCACCCGGGTTCGGGGGGTATTCCCAGCCTTGGCATGGCAGCCTAAATCTTCTTCTCCCTGGTATGCTTCTGTTTCTGTGATGATCCCAGCCATGGTAGCATCGTCTACCTGCCTTACCAGGATTTTGCCCAACAGGAATGGAGCTACTTCCGGCGCTGGAGGAAAATAAACTTCAGATGGAAGTATATTTGACCGCAAGAATTGTGGGTCAGGGTAGAGAGATTGGGTAAGCATGATTCGGGAAGGAACTAACGACGGCGTTCCAAATCATCAAAATCGGTAGCCTTAAATCTTGGATCACGTTCCAACGTCAAGCGGATACCGGTATCCAGGTCAATGACCGGTTTGTAATTCAATTTTTTGCTCGCCAGGCTGATATCTGCCCGAAGATGGGACACTCCGCCATCCACCCGAGGGTTCGATACGACCTGAGGTTTGCCGCCGGTCGCTTCAATCACTTTTTTTACGATGTCCTTGATCGAGGTGGATTGTCCGCTGCCAATATTGATGATCATATTGTCAATTTTTGGGGCTGTGGCGGCAGCAAGCATTGCCATCACCACATCGTCAATATACACATAATCGCGAGTCTGGTTGCCATCACTGTTGATGACGATGGTCCCATTACGGATCGCCTGACGCAAGAAAGAAGGGATCACCGGGGCGTGGGCAGGCGGTAAGTGCTGTCCGGGACCATAGGCATTGAATACCCGTAAAACGACAGTTTCCATACTTAATGGGGAGCCAATGGCTCTGGCATAATATTCTGAAGCTAGTTTGGAGACGGCGTATGGCGAGCGTGGTTTTGGTTCAGCATCTTCTCGGCAAGACTGATTTTTCTGGTCTCCATACACTGCACCCGAAGAGATCAGAACGGTTCGCTTGACACCCACATCCCGAATTGCTTCCATCAGGGTTACAGTACCACCTACATTTACAGTGTTGTATTCCCGCGGATAGAGAATGGATTCAGGGACGGATACCCTGGCCGCAAGATGGAAAACGATATCAACATCTTGAAGTGCGGTCCATAATCTGGGGCGATCATTGATGTCACCCCGAATGAAGAAAACCTCGGGAGACAGCACCATCGGATCTCCGGATGAACAATCATCCAGAGCATGAACGGTGTGCCCTTCTTGCACCAATCTGTTGGCAAGGGCAGACCCTAAAAAGCCGGCAGCGCCTGTAATTAAGAATTTCATCGATTTTTCTCTGGAACTTTACTCAATCAAAATTGGTCGATCGTAAATACAGAATTAATTGATGTTTCGCTGGTGTGGAGCTGGCTTTTCATTCAGGATGCCAGCACATGCAACATGGTCTTGATTTTGGATTATAGCACAACTGACAAAACCAATTTTTTCTATTCGCACGTGATAAATCGATTCTCAAGTAAAATAAAACGGCTGCCATTATTTATAGGTTCTAGTAAAGTGGTAAAATAAGACTGAAATTGTCGTAATTAATTGGAGCATTATGCCGCTAGATCAATTCGGAAGAAACATCCATTACCTTAGAATCAGCGTAACTGATCACTGTAATCTGCGCTGCATTTATTGTATGCCAGAGGATATCCAATTCCGACCCAAGCAGGACCTTTTGACTAGCGATGAAATTATTCGCCTGGCAAATATATTTGCCAGTATGGGAGTAGATAAAATTCGTCTGACAGGCGGCGAACCTACAGTTCATCCCGATATTGTGCGTATTGTCAAAGAAATCCGGGCGATTCCAACCATCAAGTGGATTACGATGACGACGAATGGAGTTCGGCTGGAGAATCTCGCTCTTCCTTTGCATGAGGCGGGTCTCAATCGGGTCAATATTAGTCTGGATACCACAGATCGGGAAACATTCAAAAAAATCACTCTGCGAGATCATCTGGATCATGTGATGGCCGGGATTCAAGCTGCCGAATCTGCCAATCTTACCCCGGTCAAGTTAAATGCAGTGATCGTGAAGGGCTACAATGAAGACGCGATCCTGGATATCGCAGCGTTATCGCTTTACCATGATTGGCAAATTCGATTTATTGAAATGATGCCTCTTGGTTCGCCAACCGAATTACAACAGAATAACATTGTAACCACCGCTGATATGATCGGTAAGATTGAGAGCGAGTTTGGGAAACTAAGGGTAGGCAACAATGGGGCTTTGGACGGGGAAGCGATGATCTACAAGATCAATGGCGCAAAAGGCGAACTTGGTTTTATCTCATCTGTGTCCAATCCATTCTGTGCATTCTGTACCCGTACCCGATTGACAGCAGATGGGAAAATTCGATTGTGTTTATTGCGCGAAGATGAGATTGATCTGCTTCAACCTTTACGGGCTGGAGCGAGTGATGAGGACCTACGAAAGATGATTGCAGATGGAGTGTGGCGCAAACCCTGGGGTCATGGTTTAGCTGATGGCAAGGTAGCAACAAACCGGAATATGAGTGAGATCGGCGGGTAGTCAGTAGAGGATTACTAGCGCAGTAATCCGATCCATTCCAATAAAACCACCAGGAATGGCGCACTAAGGGTGCAAAATCCGTTTACGACATCATTATCTAACCACGCAACCCCTCGCACCAAACGGGTCGGGTTTTGGCAGCTATGCAGCGGATGTCTTTCCGTTTCTTTGCTGCAGCTTTGGCAATAATATACCGCCTGTACAGTCGCGCCCAGAATGGAATCGACCATACTCCCGAAAAATCCAACGAGTGTAATCCAGAGAATTGCGTTGGATTGTATCGGCGAAACCCAACTGCTTACCAGGGCTATAACCAATGCTCCAGCCAGGGCTGCAATGCTGCCAACAACACTCACTGCGCCAGAAGTTCCCATTTCAACTTCTTTGCCGGTGGTGATGAGCCTCGGTTTGGTTTTAGAAAGCACCCCCAGCTCACTAGCCCAGGTATCGGCGTTGGCTGCGGCAAAACTGGCACAATACCCAACCCATAACCAGCTTTGAGACGGAAAGATAGTCAGCAAGATCATACATATTCCGGCTACTCCGCCATTTGCGAACACCTGCATCGCATCCCTGCGGTTTCCCTTGGAGTGTTTTTCTGAAAGACCGCGTTTTTGTTTACCGAAGGCGAACGATAATCCGCTGGAAGATAGAAAGAACGCTAGCAAGATTGCAGTTGCGGACCAGCCTCCGAGACCAAAAACTACCCAACCCAAACAAGCGGCAGCAAGTGCTCCACTCAAACTGAGGGCATGAACTCGGTAGGCGATTGCAGCAATTCCAACACCAAAGACCAGCCCGGCGACTAAAGAGAGTGGCGAGGGGAAAGTCATAGCTGGATCGTAGTGAACGCGAGGGATAGGATTAGCAAAAGCGGAGATACGACTCCACCCGCCCAGAGTAAATAAGCTGCATGTTTTTGATCTTCACGCCGGTAGAAGAAAGTTCCACCAATCAGATCGAGAAAAAAGATGAACCCAAATAGGATCGGATAGAGCAATAACCGAACCGATGGCACCCGGATGATCTCGCCCATCGTCTGGTTTGAACCCAGTACTACCGATGGTACGGAAGTGATGAGCGCAATGACCCAGAGAGAAAGCAGAATACCCAGCCCAAAGCTGATCAAGATCATGGAGCGAGCCAGGCGATCATCCCATAACTTACCCAACACAAATGAAGGTTGGATCGATTGGGCTTCGATTTGTTCCAGGCTGCCCATCTCAATCCAACGATGGAAGGATGAAAGAAACCCATTCATATCGGACGGGGAGATGACATATACCGTTTCCGGAGTGGCGATCATCAAGCCGTTATCGAACGAATCAGCCATATACTCAACTTTGGATAACCCTTCGACCATTCTCACACCAATGTACGCGCCAGGGAGAGGAATAGGAGGCAGAGTCAGGTTGGAAGTAAGATCTGTCAGGGGTCTGAACCATTCAATTTGGTGCAGGGGTAAAATTTCAGTCCGTAATCCCCAGTGCAAGGTGAGTGAATTTCGCTCGAGTAAGTAATATGCCCGATTGAGAGCGATTAACCTGTATATCAACATTGGAAATGGCAGGCAGGCGACAATGCCTCCAGCGAGATAAAGCGTAAACATCCATCCGATGGGTGTGATTGCAGCTAACCAGAAAAAAAGAGCTGCAATGATGCCAAATAGTGCTAACAATCCACCCAACATAAATGATCCGCGTTGGCGGGTTGGGTAGAAGATGATATTTGGATCGGAATTCAGCATTGAGCTAAAGCCTCTGGATTACCTGCTTTAATTCCTGACAGACATAATCTACCTGCTCTTCAGACATGACACCAGAGAATGGCAGGGCCAGGCCACGCTCGCCCAGGTCTTCTGTCACCGGAAAGTCACCCGGTTGATATCCGAACATTTCCATCATATATGGCTGTAGATGGATCGGCAGGAAATACGGCCGGACCGGGATGGATTTTTCTGCAAGAAGCCTGGCTACTTTGAGCCGATCGGTTCCGGGCTGAAGTTTGATGACATATACAAACCAGGATGATCGGGTAGTATGTGGTTCAACAAAAGGCGCTTCAACCTGGGGAATATCTTTTAATCGTGCCTGATACCAGTCAGCAACCTGCTGACGCGTTTGCAGCAAGGTTTCGAATCGTTTCATTTGAGCCAAACCGAGTGCTGCGCTCATTTCATCCAGGCGATAGTTATAACCCAGGAATGTGTGCTGCAACCAGTTATCACCCGGGGCGCGGCCCTGGTTGCGGAGTGCCTGCATGAAAGCTGCAGCCTGGTCATTTTGGGTGACGATCATTCCACCTTCACCAGTGGTTACCTGTTTGTTTGGATAAAATCCGTAAACGCCAAAATCACCCAGTGTTCCAGCTTGCCTACCTTTGTATTCAGCTCCCAATGCTTCGCAGGAATCTTCAATGACGGTCAGATGATGCTGTTTAGCAGTGGCATTGATCGCGTCCATATCGGCAGGTTGGCCGAAAACATCGACCGGAAGGATCGCTTTTAGCTTACGTTGTGTTTCTGCACCCTTGCGAGGCATCCATTTACAGGCAGCTGCTCCACCGGCCAGAATGTCTTCTACCGCCTGATGAACCAGATCTGGGCGGATGTTGCCGCTATGGGGATCGATATCCACAAAGATGGGGATAGCCTGCTCAAATAGGATGACATTGGTAGAGGCAACAAACGAGAATGGAGTGGTGATCACCAGATCCCCGGCTTCAATCCCAGATGCGCGGACACATAAGTGAAGGCCAGCCGTTCCGGAATTGACACCGATCGCATGCTTGACTCCCAGTAAGTCTTGAAAGGATTTCTCAAACTGTCCGATTTGAGAACCCATGCTGAGCGAAGTCGTTCCCATCACAGCATTGACAGCTGCACGTTCTTCCGCAGATATATCTGGAGATGACATTGGTACAGGGAGAGTAATTGATTTTGTCATATTTGGATTCTACTATAAAAAAGATGCTGTTCCTTAAACGAAAGTTAGACCCTTATCAGGGTCTAACTTGTTTAAAATTAAATCCAATTTTTGAATTATTCTTTTGTCAGTTGACTGTACAGATGAAAGGTGACCAGTTGACTGTAGATGCCGGCGAATAGGACTAAGCCGAGCGATAGCAATCCACCGACAAAAGGAAACCATCCGACGAACATACCTGCGAATGAAGCCGCCAGCGAAGAAACCAGACTAACCGCCTGAGAAATGATCCAGACAAGGGCATAAGCAGAGAATTGCTTGCGAATGAGGGCAAAAAATTGTTTACATGCAAAGAGGGCGCTGAAGTTTCCTTCTTTAGAGTAATTGATCAGTATCGCCGGGGTAAAGAAGGATAAAAACAGGCCATAGAGGAAGATAAGGGATAGACTAAATAAAAATGCCAAGCCCACCAGAATCCACAGGAAGACAGGGCCATCCTGTTGTCCATTCGCAAACAGAATTGGTAACAGACTGAAGAGGGCAGGGAAACCAAGGAGAAAAAAGACAGGGATGGAATAGATCCAGGTTGCCAGGATATATTTAAATCCCCGCATCCATAACTCGTCCATGTGATCCCATTCGGGCAATCTATTCGGGTTTTGAATAATTTGTAAGGCGTATCCGATCCATGCAAAGTTAAGGATAGGCACAATAAGCACAGCAATGCCGATCAGACATTTATTAATCCACTTTTCGTCTTCAAATATGTAGGTGAATGATCTTTGATAGTTCATGGTACTCCTCCGGGTCAGGTAAAAATGATGACGGCAGTTGGATCTTCAGACCTGGGAGAGGCTGATATTCAAGCTGAATATCTGGTTGCACGGTGGTAGATGCTGCACGTTTAACGCAGAGATTGAATCCCCATCATGTGCAAATCTTCCGGTTTTGTTTCCGAGCAAACCAATTTGACCAAAGCCATCGCCGAGCACAAAGGTAAAAACAGAAACAAGATGATAGGTGTCATAAGGTTTTCCTTTCATGAACATGACAACCCTATGGATTTGGTTGCAATTGGCGTGCCTAACTGCTTTGTCAACTCATTGCCGTTGGGTGCCTTTCCTCCTGCATCCTGAAAGCAGGGTTATGCGAAGTAGGAGTTGGTGTAGGCGCCATTTACATGATTATCATTTCTGGATGTGCAATTGAAGAATTAATTCCAAAGCAACCTTAGGATAATCTATAGGGATCAAGGCGAGGCGAATAAATTTAGTAGAAACTATGGATGTTTTCAGGAATCAGATTCGGATGTGGCTTATTGGGAAGTGGTCGGCTCTTCGGTTAAAGTAGGCTCCGAGTCTTCAATCTCATCAGTTGGTTCAGCTACTTCAGGCATGGTATCTTCATCTAACAGGGTCGGGTCACTACTTACGGTGATGACTGCAGAGAAGGTAGTTCCAAAGATTTCTCCGGCCGGGTTGCGCAGTCTCCAGAAATTAGAATAATCTTCATCGATATCCGGTGCCACCATATTCAGGGCAAGATCGAAGGTTTCTCCCGGCGCAACACTGACGGGCAGATAGATCGTATCAGCTCCCATGGGATCTCCACTAATGTACTGGAAGCGATATTGCGGGGTCCAGGTACAGCTGCCGATATTGGAGATGCGCCAGATCTTGGTGAAAGCAGTTCCCGGCGCGAGAAAAGTCCCATCTGGGATCGTGATATCCTGCAGGAAAGCAGAATAGTCGCATTTAGATGGGGTCCAGGTGATGTATCCAGGGAAGAGTGGTGTGATGGAAGGGGTTGAAATGGAATTGGGTGTGCCAGTCTTCACCGGAGTGTGGGATGGGCTGATCGGTGTGAAGGGTGTAAATGTTGGATCGGCGGGCGGAAGCACAAACGTTCGTGCAACAGCAGTAAAAGTTCCAGGGGCATCCACTGTTGGAGAGACCAGGCTGTTTGGTTTGCAACCTGCCAGACAAAAGGTAACTAGTAAACATAAACTGATGAATAGCTTTGAAATCGATCTCATGTTATCTAGTGACTGTTTCCAGTTTTGGATGGTTCCATAGACTTGAATTATTCTGCTAAAGGGACGATGGTCAGGTGCTCCCAATCCACCTTCCATCTGATGGGTTGTGTGGACAGACTAGAGTTCTTGCAGCATCGTATCAATAAAGTTCTGCCAGGTCGGGTTTGGTTTCCAGATTGTCAGCAGGTCTATCAGGCAATCATCCGGGTTCGACTTTTCTGCAATTGTGCGATACAAAAAGACGAAAGAAGAGACCCGCATATTCAGCGCACAATGAACGAAGGTTTTAAAGAGGTGGTATGAACCAAAGAAGTGGAAGAACTTTTGCAGATCTTCTTTTTGCGGAGCTTCCCAATCCACCGGGATATGAACATATGCCATCCCATTTTCCATCACCACGTCTTGCTCATCAGAAATTGCATCTGGCGATTTTGCAGTTGCCAGGTTTATCACCACCTCAAATTTCTGTTCCCCCAGCCATTTGATCTGATCACGGGTGGGTTGTCCGGCGGTGTAGAGATCGGGTTCAATTAATAAAAAATCACGCATGGGTGGGATGACATCGGTCATAAAATCTTCTCCGGTTAGTCTAATAGTGATCCAATTATACCTGCACGTTCTACATCCAATTTCAGTAAGGAAATTCCACCTATTCACTTCGGTATAATGATTCAAATGAGATTCTGATTATTTGATGGTAAAGTGATTAGGATGAATATAAAGGTTCCCTCTGGAGGAAGAGATGAATATTGCCAATTTGATTCAAGGAATAGCTACACTGATATGGATTGGGTTTTTCGGTGCGCTAGCATTTATGATTTTTCGCGCTGCTCGTAACCAGCCCATCAAACGCAGCGGATCAATTTTGTTCGGGTTAGCTGCACTTGCGGTAGTTCTCACATCTGTTAGCGCCGGACTGGTTTTTATTCAACCAGAGGAGCGTGGAGTGGTTATTTCCGCTTTTGCACCCAAGGGTTATCGTGAGACTGCGCTGCAGCCAGGCTTGCGTTGGATTCTGCCATTCGCAGAAACCGTGGTAACTTACCCCATTTCTACCCAAACCTACACTATGTCTATCGCCACATCTGAAGGACAGGTGCAAGGAGACGATTCGATCGCTGCCAGAACTTTGGACGGACAGCAGATCTATGTAGATGCATCGGTCATCTACCGGGTGGATCCAGAAAAAGTAGTCCAAGTTCACATACAATGGCAACGCAGGTATGACGCAGACCTGGTGCGAGCGCAAGCGCGGGGGATTATCCGGGATGTGATCTCGCAATACAAAGTCGATGAGGTGGTCAGCACCAAGAGAATCGAAATGACCTCATCAATTCGTGAAGCGTTAGCTGAAAAACTCTCAGAGAATGGTTTATTCCTGGTAGATTACGTATTACGCAACATCTCCTTTTCTGAAGAGTATGGCGCATCGATAGAACAGAAGCAAATTGCCGAACAGCAGGCGCAGCAAGCCAAGCTGGTTGTTGAGCAAAAGCGACAGGAAGCAGAGCAAGCCCGGCAGACGGCCCAGGGTGCAGCTGACGCGGCTGTGATTTCGAGCAAAAGGCGAAGCTTTGGCGAGGGTAGTTCAAGCAGAGTCAGAGGCAGAAGCGCTAAAATTGATTAGCGCGGCACTCAAAGACAATCCAGACCTTCTATCGTACCAATACATTACCAAACTCAGCCCTGGAATTCAGACGATGTTACTTCCAAGTAATTCACCTTTCATATTAAACCTGCCAGGGCTTGATTCGGCAGATGGAATCACAATTCCAGAACAATAATCATGCTCTCTGTTTCATCCAGAACCGGTATTACGTGTTTCTTCAGACAAGCCTGGTTCTGGATGTACTTTTTATGAGAAAAATATTAGGATCTTTGTCGTATTTTGACTTTGCTTGACCGGCAAGGGTGGCTGTGATATATTCACCGCGGAGCAAGAATGCAATCGAACGGAAATGAAAATCAGGGGTATGATCCCCTTCATGATGGCCCAGAATTGGGTCATCCCAAGTCCAATCCAATTGAACAACAGAATGAAGCCATCCATACGGACAAGGTGAAAGATTTCCTTGGATTCCGTGAACCTTTGCAGCGGGTTGCTGCTGGTGCGGTTACCTTGATTCTCCTGGTTGTGGTAGCTTTTGGATTGAGAATGTTTACTGGGAATCAACCGGCAGCAGTTACTCAATCATCCAACCGAAATTTTTCTATTACCCCTACAAGCACGATGAGCGGACCAGCTCCTGTGATCGACCAGATTGCTGAGGTTGCTTATAATGGTGGAATTCCCCGGTTGGCACAGATTCACACCAATCTGCCCACCCGTCCGCGGGAAGAGATAGAAAAATACACAGTCCAAGCCGGAGATACCATCTACGGCATTGCAGAAAAATTTGGCCTAAAACCGGAAACAATCTTATGGGGTAATTATTACACTCTACTGGATAATCCGAGTTATTTACAACCAGATGAAGTCCTCAATATTTTACCCGTCGATGGTGTTTTGCATAAATGGAGCGCTGGCGAGGGGTTGAATGGGGTAGCCGGATACTACAATATCAAACCGGAAGAAATCATACAATTCCCAGCGAATAAGCTTGACCCAAATGCCATTGGCGATTTTGCCAACCCGAATATCAAGCCAGATACCTGGTTAATTATCCCCGGCGGATCACGCGAGTTTATCAATTGGAGTGCGCCACGGATTACCCGTGACGATCCAAGCGTAGCGGGTGTTCTGGGCGGCGGAGTCTGCGGCTCGACCGAAGGCGGCGCGGTTGGAATTGGATATTTCATCTGGCCAACAAACAATCACTTCCTGTCCGGGTTCGATTATTCACCAGCTACCAACCACATGGGAATTGATCTGGATGGTGAGACTGGCGATCCGGTTTATGCATCTGATAATGGCGTGGTCGTCTATGCCGGCTGGAATGAATTTGGCTACGGCAATATGGTGGTAATCGACCATGGTGATGGTTGGCAATCTCTGTATGCTCACCTTGATCAAATTGGGGTGGAATGCGGTGCAAATACCTACCAGGGGCAGGTGATCGGATTGTTGGGCAATACCGGAAGATCAAGCGGATCGCATTTGCACTTCGAGTTGATGACCGGGGATACAAAAGTAAACCCGCTCTCCTATCTCCCCGCATCATAATCATTCTCAAATAAATTTAATCCGGTGGCTTTAAACCCACCGGATTTTTTGTTCTATTTCTTCCCTTTTACAGGCATGCTAAAATGAAGTGGAACCAGAATAGAAAGGTCGATGGAATGTTTAAATTAGACCCAACCGCACGCCCTTCTCCAATCGCTGGAAAGTGGTATGAGGGGAATCCGCAACGATTGGCGCAGGTGGTTGATGAATACATCCTTGAGGCAGAGTTGCCTGAAATGCCTGGGGAAGTTGTTGCAGTCATTTCACCACATGCCGGTCACATTTACTCGGGAAGGGTTGCCGGTCATGCATTTGCAGCGATTCGACATTTGCAGCCAGAAGTTGTTGTGGTTTTATCTCCGCTGCATCAATATGCTAATGGAGAAATTTATAGTTCATCCCATTCTGCCTATCAGACACCGCTGGGTACTATCCCGGTGGATGAGAGTTTACTGAATAAATTCGCAACCGCACTAGAGCAAAAAACAGGCCTTCAGTTGAGACTGGTAGAGAGTGATCATGAACATTCTCTCGAAATTGAACTGCCTTTTCTACAACGAATTTATAATCACCCTTACAAGCTGCTGCCATTAATGATCAGAAATCAATCCATCCCACTGATTGAATCACTTGGCGAAATCCTTTTTCAATGTGTAGATCCACACAAAACGATGGTGGTGGCCAGTACTGATCTTTCACATTTCTATCCACAACAGATTGCTGAGCAATTGGATGCGAGAATGATTGATGCGATGACAAAGCTATCGCCAAATGCGATGGTTGCTTTAGATAAGAAAGAAGAAGGTTTCGCGTGCGGGCTGGGCGCGGTAGCCGTAGCAATTCATTACGCGAAGCTAGCAGGTGCTATGCATGGAATCCCACTGAGTTACTCGACTTCAGGTGCAACCACGGGTGATTATTCATCTGTGGTGGGTTATGTAGCATTGGCGATCACAAGGGATAAATCATGATTTTGCTAAATATTCTAGTCATTTTTATTTTCATCGGATTAAATGCATTTTTTGTTGCTGTGGAATACGCGGCGGTAGCCTCACGGCGCAGCAGGTTAGAGGTCTTAACTGAAAAGGAAACCCGGGGGAGTAGGATCGTTCATGATTGGCTGGAAGACCCTAAAGCTCGGGACCGGCTAATCGCTGCAAATCAGGTTGCTATCACCCTGATCAATCTGGCAGTTGGTGCAGTAAGTGAAGACACCTTTTCGGCACTGCTTTTGCCTGGCTTTAATGCGATTCTTTTACCGACCGGTTTTGAATTTTTGCGTTCGGTGTTAAATTCTTTGCCAGTGGTTTTGGGATTGATCATCGCCACCGGATTACAGGTGGTTTTCGGTGAGCTGGTTCCAAAAGTGGCGGTTTTACGTGCTCCAGAGAAATTTGCATTGGTTTCCGCTCCCTGGATTGACCTGTTTATTCGGAGTTTTCGACCTTTCATTTCTCTGCTCGATTGGATGGCTGGCGCAGTATTGCAATTATTTGGTCTGTCGCAAACAGATGGAATTCCTTCCGCGATGACGGTCGAAGAGATGAAGGTCATGTTCTCGGGTTCAGAACTTGAAGGCGTCATTGAAAAACCTGAAAGGGAGATGCTATCTGCGGTAATTGACTTCAGCGAGTTGGTTGTGAGACAGGTAAGTATTCCTCGCACAGAAATTGTGGCTGTTGAAGCAGAAGCTAAGCTGGATCAAATCTTACAGGTGGTTTCACAGAACAATCTAACGAAATTACCGGTTTATCAGGACAACATGGATCAGATTCTGGGTGTATTGTATATCAAAGACCTGATCGAAGTTCTACGCGGAACCGACCGGGAGGATGTTAAAGCTCGTGATTTGATGCGGGAAACCCTGTTTGTTCCAGATACCATCCCGGTGAATGAATTATTGCGTCAATTCCGGTCCAGGAGGCAGCACCTGGCCATCGTCATGGACGAGTTTGGAGGTACGGCTGGGCTGGTAACTCTGGAAGATTTGGTGGAAGAGATCGTTGGTGATTACCGGGATTTATTTGAGTCTACTTCGCCGCCCATCCAGCTTCTTCCGGATGGATCAACCATGGTGGATGGGTTAACATTAATCGCCGAAATCAACAACCACCTTCACATTGGTTTGGTGGATCCGAATTACGATACGATCGCAGGATACGTCTTGGGCAAATTGGGGAAGATACCAAAACCAGGAGATTGTGTAAACGAACCTGATCATGGTGTGCGCCTGAAAGTAGAAAGCATGGATCGGCTCCGGATTTCACAGGTACTTATCACTCCGCTTAAGCCGAATCCGCACAAGAGCGTTTGATGGCGGAACCATCCAGGTATGCCAGGGTAGTAGTCAACGTCCCCCAAGTGATGGGAAATTTTGATTACCTGAATTCCTGACTTCATGAATGATTTTCTCTCTACCGGAAGTCTGGTGGAAGTACCTTTTGGGAACCAATTGGTACAAGGGATTGTGATCGCGATCCTGGAACAGCCGGATGTGGAAGAAGTCAAGCCCATTGCAGAACTGGTCGATCCATTTCCCGTTCTCACCCATGCTCAAATTGAGCTGGCTAAATGGCTGGAACATCACTCGGTGGCTTCACTCAATCAGTGCTTACAGATCATGCTGCTGCCCGGATTGAAACAATACACGGACACAAAATTTACTGCTTCAAATAACTCGGAATTGGTCACGACCATTCCGTTGCAGAATAAAATCCTAGCGTTGTTCCAGAATAAAAACACCTTGCGCGGCAGGCAAATTGATAAATTTCTACCGGGTGTCGATTGGCGATCTCAAGCTCGCAAGTTAGTCCAACGTGGATTCCTGAAATCAGAGTCTTTCCTTCCGCGTCCGGGAATTCATTCCAGACAGATTAAGAAAGTGCAATTCTCGTGGCCGCATCCTACAGTCGACTTTACGGTAGAGCCATTCGCATCCCGCAGTCAAACCAGACGTTCAGTCCGCATCCAGTTATTTGAATATCTATCCAAACATCCTGAACCATTGGACTTGCAATGGGTTCGAGCACAGGTGTCTGAAGAAATTACAGGATCCGATCTGGAATCGTTATCAGAAGCGGGAATGTTAGCGGTCTGGGAGACCGAGCTGATCCGCGATCCGCTGGAAAACATGAACGAAGAAGAATATACCAGGCACAACCTGACCCCAGAACAACAATCCGCCTGGGAGAAGATTCATATTGTTCTCCAGGATTCTCAAACCGGGAAACCGGTTCAACCTATCTTAATCTATGGTGTCACTGGTTCAGGTAAAACCGAGCTGTACTTGCGAGCTGCAGAGTATGTACTGGCTCAGGGCAAGCAAGTGATCTGGCTGGTACCGGAAATCTCCCTTACGCCTCAGACCGTAGGAAGATTGATGTATCGCTTCCCCGGAATGGTAGGGTTGGTACACAGTCGTTTGACTCCAGGGGAAAGATTTGATACCTGGCACCGAGCCCGGCAGGGAAAAATAAGGATTATCACAGGTGCAAGATCAGCCATGTTCACTCCGGTGCAGCAAATTGGGTTGATTATTGTGGATGAATCCCATGATGCATCCTATTATCAGGATGAAGACTCCCCGACATTTGATACTAATCAACTGGTACAGGAGTATGCACGGATCTGTGGAGCTGTGTGCATGTTTGGCACTGCCACACCAGATATCAGCCAATACCAGCAGGCACAGCAATCTAGATGGAGTGTGCTCAAGCTCACCCAAAGGGTGGCACTACAAGGCGGTATAGCTGCAGAGAACTATTTGCCGCCCATTGAAGTAGTGGATATGCGGCAAGAATTACATCAGGGCAATCGGTCCATATTCAGTGAGGCATTGGTGCGAGAGTTGATCTCCACCTTTGAGAAGCAGAAGCAAAGCATCCTTTTTCTCAATCGGCGCGGCTCAGCAACGCACGTGTTTTGCCGTGACTGCGGTTACGTTGTGATGTGCCCGCATTGTGATATCCCGCTCACTTCCCATGAAAATCAGAACCAATTGCTTTGCCACACTTGCGGTTACCACCGAACAGCGCCGGTCAGCTGTCCTCAATGCCGATCTAATGCAATTCGGCAGATTGGAGTTGGAACAGAGACTGTTGAAAAATCAGTACAGAAGTTGTTGCCCGATGCCCGTATCCTGCGCTGGGATGTGGATAGCTCGCAGAGATCAGAAATTATCAGAAATGGTGCTGACCCATTTCAAAAATCATCAATACGATGTACTGGTCGGAACTCAGATGGTTACCAAAGGATTGGATTTTCCTGATGTGAACCTGGTTGGGATTGTGCTGGCTGATATTGGGCTGAATTTACCGGATTTTCGGGCTCCTGAGCGCACTTTTCAAGTATTAACCCAGGTAGCTGGAAGGGCAGGTCGAAAGGGCAAGGATGGTAAAGTGATTTTGCAAACCTACCAGCCTGATCATTACGCTATTCTGGCAGCAGCCGGCCATAACTTTGATGAATTCTTCATGCGCGAAATCCAACATCGCAAACAGCTCACCTATCCCCCGTTCTCACAGATCATTCGGATTGTATGCCGGGATCGGGACAAGGAGACGTGTCGGTTGAAGCTGACAGATCTTTCCGCGATGGCGAAACAGTGGCTGAAGCAGGCTGGAATGCATAGTGCAGAAATATTAGGTCCAATCCCATGTTTTTTTGCCATCCAAAACGATCAATTCCGCTGGCAACTTGTGATTCGGGGCGCACAACCGTTGGATGTTCTATTACACCACAAGGAGATATTTACAACGTTCCAGGTAACAGTCGACCCTCCGAATCTGCTATAATGAATCGAACAATACCTTAAACATCCACTTTCCTTAAGGTTCGGAAGTTTAAGAGATCCAATTTTGAGTCCGGGCAAGCTGACCACTCCACAGATGTTATCTGAGGCAAGTTTTCCTGGGGAGTATGCGAATAGAGCAGGAGTGAGGTATGCGGCGTGAAGTCATAACATGGGCAGATTTGGAAATGCTCATTGACCATCTCATTCCCCAGTTCGAGGTTGATTTTGACGCGATGTTGATGGTCACGCGCGGGGGAATTGTACCGGGTGGATTACTGGCTGAAGCAATGAATTTAACCCAGGTGCTGACTGCAGCGGTTGATTTCCCTGCAATGATGGAATTACCCAGCAAAAAACTACTTTCATGGCCTCAATTCCTCCAATTTCCAGAAGATGTATTGTTAGCCCGCAAGAAAGTACTGGTAGTTGATGATGTTTGGGGATCTGGCCGAACGATCACCGCGGTAAAAAACCGAGTTATGGTAGCGGGTGGGGCTGCTTATACTTGCGTTTTGCATTACAACAAATATCGGAATTTATTTTTACCCGCAAAACCTGATTATTACGCTGCTACGACCGACGCATACATCATCTATCCCTGGGAGATGGACCGGGACAAAGATATAAAAGTAACTGGCTGGGAAAGCAATTAGAATAGTTAATCATTCTGTCAAAAGAGGGTCTTGGACAGACTATGCAATCGGGGGTTTATCCACGGTTGATTGATTCATGGTATAAAAGGATTTATGGCAGAAGATAAAACTTACAGTCCGTACCACATTTTAGTTTATGGGGGCGGCGGGCATGCGAAATCGGTGATCGATATGATCCGCGCGGTGGGTGGTTACCTAATCGCGGGGGTTGTGGATGATCATTTGCCGGTTGGGACACAAGTTTTAGGTGTCCCGGTGTTAGGATCATCTTCTATGCTGGATTCATTACATGAGCAGGGAATTTCGCTGGCGGTGAACACGGTAGGCGGAATTGGAAAGCCCGACGTTCGCGTAAAAATATTTGAGAGGCTAGACCAGGCGGGGTACACTTTCCCAAGTCTGGTTCATCCAAGAGCATTTGTAGAGCCAACTGCCAGAATCGCTGAGGGTACCCAAATATTACCGATGGCGTATGTAGGCAGTGATACCCAAATTGGATTTGGGTGCATTATCAATTATGGAGCAATCATCTCGCACGATTGTGTGCTGCAAGATTATGTCAACCTGTCACCTGGTGGAACTTTAGCCGGCGGAGTAAAGGTTGGCGAGCGCTCACAAATCGGTATGCGGGCAACGGTCAATCTAAATTTATCTGTTGGTGTGGATGTGCGGATTGGCAATGGTGCAACCATTAAAAAAGATGTCCCTGACTTTGAAATCATCCGAGCTGGCGTAGTCTGGCCAGCCAGAAAGCAAGATCCCGAAGAAATTATTGAATAGTTATGTTTAAAAAACCAACATCACCCATCCATCCACCTACTTCTCCGGTCGAGAGGGTCACGTCAGTTCTTGGTCCAGGCATCAATTGGGCGGGCAACCTGACTGGTTCGGGCGGAATTCGAATTGAAGGTACTTTTGAAGGCAAAATTCAAATTAAAGGCATGCTCGTAGTGGGAGAAACCGGCAGAGTGACCTGTGAAAACGTAGTAGCGAACACTGTCATCGTGGCAGGTGCGATTAAAGGGAATATTACTGCCGAGAAATTACAAATCCGTTCTACAGGGCGTGTATGGGGTGATGTTGTCGTGATATCCTTTACCACCGAAGAAGGCGCCTTTTTGCGCGGTCAGATCCAAATGGAAGATAATTTAGACCTTAGCCAATTTGGGGTGGAACCTGCACTGGTCTTTTCAACAAAAGAGAATACCCAGCCTATCTCTGACTTACCTTCGAGTGATAAGGAAAACCCGCTTTGAGACCATTCTTACTCCTACTAATCGAACTCATTGGAGTGTTAGCTGTAGTGCAAGTTTTTTCCATCAGCCCTGCCATCCGACTCAAGCGACCGGTAAAATTCACCCAACCTCAGCGTGAAGGTCAAGCTGCTCTCAGCCTGGTAGTGCTGAGTGTGGTTTTGGTTGCCCTGATAGACCAATGGAATGGGATCCAGCTTTTAAATCTGGTGCCTTTCGCGGCAATGACCGAGAACGCAATACTAACTCTCCCGGAAGGTTACAGTCTCCAGACCTTGCTCATCCAAACAATTTTTCTGGCGATGATGGTTTTACCATTTGCCTGGAATTTGGTCAGTAAAAAACAACCCTGGCTGAGCGTTGGTCTTAAAAAGCAGATGATCAATGGCGGACTTCAGGTTGGGTTCGGATTAGCATTGATCACTATCTTTCTGCGAAGCAAAGTGGAGTCGTTGATCACTGGTCCCTACACCATGCAAACGCTATGGTTGTTAATTGGAAGTCTGATCAGTTGTTTCGTCGTGGAATTCATCTTCCGCGGGCATTTGCAGCTGCGTTTGATAGCCTGGCTGGGTGATCGCAATGGATGGCTGATTAGCTCAGCGATCTATACTTTGTGGAGTGTGCTTCCTTTGTTGAACTCGCCCATCCAGACAGTGTTACTGAATATTGCATATCGGTTGGCACTGGGATTAATCTTGGGGTGGATCGCCCGAAGATCAGGCGGGATTCTCGGCGGGTGGATATATTCCATCCTGCATAATTGGTTATACTGGCTCTAAATCTCAAGAAAAAATTACTGCTTCCTCAATTTTGACCTTTCGGCACGTTTCAACTGAATCGGTTTGCTTCGAAGGATGCCATCCAGCATGTGTTGAAAGGTGAGCAGAGGCGATTTCCAGATCATCAGCGGCCCTGCTGAGCGCATAATTTTTCGTATTGCAGTGCGCATTTCAGGTTGATAACAATGGGTGGGGCATTTCACACAGGTGGTTTTCCCATTTTGATATGGGCAATGCGCCAGTCTGAGCAGCGCATATTCTTTTACGGCCTGGCAATTAGAGCAAGGTTCCGAATTATTCGTATGAAATTCACTGCAATACAGATCAACCATCGTGGCAATTGTGCGTGCCTCGCGTTCGATACGGCTGGATTTCGGCATATGGCGATTATAACTGATCTAAGACATTCAGGTTTTCTGTAGAATTACTACCCCTACCCATGTGGGGAGGTGAGTGATACAATAAGATATCTGATAAATTGTCAGATCATCTTCGGATGCAAGAATTGAATTGATTTTATGCGCCCGGGAATCAATCCAGGGCGTTTTCTATATACAAGGTAAGGTAAGTGAATGAAAAAACATAAATTAAAAATCATCCCACTCGGCGGTTTAGGCGAAGTGGGTAAAAACATGATGGTATATGAATATGGGCAGGATATCCTCCTGGTTGACTCCGGCCTCATGTTTCCTGAAAACGATATGCTCGGAATTGATTACATCATCCCAGATATCGAATATCTAAAACAAAACCGTGATCGAGTGCGGGGTATTGTGATTACCCACGGGCATGAAGATCATACCGGAGCGATCCCGTACGTCTTACAAGAAGTAAACGCCCCTATCTATGCCACTCCACTTACCCGTGGTCTGATCGAAGTCAAACTGGGAAAGAATGGTTTGGCTACCAAAGCAATGCTGAACACGGTCCACGCGGGAGAACGGGTAAAGATCGGTGTATTCGAAGTGGAATTCTTCCATGTCTGCCATTCCATCCCGGATGGGATTGGCCTGGGAATTCACACTCCGGTGGGATTGGTGGTTCACTCTGGTGATTACAAATTCGACCATACACCGGTGGATAACTGGCCGAGCGATTATGCCCGGCTGGCAGAGTTTTCAACCCAGGGGGTTCTGGCATTACTCGCAGATTCAACCAATGCAGAACGTCCCGGATGGACACCCTCAGAGAAAGTAATTGATGAGGCGTTTAGCAAAGTATTCCGTGAAGCTCCGAATCGAATCATTATCGTATCCTTCGCCTCTTTGGTCAGTAGGATGCAGCAAGTAGCGAACGCAGCAGCGACTTTTGGCCGCAAGCTAGCATTCGCCGGCACATCGATGGTGGATAACGCCAAGATGGCAGCCAAGCTAGGATATTTGGATATCCCTGAGGGAGTTCAGATTCCCATTGAACAGGCACTCAACATGCCAGGTGATCAGGTAGTGATTATGTGTACCGGATCACAGGGTGAGCCAGCTTCCATTTTAGGCCGGCTCTCAATGGGAACCAACCGTCAATTTGATATCAAAGAAGGCGATACGATCGTCCTCTCCTCTCATCCCATTCCGGGTAATGAAGAACCGATTTATCGGATGATCAATCGTTTGTTTGAACGCGGCGCGAATGTAATCTATGAAACCATTGCCGCGGTGCATGTCTCCGGACATGCCAGCCAGGAAGAGATGAAGTTGTTGCTGCACCTGGTGCGGCCAAAATATTTCATTCCGATCCACGGTGAACTACGCCAATTACGGATGCATTCCAAATTGGCGCAAGATGTTGGAGTACCGCTAGAAAATATTTGTGTAGTTGAAAATGGTCAGGTAATTGAATTAACTGCTAGACAGCATTAAGATGGATGGACGCGTTCCCGCTGGAGATATTTTTGTCGATGGCTCCGGGGTGGGGGATGTGACTAAAGAAATTATGCATGAACGGGAAGAATTAGCCCTGGATGGAATCGTAGTGGTGTCGGTCAACATTGATCGTTTCACCGCTGAAGTTTTGGGCGAGCCCGAGATCATTTCGCGCGGGTTTATGTGTGCGATTGAGAATGTGGAATTAAACGCAAGAATCAAGAAAAAGGTCACCGAAACCATCAAGCGGGTTGGCACAAAAAATCGATTAGAAATTGAACAAGTCGTAAAGAACTATATCTACACAGAAACCAGACGAAGACCGGTTGTACTGGTGAACCTGGGAAAAGCCTAATTACCGTTGATTTCACAATACTGCGACCTTCAAAGTCGCAGTATTTTTTTATTGGTAAGGGAACCCGATACTTACCGCGCAGCGGGACAAAAGCGACTGGAATATGGTCCAAGTAACTCAAAGTCCCTTGTTTATCCTTATCCCAAATCCGTAATACCTGTCTGCCGCTTACCTCCACCGGAAGGACCATTCGCGCACCAGGACTGAGCTGATCGAGCAACTGTTGTGGAGTAATCGGTGCGCAAGCTGTTACGAGGATCCCCTGATAAGGCAGTGAGGCGGGATACCCTCCTGAACCATCCAGACAGTGAACATCAATATTGGTATACCCAAGCTGCTCAAAAATGTTGTTCGCCTTTTCTGCCAGTTGGGGGATGATCTCAAGCGAAATTACTTTTTTCACCAGAAGGGACAATACCGCGGCCTGGTATCCAGATCCGGTACCAATTTCAAGAATAGTGTCAGATTCAGATGTTTGTAGTAATTGGGTCATTAAACCGACAATGTATGGTTGAGAGATCGTTTGGCCGAACCCAATGGGTGCGGGTGAATCCCGATAGGCATTATCCAAATCAATTTGGGAGAAAAAGAGATGGCGTGGCACTTTGCGCATCGCAGACAGCACTCGAGCGTCCGAGATTCCTCGGCGTTCAATCTGAACCCGAACCATCTCCTCACGTTGGAGAAAGTATAAATCCGTGGCCATATTCATAGCATAGCACGGATCAGGGGCGTCGAATCAGTGGAATTTTGGGTGTTTGGATTGTGCTTTTTGCGCGATCAGGCGATCTACTTTTCCCATCGGGAAAGATGAGAGATCAGTCAGCTCAACCCAGCGAGGGGAGGATGCATAGTTGAGATCGAGAGGAACGGATTCGTCCAGCTGGATGGTGTATGCATGCACAATTGATTTGAAGTGGGTGTAGGTATGATGGAACTGTCCAAGCAGGGCACCGGGTAAATCAATTTGACCTGTGAAGGAATACATCAACCCGGAAAGACCTGATTGCAAATCCTCAGTTTGTTGAACATCTATGTTCGGAAAAGCCCACAAACCAGCCAGCAGGCCTGTCTGCGGCCGCTGGTAGAGCAAGACCTGAGTAGATTCGTTTATGAATTTGATAAATACAACTGCAACAGATATCTGGACAGGAATAGAAGCTTTGGTTTTTTTTCTTGGATAAGTCAGCTGTGTTTGATTGTGGAACGCCTGACATTCACTTTGAATGGGGCAATCACCACAACGCGGATCAGCCGGAAGACAAATGGATGCTCCCAGGTCCATCCAGGCCTGGTTGTAATCGCCTGCCTGTCCGGGAGGGAGATGTTGGGTGACTATTTCTTGAACAGTCGATTCAAATTCACCCGAACCTGGAATTGAATCAATTTCAAATATCCGGGCGATTACCCGGCGAATATTGCCATCCACACTGGCGTAGTCTTGTCCGAAAGAGATGGATAGAATATCTGCCGCGCCGGCTTTACCAATACCGGGCAGCCGTTCAAGGTCATCCCAGTTCGCTGGAAGTTGACCACCGTACTGATCCATGACAAGCTGGGCTGCTTTGTGTAAATTTCTGGCACGAGAGTAATATCCCAACCCTTCCCAAAGACTTAAAACCTGTTCTTGACTGGCTTCTGCAAGGGATTGAATGGTCGGAAACCGCTGGAGCCAGTGTCGGTAATACGGAAGTACCGTCTCTACCCTGGTTTGCTGCAGCATCACTTCGGCGACCCAGATAGCATATGGGTCGTTGGTTTCACGCCAGGGGAGTGAACGCTGGCATTGAGCGTACCAATTCAAGAGTAACCGGGTCAGATTTAGCCTGGGTTCCATTTCTATTGTGATTAGTGAAGAAATATAACTCGATTGGTTGGGTATATTTAGAACTGAAATCTGGTTCTGGCTTCTACAATTTTCTCTTCGTAGTGGATCACAAGCTCCAACAACTGTTGTTGTAAGGCGATCCATTCAGTTGAGACCAGGGTGTCTCGTAATTGGTTGTAATCAGCCATTACCGCGCCAACCTGAACCTGGGGACGGTCTCCAAAAGCAGTTGCCCAGGCTTCATGGATCTTGAATCCGAGGCTTTGAATGCCTGGGATAAAATCTCGCACCAGGAATTCAAAATATTCCTGCTCCCGGTTGGGGGCTATATCCCAGGTCATGATGAGTTTGGATTGGTCAGCTGTTTCCATTTTTCGAATGGTCGTAATCCAGGGTGTACACGTGAGTTTCTTCTGGTAAAGAAGAGAGGGTAACTTTTAATGAAGGTAAATTTTCGATAGCAGTTAAACCCATTTCTTTGGTGAACTTCTGTAGCGATTCCAGATTGGTGGGTTTGCTTTGTTCAGTCGCATAGTGCATAGGTATCACGATGTTCGGTTCCAGGAGACTGATTACCTCAGCCGCTTTTGCAGCATTCAAACTGCCGCCTGCTCCAACTGGAACTAAGGCGATATGCACAGGGCCCAGAGATTCTACTTCTGCCTGGGTTGGAACCCGAGACATATCTCCAAGGTGTGCTACCACCAACCCGTAATAATCAAACACGTAGAGCGTGTTTCGCATTTCCCCGTCCGCTTTCTTATTCTGGCCGTCAGTTTGGATACCAGTGATAAAAACCTCACCGATCTCATATTCTCCAGCGCCAGTGATCACTTTGGGGTCGCCTTTCACAACAGACGAATAATTGTGTCCGGGTGAATCGTGGCTAATGGTGACAATATCAGCTTTTAATTTTAAGGGCTCGTATCCGGCAACTTCATTGTTGTAAGGGTCGGTGACGACCGTTGACATACCGCGTTCAGTAAGCCGGAAACAGGAATGACCATACCAGTTAATTTCCATGAAACCTCCAAGTGATTAACCGAATTATACATTGAAAGTAGCTTCATTTGTCACAGACAGGTGAATGTGGATTTTCTTATTCACTCCAGGCGAGTGTAGTTCCTGCCTGATAACGTTCCAGCCCGATCTGCTTCAGGCTCTGGCTGCTCACCTCATACAAGTAGAAGATGCTCATTAAAGGTGTTTGGTCTCCGAGCAAGACTAATCGTTGTCCATCTGGACTCCAGATTTCCGGGTGGACTCCTGGTCCTGAAATTCTTGATTCTGTCAGGTTCGATGTTGTGGTATCAATCAGATACGTGCCGTTTTCCTCAGATTGACTACTGGATTTTCTGTAAGCTAACCATCGCCCATCGGGACTCCAACTGAAAGATAGATCGGAGAAGTCTTCTGTTGAGGGGAATAACGCTCCCAATTGGTAGGTCAGTCCGAGTAAGTCAAGAATCAATACACCAACTTTGCTTCCTGAGTTCAAATCGCTTTGCCATCGCCAGGCAAGGTGTCTTCCATCTGGAGACCAGGCCGGCATCGAAATGGATTGTCCCTTCAAACTAACTAGGCCGTATTCTGCCGGATCGATTTTTTGCGGTCCTAACTCGCCGCCAAATAACCAGGCAGTAGGTCCATATCCGTATGCAATCCAGACTCCATCTGGTGAAACAGCGGGAACACCGCTGCTGGGATGGTCTGGATCCAGTACCTGATACCCGGTTCCATCTTGTTTAATTACAGTGAGATAGCCGCTGGTGGCTACCCCAGTGTTGCCCCCCAGGTTATTTGAAAGGAATAGTATTTTTTGGGGGTGGTTATTCCACCAGGTTGCACAACATTCCACCCGTTGTTCGGTCATGGTCAATCTGGAGATCGATTGAGGATTGAATTGTGCTAACCAGAGATCACCATTTGAGTTAATCAGTCCAAGATTCTTGTCTGGAGAAATCGCTTCAATTTGACCAGAGTACAGCGTGTTTACACTTCCATCCGGTTGAACCTGCTGTAATTCACCTCCAGCAAAGATTAGGCCATCCAGCAATTCGGCAGAGCCGGAAGATGGTGTCGGATTAGAGAAGGTTGGAATTTGTGCAGTAGGAAGGGGAAGCGATGTCGCAGAAGGTATCTTCGCCAGTTGGGTTTGCACGGCCTGGTCAACTGAAGGTAGTTCAATTGGTAGGTTGTCAGCCAGGGGTGAACAGGCAGCAATAACCAATGATCCAGTGATCAATAAGAAAAGTATTCTGCGCGCAGACATTATCCTTATCTTACCCCTAAATAATCATTCAGAATATATTTCAGCTGACCGGCTGGCAACTACATCCACCCCGCAACCGAGTGCGTCTTTTAGTATGATACTTCCCATTCGGATAGGAGCAGTGAGGCGGATTTTCTTTAGTTCAGTTAATAGTTCAGGGATTCGGCTCTTCGGGAATGCAGCCGTCGTATAAACGGGCATTAGAGGATGTAATGACTTTTCAATTTGAACGGTAGTGGCTACCATCCGGCGCGGATCGGTCAGTTCACGTTCAGCGTATTCATGCCCGCGTTTACAACCACCGACCGCTTTCACCAGAGTGGAGCCATTAGCAGTAACCTGCAGGGCGCATCCCTTAGGGCAGGTAATACAGATCATTGTACGGGTAGTGTCATCCATCTTTGCCTCTTACTTTTTGATTACATTGACCGTTAGAGATTTGGCATCTAATACATCATCATAATGACGCGGAGTCAGCACCATGGTGATAATTTCGCCCGGGCGAGCGTACGGTTCACTCTTGCGGGTAATTGAATGCTCGCCATCATGAACCTCGACCCAACATGGTTTTTCGATAGGGGCTTTCACCCTCAATTGCAAACGAACCTCACCTTCCGCCAGACTTTCCTTATCCAGTTCATGCGGAACCACATAGCGCACATTTTCGCCAGCCAATAAGGGGATATGGCGAAGTTCCTTGCGGCGGATCTCACGCGCAAAGCGGGCCGCGCTTCGTCCGGCAGCATAGCCGGCTTCGGTTACCCAATCTACCAGGTCGTACACATGTACCACATTGCCTGCCGCGAATATTCCGGGTACGTTGGTCTCGAAACGATCATCGACGAACGGACCTCCAGTGATCGGATCAATCCGCACACCGGCTTTTCGGGAAAGTTCGTTTTCCGGTATCAATCCCACGGATAGGAGCAGGGTATCACATGGGATCACTTCTTCCGTACCTGGTACCGGCTGCCATTTATCGTCCACCTGGACCGATTCGATCGCCTCGACCCGTTTATCGCCAATCACTCTATTGACCGTCCGGCTGAGTTGCAGTGGTATGTTGTTATCCATCAGACATTGCACATAATTCCTGGTTAGACCGGTGAGGTAAGGCATAACTTCGAGTACCCGGTCCACTTGTGCCCCTTCCAGGGTAAGGCGGCGTGCCATAATCATGCCGATATCACCGGAGCCGAGAATGATGAACTTTTTGCCGGGCATGTACCCTTCCACATTTACCCAACGTTGGGCAGTGCCGGCGGTATAAACCCCAGACGGTCGGGTTCCAGGGACTCGGATTTGCGCTCGGGTTCGCTCACGGCATCCCATACTGAGAACGATGGATCGGGTTTGGATATCCACAAATCCGCAGTTCCTGCCTGTTGCAAAAATCCTGCGCTGTGGAGTGATATCTAATACCATCGTGTCGAGTAAAAGTTCCACACCTTCCGAACGGGCTTCATCAATAAACCGCTGAGCATAAGCTGGGCCGGGGAAATCTTGGCCAAGTAATTCCAAGCCAAAGCCATGATGGATGCACTGCAATAAGATGCCACCGGGTTCCACATCCCGCTCGATCACCAATACGTCTTTTGCGCCGTTCTTTTTGGCAGCGATCGCAGCTGCCAGACCTCCAGGTCCGCTGCCAATGACTACCACGTCATATTTATCTTTGAGTGCCATCTTAGTTCTCCTCCCCTTTAGTCTGGCGAACCAGGAATTCTGAGCCAGCACCTTTTTTGGTGATTTCAGTGGGGGGTAATTTCAACTCCCTGGATAATATTTCGACTACCCGTGGCATATCAAATGAGCCCAGACAACGGCCAGTACCCAGCCAGGTCCTGCGTTTGATGGCGTCGTAGCTGGTTGCGGGAATATTTGACCTGATTTCAGCTAAAATTTCCCCTTCGGTAACCATTTCACACCGACAGATCATCCGGGCGTAGGTGGGATTGCGTCGAATAAGTTTGATTTGCTCTTCGCGGTTCAATTCTCTAAATCTAGGCCGGGCAGGGCGGATGGGATTCCAATCTGGTTTGAGGGTTAAGTTTTCACCCGCGTCTTGCATAAGATCAATCACCCGCAAGGCAATTGCCGGGGCAGAGGTTAACCCGGGAGATTCGATACCTCCCAGATTCACCAATCCGGGTGCATCTTCGGGGATTTCGATCACGAAATCATTGTGATAATCGACCATTGGGTTTTCACTGCGTGCGTTTCCGGTGGCCCTCAGCCCGGCGAAGGAAGCGATGATAAACCGCTGTTGTAATCCGGGTACCAACTTGAGGGCTCCATCCCAGATCTCTGCCATCCCTTCACGAGTCATCGGGCGGTCAATTAGACTATCAGAGGTTAAAGAATTTGGACCAACGATCGTATTCCCATGCAGGGTAGTAGTGACCAGAATCCCTTTCCCTTTTTTGGATGGACAGGGGAACAAGACATTGTTGATATGAATTTCAGCGTGGTCGAGCACAAAGTACTCTCCGCGCCGCGGTGTGATTTTAAACTCAGGGCGGATACCGGCCTGATGCATGACAACATCAGAATTCAAACCGGCTGCATTCACTACCCAGCGGGATTGAAAATCGCCCCGGTTCGTTTGAACACCGATAATTTGGTTTCCGTTTTTGAGGAATCCGGTAAATACCGTGTCAGTCAGTAGTTGAACTCCGTTTTGGACTGCGTTTTCTGCTGCCGCCAGGGTTACCTGAAATGGATCACAGATCCCACCGGTCGGAGCCCAGAGCGCACCGCTGACATCCGGGTGGATATTGTATTCACGTCGGCGCATCTCTTCGCCGGAGATGATGTGCATTCCGGGCACTCCATTTTTTCGACCTTGCACCAGAAGTGTATTTAATTGGGCAAATTCTTCTTGTCCAATTGAAACTACATAATCTCCCCTTCTCTCAAATGCGCAATTGAGTTCACCTGCCAGAGAATCCCACATGGCATTGGCTTGCACATTCATTTCTGCTTTGAGGGTACCAGGCAGTGGATCATAACCGGCGTGGACAATCGCAGAATTCGCACTGGAAGCTCCCATGCCAACATCTGATTCTTTTTCAATGAGCAGGATATTCAACTGATATTTGGAGAGGAAACGGGCGACCATTGACCCCACCACACCCGCACCGATAATGATTACATCATACGATTTATTCAAGGAGACCTCCAGTTTGAGCTATTCACTCATTGGGTGAATAGGAATACTGTAATTCCATTTCTGTACGTTTACTTCTGAGACATCAAGAGCCTTCTGAAGTTTCATTATAGTACGTCCAAAATTTGGATTTGATATTAATTGTAATGAGGTGGTTAATACAAATCACACATTCTGAAAAATCAGTGATTTATTCTGCTAAATCAATGTTGATCTGATTGAGGATGTCGGAAATGGGCAAGATCTTTTTATCGGGATCAGTTCTTTTTTTATATTCCACACCACCCGCTTGAAGTGATCGTTCTGATAACGTGATCCGAATGGGAAGACCAATCAGATCGGCATCGTTAAATTTCACCCGGCAGATTCATTACGGTCATCCACCAACATTTCAAGTTGATGCTCCCTTAATGTTTGGCAGATTTCGACTGCAATTTGACTGGTATCTACCGTTTTCCCTTTCAGAACGATCAGATGAATGGGGAATGGCGCTAAGTTAGGCGGCAGACACAATCCAGCAGAATCCTGGTGGATTTCAGCCAGGCATGCAAGCACCCGACTGAGCCGAATGTTCATTGAATACATCTGGACTTTTTTCGTCGTTCCGTCCAGATCTTGAAAACTGCAATCGCTCTGGTTTTGAGTTGAAAGTGCAGCAAGTTCAACTCCGTTGACCAGCTGCAGATCAGATTTGCATAGCGGGCAGGCTGAGCCAGCTTGAGCTAACTCAATATCCGCAACCAAATCAGCCGTATAGTCTCGTCCATAATTGGTATTTAGAAGATGAAATCCATGTTCGTTTGCCCCAGCTACAAGATTTGAGCAGTGAGGGATCGCCTCGTCCACCACTATTCTTAGATCTGCTTGATGTTTGATCCCAATAGGAGATGCGTAGCCGGGTTCTGCGCCGATCCTGCGGATATCTTCGTCAGAAGCCATCCAAGTCTGCTGGCAAGATAAGAAGAAGTTTGACTTTCTCTTTACTCACATCCATATCTCCGCGTACCACAAGGAAGAGAAAGACCGGATTCGGATGGTCGGGTAATTCAGCCATCCAGAATACTGCTTTGGCTGTTTGAGAAGTGGGGATTGTAAGAAAATCTAGCCAGTTCTTGAATAGTTGCCGCGTTGGGAGTGGCTACTTTTTCGAGCGATTTCGTTTCTTGTGCCTGACTCAGGTTTCGATCAAACCTGGCCGTCTCCAGGCGGGCAGAATAGGAGCATTTGGGGCACTCCAGGTAAGAACCTGTCCCGAGTGCCATTGGGAGGTAAAAGCTCTGGCATTGGTGCAAATCTGGGCGGATACCATCATCTGAAGTGTGTTTGACTGGTAATCGGCAGAATTCAAAAAAGCGATTGGTGACCCGAACCGTCTGCTGCACCTGGGAGCGGTGTTCCTCTTCGCTGGCTGCCAAAGAGAATGAGTGAAAACAAATCGTTTCCCTGGCGTCCAGCAAACCGGTTTTTAGACGGGGATTCTCGTTCCATTCCCTGGAGATGTAATGCACGGTTGCGGGCAACTGGCGATGAGAGCGGATGAACTCTTGAAATTAGAAGCTGGTTTCGCGTTGCCATAACTGAAATGGATTGAATGTTCGTGTTTGGCGATAAGGATGGCATGTCAATCTCCAGACTGCCACTCTCTTCCAATAATTGAGCTAAGAACTGGATGGTTTTATCCAGTATTCTTTTAGCAGGCGGAAGCAGGCTGAAGAAACCTGAACCTAAATGGCTGATGTATCCTGCTCGGAGAAGGAGTTGGTAACCTCTCGTTTCCGCGTCAGCAGGAGCTTCGTGAAGTGTCTGGGAGAAAAGTTTTGTAATAGATATCATGGTAACAACCTTTATTCATCTGGTTGAAACCAATATAACCGTGATCTCATCATCCGGCAACAGGTAAGGAAATATGAGGTGGTAGGGGATTATTGAATGTTTTCCGGGATTGGGGGAACGGTTTGCGCGACAACTGGGTATGCTACAACTACTAATCGGTGGGTATTGGTGCGTTTTGGCCAGCATGTTACCAGTGTCAGACGTTCATCTGAGGTGGTCGATATCCATTCCGCATTTTTTTGTCGGGTAGTTAGTGGAGCATTTTTTTCGCGTAGAATTTTGATTTCCGAAATCTGATACTCAAATACTTGTTTGCCCGAGTATACCAGGATGATGTCTCCTTGTTGGGTATAGACTAAACGCCCAAATACTTTTCCTTCCACATTGTGGTGCCCACTTAGTACCGTGTTTCCGAGTACACCCAGGGGAGGCGAATCTGCCTGCCACCCGGCGGCAAATTCATCCGGTGCGGTCCATTGTTCAAACCACTGGTTTTGGATTTCGATGGATTTTTGTACAGCCGGGATCACTGGCGCATCCAATTGAATGGATGGAATCACAATCCGGTCAGGAACGAAACCTGCTTCAGCAGGGCGATCGGATAATGATTTCTTCTGTGATGTGGTCTGATCTACGATGTTTTTGGTTAATGGCTCTTCAGGCAAGAAAGGTTGATCTGGAACAACCTGATATTCCAGCTTCATTGGAAACCTGAGGTGATTCGAGGCTTGGTGCGGCATCTAGGAGGCCCGATTTTTCAGCGGTATAACGTTCAATCAGGGATGAGGGAAATCCGAACCATAGGTTCAAGATTGTCATCTCGATTAAAAGGATTCCTGTGATGATGAGCCAGAGTGATTTTTTCATAACATTTGAAGAAAAGTCCGGGTGTGACAACTGTCACACCCGGTAGAAGGAGGAAGCGCTTTTTATTCTTTACTTGAATTGGATAAACCGTGGCTGGTTAGGGCAATACCTAACATGACCATTCCAAAATTGACGAACAGATTGGATAACGGTAGGCTTGTGAACGGATTAGCAAAATCAGCACCGGTAACCGGGATTAATACGGCCTGTGTAGTTTCAGGATCAACCGGATCTGGGGTGAGAGTTGCTACCTGAGGAACAAACACCTGTACGGTCCGAGTGCGTTGTGGTAACGGTGTATTGGTTGGACGATTGACATCCGGTGTAGAGGTTGGATCTTCAGGATCAGGGGTAATGGTAGGATCACCTTCTGGAGTAGCAGTGTTTTCTTCCACGAAACAGGGACTGTTCGCACTGGTGGTGACACTCAAGGAGTGTACTGTTCCGCCTAGAGTCTTCCCAGAAAATCTGCATGGTGTTGTATCCACCGGAGACACCCCAACTATAGGTGCTGTTGGCTGGCACTGTGGCAGATCCGCTGGCGACTGCTGCGGCTGCACGGGCTCTTAGGCTGGCCATTTTCGCTGAAGAAGAGAATGCAGTACCTGCATCATCGAGCTGCCAATCAAAATCTACCGGGAAGTCGTTTTCATTGGTTACTGTCCATACCTGGGTACCCTGGACACAAGCCCATCCCAGTTTGAGACCAATAAACCTGATTTCAGTGGTGGGAGTCATTGTTCGAGTGGGTAACTCGGTAGGGGTCATCGTTGCAGTCGGCTCATCGGTAGGGACTTCAGTTTCAGTTGGTGTCGAAGTCTCGGTAGGAAGCGGAGTATTGGTCGGCTCCTTAGAGCTCTCTTGCGTGGGTGTTGATGTGGCTGTTGGATCTTGGGTTGTTTGCAGGGTGATTTCAGGTGTCACGGTCGGAGTAGCAGTATCCTCTGGAACATCTGTATTGGTAGGTGTTGCAGTATTTTCAGGAGTGGAAGTCTCCTGAGGAGTCTCTGTGGCATCTGGTGTATTCGTAGGCGGAACATCGGTTGGTGGTACATCAGTAGGTGGTACGTCAGTTGGAGGCACATCGGTAGGCGGAACATCGGTGGGTGGTACATCTGTAGGAGTTTCTCCACAGCGTGGGTCATTTCTTCCGCTTAGTAAGAAATCTAATGAATGTTGATCGTGCCCGTTCCAACCGTTCTGGTCAACATAAATTGCGTGAGCGTTCCCGGGATTTCCGGGCGGAACATGACAAATCCAGACTTTGTGATCACCTCCCCCACCTGTTGATTGGGTGTATGCACTTACCGGTTGAACTGCGACTGATAAGATCATGCCAATCACCAGGCTGATGACTCCGACAGAATAGCTAACCATCGCTATCTTATGGGTAATCTTTCTGAGATGACGATTCATAATATTGCTCCTGAACATATAACGATAATTTGGATAGGAATTATCCTAATAATAACATTCAGGAATGACCGAGTCAAACCACAACCGGCAAAAAGCATCGTCTGTATAAAGATTCGATGAAATTGAGATTAAAAAGGTGTGATCAGGTTGTAACCCAAATTAGTTGCATGCAGGGTGATGGGCACTTGATAAGCAGCTGATAGTGTTTCTGCAGTAAGGACTTCCCGCGGGGTTCCCATTGCTTGAATTTGACCGTCCACAAGCAGAATCACTCGATCTGCAAATCTGGCAGCAAGGTTTAGATCATGGATTGCCATCAGAACAGCCAAATGGTCGTGGTGAGCCAGACTATGAATCATTTCCAGCAAGTTGATCTGAAATTGAATATCCAGATGGGTAGTCGGTTCATCCAGCAAAAGTATCTTTGGATTTTGTGCGATGGCACGCGCAACCAACACCCGCTGCTGCTCTCCACCTGAGATCTCATCCATCCGCCGGTTGTCCAATGCATCCACCTGGGTGCGGATCATCGCCTGCTGCGTGATCTCCTCATCCTGGTGTGTAATTTTTCCGAGCCAACCAATATATGGCGTCCTCCCCATCAACACCACTTCTCGGGTGGTGTATGCCGGTGGAAGGTTTCTGGCCTGTGGGATTACTGCAACCAGTTTTGCTCGCTGTTGTGCGTTCATTTTGAGCAGATCTTGGCCATCAATGTGAATACTGCCCTGTTCAATCGGAATGACCCCACTCACCGCTTTGATCAGTGTCGTTTTCCCGGCACCGTTGGGTCCAATCAAGGGCAACAACCTCCCCGGGTAAGACCGTAGCGTTTACCTGATTTAGAATCAGGCGTTTGCCATATCGGGTGGAGAGATTATTTAGGGTTAGTTTCAAATCATCAGTTGGCATAAGATCACCAGAATGCCTGTTGCTTAGACCTACGTAATACCCACAGGAAAAATGGGGCACCTGCCAGGGCGGTAATAATTCCAAGCGGGATTTCTTGTTGAGGGATCAGGATGCGTGAGAGAATATCCGTAATGAGCAACACCACCATCCCCATCCCGATGGAGAGGGGTATGATTTTTCGATAATCAGTGGTCCATAAGATCCGCACCAGATGGGGGACGATCAAACCAACAAATCCGATGATGCCAGTGAAAGCGACTGCAGACGCAGCTGTGAGTGAAGCAGCCAGAACGATCCAGGTTTTTACTGCATTGACATTCAAGCCCATCTGCTGAGCTTGGTCTTCACCAAATTGAAGGACGTTGAGAGGGTACGCCAGCAGAATCAGACTGACTAAGGCCCACCAGGATGTATGGCAAGACAGCAATGACCGGATCCCATCCGGTAAGGGTTGAACCACCCAGTAACCAGGTGATGGCGCGGCGAAGTTCATTATGGGCTTTGAGCATGAAAAAAGAAGTGAGAGCTGTACAAAAAGAACTGACAGTGACCCCAGCCAGCAGCAAGTTGGTGGTTGGAACTGTTTTCCCAATCCTGGCGATGGAATAGACAACCCAGACGGTGACCATTCCGGCAATAAATGCAGAGAATCGGAATGGTGTACATTCCAAGCAGTTGAGCAGGCCAGCGAATGCTCATGGCAATCACTGCTCCAAGGCCAGCACCAGAGGCCACACCGATTAAGATACGGATCAGCCAGCGGATTGCGGAACAAACCTTGGTAGGCAGCTCCGCTGCCAGCTAGTGCAGCCCCGGTAAGTGCAATCAGTATCGTCCGTGGAAATCTCAAGTCAAAGAGGATGGTGGAGAAAAGTTCAGAACCGGCAGGGATTGAGGCAATTCCCAATTTCCCTGCCAGCAATTGAAGTACGGTTTGAACCGGAATAGAAACTGATCCGATTGCCAGACTTAAAATCGAAACAATTATCCAAAGGATGATTGTAATCCGTAGGGGCTGGCAAGTCGTTTCATAGATTATGGTTGCAACAATTTTGCGATGGCTTCCAGGCCATCTACGAGACGTGGACCTGGCAAGCTCATCAGGTCATCATCAAATGGATAGACCGCCTTGTTCTTTACTGCGTTAGTACTTCCCAACCCGGGCCGGGAGGCAACACTTTCGATGGTTACTACCGTAGGCAGAATCACCAAGGATGATCAGGTCTGGGTTTGCTGGCCAGAATGGCTTCTTGGCTCATTTGCAGCCAGCCTTCTCCGGCGGCGCCACCAACATTTTCGCCGCCTGCCATGGTGATAAGCATATCCGCGAAGGTGCCTTTGCCAATCGTCCACGGCTTGGCGATGTCACTCCCATCTAACTCGTAGAATACCTTGAGCGGTTTTTCTGGTTTTTTGGCAGAAGCGACTGCGTCGACCCGTTTTTGAAGACTGGCAACCAGGTCAGCGCTTCTTTTTCATGACCGGTCAGTTCTGCCGACAGTAGTCAAGATTGGTAAAGAGACCTGCGAAATCTGTAGGATTAGCGAGGTAATAAACGGGGATTTTCAGGTCTTCCAGCGCTTTGATTTGCTCAGGGGTGTTGATCTCCGCAGCGAGCACCAGATCGGGCTGTAGGGCGACAATCTGCTCCAGATTATATTTCCCCATCGATCCACCGATGCTTGGTAAGTTGGTAGCTTCGCTTGGATAATCTGAGAATTCATCTCGTCCAACCAACTGGCTTCCGGCTTCAGTGCGTATAGGATTTCGGTATTAGAAGGTGCCAGCGAGATTATTTTGACAGGTGTAGCTGATAGACTTACCGTACGACCCATGCCATCGGTGAACTCGATAGATGATTGGCTGAGGGGAGGGCTGATTTACAGCCGGACAGCCGAAGAAGATAGGCAGCAGGAGACCTGCGTAAAATAAATGGTGATAGGGTTTCGAGACATGCTACATCTCCAGATAAGAATAAAAAAACCTGTCGCGTGACAGGTCAGGTAGTTGGGTGGAGAAATTGTGATCTTTCTCCCACCTCCTTGATACGCGAGGAGTGAGTTACTACAATCAGGGCGGGCGACCTGGCTCAGATCAGATTGATCTACACAGTTGCGCGACAGCACCGGACTCCAAATTCAATTTGTTACCGGCTTCGCCTTTAAGCCTTCCCATCCGGGGGAAGAGGCACCTTGATTGTCTATTCAGTTGTAAATAAATTTTACCCCGACGCATCCTTATCGTCAACTTGCGACGATGGAGTCTCTCTGGCAATCGTCTCTGCAATGCCTGTAAAATACCCAAACATAGGCTCGAAATAATACTCTTTCCAACCTTGCTCGTACTGGCCAGACTGACCGTTAGGGATTTCAGTGTGATTTAGAGTTAACTTTGTGCCGGTATCCTCTGGCTCGAACAAGACCTCCAGTGTTGATGATGGATCCATTGGATGAAAATCAGTGGTTCGCCACGATTGAATCACGCGCTGATTCAGCTCTAACTTCAGCAGAATTCCGGTAATATACCCATCCCAGGCGGAGAAATGTCCGCCATTTCTGGCATCGATAATCGCATTTCCACCCGTAAAATCACGGTGCAAGTGGCTGGTGATCCAGGCTTGATACACAATTTCTGGTTTTACCGGTAGCAAAATGGATAAATGAAGTTCTTCCATTTGTTTACTTTCTCGAGCTTGATCTGACAAGACTCAATAATCGAAGTCCGTTTCAATCTCGTGATCTAACAATGGAGAAATAAAAGGTTTGCTCTCCAAAGGATAAGGCACTTCAAAGACAGAAAAGACATGCGGAATGGATAGATGGTGATTTTGGATTGTGACTGCTTTCCCACTGATCACGTCAGAATACGATCCATCCGGTATTTTTACCTGGATTGACCCGCTGACGCCGTTTGGATTAAACACTCCAACCAGGCTTTTATCACCTTTGGAGTAATGTGCCAAAATTGCTGGTTCTGCTTTTGTGATCGTGAATACCCCCTGTTCAATCAGAGGATGTTTCTTGAGTTTGAACAAGTTGGAATAAAACTCTTGCAATGAAAAGTTTCCCCATTGGATTAATTCTTTTTCAAATAAGCTGGGTTTATGGGTGACGCCGGACTCTTGACCGGCGTAGATCAAGAAAGCACCCCGGTTAAAGATTTCGAAGGCAGCCCAAGCAAGTGCAGAATCTTCATTGGCAGCAATATCCATGATTCTTACCTGATCATGGTTTTCAACACAGCGCATCTTGATGAAATTGGCCGGGTAAATCCCTTCCTGGAACCGGCACATCTCCAGATATCTGTTGAGTGGCACTTTCTTTTGGATTGCAGCCTGGAAGATTGGCCAGATATCATAATCATAGGACATATCGAATGCCTGATAGATTTCGCTGTCGGAATATCCGCTTAAACCCATCTTGTGGCGGTATTCCAGGAATCCAGCGTGGACAGCTTCTGCCAGCCAGATTGTCTCTGGATTCTGTAGGGCAACTTCTGCCCGAGCTTGCAGCCAAAATTCTATGGGCACCAAGGATGCCACATCACACCGATAGCCATCCACCCCTAATTTTGACCAATACAGAAGGGAATCGATTAAATATCGGGTTAGTTCTGGATTTGGATGCTTTAAGTCAATGACATCGCTCCAATCTGGAACGGTGGTTACCGGTGTACCGGTTTCATCCTGATGGAAAAACTCAGGGTGATCGCGGACCAGAAGGGAATCGTGGGCTGTATGGTTATAAACCACATCAATCATGACCTTCATACCGAGGTCGTGGATGGCTTGAATTGTGGCTCGAAAATCCGCTTCGGTGCCATATTCAGGATTAACCGCACGGTAATCAGAAATCGAATATGGACAGCCCAGGGTACCTTTCTTGTTCAATTTACCTATCGGGTGAATTGGCATGAACCAGATGACATCTACCCCCATCTTTTTTATTCGGGGCAGGTCTTGATTAAATGCCTTAAAGGTTCCTTCAGGAGTATGATTGCGAACATAAACTTCGTAAATAATTAGATTACGTAATGTGGAAGGTGTTTCTTTCGCCATTCAGTCCTCTTATTAATGATTCTACTCAATCACTAAAATCGGTTTTGATCGTGAATCATTTTCATGAATTCATCAACAACATCAGGATCAAACTGTGAGCCTGCGTTATCTTGAATATACTTCAATGTGTCAGGTTCTGACCAGGCTTTCCGATACGGCCTGTCGGATGTGAGCGCATCCCAGACATCAATGACCGAGAATACACGGGCTGCAAGTGGAATGCGGATGCCCTTCAATCCATTTGGATAACCGGTCCCGTCCCATTTTTCGTGGTGTGATGCCGGAATATCTAACGCAGAAGATAAATAAACCACATTTTCTAACATTGAAACAGCATAAGAAGGATGTTTCTTCATAGTTTCCCACTCTTCGGGAGTGAGTGGACCGGGTTTATTCAGGATATTGTCTGGTATTCCCATTTTGCCTATGTCGTGCAGTAAGGCGCCTCTACGGACATGGACCAGTTCTTCATTACGGATACCCATCCTCACAGCCAAATCCAGGGTGAGTTGGGTTACCCGTTTGGAGTGGCCTTCGGTGTTGCCATCTTTAAGTTCAAGCGCTTTAGCCCAGCCTTCGATTGTGGCATCATAGGCAAGCGTAATATCTAAATTCGCTCGTTGTAATCCCAGGAACATGGTGGCGTTATCCAGAGCTATGGCTGCCTGGGCGGTCATGGCTTCCAGAAAATCCATCCATTCTGGTTCCCGAGAAAATGGGACACGAGAGAACATTTCTAGAACGCCTTTTACCAATCCTTTCGAAATGAGCGGAGCGCAAATATAACTAACAAAACCTTCTTGTTCGAATGATGCGATTTTATTAAATCCCCCCGGGTTCTCATTGAGATCTTCAATCACCAATCGGCGTGATTGAATGGCTTTCCAGGCCAGACTGGTATTTTCAGACCCTTGCGAGAGATCTCGGTTGTACACATTTTTGAATCCTTTTTCCGCAGCATGTTCCAGGCTACGGGTGTACGGATTGAATAGAAGAAAATTGCAGGCATCAACATTCAGTTTCGAGCTGACCTGATCGAGCAAGATGTTCAATGTCAACGGTAAATCCATGCTGGCATTGATCGCCACCCCAACAGCCCGTAAGGCGGATAAGTTATCTAATTGCTGGTTAAGTTTATTCTCTGCTGCGCGGCGTTCGCTTAATTCGCGGTTAAGTTCAAGGGTTTTTGTTGATACCTGTGTTTGAAGTGCTTTCGTCCAGGTTAGGAAGCCGCCCAGAAGGATGGTAATTGCAAAAATTGCCCAAAAGACGATATTCCAGAATTGACTTGTTTGCAACACATTGGTACGGGTTAGTCCAATCCAACGGCGGAAGATCTCGTTCTTTTTGGATTCAGAGATGGAAGCCTGACCCTTTTCCAAAATGCTATGTAATTCTGGCTCATCAGACCGGATGGCGATGCTGAGAGGATTATTCTTGCCGGAATCACCTGATACACGCAAATTGGTAATTCCATATTGTTCGATCAAATAGGTCGCAACAGCCTGGTTCACCAGCGCAGCATCTGACCGTTCAAACGACACTAATTGCAAAGCGTTCAGGTCTGTATCAGCTTGTAGTAGTGTGATGTAAGGGAAGTTCGCTTTTATGTAATCAATATTTGCATTCTCGCGGGATATTGCCAACTTCCAACCCGCCATATCTTCCAATTCAATGTTACTCGCGTAGCGAATACTGGTGATGATTACATTTGGGATATCTGTGACTGGATTAGTCGGATTTAAGTATGTTAGTTGATCTTTCGAGGGTTGAAGGAGGGTGATGCCGTCAATCTTCTTGTTTTTTGCAGCAAATAAAGCATCCGTCAAAGATGGGTAGCGGATAATTTGGATTCGGATATTCAGGTTCCGCTCGATCTGATGGAAATATTCAGACATCATCCCGGAATAACTTCCACGCTCATCAAAATATTCAAGAGGTGGATAATCTGGGTTTGCAGCGAGCGATATGGTGCGATGGGCAGATAGCCAGTTGGATTCTTCAATACTTAAATTAATAGGAGGAGCAGGTGGATAGATGATGATAGCAATGATGAGTAAGAGAATGGTGAGCGAGGCAAAAATCGCCCAGGGAAGCCACCGGTGTTTTTTTTGTAGTTGGATAATTTTCGTAAAAATCATCAATGGTTCCTATTTGTCTTCCACTGAAAACGAATACTAAAATTGCTTACAATTAATCACCAAGTCCAAAAAGAATTATATATGTAACCGGCCTAAAACCAACCATTCGTGAATAGATTTTTCATATAGCATTCAGGGTGTGCAAATCTAAAATCCCATTAATATTATCGGCAATCTAAATCCGAAATCCATCGCTAAAGACATTAAACATAGATAAATTCTACTTGTGGTTATCACGGTTGGTTGGAATTCCAGCATATCAGCTGACCTTTGCCACAATAAGAACATGTATATTGGTCATTAACTTGCAAGCATGCAAATGAATAGAACTGTGAGGAATTCTATGAAACTAAAACTAATTTTGATCACCTTATCGTTTGTTTTGCTGAGTGGATGCCATGTTCAGGAGAAAAGTATCCCAGCCCCAAAGGTCATTCCAGGTGAGGGGGCAATTCAAGGGATTGTTGTGAACACTACTGGAAAACCAGTTAAAGTGGTGGCGGTGCACCTGGCTGAAGTCCATCGCTCGGATGGGGCAATTACTTACCTGATCGATTCAGGTAACAATCCATCTGCTCTCACAAACAAAAGAGGAAATTTTGCGATTGAGAAAATTCAAGCCGGTGAATATGTTGTTTGGACCGGGGATTTGATGACCGGACATCAACTGGTACTAGCTGGGGATGGAAATCCAAAAATCCTTGTTGTACAAGGTGATACAACCCAAGAACTGGAACAAATACAAATTCAATAATGACAAAATAGACCCTCAAGCATCATCTTGAGGGTCTATTTATTTTTATGGATCGATCCTGCTCATTCGGTCACGGGAATAGCGTTATACATTTCACCAGTGTAAGTGTTTGAGGCAGTCATAGAAAGAACCCAAACTGTCGCCATGATCTGACTGCCTTTTGGCGCCATGATGATGGCAGATCCACCACTGGAGCCATCTGAATAGTATCCGAACTCATTGCCGATTGTTCCCAGGTTTGCAGGAGTAGAATTCCTGCGGGCTCCATTTGCGAGAGCACCAAGCAGATGAGTGCCTACCAGGTTGCCATTCTTGTCAAAATATTTTACCTTGACTGATTTATCTGGTAACGCACCACCCAGGTTCTGAATCTGGATCGATGTCCGTTGCCGTACTCGAGTAGTATATTGACTGGCGGAATACACCGCGTACGGGATAGCCAGTTGACTTGATCCGGTGGTCTGGCCGATAAAATTGGTTTTTACACCCCCGTTTTTGATAAGACCAGTAGCGATTACATTGGTGGTTGAGCTGGTAATGATTCCGGAACCGGTGTAACCAACGTTTGTCCCAGATGGTGTACAGGCATTGAACCACGCTCCGCTGGATGCTGCCAGGTCTTTGGATTCGTATTTGCCACTGTTATAAGTTACCTTTACCCGAGTAGCTGCAGAAGGATCGGTATTGTAAACAAAATAGCTTGAAGTCATACCTGCGGTTGACTGACACATCGCAAGTGGCATGTATACCTTTTTCCCCAGTTGAGATATTCCCTCCAGGGAGGTATTGATAGTATCTGATCCGATCCAGTGGGTGCCAACTACTCTTCCTGAGGAGCCATCGGATGAGCGGGTAGTGACTACTTGAACTGCGGTGTAAAAATCTGAGACTAGCTCTGTCCGGTCTGCGAGGTTTACGATGACCGAGCTTCCTGGTTTGAGATTTGTAAACTTGAGCTCTGTGAATTCTTGATTTGCAAAGAATTTCAAAGAGATATTATTATTTGTACCGTCAACATTTTGAACGGCTAGTTTTGAAGGTTCACTGCCTTTTTGCACATTCACGAACCAGAGTTCGGGAGTACCCGTTGATGAGCCAGCCGCAATAGCAATTGCTTTTGTCGCAGCCGAATCAGAGACCTGTGTCATCAACACAGCAATAGGAACATCCGATTTCACTATAGCGGAACCCTGGCTGTTAACCTCATTCAAATCAATTACTCCAGCAGAGATGGTTGTGCTTGCACCCACTGGTAACTCTGGGCGGTTGATGCTCACAGGCGAGGTGGAAGATGCAGGGTAGTACAGGATGGTTGGATGAGCAACGGTCGTTCCTACATTTTGATAGGTGATGTTGGTCGTAAATTGACTATCCGTTGCCTGGGCAGATGTGTTTCCTAAAGGGAAGGATAAAATTGCCCAAACACAGATAAGGCTTAGTCCTTTCCAGATGGTTGTATGCATAGCAGTTCTCCTTAACATACTCAGAATGTTGCTAGAAGCATGCCAACAAGGGTGATCTCCTGTGTATTAAGATATAATTTTCAATACCGATTGTCTCATTAATTGGTTAGATGAGATTGCGATATCGGATAGGAAATTCTATAAAATGCGCTATTTCGGAAAGAATAATGTCGAAAAGGGCTAATTTTTGGAAATTGAACCAATTCCTATTGACTTAACATACTGTAAGCATATAATAAGTTTTCAGAATTCATTATGCATACAACACAGGTGCTCCTTTTTACCATCTTATTTCTTTGGGCTTATCTTATTCTTATAAGCCCCAGGTTATTTCGGATGGCAACAGTGACGGAAACCAACACCTAATCATTTCCCAAAACAAAGCAAACTCACAGAAGCCACCCAAAAGTACCAGGGTGGTTTTTATTAAAAATTATCCGGAGAAGAAGGACGAAGGAGGTGATCGCCATCACAAATGCGGATTTTCAAAAGGAAAATTCATTCAAAGTGCCAAATCATAAATTTTCTAGAGGAGAAGTGAATATGAAGAACTTTAAACCATTTTTTGCACTGATGATTATTGCCATCCTGCTGGCAAGCTGCACCCCTGCAGCCAAAGGCCCAAGCGAAATTAAAATCGCTGTGTTGGCCCCTCTCTCTGGCCCAGTCCCGACCTTCGGTGAGATGACCCGGGATGCCGCTCTGATGGCCATTGAAGAATGGAATGCTAAGGGTGGTGTGTTAGGCGCCAAAGTGGTTGCCGTCGTTGAAGACAGCCAATGTACTCCTGACCCAGCCGTGAATGCTGCTAACAAAGTCATCAGCCAGGATGGTGTTCATTACATCATCGGCGAAGTCTGCTCCAAGGCTTCCATTCCTGTATCTGAAATCGCGAATGCCGCCAAGGTTGTACAGATCAGCCCAACCTCCACCAACCCCAGTGTGACCGTTGATGGCAACGGCGTTGTCAAACCCTACATCTTCCGCGCTTGCTTCATCGATCCTTTCCAGGGTCAGGTGGGTGCAAAATTCGCGATGGAAAAATTGGGCGCCAAGACAGCCTTCATTATGGTTGACCAGGCGAACGACTATGTTAAGGGTTTAGCTGAATTCTTCAAGAAATCCTTCACCGAAGCCGGTGGCACCATCGTTGGCGAAGAATCTTACACCGCTAATGACACCGATTTCTCATCCATTCTGGCAAAAGTTGCCGATGCCAAACCCGATGTAATCTACCTGCCTGATTACTACAACATCGTCAACTTAGCAGCCAAGCAAGCCAAGGAAAAGGGCATCACTGCTCCATTCCTCGGTGGTGATGGTTGGGATTCTGCCGACCTCGATAAAGCCGCTGCCGCTGGTGGTTACTTCACGAACCACTACTCACCCGAAGATCCACGCGCCGAAGTACAAACTTTCCGCGCCGCCTTCGAGAAGAAATACGGCAAGACCCCTGACGCTTTAGCCGCTCTGGCTTATGATGCTACCAATCTGATGCTCTCTGCCATTCAAGCAGCCGGCGCTGATGACTCCACCAAGGTCAAAACCGCTTTGGAAGCCATCAAGTTCAGTGGTGTCTCTGGTACCATTACCTTTGATGCCAGCCACAACCCGGTCAAATCTGCCACCATTCTTGCAGTCAAAGAAGACGGTGTCAAATTCGAGACAGTGGTTAATCCGTAAGACAAGCTAAACAAGGATGGGGGCAGCTCACCACTGCCTCCATCTTTTATGATTTAAAATCTAATCGTCTTTTAAAGGAGAGCAATTCACATGCTTCCTGTAACCAAAACGCCCAAAGCGCCAAAGATTGTTACGCCGAATTCTTTTCTGGCGTGGATCGGGAAACTCTTCCTGATTGCTATTGGCCTGTTAGCAGCTTATGTACTTATTACCAATTTATTTGATAAACCACATCTGTTCGTTCAAAATGTCATTAATGGATTGCAATTAGGTTTCGTGTATGGTCTGATCGCCCTGGGCTATACCATGGTCTATGGTATTGTCAAACTGATCAACTTTGCTCATGGTGATGTGTTCATGGTTGGAGCATTTGTTAGTTTCTTCGCGGTGGAGAAATTCCAATTGCACCAATGGCCGCTAAAGCTATTGCCCGGCATGGATACCATGCTCGCAACCGTCATTGGGACAGTGACCACCATCTTGCTATCGATGGTGATTTGTGTTTTACTGGCCGTCACCATCGAACGAGTAGCCTACAAACCTCTGCGGGATGCACCACGGATTGCTGCGCTCATCACAGCAATTGGTGTATCCTTTTTCCTGGAATATTTCGGGTTGCTGAATTTTGTGTTTTCAGCGCGGTTCATTCCTTATACCCGTCCGTTTGAAGTTGTTACCTGGTACATCAAAGATGGTGTTTACCTGCTTGAAAGCGGTTCAACCGTACCTGAAGGTGCGATCACTTTCAGTAATATCCTGGTCATTATCATCATTGCTACCATCCTGGTACAGGTATTCCTGCAATATCTGGTCAGACGCACCAAGATCGGTATTGCAATGAGAGCTACTTCTTTTGATAAACCAACCTCCCGGTTGATGGGGATTCAGGTAGATCAAGTAATCTCATTTACTTTCGCAATTGGGGCTTCCTTTGCAGCCTTGGGTGGCGTTCTGTACGCCATTGCTTATCCGTCCATCAAAACATTGATGGGTGTATATCCCGGCTTGAAAGCCTTCGTTGCGGCAGTATTAGGGGGTATCGGCAGTATTCCGGGCGCGTTCGTGGGAGCATTAATTATGGGACAAGCCGAAGCAATGACCTCTGCTTACATCTCTACTCCCATGCGGGATGCAATCGCATTTTCAATCTTAATTCTGGTTCTGCTCATTCGTCCTACCGGTATCTTCGGTGAACCAGAAAATGAGAAGGCCTGAGAGGGATCCCGATGGATATCACGAACATGATTTTTTCTCTCGTAAAAATTATCGGGGTAGTTGCCTACCTATACGGACTTTTCTGGGTGATGGGGATCAAAGTAAAACCCGTACAAATGGGCGGCAAAACCGTTGATATCAGCTTCATTGCCAGAGTAGTTGGAGTAATCCTCGCATTTGGTGTCATTCAATTGGCGCTAACCAATATTGGCGGATTTACACTCCTGAATAACTTTGATAGTGGTCTGCTCTATCAGGCGTGTACCATGGCGATGGTAGCCCTGGGACTCAACCTGATCTATGGCTTCAATGGTCAGTTCAGTTTAGGACAGTGGGGTTTCTACGGTATCGGTGCATATGTTGGTGCAGATATCACATACCGCTGGGTGAATGGCGATGCCTCAGGTTTACTGGTGGTTGGCATCGGTGTTCTTCTCGCTGGAGTTACGATCTGGGGTATCAACCAATACCTTAACAATTTACGCAGGATGCCAGTTTTATCCTCTTTTACACTCTACCTGATCGGCGTAATTATTGCTGGCATGGTTGCTGTATTTATTGGCAAAACGATTGCTCCAGCGATCAATCCGCTGCTTGGTACCAATCTGCAACCCGGTCCGCTTGCGCAAGGTATACCTTTGCAGGTGGTTTTCTTCCTGGCAGTGCTTTTTGCTGGTTTGTTTGCTGCAGAAGTAAGCTTTCTGTTCGGTTTACCAGTGTTGTCTTTAGGCTCAGATTATTTTGGTATTGCCACCCTGGGTTTCACGATTGTAATTTACACGCTCATGGTCAATACTGATACCATTCTGCCATTCCCGGAGATGCGCGGTGGTCGTGGAATGATTGGCATTCCAAAGCTCACCACCTGGTTCTGGGCTTTCTCTTTCCTGGTTCTGATCATCATTACCATGAGAAATTTGCTTCATTCATCCACCGGCCGAACTATCCTGGCAGTGCGTGAAGATGAAGTAGCTGCGCGCTCCATGGGCGTGAATGTAGCCCAGACAAAATTAATGGCCTTTGTTGTAGGTAGCTTGTTTGCCGGCATTGGAGGAGGCGTCTACGCTCACTTTATCGGATTCCTCAGCCCGGGAGCATTCGACTTCCTGGTCGGATTTAACCCGCTTATCATCGTAGTCTTTGGCGGATTGGGGAGTATGACCGGGACAGTAGCAGCTTCATTCGGGTGGATCTTCTTCCTCGAAGGAATGCTCAGAGAAATTCTGGGCAAGATCAGCCCAGAGGCTCCATCCTGGCGGTATGTGTTATATCCATTGACACTCCTACTCTTAATGCTCATCCGTCCTCAGGGTTTACTTGGCACGGTTGAATGGGGTTTCTTGAAGAAACAGATCATTCCAGTCAAGAAAACCGTTGAATCTTACCGGGGAGAAGGCTGCATGAACACATCCACAAATACACCCACCCCTGTATTGGAAGTTGTCAATCTGACAAAAAACTTTGGCGGTTTACGTGCGGTAAATGAGTTCAATCTGACCATCAATGAAGGTGATTTAGCTGGTCTGATCGGTCCGAACGGCGCAGGGAAAACCACTGTGTTCAATCAGATCACGGGTATCTACATTCCCACCCACGGTTCCATTAATTTCTACGGAATTAACTTGGTGGGCTTTGAGCCGCATGAAATCACCCGTACCGGAATTGGAAGGACATTCCAGAACATTCGTTTATTTAATAACCTATCGGTTTTAGATAATGTCCGGATCGCATTCCATCCAACCGCAGGCTATAACATGTTTGACAGTATTTCATCGAACGCGAAATATCAAAGACGCGAGAATGAAATTATCGAAAAATCACAAGAATTACTGGATGTGATGAAACTCACCCGTCTTCAAAATGAAATCGCCAGAAATCTTCCGTATGGAGAACAACGCCGGGTAGAGATTGCGCGTGCTCTGGCATGCCAACCCAGACTGCTCTTGCTGGATGAACCTGCCGCTGGTATGAACCCGAAAGAGATCAACCAGTTAATGGAGCTGATTCACTTTGTTCGTGAGCATTTCAAGTTGACTATCCTTCTGATCGAACATCAGATGCGGGTTGTCATGGGTATCTGTGAGCATATCACCGTGATGGATTTTGGCGAAGTGATTGCCCATGGATCTCCGAAAGAAATTCAGGAAAACCCGAAAGTGATCGAAGCGTATCTGGGGAAGGGAGCCAAACATGTTTCTTGAGGTAAACAACCTGAATGTGTACTACGGAGCCATCCACGCTCTCCAGGGAATCACATTCGATGTTCGAGAAGGTGAAATTGTCACATTAATCGGCGCAAATGGTGCTGGAAAATCTACTACTTTGCGAGCACTAAGCGGATTGATCCGCCCACGAAGCGGTGAAATCCACTTCAAAGGGGAAAATATCACCCTGGCTCCTGCAGAAAAAATTGTTCGGGCAGGAATTAGCCATGTGCCCGAAGGCCGCAAGATCTTCGCACCGTTGACCGTGCGCGAAAACCTTGAAATGGGCGCATACATCATCGAAGACAGATCAGAAATCAATCGGATGGAAGAGCGGGTGTTCAAGAGCTTTCCGCGGTTGAAAGAGAGAATCAATCAGTTGGGTGGAACTCTCTCCGGCGGTGAGCAACAAATGCTTGCTACGGGGCGCGGATTGATGAACAAACCATCTCTGATCTTGTTGGATGAACCTTCAATGGGATTAAGCCCGATCATGGTTGAAGAGATCTTCCGTATCATCCAGGAGATCAATAAAGAGGGAACCAGTATCTTGCTTGTTGAGCAGAATGCGCAGATGGCTCTCTCAATCGCTCATCGGGCGTATGTGCTTGAAACTGGGCGGATCGTATTATCAGGTCCGGCAAATGAAATTGCAGAAAACCCGATGGTGAAAGCTGCTTATCTGGGTATTTGATCGTCTTGTAGTTAGACTATCAGATCAGAAATCTGGAGAGAATGAACCTCTTATGAACAAATCCTCGCTCGCCCAACCGGCAATGATCAAAACCATTTTGGGAATTGGTCTCATTGCCATTCTCTTATTCCCGGCTTCCACGTATGAGTCAGCTCACAGGAATGGTGGCTGCCAGCCATTTTATTGTCATGGCTGTGATCGGGATTATTCAGCTGATGCGTAAATCGACCGCCCCCTGGCCATTGTTTCTGGTAGCTTTTTCACAGGGGTTTAATATCATCAGCCGTTTGTTGATGATCATGCCCCAATCCACCCATGATGTAAATGGTGTGATGCAAGTAAACGGAACTTATCTGGTTATGACAGTGATTTCGATGGTTCTATCTGGCTTGATTCTTTGGTACATCGAATTACCAGAAGTAAAACAACAGCTGTCTCGCTAGAATAAGTGATTTTTGTTGACAAAACGAGCGGCGAGAGCCGCTCGTTTTTATCTTAACTTCAATTAGCTATACAATGGTACTATCTTCTTCCAAGGAGGTTGTGAGTAGAATGACAGTCGAGAAAGAAGTACTCCGTTTTGCAGCAACCTTAACCCGTGAACCCGATAGCTCTGCCACCTTCCTGTCCATCCCGGTAGATATCTATTCTGTCTGGGGAACACATGCCAGGGTGCCTGTAAAAGGCACTTTAAATGGTGCATCTTTTAGAGGCAGCATTATGCCCTATGGAGGAGTCCATTATCTGGGTATTAAACGTGATTTACGCGAAGCGATTGGCATTAAAGCCGGCGATACCATCGATGTTGTCTTGATGGTGGATGATGATCCGAGGGTGATTGAAATTCCAGAAGATTTCAGAATCGCTCTGGAAGCAAATCCGGCGGCGAAAGTGCGTTGGATGAAGCTTTCGTATTCACATCAACGTGAACATGTAGATGCGATTGAATCTGCGGTTAAACTTGAAACCAGGCTCAAACGGATTGAGGATGCGATCTTTCGACTGCAAGGGAAGAAGAAGTAATGCAAACAGTAGTCGATAACAACTTTGAATTCCCTATGATGAACGAATCGGAATTTCAGTATCAGGCGGAACGTGGGAAGAATGATTGGTGGCGGTATCTCATTGCGATCCTAAGTATTCTTACCTTGTGGCAGATACTCGGGTCAATTCCATATGCAGTGCTCACTATCGCAGGTAAAACTTCCGACGTCTTTGCGAATTATCTGGGAATTAGTTTCTCCTTTGTGGTATTCCTGTTGGCAATATTTGCCGCAATAAAAATCATCCATCGCCGGCCGATCATCACACTGATCAATCCTACCCTTCGCCTTAAGTGGAAACCGATGTTCATTGGATTGGTTGGGTGGTTTATCCTCACAGCAGTATCCTCAATCGTTGATGCACTCATACATCCTGGCAGCTATCAGCTCACTTTCTCGTGGCCGCGATGGCTCTGGTTTACTCTGATCGCTATACCTCTGACAACCATTCAGACCAGCGCAGAAGAGTTGTTTTTTAGAGGATATTTGCTGCAAGCATTCGGACGAAGTATTCGTACCCGATGGGTCTTAATTGTTCTCTCGGGTCTGGTCTTTGCATACCACATTTCTTGAATCCTGAGATGGGAATGGGGTTTGGCTTATTAGCTTTGTATTACTTTGCTTTTGGATGTTTCTTAACCTGGATTACGCTCCAAACCAACAGTCTGGAATATGCCTGGGTATTCATGCGGCGAATAACCTTTTTGCTGTTAGCATTGCCAATTACAACGGTTCCGCATTACCGAGCCTTTCGATATTTACCTCAACAGGTATTGATCCATTGTTTAATCTTATTAGTTTTCTGGTTTCTGCGGGGATCTTTCATTTTGGATCTTTATCAAGTGATCCATTACTCGTAACAGACTGATACCACGGTTAGGTAATTCAACATCAAGATGAGGTCGTTATGGAATCCATTTGGTCGGATCTTGTTTGTTCATATCCATGCCGGTCGTTAGAGAAAATTATTCGTCCGATCCTGGTTTACGGATTTCCTGGTGATCGGCTTAAGATTGGCAGGCAAACGTGAATTGGGTTCATTGAACCCCTTTGATTTGGTTGTGCTGCTTACCATATCGAACACTGTCCAGAACGCGATTATTGGGAACGACAACTCGTTACTGGGTGGAGTCATTAGGTGCCACGACTTTGCTGGTTGTGAATCATTTGGTAGTACGATTTATCCATCGAAATCAAGAAATTGGAGAAACTGGTTGAAGGGAGAGAAGCTAAATTGATAACCAAAGGTCATGTTCAATTTCGCACGTCTAGACGAAGAAAATATCGATTTAACAGAATTGGAAATCACAGCGCACAAGCAAGGCTTCCAGACTTTAAACGAAATTGAAGAAGCGATACTGGAGACCTGATGGAAGTATAAGCATGATGGCAAAGGAACAATCTCCATCAGAGAACCGGCGAGCGTGAACTGTGACTGAATCGATTAATGCAGGTAGAGATCAAAAATCGACCAGATTAAGCGCGAGGCTGATCAACTAGACCGTCTCAAGCGTTCCGCGTAGTTTTGCTTGATATTCAAACCAACGGAAGAGGATATATCCGGCAAAGAGATACCCAGCGCCGATCAGGAATTCTCCCCACATGAGCGAACTCACTTGCGAGATATGGATTGCCCGGCAATCAATGCCCGGGCAGCAGCAATCCCACGAGTAAGCGGTAATGCGGAAGCAATGCAACCATCCAGGACGGGCATGGTTTCCACCGGGACATTCGCACCTGAAAAAAGTAACAGAAGGAAATAGACAAAGTTGTTTACGAACATCACGTTGGCGGTGATGAGGCTGATACAGCCCATCAGTAAGCCAAGCGCTGAGGTACTGAAGGTTGTAATGATGATCGTCAGTGCCAGTCCGCCCAGGTGAGTGTGTGAATAATCGACCCCAAGCAAGATGGCGCCCCAGGTAAGGCCAATACATACTCCCAGAAAACCGTCGATGATATGCATAAATGCCCTCCCGAAGAAGAGCATAAGCCGGTTGGCAGGAGTACCAAACAGGTAAGGCAAGGTGCCTTCCCAGCGGTCACCGCCAATACTCATGGTGACGCCAAAAATTCCAGAAACAGCGGCGATCTGTACAGCATTCCCGATGATATAGAAAGGAGCGCTGTCTGCGCCATTCGCATAGGTACCGAGAAATGTAAAGAAAAGGATTTGAGCGAGCGGCATGACCACTTTTGAAGCCAGGTAGGTGATTGGACGAAGCCAACGAAATAGGGCGATGTAGGACAAAATTGTCCCCTGCCAGAATAGTCGTAGGTTATCTGTAATCGTTTTCATTGGTTATTCCAGACTTAATGATGCATCTCGACGGGCTTTGACCAGCACCCGACGGAAAAGAATGTCGGATATAAACAGATATGCGATAGAGAAAGCTACCAACATACCCCAATAGAAGAGCATCTGATGCAAAGTCGGCTGAACCCGAGGAACTCCCATGTAATGCCATGGCTGCCCAGTAAGTGGGTATGAGATAACTGACCGGGGTTGTCCACCCAGGTAAAAGCGCGATTGGGAACAAGAAACCACTCAAGATGTAGATTGGAAACTCAAGCGCATTCTGAAAGCGTTGCACACCCGGACTGACCAGAAAGATGGGCGAGAGGATTAACCCAAAACTGATAAACGCGAAAACAGTAAAGAATAATGATATTACAAAATAGGCTGGCTGGTTAATATGAAGACTGGTTTGGAACAGGATGGAGACGAACAGATATGAGACAATCATCGAGCCAAGCGATTGGGCAACACTGGCAATGTTCTTTCCAAATATGATCACCGGTAGCGGCGTAGGGACTGCAATGAGCGATTCGAGGGTGCCTTCCCATCTTTCATCGTTGATGCTATTTCCACCCACAAACAGTAAAGTGCTCCATAAGCCGGTCATTCCACTGCCGACCACAACATAGATAGCGGCATCTGCACCTTTCCCTTGCAGCATCCACATGGCAAGCAACGCGATAATCATCGGCTGGAAGATGATGCCAAACAGGATAAAACTATCCATCACCTGCAAGCCGAAAGGTGATGTTGGTGACCATCCACAGGGCACGCCAAAGGTTAGTTGCTTTCTGGACCATGGGAATCGCCTCCAACCAGGCGGACATAGGCGTCTTCCAGGGTGGGTTCGCGCACTTGTACTCGCCCTACCTTGATACCTTCGAGTTGATGTAACAAATCAGGCACTGCTTCGGATCCGCGTCGAGTTTGAACCATCAGCGATTGCACCTGATCATGATCTTGAACCTGAACTGTATCCACAAAAGGCAGAGATTTTAATCGGCTCACCAGGTCAGGGTGAGCGCCGAAGAGCTCAACTTCGACAACTGAAAGGTCAGCTACATGTACTTTTAGGTTGGCAGGAGTATCCAAAGCGATGAGGCTGCCGTGATTGATCACACCAATCCGCTGGCAAAGTTCATCGGCTTCAAACATGTAATGTGTGGTCAGCAGAATGGTTTTCTTTTCACTCTGCAAAGATCGGATTACTTGCCTGAATTCTCGCGCACCGACTGGATCGAGACCGATGGTAGGTTCATCCAGGAAGAGTACCTGGGGATCATGGAGAAGGGTGCGGGCAACATGCAAACGCTGTTTCATTCCACGAGAGTAGCCCTCTACCCGTTCATTGCCACGATCTTTCAAGCCGACCAATTCCAGCAGATAGGGGATCCGCTTTTTACTAACCGCGGGGTCAACGTGATACAGACTGGCAAAATAGCGCAAATTGTCGATGCCTGAAAGCCGCCAATACAAGCCGCGTTCTCCGCCGAAAATAAAGCCAATCAACTTACGTACATCATTGGCACTTTTGACAACATCATAGCCTTGCACCAGGGCGTACCCGGTGGTTGGGATGAGCAGTGTAGTGAGCATTTTGATGGTGGTCGTTTTACCAGCACCGTTTGGACCAACCAGTCCAAATAATTCACCCTGATTGATATCAAAAGAGACATCATTGACGGCCACAATCTCTTTAACAGTTTGGCGGAATACACCAGTTTTGGGGCGATAAATCGCCGTAGGTGAAACACTTCGATCGCGTTCATAGACACTCATGAGATATGGATTTGTATCTATTGGACTATACGAGATTATGCAGAATTGCGGTTTCAAGCAGATGAATTGATCATATCATAAAATAGCCCAAAACAAAACAAAAGTTCTATGAATCGATGTGGTATGAGAACTTTGTATGGTCAGGGTTCGATGATTTCTTGAAATCTAGCTCTGCTTGTGATGACTTGTTTTATTTTCGTACATCAGGTGGTCAGCTTCTTTCAGGCATTCAGAAAGTGAAATCACCATGACCGGCAGTGGCCACTCCAATGGAGAGGTTGAAGGGAATTGCGCGGACCGATTTTCTGATTTTCGGCTGTCAATCAAATGACGTCAGTCTTTGAACCATCTTCCCGGCAGCATCCTCATCGGTTTTGGGGATGAGGATTGCGAATTCATCTCCACCGATACGAGCGATTATATCTTCAGGTCGGAAGGCCATCTTTAGTACTTGGGCAGTGAGCTTCATTAGCTGATCTCCGGCGGCATGCCCTAACCGGTCATTCGTTTCTTTCAGGTAATCGATATCAGCCATAATCAGGCTGATCGGGATACTGTCGGCTGACCTGTAATCGTTCCAATTCGGTTTCAAAGTAACTTCGGGAGTAGAGACCGGTTAGCCCATCGTGAGTAGATAGGTAAATCAGTTTCTCTTCAGTTGACTTTTCGCTCAGTAATATCTGTCACGGCAATGATGACTCTTTCGTAGGCTTTCTCACGCCCGGGCACTACCATCACCGAGACTTGATGATATCGAACTTCTCCGTCTTTGATGTCATTCGGACCTTCAATCTCAAAATCGATTTCACCATTCGCGATATGGATCATTTCTTCGATAAACAGATCATTTGGTTTCATTGCCGACTGACATTGTTGAATTCCAACAACTCTGCCTTTGTTTCATGTTCGTGAGATCGAGCGAAGCCTGATTTACATCGAAACACCTCGATCAGGTTAATCAAATTAGTGATCTCTTTCGGATGATATTCTGAAGTATTCTCTGAAATCGCTTACGCCCTGTTGTTTTAGCTGGTCAATACGGATCTTCACTTTTGAGAAGTCTTCTTCCCATAATGCGACCGGTGAGTGGTTAAACAGGTCCTGGAAGCGAGCCTGGCTTACCTGTAGTGCTTCTTCAATTTCTTTCCGGTTGGTGATATCGTAAATTACACCAAACCAGTGTTCCAATCCGTTTTCATCTTCAAAGACTACAGCTTTGTCTTCCACCCAAACCACTTCGCCGGATTTCTTTACCATCCGGTATTCAGCCTGAAATGGTTCGCGGGTCAGATTAGTCCGCCGGTTTTCCGCGAGCACGGTTTCCAGGTCTTCAGGATGGACTGATCTGCCAGAAGACATCGTCATTGGCTAGTATCTCTTTGGCAGAATATCCGGTCAGATCTTCAATTTGCGGGCTAATATATTCACCGGTGGAGATTTCATCCATCGCATCGATATATACGACCGCAGAAATCTGTTCAGCCAGCATTCGATATCGGTTTTCGGCTCTTCGAAGCCGGTCTTCACTGCTTAAACGGGAAAGGGTAATGCTGATCATCTCACTGACTACTTTTAACAACTGCTCTTCTGTGGCAGTCCAGTTTCGCACGCTGGTAACCGATTCGGCGGTAAGTAAGGAACTGAATTTATTATCCTGTATGCTCACCGGAATCAGCATGATGGATGTGATGTTCTCTTTAAGCGCAATTTCCATCTCGTTTCGGGCAGATGCTGGCAGGTCTAATATCCGATTGACGGTTACCGGCTTGGCTGCCTGCAATTGAGATCTAAGCCAGGACATGTCTCTCCAATGATCACCAAAAATATACGGCTGACGGTCTTCCACACCATCATCACGCCAGTGATAAATTTGCCGGATGGATTGATGATCTTCACCAAATTGAATGAAATAACTTCGATCTGCGCGAATGAAGCGGGCTACTTGCTCAAGAATGAGATTGATCTCCTCTTCGCTATCCTGATATTGGATGCGGTTTAACCGGGTGGAGATTTGCGAAATCAGTTTTTCTGTATCCAATCGATACTGAAAGGCTTCTTCCGCTCGTTTTCGGTTGGTTATATCTCTGGCAACGCCAGTCAGACCGACCACCATTGATTTCTCGTCGAGCAAAGGCATTTTGATGGTCTCATACCAGGTCTCGAACCCAGAATTGTCTATATATACCGATTCAACGACCTTAGGCCTTCCTAATACCATCACTTCGTCGTCCGATTGGTCAAGCATCAGAATGGTTTTTTCTGGAAATATATCCCGCCCGGTGTTTCCGACGACCTGATTGGCTTCTACCCGGAAGGTAGTGCAGAAAATTCCATTTACAGCTAGATAATTTTTATTATTATCTTTCATCCAGGCAAGGTCTGGGATATTATTTAAGAGTGCGCCCAGGCGATGTTCACTTTCACGCAGCGCATCTACCATAGTGCGGCGTTCGGTGATTTCCCGCGCGATGCCAGTTGTGCCGTAGACCTGATCGTTGATGAGTATTGGGGTTTTTACAGTTTCGTACCATCGATCTGGCATATCTGGCGCAAGTTGTGATTCGAACCTCAGTGGAATCCTGGTTTGTATTACCTGCCGATCAGAGCTGGTAAATATCTCAGCAGTCTGCTTGTCCCAGATTTCAAAATCGGTTTTTCCCAGGATATCTTCCCGTTTGATATCGTGAAGTTTTTCCATGACTTCGTTCATAGCCAGGTATCTGCCATCAGTATCCTTCATCCAGGCAGGGTCGGTGATACCATTCACAAAGGACAACAGTAAAGATTCATTGCCTTTGAGCTTCTCCTCCTCAGTCTTAATGAAGGTCACATCAATTACTGTTAACAGAATACCTAGCTCATGACTGACAGGGTCTTCTAGTAAGGACAGGCTACCTTGCAGCCAAACGTAGCTACGATCCGGTTTCTGCACACGGAAATGTTAACTCTTTGGGGTGATGTGATTTTTGGACACATTGGAGCGCTTGAATGATTTCAGCATGATCTGTGGGATGGATAAAATCGAGGAAGTCAGCCCCGTAGGTCCGATCCGTATTCAAGCCTGTCAATTCAATCCAGCGCGGATTTGTATATTCAATTTCACGGTGTTGATTGATCTGGCAGATCCCGACTGGAGAAGATTCAGCCAGCAGATCAAATTTATTCCGGCTGGCGGTCAGATGTAAATCGCTTCTACGTTGCACAAGCACCGTAGTGCCTAACATTGTTAACATAATCGTGTAGATTGAACATGCCACTTGTAATTCAAATGTGGGGATGAGGTCCAGTTGCCCGAAGATTTGTGCCATCTGAGCGAGGATCATCACAATTGGTAAAGCAAGCATTGTTCCCGTCGTACCGAACCGAAATGCAAGCCAGGTTGTAGGCAGAAGAATCAGAATGGCATAGTTGAGTAAACGGCGTTCTGGTAGGGACTGGATAAACAATACACCGAGTACTAACACAATGATTAGGCTTCCCCCTTCAATTAAGTTGGATTTTGAGAAATGGATTGGGAAAGGTTGTGTTTGTGCGTGCGGATTCTTGAAATCCATCTTGCGTTGGATATGTTTGAAGGTTGATGCCAGGGATAAGTAAACGAAGGATACCGAATATCCGCCAAAGAATTCTTGCAAGAATGTTTTTACATACCTCTGATAATGTGGAATTTCTGCCTGGTAGTTGATTGATCCAATTAGAGTTGTGCCCAAGGCGATAACGGTGGCAGTAAACACACATAACAGGATAAGTTGTACTGTGTGGAACAGTGTCTGGATGCCTTTGAAACGCTCCCCTCGTCTATCTAAAAAGGCGGGCAACGCCCCGTATACACATGCATAAAGGGTGATGTGCAACAAAGTGGTGGATTCCAGTGGTTGATGATGGATCAACAGAAGTCTCAAGAAAACTGGCAAGCCAGATGATCGGAATCGAAAACGGGTAAGCATACAACCCGATAATGAGTGATAAGCCGCTTGAAGGCATCCAGACAGTATTTAGAAGATTGCCTGGTCGGTACGGTTGAACCGAACTCAGAATCAAATATGCTGCCAGGTAGAGTGCCAGGTACCAGGAGCACTCGACTAGTATGGCTGATCGAATTGAAGATGTGGTTTAGCAGAGTGTGTGCCCAAATTGTCTGTCCATGAACTACATTACTCTCCCCACTGATTGGTATGGAAAGTAGTATCAATCAATTTAATTGTTATTTAGCGGATCGATTTTCTGTCTGACATTAATTATACAAAACTATTGAATCTAGTGCCATAAATATATGATATAATCTGCCTAAATTAAATAGCCCTTAGCGGCACTCTTATCCAGAGAGGTGGAGGGAACGGCCCGATGATACCTCGACAACCGCAAACCAGAAATGGTTTGTTGGTGCCAAATCCGACAGAAAGCGTTCTGATAGATGAGAGGGCAGCCAAACGAAATACATCGTTTGCCCCTCATGATCAACCGCGGGGCAAATTTTTTTTAAGGAGTCAAAGCTATGACAACCACTTTTATGTCGTCACCCAAATATCTGTTTACCTCTGAATCGGTGACCGAAGGTCATCCGGATAAAATCTGTGATCAGGTCAGCGATGCCGTACTGGACGCCTGCCTGGCTGAAGACAACTTCAGCCGGGTAGCCTGTGAATGTGCCACGAAGACCGGTTTTATCATGCTGCTGGGCGAAATCACCACGCATGCAGACATCAATTTCGATCAACTGGTTCGAGGTGTGGTTAAAGATATTGGTTACGATCACACCGATAAGGGCTTTGATGGAAATACCTGCGGCGTGCAGGTAGCTATCGCAGAACAAAGCCATGATATCGCACTCGGAGTTGATAAAGCTTTGGAAGCCAAAGCTGGCGATATGTCTGAAAAAGAAATTGAAGCGATCGGCGCTGGTGACCAGGGTATGATGTTCGGGTATGCCTGCAATGAAACTCCGGTTCTGATGCCCGCCCCAATTTATTATTCTCATCTGCTGACCCGACAGTTGAGCCATTGCCCGAAAATCTGGTCAGCTCCCCTGGCTTACGACCTGACGGTAAGAGCCAGGTAACTGTGCAGTATGAGTACGGCAAAGTGAAACGAATCGATACGGTCCTCATTTCCACCCAGCATGCGCCGGAAATTACCCATGCAGAGATCACTGAATCGGTTCGTGAACATCGTGATCAATGCCATTCTGCCAGACCAGTTTAGTGGATGAGAACCTGAAAGTATATGTCAATCCGACCGGCCGTTTTGTGATCGGCGGCCCAATGGGTGATGCTGGTGTGACAGGCCGCAAGATTATTGTGGATACCTATGGCGGAATGGGACGCCATGGCGGTGGTGCTTTCTCAGGCAAAGATCCGACAAAGGTGGATCGCTCTGGTGCGTACGCAGCCCGCTGGGTGGCAAAGAATGTGGTGGCAGCCGGCTTGGCAGATCGGTGTGAGATCCAGGTAGCCTACGCTATTGGTGTTGCCCGCCCACTGAGCATCAACGTAGAGACTTTCGGTACCGGCAAGATCGATGATGAAAAGATAGCCCGTATCATCAGCGAAGTCTTCGATCTGCGCCCAGGAGCAATTTTACGGGATCTAAATTTGCGCCGACCGATCTACCGTCAGACTGCAGCCTATGGTCACTTTGGCCGTGAAGAAGCTGATTTCACCTGGGAAAAAACCAACAAAGTAGCTGACCTTAAATCCGCTGCTGGAAAGACACTTGAATTATTCGTATCAGACTACCTGCATGATATTGTGCAGGTAGTTATTTATTGTTCAATTAGAGCCGAGTATAATCGTACATGTGAAGAATCAGTTCAACTTACTTTTCCTTCTGGTTGTATTTGCTGGGTATGAGTTTGTACTCCTTCCCGTTTCTGCTCAAACTATCCACCGGCTCTAGCGATCCTCGAAGTCGATTTACGTCCAGAGTTTGATCAGCCAGGTGTTCTGGTTGTATATCCATATGGTGTTGAAATCAGACACACAGTTACCAGCTACGCTTACGGTCCGGATTCCTGCCATCGGCAGGCGAACCCAGCCTGGTTGCCTGGGTGAATCCATCTGATGGTAGTATGAATTCGATTCCGTATCAAGTGTGGATACGAAGAATGATTGGCACTGGATCACTTTTACCACTTCAGCCAATGAAGTGAATTTCGAATATCACGACCCTTCACTTGCACTGGACGGTACCAAGCGCACGTTCCAGTTCACTTGGCCGGGTGATTTCAGTGCTGATAACTTTTCCATCTATATCCAGGAGCCATTAGGCGCTCCGAGTATGCAAATCCAACCCGAGTTTGGGTAGCCCAAACCAGGGTGATAATAACATTGTTTATTACTATTCGAAACTTGGGGTCAATCAAGCTTGGAACATCGTTTCAGATACATATGAAGTATAAGAAAGCTGATGCAAGCTTGAGTTGGGAGATATTGAAGGTCAAACCATCCGCACCTTTGGACGAGAACACCAAGCGGCCGTACTTCACCTAAGGGAATTGATGCCCTGGATGATTGGTGGCATCAGTGTTCTTCTGCTGGCAGGGGTTGCCTGGTGGATCTGGTTGATCCGCAATTCACCAGCATCCAACTCTCATTAGATTGAAAGTGTTACAAGCGTCGATCAGTAAGGTAACAAAGGCACATCGCGAACCAGTTTATTGCCCACAATGCGGAAAGAGAGCTGAAACCGCGGATGTTTTCTGCCGGGTGTGTGGAACAAAATTCCGGAAATAGCAATTTCGTGCAGACTGAGGAACAGAATCCATTCGGTGCAGAATGCGATGCACCAGAAAAGTGAGCCATGCAGATGGCTCTTTTTTTTGTCCAAAATCCCAATCTTTCCACGCCATGTAGATGGATTCAGGGATGATCTTGCCATCTGCCAGTCAATTTAGAAGCGGATGAGCTGAACCATCTCGATTCAATCCTTGCTCTGACCGGAGGGCTTCAGAAGCGGGCTGAGGATTTCGGCACACATGTAAAAGGTCATACCAGTTGAGAGGAGCTTTTAATTTGGAAAAATCTGTCCCCATATAGAACATGTAAGGGTGTGCATGAGATCGGTTTTGCCATTGATCTAGCAATGATTATGCAGCTAGTTGGGTTGCATGGATATCCCATCCACCAGGTAGGGTGGAGAACACTTTTAGCATGATCAATGTGGCGAACGGACACGGATCCTCTTTGCGACCAGGTCCGCGGAATGTCCCCATTTCTTTTGAACCCAGGCAGGGATAGCCATTATCTCGCACCATATCTAATTTGGGCATCTAGTGCTTTCTGAACTTGTAGGTGATCAGCGAGTCCGAATTTGATCAGAGAATACAGCGTGATGGGTGAATCGCATAATGCCCACGCCAAAATCTCTTTGCCCGAACCACCAAAAGCGGTAGGGATTGCCATCCGCACCTGAAATGGGCCATCCATTGATTGATCTGCAAGAATTCTATCGATGATGAGGTTCATACCAGGGTCATCTGATTTTAGACCAAGATCTGCCAGAAATGCCAGTTTGTGCATCGGGAGGTCGGCTTTTTTGTGGCTGTTTACGGGTATCCCTGGCCAATCGGCAAGTCCTTGAACCATTGCAACAATCAGCGGGTGATGCAACATTTTTTCTCGTGCCAACTGGACGGATGGGTTCAGTTCTTGTTCGGCTAATATATCTAACCGGGTACGATATTCCACCCAGGGTGGTCCATCTAGCAGCCATTGAATTGGGGTTTCCATCTCAATTTTTCTCCCTTATTTATAACCTTCACATTATTACTATCATACAACCAATCTAAATATAAGTCAGACGTGTCTCTGCGAAAGATGGATATTCAAACCGGATAATGATAAACCAGACCTGGCAAGTTATGTCCAGGTCTGTCCAATAGTGAAAGGTAATGGCAGTTAAGTGCTTAGATTACACCTAATTTTTTACCGATTGTGGCGAATGTATCCAGTACCTGGTCGAGTTGAGCATTGGTGTGGGTGGCCATGTAGCTGGTCCGTAGTAATTGACGTCCGGGCGGGGTAGCAGGAGCAATGACAGGATTAACAAATACGCCTGCCTCAAACAGAGCTTTCCACATCATAAAGGTGAGTTGGTCATCACCAATGATGATCGGGACAACTGGGGTGACAGAATTACCGATATTGAAACCGAGGCTACGAAATCCAGTGCGCATTCTGTTCAGCGTTTCGTAATACTCTGGCTGGTAATTCAGGTTCTTCCTGAAGCACGTGCAGTGCCGCCAATGCCGCGGCAGCATTGGCTGGTGGAATACTGGCAGAAAAGATGAGGGATCGCGGCATGGTGCTTGATGTATGAGATCACATCCGCATTTCCGGCGACAAATCCGCCCAATGAGGCGAAATGCTTTACTAAAGGTGGACATGATCAAATCAACCTGATCGGTTAAGCCGAAATGCCAGGCAGTACCGTGACCGTCACCCATCACTCCCATTCCATGTGCGTCGTCCACCATTATCCGAACCCCGTATTTTTGCAGGATAGGCAGCATCTCAGGCAAGGGAGCCAGGTCGCCTTCCATGCTGAACAAACCATCCACAACTGCAAGTTTCGCTGCTTCGGTTCCGGGATTGATTGTAGGGTTTTCTCGAGATGAGCCATATCGTTGTGGATGAAACGTTCAATTTTTCCGTAACCCAAGGCGCGCGCCATCGACGATGCTGGCGTGATCGTCCTTGTCCAAAACGATGTAGTCACCTCGGCCGATCAATGCACTGACGGTGCCCAGGTTCACCTGCATACCCGTGGAAAAACAGAGGGCTGCATCTTTCCCAGTCCAGGCAGCCAGTTCGTTTTCCAGTTGTTCATGCAAGTTCGAGGGTCCCATTTAGAAAACGTGACCCGGTGCAACTGGTGCCGTAGCGTTTAATCGCTTGTATCGCAGCTTCTTTCACTTTGGGGTGGGTTGTAAGACCGAGATAATTATTTGATCCGCACATGATCAAACGGTGATCGTGGAACCTTGCTTCGGTGCCTTCATTTTCGGTCAATGGGATAAAGAAAGGATAGATTCCATTTTCTTGCGCATCTTTTACTTCGGTGTAATCAAAACATTTTTGAAATAAGTCCATGGATCGCCTTTTTTACTTGGATTTTCGTTTCTTCACGATGGAATAAATTGCGTTTCGAATCATCCAATCCATCACCGCGGAAGGAAGTATCTCCCAGAAAGATGGGTTAGCTGATACAAGAACCAGCTATTGAAACCAGGAATGATGGTGTAGCGACCTTTTTGCATATCTCTGAGGATGATTGAAGCCACCTGATCGGCTTTCATTATTCCGGTGGTATCTGATAATTCACGGGTAATGGCTGGTTTTAGCTCTTTTTCAAATTCCAATTGCGGGGTTTCTGTATCTGGCGGAAAAACGACCGATACTTTGATCCCTCGCATTTTGTACTCTGCCCGCAAAGCATCAGAAAAGCCGCGGATGGCATACTTGGAGGCTCCATATGCACTATAGCCATATGTTCCAAGAAATCCGGCCACCGATGAAATATTGACGATATGACCGCTTCCGCGTCTCAGCATTCCATTGATCAAAGCCCGGGTAACAAACGCTGTACCCAAATAATTTACTTCCATTAAGGATTTTATCGTATCGTATGGAAGGGTATGAAATTTGCCCGGATAGGTTATGCCGGCGGAATTGATCAGAATATCCGGTGTTCCGTATGTTGTTTCGTATTGTCTGTAAAACAGGCAATAGGGAAGTAGATCTGCTACATCTGCCTGTAGTGGGATGACTTGTTGGGTTGAATACTGGCAATTTTGGCAGATGATATCGACAGCCTGGTTGAGGATATCCTCACGGCGAGCCAGAATGGCAATATTGGCCTGTTGACGGGCAAATGCCACTGCGAGATGCAAGTCCGATCCCGCTGGAACCACCTGTTATCAAGACCCACTTGCCGCGATATGACATGTTCTATGTCCTGGTGGTGAAATACTTTGTCTAGAGGATAAAAGACTTTACAGGAATGATAATTCTGGATCTGCAATTTCAATACTGTAGCCAGAATTTTTGAATTTTACCAAACAACTACGTTTTGGACGATAGAACATCTCGAATCTAAAGGTTCAGAAGTATACTTAAAGGAATAATGATTCGGATGGTTCCTGGAGAAAGGAAGGACGGATGGCAACCAAGGCTGGCATTCAATTTATTCATGACTGTGAGCAAGCGGTGATGGAAGAACCGCTGGAATTGCAGGGTGTTTCCTCAACCACCCCTCGAATCTGGATGTGAAACTTCAATTAAAGTAATTTCCCTTCCAGCTTACGAGCAATTGACGGTTGGAGCAGCGGATTTGTGGCGGATTATGCAAAACAGGCGTACTTTGCGCGGTATCAGCGCAACAGCCTCTGACACTTGGATGAACTGGGCACCTTGCTTTGGTTTTCACAGGGGGTGAAATCGTCACTGACAGACCGGTTACCATGCGCACTGTCCCCTCTGGCGGAGCCAGGCATCCACTGGATACTTATTTATTGATCTACCGGGTTGAAGGATTGGATAGCTGGGTTGTACAGGTATATCGCATGGAACATAAGCTTGCCTTTCTAAAGGCCGGAGATCATGCTGATGAGATAACACAGAAAGCAGTTCCCCAATTTCATTTAAAGATTGTGCAGTCTCCTTCTGGTGGGCGGTGGACTCGATCCGCACGACCTGGCGGTACAGTACCCGCGGTTATCGCTATATTATGATCGATGCCGGCCATGTTTGTCAGAATTTGACACTGGCTGCTGAAGGGCTGAGGTGTGGAGTGTGCGCTATTGGTTCATTTGATGACCAGGAAATGAACAAATTCTTTGCATTAGATGGAAAAGAGCGATTTATCGTTTATGGAGCTACAGTAGGGAAGAAATGAACAAATGGTCCTGAAATTATCCGGGAATTGGAGGCCGGTCACCAACTGGCGTTGGCCACGATCTTGACCCGACATGGTTCTACTCCTCGAACGGCAGGGGCTGAGATGATCATTCGATCGGATGGAGTGATCAGCGGGACGATTGGCGGCGGTCAATTGGAAGCGAAAACGATGGTCACTGCTCGAGACGGTGTTCAGCAAGTAAACAACCAGAAGTCAAAGAATTCTATCATGACCGGCAAAGATGCTGCCAGTACAGATATGATCTGTGGCGGGAATCAGGAGATTTTGATCGAATACCTGGATCTGGAAGATTCTGACTCTGGTTGAGCAGCTGAAAATTGTCAATGAATTTGATTAGACCATCGAAAACGAGGTTGGTGGATCACAAGATTAGGTAAGAATTCGGACGGTTCACTGATTGTTGAGCATGGTGTAATTGGCGATCCGGGTGAGATAAATCTACCGGATAGCTTCCAAAATGAAATCAAATTCCAACTCGATAAGAAAAGTATTCAATGGGTGGGCTTACCAGATCCGGTCTATTTGAAAAGCATCCGGTCTACCCGGATTGTTGAAGTTGGTTCGGTTTTATGGATTGTGGATCCGATTGATTTGCAAGGAACCGTTTATTTGTTTGGGGGGGGACATGTCTCCCAGCAGGTGGCAAAAATTACCAACCAGGTTGGTTTCAGAACCGTGGTGATTGATGATCGGCCTGAGTTTGTGACCGAAGAAAAATTTCCGCTTGCTGAAGAGAGGGTTTTCGTTCCTTCATTTGAAGATTGTTTTCGAGAAATTGACGATTGATCCAATGAGCTTTTTGGTCATAGTTACCCGAGGACACCTGTGTGATCATGCCGTATTACGCCAGGCACTTAAAACTGATGCGGTTTACGTTGGGAATGATCGGATCTAAACGGAAAAACATGACCATACTGAATGCACTGGCAGAAGAAGGCTTTAGCGGTGATGGGCTTGAAAAAGTAAATGCTCCAATCGGTTTAGAAATTGACGCTGAGACACCTGAAGAAATTGCAGTAAGCATTGTTGCGGAACTGATCAAAGTAAGAGCCGCGATTCTTGAAGTAACAAAAAAACCGCAGTCGGAATTCCGACTGCGGTTTTGCTTTAATTCAAATTAGTGACCCTGGCGTTTGCCCATTTGATGGTCAAGTTGATACAAACTGCCAACGCTGTCGCCGATCTTGGAAAGTAGGGCCAGGACTTCTGAGGCGTTCTTTTCCTCTTCTACCTGTTCAGAAATGAACCAATGCAGCATGATCTGGCTGGCAACATCTTTTTCGAGCGGTGGCGACATTGTAGATCTCATTGATGAGCGCGGTCACTTTTTGTTCGTGTTCGTAGACTTGTTTGAAGATATCCAATGTTGATTTGAAATCCACTGGAGGTTGTTGGATTGTCATCAGGGTGACTTTACCGCCGCGGTCCAAAATGTACTTGATAGAACTTCAGTGGCATGGCCTTGTTCTTCAGTTGCCTGAACCTTTAACCAGGCGGCAAAGCCGGGGAAATTGGCTGATTCACAATAGGCGGACATGGATAGATAGAAATACGCTGAATACATTTCATGCATGACTTGGTTATTCATGCTTTCTAATACGGGTTTACTGATCATAATTTTCTCCTTGTGTAAATTTAGGATGTTTGTTGGTTAGATGATCTAATTTGGGTCAGATTGCAAATACGGTAACACCAACTTTATTATGGAAAGATTTTTATCCATAATTCAATCACCCAATAGACATTAAATTATTATGCTAGATGGCAATCCTATGGTTTTCATAAAATCTGTACCAAAACCCTGATCTAAATTATAGCCTGTATATCCTATTTAGAAACTGGATATATAAGGTGTACAACCTGTTGTTTCTCAGTTATTTTATGAATCAGGGATCTCGTGCTTAAATTCTTTCCAAATGACCGCTTGGTACTAGTTCTTTCATCTGGGTAAATACTTCAGCCGCCAGGTTTTGATCTTCTTTCGTCAATTGAGCAGGGATAACGAATCCATCTTCACCATCGATCCATTCGGTAGCCCCACCGAGCATCGAGTTCGTTCGGTTTTTCCCAGGTACGGTATCCGATCGAACTAATGAGATTGCGTAGGTTTACAATTTTTGTCTGGTCAAGTTTAAAGAAGAATTTCTTGCTTTCCACGCTTGGGAGAACGATAATCATCCCAGTATTCCAACATTCCACCTTGATCTGACATGGAGAGATCATATTCATAATGGTCTGGCGGAGGGACCGATCCAACGGAAAAGTGGTAGGTATATTGAAATCGAATATGGTTATCAGTCATTTACTAGCAACCTCAAGGAATATCGGGTCTTTTTTTGCCAAAATCCTCTACTGGCATAAAATCTTTTCATTCCAATCGATTCACCGGATCAAGTTCCCATACGGCGCATTTGAATTATAGCGATAGCCTGATCTTGTTACCATAAAAAACATTTAAACTTTCGGCAGGAAATAGTTTGGATCATTGATTACGGGTAACAGAAACCCAGAGATCCGGGTTTCCAGATCTCTGGGTTTGCTATTGATATTTTGGCTGTCCAGGCGTACGTTAATTCGCAGTTCACTACCAGGTTCACCTTATCTGACCTGACTTCGTATGGTTCATAAAGCCTGAAGCGGATAAACCCATTCGTATCTTCGGTGATGGTCATGGTATCCGTAAATGTCTTTCGTCCAGCTTTATTGAAAGTCTCTTCCATTGACCCAAAATCATATCCAAATGAGGAAGTGAATTTCACCACGATATCGGTTGCCTGGTCTGATTTTATCGCTCCACTCACTGTGATATCTACCGGGCAGGCTCCAGTGTAGTTGCGATGGTGAAACCACAGCAGAAATTGTGAATACTGGTAAATCAGGTGTGGGAGTGGATGGCATCGGCACAATCGGGATCTGATTCAGGTCCCCTGCGATGACCGTGGTCTTGCTCCATACCCAACAGCTATTGGAGGCATCATCTGGATCAACAATTAGATACCAGTTGTTGGTGTAAAGTCTTCCAATGACTCGCGATGTATCTCCAACCATCAGCCCACTGACAATTTCCCAGGTGCTGCTCGGACCTGCACGGCAGTTCGTATTGACTGTGGATGAAATCATCGGAGTCCCTGGAGCGGCTGTAGTAAATGTTGCCGAGGGCAGGATCATTTCGGTAGCTGGCAAACCAATGGTTGGCGTAGCTTCTGCTGGCATGGGCGTAAAACTTGGTTCCGGAGTTGAAGTTACCTGCGGAATTTGGGTCTGCAAATTTGCTAAATTGGCACCAATGGTCAAAGTGGCGGCGATAGTCTCTGCGGCAGAAGTGTAGATCACTTCCGGGCTTTGTGCCTGAGGTGCCAGAGGATAACAGCCAGCCAATAGGGATCCACAAATTAGTAAGATTAGAAATGTTTGTAAAGTTTTCATACTCACCTCCTTTAAGGAGAGGTCTTAAATGTAAATTCAGATTCAGATTTTTAAATAAAACAACATCTTAAGGTAAGACGCCCAGAATTGCCAATAGTTCCCTGGTAATGGCAGTTTGTAATAAAAAGACAGTGGTGCGTTATTTTGCTTACCACTGTCTTTATTATACCTATTTCAGCGTGAAGTTATTTTCCTCTACAGTCCACATCGTAACCGATGCGGGTACTGGTAAACCGTACCGGGTAATCTACCCTGAATAGGAAGAAATTGCTGGCGTCATACTTCACGTTGACTGTGGTTGAGACGGTCGCAGATCCGTCGGCTGCAATATTGACCCAGCCGTCAGAATATTCCGTATGACTTTTGCCCCGGAGGAATTTATAGTGATATTGTCCCGCTCGGTTTGTCTTGATTACTGCGACAACTGTGACTGTAGTTGGGCATTTCCCGGTGTAGTTGCGTGGGTAGATATTGGTACTCACTTTAATTTCCGGGTCTGCGGGGGTCATTGTCCAGGGATCGCGATATACCGGCACGAGGGAAGTGTCGCCTTCGACGACAGAAGTGTACTTATTTACCCAGCAATGGAAGCCGGGATAGGTTGGATTTTCAACCCACCACCAGGATCTGCCTTCGTTGATGCCTACTACCGGCAAATTCATATCCATAGTGATGTACCCTTCCACGCCGAATGCAGGGCTTGGACCTGCCCGACAGTTGGTGTTTTCCGTTACATGCAGCATGGGCGTTTGCGGGGCGGGAGTTTCGGTGGGGCCCTGGGTGGGAAGTTCAATCTGAATGCGTTGGCTCTTCGGTTGGAGGAGCGATCGTTGGCTCAGGAGATGGCGTATCCGTTGGCGGAGGCAGCGGAGTACTGGTTGGTTGTTCCTGCAAAGCCGCCTGTGCATTCAAGGTCATGGCTACACTCATGGTCTCTGCGGCTTGAGTGTAGAAAATACCTGGATCTTCCGCGGGAGGATTATTTGCGGCGCCTAATCCGCAGCCAGAAAGCACGAGGCTGAGAATGAGCAGCAATCCTGGAATCATTTTGAATCGGTTTTTCATAAGAACCTCCCCGGTGAATTGTTTAAACATTATAGCAAGGTAGTCAATAGGGGAAGTATCGCATATCTTAATCGATGAGGATACTTTCACATCTATCATTTTACTTAGATTGGATTTCATGTCAAAAGAATAGGCTGATGGGTTTGTGGAATCAAAAAACCTGATTTTGAGAGATCAAAATCAGGTTTTTGTTAACATTCATTTGTTACTATGGGCAATCGATGTTGATGGACGCTTTCCCACTTTTTACGCCGACAGGATTGGTCACTTTTAGTTGCACCCAACCGATGTAGTCATCATCAAATGTCCGGGTGAATGAGAAGGAATTGGTACCGTCATCTTTGAAAGACATGACACCTTGTTTGTAAATTTTCCCTTCATCATTATAAAACTGGTAAGAAAAATCACCTTCAGCGCTAGTTTTGATGGTTCCGGTGAAAGTGACTGTTACCGGACATGCGGCGGAGGTCGATGGGGAAGCAGATGCGCTCAAAGTCACTTTGGGTTTGGAAATATAGGGGGTGGGCGGCGCAGAGATCTCTTGAACATTATCGGTGCTGCCTTCTACCTTGGTTGTTTCACCCCATACCCAGCAATACTTGGGGGTATCTTTACCTGGATTTTTGATATACCACCAGGCTCCGTAAGGAAGCATGCCATACACTTCTGAGGTATCTCCAACCCGGATGGCGCCAACGATTTCAAAGTTCTCGTCTGGACCCTGACGGCAGTTGGTATCATAAATTGCTGTAATGGATGGGCGGCCATCGCCGCTGACTGGAATCCACAGGGTGGGTGTTGGGCCTAATGCCGCAGCAGCTGTTCCTACCGGCATGGTTGGAGCGAGTGTTTCAGTGGGTGTAGCAGTTGGTGCTTCGGTGGGTTCAACGGTAGCAGTTGCAGTTGGGATGAGGGCTGCGTTGCGAGTCGATTCAACAGCGATGGTTGCTGCGGCAGCAGTGTAGATTGGATTCACATCAAAAGTGGGTTCGGCTTTCTGGGTGGGTACTGCTGCAGGTGTGCATGCTGTTAGGACAATGACAAATGCTAACAGGATGCTGAGATTTCGAATACTTGATTTCATTCTAAGGACCTCCTTGATCATTTTCATATTATGACACACTTTCCATATTTTGTCGAAAACCACCGGCAGGGTCAGAGAGACTGCTTCAGTTATTGAATGATCTTAGACGTCCACACACTGTTTGACATTGGAAGCCCTGTTATCACAATCAATCATCGGGTAAAATAAGGGGGTAATGCCCCTGTGGCTCAAGTGGACAGAGCGAGGCACTCCTAACGCCTAGATTGAGGGTTCGAGTCCCTCCTGGGGCATTCAATATTTACATATTATTTATGTGACACTAACCAATTTCTCATCAAAAACGCTTGACACGAATATTAGATGTGATAATATATAGATAACAAACGTTTGGGTGCCCCCCTCACCCAGGCGTTTGTTGCTTAATATAGTACAATTCTGCGCTTCCCCGTTGGTGGAGCTGGTATTTAGAAAAAGTGAAAGAAAATCAAAAAGGAAGCCAATACATGGCTTCCTTTTTTGTATAAATTATTATCTTGAAAGTATTAGTCGAATGATAAACCATCATCCTCTTCGTTATCGCTTAAGTTCGATTCAACTTCATCCATGGATTCTGTTTTGAGCCAAACCAGAAGAACCTGCCCATCTTCCGTGTCCACTTTACGTACCGCGAGGATTGGTTTGTTCTGCGGAAGACCGAGTTCGTCTTTGTATTCCAGTGAAATGGATTCCTGTTTTTTCCATGCCCGGTAACATCGTTCTACCAGAGCTGGACCGTTATACGTGCGTAACCGGGTTAGCGCCATTCCAGATTGGGATGGCCCTTCATAAATCCCCATCGCCCAGGCATCCTGGGATACATCAAAAACGGGGGTAGGTCCTTCAATAATTGTAATCTTGTCGTCCATAATTCGAGTTTACCACAATATTTTATGAGCTGAAGAATCCTTCATGCAGTTTTAATGTGGATCATTTTTCTAACCTTTATCCTCCGGGAAGGTCAAACTACCAGTTCCCAGGCGATAGCCATATCCGCGTACAGTTTTTACAATTTTGGGCTGTGATGGATCCAATTCCACTTTCTGGCGTAATAGAAAGATATAACGGCGGAGTACACCGGCTTCATCTTCGCGGTAATTGCCCCACACTGCCTGAGATATTTCGGCCTCCGGAATGGCTCGGCCTTTATTGCGGGCCATATATTCCAACAAGCGGAATTCAGTGGGTGTTAAGAAAATCTCATCGCCATTCCGTTTGACTGTACGTTTGTCGAGCTGAATAGTCAGGTTCTCAATTTGGAGTTGTTGGCTGCTTTCTGGCGCTTGCGTTTTGGAACGAGCTAATACTGCTTTGATACGAGCGGAGAGCTCTGCAAAGCTGAATGGCTTGGTGAGGTAGTCATCAGCTCCTAATTTGAAACCTCTCAACTTGTCGGCTTCGGTTGTTTTGCCTGTCACCAGAATTATGGGAATCTCAGACATCTCCCGCATTCGTGCGCAAACTTCCCATCCATCCATGCCGGGCATCATCACATCTAATACTGCAATATCCGGGTGAATCTGATACGCTAACCGCAGAGCATCACCACCTGTTGCGGCTGTATAAACCACAAAATGATCACCTTGTAGGTATTCACTTAGGAATTGCAATAAAGTTTGATCGTCATCTACCAGCAAAACTCGTTGTGTCATCTTGCCTGCTCCCCTTCTGGCAACTGGATAGTGAACGCGGCACCCCCGGATGGGGACTCGGAAACCGTGATTGTTCCATCCATTTCTTCCAGCAGCTTGCGTGCCATATACAAGCCTAAACCATGACCGTAAATCAACCGGGCATCCGCGGTTTCAGATCGGAAGAATTTCTCGAAGATTTGATCGCGTAGATCTTCCGGAATTCCCGGACCTGCATCCGATATTGTAAACATAATCGATTTACCAGATTGACTGGTTGTAATCTGGATACTCCCTTGTGGGGCATATTTTAATGCATTATCTAATACATGGATGAATACACTTTGTAACGCTTGTACATCAACCAGCAAAGATAAATTATCGGTTGTAGGCGGCCAAATTACGCGGTTGGCACCCGGAATGCTCTGATAGTGCGCTCGCACGAGTTTTAGAAATGCACCAGCTAAAATTTTTTCCGGATAGATTGGGAGTTTACCCGCATCTAGAACAGACAGGTCCAAAATAGTCTCTACGAATCTAGTCAGGCGCTTGATTTCGTTTTGCACCAGCAGCAGCGAGGTGCGGATCGATTCGGATATCTGCTTTTTGCCAGACAACAGCAACTCGATACCTCCACTGATGTTTGTGAGTGGAGCCCGCAATTCATGAGATACCAGCGAAACAAAATCCGACTTCATCTGGTCCAGTGATTGCAGACGGGTATGCTGTTCTTCCAATTGGCGATACGTTGTTTCCAAGGAGGCAGTTTTCTCCACCACCCGTTGCTCCAGATCATCATTTAGCTGCCGCAATTCAGTTTGCATGGCTTGTACCCGGTTGTAAGCCTGTTGCAGCATCTCTTGTTGATTTTTCTGGGCGGTTAGATCGTGTATCACCCCGGTGTGATATTTTCTTTTAAAGAAACCAAGGAGGATGACCTGATGGGATAGTTCAACCGGAATCCGCTGCCCGGCGCTATTCAAGAGAATAGTCTCAGAAGGTTCAAGTTTATTGCTTTTGATGAAATCATCGAAATTCGGTAACACCATCCGGATGTCCTGGTTGATCATACTTTCTCGGGTAGAGAATCCGCACAGCCTGACCATTGCTGGATTCACCTGTATGAACTTCCAATTTGGACCGCTTAAAAAAGCGGCTTCGGCTGAGTTGAGGAAGAGAAGCGCATACTGCTGCATTTCAAATTCCCCGGCTGCAACGCCTAATCGGGCAACCAACAGCAGCCAGATGACTGCGCTGCCAACCAGCACTGTCTGTTCAATGGGTAAATTCTGTTGCCAGAAGATGAGCAGCTCGATGACCATGACCAAGGGTAGGGCAATGGGTAAGGTCTCTTGAATTCGCTCGCGGATGGCCCAACCTGCAATGAGCTGTTGGGTGGAAGATTGTTCCTGGATTTCGGTTTCCAGCCGCAGGGCATATCTGCTGGAATACCACAGGAGGGCAAAGCTCAACCATTGCGTTACCGCAGAAAGGGCAAATAGGATCTGGTTCTCACCAATCCCATCCAAACGGATAGTGGTATCAGTAATATAAAAAGTAATACTGGCAAGAACCATCAAACCCAGAAAAGTGCGATGCGCTTTCTGGTCGGTGAAAAAAAACACATAGGCACTGAGAACCACCAGCAACACATCTTCGATAGAATACCAGATCTGGTCTGTGGGAATAGCCAGGTCTGGGTTGGTGTTAGATGTGACTGGATTGAGGAAGATTACGTACCACAAGACGAGGAATGCCCCGACCGTGATAAATAGGTCAAGCAGAAATTTTAACTTAATAGCAATTTTTTGCTGAGAAAGCATCAATCCGATGATTGCAATTGCCAGAGCTACCCAACCCGCCAGATCAATCCAGGCGAAGGATGCTTGCGCAATCGGCGGCATGGGTTGAGTAAGGAATACCGTGAGGAAGAGATCTTCTATGATGCGAAAAACGATACTCACCCCGACCAGACTGATGAAAATGCGGGATAGTTTATCTGTGGTGCGGGTCGCTTTAAAATACACAGAGCCAGCTAGCAGGCCAGGTACGAGAAATCCGAGTGACCTAAATGCTACCCTTAGGGAGCTATTTTCGGACGGTAAGAACGCCAACCCCAATGGAAAACAAAGGGAGAGCAAGATCAGAGCCGCTTGCCAGCCGGATTGGTTTGGTTTGATGCGTTGAATAACGCTTTGAATCATGACTTAATTGTAGTAGAAGATAAAAAAAGGGCGGCTATTCAGCCGCCCTCATTCCTTAACAGTCTGCACACCAGGTAGGTGTCTTCGTCTTCGTAGGCGTTGCCGTAGAGGTCTTGGTCTGCGATGGCGTCATCGTTGAGGATGGCGTCAAGGTCTTGGTGGCAGTAGAAGTCTGTGTCTTGGTCGGCGAACTGGTGACTGTCGGTGTGTTTGTCATGGTAGGCGTGTTAGTTCTGGTAAACGTCTTGGAAGGCGTCTGGGTAATGGTAGGTGTATTCGACGGGGTTAAGGTATTCGTCGATGTCCTCGTGAAGGTCTTGGATGGTGTCGGCGTGATGGTAGGCGTGTTCGAAGGTGTGAAGGTTAGGGACGGCGTAAATGTATATGGTTGGTGTTCTAGATGGCGTGAACGTCCGGGTAGGCGTTCGGGTCGGTGTATTTGTCCGGGTAGGTGTCCTCGACGGGGTGGGAGTAATGGTTGGGTGTATTCGGGATGGTCGGGGTGAAGGTAGCGAAGGTGTAGTGTCATGGTAGGCGTAATGGTGCAGGTTGGCGTTAAGGATGGCGTAAACGTATTCGTAGGTGTATTGGTCTTGGACGGCGTGAGCGTAATGGTAGGTGTATTGGATGGAGTTGGGGTGGGTTCATCACTGGATAGAGTGGCTGATGCATCACAATCTCCTACGAAGTTGAAGGTCATGGTGTAGGTTCCGTAGAATCCAACGGAAGGCATGAGCGGAATTCGACACTGAAGTATGAGTGGAAGTTCCATCTGCCAGGACCCAGGAGGCCGGGAAGTAGTATTCGGTAGGAGGAGTTGTATCAGACGTGGTGACGATTTGCGTCCCATTCACAGTGACCTAACGGACATATTGACCGGGTTGAGCAGGCCAGGATGAAATATCATCGCTTCATAGGTGACATTTCCGGCGCTATTATTGGAGATTGTACCAGATGATGGTTCCACGATACCCACCACTCACGTAAGTGACTGGGCCAAAACTCATATTTGCGGTAAGTAAACCACATGCCATGGTTGGGGTGGGGGTCACTGTATTGGTCGGTGTGGATGTATTCGATGGTGTCATCGTCTCGGTCGGTGTATTGGTTTCCGTTGGCGTGGGAGTATCCGTAGCGGTGTTGGTCTTTGGTGTTGGTTGGTGTATTCGTAATCGTTGGCGTGTTGGAAGGAGTCCAGGTAGCCCAACCGATCGGCGCAGCCACGTTGATGGTCTTACTGGTTCGGAAGTTTTCTACAATGCCTTCACGGATGGTTGTTAGGTGGACGTAAGGCCAGGCTGTCATCAGGAAGGGGGTAATGAGTGGATGATTAAAATCCACACCAATGGCAACCCGATCACCAGGACCGCCTGCATCTTCACCGGATGGCGAAAGAACATCCCAGTACTCACCATTAGATGGATCGGCTCGGGTGATACAGGAATCAAATGTTGTCAATCCAAGTGCCGGACAGGTAGTATTCAAAAGGCGGGAGGAGTAGACCACTACCCGGAAGTAACCTTCCAGACCGGTTTCTGAGGGATCAGCCAGGGCTGGATCACGGGCGATAGCGAAAGCGTCATGGGTGGCAATATCCCAAACTGAATGCAGACGGGCATAGTCTTGCAATTCGCTGGTCATATTTTGCATGGCTTCGCCGACTGCCAGCGCCTGGGCATTCTGTGACATAGTCCAGCAAATGGAGCCCTGTTCTTGATTTCATCCATGGAATCGTTCGGAAGTTTGCAATCTTGTGGATCTCCACCAAATAATCAGCAGTGTATGGATCAATGTCCGGAGAAATATCTACGCTATTGTAGTTGCGGAAATGGATTTATATGGGCTGCTCGTAGATTCTGTATAGTTGGCAGTATTGCAGTATGGAATCGTCATAGTTACCGGTTACCGCATAACGTACGGCAAATCGGGCGCTGTTTTGAATGGATAAGCCAGGCCTGAAATAGGCGGCCAAATTCAATAATACCGAAAATCAGTGCAAGCAAAATCGGCAGCACCAGAGCGAATTCCACCATCGATTGAGCGGATGGCTTTTTAAAGATGCTGCTTTTAGGGTTGGGTTGGGTGCTGTCATAGTCACTCACTTCCTATCGGGTGATACGTGTAAATACTCTGGATGCGATTTGTTGAAAAACGGCATCCAAACCGGTGCCATATTCAGAGAAATAATAATTGCCGCAATCGTAGTCGGCAGTGGTGGTGGGGTAAGGTACTAGAAGCACAAGAATCTGTATCCGGGTCACCATCATCTCCAACCGCGCCTACATAACGTAAGAACCGGTCTCCATACGGAATAGCCGGTGAATTGGTATCCTTGCTGTTGATCACGGTTTGGCTTAGAGCCAATGGCGAACATGGTTGCACCCTGGCCGGAGCTATTGCAGTCGGCTGCCGGGATCTTTGGCGTCACAGGAGACCAGATCGGCCATATCGCGTGCAAAATCTTCAGCGTCATAAGTCGCGACAGAGGTGGATAGGTGACGAGTATTCGTGTTTTTGTCACGGCAAGTACCATTTGATTTAAATGCATCCGGGCAATGCCCTACCGGCATGGATTGGATGAAGGTGGTGTTATCTGAGCCAGGGGCAGGCAAAATAATCCGGGTCGGTATCCGCGGTGAATTCAGAGGCATTTGGTACTCCGTCGGTGAGGAGAACCAACAACCAGAGTGCATCTTTCCGCATTTCCATGCCGAACAAGGATGCACCTACCTGCAATCCGCCGCCGATGTTGGTGGTAGAACACGAGGAACCATCCGGTTCGGCTGCTGCAGCCGGGTTTGCAACCACATCAATTCCAAGCGCGGTATTAAAGTCGATATTACCAGACTGACCGTACGGGCAGTTTCCGCCCAGGTATGTACCAGTAAAGGCATCGATTGCAGTTCCCTCTGCAGGCAACCCATCAGCGGGTTGAATGCTGGTGCACGGGCCGCGCTGATCCATATTTTCTGTGGTGGGATAATCACAGGTAACTGGTTCATATACTTTTAGATTGTAGATCAGGTCTTTGGCAACATTGCTGTCACTGATCCACGGGTCCGCGCAATCCCATACGCCATCGCCATCCGGATCTTCCCAATCGCCGTAGGGGCACACGTAACCAGTGCCTCTGGTGGGAATGGTGACTCCGCTGGCGTAACCAGGTGTGTAGTAATAATTACGGTCTTCCCAACCGTTTGAGAAAACCACAATCGCAATCCGGTCTTCTTCTTCCGTCGGTGCTTTATTTAAGATGTAATCCACAAAAGTATCCGCTGCGGCGGCTTTCACATACTTAAACGGGTTGCAACTGCCAGGGATGCCATCTCCATCCGCGTCACCTGAATTACAAACAACAGGCGCCTCGCGGCTGATGTAACTACCGGAACCATCTTTCACTTCGGTCATCGATTCGGAAATATCAATTACCAGAACCACGTCCATGGATGCGGCTTCTGCCATCGCATTCGCTCGAATGGTGGTCTCGTAAAATCCAATCACGGAAATGAATGAGAATTGAACAGGTACTTCAGCAGTCACCCGCACCAGTTTACGGCGGTCGGTTGGGCAGAGCTGCGTATCCGTGGGGTCAGTTGCGCAGGTTTGTACATTCACCGCACCTGGATCCACTTTGACATTATTGAGATTGAGGAATTGCGAGGCAGAGTTTTCCAGGTCAGTGATCGTGTAATTTTCACGCATTTGGGTGGCGGCTGCCAGAGCAGCATTATCTACTGCACGGCGCAGATTACCATAAGATATAAACAACATACCCAGGTCGACGGTTAAACCGATAAAAGCGAGCAAACCAACAAATACCAGCGCGATCAGTACGATCGACTGGCCTTTTTCAGATTTTCTCATGTGACTGGTTGATATCTTTTTCATTTTTTTCTGCTCTATGGACACATTGGGTTGGTCGCATCCGGACAATCGGGTGGCGCTGCCACGGGCAGCGGCGATACCGCATATACATGCAACGGGATAGGATCAGGTACGACAACAGTAATCCAGGGCAGAGCAAGTTCCTGATGATAGCTATAGAACAGCTCCACAACCACCGCTCCCATTTTGTTCGCACCGGCAGAACTGGTGATCATATCCGTGAATTCGGTGTTGGTGAATTTGCTGGTGTAATTGCCAAAGTAACAATAGGATGATTGCAACGGTGTGACTGCGCAACGCATCGCATTATCAGGAAAACGACCAAATAAGGAGCCGTCATCATCCATTGCCAGAATAGTGACCACGATATCGTCTTCGGCTGATTTCAGAGAATAAGGACGGATGGCATTTTCGACAATTTGGACAATCCCGGGCGTTTGCAGTGGGTCTGGCTGATTGTAGAACGTGGGGTCTGGGTTGATGGTACCATCCAGGAAGGGCGTTCGATCGGCTGCGAAACGGGCACCTTCACGAGGGCCATCCATCAAGTTCAGGTAGTAATTCAACAAGAAGCCAAATTCAATCATTCCCGAGAGCATCATCATGATAATCGGGAAGAAGATGGCTAGTTCCACCAGGCTTTGCCCGTGGGGTGGTATTCGTTTCCAGAAAGCGCTAATTTTATTTTTCATCTTGCAACCTGTATCGTTTGAACAGCAGGTAGTTGACACCTGCTTATACTATAGCGGCGGCCAGCAGGCAGGTCAACCGATTGAAGGTAATTGAAAGGTTTTTGTTATGTGGGGTAGACGTTTTTGTAACAAAATCAGGACAATTGCCTGATGAATACCAAAATTGATGCCAATGCAAGATCCTTCGTCGTTCCTCCTCAGGATGAAGGGCAAAGCTAAAGGAATATATTATTTCGAACGCGACTATAATCATTCCTTATGACCTGGGATCAACTCCGCTCCTTCTATTCGCCTTCTTCGCCGGGTTTGTCGATTCTGTGGTGGGCGGCGGCGGATTAATCCAAACTCCTGCTTTGCTGTTGTTTCTACCCCAATTTCCGGTTGCAACCATATTCGGCACCAATAAATTAGTATCCATTTGTGGAACCAGTATGGCTACACTGCAATACACCCGAAAAATTAAGATTCCCTGGCTACAGGTACTGGTTACTGCCCTGGCTGCTTTCTGTTTTTCCTGGTTGGGGGCGCTGACGATCAGCAGCATTGATGCACAATTCTTGCGTCCGCTGATCGTGGTTCTGCTGGTGATCATCGCCGCATTCATTTTAATCAAGAGAGATTTCGGATCGATGACGGAAGCAGAATACGTTCCAAGCAAATCGATTGGGTGGGGTATTCTGATGGGTGCAGGTCTGGGATTCTATGATGGATTTTTTGGGCCAGGAACCGGTACATTTCTCATCTTTGGGTTTATTCTGTGGTTGAAATTTAATTTCTTACAAGCATCCGCTTCAGCAAAAGTGATAAACCTGGCTACTAACCTGGCTGCTGTCATATATTTTGGATTGGGCGGGCATATTCTCTATCAGATAGCACTTCCGATGGCAGTATGCAACGTAGCCGGAGCGTTTCTTGGATCGCGATTAGCAATTTTGCGCGGTAACCGCTTTATCCGATGGGTCTTCTTGCTGGTCGTGGTTGGAATCATCTTCAAGCTTTTGTGGGATACCTTCAGCGTCTGGTTAGCCAACTAAAAAAGAAAGTTTTACCAAAAATCACCCTGGCTTGAATTTGGCTAGGGTGATTTACTTTGATTGTTGAAATCGCAATGAACTCAATACGATCAACTACTGATCGTTACGCCATTTGACCTTGTTTCTCAGTTTGTAAAATCAACCCGAAAAGAACAAGCATAAGGAAGAGCCCAAAGGTAGCAAACCAGGCGCTGGCAGCAGGGCTGACGTTTTCAAGCAGAAAACCTTGAACAAGAGGGATCAACATTCCGCCGATACTACCCATGGCAGCTACAACACTGGCTGCTTTGCCGGTATCGCGTTTGAAGGTTGTAGTTACCAGTGACATGGTGGTGGGGTACACAGCACCAGAGAAGAAACCGATCAGGATGATGGATATAATGGATGGCCACTGGGTACCTGAAAATGCTGCGAACACCAACCCAAATAAGAAAGAAGTGAGAAAGGTGCCAAGGAGTACCTGGCGCTGGGAAAATTTTCGGCTAATTAAAACCATAACCAATCGGCCAATTGTCAGCGCACCCCAGAATCCAGATGAAACCAAAGCGGCCGATTCAATTTGCATACCAGTGGTCACGTTCATGTAGGTAGTTGCCCACCCACCGATTCCGTTTTCGACCCCGACATAGAGTAAGAGCAACCCGCCAAACATCCAAAGTGCGAGTGAACGGTAAACGCGAGTACCGGCTGACTGTTCAGCACTTTGGTGCTGAACTGGTTGGATGGGTTTGATGATCAGTACAAGAAAAGCGAGCAGAACAATTGCTGCTGAGGCTAACCAGAGGACCATGACCCCGTTGTCCCAGCGGGCAAGCGTCAGGCTGATGAAAGCGGGTCCGATGAATGCCCCGACACCGAAGAAAAAGTGGAGCAAATTCATATAGGATGCATTTTTATGCGGAAAAGCGCTGCTGACCATCACATTTGTGGTCAGATCTACTGAGCCATGACCCAATCCTGCAAGAAAGGTGATCGATAACATCCACCAGATGGAGCGTGAAATTGAAAAGCCGATCGTTCCGGCTGCCAGGATAAACATGGAGATGAAGAGGACCTTCTTGTGCCCGAAATGGTCAATTAACGGCCCAGAAATGAGTTGCGAGATCAACGCACCCAGGAAAATAGCAGTGTAAATCCCACCGATGGATGAGATGTTGCTGTTTGTTTGGTTGGCAAGTTCTGGTAATACAGGACCTAGACCGGCAGTGATGATCCCGAAAACGATAAAGATTGCGCAGGCAACATACAGGATAAACTTGGATTGAGAGTTTTGCATTTCACCTCGATGATTGACAGGGCTCTAATTGTGCAATATAATGCATATATAAGAATATAACAGCATAATAACGCATTGTCAAGCAACATACGAGGTAGCCCGATGCTCAAAGAGGAAAGACAAAACCTAATCCTGACGATCCTGCAACAGCAGGGAAGCGTCGTTGCGGTTGATTTAAGCAAACAATTACAGGTCTCAGAGGATACGATCCGGCGCGACCTGCACGAACTTGCGAACCGCGGACAGATGACACGCGTACATGGTGGGGCACTTCCTCATTCTCCGGCTGGTATCAGTTATCAGGAACGATTACAACAATCTCCGGCGATTAAGGCAGCGATTGCCCGAGCTGCTCTACCGATTATTCAGAATGGACAAACCGTGTTTTTGGATAGCGGAACGACCACCCTGCAACTGGCTGCACTACTACCACCCCATATTCGTGCGACGATTGTGACGAATTCGCCGGAGATCGCAATTGAGTTATCTAAAAACCCGTTAATCGAGATCATTCTCATCGGTGGCAAGTTGAACAAAGAAATGCAGGTGGTTACGGGTACACAGGCAGTGGATGCGATCCGAGCGATTCATGCGGATATTTGTTTTCTGGGAATCTGCAGTCTGGATCCGACAGCGGGAATTACTGTGGTTGATTACGATGAATTGGTGATCAAACGGGCGATGATGGAACGGAGCGATAGGGTAGTTGCCCTGGCGGGAAGTGAAAAATTAGGGACCATTTCACCGTTCCTGGTGGCATCGATCAGTTCGATTGATGATCTGATCACAGAAAAAGATGTTTGCTGAGATTGAACGGGTAAATTTACTACAACTGGGAGATCAGGTGTAATCCGGTTTAAATTCACACTTCGAATGTATCTGAGTTCATCGTAAAGGGCGGCTGCATTTCCCCTTCCATATATACTTCGATTCGATTTCTGCCCATTTCCTTGGCTTTATAGAGCGCTTCAGTCGGCATGAGCAATGACTTCATGCGGGGTTTGATCCGTGTTCCGGAAAACCAGCCACGCCGCCTGAGATCGTCACCTGCATCTTCTTGCCGTTGTATTCCGGTGACAATTTGTTGAATGACTTGCCGGATCTGATTTCCGCGCAATAATGATCTGCCATATGGCACCTGTGGAAGAACGATCAGGAATTCTTCGCCACCATAGCGTATGGCATAGTCATCAATTCGAATGTGGGTTGCGAAAAACCTTCCCCAGCATTTCAAGTACCTTGTCACCAGCGGTGTGGCCGTAGGTATCATTCAGCTTTCTTGAAAAAGTCGATATCGAATAGGATTAATCGTTATCGGGTAATCTTTACGCTGCGCCCGGGCAAATTCCTTTCTTGAGCATTTCATCCATATATCGCCGGTTATATAAGTCGGTTAGCGGATCTCGCATCGCTTGTTCTTGCAGGGACGATTGGAGAGCATAAATTTCAGCTAGTTGCTGCTCCAAGTCTGACTTTGCTCCGGTCAATTCTTCAGTGCGATCCTGGTTACGGTTTTTTCAAATTTGAATGGCAGTTTTGCCGAATCAATTCATTTTTTTGGTTAAGTTTTGGTTAATTTCTGGTACTTGCGGATAAGGAAGAATGATAGGAACAATGCCATGAAGAATGGAACGGATAGTAAGAAAAACGATTCGGAATTGTACAGAGTCATATATAAATACGAAATCACAAGGATGAGTATAAGAATGAAACCAGCCTGAATGATCCCCAGTTTGGATAGACTGTTTAGCCATTTCTTCAGCAATGGAGCATTTTTACCCAACATACTTAAGAGTATGGATTGAATAAACTTCTTTTGCTGTATAAAACCTATTAACTTATCTAAATTCAACATAAATTTTTCGAATTTCCAATTTGTGCATTTGTGAGGTCCGTATTGACAATTAGAATAAATGTTCTATAATTGAAGAAAAATGGAGGGTGTATGAAATCATCAATCGAAGTTGTTCAAACAGAAAGTCAACCAATTTTGTGTATCCACAAAACCTGCCGGGTTGAGGAATTACCGCTGATCATCGGTCCGGCATACGGGCAGATTATTGGGATTATGGCAAAGCAAGGAGAGCAGCCAAGCTCAGCACCGTATGTCGCCTACTTCAATATGGATATGCAAGCACTTCAAGTTGAAATCGGTTTCCCCGTGAGCAAGGATCTACAATCGGATGGGGATGTTGAAGCGGGAGTCATCCCGGCTGGTAAAAGCATAGCCTGTTTGTATACCGGCCCTTATAGCGAGATGGCGCCAGCCTATGATAACATGGGTAAATTCGCAGCAGAAAATAAGTATGAGTTGACTGGTGTGGCGTACGAATACTACCTGAATGGACCTGAATCACCTCCGGCGGAATTACAAACCAGAATTGTTATGCCTATCAAATAGTACAAAAAGAGCTCATTGAAATAATGAGCTCTTTTCCTTATTCTTCTACTGAATTTAATTGGAATTCTGGCCGATTACTTAGCCGCCAATGCAGGCTGAGATACCCAAGAATTGCGATGGCACAGATTATTCCTCCAGCATACCAAACCCAGCGAGGATCCGCATTATCCAAAATCATTCCTGCCAGATCCAGGACCGACACTGGATGGTACCGCCCAGGAGATGGAGAAGACTGCCATATACCGACCGCGCATGTCTTCCGGAGAAAATTTGGCAGCGAGAGCCTGGCTGACCGGGAATGTGATCATCTCACCCACTGTGATAATCAGAATCGCCAGGATAAACCAGATGAAGTGGCTGGTAAAACCAAACATACTGAAGCCGATCATATAGAAGGCACAACCGAATGCCATGGTTGCCATGGGGGGGTACTTCTTGGTCTGCGTACTGATCCAGAATTGAGTGAGAACCACCAGGACTGCGCTTGCACTGAGCATATACCCATATTGGGTGGTTGGAATCTGATGCACATCCCGCAGATAAACGGAGAGAGTGTTGTACATTTGCTGGTACACGAGGAGCATCAGCATCGAAACACCCAGGAATGCAATGAACAGGTAATTCTGGAACACTACCCTGTAACCGCGTATGGTGTGAAGAAATGGCTCGTGTTGAGATTTCTCCAATTTGACCGGCATGGTTTCAGGGATGATTTGAACGACCAGAAATGGCGGTAGTCAGACTGAAAACAGCATCCAGTAGAAATAATGCCAGGTATGATCTCGAAGCCACAAACCCGCCGATGCTCGGGCCAATAATCCAGGAAAGGTTCGCCACTACCCGGACCATTCCGTAGCCTTCATTATGTTGCTCTGCAGGAAGCATATCTGCGACCATGGCGTTATGCGCAGGTCCTGAAATGCTACCCAGTATGCCAATCAGGGCAGAGAGCGGGAAGAGCACCCAGTACGTATTGACAAATCCGAGTGAGATTGTGCTGAGGGCACTGAAGATCAATCCGAACAAGATGATCTTCTTTCGGCCGAACCGGTCTGTGAGAGCACCACCAATCGCGTTCCCGAATAACCCAAAAAAGGCGAACATTCCCAGCATGATCCCGGCCTGGGTCATCCCTACTCCGAATTTTTGAGTGATATACAGCGCAAAGAATGGCGAAAGGAGCGTGCCGCCGATCATGTCAATGAATACGACCAACAACAGTGCCCAGAATCGAGACAGGATATTTATGATAGGTTTTCAGGATACGTTCGATCATATGTGGATAACCCGGGAAAGTAGAGTGGGGTGTGAAAGTCTTTAGATGGACCCGAGATTCACAATCAAAAATTCAACTTTTACGCACGAGTGATTATAATCTCGTTCTTCATTCTGATTTTCCCAGATTGTAGTAGAATCAGACCTACACAAGGTACCAAGATGGACAAAAAAGACGTTTCAAATCCCGCGTAACAACCTCTGTAATTTGCAAATTGTAGGAGTTAAAATATGTTTGGATTAGGCCCGACTGAATTAATTATCATTCTGGTGATCGTCATCCTGCTCTTCGGCGTTGGCCGTATCAGCAAGATCGCCGGCGAGCTCGGCAGTGGCATTCGTTCCTTTAAAGACGGACTCACCGGGTCCCGAAAAGAAGGACAAAAGCCGAAGAAAGTTCTGACAAAGAGAAAAAAGAATCATAATCCGATTTGAGAATTACCAATTCGCCAGGAAACAGGTTGTTTACTGTAATTCCTTTGGCGAATTGTTTTTTGGGATTCTAAGAAAAGGTTAGATCGAACAGATGGCCCAATCCGATTCACCTACCAGTATCTGGGTCCATTTAGATGAATTACGAAATCGCTTGCTTGTCGCCGTTGTTGCAATGGTTATCACGACAGCGGCGTCTTTTGCGTTTGCAGAAACCTACCTTGAAAATCTTAGCCCGTCCAATCGGTGGCTTGCAGTACTTGCAAGCAATTGAGGTTACTGAAACGATGGGCGTTTTCATGCGAGTTTCACTACTGGGTGGCTTTATCCTGGCTTTTCCCGATTTTACTTTACGAGATTATTGCATTTCACATTACCGGGTTTAAACCCAAATGAAAAGAAATGGCTTTTTCTAGGGATTCCTTTTGCCACTTTATTATTCCTGGGCGGTGTGGTTTTTGCTTACTTTGTGATGCTGCCAACGACGATCCCGTTTCTCACTGGGTTTATCGGAGTCAAGACCATCCCACGGGTATCGAATTACATCAATTTTGTTTCCAGCCTGCTGTTTTGGATTGGGATCGGATTTGAGACACCGCTTGGTGATTTTTACTCTGGTAAAACTCAAGATCGTTTCGGTGGCAACCCTGGCAAAACAATGGCGGATTGCAATTGTGGTGATTGCCGGTCTTTCTGCCGTTATTACACCTACGGTAGATCCGGTGAATATGGGTTTGCTCATGCTGCCTCTGTTTGGTCTGTATCTTTTAAGTCTCATTTTGGGGTTATTAGCAAAATAATTTTCGGCACAATTTCTACAACCTGGCTTATTATGAGCCAGGTTTTTTAATTGAAATATGCCTTGAAATAGGACTGGAGACACATTCCAATTCGGGTGTTCATCTTTATACTGTTACAGTCATATAGTGCATAAACTTGAAAGCAGGATGGGACAGGATGCAGATTGTAACGGATCGAGGATGCGATATCTCAAGTGAGCAAATGGATGGTTTGAATATTCATTTTGCGCCGATGCGCCTTACGTTAGATGGAAAAACTTACAGCAGTGGTGAGGATTTATCCTCAGAAGAGTTTTATGATCTGCTTGAAACGACAGATGATCTTCCTGTCACCTCTCAGGCAACCGCCGGCGATTTTGCCAAAATCTATACAGAATTGGCAAAAACTGATCCGGAAATATTATCAATCCATATCTCGAGTGGATTAAGCGGAACGTATCAGTTCAGCAATAACCGGGGCTGAGATGGCCCCAACTGCGCATGTTACCCATTGGGATACAAAAACTTTATCTTGCCCTGAAGCCTGGCAAGTAGAGACTGCTGCCAAGGCGATAAAAGCCGGATGGAAGCTGAATGATATCCTCGCATTACTGAATCGGATGCGTGGTGCAAACGAAGGAATCTACATCGTCGAGGATCTCAAATATCTGATCCATGGCGGAAGAATCAGTCACATCCAGGGCTTGCTTGCATCTTTATTAAAAATTCGTCCAGTGATTGCGATTGGCAAAGAGGATGGCAAGTACTACACGGTAGCCAAAGAGCGCACCACTCACAAAGCTTTACAGAAAATGGCGCATTCAATCACCCGTTTTTATCCTGAAGGCAGCGAATTGAGAGCCCAATTGTTACACGGCAAGAATTTTGAAGCCATCGCCTTACTCAAAGAAGAGATGGATAAGCTCTTTAAATGCACATGGCTGCCTACCATGCGAGTAGGTCCTATCCTGGGCGCACATACCGGAGGCAGTCTGGCAGGTATGAGTATCGGTCCATTGGCAATGTTCAATGAAGTGAAAATATAACCAGACTTAAGTCAAGAAAATGAGTTAGAGACCAACCTGTACAGGTTGGTCTCTTTAAATCAAGGTGCGATTGGAAATTGAGGAGAGATATCTGTGTCAACCGAATGTGGAATTCCTCGGCTCCAAAAGAACGAATCCCGACATGGAATTCATCATTCATTTCGAACACTTCTTGAACACTTCCAGTTATCCACACCTTGAAATATCTTTTGATAAATAGTACAATTGTTCTATATTTCTTGTATAACGCTTCGACCTGTTTTCTCCTGAGTAGGTTTACAATACCTACCTGATTTTTTACTTGAAGGTGACCGTATGACTCAAAATGTGATCCGCGTGGTTGGCGCTCGCGAACATAACTTAAAGAATATCTCCGTGGATATCCCACGCGATAAACTGGTTGTGATTACTGGTTTGTCGGGTTCGGGGAAATCCTCGCTTGCTTTTGATACCATCTTTGCCGAAGGTCAGCGCCGATATGTGGAATCGCTTTCAGCGTACGCGCGTCAATTCTTAGGGCAAATGGACAAGCCGGATGTCGATTATATTGATGGTCTTTCGCCGGCGGTATCCATCGACCAGAAAGCAACATCGCATAATCCCCGTTCAACCGTAGGAACCGTAACCGAAATTTACGATTATCTGCGTTTATTGTTTGCCCGGGTTGGAATTCCACATTGCCCTATCTGCGGGCGTGAAGTGATGAAACAATCTGCCCAGGAAATTGTAGACGCAATTGAATCACTCCCTGATGGCAGCAAATTACTGATCCTGGCACCGATTGTTCGCGGTCGTAAAGGTACTTACACCAATATTCTGGATGAAATCCGGAAAGCCGGTTTCGCTCGGGTGCGTGCAGATGGGGTGGTTTATACCCTGGATGAAGAAATCAATCTGGACCGGTATAAGATTCACACAATCGAAGCAGTAGTCGACCGGCTAGTGATTCAAGCGGACCTCTCACCAGAGGACAAGCAGGCTGCCCGATCCCGTCTAACTGATTCGGTGGAGACCGCGCTTAAAGTGGGTGAGGGTTATCTGACAGTTCAAAACCTATCGGTCGAACCCGCCAAAGACCTGTTGTTTTCTGAACATCTCGCATGCGCAGAGCATGGAGTATCACTGGCAGAGATTGAACCACGCACATTCTCCTTTAACACACCCCATGGAGCTTGTCCAGATTGCCAGGGATTGGGCAGCAAACAAGAAATTGATCCTGACCTGTTGATACCGGATGACGAAAAGTCATTTAATGACGGCGCCATCGCTGCTATGGAGTGGAATAATGCCCGTGAAGAAGGAAAATATTACTGGCAGATGCTGGAAGCAGTTGCCAAGCATTACCATATCGATTTGGATAAACCAGTCCGTGAGCTGCCCCGAGAACAGTTGAATGTGATCTTGTTTGGTACCGGCAAGGAAGAGATCAATATTCATTATGAGCGGGAAGACCGCTCAGGTAATTACCGCACTGCATTTGAAGGGGTAGTCGGAAATATGGCTCGCAGGTTCCGAGAGACACAATCCGAATACATCCGCGCCAAAATTTCAGAATTCATGAGCACCAAACCGTGCCCCACCTGTAATGGGAACCGTTTACGCCCAGAGGCATTAGCCGTTACGATTTGCGACTCAAATATTTTGCAGGTCACTGAATGGCCGATCAATGAAGCCTTGCAGTGGATTGAATCTCTCGAAGGTGATTGTTCTCATTTGTCCAACCGCCAGAGAATCATCTCCGAACGGATCATCAAAGAAATTCAAGCCCGTCTGGGTTTTCTGGTAAATGTAGGGCTGGACTACCTTACCTTGCGACGCTCCGCCGGTTCACTTTCAGGTGGAGAAGCGCAGCGAATTCGGTTGGCAACCCAGATCGGATCCAGGCTGATGGGCGTTCTGTATGTATTGGATGAACCTTCGATTGGATTGCACCCGCGGGATAATGGCCGCTTACTCGAAACACTCAAAGGCCTGCGAGACCTGGGAAATACAGTTTTGGTTGTGGAACATGATGACGAGACCATCCGTTCGGCTGACTGGATCATCGACTTAGGACCGGCGGCAGGCATTCATGGCGGGCATGTGATAGCCGAGGGAGACGTCAATGCCATCCTTGCTCATCCCGATTCGCTGACCGGGCAATATCTTTCCGGTCGCAAGCAAGTCCCCATGCCTGAGCAGAGAAGAATCGGCAATGGGAAGCATCTTACCGTCGTTCATGCGAAAGCGAACAACCTGAAAGATGTGACAGTCGAAATTCCATTGGGCAAGCTGGTGTGTATCACCGGGGTTTCCGGGTCGGGTAAATCGACATTGATGGTGGATATTCTATATAACTCACTCGCCCGCCAATTGAATGGTGCTCACACCCAGGCAGGCGAACATGAGCGGATCGATGGACTGGAATATTTGGATAAGATCATTAACATTGATCAATCTCCCATCGGGCGCACTCCGCGGTCAAACCCGGGTACCTATTCAGGCATGTTTGATGAAATCCGTTCACTTTTTGCAGAATTACCAGAAAGTAAAATGCGCGGATATAAATCAGGCCGCTTTTCCTTTAACGTTCATGGTGGCAGGTGCGAAGCCTGCCAGGGTCAGGGTCAACTACGGATTGAAATGCAATTCTTGCCAGATGTCTATGTTCCGTGTGATGTGTGTCACGGGGCAAGGTTCAACCGGGAAACCCTGCAAGTTCACTTCAAGGGGATGTCCATTTCTGATGTTCTAGATACCACTGTTGAAGCTGGAGCGGAAATATTCTCAGCATTCCCGTCCATTTCAAGCAAGCTTAAATTGCTACAAGAGGTAGGCCTGGGGTATATTAAAATTGGCCAACCTGCGACCACGCTATCAGGTGGAGAGGCGCAGCGCGTCAAATTGGCAAAAGAACTCTCCCGTCGGGCTACCGGGCGCACAATTTATGTGTTGGATGAACCATCCGTGGGACTGCACGCGGCTGATGTACATAAACTCATCGAGGTGCTGCAACGGCTGGTTGAGGCGGGTAATAGTGTAGTGATTATTGAACACAACCTGGATATCATCAAAGTGGCAGATTACTTGATTGACCTGGGGCCAGAAGGCGGTAACAGGGGCGGCGAAATCATTTGTGCTGGCACACCGGAAGAAATCTGCTTGAATGAGAAAAGCTACACCGGGCATTATCTGGAAAAATATCTGCATGAGACAAAACTGGTTACTCCATAGGGGATAATTTCTGGCAAGCGTGTTTAGCAAAGCAAGTCGGCTCGAATTTCAGGTAGAATAGATCTCAGTTAGAGATCTATTCTTTTTTAGGCAGTAAAGAAATGTCTCCATTTATCCAATTAGTAATTACACTCATCGTTATCTTACTTGCAGCGAAAACTGCCGGATTTATTTCACGTCGTCTGGGTCAGCCCTCTGTTCTGGGTGAATTATTGGTTGGATTGATCCTTGGCCCATCCGTTCTTGATATTACCCATTTACCATTCATGACGGATACCCACCTTACGGAAAGCATCCTTCAGTATGGCGAATTTGGAGTACTGCTCCTCATGTTTTTAGCAGGCATGGAATTGCATCTGGGGGAGTTACGTAAACAGGTAAAAGTATCTGCCATCGCGGGATCTTTGGGTGTGGTTGTTCCCGTTTTGTTAGGTTGGTTGGCCGGGAATCTATTTGGAATGGATACTCCCTCTGCTATATTCCTGGGTTTGACCACGGCTGCAACCAGTGTCTCCATATCTGCCCAAACTTTGATTGAGATGAAGGTCCTCCGTAGTAAAGTAGGACTTGGTCTATTAGGTGCAGCTGTTTTTGATGATATTTTGGTCATTATTATTATCTCCATTTTTCTTGCATTGGTCAGCGGGGGCGGCACGATCTGGGAAATTTTGTGGATTCTGGTGAAGATCCTCCTCTTCCTGTTTGGCTCGCTGGCTCTTGGTCTGTGGTTATTACCCCGGATATTCCACCGGGTAAATAAATTGTCTGTCAGCCAGGGAGTTCTTACACTGGCACTGATCGTCATGCTGGTTTATGGGATTGGGGCAGAATTGTTGGGGGGAATGGCTGCCATCACCGGAACATTTATCGCCGGGTTAATGTTTTCTCGTAGTCCGGAGAAGCATCGCATTGAAGCGGGTTTTCAATCCATAGGGTATGGATTTTTTATCCCAATTTTCTTTATCAGTATCGGTATCAACTTAAATCTTAGATCGTTGCAGCCAGATACCATCGTAATGTGGCTGGTTCTATGCGTTTTGGGCGTAGTTGGAAAAGTGGTAGGGGCCGGGTTAGGATCCAAGCTTTCCGGATTTTCCTGGCTTGAATCGCTTCAACTTGGGGCAGGTATGATCTCACGCGGAGAAGTTGGTTTGATCGTTGCATCGGTCGGTCTAACGCAAAAATTACTGACTCCGGGAGAGTTTTCGGCCATCGTCGGAATGATCGTAGTTACAACGATCCTTACTCCACCACTGTTAAGGTTTTTGTTCCATCAGAAAGCTGCACCATTGCAGGAATCTGCCGCAGCAGATTAAGGAGATCTGTATGTATTATCTGATCATCTTAGTAGTGCATGATGTAGAACGATTCGAGGATGTAATGCATGCCTGGAAAGGTGCTGGTGTGAGCGGGGTGACTGTATTGCCAAGTATTGGTATGCAGAAAGTAGATGACGAAAAGGCACTTCGCGAAGATCTACCTCTCTTTCCAATGTTGAACAGTCTCTTTGAGCAAGAGGAAGAACTGAATCGAACATTATTCACCATCGTTGAAGGGGATGAGATGGTTGATAAAGTATCTGCAGCGACGGTTGCCACCCTGGGAGATTTGGATTTACCCAATACCGGTGTCATGGTGGTTATACAGGCGGCCAAAGCCTATGGGTTGCATCGTAAACAATCCAGTTGATCTGCGTAATAAAACAATTTATTTTGATGAAAAAATGAATGAGTTATCGTCCTGGTATTCAAGTTGCCAGGACGTGTCTTTTTGCGCCTGGTTGAATAAACCCACCTGGTCTACCTTACTCCCCACGATCAAATCCACACGATCACGCTGAAGTACTGTCGCCCAATCATCAGCTCCGTTCGAGATTCGTTGATATTCTTCAAACTGGGATGGGGGAAAGATTTCGAACCGCGGGTAGATCCAAACTGACTTTTCTGGAAGGATGTACGCAAGGTAGCTCGAGTAAGCGAGGTCTGCCCAAACTTTATTCCCCAGGTTCGGATGGTCCTGAATATATTGGCCCGCCAGCACGGGTGTATTCGCTGCGAGGGAGCGTGGTGATTCCGTCCACCAGCGTTGGCGAATTCCTGGGAGAAGCAGTAGGGGGCTAAGGATTAGAAAAACAGCCAGGAGAGTATTCATTTTTGCGTTTTGGAATTGAAAGGAGCGGATCGGCTTTGGTACAGCAATTCCAGAGAGCAGTTTGGCTGAAAGGATGACGAGCACGAAAATGAACCAGGCAATGTGGCGCAAACTGGATAAACCAAGCCAACCAAAACCCAGAAACCAGATCCAATCGACTGCTGTGAGCTTTTTGGACGAGCCCCCCACTAATACCGGGAAGAGAATGAGCCAGATGAAGAACAAGTTCATCTGCCAACCGCTATTGGTAGGCGGATTCCATTCACTGGCAAACTGCTGAATCGACGGGTTCTTCGCGATATTAATCAGGAATGCCCAGTTCTGGAAACCCGCAGGTGTCACGCCGGTCAAGATTGCGCATAGCAATAGAATCAGTAACAGTTGACGGCGGTTTCCTTTGCCAAAAATTAGACAGGCGCCGCCAAGCAGGAACAGGCATATAAATGAGCTGTGGATATTGACCCACAAAAGAGTGATGACAGGCAACCACCACACCTTCCGGGTAGCATGTTGCTCCCACGCATCCAGGATCAATAAAACACAACCAAAGAGAGGGTATGCCAATACCTGTGGGCGCATTGCCCAATTGTTACTGCCAGCCAGGGCAGCGATCAAAATCAGCCAAAATGCCAGCAAACGGTTGACGTCTTGCTTGCGAATGATGACAAATAACAGGAAATAGGTAGCTCCGATACATAATCCACGCACCAGGCTGACCAGTGTGAGTCCTCCCAGCCGTGAGGCTCCCAAGAATAGCATTCCAGCTAACCAGTGTTGATAAAAACCAGGTTGTCCCGCCTGGGTAAAGGCGATGATTTCCGTTTTGGGGAAAGCATGGTTTTGGATAGTTTCAGCCGCAACTCGCAAATACCACCAAAAATCATTGGGTTGGATCGGCATTAAAAACACAATACTCAGGATCGGAAACAACGCCAGACCGATCGTAAGTGCATCTTTTGAGAGGTTGTGATTTGGTCGCGAATCCGCAGAATGCTGTTGCATGGATCCATTCTAGCAGAAGTACACGGTTATGATAAACTCATTTCCATCAACCCATCGGAGTCTGTTATGGATCGCATCATCCTTGAAATCGAAATGGTTCCCCGCACGTGTTTTTTCTCCAATCTGCGCTCCAATTTGAGCGCCAAAGATTGGCAGAAATTACGGGAGTGGTCTATTGCGCGGGCAGGGGGAAGATGCGAAATCTGCGGCTCTCAGAATGGCGGCCGTGGATTGGAGTGCCATGAGATTTGGGAGTACGACGAAGAGTCTTATACTCAGCACTTACGTGGTTTGTTCGCACTTTGCCGGGAGTGCCATCGGGCAAAACACCTGGCTCTGGCAAGACTGAAAGGTTGGGAAGATTCAGCGCGCAGGCATTTGATGCGGGTGAACCGTTGGACGCCAAGTCAGGTGGATTCTCAGATTGAGCAGGCTTTTCTTTTATTTGAATATCGCAGCCAATTCGAATGGAAACTGAACATCACTTGGTTGGAGGGAATGGATGTGAGCATTCCTGATTTGTTGGACCGATCTTACGTGAATTGCACCAGGCTAGACAGAAAATATTCCTTGAATATCTTTTCGGACAAAGAAGAGCGCAACCAGCATCCCTGCTGCCATTGAAATGATCGAATTCAACCAGGGCGCGAATGGGAACATCTGTAACCCAACCAAAGTAGCCAACCCTCCGATGACTGTCCCAATTAACAGCCGAGTTCCGGTTGGCACAATCTGCAAATCCATCTTCATGGTTCGGGATAAGAGCACGAATATCAAGATCATTTCCAGTGTAAAAGCTGCGGATGTTGCCCAGGCGATCCCTTCAGCTCCCAGATCTGTTCGCAAATGGGATGCCAAACACCAGGAAGGCCACCAGGGTCACACCTGAGGCCATCAAAGGGATGCGTGCATTCAAGCGGGCATAAAATGCACGGGCCCCCACTTCGATCAGCGAATGAGCGAGCAGACCAGCCAGGTATGCCGTAGTGGCAGACATGACCAACAGCGTAGCTGTGTCATCGAATCCGAAGGCAAGCTTAACTAATGGTGTAAGCCCCAGCGAAATGATCAATGCGGCTGGGATCGTAAGTGCAGCCAGATAGTGAACCGATTTTTGGACAGATTGCCAGAAGGATTGCCATTTTTCCTGGGATGCATATTCAGCCAGGGTCGGCAATAAAGCAGTTCCCAGCGCGGTACCGATCAGTGTTTCTGGCACCTGCATAATCATCCAGCCATACGTTAAAGCTGATACCGCCCCGATTCCCAATCCGGAGGCTAAATTGTCTCTGGCTATAAAAATCAATTGAATGAAGAACATGGTCAGCAGACGCGGACCTAATAGCGATAGCACTTTCTGCACTTCCTGGGTGCGCAAGCCAAATCCACCAGACCATTGGAACTGGTAGCGAATCAACCCGGGAATTTGAATCAGCAAATGCAGGATGGCGCCGAGGATGACTCCATAGACCAGGCCATGAATTCCAAGCCCCAGATGCGGCAATGTGATTGGACCAAGCTGGACAGGGGTTGTGGGAGCTAAAATCACCGCACCGATGATTTGGCCGGTATTGTAGAGCAATGGCGCAATGGCAGGGAAAAGGAAATGCTGGTTAGCCTGTAAGCCTGCCATCACCAGACCGCTGATCGAGAAGAGCAAGGTTGCAATCAGATTCAAGCGCATCAGCTCTGCCACCAGTTGCTGCTGTTCGGTCTCAAATCCGGGCGCGATACCCAATCTCCATCCCACCAAACGATCCGCGAAAATGGCGATGATCACAGCAAAGACTGCCGTTACCACAAATGCCAGGTTGGCGATTCTTGAAAACAACTTCCAGGCGCTAGCCTTGCCTTCGCGGGTGAGCACATCTGAAAGCACAGGGATAAATGCGATTGCCAGTGCACCTCCAGATATCAGCGCGAACAAGAGGTCAGGTAAATTATTCGCAGCGTTGAAGGCATCCAGTTCGGCTGATAATCCGAATATCCGGGCGGTAAGCACCTGGCGAACAATAGCCAGAACTTTATCCACACCAAAGAAGAAGAACAGCAGCGCAGCCGCGCGGGAAACTTGAGATAGTTTTAGTTTTTTCATTGTGAGGTAAGGATCGTAAAGTTATCTGGGTTGGTTGTACTGTTGTAAGAATTGTTCGATCAACTGGTAGAAGCTGGCAAGGGTTTCTGCTTTCCGCCAGCCATGACCCTCCCCTTCAAATACTTTGTAAAGGTGAGGTGTTCCGGTATTGATTAGCGCCTGCACAATTTGCTCTGCCTGTGAGGGTGGAACCACAATATCTTCACTCCCTTGAAACACCGCCAACGGATCTTGGATTTGGTCTGCATGCTGGATGGGAGACCACTCAACATACTTATCCATTTCCTGAGGAATTGGACCAATCAGCGAATCGTAATAGTGGGCTTCATATTTGAAAGTTTCATCGATGATGCTGAGTAGATTGCTGACCCCATATGCACAGATTCCAGCCCGAAATACACCAGGATAACGAATCAAGGCGTTAAGGACGGTGTATCCGCCCGCACTGCTGCCTTTGATAATGATGCGGTCAGGATCAGCCAGGTGGTTTTGAACCAGGAAATCCACACCGGATCGGGCATCAGTTACGTCTAGCTCGCCCCAGCGATAATTGAGTGCGTCCCGGTATGAGCGGCCATATCCGGTGCTGCCATGATAATTGACTGACAAGACCGCATACCCGCGGTTGGTGAAAAAGGCGGTATCAGCCGAGAATCCGGAATCAACCTGGCGCGTTGGTCCGCTGTGGATATGCAGGATGGCAGGTGGTAAGGTGCTGCCATGCAGCTGATTTGGATTGGGTGGATAGTATAGTCCAAAGACATCGCCTTCAGATCCGGCCCATTTGACTGGTTGAGCAGCGGGTAAGTCCGATGGAGAAATGGGTTGCGCATAGCAATTATGCAGCGGATTGATCCGTATTCCAGTTACCCAAAGTAATTGGGGCGGGTTTTGAGTGGAGGACGCAACCAGGTGAATTCGCTTGCCATCTGGTGAGATACCTACCTGGCTAAGGGATGTGTAGGGAGTCAGGTCAATTGGAGTGGCAGTACCATCCAGTTGAATTTTGAGCAGATGGTTGATACCTTCCTGGTTGGTGATCTGCAGCAAACCTGAAGAATCTGGCAGCCAGGTATAGGTACGCATTCCCTGCAACCAGGCTGGTTCCATTAAGGTGATTCCGCCAAAGAGGTTACGGGAAGACCAATTCAGAAGATCTACCAGCACCAAATCATCCCATTCACCGCGGGAAGTAATGTAACTTAACCAGCGGCCATCCGGTGAAAATTCAGGTTGGAAAACCGGGGAGTGTGCATCTCCATCCAGCCATTGGGTTTCCTGCAGGGCGCCATTGACGAGCAAACCGGTCATGAGGCGGCTGCCTTGCCAGGGCATTTGAGGCTGATCCCATTCTACCCAGGCCAGACGATCACCCGCGGGATGGTAAGCAGGCTGCATATAAAAATCGGCTGAACTGGAAAGTATTTCAACCGTAGCATTGGCTTGGGTTAGATCTACCCAACGTAGACTGTCTGTTGTGCCATCTGAGTGTACGAATACCAGACCTTTCTGGTCTGGAGCAAGAGTCGGTGCCGCTGCCTTGCCGTTGTGATCGGTGATCTGTACGGGGATTGTTCCGGAGATATTCATCCGGAAGATTTGTCCGCCTGCATCCACATAGATAAGGAGGTTCTCGCTGGCAGTGAAATCTCCGCCGCCGTAAAAGAGGCCGCCGCGTATTTTGTGGGGTACAGGCAACTCCACGGACGATCCATCCGGTTCGAAGCGGATGAGTGCAGTGCCATCTGATCGTTTGATTAGCGCCAGCAGGCTGTTGCCTGCCCAGCAGGTGCCGATGACAGGTTGATTGCTGCTCATCCAGGCGGGAGTAATGCTCGAGTAAGATTCCATCTTTTGATTATAGCAAGCGAATCAGAAATTGCGAATCTGGGGTTAATTAGCGTTGACGCTCCGGATAGGTGGTGATACAATGTTCTCCGTTCTGGGTGCGTAGCTCAATGGTAGAGCAGTGGCCTTTTAAGCCATTGGTTAAGGGTTCGAGCCCCTTCGCACTCATTTTTTATTTAATACCAAATATTGGTTAGGGCACCACAAGGGTGGAATCTTCGAGCCCCTTCGCACCCTGACGTGCACAGGCACTCATTTTTTATTTAATACCATATATTGGTTAGGGCACCACAAGGGTGGAATCTTCGAGCCCCTTCGCATCTTGAGGGGTACAGGTACTGATTATTGATTTATTCGTCCAAACCCCTAACCCCCTTCCCACCTGGGAAGGGGAGTTTTCTTTCTTCCAGATGCCAACAACCTTTCGTTTAACTTCTAAAAGTGATATCCAATCGTTAACCAATCACCCAACATCCGCAATATCTTAAACGAGCCGGAAGGCAGTCCCCTTCATGGTCTCCTTGAAGGATATGGTATTAAAGGCAGTTGTTGGGGTAGGATACCAACCTATATAAAATCTGCGAGGCGGTGCCTCGCCGCTATTTTAAAAAGCAACAAGAAAATTAGTAATTCCTATCGATATTTAGAATCAGTATCCGCATACAAATTTAAATCATCCATACACGATTCTCCGAATACCCAGACGATCAAGTCCTCCCTTTTCAGCAACCGAGCCTAATCCAATTTTGCACAAATCGCTGTGCACCTTATAATTCTTTTTGAGATCCCTGATACGTTTTTATAGGTTCCAATGTGAAATTCTTCCATAAACCACTCTTCCCCCTTCTGTTCGCCATTTACCCGATTCTGTATCTCTATTCACGCAATACTGTCTTTATCCCCATTGAACAAATCACCAGGTCGATAATTCTTTCGCTGTTCATATCGCTTTTCCTGTTCATCGCCTTCAAAGTCATTTTGCGTGATTGGATGAAAGCCGGTCTGATCAGTTCTCTGTTGATAGGGATGTTCTTCTCGTACGGGCATTTAGAAAATCTGCTACAGAAAAATTTCTCATTGGGACCAGCATTTCAAAATCAAGTGTTCTTGAGATGGGTCTGGCTGATACTATTTCTACTCCTTTCCTATTTGATCCTCAGAGCCAAACTTCCAAAAGATACTGTTGTATTCTTGAACCTGTGCAGCCTGGTTCTGGTTATTCAGCCATGCTATACGATCCTCACCTCGATTGTTTCAACCCATCCGGTTCGTATTGCCCGCGATGAGCAGACTCTAGCTACCCTGCGTGATGACCAAAAATATGCGAGCTTAATCAATAATATAGAACCTGATGAACGACCAGATATCTATTACATCATTTTGGATGGGTACGAGAGACCTGATCAATTACAAAAGCACTACCAACTGGATGTGAGCCCTTTTATCCAGTCTCTTACGGATAGAGGGTTCTACATAACCGATCAAGCGCGTTCTAATTATCTAAATACAACCTATTCATTGAACACCAGTCTCAACCTGCTGTATTTCGAGGATTTCCCTTCCAGTCTGCAAAAAATTGCCCGATACAACCTGCAAACCAACTATCTGAGTGATTTCTTAAAATCACAGGGTTACCAGATTGTTGTTTTTGACTCTGGTACCGGGGATACCAACAACCAGGTGTATGACACATTCATTTCACCCACTCCTGTCCAGGCTAGTGAAACTGGAATCAATTCGTTTGAAACTCTCTTGGTGCAAACCACGATGATCAAAATGTTGTTTTCAGGTGGAGAAGCTGATCCAGATAATGAGGGATTACGAGAACGTATTGTCCAGGAATTGAAATTACGAAGGGATCGAATCGACTCTGCTTTTACGCATCTCCCTGACTATACATCAGATCAACAGGCGCAGTTGTTGTTTGCCCACATATACTCACCGCACATCCCATTCTTGTATGGAGCAGATGGCAAACCATTGGAATATGCCAGTATAGATAGTATTTCCTGGTATGAACCACCACCCGAAGATTATATTCAACAATATGGCTATCAGATCGAGTATCTGAACACACGACTCGTTGAGGTCATCGATCAGATTCTCAGCAAAACTACCCGTCCCACAGTCATCATTGTGCAATCAGACCACGGGGATGATCACTACCTGGATTGGGAATCGGTGGATACGCGTGGAGTGGATCTACGGTCATCCATCCTGTATGCCGTTTATTATTCGGATAAAGAATACGCTGACTTTTATCCAACCATTACCCCTGTGAATACCTTTCGGAATGTGTTGAATCACTGGTTTGGAACCACCTATTCTATGCTGGAAGACAAGGTGATGTTCCACGCACATTCTGTTACCACCCGACCGAATGCACTTCCGAAGTTTTCAGACGCGTGTGAGCTGTTGGATGTTTGCATTCCTAAATAGATTTGCGTAAAAAGCGAACAAGTGAAGGTAGGGGAAAAAACCGCTCTGCAACAGAAGAGCGGCATAGGTGATGATAATTTTTACGGATAAAAGAAATTATTCTTTATTATCAACGGGTTTCTTTCTTCGTACCGCCCGCAGTAAGAAGAAGAATCCAACCAGAATGATGGCGGCTGGCCAGATCACCTCCACATTGGGCAAGTGTCCCAATGCATAACCAAAGATACTAAAACACACCAGGCCTATCAGGATATTCCATAATCCTGCCCAGATGGCTTTGAATTTGCGCGCAAAAATGCCAAATAATACCAGTCCGAACCCCACAAATCCGGGGATAAGTGCCCAAAGGTAAGACCAGCTGGCCCAATTGCCGGTGATGTTTTGGTAATACAGCATTCCGCCCACTCCAATAATCACCGTGCCCGGAATAAACAGCGCAGGAGTGAATGTGATAATTCCTGTGGCAAAAATCAGTAATCCTAATGCGATAATCTGGTATGGCCAGGTGGATTTTCCATAGGCGAGTTGCTTCACGGCAGGGATCAATGCGGCGGCCAAATAGAAAGCGCCTATTCCAATCAGGATGATTGCGCTGGCAAAACTACTTTTTCTTTTCATCTTCAACCCACTTTCGATATTCTTTGAATGGAACTGATCAAATGTCTATATAAGTATACGGGGGAAAGAAAAATCTCACAAAAGTTTTAGGTATTTAGATCAATTGGCGTCCTTAATACAGTTTTGGGATTACATGCATGATGGTGTCTTGCCATCAGAGAGTTGAAACATCCTCAATTTGGAAAGATAAGGCGACCTACCAAACATTAGAAACAAGATCATTTATCTCGTTTTAATGTCGATTTTAATTCCCTTTTACATAAGTATTTGAATTCAGTTGGTATTCTCATGATAGCCATCTTGCCAGGATGGATCTTAGATATGACATTGCAACCAATATTGCCTAACAGGTTTAGGAAAACTGGTTCCATTCCTGATCTTTTCAAAATTGACTGGATAAATTAATTCGATGTACCTGGTTGATCAGAGAGGAGGATGAGGTTGGAAGATTTGGTGTTTCACCCTGACAAAGTCGTTGACTCCTTTGGCAGGGTGAAACCAAATGATACTTTAATGAATTATTCGACTCGGTTTTCTTGACAAATTTTGCTTAAAAGAAAATCACAAATGTCTTTAGTAGAGAGAAGAGGATTTAATGAACGGACTACACAACATTCGAACAGCGGCAAAACTATTGGGGGGGTTCTTGATCATCTGTGTGCTGCTCATCGCAGTCGGATTGATCGGTTTCCTGAACACCCAGGCGATGGATAACTCGCTGAAATCGATGTATCACAATCAGCTTATCCAATTGAATAATGTTGGTACGATCAATACCTTATTCGGGAACATTCGCGGTGACCTGTATCGGTATCTTGTAGTTGAGGGTGAAAAAGCCACCACCAAACAAACCCTGGATGGTCGTCTTACCCAAATCCATGAATTGGTGGGTGAGATATCAGAAAATGTTCCGACCGCAGAAGAACAGGCTTTGTATAAGGACCTGGATCAAGGTCTTGCTGATTTCGAAAATGCCTGGCATGAGTACGCGGCAGATATCGATTCCGGTAGAACTGATGCGGCTATCACTGCTTTAGGTACTGGAGGTCATGTACTTGTCGCCCGTCAGGCGGTTACTGCTGTCCTTGACAAAGTGATGGCTGTTCACATTGCTGAGGCTGAAAATATACTAAAGGAATCAGATCTCGCATTTCAGCGTGCCTGGATCATGATCGTAGCTGTATCCTTATTTGCACTCGTGTTAGCCATAGTGATCGGCTTATTCATCACGACCAGTATCAATAAACCGCTGCAAGTCATGACCAATACCCTCAATAAATTAAAAGTTGGCGAGATTTCGCGGGATGTGGATGAGGCTACAAGGACGCAACTTCTTGCCCGCAAAGATGAAATGGGAATTGCGATCAATGCACTTGTGCATACGGAAGAGTATATGCAAGACCTCGCGAAAAATGCCGAGCTGATCGGGAATAATGACCTGACTGTGGATGTGAAACCAAAATCCGCGAACGATCTGTTAGGAAATTCCTTCTTGAAAATGACTCTCGGCTTGCGCGAAACTGTGCGCCAAATTGCACACTCAGCCAGCAGTCTAACCACCGCCTCCTCCCAGTTATCAACCATTTCAACCCAGGCTGGTGAAGCCACGAGCCAAATTGCGACGACCATTCAACAGGTGGCACTTGGAACGACCCAGCAAACCGAATCTGTGACAAAAACAGCTTCTTCAGTTGAAGAAATGTCTCGGGCGATCAATGGCGTTGCGCAGGGTGCTCAAGAACAGGCCAGCGCTGCTTCAAAAGCCTCAACGATTACCGGTCAGTTATCCTCTGTCATTCAACAGGTAGCTGGAAACGCCGAATCTGTAGTCAGAGAATCAGATAATGCTGCGGTTGCAGCCAAAGAAGGTACGACTACCGTGCGGGATACTCTGGATGGTTTGGAGCGTATCAAAGAGAAAGTAGGCCTCTCAGCCGCAAAAGTTCAAGAGATGGGTTCCAGGTCCGACCAAATTGGTGAGATCATCACCATTATTGAGGAAATTGCCACCCAAACCAACCTGTTAGCACTCAACGCGGCGATTGAAGCTGCCCGCGCCGGAGAAGCCGGTAAAGGTTTCGCTGTGGTTGCAGATGAAGTCCGCAAGCTGGCAGAAAGATCCTCCTCTTCCACCAAAGAGATCGGTGGGCTCATCAAGGGTATCCAGAAAACCGTCGCCGAAGCAGTGGATGCGATGGAAGATGGCGCAAAGGAGATCGAAAGCGGAGTACTGATGGCAGAAAAAGCTGGCGGTGCCCTGGTGGCCATTCAGCAAGCTGCCCAGGCCGTCAATGAGCAGGCTGAACAAGCTGCTGCTGCCGCCGAGCAAATGTCTGCCTCTGCCAATGAATTGGTATCTGCGGTGGATTCAGTATCTGCAGTCATCGAAGAGAATACAGCCGCGACAGAACAGATGGCTGCTTCTTCCAGTGAAGTAACTGGTGCGATCGAATCGATCGCTTCTGTTTCTGAAGAAAACTCTGCGGCAGTGGAAGAAGTCTCCGCTTCAGCGGAAGAAATGACAGCCCAGGTGGAAGAAGTCTCGGCTTCTGCACATGAACTGGCTAACCTGGCCAAAGAACTGCAGCACATTGTGGAAAAATTTAAGATCTAATAGTATCTGAATGAGTAAGCTGAAAGGATCAGGAGAAATTCCTGGTCCTTTTTTTTCTATCTCAAAGACAATTGAAGTGCACGGGCTCGAAGGCAATCTACGCAGCGTGATGAGAGTTGGGTTATAATGTTGTCATTACAAGTTGGTATCTGCTGGGTTGGAGGATGTATGAAATCAGAAAATAGGTCCGCTCTTACGACGGCGATCCTGGATGGGGATGCTTCGGGGGTTAAGGATAACGTCCAGGCTTGCCTGTCAGAAGGGTCCACAGCCGCAGAAATTCTAAATGAGATCATGATTCCAGCTATGAAGCAGGTTGGACAGCTCTATGAAGAGGGAGAATATTTCATCCCAGAGATGCTGATTTCCGCCAGAGCCATGAAAGAAGGGTTGGTGATTCTCAAACCGCATCTGATGGCCTCCAACGTTCAATCACGCGGGAAAGTCGCCATCGGTACGGTGCAAGGTGATTTGCACGACATCGGTAAGAATCTGGTGGCGGTGATGCTGGAAGGCGCGGGGTTTGAAGTGATGGATCTTGGAATTGACGTACCGGCTGAGAAATTTGTTGAAATTGCCCGTGATCGATCTGTAGATATTTTAGCAATGTCAGCCCTGTTGACAACGACCATGCCAAAAATGCAGGAAGTTATGGAAGCTCTCAAATCAGCCGGCGTACGTGATCAGATCAAGGTGATGGTTGGGGGTGCGCCGGTAACTGAAAATCTATGCTGCCAAAATTGGCGCGGATGGTTATTCGGAAGATGCCTCTAAAGCTGTGTATTTAGCAAATTCTCTCATGAAGTAAGTCATTCATTGACTAGGGTTTGCTTACAGCTAGATTACTTGCATTAGGCGGGACAGGTATACTCCAGGATGTGACACCCCCTGATATAATCGTCTTTTTATCAGGCAAAGACGATACTTTATGGATAAATCCGACACACAACAATCAGAAACCCGGCTGGGTGAGTTCTGGAAAGGCATCCAGGGAGTTTTTCCCCTGCTTTTTGGTGTATTTCCTTTCGGGATGATTTTTGGTGCACTTTCGATGAAATCAGGTTTGGGTCAAGCACCCAGCCAGGCGATGTCATCCATCGTGTTTGCTGGTTCTTCCCAGTTTATGTTTACCCAAATGTATAGCGCAGCTGCACCTGGAATAGTTATTATCCTGGCAGTGATCGTAATCAACCTCAGACATGCCCTCTACAGTGTGTCCATTGCATCTTATACCCACGATCTCTCCAAAGGCTGGAAAGCATTATTGGCTTATTTATTGACTGATGAAGCTTTTGTAACGGCAGCGGCTCACTACGATAAAGTAGGGATAACCAAGAAAGCCCACTGGTATTTTCTGGGCGCCGGGCTTGGATTGTGGTCCATCTGGCAGATCAGTACTGCGTTAGGCATAAGCCTCGGCACTGTCATCCCGTCTGATTGGCCGCTCGATTTCTTTCTTCCCCTAACCTTCATCGCAATGGTTGTGCCTATGCTCAAAGATAAGGCAACAGTCGGCTCTGCACTTGCGGCAGGGATTGTCGCGCTGGCTGCATTCGCACTGCCATTCAAATTGAGCATCGTTCTGGCAGCGTTTGTCGGGATTGTGGCCGGTTTATTGTTGGAGAAGCGCTCATGAACATCTGGCTTCTTCTCATCATTTGCGGGATATTTACTTATTTGATCCGATTGTCATTTATCGCTTTCTTCAGCGGACGAGAAATCCCTGTGTGGCTATCCCGATCCCTGCGATTTATTCCACCGGCTGTCCTCTCGGTGATCATCTTTCAAGGGTTGTTCTACCCGGCAAATCAACTGGATGTAAGTTTGAGCAATACCCGTCTGCTAGCCGGTCTGATCGCGGTACTGGTCGCCTGGAAAAGCCGCAACGCATTACTGACCATCCTGGTAGGGATGCTGGCTCTGGTTGTGCTTAATCTGCTTCTGCCCGTTTTATCGATCTAAGATTCCCATCCAAATTCAACTTGACATATCAACCTGCAATCATTAAAATGGATTGAACTTGTAATTACAACATGACAAGTAGTTGTAGAATGTAAATTGATATTGCACCACTCACCGCGCGCAGATAGTCATTTTCTTCAAGGAGTGAATCATGCGAAAGATTGCAATGTTGGGGACGGGATTAATTGGCAATTTTTACACTTCCACCTTACTTGGACAACGTAGCCGCGACAAAATCGAGATTGTTTGCGCGGTTTCTGATGAAGAAGCAAAAACTTTCGCTGAAAAATATCAAATACCACGCTGGACATCCAGCATCGAACAGGCAGTTCAAGACCCGCAGGTTGATCTGGTAATCGTTGGTTTACCCAATTTCTTACATAAGCGGGCAGTATTAGCCGCAGCCAAAGCGGGCAAGGCAATCTTATGCACCAAACCACTGGGGCGGAATGCATCAGAAGCAAAAGAAATGTTGGAAGCTGTAGAAGCGGCTGGTGTCTATCATGGCTACCTGGAAGATCTGGTCTACACTCCTAAGACTCTCAAAGCATTGCAATCTGTGCAAAAAGGTGCCCTGGGTAAGATTTTGTGGACGCGCTCACGGGAGGCACATCCGGGACCGCATTCGGATTGGTTCTGGAAAAAAGAACTTTCCGGCGGCGGTGCGATTGTGGATATGGGTTGTCATTGTATCGAAATTGGCAGAAATTTCATTGGTAAAGATGTAAAACCACTAGAGGTGATGTGCTGGGGAGATACCCAGGTGCACCCGATCGACGCAGAGGACAGCGCTGTGGGACTGGTAAGGTATGCCACCGGCGCGGTCAGTCAGTTTGAGGTTGCCTGGACTTTCCGTGGAGGTATGGATTTACGGGATGAAGTCTCAGGTACAGAAGGCACCATCTGGTTAAATCATTGGCTCCGGACCGGTTTTGAGTTTTTCACCAGTGTGGGCGAGAACGGCTATGTAGCCGAAAAAGCCGAGGGTTCGACCGGCTGGATGTTCCCGGTGGGCGATGAGGTCTCTGCCCTGGGTTATGTGGATATGATGACCGATATGCTCAATTCACTGGATAATGGGAAAGCTCCGATGGAGACTTTCTATGATGGATATGTGGTCAACGCTATCATGGATGCCTGCTACAAATCCATCCAGACCAAGAAGTGGGAACCGGTTGAGTTGGAAATCTGGCGCGGAACACAGGTAGAAGAGGTACGGCAGGAAGCGATCGATTTCGATGCGGACCATCTGCTAATCAAAGAGGAATTGATGCCGGATGGCAAGAAGAAACTCATATTAAAGAATAAGCACACTGGCGATATCAGCCAGAAGTATATTTAAGCGCAAAATTGTGAGACTGCAAACGACTTGCAGTCTCACAACTATTGCAAAGTTATTTTACAAAATGAAGCAAGTTCTTAAATTGCTAACCAACATTGACTATTGAATTAACTAACTTGGCATGTTAGACTAAATAATGCGGTTCTGAGGTATCACAAAGTCCATTCTTAGGTTCACCTGAGACACAACGCATGCAGAATTCGGTTCACTCTCAAAAACTCCCCAATTCCCCATCCAGTCACTCTTTTGTATTAAATCGTGATGAAGGCGAAATTATTCACCTGCTAAATCAGCACGGTCAAATATCCCGTACTGATTTGGCGCGGATGACTGGCTGGTCTCGCGCGAAGATCTCTCTCGAGATGGACGGATTGATTCGCCGGGGATTGGTTTTAGAGGTTGGGGATGGTGTTTCAGAAGGTGGACGCAAACCCAGGTTGCTCAGCATCAATGATCAGCTTGGATTCCTGGCAGGAGTGGATATTGGCGCGACCAGTATTGACCTGGCGCTGGCGGATGTTTGTGGTGTCATTTTGCAGAGACGGTCAGAACCGGCGGATGTACGCAATTCTCCGGAACAATTATTAGGTCGCTGCTGTGAACTGATTTGTGAAATGGTATTGGCGCAAGGCGGGCAACCAGAAAAAATATTAGGCATTGGGGTGGGCGTTCCAGGTCCGGTCGAATTCTCGAAAGGAGTATTGGTTGCTCCTCCGCTTATGCCGCTCTGGGAACGTTACCCAATCCGTGATTTTTTCCGTAAGACATTCCGGTCCGCGTATGTGGTTGTTGATAATGATGTCAATATTATGGCGCTGGCAGAACTCCGAGAGGGTGATGGCCGCGGAGTGGATCATTTTATCTTCATCAAAATTGGTACTGGGATCGGCTGCGGCATTGTTTCGAATGGCAAGATCCACCGTGGAGCTGATGGTTCCGCGGGTGATATTGGCCACATTTGTGTGGATAAAAATGGTCCGGTATGTAGGTGTGGGAATCTGGGCTGTTTGGAAGCGGTCACCGCAGGCCCGGCGATAGCAGAAAAAGCAATGAGAGCTGCTCAGGATGGTTCCAGCCAAATATTAGCTCACAAACTAACAGCGAATGGGGGCTCTCTCACGACAGAAGATGTGGGCTCAGCCATGCGTGAGGGTGACCGGGCGGCGGTTGAGATTGTACAGTACAGCGGAAGGGTGATTGGAGAAACCTTGGCCAGCCTGGTAAATTTCTTCAACCCCAATTACATATTCTTTGGGGGTGGTGTCACCAACCTGGGTAACCAGCTCCTGTCTTCCATTCGTCAAGCAGTGTTAAACCGGTCTTTACCACTGGCTACCCGCCATCTGGTGATAGATTATTCTTCCATGGGATCAGACGCCGGCATCATCGGCGCGATTTGTCTGGCAAAAGATCATCTATTTCTTGTAGTTCCATAAGTTAAGGTCTGGAAAGAACGGTATCAACATCTGGATTAGCTGATTTGAAAGGAGGTTGAAAAAAGGGGATATTTGTAAAAAAATATTTATCAGGTAGTAAACCATTCGGTTCATTCTATGAAGGAGAAGCAGAACATGTTTAAGAAAATCGTTTTTGCAATGATGTCGGTTCTTGTAATCGCATCTATGATCGTTGGATGTACTCCTACACCAGCAGCTACAGAAGCACCCGCTGTTGAACCAACCGCTGCCCCGGTTGTGGTAGAGCCAACTGCTGCACCTGTTGCGGAAGAACCCGCCGCAGTCCCGGCTGAACCCGAGAAAAAAGTCTTCACGATTGGTATTTCGAATTCATTCATCAGCTCCGAATATCGGACTCAGATGATTTCTGAACTCCAAGAAGTGAACAAAGAATACATGGATCAGGGCATCACCACCGAGTTGGTGATCGAATCCGCTGATACCGACACCGCTGGTCAGATTCAGCAGTTACAGAACCTGATGAGCAAGGGCGTGGACGCGATCCTGGTGAACCCGGGTGATGTGACCGGCCTGAACGCAACCCTGGAAGAAGCAGTAGCTAAGGGCATCGTCGTGATCTCTGTCGATCAAGAACTGGCTGCCAAGGGTGTTTACAATGTAGGCATCGACCAGAAAGAATGGGCGAAGACCTCAGCACAATGGTTAGCTGACAAAATGGGCGGCAAGGGCAACATCGTCCAAATTGAAGGCTTCCCCGGCCACCCCGCCAATGTCGCACGTATGGATGGTGTCGCTGAAGTATTAGCCGCCTATCCTGACATCAAAGTTCTCGCGACCGATACTGGCAAGTGGGACGAAGCCACTGGCCAACAAGTTATGTCCAACTTCCTGGCCGCTTACCCCAACCTGGATGGTTACTGGACCCAGGATGGTATGGCAATTGGTGCACTGCAAGCTGTGATGGCAGCCAACCCGGCCAAATTCCCGGTAGTAGTCGGCGAAGGCCGCTGCCAATTCATCAACCTGTGGAGTGAAGTACTGGCGACCCAACCTGATTTCGAGACCATCGCGGTCGCGAATCACCCGGGCGTTTCCCCCACCGGTCTGCGCATCGCAGTCGCCATGCTGCAGGGTAAGAAAGTCGATGAGACCAAACTGGCTGGAGCCAATGGCCTGTCCTTTGTACTGCCGCTGGCAATGGTTGTCACCAAAGACAACTTCCAGGAAGCAGTCACCATCTGCGCCGACAAACCAAAATCCTACCTGCTCGATGATATTCTGACCGAACAGGAAGTTCTGGACACCTACTTTGTCAAAGAAGCAGGTATGGCAAAGACCTTCACTGTTGGTATTTCGAACTCATTCATCAGCTCCGAATATCGGACTCAGATGATTTCTGAACTCCAAGAAGTGAACAAAGAATACATGGATCAGGGCATCACCACCGAGTTGGTGATTGAATCCGCTGATACCGACACCGCTGGACAAATTCAACAATTACAGAACTTGATGAGCAAGGGCGTGGACGCGATCCTGGTGAACCCGGGTGATGTGACCGGCCTGAACGCAACCCTGGAAGAAGCAGTAGCTAAGGGCATCGTCGTGATCTCTGTCGATCAGGAACTGGCAGCCAAGGGTGTTTACAATGTAGGCATCGACCAGAAAGAATGGGCGAAGACCTCAGCACAATGGTTAGCTGACAAAATGGGCGGCAAGGGTAACATCGTCCAAATTGAAGGCTTCCCCGGCCACCCCGCCAATGTCGCACGTATGGATGGTGTCGCTGAAGTATTAGCCGCCTATCCTGACATCAAAGTTCTCGCGACCGATACTGGCAAGTGGGACGAAGCCACTGGACAACAAGTTATGTCCAACTTCCTGGCTAGCTTCCCCGCCCTCGATGGTTATTGGACCCAGGATGGTATGGCAATTGGTGCACTGCAAGCTGTGATGGCAGCCAACCCGGCCAAATTCCCGGTAGTAGTCGGCGAAGGCCGCTGCCAATTCATCAACCTGTGGAGTGAAGTACTGGCGACCCAACCTGATTTCGAGACCATCGCGGTCGCGAATCACCCGGGCGTTTCCCCCACCGGTTTACGCATCGCAGTCGCCATGCTGCAGGGTAAGAAAGTCGATGAGACCAAACTGGCTGGAGCCAATGGTCTGTCCTTTGTACTGCCGCTGGCAATGGTTGTCACCAAAGACAACTTCCAGGAAGCAGTCACCATCTGCGCCGACAAACCAGAATCCTACCTGCTCGATGATATTTTGACCGAACAGGAAGTTCTGGACACCTATTTTGTGAAGTAGGTCCTATGACAGTGTCGCTTTCAGCCCAGAATATTGTCAAACGCTACGGTGGCGTTGTAGCTCTCTCTGATGGAAACCTGGATGTTCACGCAGGCGAAGTCGTAGCACTGATAGGGGCAAATGGAAGCGGCAAAAGTACGATGAGTAAAATCATCAACGGAGTAGTTGTCCTCGATGGAGGGCAACTACTCCTGGATGGCAAGCCGGTCCAGTTTTCTTCTCCCCAGGCTGCAAAAAAATTGGGAATAGCCACGGTTTTTCAGGAACTCAGCCTGATTCCGCAAATGACTGTTGCAGAAAATATCTGGCTCACCCGGGAGCCAATCCAACCATCCGGGATGGTAGATGAGAAAAAGGTTTGGTCTCTCACCGCATCCTTGTTGGACTTATTCAAAGGTACATTTAAGACTGAACTGACACCAGATGCACTGGTCGGTTCCTTACCCCCAGATGAAAAGCAAATTATCGAGATCCTCAAAGCGGTGAGCACCAATCCGCGGATTTTGATTTTGGATGAAGCAACAGCCAGTTTAGACAGCCGCCAGGTTGCCCGCTTATTTGAACTGGTTGCACAATGGAAAACCGAAGGAAAAGCGATTATCTTCGTATCCCATCGAATGGAAGAAATATTCCGGATTGCAGATCGGTATATGGTGTTGCGGAATGGCAAATCAGTTGGATCAGGCATGATGAATGAGATTACTGAGAAAGAGCTTGTCCAGCTGATGATTGAGAAGGCTTCGGTCTTTAATCATGCCCGCCAGAATCGGTCAAGCGCAACCACACTGGCCGAAAGACCCATTTACCTGCATGTAAAGGATCTACATACCGATGTATTAGAAGGTGTGGATGTGACCCTACGTGAAGGCGAATTGCTTGGACTGGGTGGATTGATGGGCCAGGGTCAACGTGATTTATTACGAGCAATTTTTGGAGATATTCCCTATCAAGGGGATATTGAGATCAACCAACAGAAGGTGAGTTTCAAGCATCCAAGTGATGCAATGAGAAAAGAAATTGCTTATGTGCCGGGAGACCGGGCAAAAGAAGGTCTGTTGTACATTCGGTCCATTTTGGAGAATCTGCTGCTGCCATCCTGGCGGGAGTTCGGTTTCCCACTCAGAATGAAACAAGCTCATAAATCTGCGATAGAGGTAGGTGCAAGTCTCAATTTGAAAATGGCAGGGTTAGCTGAACCTGTGAGTAGTCTTTCGGGTGGAAATGCCCAGAAAGTGGTCATCGGGAAGTGGTTAAAGCGAAAGCCCAAGCTGCTGCTGTTGGATGATCCGACCAAAGGTGTGGATGTTGGCACCAAAGCTGAGTTTTACAATTTATTGACCCAGTTATGCGTTGAAGGAAAAACGATCCTCTTCTACAGCAGTGATGATGAAGAGTTGATCGGTTTATGCGACCGGATATTGGTGATGCATGACGGGAAAATAAGAACTGAATTATCAGATGCCGATATTTCAAAAGAAAACCTAATCGCCGCCAGCCTGGGCGTTTCACAGGAGAGTGCAGTATGAATCGGTCACGCTGGAATAGCTGGTTGGTTCGATACCCTGCATCTGTTTGCAATGATCTTACTGGTGGTTGCAATCCTTGTAAATGCTTTCTTGCAGCCCACCTTCTTCACAAGAGATTCGTTAAACAACAATATGCGGGTGTTTTTACCATTGATCATTCTGACCGCCGGGCAGGCTATCGTGATGCTTGGCGGTGGGTTGGATATTTCTGTTGGCGGGATCGTCTCGATCGTAAATACCATCCTGGCGACGCAGGTTGGATTGAATGGCAGTCCAGAAAAGATGTGGCAATTCGTCTTTCTCTCCCTACTGGCAGGAGTTGCTGCAGGCGGATTGAATGGTTTCTTTATTGCCCATTTGCGGCTTCAACCGATGATCACTACTTATGCAACCAGTTTCCTGTTCTTTGGTATTGCATTGCATATCCTGCCAAATCCGGGTGGTGGCATTCCACAAGCCATTTCTGCTGTCTACCGCAACACCACTCCCCTGGGTATACCGTTAGCATTTTATATTATTTTCCTTTTCCTGATTATTTGGTACTATGTGCGCCATTCACGTTTTGGAAAGTACCTGTTTGCTGTTGGCGGCAAGGCGCAGGCAGCTTACGAGACCGCTGTACCGGTAGTCAATATCCAGATGAGCACCTACATTATTTCTGGTTTTATGGCTGCTTGCGCAGGGATTGCGATGAGCATGCTTACCGGCTCCGGTAATGCGGAGATCGGATCTGCGATGACGTTGAACTCCATTACCGCAGTGGTAATTGGTGGTACAGCCATGAGCGGCGGTATCGGAGGTGTCGCAGGACCAATCATCGGAGCGGTTACGCTTCAAATGATCATGAATATCATCTCATTTGCCAAAATTGATACCTGGTGGCAGACCTTCGTAAATGCATTTATCATCGTGGTTGCCCTTGCGCTTCCTGGATTAATCAATTTGATTGAACGGAGGAGAAAATGAGACGAATTCGTTTCACTCCACCGGTCGCTGCACTCATTTTGGCAGTCATTTTATTCTTGTTGAGCGGTTTGCTGCCCAATGGATTCGGCAACGATACCTCCATTGCCATGGCGCAAGCCAGGAACATTGTCCGCCTGGCAGTATTCCTCGGAGTTATCGCAGCCGGTCAAACTCTGGTAATTTTGAGCGGGTCCGAAGGCATTGATCTCTCAGCCGGATCAGTCGTCACCCTGTCTGCCATCCTGTCTTATGTCATCGTCAAAGGGAATGACGATAAGGTGTTGCTCGCGATTCTGGTATCGCTACTGGTCGGAGCTTTGATTGGCTTTCTGAATGGGGTAGGCGTTACTTTCTTGCGGATTTCCCCGTTTGTCATGACACTGGGTATGGCAGGTGTTGTCAAAGGATTGATCATCATCTTAAATCATGGGAACGTCAGCGGAAAAGTTGCGCCTATCATGACCAAGATCATCGCAAGGCCATTGGTGTTTGGGATTCCTGGAGCCATCATCATTTGGGTGGTGTTCGGGGTATTTATGTGGCTGTTGCTCGAACGAACTACTTTTGGAAAAAACTTATTTGCTATCGGCGTGAATCGCATTACTGCCCGACTTTCAGGTGTGAACGTTACCTGGATGAATCTGGCAACCTACGCCTTGGCTGGTGCGCTGGCTGGATTTGGCGGATTTTTACTGGTAGGGAACACCGGTGTGGTCTTCATTTCACTGGGCGATCCATACCTGTTCCCATCCATTGCGGCAGTAGCAGTTGGCGGTACGCTCCTTTCCGGTGGTAAGGGAAGCTACTGGGGAACCATGTCTGGTGCGATTGTGCTCACCTTGATTACCAGTCTGCTCACGACCATGCAGATGCCGGAATCAGTTCGCCGAATGGTGCTCGGTGGAACACTGTTGCTGCTCATATCCATCTACGGACGGCAAAAATCTCTACGTCAATAGGCACATCGATACCTAAGCTAGCGTTTTGACCAATGATCACTTTCAACAAGTCAACTCTTGAGGAGGAAAGATGGAGAAGAAAGTAAAAATCGGGATGGTCGGTGCGGGATTTGTTGGGGAGATCCATCATCAATCCATCTCCACCTGGGTTCATAATGCAGAAGTTGTTGCTGTCGCCTCACCAAGTTCAGCCAAAATATTTGCAGAAGAGAAGGGCATTGCCCGCGGATATACAGATTACCGTGAGATGCTGCAGGATAAAGAAATTGATCTGGTAGATATTGGAATTCCCAATGACCTGCATTGCCAGGTGGTGTTAGATTGCGCTAAAGCCGGAAAACATATCATTATTGAAAAACCTCTTTGTGTCACACTGGAAGAGGCAGATCTGATGATTGATGCTTGCAAAAAAGCAGGTGTCTTACTCATGTACGCAGAAGAATTATTATTCGCACCCAAGTATGTTCGGGTGAAAAGGTTGATTGACGAAGGTGCTGTTGGTGTTCCTTTCCTTGCCAAGCAATCTGAAGAGCATCCCGGACCGCACATGGGCTGGTTCTGGGATGTGAACCGTTCGGGTGGTGGAGTGCTGCTGGATATGGGCTGTCATTCGATTGAATACACGCGCTGGTTATTGGGGAAACCCAAAGTGAAAAGCGTCACTTCTTACTTAAACACCTTCATCCATCAAGAAAAAACCAAAGGGGAGGATACCTCGTACACCATCATCGAGTACGAAGGCGGAAAAATGGCGATGCTCGAGAATTCTTGGGCAAAAGGCGGCGGTGTGGATGATCGCTGCGAAGTGTACGGTCATAATGGGCACACTCGGGCGGATCTTTTGCGTGGCAGCTCACTGCTCACCTACTCAGAAAATGGGTACGGCTACGCAGTAGAGAAAGCTGGCGATACCAAGGGCTACACTTTTACGATGTTTGAAGAAAACTGGAATTATGGCTTCCCGCAAGAAATGCAGCACTTTGTTAACTGTGTGCAAGGTAAGGAAACCTGTATGGAAACCGGGGAAGACGGGCGTGAAGTCCTCAAAATAATCTATGCTGCTTATCAATCTGCCGGTGAGGGGAGACGGATCGATTGGCCGTATCAACCCCCGGTTGTTAAGAAACCAATTGACTTATGGAAGAAGGAATTAGCATGACGACGTTAAATAGCAAAACCATCACCCTCGAGAAGTTAGCAAAGGTGATTGATCACTCGCTCTTGAAACCTGAAATGACTCGCGATGAGGTCACTGCCGGGTGCGAATTAGCCAAAAAATACCATGCAGCTTCAGTTTGTGTGAAACCGTGTGACGTGAAGCTGGCAGCGGATCTACTAAAAGGTAGTGATGTGCTTGTGGGTACGGTGGTCGGATTCCCCCATGGCAGCTCACTCACTGCGACAAAAGTATTCGAAGCCAAACAGGCAATGAGGATGGCGCAGTGGAATTGGATATGGTCATCAATATCGGCGCTCTTCGATCTGGAGATTATGATTTGGTACGTGAAGATATCCGAGCGATTGTGGCGGTGGCAAGTGATCAGGCAATTGTAAAAGTGATTTTGGAGAATGCTTATCTGACCGATGAGCAGAAGGTGAAGGCCTGTCAGTTAAGCGAAGAAGCCGGCGCCCACTTTGTTAAGACTTCTACTGGTTACGCACCTACCGGCGCTACGATTGAAGACGTAAAATTAATGCGCGCAACTGTAAGTGATAAGGTTCAGGTGAAATGCGCCGGTGGTGTTCGCACGCTGGATGCGCTGCTCGGAATGATTGATGCAGGTGTAACCCGCTCTGGCGCCACAACGACCGCCATCATGTTGGATGAATTTAAAGCGCGCAAAAGTTCATAAGTCGTATGAATTGAGGTAAATCTATGACAGCTGATGTGAAGGTTGGAATTGCAGGAACAGGTTTTATCGGCCCCGCTCACCTCGAGGCATTAAGGCGTAACAATATCCGTGTGGTTGGTCTGGCGGAGAGCACAGCGGAACTCGCTACCAAAAAAGCAGCCGAGTTGGGAATTGATAAAGCATTTCCCAGCTACGAAGCGATGCTCGCGGATCCTGAAATAAAAGTCGTTCACCTGGCAACACCCAATTACCTGCATTTTGCTCAGGCGAAGGCTGCCCTTGAGGCTGGTAAGCACGTGGTTTGTGAGAAACCGCTTGCTATGAACTCAAGCGAATCTGCGGCTTTGGTAAAACTGGCTGCAGAGACCAAACTGGTAAATGCAATTAACTTCAACTTGCGTTTCTATCCGTTGATGCACCAGGCAAGAGATATGGTACGCAATGGAGAAATTGGCAACATTTATGTGATGCAAGGATCGTATCTGCAAGATTGGCTTTTGTATGAGACAGATTGGAACTGGCGTTTAGAGCCCGGTCTGGGCGGCACATTGCGCGCTGTGGCTGATATCGGTTCTCACTGGTTGGACCTGCTCACCTTTATCTCCGGATTGCAAATCGAAGAGGTCTTTGCAGATTTTAAGACCTTCCTGCCCACTCGGAAAAAACCATCCAAACCGGTGGAGACCTATACCGGAAAGATTTTACAACCGGAAGATTACATCGATCAGCCTATCCACACCGAAGATTACGCCACCATCTTACTTCACTATGAAAATGGCGCCCGGGGCGTGGTGACGGTCTCGCAGGTGAGCGCTGGCCGCAAAAACCGTCTCTTCTTTGAGATTAATGCATCCAAGCAATCGCTGGCCTGGGATTCTGAGCATCCGAATGATATGTGGATCGGCAAACGCGATACCTATAACGGCATTTTGATGAAAGACCCCTCCCTGTTGAGTTTGGATACCCGGAACATTGTCTCCTATCCGGGTGGACACCAGGAAGGCTTCCCGGATACCTTCAAACAACTACAATCACGGGTTTATAAATACATCCAGGCGGGTGATTTTGATGCTAAACCTGATTTTCCCACCTTCAAGGATGGCCATTATGAAATGTGCCTGTGCGAAGCCGTTGAACGCAGTGCTCGGGATGGCGGTTGGGTTAAGGTAAGTCATTAATCGAGTTGTAAAGACATAGATAAGTACTAAAACAGGAGGAATCTATGAAACTTGGTGTGTTTAGCGCAGCTTTACCGCAGTATTCCCTGGAAGGTCTGGCTGATTGGGCAGCTGAGAATAAATTTGATGCGTTAGAGATCGCTTGTTGGCCGCATGAAAAAGCCAATCGGCGGTATGCTGGTGTTACCACGATCGATGTAGTCACTTTGGAGAAAGATCGAGCCAAACAGATTAGAAAATACGTCGCCGATAAAGGACTTGAGATTTCCGCGCTGGGATATTATCCAAATCCGCTTTCGCCAGACCTGGAATACCGCGCCAGGGTCATTGATCATCTCAAAAAGGTGATTCTTGGGGCAGAAATGCTTGAAGTCCCTGTAGTAGGCACCTTTATTGGTAAAGATAAAGATAAGAACCTACCTGATAATTTGGAAGAATATGCCCGGGTATGGCCAGAAATTGTAAAGTTCGCTGGCCAGCACCATGTCAAAATTGCAATCGAAAATTGCCCCATGATTTTCTCGTTGGATGAATGGCCAGGCGGAAACAACTTAGCCAGCTCGCCGGCAATTTGGAAGAAGATGTGGGAAATTATTCCGGATGACAACTTCGGTTTGAACCTCGATCCATCTCACCTGGTTTTGCAGATGATTGATTATGAGCGAGTGGTGCGTGAATTCTCATCCAAGATATTCCACGTCCATGCCAAAGACTTGCATGTGGACCGGGAAGGCTTATATGAGAATGGCGCTTTTGCGCAGGGGATGGGTTGGAATGTCCCACGCCTGCCTGGATTAGGTGATTTGGATTGGTCAAAATTCATCAGCGCCTTGTACCGTTTTGGGTATAATTCTGTCATTAGTATTGAACATGAAGATCGTGCTTTTGAGAAGACAGAAGAATTAGTAAAGGCTGGTTTCTTAATTGCCAGAGATGTTCTCCGCCCATATATCCACTGATCAATTCAGGGTACCTGGGCTATAATCAAAAACGCTAGGGTTTTCCCCTGTGCACTGATCGAATTCGGTTAAGCTCACAAGGGGCGTAAAAAATGGTACGCATATTCTCCTCTCCTAGGGAAACGTTTTTTACGTCCTTCGTGGGCTTAAACCTGTAAACTTCTGGAGAGTACATGAAAAAGTTCATCGGCATGGATTTAGGTGGTACCAATATTAAAATTGGGGTAGTTGACCTGGATACTGGCACCATCCTGGATAGCACATCCACTCCAACACTGGCTCGGGAAGGGCATGATGCTGTTTTGGAACGGATGGCGAACCTGGTTCTCCAGATGCTTGAGCGAAATCAGTTAGAAAAAGGGGAAATTGGTGGAGTTGGGATCGGTCTGCCGGGTGTCCTTAACCTGGATCAAGGTTCGACTGTCTTTTTACCCAATTTACCAGGCACCTGGCCGAAAGTGCCAGTTCGGGATGTGATCAAGGCCAAAACCGGGCTCCCGGTTTCCATCCTGAATGATGTGCGCGCGATTACATTAGGCGAGTGGAAATTTGGCGCTGGCCGTGGTGTAGATACCATGGCATGCTTCGCAATTGGTACCGGGGTTGGCGGGGGATTAGTCATTAACGGAAAGCTTCACCTGGGTTTAGGCGGTACTTCAGGAGAATTAGGCCACCAGACCATTGATTACAATGGTCCGCGTTGCGGATGTGGTAATTATGGCTGTCTTGAGGCGTTTGCTAGCGGCCCGGCAATTGCAGCACTCGGTTTGAAGGCTGTGGTGCAAGGTCTGACAACTGATATCGGAAAAATGGTAGATTACGATCTGAACAAGATCACACCTGATGTGATTGCAACTGCAGCCATCCAGGGAGATCAGGTTGCGCAAGAGATTTTCAATAATGTGGGTAACTATTATGGAATTGCCATTGCGAATATCCTGGTTTCGGTCGGCCCTCGAAAAGTAGTCATGGGCGGCGGTGTGGCAGCTGCAGGTGAACTGTTATTTGCGCCTATCCGAAAAACTATTCGCGAACGGGCACGGGTGATCCCTGTGGATGAAGTTGAAGTCGTTGCTGCCCAACTGGGGAACAACGCCGGTGTGATGGGTCTGGCCCAGTGGGCTTACACCCGCGCGCAAGATGATTAGTATGGATAGGTGAGCGGATGGTCGATCAACAAGAACTACCCATAACACCTGGAAGTGCCATCCGGCAAGATTCGGTACTACCCAAGTATTACCAGCTCAAACACATCCTGCGTGAGTGGGTCTCGCAGATGCAGCCGGGTGTTGTCGTTCCATCAGAGGCAGAGCTCTGCCAGAAATATACTGTCAGCCGGACCACGGTACGGAAGGCATTGAGCGATCTTGCCCAGGAAGGTCTGGTTTATACCATTCAGGGCAAAGGAACGTTCACGGCAGGTGCTAAGAAACGCTCCGCCTGGGTTGCTCAAACTGGCGGTCTGCACGCAGACATGACCGAACGCGGCTTCACTGTAACGATGCAGATGCTGGAAAAACAGGTCATCCCGGCTGAAGAAAACATTGCCAGGGAACTCATGATCGCTGAGGGCGCACCCGTATTGAAATTGGTGCGGCTGCGCTTTGTGGATGGGAAATCATTTGATATCTGCACCAATTATTTATCCTTTGCACGGTTTCCCGGTATAGAAACCCTGGATTTCGAAAAATCCTCGCTGTATACAGTTTTGCGTGGCAAATACAATGTGAAATTCACCAATGGTATCCGCCTGATCGAAGCAAGCAGCTGCACATCAGAAGAAGCGAAATGGTTGCAGATTCCTGCTAATTCACCTTTGTTGGTCATGCGTAGCACCATGTATGATGAGGCTGGCATCACGATTGAGCATGGCGTTGTACGTCAGCGTAGTGACGTCTCTCAGATCATCATCAATGTAATTGCACATTAGTACTTGTGAGATTACTTTTTTTCATATGTCTTGTCATGATGACATAACAACCTGGAGCAATATGACTCAAAATCTACAACCCGCCCTCGATTACCTGGAAGCTGCTGCTGAAATTCTTGGAAAAATTAAGAATACCCAGATGGAGAATTTGGATAAAGCCGCTGAGATCTGTGCTAATTCCATTGCGCAAGAAGGATTGGTACATTTATTCGGCACAGGTCATTCCCGCATTTTGGTCGAAGAGATGTTCCCGCGTCATGGAAGTTTTCCCGGATTCCACCCACTTGTAGAGCTTTCACTCACTTACCATAACGCGGTCGTGGGATCGAACGGGCAACGCCAGGCAATGTTCTTGGAGCACGTGGAAGGATTGGCAGGTGTAATCCTCAAAAATTTTACAATTTCGCCACCGGATAGCTGTATGATTTTCTCGCATAGCGGAGTAAATGAGGTGGTGGTGGATATGGCACTAGAGATGAAGAAGCTGGGTGTACCACTGATGGTGGTGACTTCGCTAGATCATGTTCAACATAGCCTGGCCCGGCACAGCTCTGGCAATAAGCTGATTGATGTAGCTGATGTGATTATCGATACCTGCACTCCAGCTGGTGATGCGATGGTAAAGGTGGATGGTCTGGCTGACCCGGTTGGACCTGGCTCGACCATTGGCGGTGCATTGGTAGTCAATGCTCTTAAGTGTTTGATTGCCGAAAAGCTTACCCGCCGCGGCGTTCCGCCAATTGTCCTCACCAGTGCATATTTTATAGGTGCTGAAGCGAGTGCGCGTCAGTTTGATTTATGCTATGATGATTATCGTCGTAGAATTCGCAAGGTTTTTGGTTCTTCAAACTTCGAAACAAAGGACTAGGAATGGATCATCGCGAACGGGTTTTAACCGCTATCAACCATGAAGAACCGGATTTCGTCCCCACCGCTTTATGGGGCAGTGCGCATGGAGTCACGGACCCACTATATTTTGACCTGCTCAATGTACTGGGTCTTGGACAGCCCGTCTTGCCATTTCGTAGAAATAAAGGCCACACCATCAATTATTACGATGATCGCGTCTTGGAAGCACTGGATGTGGATGTACGTCATGTGGATATTGGTTTCACCGATTTAGGTGGTCCTACCCGAGGCGGGGGGAAAGACGCATGGGGAATCCGTTACGATGAATCAGGGATTTATCTGAGCGCGGTTGGGCACCCATTGGAAGATGCAACGCTGGAACAATTGGCTGAGTATCCATTCCCGACTGTGTGGAAATATTTGCGCATAGATGAAATGGCAGAAAGATTGAAATTCCTGAAAGAAAAAACAGATTATGCAATCGTGGGTAGGGCATTTGATTCTTATGGCCCATTTGAACGCTGCTGCGCATTGCGAAAGACGGATCAGTTCTTAATGGATCTTGCTCTGGACGAGGAATTTTCAACCTTGCTGATCCAAAAAGTAACCGATACCCTGTGCAAGCTGCTGGAAATTTACTTACTTGAAGCAGCCCCATATCTGGATGTGATCGAATTACCAGGTGATGATTATGCTGCGATGCGTCCGATTATTTCTCCCCGGATGTTTGACCGGTTGTTTGCTCCATCCTGGAAGCGAATGATCGATATGATTCATCAGGCTGCACCCAGGTGTAAGATCCTTTTCCATTCTGACGGGAACATGGAACCATTTTTGGGGCGTCTCATTAGCCTGGGGGTGGATGTTTTCCATTGCTTGGAGCCCTTGCCTGGTGTGGATATGGCTCACATCAAAGCAGAGTATGGTCAGAAATTGTGTTTCTGGGGTGCAATAGACATCAAGGAAGCTCTGCAGGGAGATAAGGTAAGGGTCGCAGAGGAAGTGCGGAACCGGATCCATTTATTGGCTAAGGGTGGTGGTTATGTGCTTGCTCCCGCCAATCATCTTCAACCCGATGTTCCAGCCGAAAATGTGATTGCATTATTCCAGGCGGCCAGGCATTTTGGCCGTTACCCAATCATTTGAGTCTGAGAAGACCAAATAAAATCAATTCAACTTACGTAAGTAAGGCATTTTGATATGGGTGTATATTGCGGCTGTCAGTAGGATGATCCCACTGATCGCAACAGTCCACTGTTCACCAATTTTTTCAGCCGCGAAGCCTGCGATTAGCGAACCGATCGGCGCGAGTCCGAAGAAAACCAGGGTGTAAATCCCCATAATTCGGCCACGGAATTGGTCATCGACCTGAGTTTGAACCATAGAATTGGTCAGGTTGGCTACGAGAAGTAAAAAGAATCCGATGAGCGCCATTGCCAGGAGTGATGGTGTTTCCCGATTGATTGCCGCAAAAATGATCCATGAAATTGGCAAACCAATCCATCCGATCATCCAAATTCTGCCCCGCAAGAATCTACCTGCCAATGTAGCAATCAGTAAACCAGCGGCTAGTGATCCGATGCCTCTGGCGGAAAGTAACCATCCATTCGTCTTGACATCACCGTGCAGCACCTCGACCGCCCAGGCAGGAACCAGGGCTACCAGTCCAAACCCGAGTAAGCTCAACAAAGCAAGGGTGATGAATAATCCTTTGATGGATTGGTCATGCAGGATGAGTTCAAACCCTGCTTTGATTTCTTGGATGGCATTTTTATCGATGGATGGCTTTGGCATTGGCTGAATACGCATCAAGCTGAGGGCAATGATTACTGCCACAAATGAGATTCGCATTGATTGTGAAGCACCAGCCTGGACCGAAGGCAGCATAAGTGATACCTGCGATTGCAGGTCCAAACACAGTACCTGTGTTGAACATGGTTGAATTAAGAGCGATCGCATTGGTCATATAATCTCGTTCGACCAATTCTGATACGAATGATTGCCTGGCTGGTGCGTCAAATGCGTTGACGATACCAAGTAAAAAGGAAAGAACGGCAACATGCCATGGTTGAATCAGTTCCGAAAACACTAATCCGGCCATGATCAGAGCCAGCACCATCATGGCAATTTGGGTTAATATCAGTAAGGTTCGTCGTGATATTCGGTCAGCAATTACGCCCCCGTATAAGGTAAACAACCAGGCAGGGACACCATTAATAAAGGCAATGACACCTAGATATGCCACCGACCCGGTGAGTGAATAGATGAGGTAACCCTGGGCAGTCGATTGCATCCATGTACCTACTAGAGATATCATCTGCCCAAAAAACCATAAGCGGTAGTTATGGAACTGCAGCGCAGCAAATGTGCCATGGCGGATGTTTTGTGTGGAGGATGTTTGAGGTGGAAGCGACATGGGTGGTTTCTGTGTATGTTTGGACTAATTTGCCTGTATTCACAAATCTGGATGATTACACGATAATTATAACTACTTGCAACCCATAAAGGAAAACTTGAATGCAGATGGAAACCAATTGGGACGAAAGATATCGAGAACAAATCAACAGTTATAATGACCCGCCCAGAGAGTGGCTGACCAGTCATGCCCAGGTTCTACCTACAGAAGGCTGGGTATTGGAAACCGCGTTTGGTCTGGGAGCAAATATTCCTTACCTCACCCGGCAGGATAACCGCTGGGTGGGAATTGAAAAATCAAGTGAAGCAATCCGGTTCGTCCAGCATCGATATCCGCAGGCTCGAATTATTCGGGCTGACCTTTCCAATTATCTTCTGCCGCTCAAATTGTTTGATTTGATATGCAATTTCTATTTTTATGAACGAGATTTATATGATCAATTCTTTCATGTGATGCGACCAGGCGGTTATCTGGTAGTTGAAACCCTTACTCAAAAAATGCTCAAGTGGAATCCAGAGATGAATCCATCTCGACTGCTGATCCCGGGTACACTTCGTTCCTGCTTTCGGGAGTGGGAAATTGTGGACTACCGGGAAGGATGGTTTGCTTCAGAACATGGACATGAGAAAGCGATTAAATCGATCATTGCCCGCAAGCCGAAGTGATATAGATCTACCGGATATGAGCTTGCTGTGTAGAAAATAAATGGCTGGGTATAAATAAGAGACTGCCGGGTAAAACCGGCAGTCTGTATCAAAATTTTTACCAATTCCAGGATAGGAGTAACGACTACGGCTTTGCTGTTGCGGTTGCAACTGGTTCGGCTGCAGTGGTAGGCTCAACAACGGCTTCGGTAGGTGCGACTGTCGCTTCCATGGCGGGGGCTGCGGTCGCTTCTGCGGCTGGTGCTTCAGTCGCTTCGATCACGGTTTCAACAACCGGGAAATCCTGGTTGAAGAAATAATTGTAGGAGAAATATCCGGTTTTCTGACCGCTCAGGCGAATCGAGATCTGCGCAATCCCTTTTAATTCAGCTGGAAGCGTGAAGGTGCCTTTGGCTTTCCCTTCTTTATCGGCTGATAAAGTGCCAACTTTGATCGCTTCTTCGGTGGTACCCACAAAATCATTCAACATCACATCGAAAGTTTCCTCTAATGGGAGGTTACCTGCTTCAATCATCACCGAAGTGTCTTTTTTGACGGTGGTTACAGAGAAATAGGGGTAACCCTGATAGGTGTTTTCTTCAGTCGCTACCACAGTAGTTTCGCCGGTTGCTTCAGTTGCAGCTGTTTCTGCCACTACTGCTTCGGGAGAGGCTTCCATGAGAGCTGGATCATAAGTAGCGTTGTAAAAATAGTTGAAGGCGTAATATTCGCTGGTAGCGCTTTCCAGACGAACGGCGATCATGTATGCACCTTTCAGATCAGCAGGTATTTGATAGGTAGCTTTAAACTCACCTTTTGATCCGGTTTTCTGAACTGTGACTTTCTCTCCACCGATTCCCATCGTTCCATAAACACCCATGATGACATCGAATTCTTCATCTTCTGGGAAATCTGATCCCATCACAGCGAATGACTTATCCGCTTCTACTGTGGAGATAATGAAACTGGGGTGCTTCATTTCTTCAACGGGAACAGCGGTCGTGTTCGAACTCGGTAGCGGCTGGAACTGCAGCTTTATCTGGAGTTGGTGCAGGAAGTTCACGGTTTTCAAACCAGCTATAAGCGTAGTATCCAGTGTCCATATCTTCCAAACGAAGAGAGAGGACTGCGTAGCCCTTGAACTCATCCGGGATCTTGTATGTAGCGGTAAAGGTGCCGCCTTTTTCAGAATTTTGGGTGGCAACCTTGAGCCCGCGGATGCCATATGTGCCATATTTACCGATGAGAACATCGAATGTCTTCCCGGCGGGGAAGTCATAAGTTTGGATGGTGACTACTTCATCTGGCACGACACTGACAATATCAAAAGATGGCACCTTATTGGCTTTAACGATATTCAAACCTGTTGGGATCGCTAATGCGCAAATGACCACAGCAACAACCAGGTACTTAATTATTCTCGTCATGATTCTTCTTCTCCCGGTACAAAAGTACCTATCCATTGTGATAGCCCAACCTCAAATTTTGATGTAAGTAATTAAAAGGTAACCAAAAAAGAGGAGTTGACTCGACTATTTTGGGTGCAATAAGTGTACCGTTTTGGATGGAGTATAATATTCCACATGCGTAAGATCCACCTAATTCCTTCTGTCTTTTTCTTTTTAATGCTTACCGCTTGTTCGACTCCGGCAACGGTATCTACTGCGACAATAGCGCCTATCACCCCCAGTGCGACCACGATTCCTGTCACCGCCACACCCGAGATTCCGGTGGCGGTGGTGATCAACTCGGAAGGCATCCCAGATGCCTTTTACCAGGCTGAATTAGCTCGTTTTCAGGCTTCTCTGTCAAATGCTGCGGAAGCAGATGCAGGGGCTTCAGCAAAGATAGTAATGGATGAATTGATTGATCAGGTCCTACTGGCACAGGGCGCAATTCAGAACGGGTTCCAATTAGATGATGCAGCTTTGCAAGCCAAAATTCAAACCTTGACTGATCAATTGGGTGGTGATGCTCAGTTACAAACCTGGATGGATTCTCACGGATATGATCGCGAGCAATTCAACTATGCCATGCGCCTATCCATTTCATCTGCATGGATGCGAGATCAGATCATACAGGCAGTTCCGTCAACTGCAGAAGAAGTGCATGTACGGCAGATCTTATTTTCTGAACAAGCGAATGCACAATCAGTTCTCCAAGAAGTTCGTGCTGGCGCAGATTTTGCAACACTTGCTGAACAGTATGATCCAATCACACGGGGTGATATAGGCTGGTTCCCCCGTGGATACCTGACCCAGGTGATGGTTGAAGAAGCCGCTTTTGCGCTTCAGCCCGGTGAGGTGAGTGATGTGATCAGCAGCGAGGTTGGCTATCATCTAATACAGGTGATTGAGCGCGATGCGAACCATACACTCTCTCCCGATGCTTACCTTTCTGCCCAAAAGCAGGCAGTAAGCCATTGGTTAGATGAGCAAAGAGAATCCAGCCAGATTGAGATCCGCACCCAGTGATCGCATCACCGAATCAATTTGATTTCGAAATTCCAGAAGAACCATTCATTTTGCAGGAAGAACCTCGCAAAGGGATTTCTGATACTACCTGGAATCGCATGACTCTGGTGTTTTTCATTGCGACAATCATGACTGGGATATTAATGATCTCGGTATTCATGCAACCCAACTCAGGGCTCAACCCATTTCCTCCGGTGGTCATCCCTCCCACGGTTGTGATTCCGAGTGTAACCCCTACGGCTCAGCAGACCTGGACTACCGTTCCAACCAGAACGGCCAAACCGACCAAGACATCCACACCTACCAGCGAACCGACATCCAGTTCCACTCCTATTCCACCAACTGAAGCCTTTGTTTTACCGACTTCAACTGAAATTGGAGGAACGGTTTTACCTACCTCCAAGGTTACAGATAGCGCTTATTCGTTTGTGGTACAACCGGGCAGCCCGGCGAATGTTTCCAGCTCTATCATGCGGCCAGATGATGGATGCAATTGGATGGGGATTGGCGGGCAGGTAGTAGATATGCAGGGTGCACCGATTGTGGGTTTGCGGGTGCAATTGTACGGGTCATTACACGGGAAAATTAAAACGGTACCCAGTCTGACGGGTACTGTCGATCGGTACGGGCCAGCTGGATACGAGATTACGATTGCAGATTATCCTTCGGCTACCACCCGAACCCTGTGGGTGCAGCTCTTCAATCAATCTGGCGGAGCGTTATCCGATAAGGTTTATTTCAATACCTTCACGGGTTGTGAGAAAAACCTGATCATCATCCACTTCAAACAGGTGAAGTAACTAACCATTTTTCCCTGACCATTATCCAGATATTGTATATCCTTTTGAACGAATAGCCGCCTCAATGGCGGTTTCGTTTATTTTATCCGGGTCGAACTCTATCTTGAGTAACCGTTTCGCCAGATTTGCCTGTGCTTTAGAGACCCCGGCTAATTCACTTTCAATGTTTTCCAAATGCATGACACAATTGTTGCACATCATATCTGTAATCAGATATTCTTTTTGGGTAATCATCTATCTCCTCCTCAATCAACTTGAATGACGCCGGTGAACATCCCCATGGAACATGCAAATGGGATGGTTTCGCCGGATGAATAGGCGGGTAGTTCAACAACCTGTTGGTCGGTGGGTTGCATCATCACCTCAATATTTTGTGAAGGTATCACAAATGCCAGCGAACAGGAATAAACATCTGAACTGGTCAATGTCAGGCGGATTGGTTTTCCTGCCGGTACTTTGAGTACCTCTGGTTGGTAACCAGTATTTACAATTTGCAATGTAACTTCAGTAAATGCTACGTTCTTCTCCATAGGAGTAGTGTCTGTCAGCAACTGCGCTGGTATAGGAGTCTGGTAAGCTTGCGCAGTAGAAATCACCGAAGCGGGTATTTCTGTAGTCAAAGATTGACCGGTAGCCGCCTTTGCTGATGAGACCGCAGGAAACGCAATCAAGTTCATGCCGGTTCGGATGGTCAGGAAAGCAAGTAACAAAATTACAACCGCAACAAATTTCATGAAATACTTTTCCAGGGTAGAACCGATGCGAGTTGCCAGATAAGAGATCACGAAAAAGATGGGGCTCGTTCCGAGTGTGAAGGCGAACATCAAAACTGCACCATGGACTGCATTACCCGATGCAACCGCACCGGCAAGCATCGCCTGCGTAATTCCACAGGGAATAAAAACGGTGAGAGCACCTAACATCGCCGGTGCGAAAATGGTTTGTCCGTTGTTCGCTTTTGTGCGGATGTACTTGCGAATGAAGTAGGGTGTTTCGATGTTGAAGTGCCGGAATATGGGATGTACATTCAAGATGCGCAGTGCTTGCCCCAGCATAAAGATGCCAATTGCTAATTGGAAAATTCCCCGGGCTGTTGGTGAGAGACTGATTACAGAGCCTATTGCACCAAGAATGAAACCAAGCAAGGTATAAGCGGCGATTTTTGCGATAAGAAACCACAGGATGGGAGTGGCCAGGGTTGGTTTGTTTTTCGACTTACTAAGGTCCGTTTCCACTTGTTGGGCTAATGAACTGGCAAGCAGGCCTCCCTGAACAGCCAGACAACTCAGTCCGCCGGTGGTTAGACCAGTCACAAATGCGAGTAGTATTTCGGTCATAGTTTCTCCTGTATTATTGAGAAAGTGTACCGATACCCTCCATGCCATTCAATGAGCATTAATGCCTATTGATCCCAGTGAACTAAATCAGTATAGTCACACAGAATATGCAACTTATCGGATGTGAGAACATCTAAAATATCATGGAGTATCTATGCCAGAGACAAAATTAATTACACTACCCATTACCGGCATGACCTGCGCAAATTGCGTTGGTTCAGTAGAGCGAAGTTTAAAGAAGGTATCTGGCGTTAACACAGCCATGGTTAACCTATCGTCAGAGCGGGCGACAGTGGAGTATGACCCATCTGTTGCTACTTTGCCTGCGATGATTGATCGGGTTACCAAAGCCGGATATGGAATTGCAAATGGTGAAATTGAAATTCAGCTCACCCATATCAGTGATGATAATGATGCCCGCCGATTAGAAAAAGCGCTCAATGCACTCGAAGGTGTTTTAGCCGCCAGAGTGAATCTAGTCAGTGAGAAGGCTGGCCTAACCTATATTCCAACTATCATTACCTTGCAGGAGATTCGCCAGGGTATTCGTAATGCCGGCTTCGGATTGGTGGACACTGGAGAAGGTGGGGAGGACGCGGAAGCTGCTGCCCGTCAGCGTGAGGTTGATGAACAAAGACGCCTCTTGATTTTGGGTTTGATCTTTACGGTTCCATTGTTTATTTTGTCCATGTCTATCGACTTTGGCCTGGTGCCCATGGAGATTGGACATTCTAGTTGGATGAGCTATGTGATGTTGGTGTTGGCACTGCCAGTACAGTTTTACGTAGGAAAACAATATTACATCGGAGCGTATAAATCTTTGCGCAATGGTTCAGCCAATATGGATGTATTGGTGGCACTTGGTTCTTCTGCCGCTTTTCTTTATTCCTTACCGGTTACATTCGGGTTGATCCGTGGTCATGTCTATTACGAGACCGCTGCAGTCATTATCACATTAATTAAAGTAGGTAAATTTTTAGAAGCCAGGGCGAAGGGCAAGACTTCAGAAGCGATCAAAAAGCTGATGGGCTTGCATGCCAAGGTTGCACATATCATCCGGGATGGAATTGAACAGGATGTTCCGGCTGAGGATGTAGTTGTTGCTGATGTGGTCATTGTGAAACCGGGTGAAAAGATTCCGGTGGATGGAATTGTTTTGGATGGTTATTCCTCTGTCGATGAATCTATGCTCACCGGTGAGTCTGTTCCGGTGGAAAAAACAGCAGGCAGCCAGGTAATTGGTGCAACGATGAACCGGGTTGGCTCGTTTCGGTTCCGGGCTACCAAAGTAGGCAAAGATACTGCGTTAGCGCAGATCATTCGTCTGGTGGAAGATGCTCAGGGCAGCAAAGCACCTATTCAAAAGCTGGTGGATCGCATCTCGGCGGTATTCGTGCCGGTGGTCATTCTGCTGGCTGTCCTCACCTTCGCGGGGTGGTACTTTCTAGGTGGGCCGCTTTCGGTGAATTCAGATGTAAATAATTTCACCCGTGCTCTCATCCATATGGTTGCTGTGCTGGTGATCGCTTGTCCGTGCGCCATGGGCCTTGCGACCCCAACCGCGGTGATGGTCGGTACCGGACGCGGAGCCGAAATGGGCATCCTCCTCAAATCAAGCGAGGCGCTCGAACGAGCCGGGAAAGTGGATACGGTGGTTTTAGATAAAACCGGAACGATTACCCGCGGGCAACCGGAAGTAACTGATACATTCCTCACCATGCCAGGCATTAATGAAGATGAGTTGTACCGGATTGCTGGCAGCCTGGAAAAAGCGAGCGAGCATCCACTGGCTGAGGCGATTGTTGCGGCTGCATCTGCCCGCAATGTAGATCTGGTTGATCCCAGAGACTTCATTGCCATCGTGGGTAAAGGTGCCACAGCCCTGATCGAAAACAAGAATGTGATTGTAGGGAGTCCAAGGTTGTTAGAGGAAAATCAGGTGGATATCCAATCTGTCGCCGAGAAAGTTGCGGACCTTCAAACTGATGGAAAAACCGTGATCCTGATGGCTATCAATGGTGTGCTTGCCGGAGGGTTTGCAGTGGCTGATACGATCAAACCGGGTTCACCTGAGGCGATTCGCATGTTGCATACAATGGGATTAAAAGTCGCCATGCTTACCGGTGATAACTACAAAACTGCTGCGGCGATAGGCAAACAAGCTGGGGTGGATACAATCATTGCTGATGTGCTGCCTGGCGGGAAAATTGATGAAGTGCGCAGATTGCAGTCAGAGAAGAAAATTGTGGCAATGGTTGGCGATGGAATCAATGACGCACCTGCACTCACTCAGGCAGATGTTGGCATAGCCATAGGAACCGGTACTGATGTCGCGATGGCATCCTCCCCGGTGGTGCTGATTAGCGGAGATTTGCGCGGCGTACCACGCTCCATTCGTCTCTCCCGTGGGACGTTGTCGACCATCAAGCAAAATCTATTCTGGGCATTTATTTATAACGTTATCCTCATCCCGGCTGCTGCAATTGGCATCATGACCCCAGTACTGGCTGCTGCAGCGATGGCACTCAGCAGTGTGTTTGTAGTGACCAACAGCCTGCGGTTAAGGAAATTATCACTCGACTAGTCTGGATGATTGACTCCATCCAAAACCCCAGACATTTGCTTTCTATCAAGAGAAATGAGACTCGAATGAAAAAGATTAAATTACTTTCTTTACTTCTCCTGGTTGCCTCCCTTCTGGCAGCCTGTGCTCCTGCGGCGGGCAATGGCAGCATTCCATACGCATCCATCCCCGCTGGAATGGCCTATGCGGATGGTCAGGAAATCTACTTTTCACACACAGAAACATCGGATGCGGGAGTAGCCGAGAAGCTGACCAACATGATGAAATCACCGGTGCTGGTGGTGCCTTCGCTGGCGGAGATCCCAGATGATTTGCTTGCCCCGGTATATGTATTCCAAAACGGGGTAGCAGGTAAAGGTCCGCTGGGTTTCCAACCAGATGTGTTTCCATTTGCACCTGGATCAGATGGGTACACTCCCCTCCGTAAGATAACCTTTGTAAGCTGGAATGACCCCGCACAGGCACAGGTCCTCAAATCAGCACAGGATGTGCTGCAAGCAGAGACGGACGGCAAATTGACGCTGGAGAAGAGCGATGTGGTAGTGAATATGCCATTTATGACGTGGAAAGATGGTAAACGCTAAGCCGATACTTAATGGTTCTTTCGCCAAATAAGTTCATAGTAAATACTTCCACTGCACTCAGATTGCGATATATCTGGGTGCAGCGTTGTATCTAGCAAACCGCCTGAGAGGAATTCAGCTACAATCAGGATGATGAACAAGAAAGAAATAAATCCCACGCTGATCCGGGTCGTTCTCCTGGATGACCACCAGGTTGTCCGGGCTGGAATCCGCTCTTTTCTGGATGGTTCCCGGCGAATAAAAGTAGTTGCCGAAGGCTCCGACGGAAACCAGGCAATGGAACTGGCTTCACAACACATGCCGGATGTGATCGTCATGGATATTCAAATGCCAGGCATGTCAGGAATTGCTGCTACTCGCAAACTGCGGGAGAGCGGAAGTGAGGTGAAAATTCTGATCCTCACTGCCTATGATGATAAGCCTTATATCCGGGCATTGTTCAAAGCCGGTGCGAATGGCTATATGCTCAAAACTGCCGGGCCAGAGGAGATCATCCGGGCGATCGAAGATGTCTCCATTGGCAAAACCTCGCTGGATCACGAATTGATTGAAATTACTGAGTCTTCATTCGTTGCTGACGAAATACGGAAGAACGACCTGTTCTCAGCTCGTGAAATGGAAATCTTGCGTCTAGTAGGCGAGGGTCAGACCAATAAAGCCATAGCCCGAACCCTGGAGATCAGCAGCCGGACAGTGCAGAATCACCTAGCAAATATGTTCAAGAAAGCCGGTTGTGCTAGTCGAACTGAATTGATCACCCTTGCCAGCCGGCTAGGTTTGCTTCAAGTTGAATTTGATCAACATAAACCTCAAGTGTAAGGTTCAGGTACCCTTTGAAAACCCCTGTGAAATTTGGTTCTTTTTTGGTGCGAATGGTTCTGTTTGTTCTTATTCCGCTTACCATTTTGATGGTTGTGGTGGTGCTCATAAGCCAATCTATTCATCATGCTGCTATGCAGCAACTGGTTGGAGAGAGAAATCTGCGGGCTGCCCAGGCAGCGGCAACATCCATCGAAAATGAACTGCTTCGATCTCGTGAGAGGCTCGAGCAACCCTTGATATCCAATTCAAATACGGCTGAACAACCCATACAATCAGATTTCGCGTATGGCAGTTTTCAGGTAACCTGTTCTCCACAAAAGGTAGAGGTTCTTTCCGATCCGCAATCATCTGAATTCATCTCGGAAGATGTTCTGCTGGACAAACTCTGTGAGATCAACTCAGTCGAAGAACCGCTACTGAATTATTGGATATCGGAGTCTCATTTTACCCAGGTCTTGTGGCTGATCACGGCTTCACCTACCGGGCATCTAATCGCGGGGATCGATTTGAACCAAATGCTGGACCAATTGCTCGCAATGCCGCTCGGGCAAAACCATCTGGCTATCCTGGTTTATGATCAGAATCATGAGCTAATCTATGAAACCGGAGAACGGTTGCCGGGTGGACACGATCTTTATCATGCCAGTATCCTCAGCGGGTTGCATGGTACTTCGGGAGTGATGCTGCCTGATAAAGGACATAGTTCTCATGTAGTCGCGTACACTCCCATTCAAAGCGCGGATTGGATCCTGGTAATGGATGAAGCCTGGGAAGATATATCCAATCCGTCTTTAAGCATCTCTCAATGGCTGCCGCTTCTACTCATCCCGATGGTGGTGATTTTCATTTTTCTGCTGCTGCTTGGTTACCGCCAAATTGTCCGACCGCTGAATCAGTTGGCACTCGAAGCGCATAATCTTGGTAGCGGCGACGAGAATGCACTCCGACAAGAGGTGGGTGGTGTGGATGAAATTCTCTCCTTACAATCAGTCCTGCAAGAAATGTCGGGCGAACTTATCCAATCTCGCAAGAATCTGGCAGGATATGCAAGTGATTTGACACAAGCCATCGAAGCCGAGAAGAAGGAACTGGCGCGTGAACTTCACGATGATTCATTGCAAGACCTGATCGTAATCAAACAAAGTGCTGCAGCTGAACAATCCCTTCAGCCACATATTTTGAAAACGCAAATTCAAGATGTGATTCAGAAACTGCGCGGGGTAATTCGCGGATTGCGCCCACCTTATCTGGATGACCTCGGTTTGGTGACAGCTATTCAGGTTTTTGCAGAAGAGAAAAGCCTTGCAGGAGTTGAGGTTAAGGTAGAGGTAGAAGGGGATGAGACCAGGTTGCCCGGTCAGGTAGAGTTGGTTTGTTTTCGCATCACTCAGGAAGCGATAACGAACGCCATCAAGCATGCAAAGCCAAATCTGATCCTGGTAAAGCTACACTTCCTTGAGACGATTGTTAAGTTGGAAATTACCGACGACGGTTCTGGATTTGAAGTTCCTGACCGGTTGGATCAACTGGCTGCGCAAAGCCGTTTCGGCCTACTTGGGATGCAAGAACGGGCAGAGAAAGCAGGATGCCGCCTGACGATCAAGTCAAAGCTGGGGAAGGGCACGACAGTCCTGCTTGATTATCCGATTGATCCGTTGAATGGATAAAAAAACTCCGGCTGGTGAATTGCATCCAGCCGGAGCTCGCTTGAGAGAGATATATTATGCTGATTTTGCTTTCGCAGCCACTGCGGCAAATGCCTGTGGATCGCGTACGGCCAAATCTGCCAGCATCTTGCGGTTGATGTTGATCTGAGCTTTCTTCATTCCGTAAACCAACTTGGAATAGGTCAGACCATTCAACCGTGAAGCTGCATTGATACGGACGATCCATAACCGGCGCAGGTCGCGTTTGCGAACACGACGGTCGCGGGTGGCGTAGAACATGCTCTTCAGCATGGCTTCGTTCGCGCGCCGGAAAAGGCGGTGACGAGAGCCGCTGTAGCCCTGGTTCAACTTTAAAACTTTCTTGATGTCTTAGGTGACCTTGTGGTCCACCTTTTACACGTGCCATAGCTTTCTCCTTTACGAACCCCTGGACGCCGATTGAGCTTTCAACCAGTTGGATGCACCCAGCAGCCGCATGATGTTCCTATTTTGAACGTCCCAAAAGGGACAAAATACAAGTGCGGTCAGGCTATTATTACGCCTTAGTCCTTCTTAGCCATATAGGGGGCAAGTCGGCGCACACGCTTGATGATACCTTCGCCAATAACGGGCAGCATTTCAGAAAGCAGGTTTAAGGTGCGATCTGAGCTACGTCGGCGCAGGTGGCTTTTTCCACCTTTGGTACGCATCAGCTTGTCAGCCCCAGTCAAGCGAAATCTTTTTGAAGTCGCTTTATGGGTCTTCATTTTATACTTAGTGGTTTTAACCTTGCGGGGCACAGCAATACTCCTCTCAAAAAATTAATCGCGAGTTCTTCGCGAACGGAGTCAGAATTATACCTGACTTCGTCTTGAATTTCACTCTCAAGCGAGAATGTTTATTCCGTTCCGGGTTGAGCCGGGTTTTCCGCTTTCTTCTTAGCGAACTTGGCCGGCGCAAGCGTCATACCCATCATCTTGCCTTCCAGCATGGGCGCTTGTTCGATCACTCCGATATCAGACAACTCTTCGGCAATTTCTTTCAGGTCTTCCAGAGCTAATTCAGGGTAGGTGATTTCACGTCCGCGGAACTTGATGGATACTCGAACTTTCATTCCATCTTGCAACCATTTGCGAGCATCCTGGGTTTTGAATCCACGATGGTGGACATTGGTCTTGGGACGCAGACGGATCTCTTTAATTTCGATCTTGGTCTGTGACTTTCTGGCTTCCCGTTCTTTCTTTTCGCGCTCAAACAGGAATTTCCCAAAGTCCATAATCCGGCAAACGGGAGGTTCAGCGTTGGGCGCCACCTCTACCAGGTCGCGATCGGCTTCACGCGCCATTCTTAGCGCCTGATTGATTTCGACAACCCCGACATTCTCACCATCCGCTCCGATCAGCCGTACTGAATTGGACCGGATCAGCTCATTCACCCGAAAATTAGTTGTACTGATAGTGATCTCCTTTTATAGCAAATATGCCTAATAGCCGGTTCAAGGAACCGGTATAACGCATGATGATACCACAATATCGGTGTTTTCGGTACTTACAAGCACGCTTTAGTCACCGCTTTCTACATCTTCCAGGTACTTACGCATGAAGTCTGCCACGCTCATTGGGCCGGGATTTTCACCGTTACGCAGTCGCAGTGCAACCTGGTCGTTCTCCATTTCCTGGTCGCCAACCACCAGCATATATGGGATCTTTTGTTTCTGCGCATCGCGGATCTTTGAGTTCATCCGGTCATTCCGTTCATCTACTTCAATCCGAACTCCAGCCTGTTTGAGATGTGCAGCTAATTTTTGTGAGTACTCCAGATGCCGATCTGCAATTGGAATGATCACCGCTTGCACCGGGCAGAGCCAGACCGGGAAAGCGCCTGCAAAGTGTTCTATGATGACAGCCATAAAGCGTTCGGTGGTTCCGGTCACGGCGCGGTGGAGGACCACTGGCGTGTGCTCCTGATTGTCTTCAGCAATATAGGCACAACCCAGCCGGGATGGCTGGATGAAATCGACCTGAATGGTAGAAAGCTGCCATTCACGGCCAAGAACATCCCGCGCCATGAAGTCAGCTTTGGGACCGTAGAAAGCAGCTTCGCCGGTGGCTTCGAAGTAATCCACTTTATTGGCTTCAAGGGCTGACCGCAGGGCGGCTTCGGCCTTATCCCATTTTTCTGGATCTTGCACATATTTGCCGCCTTCACCTCTCAGCGATAGCCGGACCTTGTAGTCGGAAAAGTGATATCGATTGAGCACTTCCCGAATCACCTGCAAATCGAGTGAGAATTCTGCTTCGATCTGATCTTCGGTGCAGAAGGTATGGCAGTCGTCTTGCGTTAAAGCACGTACCCGGGTGAGGCCGCTCAGCTCGCCGGTTTTCTCATAACGGTACAGGGTGGCAAACTCAGCGAAGCGCATGGGCAATTCACGGTAAGAATGCCGTCCCATCTCATTGAAAAGAGTCATGTGGCTGGGGCAGTTCATCGGTTTTAGGCGGAAAGCCACATTCTCATCCACCATGGGCGGGAACATTACATCTTTGTAGTTATCGTAATGGCCAGAGCGTTTGTACAGGTCTTCTTTCACCAGGTTGCCGGTCCAAACGTGTTGGAAACCGTAACGGGTTTGAACGTCGCGCACGTAGTTTTCCATCAGATGGCGCAGCATTTCACCTTTAGGGGTAAATAAAGGCAGTCCAGGTCCAACATCATCAGAGAAGTAGAACAATCCTAGTTCTTTTCCAAGCTTACGGTGATCACGCTTCTTTGCTTCTTCCAACTTCCAGAGATATTCTTCCAGTTGTTTGGGGTTTTCCCAGGCGGTACCGTAGATGCGCTGCAACATAGGACGTTTCTCATCGCCGCGCCAATAGGCGCCAGCCACAGACATCAATTTGACTGCAGATGGGTTGATTTGCCCGGAGTGTTCGACGTGCGGTCCGCGGCACAGGTCGGTGAATGCATCCTGCGTATAGGTAGAGATGATCGGCTTTTCTTTAATCTGATTGCCATATTCATCCTGTCCGCCATTTTCCAGACCATCGATGAGTTCCAGCTTGTATGGTTGGTCTTTGAAGATTTCACGTGCTTCCTCTGCGCTGACTTCTTTGCGGATGAAAGGATGTTTGGCTGCGATTAGCTGGCGCATCCGTTTTTCGATGCTGGTCAGGTCTTCCGGGGTCACAGGGCGCGGAAGGTCGAAATCGTAATAGAAACCATCTTCGATCGGCGGGCCGATGGTGACTTTCCCACCGGGAAATGCCTCGAAAACAGCTTCGGCCATGATGTGCGCTGCTGAATGACGAATTCGATAGAGTTTACTTTCTTCGTATTTTTCTTCCATTCATGCCTCCATTACGATTGAACTCTCCTCTGAGGGAGGATCAGGGCGATTTAAACACAAAATCCCTCGCCCACTGCTGGGGTGAGAGATCTTAGCTCACACGGTTCCACCCAGATTTGAATTGCTTACACAACCCATCTCATTTTGCTGGTAACGGTTGCGACCGGATCCCTTACTGGTAGTGATACTTTCAGGTTTCAGCTCGCGGGTGGTTTTCAGGTTCCTGACGAATGGAAACTTCCAATCGATGGTTTCCATTTCCTGGATCGTGCCAAAATCTTACTCGTCCCGGTTATTGCTTTTCAATTATTATACCTGATGGGTGTGAATAATCATTAATTTTGTAATGTTGAGAAGAATATCACCCATCCCCGACCTTCAATTGGTGAAGGAGTCTTATGGGCATGAAACCTAAGCTCGCCAGACCCTGACGTCCTGGAAACAAATTCAACATCGCACGCGAGCTTCCATTATTGTCTGTATCAATTTTCGAAATACGCTACAATTTAACCGATACGATAGACGGAGAAAACGCATGGAAAACCAACCGTCAGGCTTAACCCAGAACTGAAAGTGATACCCTGGGGGAGATTTGTGTTCCCATCGATGCGTACTATGGCGCCCAAACCCAACGCGCCATCGAGAACTTTCCAATATCCGGGCTGAAACCATTCCCGGTCTTTGTCAATTCTGTTGTAGTGATCAAGTTGTGCGCTGCCAGAGTCCATGCCGATCTGGAACTGATGGAAGAGTCTAAAGCGGATGCCATCCAGAAAGCAGCCTGGGAGGTGATGGAAGGTCGTTTTGACGACCAGTTTGTGGTCGATCCGTACCAGGCAGGCGCAGGTACCAGCCACCATATGAATGTGAATGAGGTGATTGCCAACCGGGCAACTGAAATCCTGGGTGGAAAGCTCGGCCAGTACTGGGTGCATCCGAATGATGATGTCAACAAATCCCAATCTACAAACGATGTCATCCCTACTGCAATGCGCCTGGCTTGCCTGCAACTAATACCAGACTTAACGGACAATTGCAACTCCCTTGCTGTTCAATTCCTGCAGATAAGGCAAGTGAGTTTGACATAGTACTAAAATCTGGCAGGACACACTTACAAGACGCGGCTCCTGTACGGCTTGGGCAAGAGTTCTCTGGTTACGCCAAAGCGATCGAGCGGGATATCGAGAATTTAGACAATACCCAGGCGAGGGGTTGCTGCGGCTAGGGATCGGCGGTACTGCAGTAGGAACCGGTCTGAATACCCATCCGGAGTACGGCTCAACGTATGGTAGCTGCTTTGTCAGAGCATACCCACCTGAAATTGACTCTTTCGGATAATTTATTCGAAAGTATGCAATCCATGTCTGATTTTGCCAATTTATCGGTGCTATCCGCTCTATAGCGCTCACCCTCAACCGAATTGCCAATGATCTTCGGTTGCTGGCATCCGGTCCGACATCCGGATTGGATGAAATCCGATTGCCAGCAGTCCAACCGGGTTCGAGTATTATGCCAGGCAAGGTAAATCCGGTCCTGCCAGAAATGATGAACATGGTTTGTTATCACGTCATGGGGTGTGATGCAACCGTCATGATGGCGAGCGGGGCAGGTCAATTGGAACTGAATGTGATGATGCCAGTGATCGCGCATCATCTCATGGATATGTTAACCATGCTAACCCGTGCTGTGACGGTTTTTTCCGGATCGGTGTGTTTCCGGAATCGAAGCGAATCCGAAACAAGCCGATCGGTTGCTTGCTAAAAATCCGATTGTCGCCACTGCACTCAATCCGTTGATTGGATACAGGCAGCGGCGATACTGGTGCATCATGCGCTGGAGATCTGATCTGCCGATCGTTGATGTTGCTCGTGACAAAGCTTCCGGAAAGGTGAGCTTAACGAACATAAAGTCTGGTCAAGTCGTTACGGAGGCGGAAATTGACCGTATCTTTGCGGATATTCGCTCATGACGGGCAAGTAAAACCAAGCCTGTCTCAAAGGCTGGATCAACCAACCAGTATCGGCAGATATAATTTGAATATTCGTCCTGTTGAGAGGTGCTCATGTCTTACGCCGGCGTCATTGAAACTTATCGATCCATTATTAGATATCCCAACCCACACCAAGACTGTCACATTGCTGGAAGGGAACACTCCATTGATTCCAGTTCCGGCGGTTGCAGAAGCATTGGGTGGAGGCTTTGATTTGTTCGTGAAGTTCGAGGGGCTCAACCCAACCGGTTCGTTCAAAGACCGCGGGATGACCGTAGCGATCAGTGAAGCGGCTGGTAGAAACGTTAAAACAGTCATGTGCGCATCCACTGGCAACACGGCAGCTTCGGCAGCTGCTTATGCTGCCCGGGCGGGGATGAAATGCCTGGTGTTGATCCCGGAAGGGAAAGTGGCGACCGGCAAACTGGCCGGTGCGGTAGCCTACGGAGCAAAAGTGTTACAGATCAAAGGTTCTTTTGATGATGCATTAACATTGGTGGTTTCACTAACAAATCGCACCCCGATTGCACTGGTCAATTCTTTGAATCCTTACCGGCTGGAAGGTCAGAAGACCGGTGCCTTTGAAATTTGTGATGTGCTGGGCAATGCACCGGATTGGTTGTGCCTGCCGGTGGGGAATGCGGGCAATATCAGTGCGTATTGGATGGGATTCAAACAATATCAGATCCCATCAAGCAAACCACTTTACCGCAGGTTCTTGGAGTACAGGCTGAAGGTTCAGCGCCACTGGTATTGGGTCACCCGGTTGAACACCCGGAGACGGTCGCGACAGCGATCCGGATCGGTAAACCAGCCCGAGGTGAACAGGCACTGCAGGCTGCAGAAGAATCGACACGGGAAGATTATCGCCGTCAGTGATGAGGAAATCTTGTCTGCCCAAAGATTATTGGCAGCCAGCGGTGTCTGGGTTGAACCAGCCTCGGCGGCGGGGATTGCAGGATTGAGACGTGAGATTGAACAGAAGAAAATTGATCCGCGCGGCAAGCGAATTGTGGCGATTTGTACCGGACATGGTTTGAAGGATCCGGATATCGTCACCCGCGATTTCACTTACCAGGTACTTGCCGGCAGAGATGAATGCCATTGAAGATGCAATTAGCATCCATCAGGATTAGGTGGATATGATCAAATCTGTAACGGTTCGTGTACCCGCAACCAGCGCCAATCTTGGCCCCGGATTCGATTGCCTGGGACTGGCGCTGGATTTGTGGAATGAGACGATTTTCAGCCTGGAAGGGACAGGTCTGACGATTGTCATTAGCGATGAAGGCAGCCAAGAACTTACCGATGGATGCGATCCAATTTGATTCTAAAATCTGCGCAGACGGTGTTTGACCGATTCGACTTCAATCCTGAACCGGGATTGTTAGTGCGTTGTTACAACCAGATTCCGCTCTCCTCCGGCTTAGGCTCCAGTGCTGCAGCTCTGGTCACAGGGGTGCTAGGTGCAAACGCCTGTTGGGTTCACCGATGAGCGAGCGGGAAATCATAGAACTACTCACCGAAGCTGAAGGTCATGGTGATAATGTCACTCCGGCCGTGTTGGGTGGGTTGTAGTCGTGAGTGGTCCGGGCAAGAAGTGCAATACCGCAAAGTGTGGGATGGAATGGTTGGCGGAGATCGATTACAAGCGGTGATTGTGCTGCCAGAGATCCATTTGCCAACGATTGAAGCCAGGGCATTGCTTCCGCAAACAGTACATCTCAATGATGCAGTGTTCAACATTCAGCACGCAGTGATGGTGGTTGAATGCTTGATTACCGGCGGTGACCTGGAATTACTTGGGAGATGCCATGCAAGATCGCTGCACCAACCCTATCGATTGGAAAAGATTCCAGGTGGGAGTAGAAGTAATGCAGACAGCCAGGCAAGCCGGAGCGGCAGCTGCGGCTTTATCTGGCGCAGGACCGTCCATCATTGCCTTTGGTCTGGAGGATCTTCATCAAGTGGGTGACGCAATGCAACTGTGTTTCACACAGTACCATCAACAATCTCGCATATTCCTTAGTTCAATTTCTGATTTAGGGGCAATTGTGAACTATGAAAACGAAGACGAATAACCTGGTTGTTAGAAATGGTTGGCAATCCGCAGATTTTGCCCATGTTGTGGCATATGTCTCACGCAATCCAGGTCAGACAGCAATCGGTGATTTTGAGGAGATGCTGGGGGTCAAAGAAAATTTGGATTCTCTTTGCACTCTGCATTATCCCACCGGCGAAATTGCCGGGGTATTCCTGGTAGATACCTACCAAAACTATTGGTTTGATTTCGATCCGGAAATAGATGTAGAAGAATTTTTCCGCGTGACGATCCCAATTGCATTTCGCAACTCCGAATCCAGGTTTGATGAGCCTGGATTGGATACTTGTGTAAAGGCAGGCAGCAACAGAATCGCAGCATTGGAAAAAGTTGGGTTTGAGCCGTCAGGCATTCAGACAAAAAGATATGCGCTTGATTTGGATGGGTGGGTGAATCGCTGGCCGACACCGGAAGGGTTGACTTGTACGACCAGTCAAAGGTGAAGACGAAATATCAGCGCTTGACTCGATCTCCACCGGAGAAGTTTTCAATCGGATGATATGACGGAAGAATATCGCCTATCTATGATGCGCGTCCCGGGATATATTCCAGAATTGGATTTGGTGATGGAAGATTCAGACCACGGGCTGATTGCGTTTTGTGGTTGTGGTTTGGAAGAGAGTGTTGATGGATTGGTTGGCTACACAGATCCTGTCGGGGTAGTTCCTGAATGGCAGGGTAGGGGTGTAGGCAAAGCGATTCTGGCAGCCGGGGTTGAATGCTGCAAATGCGGGGAATGAAGCAGGTACACCTGGGTACCAGTTCAGAAAATATCAGTATGCAAAAGGTGGCAGGGGCAGTGGGTTTAAGCTTACAGAAGAGAAAATCTGGCTGCATCTGGGCGATTTGCGGAAAGTAAGCTAGCAGATCAGGAAAACACAAATCGCCCTCAAATGGGCGATTTGTTATATAACTAGGCGCTATCCCCTGAAAGGGGAAGCGTACGCGACCTTTTCCCCTGAAGGGGACAGGTCCCTCGATGGGACACGGATGTCAAAGAAAAACCCGGTCGTTTGACCGAGTAGCTGTCTGCGTGGGCGCTATCCCCTGAAAGGGGAAAACAGGGTACTCATCCCCTGGCGTGGATACAGATGTAAAAGAAAAACCCGGTCGTTTGACCGGGTATCTGTCTTCTGTGTGGGCGAAACAGGGCTCGAACCTGCGACCTCACGGATGTCAACCGTGTGCTCTAACCAACTGAGCTATCCGCCCGAAGCGAATGGTATTATACATAATCCGCCATAAAATGACAATGGTAAGAGTTCGACCAATATATTCGATTACCCAATGTCCAGCAACCATTCATCAACTTTCCTTCACGGGTTATCGGGTATAATTCTGGCAGGAGACCGTATGCCTGCCAGACGAAGGAGACCCGTTGAAGATTTATCATCCACTGACCTACGCAGGATGTTGGCAGAGAAGCAGCGTGGAGATCACAAACAACGACTGGATCAATTCCAAAAATCCGGAAGAATCGTCCAGGTTGTCACGTGATCCGCAACCATCCACTCTGACTAGTTTTCAAAGTGAGGTCATTGAAACGAGCGGGAACTATACGGGTGGGCTGGTACGACAACGACCGAAAAAAGGTTTTGTCGATCGCTTTCTGCTGCTCGATTGAAATTGTGGCCGCCATCGGCTTGGTTTTTATTCTGTTTTACGGTTTCGGCACCTTAAAAGAACTCAATAATGAGGTGGCATCTGCACTGGAACAGCCCACCCTGACGCCGACTGCGTTGATCAGTGCGGTGATTCTGCCCTCCGGGCATACACCACCCAATGCGGAAGGCGGCGCTCAATACAACGAAGCGGAGATTCCAGAGCATCTGCGGCCGATCGTGCAAAGTCTTGGCGAATGTGCCCATCCCCACCTCCAGCCCGGAACAAGCGACCCGGATCCAAATTCCATCCATCAAAGTGGATGCACCGGTTGTGATGGGTGATGGTTGGGATCAGCTCAAAAAGGGAGTCGGCCAGCATATTGGGACTGCGAACCCTGGCAAACCCGGCAATATGGTGGTTTCAGCTCATAATGATGTGTTCGGAGAAATCTTCAGGGATCTTGGATAAGCTGAAAAATGGGGATGAGGTGATCCTTTTTACCAATGCCCGTCAGTATGTCTATACGGTCACGAACACCCAGATTGTGGAACCGACCGAAACCGAAGTGATGAAAGACACACCCAATTCAACCATCGTCACCTTGATATCCTGTTACCCTTATATGGTCGATAAACAACGTATTGTTGTTTCAGCAGTATTACAAAAATAAATTCAGGAGTTTCCGATGAGCAAGAAACAAAAAAGATCTGTACCCCGTAGCCGCTACCGTTGAAGAAAATCCAGTTGCTACTCCGGTTGCACCGGCTGCCCGCCGATTCAGCGCTGTCAGTTCCGAGTTCAATCCAGATTACACCCATGTGATCGTTGGACTGAAGCGGATTGGCGTACTAGCCGGGTCAGCAATTGTGATCATGATCATCCTCACATTTATCATCAAGTAATTTTTTCGGATCCCACCCGGGTATCTGGTGGGTAAAAAGCATCTTTTCAGAACACTAAAGGAGAACGATATGACACGAATGTTTGTTCCCGGTCCGGTTGATGTTGCTGATGAAGTGTTGGCAGCCCAGACAAAGCCCATGATTCCGCACCGAAGCAAAGATTTTGAAGCGATCTTCCGCCGCTGTGATGAAAAATTACGCCAGGTCTTCTTTACCGAACGCCCGGTTTATATTTCCACCTCATCCGGTTCTGGATTACAGGAAGCCGGAATCAGGAATTTTGTAAATCAGACCGTACTTTCGGTGGTCAATGGCGCATTTGCCAAACGCTGGTACGATGTGGCTGTTTCGAATGCCAAACAAGCCGATAAATTGGATATCCCCTGGGGCGAAGTGCTTAAACCAGATCAACTGGCAGAAGCACTCAAAGCCAAACATTACGAAGCGGTCACCATCGTCCACAATGAGACTTCAACCGGTGCAGAAAACCCGGTCAAGGAACTGGCCAAGGTAGTGCATGAAGTCAGCCCGGATACCTTAATCCTGGTGGATGCGGTCTCCAGCCTGGCTGGCGCCAAGGTGGAAATGGATGCCTGGGGTATCGATTGGCTGCTCACCTCTTCTCAAAAGTGTTTTGCTCTCCCGCCCGGCCTGGCTTTCGGGTCTGCCTCTGAAAGAGCAATGAAAAAAGCAGAAACGGTACAATTCCGCGGTTGGTATTTTGATCTTCTCTTGCTCGAGAAACATCGCGCTAAAGATTCCACTCCCATGACTCCGGCCATGTCCCTGATCTGGGCTCTGGATGTTCAGTTAGACCGGATGCTGGCTGAGGGTATGGAAAATCGCTTTGCACGGCACGCTGCCATGGCCAAGCGTACCCAAGATTGGGGTGCTGCAAATGGTATGGAACCTCTTGCTCCGGCAGGATATCGCTCGAAGACGGTTTCGACCATACAGAACACCGCAATATGGATATTCCTGCTCTGAATGAATTCCTCAAAGGTCATGGCATGAAAATCGCTAATGGATATGGCGATCTCAAGAACAAGACTTTCCGGATTGCCCATATGGGCGAAATCCAGATGACCGATGTGGAAAAACTGCTCGGTTTGATGGATGAATTCCTGAAACAAATGTAGTTTCGACTAACACTCTTGTAACGAGGCTGGAAACAGCCTCGTTTTGTGTTTATCTATCCATTCCTTCGTGTTGGGTTTATTCGTCTCGTATAATGTAGGTATGATGCAGCGGATTCGTCGATTTCTTCTCCCTATCCTGTTTGTTCTCGCAGCTGGATACGTATCCTGGTGGGTAGTGAAGAATCAACAGGGTATGGTAAATAGTGACTTTTTCACATTCTGGCTGGGTGCACGGCTGGCTGGCAGGGGTTGGATGTTTATAATCCAGCGGTTTGGGCAACCGGCCATACGATGTTTGGTTCAACCTGGCTGGAGAATCAGTATTATGTGTATCCTCTACCGCTTGCTTTGCTTCAAATTCCGCATGGGTTGGCTGCCGCTCCATTGGGCTGGCATGGGTTGGATTTTCTTGTCCATCCTGGCAATCGTTCTGTGTATAGTGATCTTGCGGGATTCAGCTTATCCGACTGCCAGCTTGATCCTTCTGTTGTGTGGTGTATTCTTAAATCGATCGGTTCTGACAACTCTCCGAAATGGTCAGATGGGAGCATTCTTATTATTGATCTGGGTCGTTTCGATCTGGTTGCTGGAGAATCGGCAGGAAGTTTGGGCAGGCATCGGTCTCAGTATCTTACTGCTCAAGCCCACCATCGGATTGCCGTTGGTAGGCTTGCTTGTCATCTTCTTATTCTTGAGGAAACAATATGAAACCAGTCTTTATAGATTGGGATTGTTGACGGTCAATCATTTTAGGCATCAGCCTGGTGGTTAGACCTGGATGGATGGAAGCATTTCTCGCACTCGGTTCATCCAAAGGGGGAGTGGTATCAGCGTACACACCAACCTGGTGGGGAATTTCCGGCTTCATCTGCCAGCGCAGTGACACGTGTTCGAGCTGGCTTGGATTGGGTGGGAGTATTCTGATCAGTCTGGCCGGAATCGCTGCACTGGTGAGATACCGAAAACAGTGGAATCTCTGGCAAGCAGGTGCATTCATCACCTGTATTGGTCTGTTGGTAACCCCCTATTTATGGGCTTACGATCAGATCTTGCTTCTATATCCGGTAGTGTGGTTAGCGATGGCTCTTTTTAAGCGCGGAAATCGATTGATATCCATCCTCATTCCGCTCATTTTTGCCATATTGGGTTACTATACTGCTTGGAATAGCCTCACTAACCGGAGTGGATGATGTTAGCGTGGTCAACACCTTGATCGTATTACTGGCTCTTTTATGGATATTCAAGCAGGAGAAGGGCATTTATGAAAAATGAGCACTCGGTGAAAATTACCAATTCGTCCTATGGTGGAGATGGCCTGGGTCGCTTAGCAGATGGGCAGGATGGTCTTCGTACCATTTGTGATTCCAGGGGAAGAAGTGCTCATCCGGTTGACTGAAGAGAAAAAGAATTTCGCCAGGGCAGAACTGGTTGAGGTGCTCACGCCTGCACTCAACCGGATCACTCCCCGTTGCCGTCATTTTGGGGTGTGCGGCGGATGTCATTATCAACATCTGGATTATGAATCTCAACTTCGGATGAAGCGGTCCATTTTTATCGAAACACTTCGCCGAGGAGGAGGAATCGCTGATATTGAAGTCCCTGAATGTATCCCTTCACCCCAGGTCTGGAATTACCGCAACCATATTCAATTTCATCCACTTCCAGATGGCAAATTAGGTTTTCAGGCTGGCCGGTCTCACCAGATTATCCCAATAGAAGAATGTCATCTTCCTGAGCCAGCGATTCTATCTGCATGGCAGCAATTCAATTTGGAAGATCTGGCTGGTTTGAAACGGATTTCGTTCAGAAGCGGCGTGGAAGAAGACACTCAGATCATCCTGGAGACTGCTTTGTATGATCTCCCCGAGTTGGAATTGGATACACCTGATTCGGTGATCCATCTCAGCCCGGCTGGTCAGATCGTTCTGGCAGGCAGCCCACAGATTACCCTGGAAGTGAAGGGTAAGTTTTTCCAGATTTCTGCCGGGTCATTCTTTCAAGTTAATACTCAGGCTGCCGGATTGATGGTTCAAACCATTTTGGACTGGTTACCCGACCTGGCTGGAAAGACGGTCATGGATTTGTATTGTGGAGCAGGATTATTCAGTGCCTTCCTTGCACCGCATGCGAAAAAGGTGATCGCAGTGGAAGTTTCCGAATCTTCCTGTGAGGATTTTGCCCAGAATTTGGATGCTTTTGAGAATGTAGATTTGTATCAAGGTGCAGTAGAAGATGTGTTGCAAGCCTTACCTGAAACCCCTGAGATTGTAATCGTCGATCCACCCAGAGCTGGATTGGATAGCCGGGTAATTAACACTATCTTGAAAGCTAAACCAGCCGCATTGATCTATGTTTCGTGTGATCCAACTACCCTGGCTCGTGACCTGCGCAAATTCATCGATTCTGGTTATCAGATTAAAGACATTCGATTGCTGGATATGTTCCCGCACACCTTTCATATTGAATCACTGACTTTATTGGTGCCAGAAAAATAATTCCAGTATTGGCTTCCTGGTTTTCCGTATGGCTTGATTGTTGCACGATTTAGAGGTACCAAATATTTAAAAGTCCCCTGGAGGCGCAATGTTCCAAAGAAAACCAGGTATACGGCTCGTTTTACCGATACTATTTGTTTCAGTGATGGCTTGCAGCCTGCCTTTCATGGCATCCCCCACGCCATTTGTCTTTCCCACCCAACTTGCCTCTCCAACCCCGGGGCAGACGCTAACTGTTTGGTTTCCACCCACAGATACATCGGAGCCAACCGCAACCCCGGAACCATTTATTGATGCTACTCTTAATCCCACCGCTACGGTAGTGACGCCATCAGCAACCCCGGAACCCACTGCCACCCAGAAGGTAGTTCAACCTTACTACCCGCCACCGGCGCAAGATCATCGCGATGGTCCCTATTTTGATGCACAGTATGTGAAAGAACCGCCTGACTTAAACGGTAGCTGGGGTGATTGGGATGCTGAAGTGTATGATATCGATATTGTCCACTTTGGAAAGGACCGCTGGAAAAACTCGGATGATCTCTCAGCATCCTTTATGGCTGAGTGGGATGAGGATTATCTTTATCTGGCATGGAAAGTGAATGATGATAGGTACGTCCAGTACTCGAAGGGCGAGAACATGTATAAAGGCGATAGTGTGGAAGTCCTGATCGATACGGACATTGAAGACGATTACTGGGATGATTGGCTAAATTCTGATGACTATCAGATCGGCATCAATCCCGGAAGGGATGAACCGACCGAGAATATGGAAGCTTATATGTATTTCCCATCCAGCAAAGCCAGATCATTATCTAAGGTGATCATCGGCGTAAAGCCGATGGATGGCGGTTATCGATTGACTGCAGGGATTCCATGGTCTTATCTGGGGGTGGATGCGTACCGGGGCATGCATCTTGGTTTTGTAATTTCTGTATCAGATGATGATTCAAATCATGGCGGAGAACAGCAAACGATGATATCCAGCTCATGGCGAGGGTTAACTGATCCAACCACCTGGGGCGACCTGGAATTAGTCAAATAACTTTCCTGAAGTTCTTCAAGATTATATATATAGAAAACGGATTGGCTTTTTTTAGAGCCGATCCGTTTTGTAGCTGCCAGTAGTTAAACCGTTCTTTGTTTAGCTTGTTTATTCGTGCCCATGCAGAAGGATCAGAGTTTGGTCCGGGCTATCTTACTGCGAATTGAATAAAATTTTTTATCTGAGTATGTATAATGGAATGTGGGGCTCAATTATTATTGAGTAATTGTATTCCTCATTGTACGGGTTTGAAAAACGACCTCAAATCAAAATCCAGCCTGTTCCTCCCCAAACCAGATAATTGGAGGTTGGATATGGGTACTTCACAACTCAGTTGGACTAGAATTTTAATAGGCGTTCTCGTAAGTGCTCTTACAAGTTGGATGCTCATCCTTGCCTTTCATCCATTCAACCAGTGGTATCTTGCATTTATTGCTCTGATACCGATGCTGATTGCTCAACATCGCATACTCCCAATAAAGTTATCGGGACTTGCCCTCGGAATTGGTGTCGGTGGTTGGTTATTAATTTTCCTAACCAGTATGTTTGCGGGAAATGCCGGTGGAGTAGTAATTGAAATAGTGGTGGCTGTAATCATCTTTATCCAATTATTTACCGCCCCTCAAAGCATCCAATTCCATCGCCAAACCAGTTACCGTTGGTTTGTCTTATTTGGAATTGTAGATTGGGTTGGATTCGAGATGGTCAGGAGCTTTATCCCTCCGATCAATACCCATGCATTTATTGCACAGACAATGTACACCCAGCCCTGGATGCTGCAACCAATTTCCATTTTTAGTATTTATGGCTTGGGGACTTTGATTATCCTGGTAAATTTTTCTTTGACCCAACTATTCATGACTATCTGGGATCGATTTTTTATGTGGGGTGATCCAATTCTTTTGCCTTCCAAACACATAAGAAGATGGTTGTGGATTGCTGGTGGAGCAGTTGTCATCTGGATAGTTACTTCGATGGCTATCCTCTCTGGAGCTCAAAAACAACCTGATCTGATCAGGATAGCTGCAGTCCAGCCAGGTCTCTTGATTCCAGGTCACTTGGATAAACCTAAATCACAACCCGAGCGGCTTCACATTCTCACTGAGTACACCCGCCAGGCAGCCGAGCAGGGTGCAAAACTGATTGTATGGCCAGAATTGGGACTTGGATTTGATCCGCAGGTCGATTTTTCAGAAGAAATCCTTAGTTTGGCAAAAGAAAGCGATGCGTATCTATATATTGGATATGGATTGGATACTCCACTAGGTTATAGGAATGAAATGGTTCTAGTCACGCCGGATGGAATTTTTATCGGAGTATATGGGAAGAACCACCCAACCTCACCTGGTGAACCGAAAATCATTTCGTCGGGAGTTTATCCGGTAAATGATACCCAGATCGGTCGCCTGGCAACACTGATATGTAATGACATCCATTGGACAGACACATCAAGGAAGCTGGCTACGAATGGGGCTCAAATAATTGCAGAGCCCACTTATGAAATTGCCGGTATCGCACTAGAGCAAGTCGCTCAAGGGGTTTTACGCGCGGTAGAGAACCGGGTAGCAATCGTAAAATCTGATACTGCATTCGCTTCAGCGATCATAGACCCATATGGCAAGATTGTAGCTTTTCGTGATGGATCTCCTGATGGTGCTGCTTTTATTCTTGTTGGTGATGTGCCTTTGGGAAACCCACCAACATTATTTACCTTCATCGGTGATTGGTTGGGGTGGATCAATTTAGCGGCTTTGGTTTTCTTTATGATCTACCAGGAAGTCCTTAAGCGACAAAACAAGGGTGTCGGTGCTGTTTGAAGCACCTTTCTGCAAGGTTACGGAATCGAATAATTGCCTGTCTAAGATAATCAAACAACGACGATATTATCTTGAATAAAAGCGGATTTTGGCAGTGTATATAGTTGATTGCGTGGAATTAGAACAGAATAGATGCGAGTTCTGAGCGATACCTGCGGGTTTCACTGTCTTCATCCCCCATCACTTGTAAGATGGCAATGACTAGAACACGGCCGGTGCCATTCTTGAAATTCTTATTCTTGCGTAAAATATCGAGTAATCCATCCAAAGCAGAGGGAAGGTTGCCGCGCTTGGCTAACCTCAAGCTATTCCACATCGCTGCTTCAAGCATATCTTCCCCGTTGTAGATCAGATTTTCATTAGATGCAAAAATTTCTGCCAGCGGGCGCATAGATTCTGCCTGAGAAAATTCATGGCTGGCCGGGAACTTCTTGATGAGGTGCAGGCTTTCCTCACTATTCCCACGTGCGAGCAGGCAGCGGATGAGACCCAAAGTGGCAGCTGGAAGACCGGGATCAAGCTCTAAAGCTTCAGTAAATGCTTTTTCCGCTTCTAGCCAGTTATTTGCTTGCAAGAAGCTGCTGGCTTTTTCCAGAATTAGGTCTGCTGGACTGGGAGCGAGTGTGCGGATAAATTCGCGTATTTTGATTTCAGGAATCGCTCCAGTGAATTCTCCAAGCACCTGACCTTTGAGGAATGCCTTTACGGTAGGAATGGAGCGGATACCATAGCGAATGGATAGGTTCTTGTTGTAATCCACATCCACCTTGGCAAGGCGAATATTCCCGTGTCCTTCTTCGGCCAGTTTTTCCAAAATGGGGCTCAGAACCTTACAGGGCTTACACCATTCAGCCCAAAAATCGACCAATACAGGCACATTTTGAGAATATGCCAGGACTTCATAGTCGAAATTGCCCTCATCCACATGGATCACAAATTCCGATGACATGGGTATTTAGAAAATCCTCTCTATCGGTAAATGATTATTCATCATTCGTCCTCTGGTGCAGCGGTGCTTGGTTGGATAAATTCAACAATGTCGCCATGCAAATTGATTACGATCTTAAATCCAGTCATACCAAGATACTCACGATTTGCTTCAGGTATGCCCATCTCGAGCATTTGGTCAAACTGCTGATCTAAATTCTTAAGTTGATTACTGATCATGGCTTTGGTAAAAATGTCATCTTGCCCGAGCATTTTTGCGGTCTGCTCAGAGAGCAAATCTTCTTTCCCTGCGACCTGCGCTTTCATATGATCCAATACTTGCTTATCCACCTGCCGGGCGGGGATGTGTCTAAGGAAACCGGCATCATTGACGACATAGAAAGCTTCATCACCCACGGTGGTTGTTTTCACAACCTGGTCATTTTCATCTACAACTAAACCGGCAAAAAGTGCTTTTTGTACCATACTCCTGATCCATTCATTTTGCATTTTCGTTGAATTGATACCATTATAGCTTACCCGATCCCTGGACGAATCACCAGTGCAGGATCAACAAAATTTATACGTTAATGATTTTCTGATAAATTGAAACCGCGTTTAGTATGAGAACTTGAGACTAATAATGCACATTGACGACAGTCCCCTCGCTAGCCCAGTCGTATAACCAGGCGGCGTCTTCTGTGCGTAGATTGATGCAACCATGACTCATGGGAGTACCGAAGTTGCTATGCCAATAAGTGCCATGCAGACCGTAGCCATCATGAAAGTACATGGTGTACGGCACATCTGGCAAATAATATCCAGGACCAGACATGTCGGTGTAACGGTATTTTACATAGATGTGGAAGGTGCCTGTAATGGTCGGATGGGCAGAAGTTCCGGTAGAAACCAGGAAGCTCTCAATCTGATCTTCTCCAGCGTAGGCTGATACAGTCTGAGAACTCAGGTCAACATCGATCCAGCGCTCTTCATCTTGAAAATCGGAAACATCCTGTTCTTCGTCTTCATAAACAAACTCAGGATAAAACTCTTCCTCAGTAGAGACAATTTCGATTGGCTCCTCGGTAGGCTGGATGGTCGGTGTGGAACTCGGCATTTCTGTCGGCGTGGCAGTTGGTGATGGGGTGAAGGTGGCAGTTGCGGTGGGCGTAAGTGTGGGTTTGATGATTTCACCTTGCTGCCTTTTCACCCGTAAGTCAGCAGCGGAAGCTGTTTGCATTGGCGGGATCATCATCCACACCACTACACCAAGGAGCATGGCCAGGGCAGCCAATACCCACGGCCACCAGATTACTCTGCGAGAATATAACCTGCTGGCTTCGATATTCTGGTAATCAGGCAGTTGACTGGTTTTCTTCGGAGTTATTGGTTCTGGTTTTGGTGGAAATACCGCTTCTGGCGGATATGCTAATCCTTCCACTTCCATTTTCGAACGTGGGGGCTCATCCTCATAATGTGGCGCGGCAGAGCGGGGAATCGGAATTGGGGGAAGACGATATGGATTTTCTGGATCTTGATTATCACGGTGGGTGTGTAACCAATCCATCCCCTTTTGGGCTTGTTCACTTTGCGGGTTGATCTCCAGCGCTTTCTTCAAATACACTTCAGCTGCTTGCAGTGATGAAACCGATGCAAGTACCAGCCAGGCACTTTCCAGGTCTGGGGCAAGCTGGGCTGCCTGCCGTGCTAATATTCTGGCTTCTTCTTCCCTGTGTTGGGTAAGAGCCATCATTGCCTGCTGAACGAGCAGATGCGCCTTATCCCGGTTCATTTCGGGATTGTTCCGGTTGTTCGTCAGATCATCCGTCAGATTCAAGGGGTGACCTCCGGGGTAGGTGTAGAGCTGAGGGGTTCATTCCGTAAGTAACACAAAACACCATCTGTGATTGCTTTTGCTACCTTATCCGGTTGTTTGGAGAGCAGATCGCGGTTCAAATTCATATATCCTGCTTCGATAATGATGGTTGGAGTGTTGGTGTTGACCTCATCAAAAGTATGGAAGGTGGACATATGATCCGTCACTTCATTGACAAAGCGGATGCCGGTTTCTTTGTTGTAACGGTCAATCATACAGGTCGTCAGCCGGTTCGCTTTGGTTGAATCTTCAGGAGTGTAATAGGATGTGGCTACTTTGAATCCGCTGGCGGCATCGTCGATGTACTTGCATGTATCGCTGTGAATAGATAGCACGAGCAATCCGCTATATTGCATCAGCTTGGGATCTCGTTCTTTCATCAGATCTACGGTAAAGCCTTCAGCAACCAGGCGCTGCTGCACCATAGTTGAGATGTTTAAGTTCAAGTCACTTTCTTTTAATCCGTCAGTACACTCGTAACCGGCATTCGCATCTTCCCAGTGACCGGCGACCAGACCGATATGCGGGATTGGTCTGGAAGTGGCTGTAGGTCGGACAAATTCGGTCGCGCGCTGGCTGTTCATTATGGCTTTTGAAAGGCTATCCGCCAAGCGGTTATCGAACAGACTGGCAGGAGTCCAAATGGTGAATATGGTAGCTACCAAAATGGCAATACTAATGACAGTTCCAAGTGAAGACCAAAAATTAAATTTCGGTAGTCTGGCTCCGGCAGGAGTAACTTTCGGTGGAGTGCGTTGGAATTGATTCATGTTAGTCTATTGTTTTCATTTTACCAGAATCCAGTTTCTGCAAATATTCACGATATCCTGTACAACTTCTTGACGGTCGTCGCGTCAAACTGTATAAAAGAAGTACAGGCTTTAAGAGATTGTTTGGACTGTCTTATATCCTGAATCATGAATATTTACAGGTGAAACCATATGATTGATGAATCTTCCTTTCGACAGGTAATGCGTTTTTGGACGACCGGTGTCACTGTTGTGACCACTGCTTTCGAGAATGATCGCCATGGAATGACTGTAAGCTCATTCACTTCCGTATCAGTGGTTCCGCCGGTGGTCTGTGTTTCGGTTAACCAACAAGCCAGAACCTATCACTTGATCGAAAAATCTGGCGTCTTTGGAGTAACCGTTCTTGAGGAATCTCAAGGCGCCATCTCAGAATGTTTTGCCGGTAGAGTTGCAGAAGATGGTGATCGCTTCTCTGGAATTGATACCTTCCAAATGGAAACAGGATCTCCGATGATTGCAGGTGGAATTGCCTTTTTTGATTGCAAAGTGGTCGGCAAAAGCACCTTTGGTGGGAATACAGTCTATTTTGGTGAGGTGGTGTCAGCCCAGCTATGTGGATACGGGCAATCCATTACTCTACTCCAACCGGACATATCAAGTACTGCAAAAATGATGCCAGAGCAGGTATTATCGGCTGGCGAGAAAGCCTTTTTACTAAAACTTGCCCGGGAATTGATTCAGGCAGGGGTAAATCAGGAATTGGTTCCGCCAATTAATCGGCAAGAGTGCTCTCCAATCCTGTTGGCTAATGGAGCATCTTTTGTTACGTTAACCATTCATGGTCAGTTGCGCGGATGTATTGGTGCACTTGAGGCTTATCAGCCTTTGGTGAATGATGTGCAAGAACATGCGCTAGCTGCTGCTTTGGACGATTACCGATTTTATCCGCTAACCAGGCAAGAAGTCACACTCGTCCGGATTGAGATTTCCCGTTTTACTCAACCTGTCCGTTTGGATTATCTGGATAGTGCCGACTTAACCACCAAACTCCGACCTGGGATTGACGGTGTGATTTTGAATGAAGGCAGGCGAAGGGCGACGTTTTTACCGCAGGTTTGGGAGCAAATAGACTACCCGGAAGATTTTTTGAGTCAACTTTGCCAGAAGATGGGTGCATCGTCCGATACCTGGAAGAAGAAACATTTGGATGTAAGCATTTATCAGGTGGAAGAATTTGCTGAAGAAATTGTAAGACGCCAATTTTTTTTGTGGTTCGAATTCTTAAGCAAACAAGAGCTGGCTGAAAGCCAGCTCTTGTTTTAGAAACCTAATCACTATGCAGTTGCTTTGGCTAGATTGTAAACCTGTCCGTACAGATGCCCCATGGCAGCCATTGCGTAAGTGGATGTGACGATAATACCTACACCACAAGCAATAGATCCGAGGGAGGCAACGAAGCTGGCTACGATCGATCCGAGCAGGACAACCAAGACAGGTCCGACCACTTTTTTGCTCAGTCTTAAAGACCTCGCCCACTTTCAAAGCATCGCCAATTTTCCCAAACTCGGCAAATCGGCCGTATGCCATGGGAAGTAGGAAAACCAGAACAATACTGTAGAGCAGATAGATTAGACCTATACAAAGGGATAAAACAACAATCAGGATACCGCCTGCATCTGCTGCTGAAGACTTGCTACCGGCTCATGCCGCCGAGAAGAGCCATCACCCCGCCTTGAATCATCGCCACGACAAAAATTGGCAATGCGTAGACCAGGCTGATCACAAAGGAACCAAATCCGCGAGAGAGCTGACCGCCAAAATCTACTGTGGGTAAGGACATGGGCTCATGATTGATCATCTTCTTGATAATGTCAATCATCCATCCCATCACAACCAACTGACCGACCACCGGGATCAGAGCGATCAAGCCCATAATCACCAGTTTTTTGATCCATTCAGTGTCTTCAAACTGATAGGTAAATGCTTTTCCAAAGTCCATTCTTTCCTCCTCTTATCTTTTAGTGAACCAGTGAACTAATAAATGCTTATTGAATAATGATAGCATAGCGATGACATTATGCAATATCAGTACAATCTATAAGCCCCATTTCGGATTTCGTATTCCATATAGTAGAGTTTGGAGAGGTTGATCAGCTGTGGGAATAAAGATCAAATTACCATAGTAGGGATATTCATCGTTTGATGTGCGCTGCAGACCGAGTGCGAAAGAAGCATCATCCGTCCAGAGTACATCAACCAGATACTGTCCATCACTCCGCAGGAATTCTGGCTGAGCTGGGATGGCTTGCGAACTGACTGCCATGCGCGCGGTTTGTTCATTCTGCGGGTAAGTATCGAGCAGATCATAGAAGAAATACACATTTCCCTGATAGATATGAGGGAATTGCGCATAATTCAAGAGGCTATCAGGATTGCGAACCGGAACATATTCAAACGGAGCCCCGGTGATGGCATCGAACATCCACATATCGGAGGATTCGCCACCGTATGAGTAGCCGGCGATGTAGACCTGCTTGCTGTCTTCAGTCCAGGCGTAGGCACCCATCGCGCTGCCCTGATCTCTCTTAGTCAGGTTTACCAACTTGATCGGTAGCAAAATCATAAACCGCAGCTGTGCCACTTTCATAATAAGTGATTGAAATGAGCAGTTTGCTATCGTCAGGTGACCATGCATCAGGTAGATACAGTTCCCGGACGAACAAGAATTCATCTTCTTCATATTGATTCTGTCGCAATATTTTAATCTCACCTGAGGCGAGCGTGTAAACAACCAGTCCCTGGTGGTAAAAAGCGAGTTTAGTTCCATCCTGTGACCAGACAGGATGCGAAATTGTGTGGCGAATATAGAATCCGTCACTGCCATTCTCGGGGATTTCGTCAATAATCTTAATTGCTGAAGTTTCCCCGGGTGGAAGGAGCATCAAATCGTTTTCTGCAACGTATGCAATAGCTCCTGTTCGCCTGGAAACATCAAAATCGGTGATGCCGCTTGCAGATTGTACAACCAGACTGCTTGACTTTCCATCTGGTTCCAACCTGTATAGTTGTGGAATTGCGCTGGTGTCTTTTGATAGATAGTAAAGCGGATGTTTGAACAGGGTTGGGGCAGGCGGAGGGGTTGGAACGGCAGTAGAGGTACTTGCTGTGGCTACTGTATTTGTAGGCAAGCTGCCAAGTGCTGTGGTGGTTTGCTCTGCAAATGCTTTGGCGGTTTCTTTTTGATCTGGCACACTTGTATTCACGCTTATTGAACAAGCGATGGAAGCTATGGTGAGCATGATTAACGCGAATAGGAAACTGCGGCGAGTTTTCATGAATGATTGATCAGAGTAATTCAGATATGCGCAGTTTTTGCCACATTTAAGACAAATACCGTAGCTCGCTTTTGATCTGGTGTGTGGTTGATGGAGCAGGTATCACGCAGAAGTTGCATTGCTTGTTCTACCTGGTCATCTTCAACACCGATCAATAAGGTGGATGATCCACGTCGCAAGAAGCCACCCGTGGATGCGATCAATGTCACCCGGAAGTTCATCGAGGTTAATGCGCGTGAAACCGGGTCTGTATCATGGTCTTGGATGATAGCGATAATCAGTTTCATATTAAATCACCTCGAATTGTTCGATTTCTATGGAAAAGACAGCTGCACCGCCTACTGTAACCGGAGTTGGAGCAGGCAGTGGCAGAGGAGCGCTCTCGAGTGGGATGGATATATATTCGATCCGTTGTCGGCAGTTTTTTTGAAGAGAGAGCATCACCTTCTCTTCATCCGACTTGTTGATCCCAATCAGCAAAGTGGCATTCCTCCTGCCTAAAAAACCACCTACGCTAGGCAGTTTGGTCACACTTGCACCAATTTTAATTAAGTCATTGGTCGCGTTTTCAGTATCTTGCGCCTGAACCACGGCTATCAATAAGAGGCTCTGGGTATTTTGGTTTGTTGTCATCATCCTCCTCCAGTTGATTTCCATCGAATGATCCGCTTTTCTGGTCCATCCAGATGTATTTTCTCGCCGTCTTGAAAACGGATTTCAATATCTCGTTCTGACCGGATAATCTGTGTTCCTTGAAATTGGATTCGGATCTCCTGTGGATACGGACAGGTTCCCCACGAGACGATCTCATGAGCAGACCGGATCTCAATTCCAAGGTTACGCAGAAATAATCCTACCGGCGCCAAACCCACCAGATGGTTTGCTCTTCCAATGCCCTGTCCAGTAATCGCGTTGTAATTCTGATGCATCGCGCCATCTGTCTGGTTACTTTTAATTATAGCTTCCATCAATCCATTTACAAGTTTGTTCGCTTCTGAGTAGAAGCCATATCGGATCAGCCCATCGATCAGCATGCAGGTTTTCTCTGGTGAGGATCAGACCGTGATTGTCATTCGCTTTTGGCTTTGTGATGGCCTGGTTGTAACATCGGTACGGCGAAATGACTCGGTTCAATCCAATTGGGTAACAAATTAAATTGAACCATCCTGGCTGCGTTTTCCGGCGTTGGTATTCCGGCCCATAGCGGTAAGAACAGGGTCAGGTCCACTGATTCCAAATCCATCTCTTGCACAGACCACTCATCCCGATTGTTAAGCCCGGTCAGGCTAATTGATTCAAGATGATTGAAAATGTGTTCGGTTGTGATCGTACAACGGTTATCTCGCCAAACGAGTGATTTTGCGGGACCTGCTCGACCAAGTGTTCACCATGTGATCAGTGCCGATAAATTCCACGGAAACTGGTCGTGTAAGCTCTTGTTTTGATCTCATGTTAAACAGATGCGCGTAGGGTTGGCAAAAGTACGGTCAATTGCGAAGGTTCCAGCGTTTGTTCCGCGGCTGATCACTTCTCCACCCGGGGTTTTATGCGTCTCGCGGTCACGATAGCGATAGATCTTTTTTCTTGTGTCCCAACAGGCTTCCACCTGATTCTTCACTTCCTCGGCAATGGATTGGAAGTGATCATTGTCATCTGTTTTTCCAAGGATCGATGCGAGCTGCATCATGGTGTCGCATTCCCGGTAGAGTAAGGCACCTAATTCTGGAGATTCAATCGATTTGCAATGTAGCCTTTGGCTCCCTCCGTCCACGGATCAAATAGCGGGTTTTCCGGCCAACCAGTCTGCTCTGCAGATTGCCATTCTGGCATCCGATCCTGATCGAGATCGTGGTTTGAGTCGATCCAACGGTGAATATGGGCACTCAGAGCAGGATATACTTCAGCCAGGAAATGCCGGTTCTGCGTAAATTGATAGATCTCGTAGCAGCAGCTAGCTAAAATAGGTGGCGCAGGTATCTTACTTCGTTGGTCATTTAATCCCGGCCGAAGATCAATTTCACCGTATCGACGTTGTGATTCAATCAGGTTCTGAACCATCCCAGCGGCAATTTCAGGGAAACGCGGGAAGATAGTAATTTCGGATGGAATGGTAGAGTTCCCAGGCAGAAACACTCTGCGGGTCAGTAGTTGAATTGGTTCCGGCAGGTTGGCTGAGAGGACCATCTTCCGGTTCGCGGTGAGTGGCTGCAAATGGATTGGAAAATATTCCGGCAGGGCTATGAAGCAATCGTTGCGATTGAACCTGGCTAAGGTGTAATGCTTCATCTAGATCAGTGTTCCCGGTTTGAAAGCGAATGATCCGATGTTGATGCCACAGAGAAGCTTTTTTGATCATGGCAGCCCATGAGCGTTTTATGGTTCCGGTGCATGACTCTTTTGATTCAGTACTGTTTTTTCCGGCAGAGAATACCCAACGATAGGAGGCCGGATGTCGAGCAGAAACAAGTAATTGAACCGAAAGCCCTGGATGTGGGCGATGAATTAATTTTGGTAAGCCTATGGACATGAAACCGGAAACACATTCCCACTTTCACCGGCAAGAATGGTTTGGTTATGGTACTGTTGAGAAGACATCATCTGCCCGTTATCTTGCGGGTTCAACCGGACGCATACCCCGACCTGAATTTTCTTTCTCTGTGCTGCTCTTGCAAGTGAAGTGGGTCTCCCCAATCAGTGTGTGCGAATCAGGAACTCTCAGAACAAGACGGACGTCCATATCAGGGTACAGGTTTACCCGAACCTGCACCTGGTCTGGCAGCATTTCAATCACCTGATAGGTTGGCCGGGGATCGCGGATCGGCAAGTTATTTGCATCTAAAAAGACCGGGAATAGCTGCACCAGACGTGCTTGCATCCCCAAGGTGGATTCAAGCGTCAGTCCAGAAGGTGAACCAGCATCCAGGCAGAAGCGCCAGCTGAAATCACTTTCCGGGTCGGTAGCAGAAGAAGATGGATTGATGATAGGATTGGGTGAAATCTGAAGGGTTGCATCCGAGATTGTACAGGCATACCTTCATTTTATGATTGATGTAATGTCAGGTCAAAGGAAAACAATTAGAATAACTCTATGATGACAGAAAACCCACTTTCCGAGAAGTAGATCCAAACGCCGAAACAAATCCGTCAAACTCGGAATCTGTTGAAAAATTTCGCAAACCTGGTGAATGGGGAAGGAATCTGGCTCCGCACCCGGTGAAATTCCATTTGACCCAAAAGATACCCGCTATTTGGATGAGCAACTCAAAACGATGGTGATTGATTCCAATGGGAATCCACTACCCGAACTACCAGCTGCTCCGAAGCAAGCCAATCAGCCGGAAACGGCCCGCAAACGCCAGTCAACTACCTCCGGGCATGATACCTCAGCGTCATTTTTGGCACCTGGAACCTACCAATGGGCTCCAAACCCCGGTTCCACCCCCGCCATTTTCCGCAAACACCCACACCGCAACTTCGCAAGCCGGCAGTTGATCGGAATGGGATGCCGCTGCCCAAACAGGTGGATCAATTTGATTTGAATGCAACCCGGGTCATTCCTGTTAAACGGGGAATCCCTGGGACAACCCCTACGGCGGTATCAACTAACCCGGTTACACAACAACGAACATCGTCTGGACAAGGTACCACCCCGTTACCACCCACCAGACAGGTCAATCCATTTAACCAAAGTGGCAACACCCAACCACCTCCACCGCAAATCCCGGTGCGGAAGGGTCGTGGGAAGTCAGGTTCGGGAATCAGTTAGGCTGCCTGGTGAAAGGTTTTGTCGGTCTATTGCTTTTCTTTGTTACTGGGTGTTGTTCTTGTCGGTTCTTTATGGTGATCGAGTACTTCAGCATTGCCAGAAGCTTACCAGGAATTGAAGATCTGAAGTCGCAGGGTTCACAATTTGAAACAACCCGAATTCTGGATCGCGAAGGGAATGTGTTGTATGAAATTCTTGATCCAACGCCGGACGAAGAACCTATGCTAGCTCTGGATGAGATATCTCCTTACATGGTGGCAGCGACGATTGCTACCGAAGACAAAGACTATTACAGCCATCCCGGATTCAACGTGTTTGCGATTGGCCGCGCGATGTGGCAGAACTATACCAGCGGCAAGATCGAATCGGGTGCTTCGACCATCACCCAACAACTGGCACGGACTTTACTGTTCAGCCCTGATGAACGCTACGAACAATCACTCCGAAGAAAAACAAGAGAGATTGTCCTCGCTTCAGAGATTACCCGTCGTTACTCTAAAGATGAAATCCTTGAACTGTATTTGAATGAAAACAATTATGGGAATTTGGCGTATGGAGTTGAAGCAGCGGCTGAGACATACTTCAACACCACCGCAGATAAACTCAATTTAGCCCAATCCTCCTTCCTGGCTGGATTACCGCAGGCACCGGCCGTGTATGACATCCAGACCAATCGCGATGCAACTCTTGACCGTCACAAACAGGTACTGCTGTTAATGTTGGATACCAGCAAAGAAAAAAATTGCATCTTTGTGAGTAATAATGAGCAGCGAGTCTGTGTATCTGAGGAAGATGTCATAAACAGCGCAAATGAGATAGAAGGGTACTTGATTTAAGCCGGTCAGGATTGAAATGAAATTCCCACACTGGGTCAATTATGTGCGTGGTCTTTGGAAGAACAATTTGATCCGCAAACCATTTACCGTTCCGGTTTTACAGTCTATACCACCATCGATCCGGAATTACAGCGCCAGGCAGAAGAAGTGGTACGACAACAGATCAGTGATTTGGAAGGGTACAATGCGACCGATGGTGCCCTGGTTGCGATAAAACCTACCACTGGAGAGATTTTGGCGATGGTAGGTTCGGCAGACTTCTACAATGAAGAGATCAGCGGGCAGGTCAATATGGCTGTCAGTCCGCGTCAGCCAGGATCATCCATCAAGCCATTAACCTACCTGGCAGCATTCGAAAAAGGATGGACACCCGCCACCCTCATTTGGGATGTGCCTTCCGAGTTTTCACCCTCGGGTAGAGAGGATGACCCGTCCGAGCCTTATAAACCAGTCAACTATGATGGAGAATTCCATGGGCCGGTGACGGTACGTACCGCTTTGTCGAATTCATACAATGTTCCAGCCGTGAAGACGCTCAACTTTGTGGGAATTTACGATAACCCGGAGACAGACGAAAAAGAAGGATTTATCGAATTCGCTAAGAAAATGGGAATCGACACCCTCACCAGAGATGATTATGGGTTGTCATTAACCCTGGGTGGCGGAGATGTGACTTTGCTGCAGATGACTGGCGCTTTTTCTACATTTGCCAATGAAGGCAAAAGAATTCCTCCGGTTGCCATTCAGAAAATCGTCAACACCAAAGGCGAAGTGGTTTTTGAGTACCAACTTGAAGAACCTGAGCAGGTGATCCGCCCGGAACACGCTTACTTGATCTCTTCGATCTTATCAGATCAAGAAGCACGCATCCCGATGTTTGGTGAAAATCCTGTGATCAACTTGCCATTCACCGCGGCTGTGAAAACAGGAACAACCAACGACTTTAGAGATAACTGGACGATCGGTTACACTCCTGATCTGGCAATTGGCGTGTGGGTTGGTAATGCGAACTATAAACCCATGCAGAACACCACCGGTCTCACCGGTGCAGCACCAATTTGGGCGAATATGATGCGGTACGGAATTGAAAAATATACCCAGAATAACCCCTCTGGATTCAACCGCCCGGATTCAGTAGTTCGCAAAGAAATTTGCACTATATCTGGCACCGAGCCATCAGAATGGTGCCCGGATACCAGTAAAGAGTTCTTTGCCTCTGACCAACCACCCCTGCCCAAAGAGAAAGATCTCTGGCAACGGATTAATATCAATACCTGGACGGGTTTCATTAGCTCTGATGCATGTGGCGAATTGGATAAGGAAGTATTCACCATTAATGTGACCGATCCATCTGCAAAAAAGTGGTTAACAAAAACAGATGCAGGGAAAGCCTGGTTAAAAAGGAACAAATTCAAGAAGCCATATACTTTCACCCCTACCCGTGAATGTAAAGACGATGATCCGCAGGCTACCTTACGGTTTGTTGGATTATCTGAAAATGAAAAGATCACCGAAGATGAGCTGGATATTGAAATTCAGGCGTATGGTGACGGTTTCAAGAGTGTCGGGCTTTCGTACGGGGAGGGTCGTGAACCCGAGGACTGGACGGTACTGGTAGATCAAACTGAAGATCGGTATCGTGACCCGGATGTGTTTTACACCTGGGATCTATCTGGCTTCCCATCGGGTGCGATTACCCTGAAACTGACCATGTATAGCGATGAGGATGGTTATGCTGAGCGGATCATCCATTTGATTATGCAAGTACCTACACCCACGCCGACCATGACTCCGACTGCCACCGCAACCCCCGAGCCGACTGAGACACCTGAACCGACTGAGGTTCCGCCTACAGAAGAGCCTACTGCAGAACCACCTACAGAAACCCCAGAGGTACTGGTCCCTACTGAAACCCTGGCGCCGTAGTCTTTAGAACAAATCCATTTGAACCGGCTGATACTCTGGCGGATCGTTATCCAGCCAGAGTTGTAGGCTGTCTGTTGTCAGCATCGGATTTTCTGCCAGACGGGTAATATGGCGAAATTTTAGGACGTGCCAACCATCTTTCATGTAATCTGATAGAACCGGATTGGTTTTGATTTTGTACGTCAAGAGATTAGACCGGCTACCAGGCAAAACAAATGCCCGAATAATTTCCGATTGGTTTGGTACAGAGGCGATCATATTGATACGGGTGTGGCTTTGAATAAAGAATTGATACTTTATCTGGTGAGTATCTGAATCCATCCAATTTACCAACGATTTTTCCGGGTGAGACTCATACCCCAGTCGGCGTCCGAGGTTAATCAGGATGGCACGGATGGTCTTGTTATCCGATTCGCGCAATGCCGGGTGTTCCTGCACTTTAATTTGCCATTGGTTACTGGAGGGTGGTGTCTCTTCGGCATAGGATAGCAGAAGTGCTGCAGATACTCTCTGAGAGGCATGAAAATCGGGCGAATTTGATTTCGCACCTGCGTTTCAACTTCATCTAAGGGAACCATACTCCACCTTGGCGAGCAGAGATTAAGGACGGTTTCTTCAATCCGGTCAGGGCATTTGATTCTCCGGAGGGTAACCTACGCAGACACCAGAAACCACTTTCCAGTGTCTGTTCTCCACTGCCATAATGGTTGAACAAGATCGGGTTGGAGAAAGCAGCCCGCATCAGCTGCAAAATATTGGTTTGGGTTGAATCACCAGGCCAGGCATTGTTCTTCGCAACCGCCAAACATGCGATGGCGGTCATCTCCAGGTAAGTGGCGGGTTCACCCTTTCTCTTCAAGAAAAGATTGTGCAGCCTGGCGAACTTCGGAAGCCAGATTGGATGGGGGAAGCGAGAAATGGTTCTGCCGGACTGACCAGTATGGTTTGCCCCAGATCGTCTTCAGGACGGAGACTGATTCCCTGACTTTGAAATCCTGCTTGATGCATGGCATGGAATACGGTTGCCAGGAAATGCCGGCTCAATTTCAGGCACTAATCCCACAAAGCGGGCATTGCTTGAGAGTAAAGCTGGGATTGAGCGTAGTGAACTTGCTAAGGCGATCGTGTGCCAGGTCCAATCATAGCGGTGACGGGCGATCACCTGAGCCATGCTTGCAGCTGCCTCACGGCCAATCAACCAGGATGCCCATACTGCAGAAAGTGACCAAAATGCCTGATTTGGACGTGGAAAAACGGTTATCACTTTCTTGAATTCTGGCAAATCGGTGAATTTTGCCAGATCCTTGGCTCTGCCGCTATAAAAACAAATGCCAGCACCAGCCGGCATTTGTGGGTACTGGGTGCATTCGATGCGTGGACTCGCCGCCTTCCAATGATCGATTGATTTCTGGAAGACTTGCCAGAGATTGGCTTCTTTGTAACGGTTGGGGATGGTCAACTGCCGTGGACGAGAATTCGGGTTGTCGATGTTATGAAGCGGGCAGGCAGCATCTAGCACTTCCAATAGAAGCGTATTCATGATCAGCCGCTCCCGGTCAGTAAGTGAGAGACTCTCCAAACGATTAACCAGGTTGAAGATCACATAGAGCGCACGTCCACCATGACTGTCAACAATCTCTTCTGCATCTGCCCTGAGCGGGTCATTCTGAGGGGCGATCCGTTCAACCGCCCACGCTCGTTGCATTGGGACTCGCTGCATTTGCGAGAGGATTGCTTCATCATCAGCTCCCAATGGATACTGCCCGCTATCCCAACACTGGGGGCAGGTGTATTCGCGGGCATACGGTAATTCTGCCCCACGTTCCCAATAAATATGCACTGGCGGTCACCTGACTGCCGCATTTTGACACAGGTTGTCTGATAAAGGAAGTGATGTGGGTTTCTAAGCGCTGACCGGCTTTAGCTGGCATTTGCTAGTATGTTATTACAACGGTTGAGTTCTGCTTCAGTCGGTGGTTGGGTAGACAGTCTCCAATAAGATGCGAGTAATTGGGTTGTTCACACAAACGAAAACCTTGTTTCCATTTTGTGCAATTTCAAGATCCAGCGCAGGGGAGAGACCAAAAGGATCCAGAACCCAGCTCTCATCGTTTGGGGAGAATTTCGGTCCAGTTTGAAAACATGCCCGAAGGAAGCAGCGGTAAGTACCTCCCCAATACCTGAGAAGGTGAACGGCTTCCAAGTGATACGGAGGCAATAAGCTGGTGTACTCTTCGGAGAATGTTGATGGGTTCATAAGGTTGGTTCGTATCATTCTCCATCCAAATCAGCTGGATGATCAGCTCAAGATCACACCTTCAAAGGGATCCAGGACGACATGTCCATTCATTTCCCCGACTCTTGGTGTGAGTTGAAAGCAGGACGGTTTTGTTTCCTACTGGTAGGGGACATTCCAGTGGACGGTGGCTGAAATTCAACAAGACGATGAGCTCTTGTTCAGGACAGATCCGTGAGTATGCAAGTATCTTTTCGGGGATGTGTGCGAGCGGTTTCCAATCACCCTGGGTTAGTGCCGGTGAGTTTTTTCTAAAAGCGATTAGATTGCGATAGAAAGCAACAGAGATTGTGGATCAGCTGTTGAAGTTCGACATTCCGCTGACTGGGTATTTTCGTTCACACGCAGCCAGGGTTTGCCAGTTGAAAATCCGGCTTGAAATTGGTATCATCCCATTGCATTGGACTTCGGCAACCGTCCCTTCCGATATGGAAGGGCCAGAACTTTTTTACCAACCGGATCCATAATCTCTGACCGGCGGATTCGTAGATCTCGCATACCGATCTCTTCGCCATAATATAAGAAAGGAGTCCCACGCAAAGTGAGCAGGAGGAATGCAGCTAGCTTTGCCTGCAAGTCATCTTCATCCATATGATATCTGCTGGCGCTGCGGGGAGTATCATGATTGTTCAGTACATAATTTGGCCACTTGCCACCTTGCAGGGCGGTCTCCCAATTCTTGATAGAGCGCAGGAATCCGGCTGAGCTCCAGGGTCTTTCAGTAAATTCAAAATTGAACGCAGCATGCAAGGCTTTGTCACCCATGTAACGGGAGGCATTTTCTGGAGTGGCTAGAAAAGTCTCTCCAACCGAGTATCGCTCTGGGTATGCATCCAAGAGGGTACGCAAGTCTGCCAGGAATGGCATCATCTCCGGTTGAGAAACGTCATTGATGTGATGTTGACGGTCAAATCCGCGCAAGCCTAGTTTTGGGGGATTATCCGGAAGATCGGCGTGTTTGAAATAAGCATTAAACACATCCAGACGAAAGCCATCCACTCCACGGTCGAGCCAGAAGCGGATCGCTTCTAAAATTGCCCGCGGAACTGCTGGATTCCGCCAGTTCAGGTCAGGCTGTTCCTTGACGAACATATGGAAGTAGTATTCGCCGGTCGTCTCATCGAATTGCCAACCGTCACCACCGAAAATGGATTGCCAGTTGTTTGGTTTTTTACCATCTTTGCCCCGGTCGCCATAAATACCAATCGCGGTATGGATTTTGTTTGCTTGATTTCGATTTTTGGAACCAGGTATGCTGATCTGAGGTATGGTTAAAAACACCATCGAGGATGACATGGATATTGCGGTGATGAGCTTCTTCGATGAGATGGTCAAAGTCAGCCAGGGTACCATACTTGGGATCAATCGCTTCATAATCGCTGATATCGTACCCAAAATCTTTATCCGGGCTGGGGTGAATGGGTGAGAGCCAGATTGCATCGATTCCCGAGTTCTTGAAGATAATCCAATTTACTGGTGATGCCATTCAGATCACCAATCCCGTCCCCGTTACTATCACAAAATGAACGAGGATAGATCTGATAGATTATTCCATCACGCCACCAAAGGAATTCTTTTTCCATCACCTACCATCCTGATATTTTTATTAATTATAACGGAGAGGGTGATAAAGGTTTGTACAACATAGAACCTGTGTGATTCCGCTTATCTCTTTCTGTGCTTTATTCAACAGGCCTGATTTGCTGATACAGATGCATCAAATCATCTGCGTAGAGAATTCTTGGTACCGGATAGAGTGGATTGGCTTCCCGCAGCGCGTTCTTGATCATCTTCGGTAGATCAGCTTCCTGGATACCCGAGATTTTAGTCGGGATCCCAACCCGTGATTCTAGATCACGAATCCATTGGATAAACCTGGCTGCCTTCTGAGCCTGGGTTTCTGTTGGTTCTCCAAGATTGAGTAAATCAGCCAGTTCTGCCAGGGATCGGTGTGCGCTCTCGCCGTAATACTCAAGTACATAAGGCAGGATGACCGCATTCGCGAGGCCATGCGGCACAGAATAAAATCCTCCCAGCGTGTGGGCAATTGCGTGGACGTACCCCACATATGCGCGGGTAAAGGCGACCCCGGCATAGAATGATGCTTTGAGCATATTTGATCGGGCAGTGAGATCTGATCCATGCGCATAGGCTTGATATAAGTTTTCATTAATCAATTTGACAGCATCTCGAGCCATCTGACGGGTCTCGGGAGTGTTACTCTGACCGATATAAGCTTCCACCGCATGGGTGAGAGCATCAATACCGGTGGTAGAGGTAATATGCGGAGGTAGATTGAAAGTGATGACAGGGTCAAGCACCGCATACTGGGGAATGAGGCTTGGATCATTAAGAGAATATTTCTCATGAGTAAGTGGATTGGATACTACTGCTGCCACCGTTGTCTCGCTGCCTGTTCCGGCGGTCGTAGGGATGGCGATCAACAATGGTATCTGTTTCAGAATCTTCAGATTCCCACGTAATTGAGGGATCGTATGATTGGGCTTGGCTACCCGTGCGCCGACTCCTTTGGCACAATCCATCGGAGATCCACCACCGAAAGCTATGATCGCCTCGCATTCGATTGGCATAGAATAGTTTGAGTGCGGCTTCGATATTATCTATGGTGGGGTTGGGGACAGTCTCGTCAAAAACGGTAGTGGTTATCTGGGCGGTTTCAAGGCCTTTGAGCAGTGGTTAGGTCAACCCTAATTTTGTAATATTCTGGTCAGTGACCAGCAACACCCGTTTGATTTTTTTCTGTTCGAGGATGGCTGGGATCTGCAGTGTGCAATTTTCACCTTCAAGAAGAATTGGTTTTCTCCATGGAAGAAAATAAGCTGCCACCTTCATGATCCATTGAAACATTCGATACAAGATTTCCCGCATGTTTCTCTCCTATCAGAATAATGAGCTATTCTTTTGAAAAATCTATACTGAATTAATTGTACACATGGTTTGAGGAATAGAATCGGCAAATTGGGTTCAATTTGCAATGCGAACTTTTGGTTGTTGACTATGGAAATCCCTTGCATATGGTATTGAAATGGATTAAAATAGGGTTGTAGTTATTGTAGAGCCGATATTGCATTCATGGAAAAGTGGGCAGCCCCCACTTTTCTGCTTATTATGACCATCAGAGCAATGTGGAGAAAGTGAAAGAATGAAAAACGAATTCGTGCTGGCCTTTAACGAAGTGCTGGAAGAAAAGCAGCTACCGAAAGATGTGATCTTAAAGGCACTTGAATCAGCGATGGTATCTGCCTATCGACGGGCCGTGATGGCTTCCAATGCACAGCATGTGGAAGCGAAAATTGATCCAGAAACCGGACATGTCACCATTTTTTCTGAAAAGGAAGTGGTGGATGTGGTCGGGAATGATTCAACAGAGGTTGATCTGGATAACGCCAGGAAATTCAATGCGGAAGCCGAGCTTGGCGATCTGGTTGTGGTTGAATCAACTCCGCGTGATTTTGGTCGTGTTGCCGCGCAAACTGCCCGTCAGGTCATTCAACAGCGAATTCGTGAAGCTGAACGTGCAGCGCAGATGGAATATTTTAATAAGCAGATGGGTGAGATCACCACAGGTGTGGTACAAGCAGTGAATGCCACGGCTACCACCATTGGTCTCGATCTGAAAGCAGAAGGCACCCTACCCAAGAAAGAAACCATTCCGGGAGAACGCTTCCGGGTGCATGAACGTGTCCGCGCAATTCTATTGGAAGTAAAAGACTCTTCCCGAGGACCGCAAATTATCCTCTCTCGCGCGCATCGAAATTTCCTGCGCCGGTTACTTGAAACCGAAGTTCCAGAAATTTACCATGGCGTGGTAGAAATCCGCTCCATCGCTCGAGAACCTGGTCAACGTGCCAAAGTTGCTGTCGCAGCCACCCAACAAGGGATTGACCCGGTTGGCGCCTGCGTGGGTATCCGTGGAGTTCGCATCCAGGCGATCGTACGTGAATTGCACGATGAAAAAATTGATGTGATTGAGTGGAACAATGATCCGTCAATCTACATTGCGAAAGCGATCAGCCCGGCTAGAACCAATGGTGTTTACCTCAACGATTTAGCTGAGGGTGGAAAGACAGCTACTGTTGTCGTTCCGGAAGACCAACTTTCCCTGGCAATCGGCAGAGATGGACAGAACGCCCGCCTGGCTGCTAAGTTAACCGGTTGGCGGATTGATATCAAGAAGCTAGAAGAAGCGGCTCAAGATTCACTTACAAAGTTGCGTGAGGATCCGGAGTATGCTGCCATTGCAGAGGCTGAAGCTGATATGGTCCCACAGGTCGAAGCCGCTCTGGCTAAGAAACGGGATGGACGTCCGCTTGGAATTGATGATAATGATCTACTCACTCGGTTCGTAGACCGAGTTGAACGGAAATCTGCCATCAAACGGCTGGCTGAAAAGAAACCAGAAGAACTCCAACGCCAACAGATCGTCAACAGCATGCCACCAAGCATGTTCGAAATGCCGATCGACGAACTCAAATTGGCAGATCATATAACCAGTGTGTTACTGGAAGCGGGTTTACTGACTGTAGGTGATTTGGCAGTTCAATACCGTATCGATCCTGATTTCATTCTGGCCTTACAAGGTGTAAGTCCGAAATACATGACTGATATTGAGACTGCCCTGGCTTCTCGCAGGTTGTTGGGAACAACAACTGAGGTTCCTGTGCTTGAAATCCCAGCCCAGCCAGAAGCAGTTGAAGTACAAGTTGAAGAAAAAGCTTTACCAGTTGAAAAAGAAGCGGTTGAAGATAAACCGCTGGTGACGATCGAGGAATCTGAAGAAGAATTACCGACTGATCTGAACCAGATCTTTGCATTAAAGCCCGAAGTGTTTGAAGCAGCTCCTGCTACTGAAGAGGAAGAAGAAACCGACGAAAGTAAAAAAGAAGCAGGCAAGAAGAAGAAGAAAAAACACGTCGAGATTGAGTATGATCCTGACCGCGATTTAGTAATTACCCACAAGAAGCATAAACGGGGCGGTGGGGAATGGGGTGATTGGTAAATAAATTTAGAAAGGGGACTGAGGTGGCTGGTTTAAACAGTAAAAAAGTCCGGCATGTACCCTACGCGTATGTGTGTAGGCTGCCGGCAGGTGTTACCCAAACGATCACTGATCCGGATTGTCCGGTCGCCTGAAGGAGTATTTGTCGATCCAACAGGAAAAATGAACGGACGCGGGGCCTACCTGCATGACGACCTGAGCTGTTGGGAGAAAGGCCTAAAAGGTCCGCTCTCAGGTGCTTTGACGGACAGAATTGACTGAAGAAGATCGTCAGCGAATGAAAGATTTTGCTGCCACCTTACGACCCGCATCGATGAGCGACGAGGCGAAAGCTTGAAACCTTAAGCCTCTGCTTCACCTGGACAACGTTCTCGCTCATCGCGATGGTTAAAATCCTGACAGGATGTTTAACCCGATGCAAACCAACAAGCAGGTGAGCAATCAACCGACATGGAGGTGTTCAATGAGCGAGAAAACAAAAGCAATCAGTATCGAGCTCCCATCATCAATCAGCGTTCGCGATTTAGCCGGACGTTTAAAAGCCAGCCCAATTCAGGTCATCAAAGCATTGATGAGCAATGGTGTTATGGCGAATATCAATCAATTGATCGATTTTGATACATCAGCGATTGTTGCATCAGAATTAGGTTTTGAAGCAGTCTTGGAAGCAGCTGTTGAGGATGAGAAGAAGGATTCTGGGGAAATTGCTTCCTGGAAAAAGGAAATTGAAAAAGAAGATCCCACTAACCTGGTAAATCGTCCCCCGGTTGTGACAATTCTTGGTCATGTAGATCATGGAAAAACCACTCTGTTGGATGCCATCCGTCATACGGATGTAGCTGGCGGCGAAGCTGGTGGAATTACCCAGCACATTGGCGCATATCAAGTAGAACATAACGGACAGCTTATCACCTTCCTGGATACTCCCGGTCATGCTGCATTTACTGCCATGCGTTCCCGCGGTGCCAAAGGCGCCGATATTGTCATCCTGGTGGTAGCCGCAAACGATGGTGTGATGCCGCAGACCAGAGAAGCCATTGCCCATGCCAAAGGCTGCCCAGGTTCCGATCATCGTCGCAATGAACAAGATTGATCGCCCGGATGCAAATCCTGATTTTGTAATGAAACAACTGGCCGAAACCGGTCTGGTTCCTGAAGAATGGGATGGAAATACGATCATCGTACCCGTATCAGCAAAACAGAAAACCGGTATCGAAGATTTGCTGGCAGGCGATATTGATGGTCTCTGAAGCAGCGTCTATCCGTGCCAATCCCCAGGGAAAAAAGATTGGTTCTGTGATCGAAGCGGAACTGGATAAAGGCAAAGGCGTAATCGCCACCCTGTTGGTCCAAAACGGTGAGCTGGAAATGGGCGATGTCGGTCGTTGCCGGTCAGGCGTATGGCAAAATCAAAGCCATGTTCGACTTCAAAGGCCGCCGCATTCGCAAAGCAGGACCCTCCATCACCGGTTTCAGTGATGGGATTGAATGATGTCCCAACCGCCGGAGATATCTATGAAGTCGTTCCCTCCGAAAAAGATGCCCGTGTTAAAGTGGATCTGCTGAAAGCAAGCCGCCAGAACTGTAGAACAGATGCCCAAGACCACCCTGGAAGATCTTTTCAAAAAGATCGAAGAGGGTGCACTCAAAGAATTGCGCCTGATCATCAAAGCCGATGTACAGGGTTCGCTCGAACCGATCGTCAACTCGCTCAAAGATATGAATAAAGGCGAGATCAAGGTCAGATATTCTGCATGCAACCACCGGGAATATCTCTGAAAATGATATTTTGCTGGCATCCGCATCTGATGCCGTGGTGATTGGGTTTAATGTCACAGCGGATACCGCTGCCCGCCGGTTGGCAGAAGGCGAAGGTGTCTCCATCCGGTTGTACGACATCATCTACCGGCTTGATGGAAGATGTCGAGAAAGCACTGAAAGGTATGTTGGCGCCGGAATTCAAGGAAGAAATTATTGGGCAGGCCAACGTGCTGGCGGTGTTCAAGATCACCAAGCTGGGTAATATTGCCGGTTGCCGGGTAACCTCAGGCGAACTTCCGCCGGAATGGTAAAGTTCGGGTTGTTCGTAACGGGAAGACCATCCACGAAGGCGAAGTCTCTTCCTTGAAACATGAAAAAGATGACGTTAAAGAAGTACGAACTGGTTTTGATTGTGGGATTTCGTTGAAGAACTTCAGCGAGTTTGAACCCGGAGATACCCTGATTTGCTATACCATTGAGAAAGTGGGCGCTCCTAAGGGTACCTTGTTAGATTGAGGTGAAATATGCCTATCTAATATTCGGATGGAGAGGGTTGCAGATCGGATCAAACAAGATCTCTCTGCATTAATCGTGCAACGGGTCAATGATCCGCGTCTGGCTGGTGTGTACATCACGGATGTGAAAGTGGACCGTGAACTTGCCTTTGCAGATGTGTACGTCTCTGCAGTAGAAGGAGCAGATCGGGCGAAAGAGGTTTTGGAAGGTTTTGAACATGCTTCCGGATTCTTTCGAAGTCAGTTAGCCGCCCAAATAGAACTGCGCACATTTCCTCGCTTCCGGTTTCACTGGGATCCAACACCAGAGCATGCAGATCACATCGAGAAGCTGCTGTTAGAAATTAGAAACGAAAAGGATCACGAGTAATTTATGGCAGAAAGTATTCACGACCAGTTATGGTCCGGTTTAGAAAGTCAGAGAAAGTACTGGTGGTCTCACATGTCCGTCCGGATGGCGATGCGATCGGATCTTTACTTGTCGATCGGATTAGGATTGCGCGGTCTGGGCAAACAAGTACAGATGGTGCTAGCAGATGGAGTACCGGCCAGTTTCCGGCATTTACTCGGGGCTGAATTGATCCAGAAAAAAGCAGATGGTGAAGTTGATCTGGTTGTTTCTGTTGATTGTTCTGACATCAAACGACTGGGCAATGCGTAGAAGGTTACCGCCATCCGGATATCAACATCGATCACCATGTTACCAACCTGAAATTCGGTGCGATCAATCTGATTGACGCCTAAAGCGGTTGCCACTTCTGAAATCATCACTGAATACTTCGAACGTTGGGGTTTTCACTTTACAGCGGATATTGCTAATGCACTCATGTCTGGCATTATCGCCGATACGCTTGGTTTTCGCACTTCTAATATGAGCCCCAAAGTATTGCGGCATGCAGCCGATTTAATGGAATTAGGCGCCGATTTCCCCGAGCAGTATAGCCGGGCACTGCTTACGTAGATCATATCCGGCTGCCCGCTACTGGGGTGCTGGGCTTTCCAACCTTGAGAAGAATGATCAAATGGTTTGGGGAACCCTCCGGTTGACTGACCGTGAACAATGCGGTTACCCCGGGAGTGATGATGCTGATTTGATCAATATCATCTCTGCAATTGATGGGTTTGATGTCGCAATGATCTTTGTGGAACAACGAAATAACACCGTAAAAGTGAGCTGGCGTTCCATCCCCGGATGTGATGTATCACAAATTGCACTTAAAATTTGGCGGCGGCGGACATCCAGCGGCTGCCGGTGCTGATATTCCAGGTACATTGGATGAAATCCAACCTGTTGTATTACACACAACCCTTGAGATGCTAGAAAGCTATGAAAAAAAGAGTTAGAATGATTTTAAGGTTCAGGGGATAAAACTATGGATGATAATCGTTTTGATATGAAAAATGCCATATCGGGGGTTTTGGTGGTTGATAAACCAGTAGGATTAACCTCACATGATGTTGTCCAGGTGATCCGAAACGGCACCAAAATTCGCCGAGCTGGACATACCGGCACACTTGATCCACGAGCATCTGGTGTACTGGTTGTTCTCGTAGGCCCTGCCGTCCGGTTGAGTGAGTATGTTTCTGCATCGGACAAACGCTACCAGGCAATTATTCGCCTTGGAGCCACAACCGATACCTACGATGGAGAAGGCCTGGTGACTGATTCGATCCCGGTGGACTGTCAGCGAAGCTCAATTTGAAGAAGCGCTCTCCCAATTTGTCGGTGAAATTGAGCAGGTTCCGCCGCCATATTCCGCTGTTAAAGTGAATGGCAAAAAGGCGTACGAGATGGCCGAGAAGGTGAGCAGGTCGATCTGGCTCCCCGGAAGATCAATGTGTACAGTCTGGAATTGCTTAGAATGGGCTCCGCCTGAAGCCGTCATTGATGTATATTGTTCATCAGGTACGTACGTTCGCTCACTGGCGAATGACCTGGGCAAGGTTCTGGGTTGCGGAGCATACCTGGTAGGGCTACGCCGGACCAAGAGCGGCCGATTTACACTGCGAGATGCTGTTCCACTGCGAAAGTTGCGGGAAGCCTTTGAACAGGGTAATTGGTATCAGTATCTGATTCCTGCTGCAGAGGCACTATCAGATTGGCCGATTGTGGATTTGGATGATAAACAACTGGAAGCGATTCGACATGGACATCGGGTGCAAGCCGCAGAAGGATCGACCGGATGGGCTCGCGGTGTCAGTGAACAGGGTGAATTGGTCGCTTTGTTAGAAGTGGATGAGACCACCCGTGAATGGCAACCTCGGAAGGTGTTTTTCTCCTAGTCAGATACATCTATTGAACACAGGTTGTCATCACATGCAGCATTACCAAACCTGAAGAATATTCCAACTGGTGATTCCTGGTTAACCATCGGCGCGTTCGATGGTATTCATCTGGGTCATCAGTTTTTATTTTCCCATCTGGTAAAATCTGCCCATCAAAATGGAGCCCGCGCGGTGGTGTTGACTTTTGATCCCCATCCCGCAGTGGTCTTACGCGGATTAACCAGCCCGTATTTACTGACTACCCACGCTGAAAAGCTGGTTATCCTCTCAAACCTTGGATTGGATGCTGTAATCACCTTGCCTTTCTCTAGAGAACTGGCTGCCCTCACTGCGGATGAGTTTATGCAGATGATCTGTGACGCTCTTCAGATAAAGGTGTTGTGCGTGGGAAAGGGTTTTGCTCTTGGGAAAGACCGGGTCGGGACCAGGAATATCTAGTCGCAATTGGGAAATCAGCTAGGCTACCGAATGGTCGATTTACCTGTACTGGAGTCTGACGGAGTCAAAATTTCTTCCAGCCTGATCCGACGGTACTTGCAAGAAGGAGATGTTTCGCGGGCAAATAGCCTGTTAGGCAGGAACTATTCAGTTACAGGAATAGTTATCCCACGGGGAAAGGCGCGGACGAGATTTGGGATTTCCTACCGCAAATGTAGAAACCCCTGAGTTGACGCTTATTGCCGGCCAGGGGTGTATATGCCTGCCGGGTGTTGTATCAACAACAAGTCTATCAAGCTGTGACTAATATTGGAATGCGTCCCACTTTTACAGAAGGGAAAGTCGCCTCTCGTTTGGAAACCCACATACTCGATTTCTCTGGGAATTTGTACCAGCAGGAACTTCAAGTAGAATTTATTAAACGAATTCGCGACGAGAAGAAATTCGGCTCCGTCCAAGAATTGATCGACCAGGTGCATGCAGATATTCAGCCAGACCCGTGAGGAGCAATCGATGAGCGAATACCGCCCGCAAGGTCTATCTGCTAAATCCACGTGAACTGAGCCCGGAAACAATTGCTGTCACCTTTGCCAAGACATCCAGATCGCCAGAATCATTTCAAGAAATTGCCGCAGAACTAACCGAAGCCAAAAGCGCGGAGTTCAACGAGAAGTGGGTGGTGGGTATGGCCATTCATCGGTTGCAGAACATGCAATCTTGCATTTCGCACTCGAAAATTTGTCTCGCCTGGCTGTGGAGACCATCCAATCCAGCCGGTTGGCATCCTTTACCGAAAAATCTACCCGTTATCAAAAGTGGAGTAAAAATGCTTTTCATACTCCGGTAGAATTGATTGAATTCAGATTATCTGGATGATTATCGCAACACGTGTGAGATGTTGTTTCAAACCTATGAACGGGCAATTGAGTGTTGCCGTGAGGCCGCCATGTGTGACTGCCCGCAAAATGAGGAAGAAAAAGATGGAGCGTACGAGCGCAGATTGAAACCTTACATCGTGGATGCTTGTCGTTTCCTTTTGCCTGCCAGCTCTCTGGCAAATGTGGGAATGACTATCAATGCCCGTGAGATCGAGCATTTGGTTTCAAAAATGCTTTCACATCCGCTTAGTGAGGTGAGGATGGCGGGTACTGAGATAAAAGAAGTATCTCAGGCTGAAGTACCTACGCTGGTAAAGTACGCTCAACGGAATGATTACTTCGAATTTTTACATGGTCGCATGTCAGTACCCAGGCAAAACTATTATCCACCTACCGGTTTGACCTGTGAATTGAAGCAATTCACCAGTAATGGGGAAGATGAATTTCTGGCGGCTGTGTTATATCGGTTTAGTCTGTGTTCGTACCAGGATTGCCTGGATGAAGTTGCCGATATGACTGACCAAGAGAAAACTGATCTGGCTAAGAAAGCTTTAGGAACCATGGGAAAGTTCGATTGGCCGCTCCGGGAAGCTGAACATATCACCTACACCTTCGATGTAGTCATGGATCAAGGCGCGTATTATGAAGTGAAACGTCATCGCATGATGACCCAAACTCCACAAGAATTAACATGTTTGTTGGGCTATGACACTCCATCTTTGATTGAGCGGGCTGGATTTTCCTCCGAATATGGTTTTGCTATGGATACTGCCGCGATCGCGTATGAGAAAGTTGTTTAATTGGAATCCGGATGTTGCCGGGTACCTGGTGCCGAATGGATTTCACCGGCGGGTATTGCTCACCCTTAATTTTCGTGAAGCTTATAATTTCATTCAGCTTCGTTCTGGTTCCACAGCTCACTTTTCTGTCCGGCGAGTTGCCCAACAGATGGCTGAACAAATCCGTAAGGTACATCCAGTTTTAGGTGAGTATTTGCGCGCCAATACTCTTGAAAATTCACAGAGCATCAGCCAGGAATATTTTAGCCAGTAGTGGTATCAGGCAAGTTCGAGTGAAAAGTGGAAAGTGGAGCCTTTGAGGTACTGGCTTTCAAACCAGATTGATCCACCTTGTAATTCAACTAATCTTTTGGTTATGTATAATCCCAGGCCAGTGCCCGGGATTTCGCGTGATTGGGCATCATCACTTCGAAAATAGGGTTGAAAAATTTTTGCTTGCTGCTCTGTCTCAATTCCAATCCCCTGATCTTGAATGGTAAATACCATCTTCGGTTCCAATATTTTGGCAGAAACGGTCACGTTCGTGCCTGGCAAAGAGTATTTGATCGCATTTCCGATCAGGTTTGTAAGGACCTGGCGCAATCGCAGAGAGTCTGCTTTGACTGCTGGCAGGTCTGAAGGAATCGTGAGCTGAAGGCTAACGTTTTTCTCCAGACATTGCGGCTTCATCTGTTGAGCTAATTCCTCGATGATGGGTAGAGGATAAACAGGCATTAAGTCTACCCGTTGGTATCCGCTATCGATCCGGGAAGAGTCGTTCACATCATTCAGAAACTCGGTGATTCGGTCAATGTTTGACAACATTGTGGCAAGAAATTTTTGCTGGGTTGGATTGACCTCTCCCGCAGCGCCGGAGGACAACAACTCGGCATAGCCCCGAACAGAAGCGATAGGATTCTTCAATTCGTGGGCAATCAATGAGATGATCTCATTCTGGCTCATTGCAAAATCGGGATTGGTAGATTCTGGTTTCGATGGAGCGGATTTTTTTGTTTGCTTCATAGGATTGTTTTACCATCCCTTTGATTTGGATGCAAATCGGATCGAATAATAGATTTGATATTTCAGATTACAAAATTCTTTTAGGGCGTTGTGTCGTATCCGGTTTGGATCACATCCGCGGGAAGCTCCTTTGAAAATGCTTTTAGTTGGGCGGATAATTTCCCTGCCGATTCTGGGTTTGGGGCGTAGATAGCCACAGTATCAAAGGCGCACACTACATTTTGGGAGATTTTCCAGCGTCCGACCTCGACCCAATTCGTGGGTAGAATCTCTTCATACAGGTACGGATACAAAATGGCTACTTGCACCTCATGAGCCTCAGTTATCCAGCTTAGAGAGGACCTGTCATAGGTTCCAGCCATCTTCTCCTTGGCAACATCCTGACTTGCCAGACCCCACAAATCCAAGATATTAGCGTTGGTGAAGTAACTTACAGCTCCAATGTCACTTACGGCTACAGAACTGGTCGGGTAATACTGCTTGAAAAAGCGAGCCATCTGGTATTGCTGGTCAACATTATTCTTTACCGCCAGCGGATAATCATGAAAGGCATCACCCGTGCGTAAGATCGACGGCAATGATGCGAGTAAGAAGGAAACAAGTAGTAAAGAGATTTGGGCAACTTGTTGCAAGCGCTTCTGGGCAAATGTGAGATGGGGAATGACAGAAGGTATCTGCTCAATCAGGAAAACCAGACCCGGGAAAACCAGATACGCTTCATACCGGTAAAACCAGCCTGTCTTTGCAAAAGCCAGGTGGCATAACGCGGCCCAGATCCATAACACAAGGCTGATCGGTGAATTGTTGGCTTTCCCTTTTTGAAAGGAACGGATCGTAACGATGATCAGTGCAATGATGACTAGAATAAATAGATGAGGAGCTTCAAATAGGCGCTTGAGAATATCTAACAGATAGGCAATCCAACTTCCAGCGTCCAATTGCGGCAGATTTCCCTTAAGCAAGACGGAATTTGGGAGGAAATACCATCCTTGCTGGATTGCATATCCGCCATACAGACTGATAGGAAGCATGCTTGCAAACGCTGAGAGAGCTGCCTCCCGCCACTTTTTGTGGATGATGAAAACCAGGATGATACCTACACAGGTAAAGATACCTTCATATCTGGTGAGTGGTAAGACCGCCACTAGAAGTAGGAGCCAGCCAAAGGCATTCTTAATCAACTTGTGGTCGGATAATACTCTTCTGACCAGGTAGAGGATAAGGAATGTGAATAAGGAATGGAGCGTGTGTTCCATCCCCATCAGGGACATCACCGGCAAGATCGAAAGAATCATGACAAGCAGCAAGATGATGGTCAATTGCAGTCTGGAGAATTTTTCTTTCAATAAGCAATAGCCAGAGTAGAGCAATCCTGTCCCAATCAGAATATTAAGAAGCGCAGGAATCCATTCCTGTTGCCCAAACACACGAAAACATCCGGCCAGTAGTAATGTCCACAAGGGGGATGAACTGGAGGATGAAAACTCGGCTGCACTAACGCCCCAAACGCCCGAAAAGGAAAAATTCCTGGCAATTGCCATATGGATGTAAGTATCATCCAGTGGATAAGCAAAACGTCCAGCGCTGTATGGTACAGCAGAAATAATCAGGGCAGCAGAGATGACCCAATAGATGATAACCGTCACCCAGAACGGGTTTATATTGGCGGTGAGCGAGGTGGATGTTCTTGCTTTAGGTCTGGTCAATTGGAATATTCACCTGGATTCAACACAAGAAAATATCATGTATAAGATTACCATGAAAACGATTCTGGATTACCGAAACTAACCAGATTAGTTATTTTGTTCAGTTAAAAATGGCTTGGCTTTGCCTGCTTTTTTGTTCTGTCTTATTCAAGTACATACGGTCATCTGCCAGTCGGACAGTTTCAAGCAATGTTCCCGGAGTACTTGTTGATGCTGTCCCGATGGCAATGGAGATTGAAGCTTGATTGGAAGACATATTATGCTGATCGATTTTATGATGGATGCGTTTCTCTATCTGACCTGCCACCGTCTCGTCGGTCTTGATACACAAGATGGCGAACTCATCTCCACCCAAACGGCAGAGGATATCATCACTTCTGGTTATAGTTTGTAATAGATCTGCTCCTAACTGAAGCAGACGATCACCGGCAGCATGGCCTTGATGATCGTTCGTTTGCTTCAGATTATTGATATCGGCATAGACAATCGTGATGGGAAATTGGCGCCCAAAATTCTAAGCGCTCGATTTCAGCATCAAAGAAGGATCGGTTGTTCACCCCTGTTAGACTATCCTTCTTGCTTTTCTCAAGTGCACGTTGCTGAAGGTTGATTGAAATCCAGAGAACCAAGCCGATCACCGAAAAACTGCTTGTGGTAATTAATATGGATACTAGTAATTTCTCAATCGATGGTTGACTAGTGACTTGGAATAGACATATATGAAGGACTAAAGCGGCAATAATACATCCAAGCATAGATCGATTACCAATAAGCAAGCCCGTAATGATAAAAGAAATAACATAGAACAATACATAGCTTGTCTGGCCCCCACCGATGAGAGAACCGTAAATACCATGAATAAAGAATAAAACGATTGGAAAAAACCGGGTGATATACCAAAAACCTCTCGCGGTGAAGAAGCTCAACAGATAGCTCAGCACCAGGATGAGTGTGGTAATCAGTAAACCCTTATTGTCAATTAAATGGAAGAACCAACCAAGCAATGTAACCAACCAAAATAAACTGGCCACCACCAAAATGGAGTTGCAGATCAGTTTCGTTAGATATTCATGCTGAGATGTTGTTGTAAATAAAAGCGGTACTTCTCGTTGGGAAAAATGTAATCCCCACCATGGTTTTTTCATGCGATCCTCCCCGTTCGATCAGCATGCAATGCGTCCAAATCTACATGATTGGACTATTTTGATTAAAGGATATCATCCAGGCTTGCACAATAAAAATTGAGTTAATTTGCCTTGAATGGATTATTCACTAAACCATTTCGATATAATTTCCTCTGTATCCATGTGCCGGTCTACATACCAGGTTTTCTTCTCTTGTAGCAATTGCAGTACTTCTGGCATATTTTTGGTCAGTTATTTCATCAAAATCGATGTAACGGGGATTCTTGCTAGAGCCATCCAATGCGGAATGGTTGATTTCAAGGCCAGTGGCTAGGTAAAATGCGGCAAAGAAAAAATTATTAGATTCGGATGTACCTTTGAGCAGTTGTCCACTTCCAACAAGTCATCAATCCCGGTTATCTCCCGATTTAATCATTCCGCGACGAGGGATTCTTGATGTTGTTGGAGTGTAAAAAAAGGTATCCAAAGCCGGTTATCAGTCTGCTAATCCCTGTTGTTTGAGATATTCCAGAAAAGCGGTAACGATCTGCGGATTAAAGTGTTTGCCGGCGTTGTTGGTGATATACTCCAGCGTGTCTGCCGTGGACCAGGCTGGCCGGTAAGGTCTATCTGAGGTCAGCGCATCCCATACATCCACAACTGTAAATATTTGGGCTGCCAGCGGGATCTTCTCCCCTTTCAAACCACCCGGATACCCGGTTCCATCCCATTTTTCATGGTGGCGGTAAGGAATATCTAACGCGGGACGCAGATACTCGATTGGGCTTAGCATCCGGTACGCATAGACCGGGTGCAGGCGCATCACCACCCACTCATCAGGCAGTAACGGTCCCGGCTTTAGTAGAATGGAATCAGGAATACCCATTTTGCCGATATCATGCAGCAGGGCTCCACGGCGAATATGCACCAGGTCATCCCCCTGTATGCCCATCATCTGTGCCAAATCCAATGTCAGCTTGACAACCCGCTCGCTGTGACCGGCTGTCTCTCGCTCGCGCAGTTCAAGCGCAGCCGACCAGCCCATCAGGGTGGCGTCATATGCGTGGTTTAAATCACGGTTTGCATTTTGTAAATCACTGAATGTCCGAGTGCTATCTACTGCGACGGCGACCTGGGCGGCCAGATACTTCAAAAACTCGAGCCATTCCTCATTCGCTTCAATGGGTTCGCGATGATAAATTTCAAGGATACCGTTTTGTTCGCCCTTGGCGAGCATCGCGACACCTACGTAGGTTCTAAATCCATAGCGCTCGATATTTGTCCGCAAGGGACCATGTCCAGATTGCCAGTCATTTGTATTCTGAATTACCAGCAATTGATCTCCAAGCAGGACGGGGCAATTTTCTAGTGGAAATGTTTCTTCGAGCAGATTAACTGCCATGCCAATTCCGCTCCATGCTTCGCATTTCAACAACTGCGGCGTTTCAAACACAAAGACGGCTGCTGCGTCCACATGCAAGGCGGATCTAACGACCTCCAGGATTCCATTGAGGGTGTCGGTCATGGGCAGGTTCGCGGCTATCAAGAGATCGATGCGATGCAATGCATTCAGCTGATAAATCTGAGATGTAATTTTTCGCTCTTTTTGTAACCGCTGGCTAATCTCTTGCGCAACTAAGATCACATAAGCCTGGTCTTCAAATAGTACAGGTGAACAAACCACCTCGATCGGCGTATCGTTCACTTCAAAGATCTCCACCAGACGTTGTTTGCGGGCATGCCAATCTTCAGTCAATTGATCTTTTAGGATGGTTGTCCCACTCTCACCAAGGACATCCCAGATCGATAAATCCCGCGCAGGTTCCTTTACCCAATGGATTTGAGATTGCGCCGGCGAAGTAAAATCGATTATATTTTGTTGCGGTAGTTGCATAAGAAAGATGACATCAGAACCCTGTTCCAGCATGGAGTGGAACCGCTCCAGCTCGGAAAGGCGGCTTTGTAGTTCAGGATAGTAGCTCTTGTGAATTGATTTTTCACCAAAGCCAATGATCCTCTTCCGCAGGGATTCTGCATTATCTTGCTCAGAAAATTTTGGCATAGATTTCCCGAATATCTTCTGGTTCAGTCGGGCGCGGATTAGTCACCAGGCACGGATCATGGTAGGCTTTCTGCGCTAATTCATCCAGTGTCTCCGGTTTCACACCCAACTCACTTAAGTGCCTATTCACTCCAGCAGACAATCTGAAATTCCTGAGAGCTTCCAGCAAAATGTGTTGCGTGGTTGTGCCACCAACGGGCAGCCTCATCGCCTTGCCGATCGCCTCGTAGCGGTCCGCAGCCAATTCAAAGTTGAAATTTACCACATGCTCCAGTAACAAGGCATTACATTCCCCATGCGGCAGATCCAGATAACCGCCCATCGAGTGTGCCATGGCATGCACCGCACCCAGGCTGGCGTTGGAGAAAGCCAGACCCGCCTGCAGGCTGCCCAACATCATATTTTCACGCCGCACAAGGTCAGCCGGGTTGGCAATCGCCGGCAGCAAATTCTGCCACACCAGGCGGATTGCTTCCAAGGCATGTAAATCGGTAAAAGGTGAATGCGCATTGGAAACATAGGCTTCTACGGCATGGGTTAAAGCATCAATGCCAGTACAGGCGGTGAGATATGGATCCATGGTTAGAGTTGTTTCCGGATCGATGAGAGCGGCATCTGGTACTACGGTTTTACTGATGATTGCTATTTTCACCCGACGGGCAACATCATTGATGATGGCAAATTGAGATACATCCGCGGAGCTGCCGGCGGTTGTGGGGATACAGATGAGGGGAGGACCTGGAATTTCAACCTCATCCACACCCTCAAAATTTAAGATGTTCTGTGAATTGGAGCTAACAACGGCGATCCCTTTGGCACAATCCATGGGACTGCCGCCGCCCAGTGCAATGACTGCCTGGCAGCGCTTCTGATGAAATAATTCCGCACCCTGCATAACTTCTGAATCACGTGGATTGGAATGCACCTCTGAGAATACTTCGTACTCGAGACCTTCGTCATGTAGAGAAGCCAAGAACTGAATGGAGCCAACCGGCAGCAATGACTCCGGAATCGGTGACCACCAGTACCTTGTGTGCCCCAAAATTCGCAGCGTAACGTCCAACCAGGTGCCTGGCTCCAACGCCAAAAACAAACTCTGGAGCCACAAATTTTCTTAATTCCCCAGAATCACTCATGGAGGGCCACCTCCTGGCCGTATGGTATCTTAGATTAGTATAGCAAAGAGGACTAGGCTAAGACTATGAATTGCCTCAAGTAAATAAGTTGTTGTCTAGATTACTAATTATCGGGTTTTTGAGCTATTTCATAAGTAAAATTTGCGTATAACTTTGGTTAAAGCCAGAGGGGATTTCTGAAATGGGCGACCGAACTGTTTTAATCATTGTTGACCAACAATAAACTGGCTGTCCGCTGAAGGGATTTTTGGATCCCGATAAATTTGGCTACAAAAAGCCAAGAGAATTTTTTTTATAAATACTTGTCTGACTATTTACAAGCCAAATATCTGCATTATTTTTTGTCGAATCATAGATCAATAATATTTATTTGACGAAAATCTGCGTTGGTCCGAAACACGGATTGGATTATCTTAACAATAAACAGCGTGGGATCATGACCTTTTGACTCTACCCAATAAATGAAAAAATTAATGGCTTACGATTATTTAATGCGAAATATCTCTTGAGAACCTAATTTCGAAATTTACTCCAACCTCATTTGACACTTTCATTTTTCCCTCAAGTTGTTTGACCAATCCGGAAACTAACTTTAATCCCAAAGAAGATCCATTTTCTATTGCGAAGCCTTTAGGAAGACCAACCCCATTGTCTTCCACGAGTAACCTGTATTCACCATAACCGGGCTCCACTAATGAAACATGAATAGTACCTGTTTTGTCATCAGGGAAGGCATATTTCAACGAGTTCGAAATGAGTTCATTAATAATTAAACCGCATGGGATAGCCGATTCAAGATCAAGATAAATGTTTGCTGAATCAACCTTTATTTCGACTTTTTCGAGACCCATTCTGTAAGTAGTTATCAGGGCGCTAGTTAAACTTGAAATATAAGACGCCATATCGATTTTCGAAAGATCATCTGATTGGTAAAGCTTTTCATGAATCAAGGCCATTGCCCGAACTCTGGTCTGGCTTTCGCGTAATCCCTCAAGCAACAACGGATCACTTGATTGACCCATTTGCAGATTTAATAAACTTGAAATGATCTGAAGGTTATTCTTTACACGATGATGGACTTCCTTAAGAAGCACTTCTTTTTCTGTTAATGCTCCCTGGATTTTATTCTCCGCTTCCTTCCTGATAATGATCTCTTTTTGAGCCTGGTCATATAAACTTGAATTATGGATGGATGTTGAAACCTGGTTTGCAAACACCATTAATCCTGGTACATCATCTACATGGAGAGCTGCACCCCATACTGCCAAAATACCGACGACATCATCGTTGACAATAATTGGCAGGTAACACATTTGGAAACTGTCGGGCATACCAAATGCTTTAAAGCCTTTTTCCATTACTTTCTTGGGAATGAATGGGAACATCTTTGATATATTATCGATGGGATCTACTTCCCAATATGGTTCTTTTGTTCCGAGTACCGAGTCAGTTGGCCATAAAGACCGTGGAATTCGAATTATTTCCGGCCAAATCACATTTTTTGCGCTAGTAAATTCTAGAATAAGTGGGGAGATTGATAAATACTCGATGAACATGGCTTCTTTTTTCTCATCGATCGTCCCTACCATACACTCAATCCCCACATTTTTTAATTCGTCTCCTAAAGATTGATAAATTTCACTTAACTTCGTTGTAGTTTCCAATCTCGACGCAACTTTTGATAGGGCGATCAGGATGGAGTTGGATCTTTTCAACTTCAGGGAACGCTTCTGCTCATCATCGTAAGCCTTCATCTGTTCAAGTATTTGCCCGACCTGGAAGGCAAATACAGTTAATGTTGAAGTGTCATTTTCTGATATTCCTTCGCCCCAAACAGGGAAAACACCAACGACTTCCCCTCTGTTTAACAGAGGAAGAATGCATAAATTCTGATCTGCGGTTATCCCAATCATGTTCATGATTTTGGCAAAAGCAGATTCGGGGATATTTGGGAACATTTTTTGGAATATACCTAATGGGTTACTGTACCAAACTGTAAGCCCTTCATCGATCACCCTTGTCCCTGGCCAGTATTTTTTGGGCAACTTAGTACCAACGAATTTTGATTTTGTCAGCCGGGAAATTAATCCAAGAACCTTTGGCGTGAAGGACGAAAACTCAAAAGTAAGTGTTTCAGATTGTTCATCAACGATTCCCAGAACACAATGAAGGTTGAGTTGTTCGATTTCTGACCCCAACGTTCGCAGGGACTCTGTGTAATCACCGGAAGAACCCATCAACGTCGTTACTCTCACCAATGCAGTGATGAGCTGATTTGATTTGGTCAGTTCTTTTGATCGATCTAGCTCTTTTTGGTAGATACGGCCCCGTTCAATAGCGGATGCCAATTGGCTGGCAAATATTTTAATTGTTGAAATGTCTCGCTCTTCAAGTATGTTTCCCCAGACACCAAGAACGCCTAATAATTTATCACCTGAGTGTAGTTGCAGTAAAAGCAACGATATACTTGGGTCAATGGACAACAGGCGTATTGATTCTTTAACTACCCTGTGCAAATTTTTACTCTCTAATAGTTTTCCGACAGGAAACGCTTGTTCGGTTGTACTGGCATTTACGAAGTTGTATAACTGGGGGAAAAGGTTTTTTGGAATATGATAGCCTGTGACCTGTGAACCGAGCAAATCCGCGATACCTTCATCCGCATTATCTCTTGATGAGAGATAATTAATGGTTAGTTCATTTGAAGTCGGATCTATCGTTGTTAAAAAATAGGATAAACCAATACCACTCAAGACTTTATCTAATTCCCCAAACATATCATTGAGGTTGTTTGTCGATTGTAGAAAAAAGTTCACATCTGTCAAACCACTTAATAATGCATTTGTATGGGTTATCTCACGGTTTTGGTTGAGAATTGTTTTTTCAAGCTGGTCAATCTCGGTAATATTGGTCAAAACGATCATTTTCGTGGTCGTTTCACCACGCCAGTCTAATGTGTCCTGAACCTTGACATCAAATGCAAAATCTCCTAGGGAGATTAAGTTGAGTTCTGTTTTATGTGCCAAATCTCTTGATAAGTAATCATAAATTTCTCGAGAGGCCTGTGCAATTGGCAGGTTTTGGATGCGATTGATTTGCCTATTCAGAAGTTTCAATGCAACTTGGTTGGCATATTTAATGCGGTCATTGGAATCGAGAATGATAACCGCTGCGTGCATTGAATCAACTGCTTTTTCTTTCAGTTTGCTAAACTCATCCCCCACTCGTAAAGAATAAATAGTAAAAGAAACAGCAACGCTAACTGGTATTATGGAAAGGTTAAAGATCGATAGTGGTGCAATAGGATTAAGTTTGGCGATCTCAACCCATATGGATAAAAATGGAAAGATAGGCAGAATTAGGAGGAGATAAAAATGTGATTTGAAGGAAGAGTCCAACTTCCTCCTTTGGCTTAGGAGGAATAATGTCCCCACTATGCCCTGGATCGTTGCAACACCTGTAGAAAACCAAACAACCCAGCCATTATCCTGATCTAATACATGAAAAGGACCGGCTGAAATTAATCCATTTGTGCTAACGAACCAATATGATATGTCTGGGATACTAAGTACTACATTAGGGAAAAGAGATAATGCAAATAATAGGACAATCAAACGCCAACAAATATGCTTCTGGTTCCCTGTCAGTAATAAAAGAAAAATTAGCCAGGCTGGGTACATAAAATTGATTCCCAGTATCTGTACCTTTTGCCAGAATAACACAATCGACAACTCTGGGATTACCAGTTGATAAAGATACCCCATTAATGAAAGAACCATTGTGATTAATAGTACTGCTGCGGAAATATTAAGTACTGAACGGGAAAGTAAAATTAATCTGATTGCAGTAATCGTTGCAATTGTGGATACAACCCCAATGAGGGCAGGAATCACAAAAATGGCGTTCATGTAAGTTGTTCCAATCTAAGCAGAATCTGCAACGTTTTCTTTCCTGAGTTTTCCCCAAATTTCGTCTACGCTTACTCCCTTGCCAAGTAAGTAACCTTGCACTTCATCACATGCCATTTCTGCCAAAATCATTAGTTGTGACTCTGTCTCAACACCCTCCCCAATCACCTTTAGTTTAAGTTGATGTGCCATATGTACCATCGCCGAGACAATATGCCTGATCATCTTTTCTCAAATCATTAATAAATGAGCGGTCGATTTTTAGCGTGTTTGCCGGGAAATTTTTTAAATGATCGAATGATGAATAACCGCACCCAAAATCATCAATGGCAATGGTCACACCAATTTCTTGTAGCGCCTCCAAATGTTTAATATGTGAGATCAATATTATCCATTGCAGATGATTCTGTGATTTCTAATTCAAGCAACTTGGGTTGCAGTTTGCTAATCTTTAAAGCAGAAATCACTTTTTGGACAATTTGTTCATCGCGTAATTGAATTCTTGATAAGTTGACGGAAATTTTCAACGGATTCGAACTGAATGAATTCCACTCCTGGGCCTGGAGGCAGGCTGTTTTCAGTACCCATTCCCCGATTGGGATGATTTGTTTTGTCTCTTCGGCGATCTCGATAAAGTCATTCGGGTAAACCAGTCCTCTTGTGGGATGTTGCCAACGAATTAACGCTTCAAAACCCACCATTCTATTATTCTTTGCTTCAAAAATCGGCTGATAATGGAGAATGAATTCGTTGCGAAGCAGCGCATTCCGTAGTTCGACATCAATATTTATCCGGTGCAGGGTTTTTTCGCGCATTCCGGAATCAAATACGTCAAAGCGAGCTTTCCCTTTATTTCTTGGCCGAATACATGGCAATATCTACATCACGCAAGATATCTTCAGTAGTCTGATAATTGTTTTTTACGTGAATTATTCCAATGCTTGCACTAACTATTAGTTTTTTGTTTTCAATTTCTATTGGGGAGGATAAGCCAGATTGAATACGCTCTGCAATTTGATTTGGATCTGATAACGAATCCATATTATCAATTAAAATTGCGAATTCATCACCGCCAAACCGTGAAACCGTATCTTCAGGCCGCAAGCAATTTTTAAGAATTTCAGCAATTCTGATTAATAATTCATCACCACACCCATGTCCATAATTGTCATTTACAAATTTAAAATTATCCAGATCCAGAAACAAGACGGCTGCCAGTTTATCTGGTTTTCTTTTCATCTGATCCAGGCAGTTCAGTAAGCGATCTTCGAATAAAGCCCGGTTTGGTAATCCCGTTAATTCGTCATGAAGTGCCTTATGAATTAATTCCTGCTCCATTTTTTTGCGATGGGTAATATCAGATTGGGAGCCAGCAATTCGGTATGGTTTTTGTTTGTTGTTAACAACTGCAAGACCTCTGCAAAGCATCCATCGATAATCTCCATCCTGGTGCAGAATCCGGTATTCCTGTTCGAATGTATCAGTCAGACCTGATAGGTGTGCATTCAACGCTGCTGGACAACTTCCCGGTCATTCAGGATGAATTCTTTCCAACCATTCACAAGGTTTGTTTGTTACTTCTTTTTCATCCAGACCTAACATGCTGATCCATCTGGGCGAATAATAGATTTCGTCTGTAATTAAATCCCAATCCCAGATGCCATCATTTGCTGCGCGAGTAGCAAGGGCATATCGTTCTTCGCTTTCTTTCAACTTTTTTTCAATTTGATACTTGTATAAAGCCATTTCGAGGGACGACCTCAATTCCCGGTCATCAAAGGGTTTGATTAAATATCCATAAGCTTGTGTAAGTTTCGCTCTGCTGAGTGTTTTTTCATCTGCAAATGCGGTGAGGTAGATTATCGGAATATCTAAATGTTCGCGGATTTTTGCTGCGGCTTCGATACCATCCATATCTCCACGTAACTTAATATCCATCAGTATCAAGTCAATGGTAAGGTCAGTAGCAAAATATATTGCTTCACTTCCACTGCTGGCATGCGCAACAACTGAATATCCAAGGGATTCCAGCCGCTGTTGCACATCCAGGGCAACGATCATTTCATCTTCCACCAACAGGATCTGGAAAGTTTTAAATAATCCCCGACCATCTTGTGTTGATTTGTTTATGGATCGCAATTCCTTGGTTAATCCAAAATTCATTCACCAACTCCGCGTCAAAAAATGAGGGATGCTCTATCCTATATTAACACAACATAATTTAGTATCGGTCAAAATGTGAAAATCGAGAGTCGGTTTCTAATACTTCTTTTGATGAATTAATCTCTGATGCTGTCGGACCTTTCAATCAATTATCCTGGTGATCATTTCATAATCCAATAAATAATTTGTTAATTCTGACCGCATATTCCTTTTTATGTATGGATACTTATTGAATATTTTTGTTTGAAAATTGTTCTGGATGAATAAATAAGGGCAAAAAACTTTTTAAGTGGGTTAATTATTTTTATTATTGATCTACATCATGAGGTGTTATTATGAAACTCTACCCGATTAAAATCCTTGAAGCTCGGTAATAAATGGAACCGAAGTGTGTGGATTTTTAATTGTTTTTCTCTATCACTCACCCAATTTAGTATCCATCCCTTCAGATCATCTACCCAAACCTCAAAACTCAAGTTCTTCGTTTGTTTGGTTGCTAGTAGGGCGAACTAATATGTGATACTTGTTCAGGTCAGAAACTATTCACCAGGTCTTTCAAGAATTGGGGGATGTGCATGTTGAAGATTTGTACTGCTTTTTCTACTGGAACAACCATCCCATCTCTTCCCCATTTTGTAGTCAGGCTTGCCAGGGCTTTGATGGTGTAATCCAGAGTCCAGGAGTTCCTCATCGGTCCATGTATGATTCTTGTGGAGTTCAACATTATTCTTGACCGCGTTATACCCGCCTCGATATCCGTATTCGAGGATGGAGTTGTTGTCGTTTTCCCAGTAGATTTTGATAAACAAGGCCTTATGCGCCAGCAGATTTTGGAACATCTTGCGGTGGCCTTGATCCCAGGTGAGGGTATTCCCGATCATATACAACGTGGTTCCCATCATATCGTCCCACAGCCATTGTGGAACAGAGAAGATATCTGTGAAGTTGGTATAAAAGGTGGAGCGGGGTACTCCGCTCAACCGGCAGACGTCAATCACCTTGATATCAGAAATACTTTTTACCTGAACCAATTGCTCCAGCGCCTTATAAATCTTGAGACGCGAATCTTGTTGCCTTGCCACAAGTATCCTCCTCTTTATCTTAAAACTTAACTGATTCTAATGGAGATTCAAAAATTCATTAATAAGTATACAAAAATTATTGGACAAAAACGGCAGATTGTCTAGATCAATTTCGACATTTTTGGCAAAGTGTACGTTGCTGTTATCGTTCACGGAGACTAAACTTGAATAGATAGATTAAATTTCGATTAGATTTTCAGATATTTTCAGGAGGAATGTTCATGAGTGACAAACTGTCAAGAAGAGATTTTTTGAAGAGCGCCGCAGTCGGTTCAGCCGGACTTGGTGTCCTTGGTGTGGCCGGATGTGCCCCCAAGGTTGTGAGCCAGCAAGCGGCTGAGGTAGCTGAAGTCACCTCCGGATCTGCAGTAGCAGGTTCTTCTGCCAATATCCCAGCTTCATTGACCCTGGGTGAGTTCAAGGACTCTACCGTGGTGGTGGATGCGATTACCGAATTTGCTGGCGAAGTAACAGCAGACGTAATTGTAGTGGGTGCAGGCGCAGCCGGTGTGGTTGCCGCCATCACCGCTGCTGAAGAAGGCAGCTCAGTTGCTATCATTCAGAAAGAAAACGCGGTTGTATCGCAGGGTAACTGCGCTTCAGGTTTGATCATCGATCAAAGCGACCCAGAAGGCCTGCTCCGCTACGTACAGCACACCAACAGCCTTTGCAACTGGCGTGCAGATTATGAACTGCTCAAAGCCTATGTAATGAACTCGGGCGAAGCTGTGACCTGGGTGTACGATCGCGCCCGTCTCACCGGCGCAACGGCGGAAGCACCAAATGATAAGGGATTATTCGCTTACCTGGATACCAGTCAAGACTTTTCTGGTATTTGGAGCGATGGCCGTTTTTCAACCTATGATTACGGCGCTTTCAAAGCCCATTTGTACGCTCCCTGGATGGGACCTAAACCTAATAACGTGGGTACCTATCTCTCTTACATGCTCGAAGAAGCTATTGCAGAATTCCCCGGCAAGTTGAAGTCCTATTTCAACACCCCCGGTGTTCAACTGATCAAAAAAGACAACAAAGTGGTGGGCGTTGTTGGTAAGCTCTCTGACGGAACCTATGTAAAGTTCAACGCCAACAAAGCTGTTATTCTGGCTACCGGTGATTACATGAACAATCCCTCCATGGTTGATCGCTGGTGCCCGGATGTTGCTGAATTTGACAAGAAACAATTTGGCAAAACTGGCGATGGTCACCTGATGGCGATCACTGCTGGTGCAGAGATGGAAAACCTGGGCCACACCAAAATGCTGCATGACTTTGATGCTGGCTTGATGTACGAAGAACCCTTCTTGTTCGTCGATATGAAAGGTCAACGCTTCTGCAATGAATTCGTTGGCTTCGTGTACATGAATGACATCATGGTTCATAAAGATATGTTCAAGGGTGGTAAGAATTACGAAAATGCTGAGCGTGGTTCACGTGGTTGGTACTGCCAGATCTACGACAGCACCTACATGGACAAACCGGGTTTCAATGCACTGGTTCCCCCGCCAGTCATGGAAAAGTACATGCCAGAAATTTCTGACGAAGATTACGCCGCTTCTCATGATGGCAAGAAACGCTCCGGCGTCTTCCCGAACCTGATCGACACCTGGCGTGCTGATACACTGGATGAATTGGCCGACAAGTTAGGCATCGAAGACAAAGCCGCTTTCCTGGCGACCATCAAACGCTACAACGAACTTTGCGAAAAGGGCTTAGATGAAGACTTTGCCAAAGATGCCAAGTGGATGAACCCGATTAAGACCGGTCCATTCTATGGTATTCGCCGCCATCTGCGCATTTCTGCTCTTTGCTCTGGTGTGTATACCAATGCCAACGGACAGGCACTGGATAGCAATAAGCAACCTATCGAAGGTTTATACACTGTTGGAAACCTGGGCGGTCAGTTCTATGGTGGAGCCGATTATCCTTTCCACTCCACAGGTATGTCCCTTGGCCGTGTGTACACCTTTGGCCGTCTGGCTGGAAAGCATGCCAACACACTTCCGGGTGGTACCGGTACTGTAACTGAGTCCGGCACAACCGTAAAAGCATAAGTGCTGACTTGAACAACTGCTAGAGAGGTGACCTTTGACCGAACAAAACCAAAAACCTACCGAATCTGATGCTCCGGCACCAGTACAGGTAAAGAAGATGCCTTCCTGGCTAAAGATCAGCATCATCGCGAATATCGTTCTGGTGGTGGCTGCGGTGGGTGGTCTGGTGGCGCTCGGGTTGATTCACCAGAGTGATACCAACCCGAATTTCTGTGCCACCTGCCATATCATGGATAAGAATGTGCAGTCGTATCTCACCAGCTCGAACCTGGATCATGTCCATGATCTGGCCAATGTGGAGTGCAAAGAGTGTCATGAGTATCCTGTAGAGGCAGAAATTGCCAGCGGCATCAAATTCATCACCGGGAATTATGAGGTGGGGGATGATGGTGAGTTGCCAAAGCGCAAATATGATAACGACATGTGTCTGCAATGCCACATCAGTTATGATAATGTGCAAGCAAAAACTGCCGATATGGAAAAAGATCCGCACAATAGCCACTTAGGTGAACTGGCGTGCAGCACCTGCCATGTTTCACATGGGGAGCAGATCGATTACTGCGCCCAGTGTCATGACAGCGGAGATCAAGAGATGATCGTGGCTCCGGATGCGCCCAAACAGTAAGATAAACTGAAATTTCCCATCTAAGAGCTACCTGCTTTATGCAGGTAGCTCTCTTTTTTATCATGCGGTTGGATTATTCCCAACCTCTTTGGCAGGTTGCACCAGGTATCTGATCAAGCATCTCATCAATTAAGATATAAAAAAACACCGGAGACTGTGAAAGCTTCCGGTGTTTTTGCCAACTAGATTGGTTTGCGATGATTAATTACAGGCGAGAATTCACATCTGCCAGGGCAGTTTTTACCATCTCTTCGGTGACGCCTAAATTCTTCACTTGCGGCAGAGCAAGAACGTCTTTCACCGACATCCCTTTTGCCATTTCAAAAAGCGGATTCTTGGAGGCTTCGTTGATATACTGCATCAGAATCCCCATGGACTTTGGATCTTTTAAGAAATCCCCTAATTTCGAATCAAGTGTGTAAGCCATATTATTCTCCTTTACTTCTACTGTTGGTTGACCTTGAATCAATAATACTTCCTTAAATCATTATATGCGTTTCTTTGCAGAGTCAACAACTGGCTGTGTAAAAGCTAGAGGTGAGTACCTTCGCGCTGGATTAGGCAGGGGGTTATGCGCTTACTACCCTGTTCTTCCCGGACTGCTTTGCTGTTAGCAGGGCATGGTCGGCACGCGCCACTATGGTGGCAGGATTGTCCTGAGGGGAGAATTCGGTCACTCCGAGGCTAATGGTTATGCGGAGTTGTTTTCCTTCATGCTCGAGAGAGTTCTTTTCCACGGCGGATCTGACCTTCTCGGTGATCATCATGCCATCCGCCAGGCCGGTTGCCTTGAAGATCAGGGTGAATTCCTCGCCTCCAAAACGGCAGAGGGTGTCGGTCTTGCGTATCGTCTCCTGGATCGTCCTGGTCGTTGCCTTCAGCACCAGGTCGCCCACGGGATGGCCGTAGGTGTCGTTGAAAGCCTTGAAATTGTCTATGTCCAGGATCGCCACACTGAATGTCTCGCCGTTTATGTGTGCATGGTCCAACGTTTCGTGCAGGTACTCGTCGAAGAAGGCGCGGTTGCGGGTTTGTGTCAGCGGGTCGGTTATCGACTTGTCGTAAGCCGAACTCGTAGGAGATTATCATCCGTTTTCCCCACTCGCCCTGGAAGGCCAGCAGCGCCCCGATGACCAGGAAATTGACTATCAGTGACATAACCGACGCCGGGACCATCAAGGGGAAAAGGGCCTCGCGCAGGAAGATGAGGCCCAGCATCGTCTCAGTGCAGAGGATGGCCGTGGTGTAGAGGGTGAACTTCACGTTGAAGTAAAGCGAGGCGCTGGCCAGGATGACATAGAGTAGGAAGATGTTGTCGATGCTCCCCTTCTGGATGTAGAGGATGACGAACATGTATGTGATTGCGAAGAAGACGAAGAGGTACTTGAAGATGGCGCTCGACGGCTTGATGAAATAAAGGATAAGGGGCAGCGAGAACATGGCGGCCGCTAAACCGAAGGTCACCAGGGCCTTGGAAAGGGAAAAAAGCATGAAATAAGATAGGATGCTCTGTACGACTATCATCACGATCGCCGCGTACGCCAGCAACCTATTGGTCGTCCTCTGACTTACAATATACTTTCGCATAAACCTCCCCGTACTCAATAAAGCCATGAGTACCTTATGTCAGGTATCTCATAGTATGCCAATGGATTGAATTCTATTAAGAATAACATAAAAAATAGTTTGGAAATTAGTATCGCAATATCTGGTAGTGGGTTAAACTCTGTTTCAAATATTGTGGCAGTGATTTCAAAGGATAATATTCAAGAAATACAAATAATGTGTAAAAGCCACAAATATTCCCGAAGTAGATGACTTCAACTCAACGATACCTTGCATGTAGTAGTGGAAGCCAATCGGCGGTTGATCCGGGTGTATGAAGGTAAGACCAAAAAGGTCATCGAGCGGGTTTGGGGAGGGTAGGTATTTATTTCCTTAGCTTGTCACTTGCCAGGCGGTTTAAGCTGATACCGCTCTCGGCTGCTTCCATTGCTAATTCACGGTGTAATTCGGGAGGAACCCGAACCACAAATTTTCCGCTAAAATCTTTGGTTGAGATGGGTTCAGGAATGGCTTTCATTGTTTGACTTCATATCCGCAACCACATCAGCGACCACCTGACGAATACCGGCAAGAGCAGTTTCTTGGTCGGCGGCCAGCCAACTCAGGCTCGGAAATTCCAGACACTTTGCGATGTATTCATTATCTTCGACAGACCAGGTCACCCGGTAGGTATAGAAATCATTCGGTAACATTTTTTCCAAGTTCTGTCGCAGCAAACGTGCAATAGCCTTTAGTGGACTTCGCCTCACCTGGTAAGGTGTGGCTTTCCCGTGGTCATTTTGGATATTCACTCAGGATCACCCAGCCACAGGTGGGAATATTGTTTTTTACAACAATTTTTGCTCCCTGGGTTGAGCTCGAGAATTTTCCAGCCTCCCCTTGGTTCACCGAAAGATGGGAATGATCGAGTCAGAATGTTACTGGGTAAGTACTTTTGAGATAACATATCGAATTACCTGTCTTTTCTTTTCTCTCATTCTAATGTTGTCTTAAATTTGTCAAAAATTAGTTAATTATATTTATATCAAAATTAGTCTGCATCTTAGATCAAATCAATGTCAAGCATTTTTTGCAATAAATCCAACTGCCCGGTAATCCGGGCAGTCGATTATTCATGATGAATAGTTTATTTACACGTCCAGGTTGCGTACATCCTTGGCGTGGGTGGTGATGAAGCGTGTCCGGGGCGGAACAGCTTCGCCCATGAGCATATCAAAAGTGCGGTCGGCTTCGGCGGCATCATCCACGCCCACCACCAGCAGGGTGCGGTTCTCGGGGTTCATGGTGGTATCCCACAACTGCTCGGGATTCATTTCACCCAGACCTTTGTAGCGGCTGAGGGATGGCTTTATCTGCCAGGCTGCCCATTTCTTTGAGGATCTTGTCTTTTTCCGCATCATTGTAGGCATAGCGGACTTTGTCTCTGTGTGCAATTCGGTAAAGCGGCGGTTGGGCAATATACAGATGCCCTTCATCAATCACGGCGGGCATATAACGGAAGAAGAAGGTCAGCAGCAAGGTGCGGATATGAGCTGCCGTCGACGTCAGCATCGGTCATAATGATGATCTTGCCATAGCGGATGCCGCTGACATCGAAATTATCGCCAATCCCGGTACCCAGGGCGGAGATGAGCGACTTGACTTCGTTGTTCGCCAGGATCTTATCCAGCCGGGCGCGTTCAGTGTTGAGGATCTTGCCGCGTAGGGGCAGAATCGCCTGGAAATGACGGTCACGACCTTGTTTGGCTGAACCACCTGCCGAGTCACCTTCTACGATATACAACTCGGTTTTGCGAGATATCTTTGTCAGAGCAATCTGCCAGTTTTCCGGGCAGGGTCATGCTCTCGAGGGCAGATTTTCGGATGACCAGATCGCGTGCTTTGCGGGCAGCATCCCGTGCGCGGGCAGAGGTAAGACATTTCTGGATGATCGCTTTGGCAGCCTGCGGATTCTCTTCCAGGAAGCGGCTGAAAGCCTTCACCAATCACCTGCTGGACGTAGGTTTGTACTTCCGGGTTCATCAATTTGACTTTGGTCTGGCTTTCAAACTGCGGATCCGGGTGCTTGATGCTGACGATGGCGGTCATGCCTTCGCGGGTGTCATCCCCGGTGAAGTTGGGGTCAGATTCTTTCAGCAATGCCTGAGCGCCGGGCATAGTCATTGATCACGCGGGTGGTAGCAGCGCGCAAACCGGTCAGGTGGGTACCGCCATCAATGGTGTTGATGGTGTTGGCAAAAGAATAGACTGATTCGGAATAGGCATCGGTGTATTGAATGGCTGCTTCAACACCAATGCCTTCGATCTCTTTCTCCATCGAAACCACCGGATGGATTTTTTCGCGGTTACGGTTAAGATAGCGTACAAACGAGTTGATGCCGCCTTCAAAGTGGAAGGTCATTTCTCGTTCGCTGCGTTCATCGTGGAATTGAATGGTAACTCCGCGGGTGACAAATGCCATCTCGCGGAAACGCTGCACCAGGGTATCAAAGCGGAAATCGAGGCCTTCTTCTTTGAAGATTTGGGTATCGAATTTGAAGGTGGTGGTAGTACCGTGAGCATTCGGGATCGCATTTGCCAATCGGCTTGACCGGTTCCTGGGGAATACCACGCTCGTAGCGTTGGAAGTAGACCAGGCCATCGCGCCTAACGCGTACTTCGCACCACTCGGAAAGCGCATTCACCGCAGAAACACCCACGCCATGCAAACCACCGCTAACTTTATAACCGCCGCCGCCAAACTTACCGCCGGCGTGCAGGATGGTCATGACGACTTCGAGGGCTGATTTTTTCTTCTCAGGGTGAATATCCACCGGAATACCGCGTCCGTTATCTTCCACGGTGACGCTGCTATCCGCATGGATGGTTACGATGATATTGTCACAGACTCCGGCCAGGGCTTCATCGATCGAGTTATCGACCACTTCATAGACCAGGTGGTGCAGCGCTTTCAGGTCGGTGCCACCGACGTACATACCAGGTCGGCGGCGGACTGCTTCAAGTCCTTCCAAGACCTGGATATCTTTCGCGGCGTAACTGGTGTTGGCTGCAGAATCGACCATGTTCCCTCCAGGGAGTTTATGAAATTGCCTGGGGTTGTGCTTTGGCAAGGATGGTCTGATACAGGTGAACGCCATCCCGATAATAGACAGAAGCTGGCTGCAATCAGACTGGTGCTGATGAAGCTATGCCCGAGAATGCCCACCATGAGTAACCAGGAGTTTTCTGGCTGGTACCATGCCACAGTTGGTTTAATCCTTGTTGAAGCAAGACACATACCAACAGGAACAATCCGGTAGCAGAATAAGTGAGTCGGACGATCTGGATGCTGGCATTGATCGAGCGAAATACCGGCAGATGGTGGGTGAAGATGCCATGCGCTGAAAATACCAGCGGAACCAGCAGCCATAGAGCCGCCATACCGGCAAAGAATAGATGCGATGTTTGCCAGTCCGGGCTCATGAGTAGCGACTGCTGAAACGACCAACATGGCGGGAAAACCAAAGAAAAGAATGACGATCACCATCAAAATACTCAGTAATAGTAATTGCAGAGTAAGCCAGCCAACCACACCCGGGGTGTGGCAGGTGTTCCTCTGCTTTTTCGCGGTAACTCGGGCAGATTTGTGCATAATACAAGCTGCTTACGATCAGACCCGGCAAAACCAGGATAAACCAGAGTGAGATCAATCTGTCCCCCGCCAAGTCAAGAGCGATCGCCAGCGGGCTTACCGAAGGGTGTCACGGCTGGAAGCAGACCAGAGAACAGGCTGGGGATGCCCACCGGATAGGTTTTTAGAGCAAAAAGCAGATTGGTCCGCTCCAGTAGGATGCCGGAAGACTTTCTTTGGCTGCAGGTAAAGTGGCTGCCTGTTGCGGATTTGATGATAGCAAACTTCCAGCACATAATCGACGAAGGTTGAGAGATCTTATTGAACTCCAAATGCGGCGCAACCCATAGGCGAGATCCATACCACATCGGAATGAATCAGCCATAGATGGTTGGCAACAGCTTCCAAACCGGCGCGCAGGCTGGGGATTAATTTGGGACGGATTTCATCGAGTTCAGAGATGGTTTTAGAAATCATACAACCTACTATTTTACCACAGCCTGATGTCGAGTAGAATCAGGTTATGGATGCTAAACAATCCCACTCACCAGATCTGGAGCGGCTGAGCATGCTGACTGCCACTATTCTGCTGGTATATGCCATGACCCAGTTTATTCGTGAACCGGTCAATCGTTTTTCATTGCAACTTCCCGGTTTCTTCCTGCCAATCTCGATCAATTTCCGGAATATCATCTGGTTGGGGATCTGCATTCCTGGCTGGCGCAGGGATGAACTGGATGCTGGACTCACTGCCAGAAATGAATCAGCGTGACCGTGTCCAGCATTGGTTGTTGCCGGCATTAACTGCCTGGGTAATTGGTGTACCGCTTTACTCACTTCCATCCGGTGCTTTGTGGTGGTTGGTGTACATTCTGGGTGGAGTTTTGCTCACGGTCGTCATCCTGGCTGAATTCGCCTGCGCAGACCTGAGCAATGAGCGAGTATCGGTCGCGGCGCTGGCACTGGCCGGGATTTCATATGCTCTTTTCCTGGTGCTGGCTGTCAGCATTCGCTTTTCAGGCAGTCGATTGTATTTGCTGGTTCCAGGTATTTTTCTGGGTGGGTTGTTTGTCTCACTACGCACACTCTATCTACGCACTGGCGGCAGTTGGCAATACGCCTGGAGTGTAGCGATTTCGCTGGTTGTTGGCCAGGTAGCGATCGGGTTGTTTTACTTGCCTCTGCTCCCGTTACAGTTTGGGTTGGTTTTAGTCGGTTTGCTCTATGCCTGTGTCAATCTGGCAGACCGCTCGATCCACCATCCACTAAAAAGTAATGATTTATTTGAACCGGCTGCATCCATTCTGATTGGGATTGTGCTGGCGATTCTGGTGAGGTGACAGGTGTATTCCTCAATCTCGCAATGGAGCCCCCCTGAGAAAATCACCATTTCCAGGTATATCTTTCATAAAATAGCAAAATGGTTAACTGACGGATTACCCGAAGAGAGATGCGGGATCCTTGCTGCTGATTCGGGAGGGTTAGTACGCAAGCATTTTCCAATTGAGAATATGGTTCACTCTCCCACCAGGTTCCAGATGAATCCAAAAGAACAGTTGAAAGCAATGCTGTGGATGGAAAACAAGCAAGTACCACAGATGATCATCTACCACAGCCATCCACAGGGACCAGCTCGGCTCTCTGAAACAGATCTTGCAGAAGCCTATTACCCCGAAGCCATCTACATGCTCTGGCATAGTCCAATGGATCGATGGAAGGTTCAGCTTTACTGGTTGTCAAATCGTGAATGGGTTGAAATTCCAATGGTTTTGAGATGACAATCATCCTGGCACATTCAGGTAATCATCAAACCATTTATGGGTAAAATCTATGGAAATCAAGCTGAATTTTGGGTGAATCAATAACTAATTCATCCCGGTGGGTGTTATACTACATGCCTATGGAAATCTGGAAAATTGTGATCACTTTTGTATCGGCGTACCTTTTTGGCGCGATTCCTTTTGGATTTATCGTGGTAAAAGCTTTCAGCGGAAAAGACGTTCGGCAGGAAGGCAGCGGCCGTACGGGTGGTACCAATGCGGGCAGAGCCGCCGGATTTAAAGCGGGTGCATTGACTGGTATTTTGGATTTCTTCAAAGCTGCATTGGCAGTCTGGCTGGCACAATTCCTTGTGCCCAATACACCCTGGGTGGCTGCGTTGGCTGGTTTGATTACGATTAGCGGGCACAATTATTCCATCCACTTGTTGGAACGGGATGCCGATGGCTTTATCACCTTGCGTGGTGGAGCAGGCGGTGCGCCTTGCCTTGGGGCAGCGTTTGGATTGTTTTTTCCAAGCCTGTTCATCATCCTACCGATTGCTATGATTGCTTTGTTTGTCATCGGCTATGCCTCAGTTGCTACACTCTCGATCTCATTCCTGGCTGCAATTCTTTTTACCATACGGGCGATCATGGGCTTGGGTCCGTGGGAATATGTTGGGTATGGGGTTGGAGCAATAATTCTGCTCATCATTGCACTCAAACCCAATTTGGTCCGTTTAATGAATGGGACCGAACGAATCGTGGGTCTGCGCGTCTGGCTACGCAATCGCAATAAAGCCAAATAAACTTATCGCTAACAAATAACCAAAAACCGGATCTGATGTTTCACCTGATCCGGTTTCGTTTATTAATTTTTCATCTAAGCAGTTTATAGTTCGTCTGCTGGATCCAGTTCGGGTTGGTGATTTACTCCGCCGGCTTCAGCCAAATATTGCTGGTAGAGCACAATCAGGTTACGTTTATGCAAATCGGCTGCCAGACCGCTCAGATATACCCGGCTTTTTCCGCAAGATTTCAATATCCACTTCTAGCAAGTATTCTTGCGGATCACGCTTCTTGAGTGCATTTTTCGCAGCCTTACGGAGAGCGCTCAGGTAGCTGAGGTTTTCTTTGACCGCATCCTCAATTTCACCGCGTAAGATAATATCTCCATGACCCTGGATGATATTTTCCAGACCCATTTTGCCGATTTTCTTGATAGTGTTCGCAATTTCCTCGATATCACCATCAACGATGTACGGTAATGGCATAAATGCATCACCAGCAAACAACACCCGGTCTTCTTCCACCAAAATTCCAATGCCATCTTTACTGTGTCCTTCAAGCGGCATCAGCACCAGGCTTTTCTTGCCCACTTTGAGCGACAAGGTTCCATCGGTAAATGTGAGGTGGGGTGGAATGAGCTTGACCTGACGGTAAGCCGGGTTTTGTTTCCGCGCGGCTTCGAGGGCTCCTGTGCCTTTTTGGACCATGAGGTCTCGGCATAGGCTGTGACCAATCACCGTAGCTCCGGGGAAAAAACTGTTGCCCCAACAGTGATCTGCATGATGATGGGTGAGGATGATATATCGAACCGGGACTTTTAAGTCCTTTTCGATGAAATCTCGCATTTCCAGGGTCTCTTCCGGAAGGGCGAGTGTATCGATCAATACGGCCCATTGTGGGCCAACAATTACACCAGCGGTTACCTGGGCGTAGACTTCGCTCTGGAACCAGTAAACATTTTCTGAAACTCTTTCACGCTGCATATACTCTGCCTTGCTTTAAGATGGTCTTAGAATAGCATATTTTGTTTGGGATGTCAAAAAAACACCACTTTTTGACGAAGCTTTTCGATTGAGTCAAATTAAAATCAAAAAACGAAAGAAAATTCATTTAAAAATTTGAAAAATCCATATTCCATCCAACGGATTTACATAATATTTCAAAAAAACCGAGAAAATTTCTAATAAATGTTCAAAAATTAGAATTTTAGCAACGATTTGTGGCAGGATGGGTTGAGATGATATAATTTCATTCTAGCAGTTCGGTTTTTCAGTCATGATCCATCAAACTAATACCATAAATAAAATATTGGGAGGTTAAAGTATGGAGCCATTGTTGTTGCCAGGCGATCGTGCTGCGCATTGGGTAGAGCGTGACCACAGGGTGATTTCCCCCTCCTATCCCAGGGGATATCCCTTTGTGATGGATCATGGAGATGGCTCACAGGTCTGGGATGTGGATGGAAATCGCTTCCTCGATTTTGCGGCTGGGATTGCGGTCAACTCCACCGGTCACTCTCATCCAAAAGTTGTCCAGGCGGTTTGTGAACAGGCAGCCAAGTTCTTACATATATCTTCCGATTTTTACCATGAAACATGGATCAGGTTAGCTGAAAAGCTGGATGAGATTGCTCCGTTTAAAGAACGGGCGATCTCTTTTATGACCAATTCTGGTACAGAGAGCATCGAAGCAGCGATCAAGCTGGCAAGGTATACCACCAAACGCACTCAATTTATTGGATTCTTAGGCGGATTTCACGGTCGGACGATGGGAGCGGTTACTTTTACTGCAAGCAAATCCAGCTATCATCGGGGGTTCTTTCCGCTCATGAACGGGGTAGTACATGCTCCGTATCCCGATCCGTACCATCCGATTTTGCAACAACAAGCCGGTGAAGATTACGGGGAGACAGTTGTACGGTATATGGAAGAACAAATCCTCGGCAGGATACTCCCAGCTGATGATGTGGCTGCAGTACTGGTGGAACCGATCCAGGGTGAAGGCGGATACATCGTTCCTCCCGCTGGTTTCTTCCCGGCATTACGAAAATTATGTGATCAACATGGCATCTTGCTAATTGTAGATGAGGTTCAATGTGGCATTGGCCGAACCGGCAAATGGTGGGCAGTGGAACACTTTGGTATTGAGCCGGATATCGTTTGTTCAGCCAAGGGGATTGCTTCTGGCTTACCGTTGGGTGCAATGATCGCCAGAGAAAGTCTGGTTACCTGGCCTAAAGGCTCGCATGGCAATACTTTTGGCGGCAACCCGATTTCATGCGCAGCTGCTTTAGCCACCCTGGAGCTTGTGGAAAGTGAGTTTATGGAAAATGCTGCCAGAGTCGGACAGTATACTTTAGACAGGTTGGGAGCAATCGCAACCAGGCACCCTTCCATTGGGCAAGTTCGCGGGATCGGATTGATGATTGGGGTTGAGTTCGTAAAAGACCAGAAATCATGCAAAGCGCATGGTGACCTCCGGGATCGGGTGGTAGATCTGGCTTTCGAGCGCGGATTACTCACATTAGGATGTGGAAAGAGTGTCATCCGAGTTCTCACCGCCTTTGTGTATCCGTAAGGAAGAGATCGATGAAGGGTTAGCCATTTTTGAAGAAGCGATTAGCCTGGCAGAAGAGGAATATTAACGAATATGTTATTACCTGATTTACGGGTGAGGCAGCGTGATTACTTGCTCGAGATTGCCCGTGCCCTGACCGAAGAACTTGATTTAGACAAGCTGCTCAGCCGAATATTGCGGATTGCATTGGAGTTGCTGGCTGGGCAAGCGGGGTTGATTGCTCTGCGCGAGTCCCCTGGGGGCTGGCGGGCTGCCGCAGCGGATGGCCTGGCACCTAACTTTATCAAGTATGTGCAACCGCTCTTACGGAACATTCCAGAAAAGGAAGACCCCGAGACTTCAGAGCTGCCTGCCATTAACCGGATTTTGCAGGATATTGCATCGCTGGCCAGTTTTGGTCTGCTCACTGGAGTAGGGTTGCCGTTGGTTGCTCGCCAACAGGTAGTGGGGGTTATTTTCATCTTCCGCAGCTATCCGGATGTCTTTTCACATACTGATCGACTACTATTGCGTAGTTTTGCCAACCAGGCGGCGATCGCTGTATCCAATGCCCAGTTGATAAGGCAGATTAATGACGAAAAGCAACGCATGGATGGGTTGTTGGATTCGGTTGCGGATGGTATTTTGATTCTCAATACGCAATTCAATGTTTCAAGATGCAATCCAAGTTTCGTACACCTTTCACAACGGAAATCCGAGGATATCGTTGGCCAGGATCATGCGGATGTGATCCGCTGGACCAGACCACCCGAAGGGCAAACGCTGGAGAAAGCAGCCTCGGGTGGGTGGCCGCTAACGCGGGGTGCTACCCTGTATGTGGAAGGTGACCTGGTACGGGAAGATCCCTATCCTCCCATACCAGTGGGTATCACCTATGCTCCTCTTTTCAATTCAGATGATGTACTGATTAATGTCATCGCCTCGGTTCGTGATATTACTCGCTTTCGAGAAGCGGATAATCTGAAAAGTACTTTCATTTCCATCATCAGCCACGAATTACGCACACCGGTTGCATTAATCAAGGGGTATGTGAGCACTTTGCGCCGAGAGGATGCGGATTGGGACCGGGCGATTGTAGATAACAGCCTGGAGGTGATTGAAGACGAAGCAGACCATCTGACATCTTTGATTGAAGATCTGCTGGATGCATCCCGGCTACAGTCAGGGGGTATCTCGATCAAACGCTCAGATGTCAATCTCCCAGAATTGGTGCGGCAGTTGGTTGAACGGTTTCAGAAGCCAGACCAAAAGACATCAACTTCAAGTTGAGTTCTCGCCAGATTTTCCGGTTATTCTGGCAGATGAAAACCGCATCCGACAGGTGATGAGTAACCTCATCACCAATTCCATCAAATACGCACCTGACGGCGAAATTCGGATCAGAGGGCAAGTAAGGCCAGACCAGGTGATCATCAGTGTGAGTGATGATGGTCCGGGTATTGAATCGACCGATTTGCCGCACGTATTTGACCGTTTTTACCGGGCTCCTCAGGCAGTGAAAAAAACCAAAGGCGCCGGGCTTGGGTTATTTCTGGCACGGGCAATTATTGAAGCGCATGGCGGACGCATCTGGGTGGAATTGAAAAATAATACAGGGGCACAGATCAGTTTTTCTTTGCCTAAGGAATGAGCCAGGGATTGAAGTTGAACAGGAGAGACATTGTATGAAGTGGACAACTGTTGTTATCTCAGAATTGCAGATCCAACCTTTTACAGCTTGGAATGATGAATGGTTTTTACTCACAGCAGGTGACTTTGCCAAAGGAAAGTACAACACCATGACTGTGAGTTGGGGATCGATTGGCTGCCTGTGGAATAAACCCTTTGTTCAGGTCTTTGCCAGACCTACACGTTATACCTTCCAGTTTTTGGAACAGTACCCCACATTTTCCTTATGTGCCTTTTCAAGTGAATTTAGAAAAGATCTCAATCTGCTCGGCTCCACATCCGGTAGAGATGGAGATAAAATTGCGAAAACCAGTCTGACGCCCTGTGCTGCACAGAAGGTCGCTGCTCCGATCTTTGATCAGGCCAATTTGGTGATTGAGTGCAAGAAGATGTATTGGACGGATATTGACCCTTCTCATTTTTTGGAGCAAGGAATCAATAATCAATATCCTCGAATGGACTATCACCGGGTGTATTATGGTGAGATCGTTGCTGTTTCACGAGCTGAAATATAAATTATCCTTACTCAGGATATAACTTAAGTAAGTTCATCCCAGCGTGAGTAAGCGATAGAAAGTTTTTCTTCCATTTCCCGCATTTTCACTGCAGAGTGGGTAATTTGGATTTGATCTTGTTGGTAAAAAGCCGGATCGGCCATCTGTGTAGCGAGCTGGCTTTGTTCCAACTCCAAAGCTTCAATCAATCCGGGCAGCTGTTTAAGTTCATTCTTTTCTGCTTCAATCCGCTTTTTTTCAGCATATCCTGGTTTTGGATTTACAGGTAATTCTGTGGAACTACGCTTCGGTTTTTGAAGTTCACCCTTTTGATTCTGACCTGATTGGCTGGCGCGCCAATCATCGTAACCGCCTACTACTTCGCTGGCTCCGCCTGATCCATCGAGTGCCAGGGTGGACGTGACCAGGTTATTCAGAAAACTGCGATCATGGCTGACCAGCAACAAAGTGCCTTGATAGTCGAGTAACAGGTTTTCTAAGACTTCCAATGTCTCGATATCAAGATCGTTGGTCGGTTCATCCAATACTAATAAATTTGCAGGTCTGGCCAGGATGCGGGCTAGAAGCAACCGGTTCCGTTCTCCACCCGAGAGGGCGCTGATGGGTGCATGGACACGTTCTCTGGTAAACAGGAAATCTTCCAGGTAGCCGACGATATTGCGTTCTCTCCCGTTGATCGTGATCGTATCCCGACCTTCTCCAACGTTTTCAAGGATGGATTTGTTTTCGTCTAGCTGCTGCCGCAATTGGTCAAAATATGCCAGTTCCAGGTTAGTCCCCGTATCGATCGTACCCTGTACCGGAGCGATCTCACCGATCAATATCTTAAGCAGAGTGGATTTGCCTGATCCGTTCGGACCGATAATTCCCAATTTATCTCCCCGTTGAATTGAGATTGTGAAATCCTTTAAAACCTCTCGGTTCGAATATGAGAAGCTGACATGGTTTGCTTCAATGACGCGTTGTCCAGATCGTGGTACTGACTGGATGGACATTCGGGCAGAACCCGTCACATCTTGTCTTTGTTGGCGTTCAAATCGCAATTGCTTTAAGGCTTTTACCCGACCTTCGTTGCGGGTACGGCGGGCTTCAATTCCCTGCCGAATCCACTGTTCTTCCCGGGCTAGCTTTTTTTCGAAAAGTTGGTTCGAAGTCTCTTCAATCTGTAATCGTTCTTCTTTTCTGCGCAAGAACGTCTGGTAATCACAGGGATAGGCAAATAAATCTCCTCGATCTAATTCGAAAATTCGAGTAGATAGGGATTGCAAAAAGGAACGGTCATGGGTAACAAAGAGGAGCGTACCCTGCCAACGAGTAAGGAATTTTTCGAGCCATTCAATAGAATCTATATCGAGGTGGTTGGTGGGCTCATCCAGCAAGAGTATCTCTGGTGTGGAGGCTAATCCCCTGGCAAGAATCACCCGGCGTTTCATGCCTGCTGAAAGTTGTGAAAAATGCGCCTCAGGGTCAAGCCCGGCTTGAGATAATATTTGCTGAACCAGACTTTGGGATTGCCACACCTCAGTATCTGTTTGGTTATGGCGATAGCCTGAATGGACAATTTCTCGGATTGTACCATCGAGATCTGCAGGGATCTCTTGCGGAATACGAATGATTTTGACATTCTGCTGGATGGCGATGGAACCCCCATCGAGTTGGATTTCTCCGGCGATACATTTCAACAATGTGGTCTTGCCAGAGCCATTCCGACCTAAGATGCCAATTCGGTCACCACTCTCGACCTGAAATTGAATCTGGTCAAAGAGGGGGTGACCTCCGAAGCTTAGGGTGAGTTCCTGTGCGCTAATGATTGCCATTATTTTCTCGCTGCAGAAATATACTTCATTATTGCATTTCTGTGGAATGATCAAAAAAACCTGTGTCGGTTTTATAGCGGCGAGGCATGCCTCGCCGTTCGACAACATCCTGTGTAAATCTAGAAATTCGAATATTACGCAGTACCTTACCCGGCCACAAGAGCGGATAGAAGAGGGTTTTGATAAGAATTCTGTTAACTTTATTCACAATGTTGTGTGAAGAACTGCCAATTTGTGCGAGTGGTATAATCGTTTTCATTCATCCTCTTTCGAGAAAGATTACTCTATGGCTCAATCCCGCACATCTTGTCCACGCTGCCGTCAACCTGTGATGGCTGATATTAACCAGTTATTTGATACCACTACCGATAGCCTTGCCAAGCAAAAAATGTTGTCCGGGCAGTTCAACGTGATCCATTGTCAGACTTGCGGATATGAGGGGATGGTGGCTACACCGATCATCTATCATGACGCAGAGAAAGAATTATTGCTCTCATTTTTCCCGCCAGAGTTAGGTCTGCCTATGACCGAACAGGAAAGAATGATGGGACCGATGCTGAATCAGGTGATGAATGCCCTTCCGCAAGAGAAACGGAAAGGTTACCTGTTACGTCCCCAGACGATGCTCTCAATGCAGCATATGGTGGAAAGAATTCTGGAAGGCGACGGTATCACGAAAGAAATGATTGCCGATCAACAGAAGAAAGTGGATTTGATCCGCAGATTGATGACGACACCTGCAGAAGAACGCGAAAAACTGCTGGAGATCTAAGTCGGCGCTGGTCGATGAGACATTCTTTGCGTTATTCAGCCGGTTGCTCGAATCGGCTGCTATGAGCCAGGATCAAGATGCTGCCAAGATGTTGGCCGAAATTCAGAGCCTGTTGCTGGAAAAAACCAAAATCGGACAGGAAATCAAGGCGCAGAACGATGAAGCCCAGGCAGCAGTGCAGTCTTTGCAAGAAGCCAGCAAAGCCGGGCTCACTCGCGAAGTCTTTACTCGATTTGATTATTACAGCGCCCACTGAGATCCGGCTTGCGACTTTGGTACGGCTGGCTCGATCAGGGCTTGATTACAATTTCTTCCAGATCCTCAGCACAAAGATCGACACAGCTTCTGGCGATGAAAAAGACCGGTTGTCGAAATTGCGCGAATCATTACTCAAGATGACTGCTGAAATTGACCTGGAAATGCAGGAACAAGTAGGCCGTGTACAACAGGTGATCGAGAAACTGGTGCAATCACCAGATATTGAAAAAACAACAGAGCAGGTCCTCCCCGCAGTGAATGATCTGTTTATCGAGGTATTGCAGCGGATGATGGATGCTGCCCGCCAGAAAGCGGATTTGGATTTACTCGCGAAATATCAAAAGATCGTGGGCGTAATTCAGAAAGCATCCGCTCCTCCGCCAGAATACGAACTGATTGAGAGATTGCTTTCAATCGATACTGAAGATCAGATGCTGGCAGTATTGAATGAGAAACCCGATCTGATCACCCCGGAGTTAAATCAACTGATCTCAGCATTGGTTAACCAGGCAGAGACCCAGAATGAGGATCCCAAGGTGGTCGAAAAACTAAAGATCGCTCACCGGCTTGTTCTGCGTCTGACGATGCAAGCAAACCTGGCGAAATAATTTCAAACCGATTCGTGAACTTCACGAATCGGTTTTTTCTTAAATCGTTTCTTATTCTTGCGGGTTTTCGAATTTGATACCCGAACCGCGCAGGGTAGAGACATACGCATGGTCAGGGTCTAATTCTGCCAGGCGCTGTCTCAAACGGCGCACCAGAGCATCAAGCGCTTGGTCAGATACTCCCTGGGCGGCGTCATCACCCCAGATACCAGAAATCAATTCATCCCGGCTTACCACTGCACCTTCTTGTTCGCATAGTAATTCAAGTAGTTTATACTGTTGTGCCGAGAGGGGCGGCAGTACTTCTTGCTGGCCTACCCATATCCGGTGCGAACGTGGATCAAGATGAAGCTTACCAGTCCGTTGTGTTGCGGGCTGGTGTGCGGCATCCAATGGGATGGTTGAATCCGAATTGAGGTAAACAAAATGTTGCACCAGTGCTATCTGTAACAGGTCACCATCCTGGAGCAAAACTGAGCCTTCCACTTTTTGCCCATTGCAATATGTACCGTTTTTACTGCCCAGGTCTTCGAGCACCGTCCCACCCGTGGCTGGCAACAAGTTGGCATGGTAACGAGAAATTTGCCTATCTGGAATAATAATATCGCATGAGGGATCTCTGCCAATCAGTGTAGTTTTTGTTACCACCCAGCGCTGTCCGTTTAATGGACCCGTTTGCCCCACTAGTATTGGAACATCTTCTCCCCGATTGTATTCCATCTTCATCCTTTACTCCCAGACCGGTCGGTGGTGGTTTTGAAGGATACAAACAACCGGAGCTGATATATCGATAGATAGTGTTTACGGTATAATATTAACAGAAAACTGTAATCTGGCAACATCGATTATGGGATGGAACTAATCCATCCAAACGCCGAAAAGAAGTAATCGAGCGCCATCAATGTAAACACAGAGAAAAATCATGCCAGTACCGCTGAAATCAGGAGAAGTACTTCGCGGTCGCTACCGGATGAATCGGATTATTGGTCAGGGCGGGATGGGTTGCATCTACCTGGCAGATGATCAACGATTAGAAGGCCGGCAATGCGCTGTGAAAGAAGTGGAACATGACCGTACCTTACCTGCTGAATTGGTCAAGCAAGCCAGAGACCAATTCCAACGGGAAGCGACGGTATTGGCGCGTCTCGATCACCCGAACTTACCGAAAGTGTCTGATTATTTTTCAATTGGCGCCAGAGATTACCTGGTAATGGATTTTGTGCCGGGTAAAGATCTGCGAACCTTGATGATTGAAGCCAGGCAAGCTGGTGCATTTTTAGTAGAAGCGGACGTGCTCAACTGGAGCAATCAGCTCTTGGATGCGCTGAGCTACTTACACAATCAGAATCCGCCCATCTTACACCGCGATATCAAACCTGGCAACCTGAAACTAACCCCAAGTAACCTTCTCAAACTGGTCGATTTTGGTCTGGTCAAGTTGGCTGCACCAGGTGAGGTGACGATCACCATCTTGCAAGGACGTGGAACTGCCTTGTATACACCTTTGGAGCAGTATGGTGGCGATAGCACCCACACCGATACCCGCTCTGATATCTATTCCCTTGGGGCAACCCTTTACCATCTACTCACCAATACTCCCCCGATTGATGCGCGCGAGCGATTTTTGCACCCAGAGGCGCTGGTGAATCCACGCCAAATCAATCCGAGTATTAGTGCCCGAACAGAACGTACCATCCTGTGGGCGTTGGGTTTGCATCCTACCGATCGTCCGCAGACGATGGAAGAACTACGGCAGGCATTGGTAGGTGACCAGCCGGTAGTAGTTTCGCATGCTCGTGCTACGACTCCGATCCCCCGCCCGGCTGATTATCTGAAATCTACCCCGGAGCGATATCTGGTTTTTGCAGCAGGGATTCTGCTAGGGATCAGCTTGTTGGTTACATTCATTCAATAAAAACCGGTGGTCGTCCACCGGTTTTAGTTACTAAAGGACTTTACTCAAGAAGAGTTTGGTTCGTTCCTGTTGAGGATTGCTAAACAATTCAGTCGGTGTTGCTTCTTCTACAATTAAACCGTCATCCATAAAGATAGCCCGATTCGCTGCTGCGCGCGCAAATCCCATCTCGTGTGAGACAACGACCATCGTCATTCCTTCGCGGGCTAGGTTCAGCATTACATCCAGCACTTCCTGAATCATCTCAGGGTCTAAAGCAGAAGTTGGCTCATCGAACAACATGATTTTGGGGTTCATCGCCAGCGCTCTGGCAATGGCGACCCGCTGTTGTTGTCCGCCTGAGAGTTGGATTGGATATGCCTTGGCTTTATCCGGGATGCCTACTTTATCGAGTAGTTGGTAAGCGATCTTTTCTGCTTCTGTCTGATCTCGCTTGCGGATAATTTTCTGTGCCAGCGTCAGGTTTTCAACCACGGTCAGATGTGGAAAAAGATTGAAACTCTGGAACACCATGCCGACTTCAGTTCGAACAAGATTAATATTCTTGGCGTTATCCAAAGGAATACCATCGACGATGATGGAACCTTCGTTGTATTCCTCCAGCCTGTTGATGCAGCGCAAGAAAGTAGATTTGCCTGAGCCTGACGGCCCAATGATCACCACCACTTCACCCTTTTGAACGTGCAGGGTAACGCCTTTGAGGACGTGTAGGTGACCGAAGTATTTATGAATATTGTTAACTTGAATAATCGGTTCCATGGCTTACCTCTCAATGGTGGTTTTGCGTTCAATCCAGGTGACTACCCGGGCAGAGACCAGGGTCATCACCAGATATAGCAGGGCCACCATTGCCCAGGTTTGAATCGGGATAAAATTGGCAGCCATGAACTCGCGTCCACGGCGGGTGAGGTCAGCAACTGCAACAACACTGACCAGGGAAGAGTCTTTTAGTAGTGAGATAAATTCATTGCCGACCGGGGGCATAATCACCCGGATTGCTTGCGGGATGATGACGTGCCGCATGGCTTCGAAGTAAGACATACCCAGACTGCGGGCAGCTTCCATTTGGCCTTTGGAGATGGATTGGATTCCCGCCCGATAGATCTCACTCATGTATGCACCGTAACAAAAGGTAAGGCCGAGGATCGCCATGCCGATCGGGTTCGCTAAATAATTCTCGAATGGTTCGTAGTGGATGGTCTTTCCAAATTCTTGGATGACTGAGGGGAATGCAAAATACCAGAACAAAAGCTGAACTAAAAGGGGAACACCGCGGATGACTTCTACATAGATGGATGCAATTCCGGAAATGAGTCGGTTCGTAGAGAGACGTCCAAGCCCGCCTACCAGTCCAACCACCAGAACAATGATGAATGAGACGACGGTAACCAGGAAGGTGACTCCGATACCCTCTTGTACGAAAATTACAATTCTTCTGAATGGATCTGGTTGAGAAAAAACGAGAAAGATAATGAGTGCTACAACACAGAAGACCAGAATCCACCATTGATCGAACCGGTTTTTGGATGGAATGGCTGGGAGGGTCCGGGTGGTTCCTTCTACATTAATACTGGGAGGTTTTGAGGATTCAACCATGCTTTTCGCCTTTGTTTACAAAAAAATGCGAGGTCCCTGCGGACCTCGCTGATAAACAGCCTACTCCGCACTAATTGGTGCTTGCCAACCACTTTTGTTCTAACTTGGTGATGGTTCCATTTGCTTTAAGGGTGGCCAACGCTTTATTAATCTTTCCAACCAGCTCGGTGTTATCCTTGCAGACCATGATTCCATAGGATTCATTGGTGAATACTTCACCGGTAGTTTTAAGTTTCTCGGAATTTTGGCCGATGAAGCCGAGAGCGGTTGGATAATCGGCGATGACGGCATCAATCTGACCATTGATCACATCCAGGAACGCCAGATCGTAGGTATCATAAGATTTCACGTCCGCGCCGGCGATGTTCTTGGCTTCGATCTCGCCGGTGGTGCCTAATTGCGCGCCAACTTTCTTGCCGCTCAGATCAGCAACACTCATAATGGTTGTGTTGTCCATGCTGACGGTGATAATCTGTCCGGCGTTGATATATGGGTCACTGAATAGGGCGTTTTTCTTGCGCTCGTCGGTGATGGTGATTGCGGCGGCAGCAGCATCATATTGGCATTGGGAAACACCTGACGTTACTGCGTCAAAACCAATGTTCACCCATTCGACTGTGAAGCCTGCTTCTTTGGCAACTGCTTCCATCATTTCGATATCAAACCCAACGGGTTGTTTGGTTTGTTCGTCAATGATTTCGAAGGGGGGGAAGGTCGCATCCGTGGCGACTTTTACTGCTGATGATTTTTGCCCGCAGGCAGTCAGAACCATGCTTACCAGAACGATGAGTGTAACAAGTACCAGTGTATTCTTCTTCACAGCTCTCCTCCATAGATGGTTTTGGATATGTGGAATGACTGGATCAAACATCAGATTCCGATTATATCACTTTGTGTTTTTAGTGCACCAAAAAATGGGACAGCAAAATACTATTTGGGATAAGGAGTTAATGAAGACAAACAACAAATGAGTCATGTGTTGAAGCATGCTAGAATTGAATTGAGCGCATGGAGTATCAAATTTTGAACCCAAACAAACAAAGCTGGGCATTGGTTACCGGCGGAGCAATCCGGGTGGGTAAGATCATCGCCCTGGAGCTGGCGCAGCTTGGATACCACATTGTAGTCCATTATTTTCATCATAAAGTTCAAGCTGAGAAAACGGTACGATTAGCACAAGGTTACGGTATCGATGCATTCTCGATCCAGGCTGATCTTCGCTCTCCCGATGAGATTACACGGATGTTTGATGAAATATCAACCAGAGCTGTACCCCTGAAAGTTGTGGTTAATTCAGCTGCAACCATGCCAACCGGTAGATTGACGCACGTTCCTCTATCAGAGTGGCAGGATGTGATGGACCTGAACTTGCGTGCACCACTGCTATGTGTGCGCGAAGCAGCCAGGATCATGGACGCCGGTGGCATCGTAATCAACATTGGGGATGAGTTTGCCGGTCAAACCTGGAAGACCCATCCATTGTATGGATTGACCAAATCTACTCTGGAACATCTCACCCGGATACTGGCGGAAGAGGTTAAGCCAAATATACGGGTAGCCGGGCTTGCGTTAGGTCCCGTATTACCTCCGGACGAATTTCAACCAGTATTATGGGATAAAATAGTCAAACGGTCGGCGTACCAATCTGCACTTCCGCCGGCTGTGATTGGACAGGCACTGGCAACTCTGATCGAATCCGAGTATATTTCAGGAAAATTCTTGCCAATACACCAATTGATTCCTGGTGATTAGGTATTCATGAATTCAACTAATTTTCAAATCAGAACGCTCGTATCCTTGCCCCAGATCTACCTGCTGGTTTGCACTGTGTTCACGTATCTGCTGGGTACTGCCGCGGCAAATTATCTGGGTGAAGGAATTGATTGGGGATTGTTCAGCAACGGATTAATTGTGGTTCTTTTTATTCAAGCTGCTATTGGGTTAACTCATACTTACTTCAGATTGGCGACACCCTCGGCTGATAATCAACCTCCGAGTACCTCGGCTGAACTTGAAATGCGAAAGATGGCAAGTTACGTCCTTTTAGGAAGTGTGGCTGCATTGTTTACTGCAGTCACTCTGATGACATTCTCACTTTATCAGAATGGTTATCTACACTCGCAGCTCATCCTGGTTTTGGTGATTGGGATTATCCTGGCATTAGCCGTGGTACTTCCTCCCATCCGGCTGATCTTGCGTGGATATGGCGAACTATTGATATCAATTATCATCTGTATCCTGGTTCCATTTGTAGGTTTTTTTCTACAGAGCAATGGATCAGCTCAGATTTTATCCCTGAGCATATTCCCACTAACAACCTTGTTCCTTGCAAGCCTGGTAGCGCTTGAGTTTGAAGGTTACGGACAAAATTGCCTGTATTGCCACCCAAATATGCTGGTGAAATTAGGATGGGTCTGGGGTGGCAAAATTCATTCCATTTTAATTCTGGCATCGTATCTTTTAATTGGTATCGGCTATCTGAATGGATTACCCTGGCGAATAGTATCCCCGTTCTTATTAACTGTTCTACTGGCTTTCCTTCAAATCTACCTGCTTAACCGTATCATGGCAGGTGAAAAACCTGCCTGGCGGTTGTTGAATGCTTCAGCGGCGGCAACTTTTTTGCTTGCTGTCTATTTGGTTGCATATTCTTTTTGGATGGTTTAATCAATGCCACAATTCTTAAAACTCAAGCCGCCGTTTGTCGCACTCGATGAATTTTTGTCAGCAATCCCAGAGAAGCAATCTCTCTCTGAGGATATCCCAACCATGCAAGCTCATGGTCGGGTATTAGCAGAAGATATTCATTCACCTCATCCATTGCCAGAATTCCCCCGTAGTACAGTCGATGGTTACGCGGTTCAAGCAGCCAGCACTGGCGGCGCCTCTGAGAGTCTGCCTGCGTTCTTTAAACTGATCGGTGAAGTCCCCATGGGAAAAGTCCCTGCTTTTCAGGTGGGTAAAGGCGAAGCTGCACTCATTCATACTGGGGGAATGATCCCGGATGGTGCGGATGCAGTGGTAATGCTTGAACAATCGCAATCTGTCAGCAGTGCCGAAGTGGAACTAACCAAAGCAGTAGGCAAGCACGAGAATGTAATTTTAGCCGGTGAAGATGTGCTTACTGGTGATCTGGTAATCCCTGCCGGAAAGGTCTTACGGATTCCGGAAATTGGCGGACTGATGTCCATTGGAAAAACCCATGTAGCCGTCTCCCGGAAACCCAGAGTAGGAATCCTTTCATCCGGTGATGAAGTTGTCCCTGCTGATCAAACCCCAACTCTGGGGCAGGTGAGAGATATCAACTCAACCACCATGAGTTTGCTCATTCAGGAATCTGGGGGCGAACCTGTCGTCTATGGAATTGTTCCAGACCAGCCGGCTGAATTATTGCGTCTGGCACAAAAAGCACATGCAGAATGTGACTTAGTGTTGATTACTGCCGGATCGTCAGCATCAGAACGTGACATGACCGCCGATGTGATTCGGGAATTGGGTCAACCCGGTGTTCTCTCCCACGGAGTGAGTGTGCGGCCAGGTAAACCAACCATCCTGGCTGTTTGCGATGGGAAACCTGTGATTGGATTGCCTGGCAATCCGGTCAGTGCGCTGGTGATTGCGACGATCTTCGTGAAACCTGTAATCCGCAAACTTCTTAACCAGGTAAGAAATCCATTCCATCCAACGATCTCCGCACAGCTTGGGACCAGTTTCCCTTCCGTTGCGGGTAGGGAAGATTGGATACCTGTCAGCTTGAGAAAACAGGACGATAAATTTATCGCAGACCCTATCTTTTTCAAAAGTAATCTGATTTTCAACCTGGTAAGGGCGGATGCTTTAGTACATATTCCGGCCGATCTGACCGGTATTCAAGCAGGAGAAATGGTAGAAGTTGAAATTCTATGAAGCTTTCTAAATTCTTCGCTCTCTCATTCATCTTAATATCACTGACAGCCTGTGGAGCGAATTCAACCGAATCCGTTCAACAAACTGCCATTGCCCAGTCGATTATCGAGCAGATAGAGGTCAAACAGACCCAGGCGGCGATTGCTCTGACCCCAACCATCACACCTACTCCGTTACCTGCGACCGCTACACCAACAATCACCCCCACACCCTTACCCACTGCTACTCCCACCTGGCAACCGCACCCAAAAGGTGAGTATGTGTACGCGCCGATCTTGCTCTACCATCACATCCTGGATGGCGATACCCTCAACCGCTACAATGTTTCCACGGATATGTTCAATGCCCAGATGCAAGCGCTGCAGATGTGGGGCTACACCTCCATTACAATCAGCCAACTGGCTGATGTAATCCGGAATGGCGGTGAGTTGCCTGAGAAACCGGTTTTAATCACCTTTGATGATGGCGATATTGATGTTTACCAGAATGCCTACCCAATCATGGAACGCTACGGCATGGTAGGCACGTTTTATATCGTTGCTAACCGAATAGGATCTGATCAGTTTGTAAATGCAGATCAGATCAAGCAAATGCATGCCAGCGGGTGGGAAATTGGCTCACATGGATACTCTCATCGGGATATGAGTGCGGATCATGACGCAATCGAAGCCGAAGGCTACAAGGCGAAGAAATTACTTGAAGAAAAGCTTGGAATTCCAATCAATTCGTTCGCCTACCCTTATGGCGGGTGGGATGCAACTGTAGCCGGATATACTGCCGGATACGGATATAGCAGCGGAGCTGGTTTAGGAAATTCCTACATCCACGATCCTTCCACTTTATATTATCTGAGCCGGCGGGAAGTTTGGGGAACAGCCGATATGAATGTATTCTCGAATTTGCTTCCCTGGTCACCTGTGACTACTCCGGTACCATTACCTTCACAATAGGGGGTTGGCTTATGTCGGTATTTTTGAAGGACATTCCGTTTGAGGTTGCCTGGGAACGATGGATGCAAGCTTTGGATTCTGCATCGATCAGGCAGCCACTTCCGGCAGAAACACATACCTTAGACGAAACAATTGTGGGCAGAGTACTGGCTGAGGCAGTATGGGCAAAGATTTGTTCACCTCACTATCATGCTTCGGCAATGGATGGGTACGCAGTATTCTCCGATGACCTTTTATTCGCTTCGGTGAACCAACCGGTCAGTTTATCTACCGATGGTCAGGCGATCTATGTTGATACCGGAGACCTCCTTCCGCCAGGGAAAAATTGTGTTCTCCCGATCGAAACAATCGAAGCTTTAGATCAAGAATCAAAACCAGCCAGCGATATCCGCAAGGCTGCATTCATACGAGTACGGTCTGCCGTGCCGCCCTGGAGCAGCATCCGCTTGATGGGCGAGGATCTGGTTGCATCCCAATTAGTTTTACCTGCCGGATCGACTTTACGACCGTTCGATCTGGGTGCTCTGGCAGCCAGCGGTCATTCTTCGGTGAATCTGGTGAGAAAACCGATGGTCGAAATCATTCCAACCGGAACAGAGTTCGATTCGGGTTGGCGATCCGATTACCCCGGGTGGGATTATTGAGTTCAATTCGATGGTCCTTGCCGGTCAGATACAATCCTGGGGGGCAGAAACCAGACGACACGAGATTGTAGTGGATGATTATGAACAGATCCTTTCAGCAGTGCGCGAAGCTGCGAGCAGATCAGACCTGGTAGTTCTAAATGCAGGTTCCTCCGCTGGTTCAGAAGACTTTTCAGCTCGTATTGTGGCTGAACTGGGTGACTTGTTGGTACATGGTGTAGCCATTCGACCCGGTCATCCGGTGATTCTGGGACTGATCCACGATCCACAAAAACCTGGCAGATCTGTTCCGATCATCGGAGTTCCCGGCTACCCTGTATCTGCTGCGCTTACTGCCGAGATATTTATCCAGCCATTAATCAAACTCTGGTTGGGTAAAAGTGTTGATACCTTGCCTGAAATGGATGCGAAACTCACCCAAAAAGTGAATTCACCAGCTGGAGATGATGATTACATCCGGGTGATGGCTGGCAGAGTGGGAAATGAGATGCTAGCAGCTCCGTTACCGCGTGGTGCAGGAGTGATCACATCATTAGTGAAAGCAGATGGATTAATGGTAGTGCCACGGGGGATTCAAGGATTGGAAGCGGGTGACGCGGTGAAAGTCCGGTTGATGCGCAGACCTGAGGTCTTTGAACGCACTTTGTTTTTCTCCGGTTCGCATGATATTTCGCTCGATATTCTTTCCGCAGCACTATCACCGCACAATATTCGGGTAGTATGCACCAATGTCGGCAGTCTGGGCGGCTTGATGGCTCTCCGCCGGGGAGAGGCGCACGCCGCAGGGTCACATCTTTTAGATCCACTGACGGGAGAGTACAACATCTCTTATATCAATCAGTATCTACATGATGTACCCGTGGTAGTCATACATTGGGTTGGACGTGAGCAAGGCTTGATCGTCCAAAAAGGGAACCCTGTTAGGATCAGCTCTTTAGCAGACCTGGTAAAACCGGGAGTGAGATACATCAACCGTCAGCGCGGAGCTGGAACCAGAGTGCTATTGGATTATCACCTGAGCCAGATGGGGATCCAGACTGATCAGGTCAACGGGTATGGTTTGGAAGAATATACTCACCTTGCGGTTGCTGCAGCAGTGGTGTCTGGTAGAGCAGATTGCGGTTTGGGGATAACAGCTGCGGCGCGAGCTTTGGATTGTGATTTTATTCCTCTGTATAACGAAGAGTACGAACTCATCGTCCCTGCAGAACACCTTGAACTTGATATGTTCCAGGAATTACTCCAGGTAGCACAGCAGCCGGACTTCCGCGAAGAAGTGATGAAGTTGGAAGGTTACCGGGTCGAGCGCATGGGTGAGATCAAAGCTCGATTACCAGGGTAAGAGAAGCATTCAAATACTTTGGACAATGGTTATACAAGATTCCGAATAAGTTCTCACAATTCTGTACAATGGTGACAGAAAGGAAAACAAATTATGATTCCACAGGCAGGTACAACAGCTCCTGATTTTGAACTATTTGATGAAGCAGGCAAACTGCACAAACTGAGTGACTACAAAGGGAAAACTGTCGTATTGTATTTTTATCCAAAAGATGACACTCCAGGGTGTACGACCGAAGCATGTAATTTCAGAGATGATTACTCGGCTTACACAGCAGCGCAGGTGACAATTTTGGGCGTGAGCCCCGATAACGTGAAATCACACGCGAAATTTAAACAGAAATTTGGCTTGCCCTTTCCGCTTCTGGCCGATGAAGGACATGTGGTCTGTGATCAGTATGGTGTTTGGGGTCCCAAGAAGATGATGGGCAGAGAATATGATGGCGTGTACCGAACAACCTTCCTCATCTCCCCCGAAGGTAAGATCCAGCATGTATTTGAAAATGTCAAACCCCCAGACCATTCAAAAGAAATTCTTGCTCTGGTCAAAGGAAGTTAATCAAAAAACTGGTGATCTTGATTGATCACCAGTTTTAGAATTTGCTTACTGTACTCTCACTACCACCTTGCCTCGTTCCCAGAGTTCTTCCAGACGGTAGTATTCTCTTTGTGATGGGGAGAACAGGTGGACGATGATATCGCCACAGTCCACAACCATCCAACCATAATCAGGAGAGCCTTCAACCCTCACGGGCTGTTTGGTAGCGTGACGCGCGTCTTCTTCTACGGCATCAGCGAGCGCATTGAGCATACGGTTTGAGGTACCTGAACAGACGATGAAGAAATCAGCGAAAGAAGCAACTTCGTGGATATCCATCAACACGATATCCTCGCCTTTTTTTTCTTCAAGTGTATTGACCAAATTGTGTGCAATTTCAGCTATTTTATCTTCCATATCTTTTCCTGACCAAATTCTATCACATTTCACCGATTCAATCGGCGTTCAGCTCTTGCGGAGCTAACGAAAAACGCTCTACAACAGTATATTTCGCTCCATCCGGGGTAAGGTCACTCTTGTAGAGGGTAATTTGGCATACCTGAACTTCACCAACCACTCCAATTTTTAATTTTGAAAAACAGGAGCTGATCACAGGATAATCTGCCATTCTTGCTGATTGATTCACCCGGCCTACCGTCAGATGGGGTTTAAATATCCTGTTTTCTGGTGGAATACCAATCTCCTGGGTAATTTTGTCTAATTTCATTGCCAGAGCTGCCAGGTGGGTGTAGTTTGCACAGCCAATCCAAAGTATGCTTGGATGTGCTGCATTTGGAAAGAACCCTTGCCCACCAAGTTGAAAGGAAAATGGAGATGTAACTTTGGTAAGACCCTGTATGAGCGGGAAAATGGATCTGAGTTTAGGTTCGTCCACTTCTCCCAGAAACTTCAACGTGAGGTGAAGGTTTTCAATTGGAGTGAAGCGGACCAGGTGACCAGGTAGGTTTGTTTTCATCTGTGAAATCAATTTTGCCAGTGTCATTTGAATGTTGGTTAGAAAATCGATCGCAAAAAATACCCGTATTGGTTTGCTCATATTTTCGATTATAGCTGTTAATTCATCTTTGATTTTGGAATAATGACGCAATGATGCTATCAAAGTTCTTCGCATGGGAGTGACTGTGATTATTGGATTTTGTGCGTGAAATCAACATTAGAACCCTCTGAAGGGTCTGTACACTGCCTTTCAAATGTGATATAAGAGAGATAGCCCTGCTGTGTTCGTGATGTTGCACCCTCGTTTTGAGCCAACACTTTTTAAAATGGGACTCAACTCGCGCTAGTAATGCGATAGACTTCGGTCAAGGCAAAGCTACTGGGTAGGGCCCCGACCTGCAATAGCAGGTTCAAAACTTTGCAACACACGGCATGGTGGGGTGTTTTTTTGCCGGTAGTCGATCTGCCTTTCCCCCTAAAGCGATAAGCCTAACCTTGAAAAGACACTCATCCACACTGGATGAGTGTCTTATTTTCCAATGATCCGACAAAATGAACAGAGACCATCCGTGCCGGTAAGTTCACCGCAACCGGGACAAGTTGATAATTTTGAGATCGTCTCAGACACATTGACCAGACTGCCAGCTGCTTTCTCTTGTAAAAAACGTGTGTAATAGAATAACTTACTACCGGGCTTGTCTTTTTCAAGTTGATTCCAGATGAGTTTGAGCTGGTTGGTATTGGATCCTGCTGAAAACGGGCACTCATCTTCAATATAATCAATCCCGGTGATCAGTGTATACGCGGTAGTTTCTCGTTCTTGAAAGCGGCAGAATGGTTTTATTTTCCGGATTAAATTCCCGCGGTGCTTCAAGTACCGGTGCCTGTCTGTCCAGTTGTTCCATATTCCAACTCAAGTTATTTGTGAAAAGGACCGCGACTTCATCATCCAGATTATGTCCGGTTGCTATGACCGAATATTGATGTTCACGCGGAAAGGTATTGAATATTCTGCGCTTGATGGTTCCACACACAGAACATGGTCGACTTTTGCCCTGACTTGAATTGGAAAGCAGCTCAGGTATGGATTTGCCATAAATCCCCTGAACATCAACCGTATGAAGTTGGAGGCCGCGTTGTTCAGCAAACTGACGGGTTTTCTCTCGCGAGGTTTTCTGAGTAGTAATTCTCTCCGACAATGCCGAGATCGATATACAATCCATCCACCTGGTAACCCAATTTCCAGAGAACATCCCATAGAGCAAGCGAATCCTTTCCTCCAGATACCGCAATAAGGATCCGGTCAGATTTAGCCACCATCTGAAATTTACGGATTGTTCTTTCAGTCTGCTCCAGAAACCATTCAGGATAATGAGTTTTGCACAATGCCAGGCGATGCTGGGGCATGTTGATCGCGGCGGGCTGACCGCACTTTCTACAACGCATCGGTAGATCCTCCGGAGATCACTGCGACAACCCGGATCTCATCACCCGCGCGAATGAGTAGGTCTTCTGTGAGCAACTCTCCCCGCCGTACCGCCAGATGCGCATCCGGTGATAATCCGATCCGTTTGAATGCTTGAGCCACGGTAATATCCGGACTCAGAGTAAATTTCTTGCCTCTGAAGAGTAGAATTGCCGGATTTGGGATTGGTGGATTTCTGTTTCCATTTATTGTATAATCTGCTGCGAGGATGTTTTTTTTACAGCCAAATTATATCGGATCGGTTAGAAGGTGTATATGGCAGGCAAAATTGAATTTGTTAAGAACTATCACGATTTAAGCACCGACAATGGGTTTCAGTACGAGTTTTATTGTGACCGGTGTGGAACCGGTTACCGAAGCCATTTCCAGGCTTCAGCAACAGGGCACATTAAATGGGGTGATGGATGCAGCTTCTTCGGTTTTTGGAGGATTGTTTAGCACTGCTGCGAATCTAACCAATCGCGTCCATTCTGCCGCCTGGGAAAAAGCACACGATGACGCTTTTCAACGCGCATCTCAGGAGATTCTTCCTGATTTTGTGCAGTGTCCACGCTGCCAGACCTGGGTCTGCCGGGAAAAATGCTGGAACATCAAACGGGGAATCTGTAAGAATTGTGCCCCAGATATGGGTGTAGAGATGTCAGCTGCCCAGGCAAACCGTTCAGTTCAAGAGGTTTGGGCTCATGCAGCGATGTCTGAAGAAGATAAAAAGCTGTCTGAATCGAATTGGCGAGAAACCATCCACGCCAGTTGCCCACAATGTGAAGCTCCACTCACGACGAACGCCAAGTTCTGCCCTGAATGCGGGGCGGCCGTCAAGGTAGAAAAACATTGCACCCAATGCGGGGCCTTGCTTCAGGCGAATGCCAAGTTTTGCGGAGATTGCGGCGCAAAAGCCGAATAACGATTAATCTGCTTTGGATTGCAAACACCCGATGAGGATTTTCTGGAACTCATCGGGTTCTTGTTGCATGCTTAACGTGAGGGGAATATGCGCAATCAGATTTCGGGAAAGAACTTTCACGGTAGAGGTTACCCAACGGGAAGGCACCCAGGAGAGTGCATTTGGGTTTTCTACTACTTCTTGAACCACTTCAGCAGATCCAGGTGCAAGCCAAATCCGGGGAGACAAGACTTCACCTTCCAGGGTAGTTTCAAGAAAGAGATCTACCATCGGTTCTTGGGACAGGTAATGAATAGCCTGGATCTTTTGGTTTTTCCATTCATCAGAGATTGCGGGATTTAGTTCTCCCCAGGTTGAAATGAATCCGGTGTATATCCCTTTGAGTTGTACCGGATCAATCTGATCAATGGGGTTAGATGGATTCGAAATGACTACAATATCATCTTCTCCAAGGGGGTATGCGATTTGTCCAACCGGCTCTCCAGATTGAATGATCCAATCCTGTGGTCCAGACTGCACCAGATCTTGCGGTTCTTGCTCTACCAGAACAGAAAGTTGAGGAAGATCACGTGTACAGTCAGAGATTGCTGATTGCCAGTAAGACGCGCTGGGTGAGAGGAAGATGCGAAATGGGGCGGGAACGGTTGGTTCGGCCATTGGTTGAATACTCTGGCATGAACCAAGAATGAGGACCAAGAAGAGGATGAGTGAAAATCGAATGCGAGCTTTCATCCGCGGTAAAGAGTGACAATAAAGGTTACGAACCAAACAAAAATGCAAAAGATCGAAAAGCCGAATAGGCTATGGTTTTTCAAATAATCCAAAAGCCACTTGATCACTAAGTACCCGGTAAGGCCGGCTGTGATGGTGCCGATTATCAAAATGGGGAGGAATTGCCCTAATCGGTCAACTTGACTGACGCTTTTAATTTCAAATAGCCCGGCAGCAACCATAATCGGAATCGACAACAAAAAGGAAAACCGGGCAGCTGATTTACGGTCCAGGTTGCGCATTAATCCGCCACTGATGGTAGAGCCCGAACGAGAGATACCAGGAAATAGTGCAATCGCCTGAAAACAACCAATGATCAGTGCATCTTTCCAATTGAGATGCTCCAAGTCATTTTTGTGTTTTCCAAGCATCTCGCCGAGGATTAGCAATGAAGCTGTCACCAGTAAAAATAACCCTGTGACCATCGGATTCTCAAAGATGGATGCAATCGTATCACGCATTAGAATACCCGCAATCCCGGCAGGAACGGTTGCCAGACCTACCATCCAGCCTAAGCGAGAATCTGGTGAGTGAAACAGATCCTTGTTGCGCAACCCATACAATAGCGCAGTCAAAATTGACAACAAATCTTTCCAGAAGAAAATGATTACTGCTACTAATGTGCCAAGCTGCACGATTACATCAAATACAAAAACTTGATCGGCAGGGATTTGCCAGCCCAGCCAGTAAGGCACCAAAACCAGATGCGCAGAACTTGAAATTGGCAAGAATTCGGTAATGCCCTGGACGATTCCAAGGATGATGGCCTGGAAGATACTCATGACACCTCAGAATCAGTTCCGGATTGAGTTTGGAAATATCGAGTCAGGTAGTTCTGGCTGAACTCAGAAAATTTGTGATCAATGATGGATTGACGCATCTGCCGGGCAAGTGTCAGTAAGGTATGGATATTGTGGATGGAGATGAGGGTAGATGCGAGAATTTCTTTGGCAACAATCAAGTGACGGATGTACGCCCGGCTGAAGTGGGTGCAGGCATAGCATGAACAGGTTTCGTCAATCGGAGCTGGGTTTTGGGCGTGAACAGCGTTTAGCAAGTTGATCCGGCCGGTATGGGTCATAGCCGCCTGATGACGTGCCAACCGGGTAGGCAAGACACAGTCAAAGATATCGATCCCGCGTTGAACACCGTTTACCAGATCTTCAGGTGATCCAACACCCATCAGATAATGCGGTTTTTCGGGCGGTAACAGCGGTTGCAGTACATCCAGCATTGCATTCATTTCTTCTTTAGATTCGCCTACCGATAAACCGCCAATTGCGATTCCATCAAATCCGAGGCTGGTGATGATCCGGGCAGATTCTTCCCGCAAGTCGGGGAATATTCCACCCTGAATGATGCCAAATAGAGCCTGGTCTGGTCTCTTTTTCGCTTTCAGGCAGCGTTCTGCCCAGGCATGGGTCCTGGCCATAGCTTGCAGGTTGTATTCCCGATCACGGGGAGGAGCACATTCATCAAAAGCCATGATGATATCTGCCCCCAGATTCTCTTGAATGGAAATGGATTTCTCCGGGTCCAACCTTAACATCGATCCATCAATGTGACTCTTGAAAGTTACTCCGTCTGCATCGATTTTTCGCATTTGCGCTAGCGAAAAAACCTGAAAACCACCCGAATCGGTCAACATTGGTCTGGGCCATTGCATAAAGGAATGTAATCCACCCATACGGGCTACCAATTCATCACCCGGTCGCAGCCAAAGATGATAGGTATTGGATAATACCAAACTGGCATCTAAATCGTAGTAGTTGAGCGGGGGTGAGTGCTTTAACAGTTGCCTGGGTACCAACCGGAGCGAAGATTGGCGTGGGAATATCCCCGTGAGGGGTATGGTAAATACCCGCGCGGGCAGCGCCATCTTGGGCGATTAATTCAAAAGAAAATGGGTTCATCCGATTATTATACCGGGATATTTCAGCTGGAAATGATATCCATAAGGATTCGTGAAGAGGACGCGCAAGAGTTTTTTGAGTAGTTGAAAGTAGAACAGGTCACTCTGCGTGGCAAACGTTGAAAAACCTGTTCCTTGCTAACTTAATCAAGGCGGTTTATACTAACCGCCATGAATTCGCATGAAAGTAATGGCTATTCGGCCTGGATCGAGGTTGACCTAAATATCATTCGAAAGAATGTGAATGAACTCCTCGCGATTAGCCAGACTGAGGTCATGGCCATTGTCAAAGCCAATGGATACGGTCATGGGGCTGCTGAAGTAGCCCACGCGGCTGTTGAAGCCGGTGCAACCTGGTGCGGAGTTGCCAGATTGGAAGAGGCGATTGCCCTCCGACGAGCGGGATTGATGTGCCAGATCTTAGTTTTGGGTTACACCTCGCCTGATCGGACGGCTGAAGCGGTAAACCATAATATCAGTTTGACCATCTATGACCAGCAAATGGGTGAGGCGTACGCGGAACAAGCGGTACGTTTTGGTGGTGGTTTACGATTGCACATCAAGGTTGATACCGGGATGGGGCGGTTAGGTATCTCACCGGATACTGCGCTGGGGTTTATAGAAAAACTTTCCAAACTTTCACAAATCAATATTGAGGGGCTCTTTACCCATTTTGCCCGAGCTGATGAGCCTGAAGCGGGTACAACAGAAGAGCAATTGGCCAGGTTCGATCAGCTGGTTCAGAACCTCAAACGAGAAGGCATTGCTCCCCGTTATATCCACGCAGCCAATTCGGCAGCGATTTTGAATTTTCCCCGAGCTCAATATGATCTGGTACGTCCTGGTATTGCCATGTACGGATTTAAACCTGCACCAGAAACCAGCCTGCCTGCGTCCATCCGACCTGGAATTACCTGGAAAACCAGGCTGACTTCTGTGCGGATGTTTCCACCTGGGCATGGCATTAGCTATGGTCACATTTATCACACCCGGGCCACAGAGCGGATCGGTTCAATCGCAATCGGATACGCAGATGGTTTCCGCCGCGTAGCTGGCAATGTCGCTTTAGTGCGTGGGAAACGAGTGCCTGTGGTTGGTAGAGTTCTGTATGGATCAATGTATGCTACAGCTTGATTCTGTCCCCGATGCGACCATCGGTGATGAAGTAGTTTTGCTCGGATCGCAAGGGGATGAAACCATCAGCGCCGAAGAAATTGGTGAGCGATGGGGATCTTTCAATTATGAAGTAATCTGTGGCCTTTCGGCACGACTACCCAGAATTTTTATAGGCTAATTTGATCACACATCCTGATTATCACTTGAAACGATGGCTTGTGTCACCCCGAGCTGATGAATCAGTTTTTCAAGCTCTGCAAGCGTACCCACGTGTAGTGGCGCAGCTGCTTTATAACCGCGGTTTAGCGAATGGTGACCTGGCAGAAGAGTACCTCTCTTCCACCGCCAAAGTCAATCACGACTTATTTTCGCTGGCTGACATGGAGAAGGCAGTTGTTATCATTGCATCTTCCATCGCAGCAGGAGAGAAAATCTTCATTTATGGCGATTACGATGTTGATGGAGTTACTTCAACCGTTTTGTTGGTTGAGGTGATCAGTAAGTTGGGTGGTGAAGTCGATGCGTACATCCCGGACCGGTTTGAAGAAGGGTATGGATTGAACAGCGATGCCCTGGGCAAACTGGCTGGTGCTGGCGCCGGATTGGTCATATCAGTCGATTGTGGCATCCGCTCTGTAGCCGAAGCCGAGTTTTGTCAGCAGATCGGTATGAAACTCGTCATTACCGATCACCATCATCCGGATGTGAGTATGCCTCCAGCAGATGCGGTGATCAACCCGAAACGGTTGGATCAAGATTATCCATATTCTGACCTGGCAGGAGTGGGAGTAGCCTACAAACTGGCACAGGCGCTCTTGCTTCACATGACCGGCAGCGCTGCCCAGGCAGACCGGTGGTTGGATCTGGTAGCTTTAGGCACGGTGGCTGATATGGCACCGCTAACCGGTGAGAATCGCTGGTTAGTGAAGAATGGGCTGAATGTTCTCCGATCCAACAACCGTGTGGGGATGAAGGCTCTCTTCAAGATAGCAGGAGTGAACCAACAGAAATGCACAGCCGCAGATATTGGTTTTATGATTGGTCCACGACTCAATGCAGCTGGAAGGCTGGAATCAGCAATGGATGCTTTCCGATTGCTGCATGCAAACGAAGAGGATGATCCTTTTCAGTTAGCAGCAAATCTTAATGAACGCAATACCGAGAGACAGGAACTTACCAGGGCAACCCAGGCTGCAGCGAGTGCGCAGATCCAACAATCAACAGATGAAAACAACTTGCTTTTATTTGTGATTGACCCAGATTTCAACGAAGGGATCGTAGGCTTGGCTGCCTCCAGGTTGGTCGAACAATTCCATCGCCCTGCGATTGTGGGTACGCTCGGCGAATCGGACACCCGGTGTTCGTGCCGAAGTATTCCCGGTTTTCACATCGCAATGGCACTAGATGAAGTAAGTGACTTACTTAAGCGGCATGGCGGGCACGCTGCTGCAGCGGGATTTACATTAGCGAATGAGAATTTGCCAGAATTTACGCAAAGAATGCAAGCGATTGCCAGACGCGAACTTGGCGGGCAAGATCTAACTCCGCAAATCAGTGCAGATACAGAGGTGGCCTTATCGGACTTAAATCCGGAACTGATGAAGTATCTGGACATGCTCCAGCCGACCGGTTATGGCAACCCGGAGCCGACCTTTATCTGCCGAAATTTGAATGTAAGATCGAAGCGAGCAATCGGCGCGGATGGTAAACACTTGAAGCTAAGTGTTAGCGATGGGTGGTTGAGCGCCGAGGCGATCTGCTTCCGTTCTGGTTATCTTTTCCAAAACTTGCCTACAAAAGTGGACCTCTTGTTTACATTTGAGCGAAATGAATACAACGGGGTCGTCAATTTTCAGTTAAATGTGAAAGATATTCAAGCCAGTCAGAGTTGATGGCCAGGTTTTGCTTATTTTTTTATTGATTGAGTTTGGATTTAGTCCACAAAGCGATACTTGATCAATGCCCAGACTGCGGAAAATGCATCTGATACTTTGATCTTTTTCCCCTGGGTGTAATCACGGGGTGAAAATCCGATGGGAACCTCGCAGATACGCAGGTTCCTTTTACATATTTTGGCAGTAAACTCTGGCTCAAAATCAAACCGCCTGGAATGCAGCGGAATATTTATTACCTTTTCCCGCAAAAATACTTTATAGCCGGTTTCCATATCTGTCAGGTGCTTTCCGTACAGCAGATTGGTGAACCAGGTCAGCATCAGGTTGGCAAGCCGGTTCCAAAAAAGAAAGTTGGAGGAAGTATTGCCCAGGAAGCGCGATCCAAGCACTACATCAGCTTTACCTTCCTGAATTGGCAGCAACAACGACTTATATTCCGCCGGATCGTACTCAAGGTCAGCATCTTGAATAATGAGCACGTCACCGCTAGCCTGTCGTATTCCAGTAATAACCGCCGCACCTTTTCCCTGATTCTGTTGGTGCAGGATTGCTCTGATATTGGGTTGGTTTAATTGGGTGATGTATTCACGAGTGCCATCTTGTGAGCCGTCATCCACAATGACAACTTCATCTGCCACCCCAACTGTCCGGATTCGGCTGAGGACTTCAGCAATTGTTTGTATTTCATTGTAAACAGGAATGATGACGGTGCAGCGCATGATTTGATTATATGCGAATGGAGGTGGGCGGGCAAGAATAGCTCTTCCATCAGACAGTTTGATAATTTCGGGTGATTGTTTTGCCATTCAAAAAAGCTGCTCATGCTATAATTTGAGAAGAACTTACCCAGTAGCCAAGATATGCGGAGGAACCAGGCATGAATTCATTCCCGCTTAAACCCAATGTTGAACCACCTGCTCCCGCTGCTGCAGCAGCAGGTCCATTCATCCCGGCAGCAATTACAAAGATCGAAGATACTGGTCTATCCCCATTATGGGTGCAAGACTTAATCTTGAAAGTGTTCTATTTTCAAGGATTTATGACCGGTTTTAAGTTAGCCGAAGAGATTTGTCTGCCGCATGTAGGTGTAGTTGACCAATTGTTAGAAGTTTTGAAGCGGGAAAAATTAGTGGAAGTGAAATCCGCTCAGGGCGGCTTGGGTGAAGGAGCATATCAATGGGCTATCACTGGAGCTGGAATCGCCCGTGCTCGTGAAGCTTTAGAGCGTAGCCAATACGCAGGACCGGCACCGGTTCCACTGGATGTATACACAGATTTACAAAAGAAGCAAAGCCGTGGCCGGACAATGGTCACAGATAAAGTGATGCGCCAGATCTTAAACACTTTGGTGCTTGGAGAAAAAACCTTCCAGCGGATAGGCCCCGCCATCAATTCTGGAACCTCCCTCTTCTTGTATGGTCCTCCCGGAAATGGAAAAACAAGCATCGCACGCGCCATTGGCAATCAGGTGCTCAGCCAGAGCATCTATATTCCTTATTCGCTTTATGTCGATGGACAGGTTGTGAAGCTGTATGATTCAGTCAACCACATTCTGACCCCTGAAGATGAATCGACCTACCAGGGAACTGGGTCTCTGCGTGGAGTCAGGCGTGATCCGCGCTGGGTGCGTATCCGACGGCCATTTGTGGTGGTAGGCGGAGAGCTGAGCATGGCCGGGCTGGATTTGGTCTTCGATGATACCCACAGATTTTATGAAGCGCCCTTTCATCTCAAAGCAAATGGTGGTATCTTCTTGATTGATGACTTTGGCCGCCAGCAAATACGCCCGCGTGACTTGCTAAACCGTTGGATTGTACCGCTTGAGAACCGGATCGATTACCTTACCTTACATACCGGCCGAAAAATCGAAATTCCGTTTGATGTGCTGGTAGTTTTCTCAACCAACCTTCCCGCCGAAAGACCTGGTAGACGAGGCTTTCTTACGCCGCTTGCGACACAAAATCGAAATCGGAGATCCATCTTACGAAGAATACCGTGAGATCTTCAAGCGAGTTTCCACAGCCAAAGGAGTGAAATACAGCGACCAGGGTCTGGCTCACCTGTTGCAGGAGTGGTATATCAAGAAAGACCGTAAGATGCGCGCTTCACACCCGCGTGATTTATGTGATCAGATCATTGATGTAGCCAGGTACATTAATCAGGAGCCTGCCATGACACCTGAATTGTTAGACCGGGCTGCAGAAGCATATTTTGTAGAGCTATAGCATGGCTGAGTTTGCGATTTTCTTTTCCGATGTTTTTTGCGCATCGCGGTGCGTGTGCGTATGCACCAGAGAATACAATGATTTCTTTCCAAACTGCACTGGATCAAGGTGCTGAAGCGATTGAGTTAGATGTGAAATGCAGCGCGGATGGTGAAGTGATCGTTCTTCACGACCAGACACTGGATCGAACCACCACTGGCAGCGGGGACTTGCGGAATCACACTTTGCAGCAATTACTCAAGTTGGACGCAGGTATCAAGTTCGAGCAAAAGTTCAGCGGCGAAAAGATTCCGACCTTGAGGGAAGTCTTAGGTACGTTTGGCAAGAAGCTGATCATCAACATCGAATTGACCAACTATGCAACCCCCGGAGATGACCTGGTAACATTGGTGGCATCTCTGGTAAAGCAATTTAATCTCGAAGACAGGATCCTGTTTTCTTCGTTCAATCCGATGAATTTGCGGAAGGCACGGTCAATGTGTCCGCAAATTCCTTGTGGATTGCTCGCATTAGATGGGCCTGCTGGATGGCTTGCAAGATCTCGATTTCAGTTTTTACGCTCCGCATGAAGCGTTGCATCCTTACCTTAAGGATGTCACGCCGGCGATGGTGGAACGCGAACACCAGGCTGGTAGGAAAGTGAATGTCTGGACAGTGAACAAGGAAGAAGATATGAAGCGGTTGCAATCCTGGGGAGTTGATGCGATTTTTACTGATGATCCGATCCTTGCCAGACAAGTTTTGGGATAATTGGATGCAATGTTTTTCGGTTAGAAATGACTGTAAAATCAGATTTTAGGTAAGATGTTGAGTTTATGCTGCTGAAGAGAAGAAATCGACTAACAGATCAAGCGTACTCGGGCAATTCTTGGCAACAGATTGTCCGGGTTTTTATCTTATGCGTTTTGGTAATTAGCGTGGCCATTCCCCAACAATTCTCCTCTGCTCAGCAGGTGGATGCCGCTCAAAAAGCGCAAGAATGGTTATCTACCATGTCACCAGAAGAAAAGGTGGGGCAGCTCTTTCTGGTTACGTTTGATGGGACTGATTTTTCTGCAGAGTTGCAAATTTATGATCTTGTGGTAAATCATGCAATCGGTGGTGTTATTTTACGGGTTGATCATAACAATTTCAACGCGAATACAATCCCAGACGCAAAATCCCTCATCAAAGGATTACAAACGATCCGGGCAGACGCCATCAGCTTACAGGTGGAATCTGCAAAACAATCTTACATCCCATTGTATGTAGGGCTGGCACAAGAAAATGATGGATCGCTGACGTACTCTTACTTGCCCGGTTTTACCAGCCTCCCCAATCAATTGATGACTGGCGCAACCTGGAATAGTCAACAGGCAAATTATGTTGGCGTCGCTCTGGGAGAAGAGCTCGCAAATTTGGGGGTCAATTTGTTGGTTGGACCTTCACTGGACGTTCTTGAAACTCCCGGTGTGGAAGGAGGAGATGACCTGGGTGTAAAATCTTTTGGGGGTGATCCTTATTGGGCTGGTTTATTGGGGAAATCTTACATTGCGGGCATCCATACAGGCGGCCAAAACCAGATCGTCGTGATCAGTAAACACTTTCCAGGCCGCGGCGCTGCTGACCGTCCGCTGGAAGCGGAAGTGGCAACTGTGCGGAAGTCTCTGGAGCAATTGAAGCAAATTGAACTGGCTCCATTCATTACCATTACCAATGGAACCGATCCGTTGGCAATTACAGATGGTCTATTGGTATCCCACCTTCGGTTCCAGGGTTTTCAAGGAAACATCCGAGCCACAACCCGCCCGGTCAGTTTAGACTCCGCCGCATTGTCTCAGATTTTATCTCTGCCAGAATTTGCGCCGTGGAGAGAATCTGGCGGATTGATGGTGAGTGACAACCTGGGGAGTCAAGCGATTCGCAGATTCAGTGATGCAAATTTGATTAAACTTTGATCCTCGCCAGATTGCTCGATCTGCTTTTCTGGCAGGCAATGATCTCCTCTATGTGGATCAATTCGCAGGAACAGGTGACCCAGATTCATACACAGGGATCGTCAATACCCTCGATTTCTTCACGCAAAAATATAATCAAGACGCAGCATTCGCAGAGCGGGTCGATCAATCGGTATTGCGGATCCTAACCTCAAAGTTCAGACTGTACCCTGAGTTTTCACAGTCGCTGGTTACAGCAGACAAAGTAATTGAGAAAGCGAAATCTACAACCAACCTGGACTACACTGTTGCCCAACAGGCTGCCACTTTGATTGATCCAACTCCGACCGAGTTGTCTACCATTCTACCGAACCCGCCTACTCGAGCTGACCGGATCACCTTCTTGATAGACACCCAGAAAAATAGGATTTGTTCAACCTGCGAAGAAGATACAGTTCCGGCAGTTGACTCCTTTGAGAAAGCCGTGCTGAGTGCGTTTGGCCCGGGTGCAGCAAATCAGGTGGTTGCTTCCCGACTCACTTCGTATTCATTCCAGCATGTGATGGATTGGTTGAATGACAACAAACCGCCTGAGACTATTGCTACTGATGTGCGAAATGCGAACTGGATTGTGGTTGGAATTCAGAATCTGGATGCGAACCGGCCATCCTCATTTGCATTCAAACGATTGTTGAGCGAAAAACCTGATCTGTTCCGAAATAAGAATGTGATTGTTTTTGCTCTTGATGCACCCTATTACCTCGATGCAACTGACCTATCAAAAATCACAGCGTATTACGGAATTTATGGAAAAACACCAAATTGTTTCAACGTAGCTGCACTTATCTTGTTCCAGGAGTTGACGCCACAAGGAGCATCACCAGTTTCCATACAGGGGGCAGGGTATGATTTGTTAGAGGCAACAACCCCTGATCCGAATCAAGTGATCTCTCTTTTGCTTGATCTTCCAGAGACTCCGTTGCCGGCACCATCGCAGCCAGAAATTACACTTACTCCAGAGTCTTTACCGGAATTTCGCATAGGTGATACTTTGCCAATACGGACTGGAGTCATTATTGATCACAATGGGCATCCAGTACCAGATGGAACGGTAGTCAGGTTTATTTTAAGCGGTGGATCGGATCTTACCGGCACACAACAGATGGAATCGACTACGACGGATGGGATTGCCCGAACGAGTTTCCGGATTGTCTCGAAGGGGTTAATGCAAATCCATGTGGTCTCTGAACCTGCGCAGACATCTTCCATTTTGCAATTGGATGTTCCACCAGATGCAGCTGCAATAGTGGTGGCTGTTGCCCCCACTGGAATTCCAACCAACACAGTTGAACCGACAATCACACCTGTATCGTCGCCTGTTCCAACCGAAACACCGGGGAATAGTGGTAATCTGTCAAAACCTCCAAGTTGGATTTGGCCGATCTTCATCCTAATTCTTAGCCTGGGTGCGTTTGTGGTTTACAGCCTTGGGCTTAAGATGTTCTCTTCTCGTTGGGGTGTCCGCTGGGCATTATGTGCGATTCTGGGCGGCATCAGCAGTTATATCTACGTGGTAGGCGGTTTCCCCGGTGGATCGAGCTGGTATATTTTGACCGGTAACGCGGGTCTATTGGGTATTGAAATTATCTTTATGGCTTTTGGGTGGGCGATTGGAATTTTATGGCATTCGATCACTAGATCAGAGCACAGGTCTTACTAAGTAATCTGGAGCCAAACCGAATCGAGGCACATGATGGAAATTGAAAACTACCAACCCGTCTCGTCCCTCATTACCAAAAACACACTTATCAAACGCAGCCGTTTTCCAGTGACCGATGCCCATAATCACCTGGATGACGATTATGGTGGTGGATGGATCCATCGGCCTATTTCAGCTTTACTGGCAACCCTGGACGATATGAATGTCCGGAATTTTGTCGATCTGGACGGTGGTTGGGGCGAGAAGACCCTTCAGATTCACCTGGATAAGCTGAAATCCAAAGCCCCGGAAACATTTAGAGTATTTGGCGGAATCAATTGGGAAGCATGGGAAAATTTGGGTGATAAATTTCCTGATTGGGCAGCCAGCCGCTTACGGGAACAGGCTACGCTGGGGGGCAGATGGGATCAAAATCTGGAAGAATTTCGGATTGAGCGTGCGAGATCATAAAGGAAATCCTGGTTCAGGTTCAAGATAAAAGGTTGAATATCATTTGGGAAACCATTGATGAATTAGGACTTCCGGTGGTGATTCATGCGGGTGATCCAGCGGCTTTCTTTGAACCGATGGATGACAGAAATGAACGATTGGAAGAACTTACTGCTCACCCTGAATGGCATGTACCTAGTCCACCATTTCCACGTTTAATCGAGTATCCTGGAAGGCCTAATGGAAGTGGTTGGCCGTTACCCATCTATCAATTTTATTGGAGCCCACGTGGCCGGGTATGTAGAAAACTTGGGGTGGGTGCGAAAAATGCTTGATACCCATCCGAATCTATATGTGGATATTGCTGCGCGAATAGCTGAGTTAGGTCGACAGCCGTATAGCGCCAGAAAATTCTTTATGGATTACTCTGACCGAATTCTATTTGGCATTGATTGTGGTCCAGATAAAGCCACTTATCAGACTTACTTCCGGTTCCTGGAGACGGAGGATGAGTACTTTCCATATTCCAACTCCGCTATCCCCGATCAGGGACGGTGGAATATTTATGGTCTCGGTTTGCCAGATCCGGTCCTAGAGAAAGTATATTCAACCAATGCACGCAAAGCGTTACGTCTGCTACAACTCTAGAAACTTACCGGACCAAGATTGACAACCAGACACTTCACTAAAAACTTGATCTGTGATCGGTATCAGCCTGATCCTGGCATTAGCCGGAGATCAGACGCTCTATGTGGTATTGCCTGTACTCGCAGCCAGCGGAATTTATCCCCTGGTGAGGGTTGGAGTGCTCTTAAGTGCGAATCGATTTATCCGATTGTTGAGTAATCCGGTTGTGGGTAGTTGGCTGCATGGAAAGAAGCGGAAACCCTTCTTTCTATTTGGACTACTGGTGGGCGCTTGTACACCCGTATTGTATGTTTATGGAATCACTTCATTTTGGATATTCTTGCTTGGACGAATTTTTTGGGGGATCGCGTTCTCGCTGTTGTACATCAGCAGTGTGACAATGGTGATGGATATGACCGACCACCGTACTCATGGATGGGGGTCAGGTTTGCTTCAGGTATTTTATTTTTCCGGGTTGGCTATAACACCGTTATTAGGTGGTTTACTGAATGATTGGATTGGGTTCAAAGCTGCTCTGTTGATTTCTGCGGGTCTAGGCGGGCTGGCGTTCATCCTGAGCTGGATATTTATTGAAGAAGAGCCTACGATAGTCATTCAGACACAAACCGATGCGACGATAAGCGCGGTAAAAACCGGCTGGGATATTCCCCAAATAAAAGAAAAAATCAAACTCCTCTTTTCAGGTATTCACCGGGGAATCGGCTGCCTTATTCTATATTTATATGCTCAGTGCCTTCATCAATGAAGGTGTAATCATGGCGACAATCAGTTTATATATTGTCAACCAATTCGGAAGCAACTTTGTTCTGGCCGGGCTCACATTCCAGGCTGCTACCATTGGCGGCGCTGCATTGGCTTACCGCTCAGCGATCTCTGCCGGATTTTCCCCATGGTTTGGGAAATTAACTGATCGGTTTACGAATGGCTGGATCGGTATCGGGATCGCTAATCTTTTTGGGATTGTTGGCCTCGGAGTATTGGCCTGGATACATCATCCAATGGTTCTTCTGGTGGGTTTATTCTTGATTGCGATCAATTCCGGTATCATTTTCACGGGTACCCCGGCAATGCTTGCCCGCATGGACCGTACACATCAGACAATTCTCATTGGCTGGATGGCAACTGCGGTGGATGTTGGATTGACGATTGCCCCGCTGATTTGTTATTCCCTTTTGGACTTGATGACGGTGCAGGGGCTGTATCAGATCGCAGTTGTATTAGCGTTTACCAGTTTACCTGTATCAATCAGTTACATATTACGTCGGAAGTAGTGTTTAGATATTGGTTGGCTCGGGTTTACTTAACTGGTGAATCCATTTGGCAGATCGATACCGGAAAATTACAATGATTGCCTTTAGCAGTTCTTCGCTCAGGACAATTCCAACCACAAAATGGATTGGCAAGTGGAAGATGTTTGCCCCGATCCAGGCAGCGGGCACACCGTAGAACCACATGGTGCTCATCTCCAGAATGAGAGCAAACCGTGTATCCCCTCCAGCGCGGAGAACCCCAACAAACATCATTATATTCCATGATTTGATCACCAGAATGAGCGACAAGATCGTGATAATAATTCGGGCAGATGCCTGAGTCGCATCGGTTATTTTATAAATGTCCAACAAGAAATCTTTTGCCAGGAACATCACTCCGCCCATGGTTACTCCAGCGGATATGGCAATGGTGAGGATCTTGCGGGTGTAGAGTTTTGCCAGATCAAATTCGTTCGCACCAATTCGATTGCCAATCATCACAGCGCAGGCATAACTGAGTGCGAGGAAAGGCACGAAAGCCAGGTTTTCGATGGTGCTTGAAATGGTTGTAGCAGCCATTGCTTCCGTATTAATATGCGCGTAGATAGAGTTGTAGGTAGATATCCCCAGGGACCATAGGATTTCGTTGATGACTACCGGGGAAGCTGTTTTCAAAAAACGCAAGACAAATTCAGTTGGAATTGGAAAAATAATCTTGAAATCCCTGATCAAAATGGATCGTGTTGTAATTAAAATGGTGATCAATACGATGGTTTCGATTATTCTAGCGGTGACATTTGCGGTCGCGGCGCCCAGTGCTCCCATTTCTGGCAAACCGAGGTTACCGAAAATCAATCCATATCCCAGAACCGTATTGATAACCAATGCCAGACTATTCACAAGCATAGGTATCCGGACTCTTTCGGTACTGCGAAGAATCCCATAGAACGCCTGGCTGATACCAACCATTACATATCCAATCGCATAGATGCGTAAGTATCTTGCACCCAGTGCTATCACAGCCGGGTCATTGGAGTAAAGAGATATCAGCTGCTCAGAAAATATTTCAGCGAGAAAAGTGAAAAGTAAACCTACCGAGGTGTTGATGACAACATTAATGACCACCACTCGGCGGATATTTTTTATATCCTGGCTTCCCCAAAATTGGGCGGTGAAGATTGCAGAACCACTATTGATGCCAAAATAAATGAGTGAGATGATGAAGTAGATCTGATAGGCAACTGATACAGCCGCTACAGACACCTCACCTAATTGGCCAATAAACATATTATCTACTAATGCCAACCCAGCATTGAAAGAACTGCATGATGGCGATGGGCACCATCAAATCAGTCAGGGTCCGGGAAAAGCTTCTTGGTTTTGTAACAGAATTCATAGAGAGTGATTATACACGGCTCTTTACTACATCGAGCCAGTGAAAAATGTATTAGTTCAAGGTAATACCAGATTGCTAAAGTTTGTTGCAGCCAAACACTCTGTACCCTATAATGAATACATAATTGATCTATCATCTTTTTTGACTTACTTTCTTAAATGCCCAATCGATTACTTCACTTTCTGTTCTTACTGTTTGCATCAGCCATATATCTGGTTAGCTGCAGTATGTCAGATCCTTATGGTTACGAAGAAATAACAAAAATGTCGATCATTATGCCTGGATCAATAAGCGATCATGATTATAACGAGCTGGCTGCCGATACTGGCGATTACCTCAGATCAGTGTATGGTTTTTCAGTTGATAGTTTTGACCATGTCTCCGTACCTTCTTTACCGGAGAAATTGGATGAGTTGATAAAATCTGGTTCTGATGTAATCTGGCTGCATGGTGGTCAGTATGACACCACCGCATATAAACTGGCCGAAAGCTACCCATTTACGATTTTTATTGTTGAAGGGGATATTCCACCTGAAAAGATACCAGAAAATGTGTGGATGGTGGATCGTAATTTTCCAAAAGGAATGTATGTGATGGGTCGATTGGCTGCGGAACAGACCAAGACAGGCAAGGTCGGTTATGTATGTGGTCTGAATTTACAGTTCTCTTACGGTGAAGTTAATGCAATTCAACAAGCAATTGATGATTCTGGGAAACAAATTCAATTTACTCCAGTCTGGGTAGGTGATTTTAATGACCCTGAGCTGGCCAGAATAGCTACCCAGGAGTTGTTGGATGCAGATGTGGATGTAGTTATTGGATCCTTGAACTCTGGCATGGTAGGTGTGATTACCGCGATTGAAGCAAGCCCGAAAGATGTTTGGTTCACTTCAAAGTACACAGACAAATCCAGCCTGGCTCCAGATAAATTCCTTACTTCATTTTTGTTCAATTTCAATATTCCAATGGACGCAATTATCCAGAAGATCAGAAATGGACAGTCCAGTGGTTACTATCAAATGGATATTAATAACGGATTGTTAATCCAATATCCTATTTTAAATGTAGATCAACCAATAAATGAAAGAATACAGGACCTGATTATTAAGGTGAGAAACGGGGAAATATATGTTGAGAAAGATTTTCTACCGGTTGATTTTCCGTCTTCGGAATAATCCCGTTTTAATTTAATTAGGTTTTTCTTGGTGTAATAATTCAAGTATATAGGTGTCGCGCTGTGTCCAACGTGGAATCCGAGAAGGATCTCGTTTCAGGACCTCTTGATTTTGTTGAAGGGCATCAATTAGATTCACCCAGGCAGGGCAGAAACCCAGGTCAATCTCATAATCGTCCATTTGTGTAGGTCGTAGTGTCAGATTGGGCGGAAGGTGGCACAGAAAATAGTATGAGTTCATTTGGAACACATCGTATTGAGTTTCAAATGGTTTGCGGAATTCTATGATCTTACCGAAGGGTTGATCGATCAATACTCCAACAGCACCGCATTCTTCCTTTACTTCTCGCTGCATTCCTTGAATTAACGTCTCACCTCGCTTTATACCCCCACCCGGGAATTTGTAATCTTCGTTTACAGCAGAGTACACCATTAGAAGCTTGTGCTCCGATATGATAATTGCGCGCGAGGATTTTCGGCGCCTGTATCGACCATCCAAAACCAGACCCTGGTCATAGGTGAATATTTTCAAGGTTCGCATTGAAGAATTCTCCAGACAATATCATATACCATAATATTCGTTGTGCAGGGTTATTCAACTCTGCTGACTTTCAATGTAAAATATAAGAAATAGTCTGAGAGGTATGAATGGAAATTCCGCGCCGCACTCTGATTATGCAAATCTTACTCGTATCCATGATTGTTTATTGATCGCAATTTTGGCGATCATCTTTATACCACGCACAATTTCTCCGGGTCAACACCGCATCACCTTACGGATAGAAGCCAGTTCCGGATCTGCGACGATTCAATATAATGCTGGAAGTCAATGTACAAAAAGACCCTGACGTAATATTTAACACCCCCTGGGAAAAATCCTGGGTACTTGATTCGGGAACGCAAGTATTACTGACAGCGGGTAATCATCAACAAGTAGGTACCATTAAATGTATCATTCGTTCTGATGGGGAAACTTGGAAATCTCAGACCGCAAAAATGCCAGAGGACAAAGTTGCCTGTGGGGGTATCGTTCGCTAGCCGTTTACACAGAATTTAAGAATACACTAACCAACTCAGGATCGAATTGGGTGGATCGATTTTCCCACAAATACTCTCTGGCTTTTTCCTCCGGCCAGGCAGTACGATATGGTCTGTCTGAAGTTAATGCATCCCATACGTCTACAATCGAGAAAACGCGAGCTTCGACCGGAATTGCTTCACCACTCAAACCTTGAGGATACCCGGTTCCATCCCATCTCTCATGATGACTATAAGGGATGCAAAGCGCAGGTTTCAAATATTTGATGGGCGAAAGTAGATTATACGCATAGGTTGGATGCTGTTCCATTACGTGCCGTTCATAGGTTGATAATGGCCCAGGCTTGAATAGAATAGAATCTGGGATGGCCATTTTCCCAATATCGTGCAATAAGGATCCATGTCTGACATGGATGATCTGTTCCATCTTGATGCCCACTTTAAGGGCTATTTCGATGCTTTTATCAGTAACGCGTTGTGAATGCCCCTGGGTTTCCCTATCTCTTAATTCCAATGCCCGACTCCAGCCATTCAACGTGGCAGTGTAAGACATTTCTAATTCCATGTGGGTTTGCATGGTCTGTTCTTCTGCAGATTTGTAATCGCTAATGTCGTGAATAATGATTTGAGCCGTTGGTGGATGAGCTGTATCGAATGCTCCAAATGCAACATCAGCGGGGAAAGAAGAACCGTCCTGGCGAATAAATGTGGTTTCCATTCGGGTAGAAGGGATATGGTTTTTCAGAACCATTTCGAGACATGAGGAAAAAACCTCTTTTTCGGTAGATAATAGCCGGTCAAATATATTATTCTGGTCCGTAACAAAAATGCTTTCGTCAAGACCTAGCATCCATAGAATCGCAGGATTTGCCTGCATAATGGTACCGTTTTGCTGAACGATTAAGATACCATCAGGGGAGAAACGGAAGAGGCGATCGAAATTATCCCCTGTATTCGGACATCGATGCAACCGATATCGTGCTGGGTAGAGATAACCTCTGGTTGATTTTCGTTCGTTAACCGACATGTATTATCCTTAATCCCCCACTGAAAATTTCGAGAGTGTGGCTTGAAGTGCTTCTGTCATCTGTACAAGGTCGCGGACAGATTGACTTACCTCTTCAACCTGGTCTGACATTTCTTCCGCGGAAGCTGATACTTCTTCCACCGCGGCAGAATTTTGTTCACTGATGCTGGCAATATCTTCGATTGCCTGGTTGACAATACTAGAGCTGGCGGCCATTTCTTCTGTGGCTGATGTATTTTCTTCTACTACACTTGAGACTGATGTTACGGCATCTACCAGTTGAGCAGATGATTGTCGCATTGCCTCTGCAGCAGTAGATGATTCGGCTGCCTGGTTATTGACCGCACGGATTGCAACCTGAATCCGCTCTAATGCCTGTCCGGCATTACTAGCCATCGATACTCCTGATTCTACTTCCTTTGTGCCTTCATCCATCGAAACCACAGCTTCATTTACAGTAGTCTGCATGGTCTTTACCAGATTGGCGATTTCTTTGGCTTCGGTGGATGTTTTATCAGCCAGTTTCCGTACTTCATCAGCTACCACAGCAAATCCTTTACCTGCTTCACCGGCTCTGGCTGCTTCAATAGCAGCATTCAGTGCAAGCAGGTTAGTCTGAGATGAGATCTCTTCAATTGCCTCAACAATGGAGCCAATTTTTTCAGATTTCATACCCATCTCTTGGACTTTGATGGCTGATTGACTGACAGTTGATTTAATTCTCTCCATACCCAACACTGTGTCTTTGACGGTCCGTGATCCATCTTTTGCTTCTTCGGCAGCCTTATCACTTTCCACTTTCACTTTTTCGGCGCTGTTGGTTACCTGATTAATCGCTTTGTTGAGCTGTTCCATCATATCAGCAGCTTTACTCACAGAGATGGATTGTTCGTGCGCTCCCTGAGCAACTCCGTTGATTGCACGGCTCATTTGTTCGATGGATGCTGCAGTGCGGGTGACTGAATCAGATTGTTGGGTTGTCCCCACAGCTACTTGTTGAATGGTTTGGGCAATTTGGGAAGAGGCCATGCCTGCCTGGCGAGCACTCTCAGAAAGTTGGGTTGAGGACTTTCGCAAAATCATGGTGTTCTCTTTCGCACCCTTGATGGTTGTTTGTAATTTCTCAATCATCATTACGAAAGATTTTCCCAGAGCATCCTGATCAGACTTGGGAGAGACGTGAACATCTAAATTTCCACCTGCTACCTGGCTGGCTACCACCTCAAAGGATTTCAAATAATCCAGGAAAGCATTGATGTGATCACGCAGATCTTTCACTTCATGTTTTGCTTCAATTTCCAAACGATCGTGAATATTTCCTGAAGTGAGTTCAGCAATAAATTTGTTGATTGCCAAAATTGGATTGAGACAATCATTAAAGAAATTTAAAATCATAAGAATTGTGATGGGGAGAAGAACAACGAGTGCAAGAGCGACATTGAGAAATGTTACCCCCAATTTACCTAACAAGAAACCAGCGTTGGCATACAGAGCACACATCACACAAATCATGAGATTGATGCGGATGGCCATACCACGACGATAGATCATATAGATTGTGCCCATTCCAATGAGGACTCCAACTATCGAAGCTATTATGAAGAGAATAAATTCCATGCAATTTCTCCCTGGTGTAAACAATTATGATCGAATCAGGCAGGTAAGTACTCCCTGGATTTAAACCGTTATTTGCTTAATGATTCTGCAAGATGAAAGGATATTTGTCCGTAAAATTCATATAAGCATCTGATTAATTGATAGTGAATCGGATCAATGTGTTCAATGTCGTCTCTTTACCGATTTTGAGGGGAAGAATAATATCCGCTGCTTTTGATTTATCTGGCAGTCGGGATGAAAGAGAAATCTTTTCGGTGTCGATTTTCATCTACAATTGGTTTGAGAAGAATTCTATTGATCTTGTTGGTAGTATTCGTTACTCCCGACATTCTTTTTCCAATTACGAGATCTTATCGACTTGAATATAAAAAACTGCCCGAAAGGGCAGTTTTTGACATCGAAGAGCAAATTGTATATGAATGTTGGTTATACAGCAGATTTAAAAAGGGCTGCCTGCTCATCCAAAGATAAGACTTTGCTTAAGTCCAGGAGGGTCACCAGTCGTTGCTCCAGTTTCGCAATTCCGCGAATAAAGGCGGTATTTACATTGGAGACCATGGGTGGAGTGGGTTCAATAGATTCTTCTGGTATCCGGAGGACTTCACTCACGCCGTCCACAATCATACCGATTTTCGTTTTATCCATATAGACAACTACGATCCGGGTATCTTTGGTGTGGTCTAAGGTAGCTAAGCCGAACCGCTTGCGTAAATCAATTACCGGAACGACTGTACCACGTAAGTTGGTTACACCTTCCACAAATGATGGGGCTTGTGGCATTTTAGTAATAGCTTGCATTTTAATAATGCCTTCTACTGCAGAGATATCTAAGCCATAGTGCTCATTTGCTAACTCAAAGACAACCAATTGTTGTTCCATAACACTCTCCTTAAGGGTGTAAAACTTCTAGCAATCGTGAACAAATTCCAATTTGTTTATAACCGATCCTTGGTTAAGGACGCGTAAATCCATGATTAGTTTTTTGTAAATCTTTGTCAGCCCAATTCTTTCACAGCTTGAAGTGAGAAATTGTGGTCTGTAGGGCGTTGGCTAGGGTAGCGAGGTGTTGAGCAGAAGCTGATACTTCTTCAACCTGAGCGGTCAACTCTTCAGTCGAAGCTGAAACTTCTTCCACCGCCGCGGCGTTTTCTTCTGCAACCGCAGCAATGTTTTCAATCGATTGGGTTACCTCACTTGAGCCAGCAGCCATTTGCTCGGTCGCGGCTGTGTTTTCTTCAACCACAGCAGATACTGAATCAACGGAAGAAACAAGCTCATTTACAGAATCTGCCATCGATTGAGTAGCTTTTGCAGCCAGTGTTGCTTGCTGATCAACAGCCTCAGCAGCTTCGATGATATCGCTCAGGGCTGAACCAGCCTGGTTAGCCTTTTCAACACCCAATTCTACTTCGCGGGCACCTTCCTCCATAGATACGACTGCTTCGCTAACAGTGGATTGGATTCCTCTAACTAGCTCGCTGATTTCTTTGGTAGCTACAGAGGATCTTTCCGCTAGTTTGCGGACTTCATCGGCTACGACGGCGAATCCTTTTCCAGCTTCTCCTGCACGGGCGGCTTCGATGGCTGCGTTGAGTGCGAGCAGGTTGGTTTGGGAGGCGATCTCTGATATGGTAGTTACGATCTCATTAATCTGGTCAGATCTAGCCCCCATCTCTTCTACTTTTTGAGACGAGATCGAGACTTTTTCTTTAATCGTTTGCATACCAGTTAAAGTATCTTCCACTGTTCTGGTTCCTTGCTTCGCAGCGCTTGCCGCCCGGTTTGATTCTCTTGCGACCGCATCAGCGTTCTCTGCTACTTGTGTGATGGTTGCTGAGATCAAGCCTGTGATGCTGGATGCTTTTGAAATGGCCTTCACCTGCTCTTGCGCTCCAAGTGCAACCCCGTCTATTGCACGGGTAAGTTGATCCACGGAAGTAGCTGTATGGCTGATGGATTCATTTTGTTGGTTTGAACCTGATGCAACTTGTTGGATGGATTGAGCAATCTGGCTGGTTGCGTTTCCGGCCTGGTTTGAAATTCCTGCTAATTGGGCAGCTGCATCATTCAGGCTGAGGCTATTCTGCTGTACTTCAGAAATGGATTGATGTAAGTCTCGAACCATTTTATGGAATGCAACACCCAGAGCGTCCCGGTCAGAGATCGGTTTGACTATTGTGGTGAGGTTACCTGCTGCGATTTCTTCAGCGCTTCTTGCCATATCGGTCAGGTAATGGATTGTCCTATCAAATGCTTTTCCAACAGTACCGATCTCATCTGCCCTTTGGGTAATTTTTTGGAGTAATTTCTTATTTTCAACCGAAAGGCTTAAATCACCTTCAGCAAGCCGGTTAGCCGTGTCTGCTACCTGTAAAATCGGCTTCGTGATGGATCGAGCGAAGAAGTAACCAACGATTGTGAGTAAAATGGCCAAAACCAGACCGAGTAAGACACCTCTCCAGACAGAAGCAACCACTGGTGCCTCCACCTCACTCCGGTCCTGATCCATCATCAGAGTCCAACCTAAAGATTCAGCCAACGACCCTCCTGGTGTATAAAAAGCGAGGATAGCGGAGTTCCCGTCCAGATCATGCAGGTTATTAACCCAATAGTTAGTTTCACTCTTTTGTGCGTTGAGAATCTCTTCTGGTGCAGGCTGCATCAGTTGAGCATCATTCTTGGAGTAAAGTACTACCCCATCCTGGCTAAGAAGGGCAGCATTCCCGGTAGATCCGTAATGCAGCTCAGAGAGATTCGCAAATACAGCTGAAATGTTGATAGTACCGCGTAAAATCCCAACAACCGAGTTTGTGCCCGGGTCGACAATTGGCACCCCTATATTCATTCCGTATGCTTTGGTGCTCTCATCAAATTCCACTTCACCGACGGAGATTGCACCGGTCCCATTGTTATAGGCTTTTTGCCACCATCCCTCATCGGCTTGTAAATAGTCACCGGTGCGGTTGGTCATTCCCATTGTCAGGCCTTGGATATCGGTCGCAAAAACTTCAACCTCATCCGGAAAGGCTTTACGAAAATTCAGTAGGAATTGGCTGGTTTTATTTGCGGTAATCTCGGCAACTCTCGGTTCCATGGATGGGTCTTCATCTGACCAGGCTTGATCCATTTGAGCGATATTGGCTTTTATAACTTCTGGATCGATCCCGCTGTAAGTTGCGTTTTGTACCTTTACCGCTTCTACCAGATCTGGTGATAGAGCGATGCCAGAGAGGCCATTAATATTTGCCTGGATCACCCCGACCGCTTTATCCGAAGATTCTTTTGAAATACTCACCAGGTTCGCACCGGTGTTCGCAACTGCTGATTGGGCAATCGTGAAGTAGTTGAGCAGAGTCATGATTGCGACTGTTATGAGAATGATGAAAATAATCATCCCAAGAATTTGATTTTGAATCCCCCAGGATTGGAGATTAAAAATTGATCTCCGTTTGGTGGCTGAATTGGTTTCGTTCATCGTACCTCCAGGTTAGATTATTAGTGAACAATTGATTGAGCAAACCTCAAATCCACCATCTCCCTTATTTAGCTCAAAAATAAACGATCACCTTTCAACACAGATCAAGGTAGTAGCTTGAGTGGAATCTCAAGTAAGTAATCGTGTAAATTTAACCAGTTCTTAGTGTGTGCAAGGATGAGAGTTGATGGCTTATTCTATTTTGGACATGTTGTTTTTTAATTGGAATAAATTATTGCTAAGGAATATATAAAATATTAATAAATACAGTTTTCAAGCATAATTTTGCTTGATTAATAAACAAGAGCCACCAATTTGGCGGCTCTTGTGTGGATTTTGCATGTGTTGATACTAAATTCCTGGTTTGGCTGGAACGGGAATCTGGGCTGTATTCAGTGATTTATTCAGTCCTTCTCGCAATGCTAATTGGATTGTGATCTGGCCGCACTCTGAGAGAAGTTGTACAACCAGCCGGGGAAAATCGAGGGTAGAAATCTGTGAACCCTTTCCGATAATGAGGGTAGGCGGTGAAATGGTTGCTTCGTAGCCTGATTCGCTGAGCTTTACAGATGCTCTGCCGGTAATTACATTCCCCAGCTCTGCCACGCCACTTTGAACCAACGGAGTGAACTCGGTAATCTCATCACCCATCATTTTAGAAACCAGACAATTGGCTGTTTCGAAACTTAGGCTGTACATCACCATCCCTTCGACAGCGCCAACGAGAGCAATAATCACGGTCACATCTTCAGTGACGTAAGCTCCTTTTTCTAGCTGTAGAGCGCCTTTTGTGGTTGTACAACCGGTTTCCACTTTTAAGACTTCGATGACGGATTCTAAAAACGGGTTCAGAAATTTTACATTCATGCCTAACTCCCTTATGGATCTACTTTACTTTCTTGATCCTCAACTCTTACTGGTTGCTCTCTGAATGAGCGGTACAAAGTTGACTTGCTGTTGATTTTCTGGACTTTCTTTAACAGCCAGATGTACGGTTATTGGCCCAAATTCAGTGTTGAGAGGGACGACGAGGCGCTGAAAATCAATCGTTGATATTTGAGTTCCCTTACCAAGGATCATTGTTGGAGGCGAAATTGTTGAATCTACTCCGGTTTTTGAAACCTCAACCGTAGCTTTCCCAGAGATGACATTTCCTAATTCAGCGATTCCGCTCTGTGCCAGGTTATCAAAATTCGAAATGGGTTGATCTAACATTTTCGAAACAAATGCGATCCCAGTTTGTTGGGATAATTCGAGCAGCACTACGCCCTGGATTTGACCTACGATGTTTATCAGCACTGTCACTTCATCAGTGGTGAGTGAACCTTGATGAACGGTAATGCCTCCCCGTTCAACCTTGACGTTGACTTCGGCTTCAATTACTTCGGCTGCTGCAACCAGAAATGGGTTAAGATATTTCACGTCCATGGTATCTGCCTCTTACTTTCCTGCAGGAATGGTTGGGGTGATGATGCCCAGGAACGCTTCGGCTGAATTAATTGCGCCAAGCATTTTTTCGAAAATTTCTGGAAGCTTTTCTTCATTCCATCCCAGAACTTCGTAAGCTACTGGGTCGATATTGTAGCGCAAACCATCTTTACCCAATCCGATTCCCAGCATCATCATCGCATTGTCAGCAATATGGACTGCAGAAGCTAGTTTAATGCTGGTGCCAGCCTCACTGGGTTTATGGTGACACTCCACTGCTTTTTGAAGCTGTTCTGGCAAGTGCCAGCGGGCACACATTTCTGCGCCCATTCGAGCATGATCGACACCGAAAATTTCAATTTCAAGGTCATTAAAGGATCGATCTTGCCAGTTCACTCGAGATATATCAATATTCCGTAATAGAACGTCAAATGCAAGTTTACCGATATCGCAGAGTAACCCGGCATGATATGCTTCTTCGCTGATTTCAACACCAAGTTTTTTGGTGAGAATTTGCGCACCTGTAGCGATACCAATGGAATGTTTCCATAGATCACCACGATCAAGATCGTAACCAGGAACTGGGCGATAGAGATAAGTTGAGATGGAAGCCGCGAGAACCAGGCTTTGGATCGTATTCTGACCCAGGTAAATCACTGCTTGCTGCACGGTTGAGACTGGATTTGCAAGACCATAGTAGGATGAATTTAACCCAACGCAACACAGTGCTGGTCAAACCTTGATCCATTACCAGAACATTTGCAAGATCATTCATATCTGATTTTGGATTTCGGATGAGTGAAAGTGCCTTCTGAGCTACCTGAGGCAGCGGCGGAAGGTCACCGACCTGTTGGATTAGGGCATCCATACTTTTAGGCATAATTACCTGATCTCTTTCTGGTAATACGATCCTCCCAAATTGGAGAAACCAATATCAGAAGGCCGGGGGATGATCTCGGTTCCACCCAAAAAGAGAATTCCTCCCGGGCGGAGAGCACTATGAAATTTCTTATATAATTCCGATTTTGCTTCGAGTGTGAAATAGATAATTACATTCCGACACACAATTAAGTCAAAGTCTTTTTCAAAGTTATCCAGTAACAGGTTGTGTTCCTTAAACGTGACTCTCTTGGCAATCGTATCTTTCACATAGTAAGGCGGACCGCCGGCATCAAAATATTTAGCACGCTGATCTGCATTCACATTACGGGTGTCTTCAGCAGAATATGGACCTCGCGCCCTGGCCCGCGCTAAGATCGTGCGGTCGAGATCAGTTGCGAGGATGTAGTGCGAACTGCGCATAGCTGTTGTTTCATCAAATAAAATCGACAGAGAATACGGCTCTGAGCCGTTTGAGCATCCGGCGCTCCAAACCCGCAAAGCACCTTTAGCTGCAGCGTCATTCTTCGCCATCGCGGCTTTGATCAAGTCCGGTACCACTTTTGAGCGCAGTGTATTCCAACGGTCTTGATCTCGAAAGAACTCGGATACATTGATCGTAAGATAATCTCGAAATCTTGAAAGCTCTTTGGTATCTGTAGAGACTGTCTTCAGGTAATCATCCCAAGAAGCAACACCTGACCGAACCAACCAGGAATCTAGCCTGCGCTGCATTTGTTCAGCTTTGTACTGGCTCAGATCGATATTAAGTAATTTCTTTACGTTTACTTTTATTTTGTTGTACGCTGCTTCATCCATATTCTTGTCCTATCACCCTCTACCAGTACCAGAGATTCTTCTTTGAATTGCACTCGCAATTTCGTGCAATGGTCTCACTTCATCCGCTACACCTGCTTCAAACACGCTCCGGGGCATTCCCCAGACAACACAGGTGGACTCATCCTCAGCAATCACTTGTCCGCCAGCACTGTGAATCAACTGACAACCAGTCGTTCCGTCGTTACCCATTCCCGTCAGTATCACTCCCACAATGGATTTCCCGTGCAGCGGAACGATGGATGTCATGGCTACATCGATCGCAGGCCGCACACCATGGACTGGTGGGTTTTGATTTAAGGTCACAATTCCATTGCGGTCAAATACCATATGGAAACCGCCTGGAGCTAATAATGCCTTACCTACTTCCAACTTGTCGCCAGGTTCAGCTTCTTTGACCATAATTTTCGAAACGGTATCTAAACGTTCTGCGAGCGAGCGGGTAAAGCCAACAGGCATGTGTTGAATGATAACCACTGCAGCAGGTAGATTGGCAGGTAGATCTGCAACCACCGTATTGAGCGCCCGCGGTCCACCAGTTGATGAGCCAATGATCAGCACCTTGTCAGCCGGTGTAAGTGGTCGAACGCTCTTGGCAACTTTAATGGTTGGCTTAATTGTTAACTCGACAGCTGGTCTGGGTTTGGCAAGAGAAAACACTTTGGATCCAGCAGCTTTGATAATCTTTTGTGCTGCTTCTTCCATCACAGCTTGGATATTCGCTTTATTACTGGGTTTGGCAATAAAATCGATCGCACCAATCGTCAATGCCTGAACTGTCTCTGCTGTGCCTGCGGCCGTCAGACTGCTAAACATCACAACCGGTCTTGGATAGCGAGCCATCACCTCGCGTAAGGTAGAAAGACCATCCAGATGAGGCATCTCTACGTCCAACGTGACCACATCAGGATTCAATTTGGGGATGAGTTCGAGCGCTTCATTCCCATCTCGCGCCGTACCGATAATCTGGATTTGAGGATTCTCGCCCAGGTGTTTTGTGATGGTAAACCGCATGAAGGCAGAATCATCCACAACTAATACTCGGATCTGTTTCTTACCTTCCACTGGTTCACTAGCAGATTGGAATGGCATAAAGCCTCTTTATCCCAAAATCTTATTGATTGCGCTTAAGACACGGTCTCGTTCGAATGGTTTCACAATGAAATCACGTGCGCCAGATTTGACAGCTTCAAGTACCACTGATTCTTGCCCAAGCGCGGTGAGCATAATGACTTTTGCAGCTGGGTCAATCTTCCGAAGCTCTTTCAAGGCGCTTAAACCGTCCATCTCGGGCATCGTGATATCCATCAAAACCATGTCGGGGTGATTGGCTTTATAGGCTTCAATGGCTTTCAACCCATTTTCAGCTTCGGTTACTTCAAAGCCATCCGCAATCAACATTTTTGAGATACGCACCCGAAGGAACTCTGCGTCGTCAACGATTAATATTTTTGCCATGCTTTACTCCTCTTTTTAAAGTTCTCGTTCTTGTCCACCAATTACACGGACAGTGTACTTGCCGGTTGATACATACATTCTTACGGTTCTGCCGGTGTTGCCGCCGGTTTCGAAGTTGAGTAGTCTTAAGTTTAGTTTTAAAAACATATCTTTGGCAGCGGCGGCATTGCGGGTGCCAATATCAAACGACTTACTCAAGGTCGTATTGATCAACATGTTTGCACCACCAGCCATATATATCTGAATCGTCCGTAAATCTGCGCCTGCTTTTTGCATCTTTTCCAGCATTGTCGTGATGCCGGTATCAACAAATTTGGTAGATGCTTTATCTGTGTCTGTGTTTTCTGGCAAGACAGCATGCAGCAATCCAGCAATTTTTTTCGCCGGACTGAACATGCCCACACCGACGCAAGATCCAAGGCCATACGCCACCAAGATATCGTCTGGATTCTGGCTAATGACCAATTCCCCAAGGCCTACGCTAAGTGTGTTTGGCATACTAATTCTTCTTGTTTATGAATGATTCAAGGGTGGCAGGATCTGGTATTACCCAAAAATCAGCATCCACTGAGCGGTCGGCATAACTGAACATCGCTTGAAAAGTAAGGACATATTCACTTATTCCACCGGTTGCGGCAACGATGATATCGAGGATTGCGCCGATCATATCTACCATTACCGCAGGAGGGGTTGGCCTGGAAGAGATCCCGGTCATGGCAGCAACAGCATTTAAGAAGAAAGCAGCTGTAAGGTTACCTACTTCAGCCAGGGCAGAGCGTTCAAGGGAACCCAGACTTTGCGTGGTTCCTGCCGGCACTTCCATGAGCATATCTACCATTTCCATCGCTTTTTCGTATGGGACGACCAGCATAAAGTGCCCCGTCATATCGCCTTCGGCCTTTAAGTAAATTCCAACCGCTTCATTTTCTGGGCCACCCAATGCCGATGGAATATCTTTGACATTTACAGTTTTCACACATGGGTTTTTTACTGTCAGAGTGGTCCCAATCATAGAGGAAAGACCATCTGCAGCAGAAGTTAAGCCTTCTTCTGCAATTGCTTGAAGCACTTTTAGAAGTTCTTCACTAATTTGTTTCGCCTCTTCAGTCATAATAATCCTTTTCCTAATGTAAACCGGCTAACTTATACAAACCAGGAACATCCAGAATCAGTGCAACCTGTCCATCCCCTAAAATTGCGGCGCTCGAAATTCCTGGTGTATCACCAATAAGAGTACTGAGAGACTTAACAACAACTTCTTCTTCGCCAACCAAAGAATCAACCACCAGGCCGATTTCGACTTTGCTCGAACGGACAACCACCATATACCGATCTTTGGATTGTTTTCCAGTTTCAAGGCGGAACACGTCAGCCAGTTCAAGTAGGGAAATGACTTGATCGCGCAGCTTTGTAACCGGTTTTCCGCTTACATAGGAGATGCCTTTCGAATCCAACTTCTGCGTTTCGATCACCATCACGAGCGGAATGGCAAAACTCGTATCGCCGACTTTGACTAATAGGGTGGGTACAATTGCGAGTGTGAGTGGAAGTGTGATCGTGAAGGTTGATCCCTTTCCAACCTGGGTATCAACGATAATTGTGCCATTCAGTCGTTCAATGTTATTCCGAACAATATCCATCCCCACTCCGCGGCCAGAGATATCAGAGAGAGCTTTAGCAGTCGAAACCCCAGATGCAAAGATCAGATTAATGGCTTTATCATCGGTAATTACTGAGGCTTCAGCTTCAGTGAGAAGACCTTTCGCGACAGCGCTCTTCTTGAGCTTGTCCATATCGATTCCTTTGCCGTCATCTTCCACGGTGAGCACAATCCGACCTTGCTCGTGGCGGGCTGAAAGGGTGACTGTTCCGCGCGAATTCTTACCAGCTGCTCGTCGATCGGCAGGGGTTTCAATACCATGATCCACCGAGTTGCGAAGCAAGTGAATGAGCGGGTCATTAATTTCTTCAATAACAGAACGATCCAATTCAGTATCTTGTCCGCGTAAGATCAGGTCCAACTCTTTACCGGTTTTTTGAGCAAGGTCCCGCACCATGCGCGGGAATTTATTGAACACATTTGCCACAGGTTGCATACGGATATGCATCACTTCTTCTTGCAGTTGATCGGTGATACGGCCGATATGCACTACGGTATCTGAGAGCATACCTACTTCATCGTGACCGCGATCATTGGCTTCAAATCTATTCCGCAACTGGTTCAGGCGGTTTCTATCTGTAATCAACTCACCAACCAGGTTCATTAATGCATCCAGGCGCTCAACACTCGTCCGGACAGTTTTATCGATATTTTTCTCTTTTGATTTATCTGCGTCTTGTGCAGCTTGTAGAGCCGCCCGTTGAGCTTGCATGAACTTGGATGTTGCCTGATCGAGAGTGTCCCGATCAAAGAAGCCAAGTTCAATTAATACTTGTCCAAATAACTCTTGACGTCCCTCTTTAGAAAGTTCTTTCTGGCGAGCGAGGGCTTTTTCTAATTGAGCTGCTGTGATCGTCCCCGATTCAATCAAGAAGTCACCCAACCGGGGTGGCTCAGTGTTTTGTTTTTCTCCGCTTTGAACTGGAGAACTGGATTTCGGTTGGACCAGTTCAATCACAGAATCACCCAATATGAGCTTATCAATTTCAGAGATTTTTGTGATTTCCTGGCGAATTTGGTCAAGTGGTAATGACGGCAGGAATTTTGCTTTGTACTGGTTTACTTGCTGGTTCGATTCTACTTTCTCCAGGTCTGGGTTCATTTCCAGAATGGTCCCTGAAGATTGCAAGCACATCATTACCTGAAATGCTCTGGCAACGGAGGCAATGCTCTTAGGAGAGATATCTACAATTACTTCCACTGATTCGGTCTTTGCCGCTTCTTTGGGCGTTGCCGATTGCTTCGTAGAGCGGTCCGGGTCAATAATTTCAAATGAATCCAATTCAGAGATACATGCGAGATCTTGTTGCAAGCTTGCGATATCATCCCCAGCAGAGAATTTGGCTATAAATCGGGAAACAGGTTTGGATGCTTCAATATCTTCGAGCGGGGGATCCATTTCAACAATCGTGCCGGCTGATTGCAAAGCCATCATAATCTGAAAAGCTCTGGCAGCAGGAGCGATACTCTTCGGATTGATATTTGCGGTTAAGAACCATGTTTTTGTCTGTGATGTTACAACTGGTGTAGTTACAGGAACCTCTGCGGGTTTCTCTGAGATGACTTCTGGGGCAGGCTCAGGTTGTTGAACTGGCTTGCTTGCGGGTGGGGTTTTGGTTGCCGATCCACCGGATACCCGTTGGATGTATTCTTCCAACTGGTAAACCATACTCTCCACATCTACATCTGATTCCTGCCGATCAATGACTTCTTCCCGAAGTAAGCGTAATCCATCGATCGAGCTTAGGCATAAATCAATAAAATCGGTGGAAATTTGGTAGGTTTTTTTCCGAATTCCATCGAATCCGTTCTCCAGTGCATGGGTCAAACTGACCAGGCGTTTATGTCCGATCATACCTGCCATACCCTTTAAGGTGTGGGCAGCTCTAAAGAGACCCTGGATCAGATCAGGATCATCGGATTCTTGTTCAATGCGAACTAGACCCTCTTCAATGACCTGAAGTTGATCTTCGGTTTCGGCCAAGAAAAGAGGCATTTCGTCAGGGCTAATATCAAAAACCAATTCCATACTGGAGCCTCCAAGGTGAGAACAAGGTGTATCTGACTACTCAACCATTTAAGGTGAATAGAAACCACCCCGTCATGTATGGGTTTATAGCATAATCAAAACCAACACTATGTAAATCATACGTTAAATGTCCGCAAAGAACCCATGAAATTATCACCCTCCCTGGTGGTGATTTCGGTGCAGATCAGAAGCTTTTTGCGAATCTTCTACCATAGTATTTGGAAGGATCTTCCGGTTTACCATGGAGCCTGACTTCATAATGTAGATGCGGTCCGCCAGAGTTACCACTATTTCCGCTCTGCCCAACCACGTTTCCCGCACCTACAAAGTCACCTACCTTTACCTGGAAAGAGGATAAATGGGCATAATAAGTTGAGAAATTCTCATTTTCGATCACAACAAGATTGCCATAACCCTCAATATTCCAACCCGCGAATGCAACTTTTCCATCCATCGTACTCTGAATGGGCGTGCCAGGTTCAACCCGAGTATCAACACCGATATGTCCTGGATGAAACTCGCATGTAATAAATCCATCAACAGGTTTTATATGAGGGATACCTGGATGGATTTCACGTTCAATGCCTGCTTCCATGAGTTGGCTTTGTGATTTAAGCATTCTCCCAAAAAGTTGGTAGTCAGGTACGCTGCAATGGGAGTCTTGGTTCATGTTCTTTTGGTTAACGGAAAGGGAGGTGGCTAACAAGATAATTGCTGATATTTCGACGCAAGAGACGTGATTCAAAGGATCACTGGAAGGGTTTAAATCAACCCAACTGCTCTCATTTTCCGATAATGGGAGGAATGCGTTCCTTGAAAAATCAGTCAAATCGCCAGTTGTCATAGCATAAGTTTAGAACTGGCTGAGTTCGCGGTCAGTAAAAGGATCATAAATAATAAAGTTTATCCTCCGTTTATGCGGCTTTCAGTTGCCTTTTATACCCAAACCGTTCGAGGCGCGGTAGAGTAGGCTAAATCGTTTTTGATGGTCGTAAAAACTGCAAGATACAGTCTTCTTTTCGATTCAAGAATTATGGATGAATTTACCGATAACTCAGTTGATCTAACCTACCGAAAAACTTTCGCCCGCACCCTTTTGAGCAGTAATCAACTGGGAGAGGCGATACGCGCCTATGCAGCGATCATCAAGGATTTTCCTGGTGATATCGAATCGATGTTGGTATTAGGAGACCTTTACCTGGCAGGGGAAGACAGCATGGCTGCACTTTATTTTTATCAAAAAGCGAAGCTGCTTGAGCCAGAAAATCAAGAGATATCCACCCGAATTGAATTGGCAGAATCAGAGAAAAATGCAACTCAGGTTCAAAAGAACTTGCTGCCATTAGGTGAAGAACGCCTTGGAAATTTGCAGCAACGATTAGCCGGTAAGTCAAAAGGTGTACAAGAGAAAGAAATTGAAAAAGCGTCTCGATTATTGGAAGAAATTATCCACAGCAGCCACCCGGCAGAATTGGTAGCGACTCATCTTGATCAGATCGATTCGTTGTTGCCAGCGTTGCTTGAAATGAATATCCGTCAGGCAAAAGCAGATCGTCGAACTGATTTGGTGGAAGGCCTGGAAACGATCCAGGAGAATATCCATTTGGATAGCTCCGCAAATATGCCGGGCACAGAGTCAATTTCTTCTGGTTCAAATGAACCAAGTTTTGACCTAAGTCAGGTGAAGAATGTGACTATTCTGGTACCAGATAGAAACCTGATTCCATATCGGGTTAAGCTTTATCCAGGATTGCCTTTCCGCACTTCAATTGGATATATCTTTTGCTGATTCGATTGAAGAGGCCAGGTCCAGGACATCCCAGCTCGTAATCGCTTCAAACCCGCACATGAATCCGTGGCTGCTTGAGTATATGGCTGAATGTACTGCAGCAAAGATTCCTGTGATATTGGATTTGGACGCAGATTATGAGCAGATGCCTATGACCCACCCGGATTATTTGAAGAAAGGACTTGGGTTGCCGGTCAATGCGCGCGCATACACAGCTGCATTAATGCTGTCAAATGTGATCACCACTCCAAGCGAACGCTTTGCTGATCAATTAGCGACTGCAGGATATCAGGTAGCGTATTTACCAGACGGTTGGTCGAGATCAAATCCACTCTGGGAAAAGAAACAGGCACATCACAATACAATTAATATCGGTTGGATTGGCGGATCTGGCCAACTTGACGATTTACTTGAAATCCGACGCATCTTAATTCGGGTAGTAAGAGAATTCCCGCGAACTCAACTGGTTGTTTCAGAAGATCAAAAAGCGTTCCAGTTATTCGAAAACCTACCTGAGAATCGAAAGCTGTTTTTACCAGAAGTATCTCCTGAAGATTATCCATTCTTACTGGGGCAATTTGATATTTTGGTTTATCCATTACGGAATATTCCCTATAACTATACCCAGACTGACACACTCTTGATGCAAGCAGGGATTAAGCATATCCCCTGGGTTGGTTCCAGATTGCCAATGGTAGTTGAATGGAGTGCTGGTGGGTTGATATCAGCCACACCGGATGAGTGGCACACGAACTTGAGGCAGTTGGTAATGGACGAGGTTGCCAGAGAACATTTAGGTAATCAAGGATACCAAAAATCCGCCAGACGAGAAGTAGATCAGATGCTAGATCAATGGACTCGGGTGATTGCTCAGGTTATTTCTGAACCAATGAATTGGGGATTCTTGAACAGGATGCAAACAATTCAACCAGAACAGGATGCATCATGAAATTTGTTTTCATTCACCCTTCGGGAGGAAATTACTGGAAAGCGAAACAGCGCTATTCGATTTTACAGCGCACGCTCCATGCACGATACAACCTGAAAGCAGATGTTCTGGACAGTGGTTCCTTTAAAGGGAAGACAAGCGATACGGGTATGCTCTGTGGTGATGCAGATGTTGTCTTTCTTCATGTGCAGGCATGCAAAGATGCAGCTCAAGTGATCCAACACTGGCAAGCACGCGATAAAATTGTCATTTTAGATGTACCCGTTCCGGTGGTGTTAGATCCCTTTACAAATAAATTCATGATCGGGCAATCGGCGGCTCCGCTCGTTGGTTGCGTCGAAGAGCTATCAGCGAGTATAGATCGCGACCAGTTATTTTGGATCATAAAATTGGTAGATGGAGTTCTGGTAAATTCCCGCCAGTTATTGGAAGATTGGTCTGGTATTGGAAGGGTAATTTTTCAGCCTGATTATCTGGATTCTGATCAGTACCTGATTCATCCATACGAAGCACACGATGGTGTACACCTTGGGGTGCGGGTTGGGGAAGGTGGTATTCAGAAGCTGAAGGATAGTGGATTATTACCAGCCATTGAAGCGATCGGGAACAGATTCTCACAGATCCGTATGGTTTTTAAGGGGATTCAACCAGAATTAGCTCCAGAGATCCATCTACCCAGTCACCAAAAAATCATCATCCCATGCAACGAGTCATCCAAATGGATGGCAGTCTTGCCTTCATTAGATATCGGTGTACTACCGAAGCTACTGCTTTTGATCAACGATCGGACGGGAAGATATTTTAGAGTTTATGCTGATGAAAGTTCCATGGGTAGCCAGCAGCGGTAGTGTGCTACCGAGAACTAGGGCAATATGGTTGGTTAGTCCAGAACAAAGCCGGAACCTGGGAACGTATTTTGGATGATATGGTTAATAACTTCGATAATTATCGAGCCGAATCAGCTGAAGGTTTCTTATTCGCCCTTGGACAAAGTATTGATGAAAATATCGATAAATTTATGTCTGCTTGTTACTCATTGAAAGCCGAAATCTTTTCAGGAGTTGTGTGATCTATGAATTTCGGAAAATCTCTCACATCAAAAGAACCGGAGAACTCAGCAGATCAAGATTTACCGGTGCGAATTTCTCCAATGATCACCATCCCGGCCGGGACATTTTGGATGGGAACCAGTGAAACACAGATGAAGTATTTACTGGAGAAAGAAGACTGGGCGTCTGAGTGGTTCAATTCGGATTTGTTCCATGTCGAGAATCCGATGCATGAAGTAACCTTGCCGGCTTATGAGATCGCTCAATTTCCGGTTACCAACAATGATTATTATGTCTTTATCTACAATACCGGTTACAAGGTTCCCAAGACATGGTTCGGTTTTCATTGCCAGGACGGACAAGAGGAACACCCGGTTATGAGTGTCTCAAAGCAGGACATTGATGCCTATCTACAGTGGTTGAATAAGGCAACCGGAAAAACCTACCGGCTGCCATCAGAAGCAGAGTGGGAAAAAGCAGCTCGTGGGAATGACCAACGCATTTATCCCTGGGGCGATAGTTTTGACCCGTGGCGGTGCAATACCAGCGAAAGCGGCAAGAGGCTTACTTCTCCAGTCGGGAATTACTCTCCCGGGCGGTGATAGTCCTTATGGGTTGGCAGATATGGTCGGAAATGTTTGGGAATGGACCCGCTCCAAAGATGAATCCATACCCATATAAAGGGGATGGACCCGAGAAATAGAGCCGGGTGAAAAGTTGATAGTCAGAGGTGGAGCATGGTATTACAGTCGTGCCTGGCAAGAGTATCGTCTCGCGAAGGTGTTTGCCAGATTACATATCTCCCCGCCTGGGATTCCGCCTGGCGCGAAGTGTAGGATAATACTTTAGATATTGAGGTGTAATTACAGGTTAGTTGTATCCGGCAGAACAATCGTAAATTTTGTTCCCACGTTGATCAGAGCTATCAACTTGAATATATCCACCGTGTTGTTTAATGATTCGGTGACATACTGAGAGCCCAGCCCAGTACCACGCCCGGGAGCTTTGGTTGTAAAGAATGGCTCAAATATCTTTGAGACTTTGTCTGCGGATATTCCTACTCCATTATCACTAATTGCAATCTGGAATTCTTTAGAAGTGTGGAGTCGTAGTGATCGCAGATTTTTCCTTCTCCATGCTGAATTGAATCCAGACGCGTTAAGGATGATGTTAATCCATACTGACTGCAGGTGGTCACGACTGGCATTCACCATCGGCAGATTTTCACTCAGGTTCAATTCAACTTCAGTCTGATGGGTAACCAAGTTCGTGCTTGACCAGGGAGAGTGAGTTGAGGATTGTCTCATTTAGATCCAAGCATTTGGAATTCGTATTGTTCTTTTCGGGCAAATCCAAGCAGATTTCGTACAACTTGCGAAGCTCGGAGACCGGCAGTTTCAATGAGTTGCACCGACTCAAGTGCGTCGGTTGCGTTTGCAGGAAGGTCTCTACGAAGGAGTTGAGCATTCGCTATGACTGCAGAGAGTGGATTGTTTATTTCATGTGCCACACCAGCGGCCAATTGCCCGACTGCCGCCAATTTTTCTGATTGGATCAAGTTCGCTTCCAACCTTTTTTCTACCGTTACATCTTGTTCAAAGATGATTACCTGAATTGGATTATTGGATTCATCTTGAATGGCATAGGTGGTGATTTCCCAATCAGATATTTGATCGTTGTTTACCCACTGCCTGTCGGTGCGGGTTGTGTTCCGGCTGGAGAGGAAAGTCTCATTGACTCTGCAACCCTGGCAGGGAGCCAATTTACGGTAAAGCATTTCGTAACAAACTTGCCCAACCAATGTGTTTGGCTTTTGCCCGGCTCGGTTAGCCCGGCTATTATTGATCGCAACGATGCGATACTTATTATCGATAATATAGATTGAGGTCGGGATTGAATCGAACATTGCCCTGAGTGTGTTTCGCGATTGTAAAAGCTCCCATCGCCAGGCTTCCAGGTTGGCATTATCAATCTTCAACTGGCGAGTAACCAGATAGTTCGTCATCGCAGTTGAAAATGATGAACTAGATTAGCTTTAAAAGATCGAGCTTTGATTGGTTCGGGCGGGAAGGCTTGCAGGTTGGTTGCCTGAATAATTCCACTTAGTTGATTGCCGGAAAAGATAGGCGAGTATACATTATTTAAGAATGGTTGATCCTTAAACAGGTTCAAATATGGAAACTTCGCAGATTAACTCATTGGATTTCTTGATCTGGATGATCTCTCGGTCTTGAAACAGCTCTGAGAGTTGTTGGTGATCGATCTGGAAGCTATCTTCAATCGACCAATCATTTTCACCGATTAGTATTTTTCGAATTAAAATCCGATTATCTTCCGGATCAATGAACAGCAAGGCAGACATTTCAGCACCTACCAACCGTTTGGTTAGACGGGCATATTGAATTTGAATTTTATTTAAATCTGGTTCCTGTACATGTTTGGTCGAGAGATCTTGCAGTGTGTGAATCACTTCACGTAGGCGGGGGTTGGTGTTTTCTTTTTGATTAGACATGTTATTACCAGGTTCGAGAATAGGAGACTTGGTATTAACGTCGACTGGTCAACTTTGCTTAAACAGAAAAATAACAAAAATATGACCGGGTGGTGATAATACCATCCAACTTGTGCAATAAATATACCTGAACACCAGAGCAGTATCAGGTATATCTGGAGTTTAATGGAAAGAGCGAGTTATTAGGTGGATGTGTTACTCATCCGTCGTGCGGATGGTATATCCATAGCCGGGAACGGTTTCAAGGAATTTGGGTGAGTGCGGATCAAGTTCAATCCGTTCACGTAGGTTCTTGATGTGGACACGCACCAGATCCGGGCTGCCTGCGTCAGTTGGGTAATCCCAGACTTCATCCAGTAATCGTCCAGGTGAAAAAATTTCGCCTGGATGACTCATTAAATGATAGAGCAGATCAAATTGCACCGGGGTAAGGCGCAGCTTTGGTCGTTTTGGGGTGGTAAGTTCATAGGTTTGGGTATCTAAAATATAACCACGTATTGCAATGGCATGTTTCCCAGATTCCTGATCCATTTCCGCTTTTTCGCGGACGCTGGATTTTTGTTTGTTGAATAATCCGCCCAGTGAAAACGGTCGGGTTGCTTCATCTGATTTCTGTGAGATTTGGTTTCTTGTTCTCCGTAATACAGCGCGTACCCGCAAGGTCAGTTCATCGAGATTAAAGGGTTTGCTCAGGTAATCGTCTGCACCTGCCGTGAATCCAGTGATTTTATCTTCGTCTTTTGATTTGGCGGTTAAGAATAGAATCGGAATCTCTTTGAGTAACGGGTCTGCCCGTACTTCACGGCAGACTGCATATCCATCCATACCGGGCATGATCACATCGAGAATGATCAAATCGGGTGGCTGACGTCTGGCTTTTTGAAGGCCTTCCACACCGGTACCTGCGATGGTTACATGAAATTCATCCCCTCGAAGACAGCGTTCTATGGTGCGTGATACGATTTCATCATCTTCAATGACAAGGACATTTGATTGTTTCATGGCAACCCCAATCCGGTGAAAGATATACTAACTTTAGCCGATAAATCCTATAAAAGATAATCAAAAATTGGTTGCAATAATAACCGTGTGATAATCATGGATCAATTTCTCATTCAGGCTTAATCATAAAATAACCATATTAAAAATGCAAGCAGAGGGAATATGGTTTTTTTATTCTTCCTTAATCCTGCTTTCACGGATGTTTTACACCCTCCAGCTACTGGCTATGATATTGTAATTCTGGACTTCCTAAAACCCCTTCAACTATCAATGAAAGGTAGCTGGTGTGATTCAAGTTACTCGCTTTAACGGAACCCATTATTATCTGAACGCCGAATTGATTCAAACAATCGAATCAACTCCGGATACTGTGATCACATTAACTGATGGGGTCAAGGTAGTTGTTCATGAATCTGCTGAGCAGGTAGTCAAAGAGATTATTGAGTACCGCAGAAAAATATTTAGGAACTTGCCGGTTCAGGATAGACCTGAAACCGGTGATGGAGATTAATAATGGACTTAGCCACAATTTTAGGATTTGTTGGAGCTTTACTGGTCGTGGTTATGGTTATGATCATGGACGGTGGTTCACCATTAGAGCTTGTCACCCATCCTTCGGCAATATTGCTGACTATTGGTGGCTCACTCATGGCTACCTTCATTACAACATCTCTCAAGAACTTTCTTACTATCCCCAAGTTGCTTGGAATTGCGATTAAAGAAGCACATTTTGGAGAAGAAGAAGCCATCGAAGCTCTGGCGCGTATGGCTGATAAAGCTCGCCGCGAAGGCCTTTTAGCTTTGGAAGAAGAGAGCAAGAAAATTAAAGATCCCTTCTTACAGAAGGGGATTATGCTGGTAGTGGATGGTGTTGATCCTGCTCAGGTCAAAGCAATTTTGCATACTCAGATCCACCATATGGAAGAACGTCATGCAGGAGCTTACGGGCTATTCAATGCAGCCGGTGGTTTTGCGCCGACTTTCGGTATTATCGGAACTGTTATGGGACTGATCTCAGTGCTTAAGGAATTAGATAATCCTGCTAAATTGGCAACATCTATTGCAGCAGCGTTTCTGGCTACTTTGTGGGGTTTACTTTCATCTAACCTGATCTATCTTCCAATCGGAGCCAAGTTGAAAAACAAAGATGCACACGAAGTTGCGTATCGTACCTTGTTGTTGGAAGGCATCCTATCTCTCCAGGCTGGAGAAAACCCGCGCATCGTTCGCGAAAAACTGCAGGCATTCTTACCTCCATCCGTAGTCGCCAAGTCAGAAGCCAAGGGTGAGAAAGGCAAGGCGGAAGCATGAGTCACGGCGGCGGTGAAGGTGGTGGTGATCGGTGGCTGGTCAGTTACGCAGATTTTATTACCTTGCTGATGGTGCTCTTTGTGGTTTTATATTCGATGGGCCAGACAGATATGCGGAAATACAAACAACTGGCCGAATCGATGCGCGCAGCTTTCACGATTGGTGGTGGACCGGTGCAGGTCATTAATGCCCAGATCGATTCTGCTGGTGGAAGTCGCTGAAGACGGGATCTCCGAACCCAATTGTTATCCCGGGGATTCCTGAAAAACCAACCGACTCAGAAGAAGTGGCAGGGAAATTGACCAGCATGCTTTCGAATTCAAACTTGGGGAGTGAAGTAAGCGTTCAATCCAATGTAGAAGGAGTGTTGATATCATTCAGTGAACAGCTGCTTGTTTCAATTCCGGAACGGCAGTATTACAGGATGAAGCTTACCCGGTGTTGGATACGATTATTAGTATGCTATCAGGTGTACCAAACCAGATCAAAATCGTTGGTCATACGGATGATTCTCCGCCATCCGATCCGAAATATGCTAACAACTGGGAACTTTCTACCGCACGGGCGATGGTAATTGCTGATTATATGATTCAGGGTGGGATTGATCCGTTCGAGGATGATCATCACCGGCCGGGCAGATTATGACCCGATCTTCCCAAATGATACTGACGAACACCGAATGTTGAATGGAAGAGCAGATATTGTTGTTGTTTATAACATGGATAGTAAAGCGATCAGTGCGGGTGGAAGCATCCTGAACACTCCGTAGTATTAGCGAGGGAATTATGAAGAATGTACTGAAAATTCTTGGTTTGGTCGGGAAAATTCTTGTTTATGTTCTGGTTGTTGCCAGGCAGTTTGTTAAGTATGGTTACAGCGTATATTGTTTTCGCGCCGGATGATCTTCCGAAACCTTTTCGGTTGTCATATTCATATGTAACATCCTACACCGGAAGTTGCAGTGGAAGGTGAAACAACTCCGGCAGCGGGTGAGGAGACGACGAGCCTGCATGAGACCCAACCCGGTTCCGGCGTTATGATTGATACCGGTACAAAGATTATCAACCTGGCAGAGATCGGCGGCAATAAGTACATTCGAATCAATGTTGTTCTTGAATTCGCCCAACCAGCCGTCTACCGAAGAGGAAGCGCCGCTACGGCGGCGAAGCAGAAGGAGAAGCTGCGCGGTTACCCCGGCAGATGAACTAACTGCCGAGATCACTGCCCGGTTACCATTGATTAATGACACAATCATCACTTTATTATCTTCAAAGGCGTTTGAAGAGCTGTATACAACAACTGGCAAGGAAGCCTTACGTGGTGAAATCATGCAGAAACTGCAAGGTTTGATGCCCGAGTATAGACTGATCGGGGTCTATTTCACCGAATTCGTCGTTGAGTAAGGATATTATATGCTTACACAAGCAGAAATTGATGCTCTTCTAAGTGGAGCAATAGCCATCGAGAGCAAAGATGGTGGCGGAGATGTGAATCTGGCCGAACTCATGGGCCAGACACCTGCGACTACCAGTGCTCCAGAAAAGGCTGAACCCGGCAGCAAGAAAATCACTGCCTATAACTTTTGGTCACCTGACCGGTTTTCCAAAGAGGCAATGCGTGCGGTAGAGTTGGTCCACGAAGATCTCTCTGAAAAACTGACAACATCCATTCCGACTTTTCTGCGCACGAATTTAAAACCTCGCTTGGTGCATACTGAGCAAGGTCGATTTCATGATTTTCTGAAAGATCTACCGCCCAATACACTATTTCATATGGTAACGCTAGCACCGCTTCCCGGATACATGGTGTTGACTATCAGTCCAAATGTTTGTGCACTAGTTTTGGAACAACGGCTTGGAGGTAAGATCGAAGGCGATGTAAAGGAACGTCCGCTGACTGATATCGATCAATCTCTGCTTGCGTGGATTGATCGAGCACATGATTAATGATCTCAAAGCTGCATGGAGCAAATTGGTTGCTCTGGAGCCAAACCTGGAAGATAGCACTACCAACCAACATTGGGTGCAGATGGTGATGGGCAACGAGAAAGTAATGCTGCTCACATTTGAGCTCACCATTCAGGGAACAACCGGTTCAATGAATTTTTATCTGCCGTTTGGAATGTTGAAACCGATTTCTTCCGTTTTGAATCCACATGTTTGGATTTCTGGACGTAAGGAGAAAATCGTTGATCCACATGCTCGCGAAACCGCGATGAGGAATTTATATAACGTGGGTTTGCCGGTAGAAGTTCTTTTAGGAACTGCGAGTTTGAATTTGAGTGAAGTTGCTATGCTTAAAGTTGGAGATGTAATTCAACTTGATTCGAAGAAAGATGAACCGCTTGTGATGCAGATAGCCAACCAGAAGCTGTTCAATGTTCATATTGGGAAAGTATCAGCAAATTTGGCAGTTCAAATCGATTCAAAAATCCAGACTGACCACCTACCGGGTCAAGAAGGTTAGGGAAAGAATATGACAGATACTCCGATCACAAATGGAATCCAGAGCGCACCAGCCCAGACTAGTCCGGCAAAAACCCAGGCGAACCTGGATATGTTGATGGATGTGCCTCTGAAGATCTCAGTAGAGTTAGGGCGAACAAAAATGCCCTTACGCCAAACTCTTGAGCTGGTGCAGGGTTCGGTAATTGAATTAGACCGCCTGGCTGGCGATCCGGTTGATGTGTTTGTGAATGACCGTTTACTGGCAAAAGGTGAAGTGGTGGTTGTGGATGATAAATTTGCAGTCCGTATCACTGAGATTATTGATCCACAGGGACCTGCAGCCGCAGGGTAAACCGGGGATAATATGAATTTCTACCAGAAATGGATTGACTGGTTTAAGAACCAGAGCCGACTGATCCAGGTCACGATCATTGTGGTCGCCTGTGTTCTCCTGATAGCCGGGATTTGGCTCAGCTCGATGAATGTCCCAACTGAGTCAAACTGCCGCGACAGTAGATTCGACTGCCTGGATTGTTAGCGTTTTTCTGAAGATGCTTCTGGTTATCCTTTTGATCGTTGGGTTAGCTATTGTTGCCCGAAAGTGGATGCTCGCCCCTGGAATTACAAGTTCCAAACAGTTGAAAGTTCTAGAGACCCTTAGCTTGACTCCAAAAAGATCCATCCATGTTGTTCGATGGAATGAACAAGTTTTCATGATTGGTGCAACAGACCAAAACATATCTTTGCTAAGTGAACTTGATCCATCAGAAACCGGGGCTGCGTTCCACGCTGCATTGGAAAAAGAAATCCTGCGTCCAGACCAGGTGATGGCATGACATCAAAAAAATCCATCTTACTGATGTGCTGTCTGTCCATGGGTTTACTGTTCCTGACAGGTTGTGCTGCAAATCCGGCTATGCAGGCGCCTGGAGTCACTCTGACGGTGGGCTCTACCAACGAACCGCAACAGGTTTCTTCAGCCGTTCAGTTATTTGTGCTCCTGACAGTATTATCACTTGCGCCATCCATCCTAATTCTGGCTACTTCATTTACCCGAATTGTGATTGTTCTTTCCATGGTACGAAATGCTATCGGTACCGCATCCATTCCACCTAACCAGGTAGTGATCGGCTTATCACTGATCCTTACTTTCTTTGTAATGTCTCCTGTGTATGGCAAGATCAACGAGACAGCGATCCAACCGTATATGAATAATCAGATCACCCAGGAAGAAGCTTTCACACGGGCAGTGGAACCGGTCCGCGAATTTATGTTTAAACAAACTCGCGAGAAAGACATCGATTTATTTATGTCTATGTCTGGCAGCGAGAGGCCAAACACACTGGCTGATATTAAAACGGTTGACCTATTTCCGGCGTTTGTAATCAGTGAACTGCGGACAGCTTTCACGATGGGGTTTATCATCTACATCCCATTCCTGGTAATTGACTTGATCGTAGCCAGTATCCTGCTCTCGATGGGAATGATGATGCTGCCACCATCTCTCGTATCGTTGCCATTCAAAATTTTGTTATTTGTACTTGTAGATGGATGGTATCTAATTGTGAAGTCATTAATGATGAGTTTCGGGTAACCCATATGACCGAAGCCTATGTCCTTACGCTGGCTCAGAATGCAGTAATGGTGATGCTCACCATCGCAGCCCCTATTCTGCTGGTCAGTCTTTTAGTGGGGAGTTTGATCAGTCTGGTGCAAGCCGCTACCCAAATAAATGAAGTTACATTAACATTTATACCAAAGATGATTGCTATTGGATTGGTGCTGGCTTTGCTCGGATCCTGGATGCTCCAGAACCTGGTCGCATTTACTACCAATTTATTCAATAGCTTGCCAAATTTTGTACACTGAATGGACAGAGCCCTATGATGCCACAACGGTTAGACCAAATCCTTGCTTCAGTAGAAAAAATGCGCCCTATGCCAACCAGCATCACGCGGATCTTGAATGCTTTGGATGATCCGAACAATACTGCTGGAATGATTAGTGATTTGATTGGCCTGGATCAGGCTTTAGCTGCATCCGTCCTGCAAATGGCTAACTCTGCCGGGATGGGCTTTAACACGATGTGTAGCAATATTACCGATGCCGTTATGAGATTAGGATTCAAGCGGGTGAAAACCCTCGTTCTCGGGGCAGCATCTTCAGGTCCTCTGACCAGGCGGTTAAATGGTTATCGTTTGGGTGCGGGTGAATTGTGGAATCATGCGGTTGCCACCGCGGTGACTGCCCAATGGATCTCTCAGTTCTTGCATTACGCTGATGTGGAAGAAGCTTATGTAGGTGGCTTGCTGCATGACATGGGCAAATTGATTTTAGACCAATACATGATGGTCGATTATATTCGTATCGTTGAGCTTATGAAGAATTACAACCTGGCACTGTGGCAGGTGGAAGAAAAGCTGCTCGGAATTGACCATTCCATGGTCGGAAGCTTGATGGCCCAGAAATGGAATTTTCCGCTCGTGCTTGTAGATGCAATCCGTTACCATCATGCGCCTTCTCTTGCACGCTCCAAGCAACAGTTGGGAGCAATTATCAATATTGCAAATGCACTAAGCAAAGATGAACGCGCTCTGGCAAATGATCCGAACGGGATGGTTATTCACCCTGAAGCGCTGAAAATTCTCAATATCGATGATGCCCAGGTTACGCGGATGAAGGAAATGATCCAGCGCAACCGCACTTCAAACAGCTCTGCCCGATGATGAGCCATATGTCCGCGACTTCTGCGGCTTTATACTGGCTATCAAGTCCGATGGAAGCCGATCTGGTTCGGATGGTGTTGGCCCGGGCAGGATATTTGCCATTAGGATGTTCTGACCTGACGGAGTTTAATCTCCTTTTTGACCAGAACAAGCCAAAGGTAGTCATTCTGGATATTATTTTGCCTGGTCAGAATGGGTTGGAATTACTGAAGTCAATCAAAGCAGATCCAATCCGAAGCAAAACCACTATCCTCCTCATTTCAGCCCTGGCGTTCGCAGATGTAGTGGTACAGGCAAGAAAAGCTGGTGCTGCTGATTTCTTTGTAAAGCCACTGGATGCCGATTTATTGCATCAGCGGCTCATGCAATTGGGAAAAAATTCGTTATCGGTAGTTCAATAAAAAACTTTATGCCGTATATGGAATATTTACGTAATCTTTAGTATCAGTTCATTTTCCCTTTACAGACAACAATTGAGCCTTCAATTATCCTTAGAAAGACAAGGACGAGTTCTTTAATATGCTGATTTCTATAGCTCAAGCCCAAGTTTTCTTTCTGGCATTTACCCGGATAATGGCCATGTTGATGGCAGTTCCAATCCTGGGCAGCCAGTCCATACCTACCCAGGTGAGGATTTCATTGGGCATTATCCTGACTGCAGTACTCATTCCATGGCAACCACTTCCAGAAGCCGACCAGGCGCTAGGACTCTTTGCGATGGTAGCAGGATATTTTTAATGAACTTATGATCGGCTTGATGGCTAGTATGGCTTCGGTCCTTGTCTTTGGCGCCATTCAGATAGCGGGAGAAATGATGGGTATTGGTTCGGGTTTTGGTTCCGGCCGATTGTTCAACCCAACCTGGGTGAGACCGGTACCGCAGTTGATCAGCTCTTCATTATGGTAGGGATGTTGATCTTCGTAATATTGGATGGGCACCATGGAGTGATCCGGGCGATCCAACAAAGCTTTATATACGCCCCCTTGAATGCAGGCATACCCTTCACCTCACCAGAGAAACTGATCTTACTCGCCGCACAATTAATTGCTACAGGAATTCAGATCTCCCTGCCGGTGATGGTTGCCATCTTCCTGGCAGATCTGGCACTGGGATTGCTCGCCAGGGTTGCCCCTCAGCTACAGGTGTACTTTTTAGGGCTTCCGCTCAAAATTGGTTTGGGAATGATTGTGTTCAGTTTGTCCTTTGGGATCGCCCTTCCGACAATGCAGTACTGGTTTCATAAAGTAGGACCTACCATGTTGGACTTGGTGAGTAAATAGGCTATGGCAGATAAGACCGAACCCCCATCAAATCGCCGTTTGGAAGAAGCCAGGGAAGAAGGCAATGTTGCCCGCAGCCTTGAGTTGAATACGGCTGTCATTATTCTGGCCAGCGCTTTCTTCATTCGCGGACAAGGTGGACAGTTGGTGGATTTACTAAAAGATATGATGGTCCTCACCATCCAAAAAATTGCGGATGCAGAAATGACCGGTACCTGGCTGCGTTCCTTCGCATTTTCAGAGGTGATGGTATTGGGGCCGCGATTATTGTTTATTTTTGCAGGATTTCTTGTGTGTGGTGTGACTGTAACATTGGTGCAGACAAATTTCCTGTGGGCGAGCAAGAAGATCGGTTTTGATTTCAAACGACTTAACCCGTTGGATGGGTTCAAACGGATTTTCTCCAGCCAGGGTCTGATCGAATTTGCGCGGTCATTATTAAAGTTGGGTTTGATCGGATATGTTGTGTATGTCTATTTGAGAGACAACTATGTTGCTATTCTTGAGACCGGGCAAATCTCGCTGAATGCCGCAGTTGAGCGTTGGGCTTCACTATCAATCGATATGATTATTCGGGCTGGATCAGCCTACATGGTATTGGCAGTGGCAGATTATGCGTTTCAACGCTGGCAGTTCATGCGTAAATTGCGCATGACGAAAGAAGAAGTTAAAGAAGAGTTTAAACGATCAGAAGGGGATCCTTTTTTACGAGGGGAGAATCCGAGCAACAGAGGAAGATAGCCCGTACCCGGATGATGAGTAATGTACATAAAGCGAAAGTGGTTATCACCAACCCGACCCACTTCGCGGTTGCTTCTGATGATCAGGTGATCGAACACGCCCAACAAACGAAACCGAACCAAGTACAGGCAGC
>CAWFRQ010000003.1:0-233783 GCA_963818305.1 uncultured Chloroflexia bacterium
GCTTAATGATTTTTTAAGAGAATTTGGCGGCCATGTCGGCTACTCCGTACGACCATCCGAGCGGAGGAAAGGGTATGGCACAAAAATGCTTAGCCTTGTGCTGGAAAAAGCGCAGAGGGTTAGGTATCGAGCGATTACTGGTTACCTGCGATGATAATAATATCGCCTCAGCGCGGAGTTATAGAAAACAATGGCGGCAAATTGACTGACAAGGTTATTAAAGATGACTCAAAAATTCTCCTTCGACGATATTGGATTGATTTAAAATAAAGGGGCAAAAATGGCTGTTGAAATTTCTGAGATGAAACTCGAAGATTATGAAGAGATTTATTCGCTTTGGAAAACTACCGAAGGAATAGGTTTGCACGATTACTGCGACTCAAAAGAAGGTATAGCAAATTACCTAAAGCGCAATCCCGGCCTGAGCTTTGTTGCCCGTGACGGCGATAAAATTGTCGGCACCGTTTTGTGCGGCCATGACGGCCGACGCGGCTATCTGCATCATCTGGCAGTTGCCCCCGGCCATCGCAGAAAAGGGATCGGCAAAGCGCTGGCAGAAAAGGTAATCGAGCAATTGCGATCTCTTGGCATCCGCAAGTGCCACTTATTTGTTTTTAGACAAGAATAATGATGCTCAGAAATTTTGGCAAAAAATCGGATGGACACAGCGGCACTGATTTAAAGCTGATGTCAAAGGATATTGCTTAAAATATTGACCTTATGACCTATCTGCCTTGCACTTTGCCCTTTCTCTTTTTACCTTCTGATATTTCATTGCCATCAGCCGCTCGATGCGTTTTTTGATCGGCGGGTGCGTCATAAACAGCGATGCCATCTGCTCGCCGGTCAGCGGCGCGACGATGAACATATTCGCCTGCGCGTTGCTCACCGGCAGCGGTATCTGCTTACTGGCGTCTGAAAGTTTTTCCAAGCGCCTTCGCAAGGCCGTCGGGCGAGCCGGCAAGTTCCGCACCCGATGCATCGGCCTGATATTCGCGCGAACGGCTGATCGCCAATCTGAATGAGCATCGCCGCAATCGGCGCAAGAATCAAAATCAGCAGCGCCACCAGCGGATTGACTCTTCTTCCCGGTCATCTTCTGCCGCCGCCGAAAAACAACGCCATGTGCGCAAGATACGAAATCGCACCGGCCATCGTCGCGGCAATCGTACTGATGAGAATATCGCGATTCTTGATATGGCTCAGTTCATGCGCGATAACGCCCGAAAGCTCGCTGTCGTTGAGTATCCGGCGAAGCCCCTCGGTTACGCACACCGCGCTGTGATGCGGATTGCGGCCGGTGGCAAAGGCATTCGGCGCAGCCGCCGGAGAAACATATACCTTCGGCATCGGCAAATCTGCCCGATTGCAGAGCCGCTCGACCATATCCCACAGTTTCGGATCATCCTTACGCTCGATTTGCTTGGCCTGCATCGTCATAAGGGCGATTTTGTCGCTGAAAAAGTACACGATAAAATTCATCACCCCGCCGATCATCAAGGCCATCAGCATCATCTGCGGCTTGCCATGCCCCAGCACATACCCGATCGCCAGACACAACCCCATCAAAAAGGCCATCAATACGGCCGTTTTCGTACCATTCCACATACTTCTCATATTCACACTCCTATTATTATCTTTCCTATATTACCACTATTACGCAAAAAAATGGTTTTTGTTTGCCGTAAATACTGTACAATTCCTTTTTGCCGTGTCAAGATATAAGGAAATTATATGAAATCGCGTCCGACAAAAATTGCCGCCGTCAGCTTTATTAATACCGTCCCGCTTATCGCGGGGCTTGAAGAGTATCCAGTCGGTTGAGCTTATCAAGGCCGTGCCGGCAAGTCTTCTCACCACGCTCAAGAACCGAAAGGCCGACATCGCCCTGATTCCGAGCATTGATTATCAGCTTGCCCCGTTCGATCTGCGGATCATTCGCGCCGGAGCCATCGGCTCACTCAATCACAGCCTCACGGTGCGTATTTTTTCACGAAAGCCGATCGCAGAGATAAAGACGCTTTCCTGCGACACCGATTCGCATACGTCGGTAATTCTCGCCCGCATCGTACTCAAGGAACTCTATAACGTTACGCCCGGGAGGGCTCAGGTTTAACCCAGAGCCCTCTTGATTGACGCGGTTCGCTATGACAGGGAGGCGAAATATTTAAATTGGGGGATAGCTGGAAGGTCCAGTTGATATCGATACCCTCATTTTTCAATCTGTACCAGCGGGCAACGTAGAAGACGATAATGCCTGATACAACAAATCCGATGAGAGTTCCAATAGTCCCGGTCCCGATTCTTCCACCAACGGCGGGATACAGGAAAGATGCAATGATCATCCAGAGTAAGTAGATCATGGTAATTGAACCAATGATCGTGATGACCGGCACTTTGCCAACTTTCCGCTTTACAAAGGCGCTGGCGTTTTCAAACAGCTCAGGCTTTGTAAACGGGAACAGGGTAATAGCCAGTACTGGAACGAGCTGTGTACAAACTGCGAAGAACACGAAGTTGAGTTGAGCACCCATGACGCCACCAGTGGCTGCGTCAATTACACCAACTTCAGCGATTAGAGCAATGATGAGAATGGCTACGATTGGGCTGCGAAGAGTTGGGTGAATGTAGCAAACCTTCTCGGGAACCAGGCGGTCAAATGACCAGGCAAAGATGATTTGGCTGCAGTAGAAGAAGTAGGTTTGAGCCAAGTTGATGGTGAGATATACCCAGGCGATGGCAACAATCGATAGTAGGACGATATTTGGCTTCAGAATGGCAGCATAGAAGGTAATCCAGGGCATTGGGTTTGCATCAGCAATACCCGCATTGCTCAGATAAGATTCGGCGGCAATCCATTCACTGGGTACCAGACGTTGCAGTAGCAGGGTGGCAACAACAAAGATAGCCCAAGTCACAATTAAGGATGCCCATGACCCGGCGAGCAGGGTTTTTTCAGCTTGTTTTACTTCACCTGCAAAGAACGTGGGGATGTAATAGCCATAGAAAATCCAGAAGCCCATGATCAAACCGGCCAGAGTCATCATGGCGACATTTGGATTGATCACCATACCATTGGCTTTCGCCAACTCAATCCGTGCGGCATAGCTACCAGCGCCCATGAATTGATCCCAGGCAGCGGGGAATGCATCAAGTTTTGCACTGCCAAGTTGGTAGTAGATAATGATCCAGGCAAAGATCCCCAGGAAAAAGCCGACTTCCAAAATCTTGAGGATTGTGCGTGTGGGCAGAATCATCAGCAGGAATGTAACTACGGTGCAGATGGAACCGATCAGGATGATCCCAGCAGTAGTGGATGAATAGCTGGCGAAATCAATAAATGCCTGGTTATTCAAAACGATACCCATGGTGCGGAAAAGTACCGGGAAACCGGTTTTGGGCACCCATGCGATCAACGATCCAGCGACCATTGCACTGAAGATGACGAGCGTCCAGCTTGCAGCAAAAGCCAACGGCGCACTTAGCGTGCGGCTGGCCATGGTGTAATCTGCCGCTGAACGAGGCATCGTAGCACCGATCACAGAATAAGTGTAAGCATGGAACAGGCAGAACAGCATTGCAACGGTGAGCACACCGATAATGCTACTGCCTGGCCATACACCAGCAACCCAAGAGAATGGAATTAATCCGGATGATGACAGACTAATGCAGTGGACACCGAAGACCATGGCACCAAAAACGCCAATAGTTCTCACCAAACCGGAACTCTTACGAGCATACAGCTTCTTGTCCCCAACACCTGTTGGGGCAGCCATATCAGCCATTGTGTTTCCTCCTTTGAATATGCTTCCCTTATGAAATAATGGATAAATTAAGTAGTAGATATCTGATGACTAGGCCCCTCCTTCCTGTGTATCAGCTCTTGTTATCCATCCCAGGTTGACCTCTGTATGGATTCGGGCGTAATCGCTCCGCAGGAAATCTTGCGCGAAGACAACCGGTTTTCCTGTGTCATTGTTGTAAATGAGACGGGTCATCATGAGGAGTGGAAAACCTTCATCCACGCGCAATTGCCTGGCTACAATATCTGAAGCAGCCACCGCTTCAAGGGTTTGGGAAATTCGTTGGATACTCACCTTGTATACGGAGCTCATCAGGTCAAATATGGAGCTTTTTTCCAAATCCCATTCCTGCAACTCTGGAAAAAGGTTGCAGGGAAAAATTACCCTTTCTAAAATCACAGGTATTCGGTTTGCCAGGCGTAAAAGAGATACACGAATAATGGGGTCGCCGATGTCAATCATTAAGGTTTCAGATAGACGCCGGCTGGCCACAATTTCTTCTAAATCTAATAATTGACTGGATGTGGAAATATTTCGAGATTGCATCGCCTGGATGTAATTCACCATTTCGTGGTCTTCATAGGTGACTTTCGGCTTTGCGACATACGTACCGGACCCATGCCGGCGTTCGAGCAGCCCTTCATTGACCAATTCGGTCATCGCTTTTCGCACGGTCATCCGGCTTACGCCCAACTCATCACTGAATTCCCGTTCAGATCGAAGTTTGTCTTCTGGCTTGAGCTTTCCAGACAGAATTAGCTCCGCGATATATTCTTGGATTCGTACATATAAAGGTTTGCTGATTACCTCTGACATAACCACTTGCCTACTTTTCAAAGAATTTTGCGTAAATCAGTTGAAGTGGTATACGGGCTATTTTTGTGTAGAAGTGCCAAACAAGAGAGTAATTCGTTGTTTCTGTTAGGAAAATTTATTGGATATTGGTATTATAGATCGAAATAAAAATAAATCAATAGGTTTTTATGTGAATATCTGAGCAAAACTGAAAGTATTCAAAATAAGTTTATAAGTGGTATATGGTATAGTTGCAAAGTAACACAGTAATTGCATTACACACCCGTAGATGGATATTTATCAACTACAAAGGCCGTATGGTGTTCGCAGGAAGATATCTGTTCCCAATTAAAAAAGTGGGATGGAATTGGAAATCTGAATAGTTACTTTTTTCCGAGCCAACGACAAACAGAACAGGAATATTGATCGTATTCTTCACTAAATTTATTTTCCAGGTAACGTTCTTCAGGTCGGATCAGGATTATTTCACACAACACAATCGAAACAATCAGCGCCATAGTGATGTAAATATTATTCAAGCAACAGGCTAACCCGAGGATGAGGATGACGCATCCAAGGTACATGGGGTTCCTTGAAACAGAAAACACCCCAGTTGTTACGATCTTTACGGTGGGATGTCCCGGATCGGTCGGTTGACCCATGCGCGCCAATTCTTTCCGGGCAAGGGCAATGACTATCCAGCCGATAAAAATTAACAAGATTCCAAAAATCAATAAAGCTATCCTTGCCCAACCATTTACAAGCTGTAACGGGAAGAAAATTTGAAGGGTAATCGCGGCCAGTAACGGAATGCCAAAGATGGTTTCGCCAATTGCCCACGGCTGGTATGCGCAGAATCGGAATTCATACCATTGATTTTATAGGCGAATTGAATTTACGAAGTCAAATCAGTTCATGCGGATGCAGTCAGAATGGATGTTGGGTTTTACGGATTGAAAACAACCTCATCTGTTTTGATGATCGAGTTTGGGCTGCCAGGGTAGTCGAGCCATTTGATCGAAGCATTAAGCTCTCTGATGATATCCCTGGCTTCGATGATGGTACCATCATCAAACTCGAGTGATTCGGTGGTGTGCGCATCAGAAATCAGAGTGAGCTTATACCCTCGTTCCAACGCCCCAAAGGCGGTTGCGCGGATGCACCAGTTGCTGGCAGCACCGGCCAGGATGATATGGTTGGCATTTGTGCTTTTGAGTGTCTCTTGCAAAGAGGTTTGTTCAAACGCGGAATTGTAACTTTTATCGATCTTGATCTCTCCGGCAGCGGGGATGAGTTCCGGCACTAGCTCCCAGTCTGGGCTGCCGAGCACCAGTTCATCATCATTGTGCTGTACCCAAATAATGGGTGTTTGTGCTGTGCGGGCTTTTTGTACCACTTTTTCGATGTTCTCAATGACAGGTTGACTGTTCCACGCGTTACGCATCACACCCACTTGCACATCAACGACCAGTAGGGCATATTTGTTTGATTGAGCATCATGATCCATTATTTATCTCCTGCGAATTTGATGCTCCAATTATGACATACCAGGTAATCAAATCAAATGCCGGTATATAGCCTTTGTTAGAGGATTGAGTTTGTACGGATTATAATACAATATGTAAAATATACTTGACATTGTGTTAATTATGTTGTACTATATGTGCAATCAAGTAAACAGAAAGAGGAAAAAGAAATGTCTTATCAAGAACGTAAAACAATTGTTTATATCCTTTCCGGAATTGGAATTCTGGCAGCCTATTGCGTCTATGCTTTTGGACGGTTTCAAGCCGGTCTGGTTGCTGCTGGAGATATCAAATTCTGGGCAGGGACGATGCTGATCTTCATTGGTATCGGTATCGTGGCTATGATCATCATTCAGATCATCTTTCACATCCTTATGGCAATCGGTTTGGCAGTGGAGACGAAAATTCAAAACACTCAATTGGCTGATGATGTGATTGAACAGACCATAGAAAAGACGATGGAAGCCGGGATGGTAGAAGATGAAATGGATAAGCTGATTGAATTGAAATCGAATCAGGTCGGTTTCGGTGTCGCCGGGGTCGGATTTGTGACCGCTTTGCTTTATCTGGTTTTTGATTCATCAGTGGTCGTTGCGCTAAACATCCTGTTCTTTGCTTTCAGCGCTGGGAGCATCTTTGAAGGCCTAACCAAACTCTACTTTTATCGGAAGGGTATCAGTCATGCCTAAGAAGTACCTGATCTCAAACAATATTCGCAAATTGCGATTTTTCGCCAACGAGATGACCCAGCAAGAGCTGGCAGAAAAAGCGGGTGTTTCACGGCAGACCATCATCGCAGTGGAAGCAGGAAAATACTCGCCTTCATTGGAACTGGCTTTTCGCATCGCAACTGCATTCGGGGTGACCATCGGCGAAGTGTTTGGGTACGAAGTGCAGGGCGAGTAAGTAATTTCCGGAAAGTTGACAAAATAATCGGGGCTGTTCCTCCTGAAGGTGTCAGGTAGGTAGCTATCAATTTCGTAAAATTATGAAAGAGAGTAAGAATGAAAGAGTATCGAAAGCATGCAATTGCGGTAGGCGTGTTGTTTATCATCGGAACGGTATCTGGCGTGATGAGCAAAATCGTGACTGCGCCCCTAATGACAGATTCGAATGTTCTACTGCAGATCGCTGCTAACGAGATACCCTGGATCGGCGGATCATTGCTTATCCTGCTGATGGGTCTTTCCCTGAGTATGATCCCTGTGATCTTGTACCCGATTTTGCGCAAGCAGAGTGAGATCTTTGCGCTGGGCGCCATTCTGTTCCGGGGAGCGTTGGAAGCAGCGTTATATCTGATGTACGTGGTGACCTATCTGATCATCCTTTCGATCGGACAGGCTGCCTTCAAACCGAGTGTGACAGACCTATCCGGGTTGGTTGGTTTGGGCAATACCTTGCTTGCCAGCACCCTGTGGATTGATCTTCTAGTGGCGGTGGTCTTTAGCACCGGATCCCTCATTCTTAATGGTTTGTTCTACCAAATGCGAATCATTCCGCGTTGGCTCTCTGGTTGGGGATTCGTCGGTTCGGTCATTTATTTCATGGCGGCGCTCATCAGCTTGCTTGGTACACAGCATATTGCATTCTCTCTCGACTCAACCCTGGGTTTCTTGATTGCGCCCTTGGCGTTACAAGAGATGGTGATTGCTCTCTGGTTGATCATCAAAGGCTTCAGTCCAGCCCCCAAGTTGGCTGCTGCTTAACTGTTCTGTTGAATTAGGTAGGAGGAAAAATGAAAGCAGTTGTTGTTGTAGGTAGCGGGAAAGGCCGGAAATTGGTCTATCAAGATGTGGAAAAACCCACCATTGGCAAAAAGGATGTATTGGTTCAGGTTGCATATGCAGGTATAAATGCCGCCGATTATCGCACATTTGGTTTGGGTATCATGCCGCGCACTAAGATTTTTGGATCAGATATTTCTGGCACAGTGGTGAAGGTGGGTTCTGAAGTGAAAGTATTTCGGGTGGGTGATATGGTGGTGGGGGATATCGTAGTTGCAGGCTTTGGTGGTATGGCCGAGTTTGCTCGCGCACCCGAAACATCGCTTGTGAAGAAACCAGCAGCCCTTACTTTTGAGCAAGCGGCAGCTATCCCCATGCCCGCGAGCACTGCGCTGCAAGGATTGCGCGACCTGGGGCAGATTCATCCCGGGCAGAAGGTGCTGATCTATGGTGCCGGCGGTGGAGTTGGTAACATCGCAGTACAGTTGGCAAAGTACTATGGTACGACAGTAACCGCGGTCTGTGGCACACACAATGTAGACCTGGTGCGCTCGCTGGGAGCCGACCGGGTGGTGGACTACACCCGGGAAGACATCACCACCAGCGGCGAAACCTTTGGCCTGATCCTGGGCGTAAATGGATACCAGCCTTTGATGACCTATCGGCGGATGTTGGCGCCCCATGGAATTTATGTGGGCGCAGGCGGATCGTTGAAGCAGGTTTTCAAGGCGATGTTATTCGGTCCTTTGCTCTCACTTGGCAGCAGAAAAATTAAATCCCTGTCAGAGAAGCCAAACCAGCGCGATCTACAAACTATTTTCAACCTGGCTGCCGAGGGCAAAATCAAGCCGGTGATTGAGAAAACCTATCCATTGGAACAGGCCGCCGAAGCCATGCAATACGTTGCCAGAGGCCATTCCAGGGGAAAGGTAATGATCAAAGTCAAAGCAGATTAGTCAGCATCAGGGAAGCAATCGTAAAAATCCAGATTCAGGTCAGTTATTTCTACAAACCTATTCGGGTTCGCTGATCTGACCTGAACTTCGATTAAACTGCGTATCATACAGGTGAGCGTACAAACCACCTTGTTGGAGCAGACTGCTGTGTTTTCCACTTTCAACCACTCTGCCGCGATTCATCACTATAATCAAATCAGCTGCCAGAATGGTACTTAACCGGTGAGCAATCACGATGCTGGTTCTCCCGGCCATGACATGTTTCAATGCTTCCTGAATCAACACTTCCGATTCACTATCTAGTGAACTGGTCGCTTCATCCAACACCAGAATCCGAGGATCTTTGAGGATCACTCTCGCCAGAGCAAGGCGCTGTTTCTCACCACCGCTCAGGCGGTAGCCGCGTTCGCCTACAATGGTGTCGTAACCATTGGGCAACTCACTAATAAAGTAGTGAATATTGGCAGCGCGCGCAGCTGATTCGATTTCATCTTGGGTGGCATTCAAACGTGCGTACAACAAATTTGTTCGGATCGTGTCATGGAACAGGTGAGTTTCTTGTGTAACCATTCCAATTTGTTCGCTCAGCGAGTCCAGGGTCACATCCCTAAGATCATGTCCATCGATCAGGATACGACCATCGGTGGGATCGTACAAGCGTGGGATCAGGTAGGTCAGCGTAGTTTTGCCAGCACCACTCGGCCCAACCAGCGCAACTAATTGTCCGGGGCGAACAGTAAAACTGATGTCGTCCAGCGCATCTTCACGCGCTTGCGAGCGGATTGCGTTTTCTACATCCGACGTACTCTCAGGACTGTTGCCTTCTTTGATTGAATCTTCATCGGGTTCAATCTTGGTCGATTTTGCTTTTACCTCAGGCGAGTTTCCACTGAGCACCGCGGTGACCGAATCCATCTGACCAACCCGTTTTACCTGGTTCAACAGATACTTCTGACCCACATCATACTTAAAGGACACCTTGTCAAAGATCAATTCACCTTCGACTGCTTTTAACTTAATCGCATTTTCCCGGTCATCAATTTCTGCTGGCAAATCGATTACTTCAAAGACGCGTTCGAAACTGACCAGTGAAGTGGCAAAATCCACCGGGGCATTGGTGAGTTGTTGCAGGGCGCCATACAGGTTGTTGAGATACGCGCCAAATGCCACGATGGTTCCCACCGTAAATGCTTTTTGGATTGCCAGGTATCCGCCAACACCATACACCAGGGCCGTACCCACCGCACCGACCAGGCCGACAGTCGCAAATAACAGGCTGCCCCACATTGCCCGATCGTTTCCGCGGTTGCGCACATCATTCGCCCGCTCTTGAAAACGATGAATTTCTTCATTTCTACGCCCAAACAATTTGACCAGCAGAGCCCCGCCAATATTGAGGGTTTCGTTCATCATGGCGTTCATGCCGGCATTGGTTTCCATCTGGATCCGGGCAATATCACGTAAACGCCCGGCCAGCAATCGAGCCGCTAGAATAAATAGCGGCATGATCATCATGCCCAGCAGAGTCAACCGCCACTCCATGCTGAGCATCACGAAAATCATGGCGATGGCCTGGATGGTATTCGTGATCATGGATACGATGGTATTGCTGATCGCGTTCTGCGCGCCGTTGACATCATTGTTCAGGCGGCTCATCAGTTCGCCGACCCGGCTGTTGACGAAAAAGCGCAGCGACATCCGCTGCAGGTGAGCATACAAAGCTACTCGCAAATCGTAGGTGACACCTTCGCCCACCCGTGAGTTGAAGCGACGATTGATCACATTCAGCGAGCTGCTAAGTATGGGAATTGCCAGCAGTGCAACCGCCAGCCAGATCAACCGTTGGATATTGCCAGATGGGATGGTGTTATCAATCAGGTCGCGCATCACTAATGGTGTCAGAAGTGACAGACCGGTAGAGAGAAGGATGATGACCAGCATGGTAAATATCTGCCAGCGGTATGGTTTGGCATATTGAATCACGCGCAGAATCATGCTGCGGGTAACCTCTGGCCGTTCGTCAGGCGCATTGATCATGCTGCCCCAACCACCGCGACCACCACCTCCACCGCCTCCGCGCATCATATGGATTCAGCTCCGGTTAGATCAATGGATTGTGGTAACTTGAACTTGCATCGCCTGGGTGATCGTAATATCACGGATTGTATACTTATCTGAGCATTCCCTTGTATTATCAATAAAACCTTCTATATCCAATCAGAGATATAACCAGTATACTCTCCTTGATCCAAAGAAAAGAACTTTCCCCCATCTACCGCATATTCAACCGTTCAGACCCTTTTTGTTTCGGAAGGTTTCTTGATGATCCGCGTATCACTCATCGGACAACACTCGGTTGTGGGGTTGCTTGGCTAACAATCTGCCAGGTAGCTGAAGGAGGAATCCCTTAACCTGGGATTGCAACAATGGTCACTCCCTTAGAGGTCTAATTAGACAATAAATTTTCCTTCAGTTTATTGCCTGATTGCTCACAGTTTCCCTGTTCACGAGTAGATCATCCAACCCGGGGAGGACGATGGCTAAAATGATCACCAAGGCGCCTGCCGTTATGGCAACACTCTTGGTCCCATCTCCCATGAATACCGCGGGTATTAACGGGTAAAAATGGAGGATTGTTGGAATAGCTGCAATAAGCGGTATCACCTGAAAGTTCAGCCTCCCGAATTTTCGGTAGAAAAACAAACCGGCAATCCATACCAACGACCCCACCAGAATCGGCCAGGTAACCAGGATCGCTGCCCTGGGTTCAGCAAATGCAAGAGCCAGTGAAAATAATGCGAGCAAGAACATGCCCACGAAGTAATAGTTTGCACCTAAAATCCAGCGTCTTGCAAACCGGTAGGTTATGGTTGTGATGGCAATGATGAGCAAATGGGTAAAGATGAATATCCACCAGCCATTCGGTGGAATCACTTCCGGCCATTCCGACCATTGGTGAGTTTGCCAGCCGAGAATATCCGGTGCAGCTTTCCAGATAGCATTGACAACAATGGCTGCTACCGCGGTGGTGACCAAAGTGGTTAGGAGCGCGATTCCCAGACCTTTCCAGGAGGCAAAGTGCTGCCACAATGCCCACCCTAATGCCAGGACGAAGAGAATAACAGCCAGTATCCCCAGCGGTACCACCCAGGACATGGGGTAATGCAGCAAACCGAAAAATAACAGGTCCATATAGGTCTGGTGGGCGCCACTGATCTCCTGTAAATTCAAGTTTTCGAGCTCTCGTGTCACAGCCAGTGCCTGGTCACCCAACTGCTGCAGACTGCCGGGATGAACCAGATCGACAGTATCGTATGGGGTATGCTGCTCAACGAAAGGATAGTTGTCTTCCAGTTCTAATACCTGGACGCCTGCATTTTTGAAGGATTCGGTGTCGTATGTTCCACCACCGCTTAGAGAGGTCCAGGTGTAGTCGGTTTTAACTCGGGCGAGAATCTCAACCATCCAGCCATTGTTTTCTCCCAGATCGTTGGCAGAGATGAATCCACGCCCGGCCGTGTCCATACCGATGGCCACCCGAACATCCTCCATCCATGGATGCCGCCGAACGAAGGCAATGGTGCCGGTAAAAGCATCTGGCAGTTCTTCGCTATCATCAAAGAACGCGATAATATCATTTTTCGGAGTTGGAAGTGCGGTGAGTGCCCGCATGATCTCTACCAGTGCGGCGACTCCGGCACCGTTATCTGCAGCACCAGGACCCCGAAATGAATCATAATGAGCCTGGATTAAGATTGCTCCACTCGGATCGGTTCCATGCAGACGGGCAAGCACATTTTCTCCCCCGGCGACCTTTTGAAGCTCTACTTCCAAACCTAAATCAGTCAATTGCTGCACCAGGTAGGCACGCACAACCGCCTGAGCCGGGGAGCCGGATGGATGTGCTTCTTTGGCAATGATGGGCAAATGGATGAGAGCGCGTTCGGCTGAGAATAGCTCAGGTGGGGAACTGGCAGGCGTGACTTTTTGAGGGAAGAGCGGTGCTATAGCGAGCAGGGAAACCAGGAGTACAACGGCCAGGTTCATCAGTGAAGGATTGAATCGAGTTTTCATCATTCATCTCCTTGACTTGACTAATCAATTGTCTAATTATGAATGAATTCATGTTCTCATTGTCATCATACCGGCAGGAAAATGCAAGTATTTGATGGGTTAGCTTGTTTTGCTTACAGAAAGCTTGCTTTATTTCCTCGTTCTTCCTTCGAAAATGGCGGGTTTTTAGTTAGCTTGCAAGGATGATACATCTGAGGATTGAAAAGGTATGAGGTAAATAATTATTTGGATATATTCTGGAAAGGCCAGGTGATAGTGGAGTGATACTGAAAACTGGTTCTAGGTTTGGTTTTCTAGGGACGTTGTGGGCATCTGGGACCTGCGCCAGATTTTTTGGTGGAGAAACCTACGGTTTCTCGCCTAGAAAATGAGCCTCCCTTCCCCGATTCTGGGGAAGGGTCGGTCCTCGTAATGCGGGGATAGGGATGGGGTTACTGAATTTCTCCCGCCTTTTGAAAATCTGATTATGTTGGGTAGATGTCGATTTCCTCGCTTTGCTCGGACTCAACATCACCCCGGAACGTTTAGGGCTGGCCTCCAACCTACATCTTTACTTATTCAACCTGGCGTACACCTTCCGCATATTCTTATAAATCTGCTGGAATACAACGAAACGCACATCATAGATAGCACGATTGGCGGCCTGGGGATCATAGGTCCGTTTGAACTGCACGAGGTTGGGGATGTCTGCAAATTGAATCTCGCCCATCCCCACTGCGCCGATCCAGGCTGCACCACGCGCATTGGCGTACACCGGGTCAGCCACTTGCCGAATTTGCAAGTTCATTACATCCGCGAAGATCTGGCACCACACGTCTGATTGTGCTCCGCCACCCACGATGTTGATCTCCGTCAGCTTGTGTCCCAGGAACTTTTCCACCGGACCGAGCAGCCAGCGGGTGTTGAGAGCGATCCCTTCCAGAAAGGCGCGGATGATATCTTCGCGGCTGTTGTTGAGAGAGAGGTTATATAAACCTGCCCGCAGAGTACGGTCTTCCACCGGGGCGCGCTCGCCCCAGATCCAGGGGGTGTAGATCACTCCATTTGCGCCGGCAGGAACTCGTGCGGCAATCTGATCGAGCACTTTGAAGATGTCGGGTACATCTGCTTCTTGTAGCAGCTCATCTTTATGGTAGAGAATATTATCGCGCAGGAAGGTGAGGTTCCCCCCGGCAGTTGCTTGCAAAGCGGTGAGAAGGTACTTGCCAGGAACCGCGCAGGGAATGGAAGCCATGCTGGAGGTGACATCCGTTTTCTTGTAGGGCACATGCGCAGCCATCCATGAGGAGGTACCAATGTAGAGATGGGTGGCATCATCTTCCACTGCACCGGATCCGATCGCTGCGGCGGTGGTATCGATTGCCCCTGCAACCACTTTTACATCCGCAGGTAAACCCAACGCTTCGGCGACTTCAGAACGCAAAGGTCCAACCACCTGGGTGCAAGCAACCAGATCAGGCAGTTTTACCCGGTCGATGCCCAGCATGTTGATGAGCGAATCGTCGTAATGGATGTGGTTGGGGTCACGATTATCGGTCACCCACGAGGTGACGATCGAATCATAAGTGGCGGCAAATTCACCGGTCAATCGTTGGTTAATATAATCAAGCACGTTTAAGAACTTGTAGGTTTGATGGTACACATCCGGCCTTGTCTGCTGGATGTAGAGCATGTGAGCAGCCGGATCTTTTCCGGTCATGGATGGCATTCCACCGGTGAGGGAGACGTAGTGTAAGGTTTTTAAAATATCGGCTCCTGCCAAATTGAACAAGCCATGTAGGCGTTTGCGCAAATACGGTGCTCCGCGCATATCCATCCATAGAATGGCATTACCGAGCGCATTTCCATCCCTATCCACGGCGATGGTGCTTTCTCCCTGGGTTGAGCAGCAGACTGCGATCACATTTTGGGCGGTTGAGCGGTCTTTTCTTAGCAGCCGGGTGGAACAGGAGAGGAATGCCTGCCACCAATCTTCCGGGCTTTGTTCGACGCCGCCATCGGGGGTGAGGATGAGCGAAATTGGTTCACTTTCCCAACCCAATACCTGTCCGCTTATCGTGATCAGCGCCACTTTCATGCCTGATGTACCCAGGTCAACTGCGAGGATGCACTTTTCGGTTGGCATCGATTATTCACTCACGATTGCTGGAGTTGATTCCCGGTAGGATTTCGGCTCTTTAAGTTGCGTGACTAACACAGCACTGACCAGCAGCAATCCAATAGCAAGCAGCAGTGCCGGGGTGAAGGAACCATCGGCAGTTTTTAGTGCTTCCATAATATAGACGAAAACCACAGATGCCTGCCCGAAGAGTTGAATCAATCCGTTGGAGGTGCCTTCGGGGGTGGGGTGGGTGATCTCAGCCGCGTACTGCATGCCTACCGGGTTGGTGCTCACCAGGAAGAATCCCATGCCGAACGCGCTCACAAAGAGCAGCCACGGACTGGTGGCAAAGGTGAGACCAATCAAACCCGGGATGGCAAGCAGCAATCCCAGCAAAATATAAGGCTGACGTTTGTGTTGTTTATCTGAAAAGGGCGGAATGATGACCGCGCCTAAAACCCCGCCGACCAACATCAGAGCACCTAACGTTCCGGCATCCGTGGGGGTGAAGCCGCGCGGGCGGATGATGTTCTCCACCCAGGTGGTCAACCCGTTGAAAATACCCAGGCCAATGAAGGAGACAAACAGGTAGATCCAGAAGGGTTTGACGGTGAGGGCGTGTTTAAGACCATCCAACATCAGCGCACGCGCATCGCTACCAATAGGACCGGGAGGTGTGGGCGGCGCTTCTTTGGCGAAGACGACAAACAGCACTGCTGAAAATGCAGCGATGCCGCCGAAGATGAGTTGAATGGTAGGGATGGACATGGACTCCACCAGGATAGGAGTCAGCACCATACCCAGGGCGGTACCAACCAGGTTGGCAAGCTGCACAATCCCCACCGCGGTTGCGCGTTCTTCAATGGCGAACCATTTAGCAGGTACAGTTGTCCAGGCGTTCAACAGGAATGGCTGAGCGGCGGCGATGCCGATGGTGCTCCACAAAACCAGCGTGTAATTATCACCTGCAAATCCGCGCAGGATACCGAAGATGCCCATCAGAATCGCGCCGATACTGACCGCCAGCCGGAAGCCGTAGGTATCGATGATCCACGACACCGGTATGGATAAGGGAATAAAGGCGATCATAAACGACATCGCCAGGAATCCAATTTGCAGGTCGGTCACCCCATAAAAGGATGCCGCCACCCCGGTGATGGGAGCGTAAGTGATCCACAGGATCTGGATAGTGAGATTGATGAAACCGAAGACTGCGAGTACGATCCAGCGGTACTTGTAAAGTTTGGGTTCCTGGTTCATGGTTTGCTCCTTTAGACGCAGGCGGAGAGAACAGCTTCAAAACGATTAAGTGCATCGTCAATCACCTCATCGGTATCGGCCATCGAGGTGTACATGCGTGAGCCAGCCAGGGTGATCAGTCCCTCAGCCGTATAAGCTGCGCCCATCTCTTCGATCATATGCTTGCGGGGCTTCAGTTCTTTAGCCAGCCGCAGGGGATTACGTAAGTCAAGCAGCATCACACCGGATGTCTCGAGGTGAACAATCGAGCCCTGGTTGTAGGCTGCAAAGGGCAGCTCATACTTCTCAATGATAGCCTGTAAACCCTTGCGTAGCCTATCTCCAGCCTTGCCGGCGATCACTGCAGCGTTGGTCTTCTCCATCTCGAGGATGGAATAATACCCGGCCGCACACGAGAGTGGATTGGCAGAGAGGGTTCCGCCGATGTAAGCACGTTCACCGATGCCGCCGATGCCAGCTGCAAAGCAGCGAATCACCTCTGCCCGGCCGCCGACTCCACCCGCCATGGGGTATCCGCCGGTAATGCACTTGCCAAAGATGGTCAGGTCGGGCTTGACCCCAAAGTAACCCTGGGCGCCGCCTAAACCTACCCGGAAACCGGTCACCACTTCATCGAAGATGAGGAGCGCGCCGAATTCATCGCATAGTTCGCGCACCTTCTGGTTAAAGTCGAATGGCACCGGGCGGGTGCCAGATTCTGGCCCCAGCGGCTCTACAATCACCGCGGCCGTGCCTCCCAGAAGGCGGTTCAACATCAACTGCCGTTTGAGAGCAGAAAGGTTGTTGGGGTAAAACTCGTTGGTAGAAGCGGTGGCTCCGTATGGAATGCCGGTCGATTCGAGCCGGCCGGTACCCGGAATGTGCAAGGCATACAGCATCGAATCACTCCAGCCGTGGTATGCGCCGCCGACCTTGATGACATATCTCTTTTTGGTAAACACTCGCGCCGCCCGCACTGCAGCCATCACACTTTCGGTGCCGGAGCCCAACATACGGAACATTTCCACAGCGGGCATGTGCTTGTTGACTAGCTGGGCAAGCTTCAATTCAAGCTCGTGGAACAGACCGGTCACCGGGCCGCAAGATTCAAGCAGCTCGAATACTTTCTGACGAACAGGAGCGTAATTGCTGCCCAGAACAGTGGGTCCACCGGCCTGCAGGAAATCGATGTAACGGTTGCCATCCACATCCCACAGGTAGGCACCGTCTGTCTTTTCGATGGCGAGCGGGAAGGGGTAATTGAATGCCAGGTTATGCTGCACTCCGCCGGGGATGTATTGTTTTGCCTGGTCAGAAAGCGCGCGCGAGCCTTTGCACTGGGTCTCGATCTGATCGAGGTAGGCTTGCATCTTCTCGCGCCGCACCGGGCGCATCGGCTGACTGATGAGCTTGTTCAGTCGGTCGTAGATCGCATCGGTATCGTGGTATTCGCTGATGGCGTATTTCTGTTCTTCCATGTTATTCTCCACTGGGTTTGTACTCATTTTTGATCACTTTTTCCTGGTCTTTGCGCAGTTTGGCGAAGGCAATCTCGCGGATAGGCAGCGGAATTTTGCTCACCTTGCGATCGGTGCATAATGCCAGCAGATACGCCAGGGAACATTTTTCCAAAATCTCCACATTGTGGATAGCGCGTTCCATGTCGTGACCAAAGACCAACGCGCCATGATTTTGCATCATAAAGGCGTTGTTGTGATTTTTGACGTTTTTGGCAACGGCCGATTTGAGCAGCCCGGTACCGGAAGGCGCGTAGGGGATGATCTCTACACTGCGGCCGAGGAAGCGTGCCTGCTCATCGAATAGCGCCGGGATGGGCGCTTTGATCAAGGTGAGCGCGCTGGCATACACCTGGTGGGTGTGGACGATCGCGTTTACATCAGCCCTGGCCTGGTAGATAGCGGCATGCATGCCTGCCTCGACCGAGGGCGCAAGCTCCCCCTCGAGCTGAGTAAGCTCAAAGTTGAGGATGCAAATATCCGCGGCAGTCATCTTCATATAATCAAAGTTGGATGGGGTGACTGCGAATGTGTTCTGCCCGGGTATCCGCACAGATATATTTCCGCCGGTAGCCATGAGATACCCTTTTTGGGTCAGCTCCTGAGCGGAATCAACAACCAATTGCTTTGCATTTTGAGTTTCATTCATAGGGGACCTCGCGTAACTTGACACTGTAAAGATTGTAAGAAAAAAACTTTACAATGTCAAGTTATTTCACTAAAATAGTTCCATATGACTGATAAGAACTATCACCATGGTGATTTAAAAAATGCCCTGATCCAGGCTGGAATCGAGATTCTGGCCGAAGAGGGAGTGGGTGGATTGAGCCTGCGCAAGGCTGCCCGTAAAGCCGGGGTCAGCCATGCCGCGCCATATGCGCATTTTGCTGATAAGCAGACTCTCATCGCCGCCATCGCTGCAGATGGGCATGCCAAAATCAATACCCGGCTTGGACAGGTGTTGATGAATTATCCCGATGATCCGCTGAGGCAATTACTGGGGGCGGTCTGGGCGTATGTGGAATTTGGGCTTGAGTCGCCGGATCATTACAAGATCACTTTTTCAGGCGCAGTTCAAGATGAGCATGGCTTTCCGGAATTTATGGAGTACTCGCAACAGAACCTACGGATTCTGAATCAGATTGTGGAGCGCTGCCGTACTGTGGGGGTTTTGGATTCGACCGGGATGGATACCGAGATGCAAGCCGTCAGCCTGTGGGGGCTGATCCATGGGCTGGTGACGCTGACCATTCAGCACCAGATCCCCAGTCTATTTCTAGAGCGGGTGGAGCCAAAGAATATATTGATTACCGCGCTGCAGCAGGTGGTGCGGGTGCCAATCAGCGCTGAGATGATGGTGTGAATATTTCCCTGCAATGATTGACAGACCATTCAGGGAAGCAACCCAAAAGAAAAATGTCATTGCGAGGCACCTGTCTCCGCATCCCCTCGTCCTTTGAGGGTTAGGGGAAGAGGCCGCCTGCCCCTGTTCATTAGGGGAAGCAATCTAAAACAACTTATATGGTTATCATTATCGGAGATTGCTTCGACCCACCCCCCCCAATAATTCGGGGGTACGTGGGTCTCGCAATGACAATACATTCATCCAGGAAGATAAGACCTTAGTCCTAAGTAGTTCAGTCGTTCAATCCTTTGCCATCCACAATTGCCTGGATGGATTTTTCAATTCGCGCGATGCGGGTGCTGGATTGCTTGGGGGAAGAGAAGAAGAGCAGGTAAGCCCGTTGCCTTCCAGGTGTGAGGGCTTCAAAGGCGGCTCTCAAGGCCGGGTTCTCCTTCAGTTTGGTTTGGAATTCTTCTACCATTTTGAATTCGGTGGTCTTTTTGAATTCCACCTTCAACCCGGCTTTTTCCGCTTCCACCGCTTCTTTTATATAGCCCTTCAAAACGGGCTCCATCTCTTCGATCTGATCCGCGTGGGTAAAGCGGATCTGGCGGGCAGACTGCACGTTTTCGGTTTGAATAATCAGCACCCCGGCCGGATCTTTGAGCAGGGCTCCTTTGACGAATAAAATCGCGCAGTATTCTTTGAAGCCATGAATGAGCACAACATTGGATTTCTCAAAGGTGTAGCAAGGTACACCCCACTTGAGTTCTTCGGTCAGGCCGCAATCCAGGATGATCGCACGCAGCTTTTCAAACTCGGTACGCCACTTCGTTTCTCGATCTAAAAACGCATCCACCTTCGGATTTAATTCAGACATGGTGATCTTCCTTCAACGGAGGGCTTTCTTAATCAGCTCGATGATCTTCGCTTCTTCTGCGGCACTCAGCTCTGAAAGCGCGTAAGCCGATGGCCACATGTTGCCTTCATCCAGGTTAGCTGTGTCGCTGAATCCCAGGGTGCAGTAACGAGTTTGGAATTTTTGTCCGCTTTGGAAGAAACAGACCACTTTGCCGTCTTTGGCGTAGGCGGGCATGCCATACCAGGTTTTGGGGGTCAGGGTGGTATTGGCTTTGATCAGCTCATGCAGACGCTTCCCCATGCTCCGATCTGGCTCTTGCATCTCCTCTAATTTGGCCAAAACCGCCGCTTCAGGGTCTTCTTTGACTGTTTTCGATACCACGCTTGGATTGTGTTTTCAATTCAGCAGCACGTTCTTGCATGGCAGCTTTTTCAAAATCGGAGAATCCACCGGATTCTTCCGGGCTATCGTTTTGATCTTTTTTCATACAGGAATCCTTCCAAGTTTATACTTCGATGAGATGATCGAAGTATTTCGATTTAATTATATGGATTCCGAAGGTTGTAGATGAACGAATGTATAAGTGGAAACAGTCCAGATGCTTGAAAGAGGCTGAATCTGGAATTAGTCCCATACCCTGATTGGTCTGATCAGGGTATGGGGTTGATAGCTACTATCTGCGGGGTGAGCCTTTGCTCGTTACTCCGAAATGGTTAAGAGGATGGGTTCGTTATCTGGCCAATACAAGGTATAGGCATCCACAATTGGTACGGTGAATCCAATCACAAAATCATCTTCCACCCATCCGCCCATCTGAGTATAAGAAGACTGTGAACCATCATTGCCTGAGATGAAAATGTTCTTGTGATCAGCATTCACCATTTCTTGAAAGGCTTCCAAAGAAAACTCACCCAGAACAAGTTTTTTCTGGTCCGGTCCGGTCAAGCCGATCAACAGGAATTTGGACCCGGGAGGCGCCTGGGTATCGTGGATGGAATCCACTAACCGGGTGGATACGATAGCAAAATCACCCATGGTTGTAGATAAGGTTTGAACTGAAGGCGTGGCAGTACTTTCAATGATGGTTTGAGTTGCCGGGGTTTGGCTGCAAGCTAGCTAACAAGATCGCTGCGATGGCTGTGAAGATAATCCATCTCGTACTCTTAGTGAGTTTCATGGTTGTATTCATCCTGTTCTGATCTAGGTGTATTTATCTCTTCTCTACCAGGCGTGTTGAGACCATTCTCCTCAGAGCCATATTATACTGTGTGATTTTTTGGGGTTTCAGACAATTCTACTCTTGGTAGACTGCGTTTACTCTACGCCATAACCTGAACAGGCTATACCCGAACAGGAAAAATCCCAGCCGGGGTGGTGATGATGTACACCAACCAGTTGGTCTGCAATTTCAAATTCAATGCCAGCGCCAGGGCATAGATCAGAGTGCCGGTCAGCGGTAGGGCAAAGAGAGCGAGCAAATTGTTGACTTGGATCGGACTGAGCGCCTCATCCAGCAGAGAGCCTTCTGGTTCAACTAGGCGGTTCAATCGCAGACCCCAATAAGCCATGCCTAGCAGAATCGGTAAGACGACAATTGCAATAGGTACAGCCGGCACTGCCACAAAAAGGAAGTAAGCCAGGAACAGCACTGCGATCCCTCTGTCCACCCATTTGTTCCAGCGGATGGGTGTGGACAGACTCCAGTTCGCGAGTCCGTAGGCAAGAATTACCAAGGCAGTGATGGTGAAGGAGAACAATGCGAATTCCGGTAGGGTAGCCACCCCGCCATCCGGTTCGAGCCACCAGTTAATCGCCCACAGGCCATAACCCAGTCCAATCAGGCCAGCGAGTTTCATCGCCGCCCAGATATTGTGTGAAAAAAGGGTTTTTCGAACCAGGTACCACCCTATGCAAACTGAGATTAATGCGTGCCATGCCAGCCCGGTGAAGGAGACGGAAAGCGGCAGCGATTCATAAGTGGTTTGTACAATTACACCTTCAGTCAGCCAGCCGAATACTGCCCCGGCCAGAAATAACGCCCAGATATTGCGCACCCGGAAGTATGACACAACCCGAAGGAATATATACGCGGAGAGGGAGTACGCCACCCAGGTGGAAAGCCAGTTGATGAGCGAGTCGTCTGGCCGGACGCGCGCCCAGAACAGATGCTCCGAAAAATACATGAAGATGTATCCGGTGGAGAGGACTGCGATCAAGATTCTTGAGTATGGATTTCATGGCAGATCAGCTGCGGGTCCACTCCTGAGTGAAGGCGATCAATTCTTCTGTACGGAATTGAACCTGCTTCAACCTGATGAGTATGAGCACACTTGCACCCAATATACCCATTGCGAGATCTTGCATTGTGTTTCTGAGACTTACCTGGATGTTGCTTCCAAAAAGTTGATCACGCAGGAATTCTTGGAACTCCCAGAAAACAGCCATTGCAGCAGTCAGTCCAAATATGAGACCAACTTCAAGAAAAATCTGTGTCCTTTTTGGTAAATTATTGACCGAAAGGTCTTGGAAACAACGAGAGATGAAGAATGCTGTTGCGAAACCACCCAGGAAGTGCATCGGAATATCTGTGGGCGGCCAGATGGTATATGCATGGACAACACGGCTGAGAAATACATGGAGTAATAGGAGGAAAAGAAGACCCCATCCACCGTTATTTAGAAGTTTCCGAAGCACGTTAAGCATAAATCTCCAGATGATTTCAAAAATATGGATAGTATAAGTATGGGTTTAGAATCGGACTCACATAGGTTTATCCTACCATATTCTTGAGGACATCCTTTACGGTTTCCCCGCCCACTCCAGGGTGGGGAGCAGCCACTCATCGTAGGGTTGGAAGAGGATGCCGTGCCCTTTATTCATATGGAGCACGATCTCCTCGTGCCGTACCAGACCTGTACCCTCGGAGAAAGCGAACAATTTCTGGCATGAGCCGGCCAGGGTATCGGATTCATCATAGATGGAGAGCACATTCCCATACAGCGCGATTCCGCCTTGAGCGAGAAAATCAACTGTCAACGGATCGCATATGGCGAGGAGCACGTAGTTGATCTGTTCATTGGCAAGCAGATTGGAGACGAAAATCGCGATCCCTGCACCTTTGGATGCGCCAACCACGGTGATGTTCCCGGCCGGCACTCCGGCTTTGAGCAGGCTGGTGACCTGTCCGGAGGTGATTTGGGCGTACTCCAGACGGTCAGCATCCTTCGGGCGCTGCTCGCTGATCACCACCTGCCCGGTGCTGCCCAGCTTTTCGAGGATCTCTTCATATTGATATTCGCCGTACTCAGGGCTGACTGCGTTCACGCCCTGGTCTTCGACGATCTTTCCGTGCAGGTAGATCAGGTAATGCGCAGTTGGATTGATTTTTTCGGGAAAGGCGGACGAAGAGAGATCGTCAGACTTTGCAGCCGGAGAGGATCAGGGAAAGGCAAACAAGGAGCAGGAGCAGTTTTCGCAGCTGTATACAGGGCATACCTTATTCTAGGAAGGATTGCGAGGTTTGTCTATTGTACTCTACGGATTCAACTCGATATCCCGGGCAAAACCGGATATGAAGGTGAGCGGGAGCAAGAGTCAGCGCAAACCCAAGGCAGACCAGCATCACGGTTAAGACGGTCTCTGCATCGCTTACGAAGGGGATAAAGCCGGTGATTCCCAGGATGAGGACAATGATCATGATCGCGGAGAACAGCCTAAAACGGGTGATCAGGGAAAACAAGCACTGAACTAAAGTAAGAAATGTGTTTACATATGAAATCATCTTGCCTTCGTTTGGTTTCGGCGTTATTGATGAAGATAAGTGCGTAGTGGCAAAAAGCGAAATCAATTAATAATTTACAAATGATGGTTCTTTCAGAATAGCTATGAAAACCCTTTCAGATATATAATCAAGTATGAGAGTATACGTAGTTTTTTTGAAATATATAAAAACAGGAGGATATGAAGTATGGCAAAGTTGACTATCACTGAAGCACTTGCAGAAATTCCTACTATTGAGAAACGTATTGAGAAGAAACGCGAATTTATACTCAATTATCTTTACAGGCAATCATCTGTAAGAGACCCGCATGAAAAAGATGGTGGATCAACCGTCTTGATTGTTAGAGAAGCAGGGGCATTCATGATCTGCAATTAAGGTTGGTGTTGATCAGATCATTGATTTAGAAAGCGAATGCGGAAAACAAAATCACTATTGGAGACCAGACGAAAACGATTGTAGATTGGCTTACCTGGCGTAGGGAAGTCGCTCCGACGGAACAGAGGTTTTTAAAGGAACAGATAGATAAAATCAACCAAATGCGTCAAACAGCCGCCCGACAGGGAGTAAATGTAACAGACAAAGATGCAGGGTTCTCGTCTGATTTTGTGGTTAATCAATGAACGGGAATTAGCAGATAATATTGAAGACCTCGAAAACACACTGGGGATACTAGATGGTCAATTAAGCCTTAAGAATGCGACAATATTATTAGACCTTTGAAAATTGAATATCATACTTCAGCGGCGAACAGAGATAAATATAGGACCTTTCAATTTACCTTCGGGAAAATTGTCTAATACAGTAAGGAAAAGCTTAACAGTGAAAGATGAAAGTTTTTTTGGATCACAGCTAAACTCTGAAAGCTTAAAGTTGTTAAAAAACCACCAACAACCAAGTTGATACATCAACGTATCAAACGTCATATCTTATATTGGCGCTCTCGTGGTGGTGGCTGTCGTTAGGAGTATGATCATTTTTTGTTTATCTTTTTCCGATTAAGCATTCTTCCTGCTCAGTCGGTCTTTCGTTGTATCTGATAAGTTAGTCTTAAAACGCCCAAACCAGGGTCAACACCGCACACACCACAGTGATGATCAGCGCGATCACGAAGGTGGTGCGCAGGACCTTGCCTTCTTCGCCGATGCAATCGATGCTGGCGGCGGCATTCTGCAATTTGGCCGGCGAGATCACGCTCGCCAGTCCGCCGCCGATACCGCTGGCAGCCGCGACGACCAATCCCACCGCGCCGATCTTCTCAGCCGTGGAGAGGTGCAAAGCCGTCAGCATGGCAATGGCGGAAGTCTCCGATCCGCTCACGAAACCGCCCAGCAAGCCGAGGAAGGGCGCCACAAACGGGTAGAACTTACCCAGTGCATCCGCTGAAGAGCTGGCCAGGACGAACACCATATTGTTGCCCGGGTCGGTCAACTGCCAATCCAGTCCCTTGCCGGAATGGTTGATGATATAGGCGATGGCGAAGAACACCGCCGAAGCCAGCATGGGGCGGGGAGCCCGTTTGAGCCATTTGCGGCAGGTGGTATTAAGCTGGGTCCGGTTGACCTTGAGCAAAGGAAACGCCAGGAAGGTGCTGACCATGATCCAGAAATAGGCTTGCCAGAAAAAGCGCACTTTTTCAGGCGCGTTCGGGATGATCGCAACCGGCATGGCCCAGGTTTTGAAGGTCAGGTCGAAGAAGGGCAGGAAGGGCGCGTTGACGATGAGCGCGAAGAATACCAGCAACAACCAGGGGGAGATGGCTGCCCACAGGGATAGCCGATGCGGGGCAGTCTCAACCGAGGGTGTATCGTTCCATCAACGGCTGGCCGGTGACTTTGAGATAGGCCAGCATCACCAGCACCACGCCCAGTCCGGCTGCCACCCCGGTGAGGGTGACCATACCGACCGCATTCATGCCGATGGCAATCAACCCGGCGGTCACTCCGCTGAGCAGAGCCGGCAGCATTCCCCGGCGCAGCAATGGCCAACCGCCGGCGATCCACAACATCCCGAGGGCGATGCACGAGCTGATCACCGGCATAAAGCGGGCAAAGTAGCCGCCTACCTCATTGACCGGTAAGCCGACGAAGCCGGAAAAGACCACCACCGGGATGCCGAGCAGGGCATAGGTGCACAGGGCATCGTAGCCGATGGCGGGCAGGGCGATCGCCGCGAAGGAGGAGTAGCCCAGCGCCAGCATGATGGGCGGCAGGATGGAAACGGGGGTCGCACCCAGCGCGGCCAGCAGCGTGCCAATGCCGAGATTGATGATCATGATCTGGGCGACCTGGTTTCTGGGGGCGATGGTCTTGATCAGCGCGACCACCCGGGCAATGGCGCCAGTCTCGAGCATGATGGTGATCTGGAAGATGGATGCGGCTACCATGAGGGTGATGGGGAGGGATGCGATCACTCCTGCCAGGCTGGATTGCAGAACGATCAGCGGGGAAGTTTGGAAAAAGAGCCAGGCTACCAGGGCGGTGATGATCCAACCGATGAGCCCGGCCAGGTCGGCTGCCGTGCGGCGGAAGATGAGCAAAGCCAGAATGACCAGGATGGGTAACAGGGAGAGCAGGATATCCATGTGTTATCCCCAATCTGCGGGTTAGTTTGGATTAATTATAGCAAAGCAAGGAAATGTCCCGCCGGTAAAAACCTATCCGTACCAGTGGGTAAGGAAGGAAATAACCAACAGGCAACTAGACTATTTTGCCCAACCGTTTCGCCAGTATGATCCCGAGCACACCCAGCATGACCAGGGCGAGGATGTACAGATCCCAAAAGTGACAAGCACCGCGATCCAGGGCCAGCCAGTAGGTTCAATAGCGCCGGAAGCCAGCCCGGTCACTTCAGCTACCACCTGGCAACCGATCAACCCAACGAAAGCTGCAGCGATGGTGATGCCAATCGGCGCGCGCATGGTGCGCCGGGCAATGGCTGCCCATAAAAGCAGGATCATCCCCAGCAGTGCCGCCGGAAACAACTCGGCTGGCATCAGGTAATCGACCGGGGGATTCACTCCCTTAAAGATGCGCGGGAGGCCAGTGAGAATAGGTGCCGCGATTGGCAGCCACATGACCACATCCCCAACAATTGCGAGCCATTTTGGATAAGCAGACTTAATGCCCATCACTCCCTCCTTGTCTCTAAACATAAAACATATCAAGACACTCATGAATAGTATACAACTACCACTCACCCGTATGAAAGGCGCTGCACTTCGGAGTATACTAATCTGTAGAACAACAAGCGGGGAAGGCAGACTTCTATTTTCAGCAACCCCCATAAATGAACTCCTGCCCCTGGCAGATCAGCTGATTTATTAGTGAACCAAAATGGAGGACACTTATGTTTAACGCAATTTTGAATGCACTGGTAAGCGGAGCAACCCAGACTGGCGCTGCACCACAGGCAAATACTCCCTCTCAACCTGAGGGTGATCTTTTGACCGGCATCTTAGGCTCACTGATGGGTGGGCAGGCAGATGCAACCGGGATTCAAAATCAGGTTCCTCAGCAATCACAACCTACTTCACAAGGCGATATGATGACTGATCTGCTCGGCGCTTTCCTAGGTGGCGGGCAGACGGGTGGATCGGCACCAGCCGTGAGCCAACCTCAGGCAGATTTGCAGGGTGATCTCATGTCTGGATTACTAGGATCGCTTTTGGGCGGGCAGACTGGATCGACCGGACAATCGACCGGCTACCAGGCTGCGCAACAAGCACAACCTGCTTCGCAAGGTGATCTGATGAGCGGCCTGCTCGGTTCGCTCTTGGGAGGACAAGCTCCCGCGGCTCCGCAGCAATCCAACACCAATCCGTTATTGGGCCTGGTGACCAGCGGTCAGAATCCCATGTTGAACTCATTGATCAAGCCGGTGGTGGATAAGATCGCAGTAAAGCTGGGCATCCCACCTGCTATCGCAATGACGGTGGTCACATTTGCCATCCAGTATATGCTTTCCAGCCAGGGGAAACAGGTTGCCCGCGGAGAAGATCTGAGCGGGGTTATCCAGCAGTATTCTGACCAGAAATACCTGCGCACTGCCGGGTTAAGCAAAGAGTTGGCGCAACAGACCGGTCTAAAGCCAAAGGTGGCAGCCAGCGCACTTTCCGAAGCTTTCTTATTGCTCGGAGCCGACTCCCCTTCCAATTTGTAGATTGTTGAGAACGAAACCAATCACCAACCACCCGGAAACGGGTGGTTTTTTCTGTTCCGCATTGAGAGGCAGGTCATTGCTTGGATTTGACACCAGAGAACGGAAAAGCCTACAATCTATTAACGGATCTATCAGGTTTACATCTGTCAGAGGAGGGATTGCGCGATGAGTACCCAGATTCTGCTATTCATCCTGGCCGCGTTGATGATCGGAATAAGTATTTTTTTTGGGATGAGAATATTCAGCATTTATCGCAGAAAAAGAGCAGGTGAATACTGGCCGGTGATCACTGGTACAGTCACCAATCGAGCGGTGAACTCCAGCCGGAATACCCAGACAAATGGGTATACGTACCGGGCTGAGATCACCTACAATTACCCAACCCCGGGCGGATCGATTGAAAAGAAATTGTCATTAGGCTCTAAAAGCCTGCGTGATCAGGCGCAAAAGCTCTTGGATGAAGTTGGCGAAACGATTCAGGTGAGATACAACCCCGAAAAACCGCAAGAGCAAATTACCGACTTTGAGAAAATTCGACCAGCGGATATATTTTCAGTGATCGCGACACTGGCTCTTGCGATCGTGCTGATTATCATCGCGCTTTGATTTATTTGAGGGTTCAGTCCGATTTCAAACCCGGAGTGAACCGCGGAAACCACGCACCCCGTAGTATGAATCAGCGCCATTGTGATAGATGAAAACATGATCATAACGTCTGTCACCGAAGATCGCGCCGCCGTGCTTTCGGATTTCTGCGGGGGTTTCTAACCAACTGGAAGTCTTGGTATCAAATCTCCCGATTTCCTGCAGCCTGCGATATTCGGCTTCAGTCAGCAGGTGGATACCCATCTCGTCTGCCATCCCCTGGGCGGAATGGGAAGGTTTGTGCTCTTTGCGCGCTTCCAACGCTTGCAAGTCATAGCACAGGTTTCTTCGGCCAGCCGGAGTTTCAGCAGAACAATCAAAAAATGTAATTTCATCGCTAGAAGGGTCAAAGCCAACCACATCCGGTTCGCCTCCGTTCCTCTCCATAGCGAATAACGAGATGCACTTGTCAGGATGTGCTTCCAGCCGGGCGGCAACAAATTCCCAACTTAGCCCGGGGTGACGGATCGGGTTCTTTTCGAATCGGGTTTGCAGAATAGAGAGTAAAGTTTCGAGTTCTTCCGTGGTTAATTGATTTGAAGGGTGATTTTTGGGGTCCATAATTTCATCATACCGGGTTGGAGGCGGGAGTCAACCCCCCCCGTATTTAAGGTGCGGTCATTGCCAGGAAAATCTCAATGTCGTGGATGAATTTCAACGCCTCCTGGTCAATCTGTTTTGTAAGACTGTCTAAATCACTAAAATCAGGGTTCTCTACTAAAGTGTGCTCCACAATAAAATCAATCCCCTTGCCTGGTTCTACAATTTTGTAGTCTTTCCACCCGTTCTCTTTGAAAATCTTCCAATACCTGGCAAGAACTTGCTTGTTTTTCCCTGATAGCCAAATTTCAAATCTAAACGTGTCATACAGAAACACAATGGCTATCTTTAAATCTTTTGCTTTCATCGATTTGGGCACAATGGAGAAATAAGTCATATCCATATAACCGGTATAGAGACTGCCAGCTGAGGAAAACTCGGGATATGTGTTTGCAAAGTGATTTCGTAACCTCAACATGTAATCCAAGAGACCCTGGTATGCCTTTTGAATGGATCCCTTTCCTAATTGTTTACGAAAATCGATCATATTTTCTTGTAACGAAGCCATAGTTACCTCCTATCCTTATCGAAATTAGGATTTGATGTGGTCGGAAGGAATCTCATTCACTGTCGACTTCGGTTTATCTGATGCCAGGTCTTTCCCGATCATCTTTTGCATAATTAGCACGAAGACCCAGGGCATCAGGGCTGGCAGTATACCGACGGATTGTGGATTGGTTAGGAACGTGGGCAGCCAGGTGTTGAACAAGTTGCTGAGCGCATGGAAGACGATCATGAGGAATAAGCTATTGGTCTTGCGATATAACCAGACATACAGGTAAGTCATACCGATCGTCCCCATGGTTTGCCCGGCCAATGACATCAACAATGTGATGACCATTTGGGGGATAGTGACATTTTGCATCATGGCTAAGGTCTGGATGATCACAATCGGGAAATGCCACACACCCCAGATCAAACCCAGAATCCAGATATATTTTTCACCCTCAAAGCGGGCTTGCAAACGGGGCAGAAGAAATCCGCGCCAACCAGGTTCTTCCCCAAGACCGCTGGTTAGTAATTGCACCAGAAACGCGAAAAGCACAATGGTGATCGGAATCGTGCTGAGTGCGAATTGACCTGTGAGCGCAAAAATCCCAACCGGGATACCTGTTAACAAGAAGGTGATGGCGAGAGCAATGAGATACCAACGACCACTGATATTCCACCGGGTGATGCTAGATCCATAAGTCATTGATACCTTCCTTGCCCCTGTCCATCCAGGTAGCGACCAGACCGCCAATCAGCGGACCGTACACACCCAGTGTGAATCCAATCGCCAACCACAGGTGTTGGGGGTTAGAAAAGCCTGTCTTGAACAAGGTGGCATAAGTATTAAAGTTGGGCATGACGTACCCCTGCTGGTAGCTGGCGATGAGCCCGGGGATCCATCCCAACCAGGTAATTCCATTTGCCAGAAGCAAATAAATGATCAGGGAATATTTATGCGGTTTGGAGGGGGTGTTCGTCATGAATTTCTCCTAGTATCGACAGATGGTGTGCTTGATCGCGTAAAAAGACAAATGGAATTTATGGATTATTTTATCCGAATATTAAACTTATTAATGAAGAAATCAGTCCACGGGTTCCTTGCACACCGGTATCCCCGCCCTGACCAAAATTCAAATTTCTGCCCGTCCGCTTGATGACTCCGGAAGGGGATGAATAATTCTCCAGCATCGAACTGGCTGGTGAAATTTCCACCGTGGAATATTAGAATTGGATGACTGCGCGAATTTGTAGATCTTATCCAATTTTGCACGCAGATTTGTTCCTTATCTTAGGCGCGGATTGAAATAATAAAATCCGCCCATAAAGGCGGACAGTATTGGCAAGTACGAAGGTGGATAAAGGAATAAGAGTGAGCTGTTTGCGAGCGGAACCTACCTCACAGATTTCAGTTCACCCTAATAAAAGCGAGTTAGATTCCCTTGAAATAGTTACCAATGACAAGGATAACGAATCCAGCGGCGACAAGCCAGAAGGCATAGGGAGACAGGCCAGGAATAGTGACAAGATTAGCGAGGATTCCGAGTACTCCAAGGATCACTGCGATCGTGAAGGTGGTTACTTTTGGTTCACTAAGTTTCATATTTGTTCTCCTAAATGACACATAATTCAAACATCTCCGGGTTCCGTGGTTGAATGACCAGTCAGGGAGTGTTCTTCCGCTCTTGAATGCAATATCCGATTCCCGTTGAGGTGAATTGGTGAGTAGGCAGATTGGGAGCAGGATTCCAACGTATTTGCAGGAAAAGAAGGATATCGCATCCACATATGGTCATTATACAGTAAACACGAAAATTCCAACTATAAATTGCACTTGTCTGAACATTTGAGAGAACTTTAGTGAATATCTCACCTAGGTTTCCCCCTGGATATTTAATGATTGTCTTATTGAAAAAATCAATAATCTCGTATATTTTTCATTGGATTGTGGCTAGGAGTGATACCTGAGCACATAACTCAGCCCTATTTATTGCAAGCAGAATCCCAAGGACTCCTAGCAGTGCCAGGTACAAGCCAAGCCAATCACAGCCGGCGGGGATAATCGGAATTAGTCTTAGAACGATCAGGAAGTATGGGGATAGTATATTATTTTTACATGATCCGGAGCATCACCCGCAAGGTATGAACTGGCAAGGCGGAAACAGGGTGGGGAATTGTCCACGTAACACGGAAAGCAAAAGCACCGGAAATTGAGCCAGCGAGTACCAGAGAATGAACACCAGTATCATCCGCAGCAGGAAATGAATTTTTCGACGTGAAGGGATATCTACACTCATTAAAGCTGGTGAGAGGATTAGCCCGTAGGTGTATGTGACGATGGGTGCAAACACAATGAAGGCGGCCCAATTGGTTGGCATGAGGAAGATAGTCCGCTCGGAAATCAGTCCGGTGAGCCCGGCCAGGAAGAACATCTCGGTGAAGGAATATTGAAAGCGGGTGAAAAGGAACCAGACCGCCACGATCAGCCCGGTGAAAGCCAGCAGATTGAAAAACCAGAACTGACCGATCCGCTGTAGGAAGAGGAGTGGTTGAAAGCCTTCGCTGAGATGGTTCATCAATGCGGCGAAGATTTCCTCGAGCAGCACCATCCCATACCCCAGCAGGAAGAATTTGAGATGTCGGTTGGCACCCCAGCCTCGAATCAGTTCGGTGACCTTTTCACGGAAAAGATACAAGGGCAAACCGAAGCCGATCAGCCAGATATAGTAATACACGAATTGCCAGTGGAATTCCTTCAGCGCCATATAGAAGGCGAAGTACACCAGGCTCAGGATGAGCCAGCCGGTAAGCACCTGGATGAGCTTTTTCTGCACCGGGTTACCTGTCCCCGGTGGGGTCGGCCGGGTGGGTATGACGGTGATGAGTATCGGGCATGTGCTGATGGGAATGCTCTTCTTGCTCATGGGTGTGAATATGTGAATGTGACCCGGAAACCAGCCCCTCGTGCGGATGCCGGTGGTGCCCATCCTGGTGGGTGTGGGCATGCTCATGAATGACTTTCTCGTGCAGATGGGCGTGAGCGTGTTCGTCAACTACCAGCAGATACGCTCCCAGGGCCATCAGCGGGAGGGCAGCTATGAACATCCAACCCGGAAATTCACGGAAGATCAGGAAAGGAAACCAGTACCCCGGCGATGGGGGCGGTACCGAACAGGGCGCTGGTACGCGCAGCACCGAGTCCGCGCAGGGCGCGAATGAAGAGGATGATGCTGAGACCGTAACTCAAGCTACCCAAAAGGAATGCTTTGAGAACCAAGTCCCAGCCGGGTAAGCGGTACCCGAGCAGCCAGCCAAGGAGGAGTGAAAAACTACCTGCTCCCAGACCTTTGATCATCACAATCACCAGTGGGTCTTTGGCGGAAATATTGCGGGTGAAGTTGTTGTCCAATCCCCACAAGACACAGGCGGCGATGATACCCAGCGCCCCGGCAGATATTCCCCAACCCTGCAGTGGATTGAGGGAAAGGGTAATGCTGGCCAGGGTCACCAGGGCGATCGCCCACCAGGCGCGCCGGCTGACCGTTTCCCGAAAGACCAGGGCAGCGATGAGGGTGGTGGCAACACCTTCAAAATTGAGCAAGAGCGAAGCGGTAGCGCCGGGGGTGTTTTTCAGGCTGAAGAGTAGAACGATGGGCGCGGCGACTCCGCCAGCGAGGACAGCTCCCAGCAGCCAGGGGGCATCCGATTTTTCTATCCGGGCTTCCCGGTCACCTGTTTTGGCGATCCATCCCCTGGATAAGACGGACAACCAACACTCCGATTCCGCTGCCGAGGTAGAGCAGACCGGCCAGAGGAATGGGTTCCAGTTCGCCAAGCAATACTTTTGCGAGTGGAGCACTTACCCCGAAGAGTACCGCGGCTACCAAGGCTTGCAGGATGGATGGGAGATGATTACGGTTCATTTGTATGCCTCGCACTGGTGTCCCATTTCGGGTTCCAGCCGGTCTGTTGCCCGAGGATCAGGTTCAACTGGGCAGTATGTTCCTGGACATGACGCATCGTATCGAGCAGCAGACCAAATGTAGGTGATCTCTCCCCACGGGAAGCTGCACAGGCGGGAGGCTTTCTCATCGGTCAGCGAGTTCGATAGATCCCTGGCATTTGTGCTGGGTATGCTGCAGATAGGTAAGTAGAACCTCAGGCGGGTAGGGAGTAGGCGGGATCAAGCCGGCCGGGTCGAGCTCATCCAGGTTGAACGGCTGCGGCGGAGTAAAACCTTCGACTGAGCCGGTCAGATACAGATCTGACCAGAACAGGGTGTGATAGGCGATGTACCAAAACTCGGAAGCACGCGGCAATTCTGGATCGTTCCACAGGCGAACTGTCCACAAATCCGTCGGGCAGGCACGGATGACGTTTTCCAACATGTCGATGGCGGCGCCGAATTGTAGAGCGAGTGCTGTTTTGATGATATCTTTCCATGGTGACACCTCCTAGCTGATGTGTTCAGGATGGGAGCGGGTGGGTTTTCTCGGTTTGTTTTGAGTGGGTAATCCGATAGGAAATCACGCTGACTAATAAGGCCGTAACCAAGGCGATGGCGTAGGCGGGAGCAATGCCAAGCGGAACCAGGTTGAGTCCGATAGAGAGGAAAAAGAAAGCGTAAGAAATCGATCCGAACACCACTCCGCGCAACAGGTTAGCTGCTGCTTGAGGACTTTGCTGGAAATGGGTGAACGAGGCAAAGATCACCCCGAAAATGGGGAAGGTGGAGATGAGCCCACTCAACTGCGGTCCGAGCAGGTAAGCAAAGGCAGTGAGGGTGATGACGAAAGCGGTAGCCAGACCCATACGGGCGGGCAAGTCACAGGCGGGTGGAATGTACCTCTTTTGGAGTGATCAGCTGGAAAGGAAGGATGATCAACACGATCAGGATTGTAAACAGGAGGACAAAGAATCCCGGCCAGAGTTGCCAGGTGAATTTATTTAATAGGAAGGTGGCGAGTAAGTAGGCAGCAACCGCGTCAACGGCACTCCACTGCCAGGGTTTCTTCTGCGCCAGCAGACTGTAAGAGAGGCAAAATACGCACATCGAAATCTGTCCGGCCAGGTTACCTGCAGCAGTTTTGGCGGCAAATTCCAACCCGTATTGGTAGGCGAGGATGAACGAAATCGGTCCGGTGGTGAGGGGCAGACCAACGATCAAACCATTGACGACCGGTCCCCATTTACGGCCGGCCAGGGTGGCTGTTCCAATAAAAAGGGGTGTTGCCAATACTTTAAACAGGAAGATATTCACCAGATAATTCTAACTGGATACCGGGATTTGGGTACAAGCATTGGATGGTGGAACTGGTAATCTATGATTAGAGCTTGCCTGGCTGGCGGATCATGCCCCAGATTGTAGGTCCACCGGGAATGGGTGTTTCCTGCCCGGAAACATTGAAATCCAACCTTCTGGTAAAAGGCCAGATTCCGCTCGTTGTTCGTTTCCAGGTAGCAGGGGAGCATATCTTGATCTACCCGGGCAAGGTGATATCGCAGCAGCGCCTGTCCCACTCCGGTCCCTTGCCGAGCTGGATCGACCGCCAGAATGCACAGATACCAGTGTGGCCCTGAAACAGAGTGTTTATGAATATCTCCAAAGCACCGGTCGAGTGTGAGGCAGCCGGGCAGGCGTGAGATACCGACTTTGAGAGGAAAAAGGGATAAGCCTGATCGGATGGATTCCATCCAACTAATATGCGGATTTTCGGTTCCGAGCCAGATGGTAGCCCCATCCAAACCGGGGGTGGTATGCACCTGACCAATCCGCAAACCAAGATCAAGCATGCATTCAAAAAACCAATATAAGGTTTTTCTGCGCCGGGTTTCATCCGGGAGCATCCAGGTGAAGAGCGGATCGGCATGGAAAGCGCGCGCCATCATCTCAGCGATGGGTTGGAGCTGGTTAGGTTGCAGAGGAATAACGGTTGGTTGGGTGAGCATAGATAGGTTGATTGTGGTTATGGCAATTCAAATCTTTCAATGATTTGGTCGAAGGTATCCATATGTTTTTCAAAGGATTGCTCTGAGGTGTGGAAGGAAAGCAGGTAGATCATACCGTCTTTCTCCAACCAGATATCCCTGAACTTCCACCAGGGTTCACCCCATGGACGCATGTAAGTAATCTCATACCCGGATAGATCACCCATTTGAACTATTTGCTGGGTCGGGTCTTTAATTTCGGGTTCGGCATTCTGATACGCCTGGGTAAAAATAGATTCTAAATCTTCCCCATCAGCCGGGCGGACGGTTGCCACTGCGAAGAACACATTGCCTTTACCCTGTTCAGGTGGATATTGGATCATCACCTGCTGTGCCAACCCGAGACCATAATGGTCTTGCCCTTTGGGAAGTGGCTTGTCCCAGACCTCTTCCATGGTCTGCCAGCCTTTGGGGATGGTGAAGGAGAATCCTTCTCCACTGAATGTCCGTTCTTTGGCCTGGCAACCTGACAGTAAAATTCCGATGATGCTGCAGAGGGAGAGTATGATCCGAGCAATTCTAAACATATCGCCTCCAGGATCTTCACCTGATATGGGTGATAAGGAGTTTGAATACCCATTCCATCATACATCGAAATGATTCATCTCTGCGATGCATTCATTCAAAAAACAAATTAGATTTGATTCACCCCAAGCATCATGTCGATAGTTCAATTTCACTTTGGCAATGAAATCATGAGTTATCTCTTACCGGTCGTTGTTCTCTTCGATGAAATAGTCTTATATATGAAGTCGGTGGAATGCTGCAAGCTTTACTAATTGTCCGGTATTAAAACTGATAGCGAAATAGAATTATTGCTTACCTCGCACACTCTTGACTGCAGCTCTTATGTTTTCCAACGGTGTTCCAGGCGGGATATCGCAGCCAGAAGAAAGGAAAAAATTCGGATGCCCTTTGACAGAAGCCAGCAGCGAATCGCATTTTTCACGAATGTTTTCCGGGTTACCACTATAGAATACGCTGGTGGGGTCCAGGTTGCCAGCAAGAATGGCTTGACCATTTACAGCAGCCAAAGCTGATGGCAAATCCATTGGATCGCCAAAGTGAAAGATCTCCGCCCCAGATTCAATTATCTTTGGCAAGTGGACCAGTTTTGCAGCACAATTGTGGAGGATGATTGCAAAATCTGGACTTTGAGCAGTTTCAACAATCTGCCGAACATAACGCGAAGAGAAACGCCCCAAACCGCGCGGAGAAAGCAATCCTGCGGCTGGTTCCGCCATGATGACACCATCCACTCCGGTAGAACGAAAAGCCAGAATGTAATCAAGCAGGAATGTAGTTGCCTTTTCCAGCAGGGTTTCCAAAATGGCCGGGTCAGTTGCACTGAGTTCAAGCGCATCAGAGACTCCGAAAATTCGGCCGGCAAGTGAGAACGGGCCAATCACCCCGCCCAGAACGTACACACCACGCTCCTTCCCTGCTTGAACTAGTTGGCGTGCCGTGTCCAGGTACACTGCAGTGCGCCCCACGCCAAGTTGTGGCATGGGTAGTGTCTGGATATCTTCCATGGATTGAGCCCGACGCCCCAGGACTGTTGGAATTTCATCATCAGAAAAACGAATTTGGCATCCGAACGCTTCGGCTTCAACCGATAAATCCATAGCTGTTAACAAGGTAGGTAATTGCAGGTGCTCTTGTAATGCAAGAGCCGCCCTGGTTTGAATATCAGGATTTGATATAGCTTGAAACACATTTGCACCAGTCAATTCGAGCCCGCCATAGACTCCTATGGGAATAAACTGACGGGAAGGGTTTTCTATAATTTGATTGGCAAAGTTGGTTATCAATGGTTCTCCGATTATTCTTCTAATTTGATGGTGATATCATCCGTTCTAACGATGAATCAGAGGATAGTATTTGTCGAGTAAATATAAACGCTAAAACTAGTGTTCATTTCCGTGTTTGAAATTGCCAGTGATTTTTGCTAGCTCCAGTTGGATTCCTTTGTCGTCGATACCGATGATTTTTTCCATAAACTTTTGGGCTTCGCTCCCTTTCAAGATCTTGATCAGCTTTCCTTCCCACGAAATAAATACCTTTCCTTCTTTATTGAAGGAATATGAAAACACTTCATTATCGAGAACATTCCGTTTATCTATCTCGTTCATATAATTGAGGATAGGCAGCAAGAATAAGTCCTAAGAGGATATTGAGTATTCTAATCTATTGTCTCTGATTGTGAGATGCTTGCGAAGCAAGATCAATCGAAGTTGTACTGCTCTACTGTCTCCGCCAGGTTAGAAAGAAAATCAAATAGAAATCGCAGATAACTGGCATCTGATATTCGGCCATCCTGACTAAAGAGGATTTCTGCATCCAGGATATGGATCGCTCCGCCCATCTTCAAACCTGGTAGTTTTTGACGGATGCTGGCTGAAGTGAGCATCTTCGCGGCCAGCCAATCCGGTTCGCTCGTGAAGGTGAAGTGACGATCAATTTCCGCATACCCGGTGACCGGGGTGACCGGACCGATGGCGAGGATCCGATTGAGTTTGAACTTGATCACTTTGGGTATGGCGAGCTTGATGCGGATGTCTGTGCTTGTATCAGATCGGTTGCCCCCGCGTTGGTTCTCGCGCCGGCGAGCATTTGTCTCCTCAGACACACTTTCGGTCAGAGAAATCTCCCGTTTACGGTAGATGCCGCTCAATTGCTGGTCGTGATAGTTGGCGGTTTCATGTTTGGAGAGTTGCAGACCGGTTTCAGCTGCAATCTGTTTCCAGGCTTTGCCTCGACCCAGTTTTCGAAGCGTATTGAATCCTACCAGGAGCATAATGAAAATGATCAGCGCAAGGAATAACGGATCGGTGACATAATCCATTAGCATATTCATATCGCTCTCCTATGATGGTCTGATTTATCGTTGGACTCGATGATATGTTCTTACAGATTAGTTATACTGCAATATCTTCGAAGAGGGAAAAGTAATTAATTAATAACTATGATTTAAGATTTTTTTTCAGACAGATTAGCAGACACTTTTATGTCGGGCGGTCTGATTGACCTCACATAATGAGCTCAAACAGGTAGATATTTTGTTGACAGCTAAGGGCTATATGGTAATCGGAGAGAAACCACAGTATTTTCACCTTGGTTGGATCGAATATCAAATACCCCTCCAAACAGACGCGCTCGCTCATACATTCCGGCCAATCCCAGATGACCTGCACTGTACATAACCTTGAATATCCTGGCTGGTAAAAGCACTTCCGTCGTTGGATGATACTGGCGAGGATTTCACTCTCGGTAAATGAGAGTTCAACAATAACAGTGGTTGCATCAGACGCGTGTTTCCGAATGTTGGTCAGTGCTTCTTGCACAACCCGGTAAATTGCCAATTCCAGATCAGAATCCAACCGGCTTGATTTGCCATTGACAATAAGTTCGCAGTTTAGTTTGGGTTTGTACGCGGTTCAATTCTTTGCAAAGCGCATCGATAGCAACTGTAAGGCCGAAATCTTCGAGAACCGGTGGACGTAGTGCGATACTGATACGGCGCACATCGTCGAGGGTGCCATTGAGGAGTTGATGGATTTCGTTTAATCTTTCTTGAGCCATGCCTGTATTTGTAGTAATTTCATTTCGACAGAGTTCAACCCGTTGGCTCAGTCCAACCAGATCTTGCAAAATACCATCGTGTAATTCGTGAGAGAGTCTTTGGCGTTCCTCTTCCTGGCTTAATAAGGCTTTCTGAGAGTATTGCCTCAAGGCGGATTGTTGTTCAGCCAGGCGAATGACCATCTGGTTGAAGGCGTGGATCAATGTGCGAATTTCCTGAGGCCCATTTACTTTGACGGGGTAAAAGATACTTCCCGGTACAGCTCCGGCAGCATTTTCTGCCAGTATTTGGATTGGTTTGATGATCCTGCCCATCGCCATATACAAAGTGACCAGAGAAAGTACAATCCCAATTATGGCGAGCCCGGCGATCAGCAATCTGGTAATTTCTCACTGGTTTCATGATCGCAGTCCATGGTTCAACAAGGATGACAGATTAAATCTGTCCCCGTGATAGATGCTGTTGAGACCATGACTTCTTCATTTGTACTTGAGAATTGTATTAGTTTACTGGATGGTACATATATACTTCCGAGTTGCTGGAATTCTTCTTTCTGTACCAAATACCTGGAACTAGTCCGTACTGAACTACAATGTTGACCTTGCGAATTGACCAGGTAAATCACTGCGTTTTCGCTCACCCCTGCAGATTGAGCCAATGATCTCAACGCTTGAGAATTGGGCAACGCATCCTTACTCAGCAGTTTGTGAAATATCGATTGCAGATGTATTTAATTTGGGCGGTGTTGCGTTGCGAGACCAGATCAAGAGTATGTTGAAAAAGAAACGTGGCAATGACCAGGGTGGATAGTAATCCAAACAGGACTAGCGGGAAAAGAGTTGCCCATAATAATTGCGCGCGGATTGGGCTGGTGGAAAGATCATTTGAAGAATCTGGATCGCGATCTGATCAATAGGATCACTCCTCTTTTCGCTCCAGGCTGATCCAGCCATACTGAATGGCGCATGCCACCGCTTCTGATCGGCTGTTCACCTGTAATTTGCTAAAGATATTGCGTAAATGCACCTGTACAGTCTGGACACTGATACCAAGTTCAACCGCGATAGACTTGTTGGCATGACCATAGGCTGCTGCCCGCAGCACATCCATCTCGCGAGATGTCAGCCCTTCAGGCATATTCTTTTTCTGGTAGGTCTGGCGTTTGCTGATGTGTTTGACTAGTTTTGCGCCAATATGAGGTGAGAGAGCGGTTTCACCGTTATAAACTGAGCGGATTGCTTCGGCAAGTTCAACACCGCTGGAAGTTTTTAGTAAATATCCGCTGGCGCCTGCTTCAAAAAGTGGAAAAACATAGCTGTCGTCATCATACGCCGAAAGGATCAAGACTTTGATATTTTGAAAGCGGCTGGTGATGATCCGTGTTGCTTCAATTCCGTTGAGTTGCGGCAGGCGCACGTCCATCACCACCACATCGGGCTGGATTTCGCCAGCCATTTTTACTGCTTCGCGGCCGTCAGCGGCTTCTCCAACCACCTTGATATCATCGCATAGCGCCAATAATTGACGTGTGCCTTCACGTACAATCTTATGGTCATCCACCAGCAAAATTGAAATGCTCATCTATCAATCTTAACACAAGCGGTGGGTAATCTTATACGATTCATCTACCTGATTTCAGGTATGCCGTTTACTTATCATTGAGGATGAATTAACCATTGGTGTTGCATAGAATATTAATATCTGACAAATTCTGCATGAGGAGAAAAGTATGCAAACGATTGATCCTGCAGCAACTGCGTTGGTCTTGATCAGTTCTGCACTGGTATTCATCATGACGCCTGGCCTGGCTTTCTTTTATGGTGGGTTGGTGCGCCGCAAGAATGTGCTTTCGATCATGATGCAAAGCTTCATCTCAATGGGTATTGTTACTGCCATCTGGGTCTTTGGTGGGTTCAGCCTGGCCTTCGGCAAGGATCTGGGCGGGATCATTGGTGATTTACGTTATTTTGCTCTGACTGGAGTAGGATTTAACCCATTGAATGGCCAGGTGATCCCGGCACTGACTTTCTTTATTTATCAGGAAATGTTTGCCATTATTACACCGGCATCTGATCACCGGCGCGTTTGCTGATCGGGTAAACTTTAAAAGCTATCTGATTTTCCTCGTCTTCTGGAGTGTTCTCATTTATATCCCCCTGGCGCACTGGGTCTGGGGCGGCGGTTTCCTGCAACAGATTGGGCGTAGTTGACTTTGCCGGTGGTATTGTTGTGCACATCAGTGCGGGTTTTGCTGCACTGGCTTCGGTATTTATCGTGGGTAAGCGCAAGATTCTTCCCACTGAAAAAACGCAACCACACAATATTACTTATGTTGCTCTGGGAACGGGGTTGTTGTGGTTCGGATGGTTTGGATTTAACGGCGGCAGTGCCCTGGCTGCTAACGGGATTGCATCCATTGCATTTGTCAACACTGATATCGCTGGTTCTCTGGCGATGATCACCTGGTTGTTCATTTCCTGGATCCACGAAGGCAAGCCGAGTATGACCGGTGCACTCGTTGGCTCTGTTGCCGGACTGGCTACCATCACACCAGCGGCGGGTTATGTTCAACCGTGGTCCGCGGCGATTATTGGCGTTCTGGCCGCTTTCATCTGCTATGGTGCCATTCAATTGCGTGCCAAATGGGGTTGGGACGATGCCCTCGATGTATGGGGATGTCATGGCGTCGGTGGTTTATTGGGCGTGATCCTCACAGGTGTCTTTGCATCAGCTTCAGTCAATGGTGTTAGCGGTTTGATTGAAGGGAATGTGCGCCAGTTTGGAGTTGAGTTGTTTGCTGCCGTCTTTACTGCCGCCTTTGCCTTTGGCATGACGTGGTTGATACTGAAGATCATGAACCACTTTAGCCCGGTCCGTGTACCGGATGAAGTAGAGGTCAAGGGCTTGGATGAAGGCTTGTTCGGTGAAGAAGCTTACACGCTTTAAGTCATTGGATTGATGGTGTTTACTCCCTGAGCGCGAGCTCAGGGAGTAAACACAAAAATAGCTTGCCAGATGGCTATAAAAGTTGGTGTTTTTGATTTGATGAGGAATTTTGGTTTAAGAAAACTCTCATGCTCTATTGTGCTTACATTTTGGGGATGAGAATAATCGGAACGATAACACTACCGCAAACCTATCCGCAAATTAGTAAGATATTTTTTTTTGCAAAAAAATGATAATATATTGCGATTAAAAAAATATATACCAAGTAGACGCAAATGAAGTTAAACATGCTGAAGTGAAATATCGGTTATAATTGTATTCCAATTATTACACACGTGTGCATTTGCTCGAAGTAAGCTAAACTTGGAGATAAATTTCAGAATGACAGACTGTATTCTTGAAATGAAGAACATTGAAAAGAGCTTTTTTAAGGTCAAAGTTCTCGACAGTATCAATTTAAATATCAAACCAGGTGAAGTACACGCGTTGGTAGGCGAAAACGGTGCTGGTAAGTCAACACTGATGAAAATTCTCATGGGAATACACGAAAAGGATCGTGGTGAAATATTCATAAATGGCGAAAAAGTACACTTCCTTAGCCCGAGGGATGCGATTGCGCATGGAGTATCCATGATTCACCAAGAGCTAAACCCCGTGCTTGACATGGAGGTGTCAGAGAATATATTTTTGGGAAGAGAAATTACAAATTTAAAGCTTGGTCCATTAAGTCTGGTTAACAAAAAAGAGCAACGAATTCAAACCAGATTTATTATTTGCCAGGATGGGAATTTCGATTGCGCCTAATCTGTTAATGAGAAACCTTAGTGTCGCCCAAACTCAATTAGTAGAAATTGTAAAAGCAATTTCATTATCTGCAAAAATTGTGATTATGGATGAGCCAACATCGGCAATCACAGATAAAGAAGTAAACACGCTTTTTGAACAAATTGAAAGACTTAAAGCTCAATCCGTGGCAATCATATATATCTCTCACAAAATGGACGAAATCTTTAAGATTGCAGATAGCGTCACTGTATTAAGAGATGGGACAACTCGTTTGCACAGAGGAGACAAAAAACCTCAGTAGTGAAGAGTTGATAAAAATGATGGTCGGCAGAGAGCTTAAAGAGATTTACCCCAAAACAACAATTGCACATGGTGATGTTGCATTAGAAGTTAAAGGATTTTGGAAACGGAAAAAAAATTCGAGAATATCAATTTTGCCCTTCACTCTGGAGAAATATTAGGTATCGCAGGACTTGTCGGCGCTGGAAGGAGTGAGTTGGTTGAAAGTATTTTTGGGATAAATAAACACCTCAGGGGAGAAGTAAAAGTTTTCGGGGAAAAAGTGAATATTCATCATCCAAAGGACGCAATTGATAGCCGTATTGCTCTTATAACTGAAGATAGAAAGTTAACTGGATTAAACTTGAAATCTACAGTGGAGACACAATATATCTCTAGTTGGAATTAAAGTCTGCTTTCTATGGGCGGAGTTATTTGAACTCCAAACGTGAAGCATCTGTGACTGAATTCCCAGATCAAAGAAATGAATATCAAAGTTTCTTCCCGTAAAAGCAAATCATCGTCACCTGAGTGGCGGAAATCAGCAAAAAGTCGTCCTTTCAAAATGGCTATTTACTAACCCGGATATTATTATTCTGGATGAACCTACACGAGGAATTGACGTTGGAGCAAAAAGGGATATTTATTTATTAATGGGAGATTTAGTAAAAGAGGGAAAAGCAATCTTGACTGATATCTTCAGAAATTCCGGAACTTATGGGGTCTTTCCGATAGAATTGTTGTACTGGCTGCAGGAAAAATTACCGGCACTTTGGAAAGAAAAGATTTTTCACAAGAAAACATCATGCGCTTGGCAACTAAATTTGAGGATACACGCAATGAAAAGCAAAATGAATTTTTAATGTTGGGTCTTTCCGTGAACTAGGAATATTTCTTGCCTTTGTAATTATTCTTGTAGTACTAATGATCTTGTCCCCAAACGCTTTTGCCAAACCCACCAACCTTATTAATATCCTAAAACAAGCTTCCATCAACGGGATTCTCGCTGTGGGCATGATGTTCGTTATCATTTCGGGTGGAATCGATCTGTCAGTGGGATCAATTGTAGCATTGGCCGGAGTTGTGGCTGCCAGTTACGCGCATCCAGGTGAATACCCAATCATAATTCCTCTCGTTCTATCTGTTGTGATAGGCTCGTTGGTTGGATTTGTAAACGGAGCAGGGGTTGCTTATGGTAACATACCGCCTTTTATTGTGACTTTAGGAACCATGACAATCGTTCGTGGAGTTGCTCTAATTGCCGCCAATGGGCAACCGGTTTTTGGTGTTTCTGAAACATTCCAAAACCTTGCAGGTGGTTTTATATTCAATTTAATCCCACGTTTAGTCTTATATTTTGTGATAATCACCCTTATGCGGTGCATTTATCCTAACCCGCACTGTTTTCGGAAGAAGGGTATTTGCGATTGGTGGAAATGAGACGGCTGCGAAAGTCTCGGGCATCAATGTAGAACAGATTAAAGTAGCTGTCTATACAATTTCTGGTTTTTTGGCCGGAGTTGCGGGAATACTTCTTTCTTCGCGTATCGTTTCAGGCAACCCTACATCAGGACAAGCCTATGAACTGGATGCAATTGCCGCGGTCATTATCGGTGGAGTTAGTATGTCGGGAGGCGCAGGAAAATGGTATGGCACCGTTATCGGAGCCCTGTTGATCGCAGTCATTAGTAATGGGTTGGACATCCTGAACGTTTCGTCGCATTTTCAACTCATCATAAAAGGTTCAATTATTATTGTCGCAGTATTATTAGATATGAAAGGGAAAGGTAAGTAATTAAACTGAAATTATCAATCGCTAAGACTTGGATTACTGTTGGATGTATCGTTTTCTTAAAACAAATGGAGAAAAAATGAAGACAAACAAATGGGTAACACTTATCGTAGTTTCATTAGTGATTGTCGCTTTGCTTGCTAGCTGTGCAGGTAAACCGGCAGAAGCGAAAAAATATGGTTTGTTTATGAGCCATATGACCAACGCTTTTACTATTGAAATGTCAGATGCAGTAAAAGCCAAAGCGACTGAGTTGGGCGCAGACTTGACTGTCTATGACGGCGGAAAAGATCCTGCAAAACAGGTCAGCCAACTCGAAACAGCGGTTACCCAGGGTATCAGCTGTATCGTTGTTGAACCTGCTTCTGTTGATGGACTTGTTCCTGCCATTGAGGCAGCAGTAAAAGCTGGTATTCCCGTTGTAGTAGTCAACCAGATGATCAGTAAGCCGGAAGTAGCCAGCAGTTTTGTTGGTGTCCGCAATGTTGATGGTGGTGCTATGGAAATGAAAGCTGCAGCCGAAGCAATTGGTGGAAAAGGAAATGTAGCCTTCTTATACGGCCCAATGGGTTCTGATGGCCAGATTGGTCGCACCCAGGGATACAACGATGTTTTGAAAGATTATCCCGACATCAAAGTCGTTTTCGAAGGTGTAGGAAACTGGACCACTGAGGAAGCGTTAAAACTGGTTGAAAACTGGTTGCAGACCGGCACCAAAATTGATGCCATTGTTGCTAACAATGATGGTATGGCAATGGGTGCATTAAAAGCTGTTGAAGATGCCAAATTGCTCGATTCAATCAAAATTTACGGTGTAGACGCTACTCCGGATGCACTCGCAGCAGTAAAAGACGGAAAACTTGCGGCAACGGTTTCCCAAAGTACTACTGCTCAGGGCATGGCTGCTATGGATGCCTGTGTCAAGCTTGTCAAAGGCGAGACTGTTGAAAAAGAGATTATTGTAAACTTTACCCTTATTAACAAAGATAATGTCGGTGAATACCTGAAGTAATTGATAGTAGAACCAAGCCAATAAAAGAGATCCACTTAGCGATGAAAGGCTGTGCATAATTGCACAGCCTTTTTGTATTTGAGGCTTTAGCCTGTCGAGGGAGCGAAGCGAGAGAGGCAGAAAACCACCCGCTAAGCGGGTGGAGAGAGAGGTTAGACCAAGAAATCACCCCGAAGACTACAATAGTGATTGTTCAAGCCACTAAACATAGGAAAGGGGTGATTTCATGGCAAATAGCAGTAATAGTTTAGCGCATACGAAGTGGATGTGTAAATACCACATCGTATTCAGTCCGAAGTACCGGCGAAAAATCATCTACAACCAATACAAGGAAAGCATAGGGAAAATATTACGAGATCTATGCGGATATAAAGGGGTAGAGATAGTGGAAGGGCACCTGATGATAGATCATGTGCACATGCTGGTAAGCATTCCGCCCAAAATGAGTGTATCGAGTTTCATGGGGTACCTGAAAGGGAAGAGTGCACTGATGATATTTGATAAGCATGCGAACCTGAAGTACAAATTTGGGAATCGGCACTTTTGGTCGGAAGGGTATTATGTAAGTACAGTCGGGTTGAATGAAGCGACGATACGAAAATATATCGAAGAACAAGAGAAAGCAGATATAGCGCTGGACAAATTGAGTGTGAAAGAGTATGAAGACCCCTTTAGGGGTAGCAAGTAACCAAGCCCCTTGAGGGGCAAGCGGGAGAGACAAGAGCAGAGTGGCTTGAACGAAGAGAAAGCCAGCGCCTTGAGGCGCTGGCAAGTAAAAGAGGCTTATAGCCTCAGAGCAAACCACCCGTTTGACGGGTGGTTTTGATTTATCCGGGAAATTCGTACTATGTCGAAATGATTCGGGCTGCCCTCTCGGGGTTAACAAATATCAATTGTCTAACCCCAGAGTTCTAAACCGAAAGGTGTCATTCTGCCAGACTGAATTAGATGCTGCACCCTTAGCAGGTTTCTTTCAGATAGCGTTCCGGCTTTCTTACGGGGAGTAAAACACTGCAAGTACGAGGATTGGTCATAGGGACGGCGTTTGCTCTCACTCCACCCGAAACACAGGCCTTCATCCAACACCTCTTCAAATGACACGGATTTGAAGCTAGAAGCTTTTTTGAAAACCCGCAGCCAGATCCCATCGGATTGAAGGTGATTTTCCAGTAACCATTCTCTCAACGCGAGAGCATCTTGAATGGACAGGATGGGAAGACTGTCGTTCGATATAAGAAATCCATTACTGCTTTATTTCTCGTAATATCTTCTCCATCGCTTTTCCTTGGGCGAGCTCATCCACCAGTTTGTCTAAATATCGAATTTTTTGCATCAGCGGATCTTCAATCTCTTCCACCCGGATACCACAAACCACACCTTTGATGAGGGCAACATTCGGGTTCATGGCTGGCGCCTGGGCAAAAAAGGTCTCAAGGTCATTCCCCTTGTCCATTTGTTGTTGTAAGCCCTCCTGAGAATAACCAGTAAGCCAACAGATGACCTGGTCCACTTCAGACTGGGTGCGGTTCTTGCGTTCTGCTTTTTTAACGTAAAGCGGATACAGCCCCGCAAATTTCATGGTAAAAATTCTATGTTTTGTATTCATTCATCCTCCACGGCTCTTCGTAAGAAGAATGTTCAATTTATTTATACTGGATATACTATAGGATATGCAAAAATTTTGTGAAGGTTCTTGACAGAAAACCGAAGATTTTGACTTGGGGCGGGCTTTATAGAACATGACACACCCCTGAAGGTCGATTCTTAACGGCACGAGGTAGGGCTTGAGTAGTAGCCAAGGTTTGCGGTTTTTCAGTCAGAATTCATTGATGATCTACGCTTTTGGGTGGAAACAGACCGTAAATTGGCAATCCGTGCATTCGATCTCGTGGAAGCTATCTTACGCGACCCTTTTGATGGAATTGGCAAACCCGAACCGTTGAAATATCTTTCTCCTGGAGCGTGGTTCAGAAGGCTAACTCAGGAGCAACGTATCGTTTATCCGGTTCGCGAGGATCAGATCGATTTCTTACAGACGAGATACCATTACTTAGCGATTGGAGATCCGACTGGAGACATCTTCCGATACATCGGATGTCACCTAATCAATAATCAAATAATATATGGCACGAACCGTTTGGTTTTACCTATATATGTCTGATACGCCTCGCCAAAGAAACGCAAACACTCCCTTTCGTCGGCTTTGGCTGTCAGGTACAGAAACACGGATGATGCGAGCGCTAACAAAAATCCAAACCAACCTGGTGCCTTAAAGAACACGCCCCATGCAAGGAAGAGCAACGAGCTATACATTGGATGACGGATGTACTGATAAATGCCAGTGGTAACCATGGACGAGGTCCTCTCAAAAGCCAGGAGCTGGGGCTCGCCTTCTCGAAGCGTTGTGGGTTTTCCACGAAGAATAAGCATTCGTACACCAAAGTACAACGGAACCAGACCACCGAACAGAAGCACCCAGGATATCACCTGATTCCAGGCGAGTGGTGATCGCAACCACATTTTTATATTGAGCACAACCAATGCCAGGATACATTCCCAGGCAAAGAAACGGTAGAAACCGTGTGAACCGGGTACCCGCAAGGAGGCGCGGGAGATGTAGATCAGCACACCAGACAACACGACGAACGCAATCAACTCATACATACAAGCTCTCCTAAACTATGAATTCCGCTTATCAAGATTTGGATAAATCAGAGAATACTTACAAGATATTCCGTGTAGGTATCGCTAACAGGTTGATATCTCGATCCCCATATTATTGTTCATATTCAATTTCCTGATTTGTGTGGTTGGACGACCAGCCTATCAGATAGGCTCACCTGCCGCCGGGAATTGGCAGAAAAACCATCTGACGCGACCCTTTGCGGAAGTCCTCGGGTCAAATACACAATGTAGTGAGTCGCTATCATGAATGCAGGACTCTCAACAAATATTTGCCACTATCGATGGGCATTGTCTTTCGGTCTAATGGGTATCCAAATGTCTTCTTCAGAATTTGGATCTGCGTTTTTGTACTTCTCTCCCAATATTTCAAAATGCGGTCTATTATCTACCAAGTAATTTGAGTTTGGCAGCCAGGTCCCGAAAATATATTGAAAAATTCTCGTATCAGTACCGCTACCTTGATAGTGAAAAACCGCATACTGTCCTCCTGGCATCACAAAAGATTCCATTCCTTCAGGAATACTGCTAAAGTCTGTTACCTCAATAGCTGCCCATTTATCAAATTCTTGCTGAATGTTACCTGGATCAATCAGTTGATCATACACTTGCATGGAGATCAATTCAGAAGTCAAGTTACTGCGTATTTCTTTTCGTCTGGGCATAAAATTTTGCCATAGTTCGCCTGTTCTATTATTGGAAAGCGACATTTTCATTCTTTTTCCAATCAGGTTTTTAAGTGTTATTGTTTCGATTTTTGGCTCCATATTGGTATGTCCCTTATGCTAGTTTTTATTTGTAGCCCCCAAAAGCACCCAATGGTTTGGGGTTTATCCTTTGTTTTTTTACGGGATAGTAGCTTAGCGGGGAGACCTTGAAATCCAATCTATTAACGAAGATTTTCATTTATCCAAGATAAGACATTATTCTCCCTTAAGTTTTTGTCTTTAAGTTACTACCTCAATTTTCGTAACATCCTTGATGCTTTCATGACTTATTGGATTTCCTGTAAGAAAACAATCCGTCCCATTATTATGAAAGGCTGCATTTCACGTTGTTGACAGAACCACTTCCAACGAGGTGCCCCATGCATAATCACTTCCAAAGAAGTAGCAATTCGCCTGGTTCTCACGGTTTTCGCGGACCAACAAGCCACCTTTACCACCCGCCCTTGTGGATTCTTTCGCCTGGTTGAATCTCTACCTGTCTGGCCCGTTTGGCATCTTCTGAAGGGTAGCCGAGTGCCAACCAACACGGCAGCTCATACTCGGTGGGGATAGACAACTCCTGTTTGATGATCAGGCTTTCAGCTCTGAACGGGATTCTTGTCACTCCAAAGATCCCCTCTGCCGCAGCCGCAACCAGCATATTTTCGATGCAGCACCAGATGGATGCAAAAGCATTGAGTCCGAAGATCTCTTTCGACTTCAAAACTGGTGTTGGTTGGTGATAACAAGGGATGAGAAGGCAGCCTGCGTTGTAGAGCATGCTGTACTGCTTTGGGATTCCATCCAGATACATCTCTCGCTGGACTTCGTCGGTCACACCCCAGCGGTTAAGGATGCCGTTCGCGCCGCGTCTGCTTACCGGATGGATCACTTGATCGAGCAGGGCTTTCCGTTGTTCTTTGTCTTGCAGCAGAATAAAATGCCAATCACGCATGTGATTGTTGGTGGGGGCATAGAAACCCGCCGCTATGATTTTGTGGATCATTACTTCATCCACCGGGCTGTCAGCAAAATCGCGAATGGTTTTGCGCGCTGCCATTGCTTCGTAAACGTCCATTTTCCCTCTCATGTGCTTGGTGTAAACAGATTATTTCAGAGCAAACTCCACCGCAGCTTCAGCGTGGATGCGGGCAGTATCAAAAATGGGTACTTGAACGTCTGATTGTTGAACGAGTAAGCCAATCTCAGTGCAACCCAGAATAATCCCGTCGACTCCCCGATTGATCAATCGTTCGATGATTTCAAGATAATCTTTTTTCGATTGCGGCTCGATTTTTCCAACCACCAGTTCTTCAAAAATGATGCGGTGAAGAACTTCCTGTTCTTGCGGATTCGGTACCATGACCGATAATCCAAACTTTTCGGAAAGCCGGCCTTTGTAGAAATCTTCTTGCATGGTGTATCGTGTTCCGAGCAGAGCCACTTTTCGGATCCTTTTTGCCAAGATCTTTTCTGCAGTCGCATCAGCGATGTGAAGAAAGGGGATGGTAACAGCGGCTTGAATTTCATCTGCAGATTTGTGCATGGTGTTCGTGCATAACACTATAAAATCAGCCCCGCCTTTTTCTAGATTTCTGGCGGCATCCGCCAGCATCTGAGCAGCCTCTGCCCACCTACCCTCCACTTGCAGGGTTTCAATTTCGGCGAAATCCACTGAATACATCAGGCACTTGGCCGAGTGGAATCCGCCCAATTTTGCATGGACAACTTGATTGATGATCTGATAATACTCGCTGGATGATTCCCAGCTCATGCCGCCGATGAGACCGATCGTTTTCATTCAAATACCTCAATTCAAAGTGAGTATCCACTGCGAGTGTTATGCAGATGATGAGTTCCTGATGATTTCATTTTACAGCATGGCTGAAATAAAAGCTTGAGACACCCCTTCCTATTTTGTCTGGGTAGACCCGCCGGTCACTGTATAATTGAGCCATATACATCTCTTGTGCATTACCGGACCCTAAACATGACTGATATAGTGCTCCAGACCCGTGGATTAACCAAACGATATGGCACCATGCTGGCAGTTGATCGACTCTCACTGGAAATTGCGCGGGGTGAAATATTTGGATTCTTAGGACCAAACGGGGCAGGGAAAACCACCTCGATCCATATGATGGTCGGATTGATTGATCCCAGCGATGGCGATGTCTTAATCGGCGGACAGTCTATCCGCGGCGGCAAGGCGGATGTGTTGCGCACTGTTGGAGTTTGTCCGCAGGAAAATATTCTATGGGAAAAACTCACCTGCCTGGAGCAATTGGAATTTGTAGGTGTTAACTATGGACTTGCGAATCACCAAGCCTGGAAGAATGGAGCATCCTTACTGGATGAGCTCGGGTTGGCATCCAAAGCCAATGAATTAGCCGGGCGGCTCTCAGGCGGGATGAAGCGCCGACTGAATCTGGCGTTGGCATTGGTACACGACCCACAGATTGTCTTTCTGGATGAACCGGAAGCGGGTCTGGATCCGCAGAGCCGGGTGTTGGTGCGAGAGGTGATCCGCCGCCTGGCCCAGCGCAAGACGATAGTGCTTACCACCCACAACATGGATGAAGCGGAGCGGTTGGCTTCCAGGGTGGCGATCATCGATCACGGACGATTACTGGTGCAAGATACTCCAGATAGTTTGAAGCGTAGTCTGGGTTTTGATGGATTACTGGAGATTGAAATTGTTCAGCCGGACGGGCAGGAAGACAGCCTGGGGAACAGCAGGTTAATCGAACACCTGCATCCTCAATACCCGAATGCACAACTGGCCAACGGATTGTTGACCATGCAAGGTGCGGACCTGACTGAGCGGCTGCCAGAGATTCTGGCGCTCATCCAATCTGCCGGGGGACGGACGGGCAGCATTCACATGAGGGCGGTAACACTGGAAGATGTATTCCTCTCGCTCACTGGAAGGGGGCTGCGCGAATGAGGCTACTCAATGTAGTGCTGAAATGTTTTCGCGAGCAAAAGCGAGACCTGTGGATGTTGGGTCTGTCGCTGGCTTTTGCACCGCTGTTTGTGCTGATCTATTACCTGATGACCGGCGGAACCGGCTCGACCTCGTATACCGTGTTGGTGATCAACCATGACCAGGCTGCTCTGCGAAGTAACGGTGAAAGTTTGAATGCCGGCGTGGATGTGATTACTGGCCTGCGCGAGTTAACCTATAAAAGCGGCAATCCGCTTTTGCGGGTCAGCCTGGTGGATGACCTGGCACTGGCGGAACGCCAGGTGCGTGACCGGCAGGCATCGGTGTTGATGATCATCCCGGATGATTTCTCATCTTCCCTGGCAGCATTCCAAAATGGAGAGACTTCCGCTGCATCCAGGGTAACACTCAAGGGAGACCTGACGAACCCTACCTATACCATCGCCGCAGTGATGGTGATGACGGTGACAGATAGCTACATCAACGATCTCACCCATCTCGCACGCCCGGTAGAGCTGGAAGAAATTCCCCTGGGTGATTCCAGTTCCCGGTCTGAATTTGAAAACTATATTCCCGGTCTGCTGGTGATGGCGGTGGTGCTGATGGTTTTCCAGGCAGCCATGATGCCTGCCCGCGATATTGAAGCCGGCACCCTTCGACGCTTGCGATTGAGCTCGATCAGTTCATTTGAATATCTGGGAGGGATGGCGGTCTGGCTGACTTTGGTGGCTGTGTTGTCCATCCTGATCACCTTCGGTACCGCAGTGGCACTCGGTTTCCGCTCGCAGGGACCATTGGGTGCAGCCATCTTGATTGATATCATCGCTGCCCTATCGGTGATTGCCATCGGGCTGATTGTGGCGTGCCTGTCCAAGACCGTATCTCAGGCTTTTGTGATAGCCAACTTTCCCGCTTGGATTCTTGATGTTCCTCACCGGGGCAGCTTTTCCGTTGCCGCGCCCCACCCTGCTGACGCTGTTCGGGCATCCGATCAGCTACGCCGACTTTCTGCCGCCGACTCATGCGGTGATCGCGCTGAACAAGATCTTCACCCTGGGCGCCGGATTCAAGGATGTTCTGTTTGAGATTGGTGCGCTTACGGTGCTGACCGTGATCTACTTTGCGATTGGGGTATTTCTTTTCCAACGCACGCAGATGAAGCGCTAATGGTTTGTGATTTTGCAGGAAATGGCTGAAAAGGGGTATTAAAGCCACAATCACCTTGAACATTACAAATTAAATTACTCCTTGGATTTGAATAACCACTTGATCGAAGAGTCAGAGTATTTAGTTTGCTGGGGGAGAGCGGTTAGATGATTCCTAAAGATCGATTTTTTATAGGATTTGGTCTGGGAATTAACCAAATTGCAGATTGAAGAAATCATTTAAAAGGAATACCAGATATAATTTTCTCATGCTCGAAGATTTGCTAAAAACCAAACTTTTCCCTCCGCCGCCTCGTCCAAACCAAGTGAAACGCCTTGACCTATTAAAAAAGGTAGTTCAGTCGCGGCAACAGGGAATCGCCTGCACACTTGTTTCTGCTCCGGCTGGATTCGGAAAGACCACCCTGGTGGTGGATTATGCCCGTACCAGCGGACTACCCTTTGCCTGGCTTGCTTTAGATGAAGGCGATAACGATCTGCGTCGTTTTTGGCGATACATCGATGCTTCCCTGTCCACTATTGACGATATCATCGGGAAAGAGCTACGACCGATTCTTTATGAATCCCAGGAACCTGACTATCAGCAGATCATGACAAGTCTGATTAATGACATCATTGGATTTGGCCAGGAACTTATCCTCGTAGTAGATGATTACCATGTTATTTCAAACCCAGCGATTCATGAAACGATAGCTTATTTTGTTAATCATTTGCCACCTCTACTACACCTGATCATTGTGACACGTGCAGATCCACCGATATCAATCAGCCGCTTACGTGCAAGAGGGCACCTCGCAGAATTGCGAGTGGGAGATCTTCGATTTACCATGGCTGAAGCAACTTCATTTTTGAATAATTCAATGAAACTGGAGTTGTCTGTCTCCGATGTTGAGGCGCTTGAATCACGAACAGAAGGATGGATTGTTGGATTGCATCTTGCTGCGCTCTCGATGCAAGGGAATACGGACAAACACGGGTTTATCCAGGCATTCACCGGAAGTCACTATTTTGTTCTGGAATATCTGGCAGATGAAATCTTGCACCGTCAACCCGGTGCTCTGCAAAGTTTCTTGCTCGAAACATCAATCCTCCAGCGAATGTGCGCACCATTATGTGATGCAGTGACAAAACGTACCGATAGCGAGGTTGTGCTGGCAGACCTCAACCGCCGGAATCTGTTTGTTACACCATTAGATGTTGAACACTTTTGGTTTCGATATCACCATTTATTTTCTGAACTGTTGAATGGGAATCTGCGACGGCTTCAAGCGGATGAATTGCCATCGTTACATCGTAGAGCAGCACAGTGGTTTCAAGAGAACAATTATGTAGAAGAAGCTTTGCGCCATGCGTTTGCCATTCCTGATTACCCATATGCCAGTCGTCTGATCTTGGACAACTGGCGGCGGATTTATCATCAGGGACGATTGAATACCGCGGTTCAGTGGCTAAATTCACTTCCCACAGATTTTGTTCGCCAATCGCCTCCTTTAGGTGTAGCCGATTGTTGGACCTCATTCGTTCGGGGTGATTATGATCGTATCGAAACATCTCTTAATGAGATTACCCAGGCGTTTGAACAAATGGTTGAATCGGGTATGTTACCGAAAGAGCACCCCGAATACAGCATTGTCATGCAGCAAGTGGTGTTATTGCGATCCATCGTTTTACGATATCATGGCGAGGTCGATTCCTCGATCAAAGAAATTGAACAACTTCTACCAACCATCGAAGGTTTACGTCGAACGCTTGGAGGAGTCGTTGTCGATATGGGCTATACAGCGTGTTACTCACAGTTGGGTTATGCTTATGTTGCAGGCAACAATTTAAACAAAGCTGCTGATTACCTGAGTCGCGTTAGCCCGCACGCACGTAGATGTGGTAACTTTTTTTCGCTGGCTCACGCGACGATGGAGCTGACGCGAATCAATCTACTTCTGGGGCGATTGGAAGAAGCGGAAAGAATTTGCCGGGAAGAGTTGGCACTTACAGATCAATCTGCCTATTCCGATTTCCCCGCCTTTTGCTTGATACATTTAGGATTAGCGGATGTGCTGCGTGCAAAAAAATCGTGGAGAGAAGCTGAAGATCATTTGGCTCAAGGATTGGAAACCGCGAAAAAAAGCGGGCATGTGTTTTACCTTGCTCAAGGGTACTTGATTGCTGCTCGTTTACATCAAGCAATAGGAAACGATAACCTGGCACAAAATGATTTGCTCTGCGCAGAGCAAATCGCTAAGGCAATTCACAATCACTTACTCATTGATTTAATTGCGCAAACCAGGCGAGAGATAAAAATTAAAGTTACTCCAATGCAATCTTTAACTGAGCCATTGAGCGAACGCGAACTTGACGTATTGCACCTGATCTGCGCCGGCAGGTCCAACCAGGAAATCGCCGACGAACTCTTCATCGCACTCGATACAGTTAAACGGCACACCAATAATCTCTATGGCAAACTGGGCGTAAAACGCCGGGCCCAGGCAATCAACGAAGCCCGCAGACTCGGATTGGTCTGATCAAATCTCCGCGAATGGTATCGGCTAACACCAAAGTGTTAGCCGATTTTCAGTTCCAGAATTCCACCAAAGTGGGTTCAATTCACCAATCAGTTACGGTATATTCATATCATGAAAACACAATCCTCAGTGATGAAGTATGAAATCCATATCCAAGGTTATTTGGGAGAGAATGCCCCTTTCTGGTTCGATGGTTTTGAAGTGGAGCACACTTCTGATGGTGTAACGATCTTGCGCGGAGAGGTGATTGACCAGGCGGCATTGCATGGCACGCTCTCCCGCATCCGCGACCTAGGTTTAACATTGATCCTGGTAAAAGAAATGGGGTATGAGAAATGAAAAATGTACTGGTTACTTATGCCTCCCGCTCTGGTTCGACTGCAGAAATCGCAAGTGTATTTGGCGAGATTTTTCGAAGTCGTGGCTGCAAAGTGGATATCAAACCCGTAAAAACAAAACCCAGTCTAAACGGCTACGACACTGTCATACTCGGTAGTGCAGTTCGGATGGGAGGTTGGTTGCCGGAAATGACTGAGTTCATCAAGGTGAACCGCCCTGCGATTTCTTCATTACCCGTTTTCCTCTACACCGTTCACATTCTAAGTACAGGGGACGATGAGACAAGCCGAGCGGCACGAAGCGCCTACTTGAAAAACATCCATCCTCTGGTCAACCCTGTTGACGAAGTTTTCTTCACCGGAAAGATTGACCTTGAAAAATTATCTTTGCTTGATCGAATGATGGTAAAAATGGTCAAATCACCGATTGGTGACTATCGCAACTGGAAAAATATCTGTGGCTGGGCACAAAGCATTCAATAATCAAAAAGGATTTCACGCATGAATACGATACAACAGAACCCAAATTCTCACACTATATACATCCGCTTTATGTGGACGGCTGTTGCACTGGCATGTCTAGCCGCACTTTCCTATCTCTTGATGGAGTTCAACATCCTGAGCGTGGGCGATCTGCAAGCAGATGATAAACCGGCGGGCATTATTTATATTGCAGCGGGTTGTTACTTCCTCGGTGGATTGCTCATCCTGTTGCGCAAGCGTGGATTGCTGATATTTGGGGCGGTCATCAACGCAATGGTATTGCTCTTTTTCTTTACCGCATACCAAAATCAGCCTGCCGTCATGTTTTCTACGGGTGGTTTAGTCTCAAAGATCTCGCAGATAATTCTTGAAATCGCTCTTCTATACATGATAGTTGTTAAAAAGCCGGAATAACAATTTCATTCAAAGGTGTTCAACTATGAAAAATGAAATTAACCTATCTCGCCGTGATTTTTTTAGACTTCTTGCGGTAGGCGGAACTATGTCTGTGGGTGGATATCTCATTTCAGAATATGCACCTTGGCTGGATTATGAAGAAAAGATCGATCAGACCTGGAATGTTACTGGCGCAACAGCACAGTTACAAAAACTGGTCCAGTATGCTACACTGGCAGCCAATGGGCATAATACCCAACCATGGAAATTTGTCATCAAAGGCGATTCCATTGAAATTCACCCAGATTATTCCCGTCGCTTGCCTGTTGTGGATCCACAGGACCGAGAGTTGTGGATTAGTCTTGGCTGTTCGTTAGAGAATTTGCTGGTTGCTGCTCGCGCGTCTGGATATGCTGCAGAAGTCACATACCCAGATCGAGCAGATTTCATCCTTGTTGCATTAACAACTGATAGCCAGCTAGAAAGCCCGCTTTTCAAAGCCATCCCGCTACGCCAGAATACTCGTTCAGAATACGATGGCCGCTTGATCAAAACCGAAGACCTTGATCAATTACTGGCATTGGAATTGGAGCCTGGCGTGGAGCTAAAGTTTGCCACTAATCCATCCGCGATGGAGACCTTTCTGGAATATGTTACCCTTGGCAACCTGGCCCAATATGCGAATTCTGCCTTTGTGAATGAATTAATCTTATGGCTTCGGTTCAATAAAAAAGAGGCGCTGGCTTCTCTGGATGGACTGTACTCGATCTGTTCGGGTAACCCCCAGGTTCCACGTTTTTTGGGCCAGATGTTTGTGGCAGGAACCAAGCCGCAACAACAGGCCGATGCTGATGCCGCTAAGTTCCGCACATCACCTGTTGCCGTTGTGATCGCTTCGCAAATCGAGGATAAAACCAGTTGGGTACGCACCGGTCAGGTGTATGAACGCCTGGCACTGACCATGACATCGCTCAATATCAAATCTGCATTTCTGAACCAGCCAATTGAGGTGACGGAAATCCGCTCGCAGTTTCAGAGTGCGATAGGTTTGGGCAGCTCCCTGCCACAATTGCTGGTCCGGTTCGGGTATGCCGATGCGATGCCCAGGTCATTACGACGTCCGGTTGAGAAAGTCATAATTTAGGGATGTAAAGGTGAGAAATGTATTTCCGATTGCTCCGTAATGATGTTCTCAAAAGCAAAGCCATCACACTGACAACCATGTTGTTTGTCTCAGCAGCAGCTATGCTGGTTGCTTTAGCAGCTATCCTGGTAATAAACCTTGCTGGTGCAATTGATACTTTAATGACACAGGCAAAAACACCACATTTCATGCAGATGCACGCCGGGGAATTGGATACGGCGCGGCTGGCGGCTTTTGCCGAACACAATCAAGATGTCGCCGATTTCCAGACGATGGAATTTCTCAACCTGGACGGCGCGCAGTTTTTATTTGCGGGCGGTTCGCTGGCAGACAGCGTCCAGGACAATGGTCTGACAGTGCAAACGAAAAGTTCGACTTCCTGTTCGATCTCGATGGGAATGTGATTACGGTCTCTGATGGCGAAATTTACGTCCCTATCACCTACATGCAGAGTGGTATTTTCAGGGTTGGCGAGACGGTGACCATCGCCGGGAAAGCGTTCACGATCGCTGGTCTCCTCCGCGACTTACAAATGCAATCTCTACTTTCCTCGTCCAAGCGGTTTCTCGTCAGCCCCAACGATTTCGCGGCCCTCAAACAGTTCGGCAGTTTGGAATACCTGATCGAGTTCAGGCTGAAAGACCTCCGTGAGCTAGGCACATTTGGGGCAACCTACACCACTGCGGGACTTCCTGCCAACGGACCGACCATCACCTATCCGTTGTTCAGGATGCTCAACGCGTTTTCCGACGGGATGATGTCGGCGGTCATCCTGACTGGTAAGCGTATTGGTGACAGCCATCGCATTCCTGTGCATCCGCTTCACGCTGCTGGCAAAAATCGAGGATGACTACCGCGAAATCGGCGTGATGAAAGCCATCGGGCTGCGCGTGTACGACATCAAGAGAATCTACCTGACCCAATACGCGGCAATCGCGGCAGCGGGCAGTCTCTTGGGATATGGGCTATCGTTTGCTTTCAGGATGCACTGCTCGAGAATATCCGTCTTTACATGGGTGAAAGCGAAAACGCCGCCCTTGCCATGCTGCTTGGGCGTTTTCAGCGTTGCTTGACTGTTCGTGGCAATCAGGGCCTATGTGAACGGCGTGCTGGGACGCTTTCGCAAAATCTCCCCGGCAGAAGCCATCCGTTTCGGGGTTTCGCAGGATAAATCGGGTGAGGGAAAGCTTCTCTGCTGAGCAGGAACAGACTGCTCAACACCAATGTTTTCCTTGGCATCAAAGATGTTCTCGCTCGCAAAAGCCTTTACGCTCACCATGCTGACTGTGCTGGTGCTGGCGGCGTTCATCATCATCGTCCCACAGAATTTGCACAACACCATTTCCTCGAAAGGTTTCATCACCTACATGGGGATCGGGGACAGCGATATCCGCATTGACATTCCAGCAGACCGACCACATCGCCGATAAAGCGGCGGAAATTGCCGAGGCAATGGAGAACGATGCCAACATTTCCAGATACGTGGTGTTGACGACCCAAATGTTCCGGGTAAAACGGGAGGACGGCACGGAGGAACGTATTAAGGTCGAGTTGGGCGACCATTCGGTTTTCCCCTTGACCTATACCGAGGGCACGCCCCTGCGGCTGAGAACGAAATCGCGCTGTCGGTGCTGAATGCCAATGAGATGGGCAAGAAGGTCGGCGATGTCATTTCCCTGGTCATTGACGGGCGCGAGAAAACCTCACCGTCTGCGGGACATATTCCGACATCACCAACGGCGGCAAGACCGCCAAGGCAGTTTTCTCCGATGCCTACGGCGGACATCGATGTGGAGCGTCATCAGCGCGGAACTGGCAGACCCATCCTTGATCGACGCAAAGATCGTGGAATACGCGGACAGGTTCGAGTTCGCCAAGGTCTCGGACATCGATGAATATATTCAGCAGACCTATGGTCGACCATCGAAGCCATCGGAAAGGCTTCCTATGCCGCCATCGGTGTTGCGCTGACGCTGCCGGGTCTGGTTACGCTCCTGTTCATGAGTATGTTGGTCGCCAGGGACAGATATTCGATTGCGGTCATGAAAGCCATTGGGTTCAACAACGCAGATATTCGGGCGCAGTATGTTGCCCGTTCGATGTTTGTCCTGCTCATCGGCATTGTGCTCGGTACGCTTCCTGGCAAACACCCTGGAGAGGGCGCTGGCAGGAGCGGCAATCGCCTCGTTCGGCGCGTCGGCTTTCGAGTTCACGGTCAACCAGTGGTTTGCCTACCTGCTTGCCCGCTGATGATGGCGTGTGTGGTGCTGGTTTGCCACATACATCGGCACCCTGGACGCGGGAAAAATCAAAATTGCTGAACATATAAAGGAGTAATCCATGAAAACCCTCATTACCAGTGAAAACATCATCAAAATCTTTCGGTCTGGGTACGAAAAACGCAACGTTCTCGACGGCGTCTCGGTGGACATCCACCAGGGTGAATTTGTCGCCGTGATGGGTCCTTCGGGTTCGGGAAAATCAACCCTGATGTTTGCCCTGAGCGGCATGGACAGTGTGGACAGCGGAAAGGTCACCTTCGACGGCTGTGGATTTGTCGGCGCTCAAGGAGAATGAACTGGCCGACCTGCGTCGCACAAAAATGGGTTTTGTCTTCCAACAGCCGACCTTGCTGAGAAACTTGAATATCCTTGATAACATTCATCCTTCCATCCATGCGCGATGGCAGAAAAAATGGCGCGCACCTTGCCGAAAAAGCCAAGAATGCTGATGGAAAAAACGGGCATTGCCGGGCTGGAGAATCGCGACATTACCCAGGCTTCGGGCGGACAACTCCAGCGAGTCGGAATCTGCCGCGCGTTGATGGGTGACCCAAAAATCATCTTCGGTGACGAGCCGACCGGCGCGTTGAACTCCACATCCGCCAACGAAATCATGCGACTGCTGGCTGAGATTCATCGCATCCGGCACGACCATCCTGCTGGTCACGCACGATGTCAAGGTGGCTGCCAGAGCCGAACGGGTGCTGTTCATGCTTCGATGGCAGGATCGCGGGAGAGTATTCGATGGGCAGGTACGCTGACGCCAGCGACGGTTTCAAAGCCCGCGAAGAACGTCTCACCTCCTGGTTAGCCGACATGAAATTCTAAACATAAGGATTGAACCATGACGAACACAACTTCCACACAAAACCCCATGGCACGCGTTCATGTCGATGCGCGACTTCCGCCTGCTCTTCGCAGGAACGACCACCTCCCTGCTGGGCGACCAGTTCGCCCTGATCGCCACGCCCTGGCTGACACTGCAATTGACCGGCGACCCGCTGGCGCTGGGAATCGTGCTGGCGCTGGAGGGGTTCCCTCGCGCCCTCTTCATGCTGTTGGGCGGCGCGGTCACCGACCGCCTCTCTCCGCGCATGGTCATGCTGGTTTCGGATTTCATCCGCCTGGCATTGACGGGCTTGATGGCATTGGCTATCTTCACGGGAAGCGTTCAAATGTGGATGGTGTATGTCTTCGCCCTCGGCTTTGGACTGGTTGCCGGGTTTGCCGTCCCTGCCGGGAACAGCATCGTACCCATGCTGGTGGCTGAGAAGGATTTGCAGGCTGGAAATTCCATCATCATGGGCAGCAGTCAATTGATTCAATTTATCGGTCCGACGATTGCCGGTATCCTGATTGGTAACTATTCCACTTCGTCACTGGGAATCGGGCTTGCCTTCACCATCGATGCGCTCAGCTTCGTCGTCTCTGCCGTTTGTATTTGGGTCATGCGCGGCGGCAGAAACCTGGAAACCGGCAGCGGGAATCAAAAGGAAAGCGTCTGGGCTTCGATTCTGGTCGGGGTGAAATTCATGTGGAACGACTACGCTCTACGGATGTTGTTCCTAATTTTGGCTGCGGTGAACTTCTTTTTTACCGGTCCGCTGCTTGTTGGAATCCCGATTCTGGCTGACCAGTACCTACCCGAAGGTGCGGTTGCGTTCGGTTTGTTGATGTCCTCTTTTGCGGGCGGAAGCCTGGTCGGCATTCTGCTGGCTGGAATCCTCCCCCGTCCAAAGGGAAAAGGGATGAGCGCCTTCTTGATTCTCCTGCTGGTATCGTTCGGAGTATCGCTGGGCTTCATCGGATATATCCGCTCAACCTGGCTGGATTTTACCTTGATGCTTTTACTGGGCGCGGGAAACGGATACGTTGCCATCCTGATGTTCACCTGGATGCAAACCAATACTCCCAAAGACATGCTCGGACGCATGATGAGCATGGTGATGCTGGCCGGGAATGGCTTAGTCCCCATTTCGCAGGCAATTTCCGGTGCGGTCATCAAGTGGAATCTCGAAGCCCTGTTTGTCTCCGCGGGCGCCTTGATCGTGCTTGTATCCCTATGGGCTGCCACGCAGCCGGGGTTGAAAACATTTAGCGAAAGTATGGCCGCAGCGCTCCCAACGCCGGCCGGTCAAAGCGGTATTCGTCCAGAGTAAGACATTCACCCTGGGTGCCGGGTTCAAAGAAGTGCTGCGTGAGAGCGGCAAGCTGAAGGTACAGACCCCGATCTACTTGGAGATCGGGGTATTCCTTTTCCAACGCACTCAGATGAAGCGTTAAGGCAAGCTAACGAAGTAAGGCAAAAGTATGCATTCGCCTGCAACTTCCCTGTAAAAGTGTGTGAGAAAATCCTTTTGGCCGCAATAAATGTCACGGCCAGAGATCATCCAACTTATCTATTGATTCTCTGCAAGTTTCTATATAACAGTACACTCGCGATCGAACCGAGTACAGTCAATGTGATCCACAATGGCAATTCAGCCCCGGTCCCCATCCCAGCTTGCATGGTCAGCAGGGTGTTCACCGTCAATATGAGTGTATACAACGGACCCTTCACGCTGAGGATTCCTGCAATCACAAACCCCCACGGCTGGCGTTTGATCAACCATAGCGCCCCAAGCACTAACCAGGGTACCAGCAAAGTCAAATCGAGGGCAAAGACAAGGTTGGTGGGATGGCCGCTGGCTGTGACGATGGATGGAACCTGGCTGGTGAAAATAAATCCGATGGATTGGGAGATATAGACAGCACTCAATCCGAATGCCACGAATAGAAAATATCCGCCAATCCATTTGACGGGCATTCGTTGACCCGCCAGTTGGCTGATCCCTTGTATATCGAGATTGCTCAACCCAAATATCAGCGCGAAGATCGAGAGACCGAGCAGCGCCACTTAGATGAGAAAGAATGCATTAAATGCCGTGCCAAACAGATAGAAGGCGTAGTTGTAAAGCATGTAATCCAGCGCACCCATCCAGATCAGTTGTGTTTTCAATGATCCCCGATTTGAATACACCAGCGCGGCGATTAGAATTGGGACTGCCAGAAAAAGTGTGACCGCGTCGTTGCCAAGCCAGGTCATTTTGACGAAATCGTTATCCCGATAGACATTCCTGAACAAGAGGCCACCCGCAGAGCTGATCACAGCAAGTAAGACGATCAGATAGGAGAGTATGGTTGTAGTTTTAAGTTTCGAGTGACTCATTGAGGATCTCCAATAAAAAATCAACACAAGAGCAAAGGGTAAAGAAAAATATTTTACACTATGCGCTGCCAATTTTGCGTTCTGATTTTTGGAAGTGTAGTCGCTACAGCTCAGCGAACTTCATCGTGAACACTTATCATTGTTCATGGTATCTCCTCGGGATGGGTACACCTTTTCACTTAGTAATTTGTCCATTTATATCGCTTATCCCATAAGAAATATCATACTGACTGGCATGTATACAAGAAAGATATTCAAGAAAATTAATCTACTGGCATGGACCAGTGAATTGTATGGAATCGCCAGGCGCCCTCAAGATGGACCAGCACCGCCGTGAAAGTAAATGGCCAGGGATACCCAGCGGATTTCTCCCGCTCTCTCCATCTTCTAACCCCGAAATGTGTCGCTTCGACCAGTCTCTGTTTTGGGCTGAGTGACTCCCTGGCTAACAACTCTCTCATTTGATTCAGGGAATATTCCGTCACTTCATCTGTATTTATGTGATCGGTTTGGAGAATGGCGCCGACCGTAGAAAGCCAGGCCACTTCACCTTTGACGGAGATTTTCGCTTGCTCTACCTCCAGCCGTACATCTCCCCAGTAGGTCCAATCAGATTCGATGATTTCACGGATCCGGGCTGCACCTTGAAACCACTCATTCTCATTGCGGGCGGATGCTCCAATCCCAATGAGTTCAGAGTTCTTCTCCGGGTATAAAGAGCTCCATGAATTCGTCGAGTTTGGTGAGGTTACGTGCAAGATACCCGGCTTGAAATTTTTGCAGCACCTGGCGAATTTCATCGGTTGGATTCTTCATCTTGGACAACTCCTTCTTGTTTTGAATTGCACCCAAGTGGTTTCGATAAATTGTTCGATGATTTGGGAATAATTTACTACCTGATATTTATTTTACAACCTTCGAAGAGATGTATATGTTTTTTTCGGGTCTTGAAAATGCCAGGAAATGCAATGAAACCCACGTTTTCAGCCGGCTTGACCCAGAGAATATTTGACCATCAATTCTTTTGCCAATTTCCTGGTTTTGGGACTGATGGAATTGGACTGGGCTCTGATAAATTCGTCAATTCTCTTCTGATCCGTGCATTCAGCATAGATTTCATCAAGGATCTCTAGCACATCAGCTTTGAGCAGACCTTTCTGCTTCTCCGAATAATCACAGTGGGTGTCGATGCCCACGAGCATTTCAAAGATTACTTCCCGCAGGGCTGGCTTGTGCTGATAGATCTTGCGCAGATTTTTCAGGCAACAATTTCCGGTCATGAACTTCGGATCATTCACAAGGGAAAAATATTTTGTTCTAACAAGCGAAAACAGGTCTTTTGTGTCTACTGCGACCAGGTTTCCTATGATCTCCAATGCGAAATCGCGATGATATGAGTTTTTGTGCTGCAAAAGGGGGACTATTCTATCCCAATACGGGTTGAACAATCCGGGTTCCTCCCTGCTGGCTTTTTCGATGATGTAGTATGAATGGTAGTACACCATGATGTCCGGGTTGGTCAGCATCTGATGGATGATCTCAGTCCGTACGGATTCATCCTGGATAGCCAGGTGTACGAACCAATCCGGGTCAAAATCTTTCTCTGCGATTTGCTCAATTATCTCGGTGGCATTCATTTGCATCAGTTTACAATTAATTGGGGGCAACCTTATGAATTACGACAACCCCGAGTTGGGGAGAAATCCGAATAATTATATTTCATTCACACTCATGTAATATAGGCGTTGGTCGCGTGGCTTTCAGGACAGGGAAGCAATTTATTTTGTCATGAACTGACCAGTAAGCCGTTCTTATAAATCTTGACCTCGCCAACCAATCTAATCTCGTCATCCACAACAACTATCCCGCCATTATCTGGACAAGCGACAACGGAAATTTGACTGTTCTGGCGAGAATAGACTTTGATATCCTCCAGGTTAGCATGACTTCCAAGATGAGGCACAAAAGCGAAATCCACCAACCCCAGGCTTTGAGTATTGAATTTCTCAAATGGGAGGCTATCTCCGCATAATAGGCTGGTTTGGATATCTGGCGTCATGAGAATTGCCCCGGCACTGACACCAATGAGAACTCCGGCATCCTCTACGTATTGCTTCAAAGGTCTGATTAAATTTCTTTTTCTTAGCCAATGTAAGAAATGAAAGGTATTTCCGCCGGAGAGGTGAATAGCATCCGCAGACAGTAATGAATCTAACAATTCCGTTTGGTATCTATCCCCTAAATAAAAACAGGGAGATAGATCAATCTGATACTGAGAGTAGTATTCCTTTTGAGCGTTATAAAACAGATCAGTTGAATTACCGCCGGATGGTATGTAGGCGATCCGTGGATTTGTTTTTCCAACAGAGTCAACATGATTCTGTCGATTTCCGCTGTTACAGAAATACATTGATCACTGTATAAAACAAGCTTGCGATGTATCGAGGTTGGCTCATATATAATTTCAACCATTTCGTGATTATAGCATCTGAGTAGTTCTCTTATGGGCTCATATGCACCCGGGAAAACTATGGATGCCCCGGGTGGGTTCCGATTTATCTTTGGCGTTTATTCTTCACGATCAGCCAGGCTGGTTTGTCCGGTTAACACATCAACCCGGAAGATCTCGAGTGATTTATCGGGTTCTTCAAAGACTGGACTATGTGCTGAATCTTCAAATGTGTAAAAGGCTTTCACCGGAGCTTCGATCTTCGTAAAATAATCCTTCGCCAATGCGTAATTGCATGTGTAATCGTGGATTCCTTCCAGAAAGTAGATCGGCAAGTCAAAATGGGTGACTTGCTGCCTCAGGTCTGTGCGGAGGTTGGTATCCCACACCACGCTCACCCCATTGCGGGCTTTGCCGCGCCACATGTTCACTTTTTCTGCGAACGTGTATCCACGAAATGTAAGGGATGGCAACAGGAGACCTGTGACAATTGATTTCATATCCCGGGTGGTGCCGATTTCAAGGCTGTGCATGGCTACATCCCGGATTGCAAGGTATTCAAGCGGGGTTCCGTTTTCCATGGTCACCGGTGCTGCTTCCAGTTTTTGTCGCATTTCTGTATTTCCATTTGCCATAAATTCACGCAACATGAAATCATACGCCAGTTTTTCAGATTCAAGTTGGTATACCATTTGCGCTTCGCCAATGTACGCGGAATACAATTCTGGATGTTGTGCGGCTACCTGGATCCCAAAGAACGATCCTCCTGAATGTCCCATGATATATATTTTTTCTTGATGGAAGCGGTTTCGTAGATAATTCGTAATTTCCAACGTGTCGGAGATTAGCTGTTCCTCGGTAATCGATTCCTCTGGGAATATCATCGCGATAGGAAATTCCGGATCCACGCTGTTCCCACCAAACCACGGTAAAAACCTCTTCAAGTCTGGTGGGATATTTCTGGGTCAGGAAGTAATCAGGCATACCACCATGCAGGTAGAGCAGGATCGGGTTGTTCACATTTTGACCCTGATGAACATACCCTGTTCCACACCGTTGATATCGACAAATGTTTTCTCAGATATGCTGCCTACTAATGGCTTTCCAATTTTAGCAAGAAATGGTTCTGGCTTGCCGGGGCTGAGCGCCAACATGATCCCAACTAGAATCGCGATGCTTGTTACCAGAATGATAATGAGCGTCCACATGAATCGTCCTGCCTTCCGACCGAGAGATTGAAATCCCGATTTCATTGGTTAACTACCTTTCCTATCCATATTAATGTCGTTGCAACTTCAATTAATCGCAATTTCGAAATTTGTCAGGAAGATTTCTTAAGCAACACTGTGCCTAATAACGGATTATACAGTCTTAGAATACCGAACACGAATACTTTTTGCCTGTCCATTAGTGGATTTGATATCAGGATCAATCGATTATGCATCTTGTAGTGTTAAGTCCCTCCCCAATTTCACCCGAGAAATAGGGGAGGTCGCTGGATGGTCACTTTTCTTCCGCCTGATTTCGCAATTGTGACCAGTTGGCCTTCCACAGAAGCACAGCCCCGAAGATCAAGGTGACTGCCATCTCCCAAATGCTCACCAGCGGACCAAAACCAATGCCGCGTTCCGAGGCGTCTCTCACTTCATCGTAAGCCGAGTGATACACGCTGGCAACCGCCAGGCTTTGGGTAGCCATCCAAACGTAGGCAAACAGGATGGCATTCATCATCGCCGGAAGCAGACTGACGAGCATGGTCACGGCTATTGAGAGGTAAGGATTGGCATCGGCTCCTTCCACCCGCGAACCGATCCGCACCAAGGCTGGAATATGCCAGGCCCACCAGATGAATGCGTGTACGAGCAACGCATTACGCAGGCTATACCGCTGTGCCAGCCGCGGCAGCAGGTAAGCGCGCCAGCCGAATTCTTCGCCAAACCCGGGGATGATGGTCAGCACAAAACTGGTCAGGAAGCTGCCAAGAATGGCTCCGGCGGATACATCCACGGGCAGGCTATGCAAGCCAAGCAGGTTTTCAAGCAAGACGGGTGCGCCAAAGATGAACAAGGCCAGGGCGAAAACAGCCATGTAATGCTTTGGCTTACCCCAATGCCAGCCCATATTCTTGAATCCGTCGCGAAAAACCCAGCGCCCGGCGATAAATGTGCCCACGGTGACCATCACCATCGAGAGCGAACTGAGCAGGTATCCACTGGTGGGATTATTCCCCCAGATCGCGTAGGCGATTTGCGGCGGCCAGGAGAGGGCGAATACGATCAGCAGGTAGATGCTGAGAGAAAATGGCCTGGGTGTCTGTGGTACAGGTGAGGTTTGTGATTGCTGGTTCATGTAAATCTCCAATTATTTGTAAGTTTCAGGGAGAACAGTCTCCACCATCAGGCGATGGAACAAATCAGCTTCTTCCCAGATCATGCCATGCCCTGAATTTTCAAAGAAAATCAATTCTTTTTTAGGTGCTTCGATCAGGTTGAAATATTCTTCTGGGATCTGGTACGGATTGTTCATATCATTCCGTCCCAGCACCATGTACACTGGCAGATCGAAGTGGGTGGCATCCACCCGGAAGTCCATCTCTTGCAGCTGTGGGTACATCACGTTGAAGGTGTTCATCAGCCCAAGCAAATAATTCACGCGGTCGAGCCAGCCGTATTCGGGTTGTTTGAGCATCAGTTCCAGGATGTCACCATCGCGGCGATACGCTTCGTCCTTAATGTTAGGCGCTTCGAAAAGTGCATACTCACGTCCGAAAAGTGTGGCATAAGGTCGGATCGGGCTTTTGCCCAAGTAAGGCGGCGGACCTTGTTTTTCAAGCGTTTTGACGAAATCTGCATCGCCAGATTTGCGGGAATGGTCCAACACCAAATCATAAATTATCTGGTCTGTCTCAAGCACATCCACCATCTGCGCGGTGCCGATGTAGGCATGGTATAGGTCGGGTCGTTGTTGGGCAGCATGCACCCCAATGATCGATCCCCAGGAATGACCTACCAGATAGATTTTCTGCTCATCGAAACGTTCACGCAGGGCATCGGTCAGCTCGATAGTGTCTGCTACATACTGATCCATTGTCAGATCAGATTTGGGGTAATAGGATGGGTAAGATTTACCGCAGCCGCGCTGTTCCCAAATGACCACCACAAAATGCTTCTCCAGTTCGCTATTGAAGCGGATGACGCGAGCAGCTTCGCTTCCGCCAGGACCGCCTGAGAGAAAGAGCAGAACCGGCTTGTTGACATCCTGTCCGCGGATGATAAGCCATTGTTCTTCGCCGCCAAGCGTAATTTTTTCAAGCGAAGCAATACTACTTGGCAGGGGTTGGCCATCCGCACCGGTAATGGCGGGGGTGTAGGCTGTCCATTGTGAGTACAATACAATTGCAACCAGCAAGATGATAGGGATTAGTATGGTGGTCATACAGCCTCTTCGCACGTTATTTTTTTTCATTGAGAATTCCTTTCATTAGAAACATTTTGAACAGATAAAAGCACCAATCCCAGGTCGCGGATGCGGCTAAGGACGCCATGCAACGCAGCCTGATCCATTTCTCCGCTGATGATTGTCTCGCCTTGCGGGAGTAGATCAATGGTCAGGGCTTCAAACCATTCCATACGGACATGACCTTCCAGGCGGATTTGATAGAAGACAGAACGGTCGCTGTGGTTCATAAAATATCCTTTCTTTGCCGATTACCGGCAACTTCGATTTCTTGATTGCCTGGAGTATAGTGCGGAGGTTTGCTTGTGTCCCCTATCCAACGATAGGTTTTTGGGATAGGTTAAACAAAAAAAGCCGCTGAGGCGGCTTATCTCAATTCAGATCGAAGTCTTAGTAACCTAACTCTCTGGCGCGGGCGGCAGCCTGGGTACGGCTGCTGACTCCTAATTTCTGCAAAACATGATGAACATGCCATTTGGCAGTCCCTATGCTAATGGTCAGCTCTACAGCGATTTCGGCATTCGATTTTCCCGCCAGGATGAATTCCAGTACCCGGATTTCTTGCTCACTCAAAGGGTCGGGCAGTTGATCCAGCGGAGTGGAAAGCACCCCGGTCTCTGGGGGTAATAGAGTTAAGATTGAATCCACCTGTGCAGGTGCGCTGGAACGCGCTGCTTCGAGCAGAGCACGGGTAGGCCGGCCAGGATAAGGAAGGAACAGGCTTTTGTAACCTGCGTCCACTGCCTGGTTGAGTGCTTGTAAGAACAGACCTCTGGCACTTTGCTTTTCTCCTAGTTGCTCATACACCAAAGATTGGGTTAATAGAATACCCATTTTCCGGCGGAGGGCACCATCGGTCTGATCGATTTCAGCCAGTTTTTCAAGAATTGCTAACGCCTGTCGGGTTTCGCCTGTTGCCGCTAGAATCCGGGCACTTAAATGTTCAACCATCCGGCTGGATTTGGATAGTTCAGGTCGGGTCAGGGCTTCCACTTCACGCAGTTTACTTTTAGCGGCAGACAGATCGCCCATTAGCAGAAGTAATTCCGCCTCGGCGAGTGCCATTTTGTAAACGATAATCTTCATACCGCGCAGGTTGGCTGTGTGAGCAATTCCCCGCAGCAAAGTGAACCCTTTTTCAGGCTCACCATGATGAAGAGAGATTCGAGCAAGGGTGATTTCGTTATCACCGCCCATAATGTCATTCGAAAAGAGACGCTGGCAAATAGCAATACCCTGTTCAGCCAGATTCTGCGCTTCTTCCAGGTTACCTTTTTCGTAGCATATGGCAGCCAGGGGCGCATGGAGCATTCCTAAAACCGGCAGAGGGCGTCCGCGTGAATCAACATACTCTTCAAATGCAGCCCGGCAAAGGGTTTCGGCTTCGCGCAGTTCACCCATCTCCAGCAGATTGAACGCCAGGTTTGCCAGCCCGCCCAGGGCAATAAAGGGATGCTGCATCCGCCGCCCCAACTCCCAGGTTTGGCGAAAAACCATGGTGGATTCGGCCAGGTTGGCACTCCAGGCGAATTGACTTCCAAGCGCAAGCAGTGCCAGGGCGCGGAAAAACGAATCGCCTTCTCCTAACAATTCGAGAGAATGATTGGCAATTTCTACTGTTTCAGCTGAGCCCGAAGCAGCGGAAAACCATGCCTGAATGGCCAACAAACGTCCATCTTTCGCCTGGGATACCTCGGCTAAGGCCCGGGCAGCCAATTCGTGGGCGGCACCAGGTTGACCGGTCATCAGCAGGCAGAGTGCGTGGTGTGAAACCAATTCCGGACTTTGGGAGATGATGTGATCGGGGAGGGTTTTCAGCCATCCGATCAGAGTCTGTGCCTCGCCGGTACGGAGTAACCCCGGTGCCAGTTGAATCATCAGGCGGGCTGCCTGAGATGGTTCTGGAACTGCCTGCCAATGCGCCAGCGCTTCAGATAACCAGCCATTCTCCTCAAACCACGCAGCGGCTCGTGCGTGAAGGGTACGCTTTTCAACGGGGGTCAACCCGAGTTGTAGCGCTTCAGCAAACAGGGTGTGGTAGCGAACCCAACCTCGCGATTCATCCAGGGGCAAGAGGAACAGGTTTGCTCGCCCTAATTGCGCCAAAATTACTGCAGAGTCGGGGTTGTTTGTGACAGCCTGGCATAAGGCGGGGTTGAATCGTTGCAGGATGGATGTTTGGGTAAGAAATGTGCTGATCTCGGGCGGTTGGCGCTTAAGCACTTCTTCCAGCAGATAATCGACCACATATCGGTGACTTCCGCCAAAGTCAGCAAGAAAATCCTGATAATTGGATTGATCATGCAATGCCAGGGCAGCCAATTGCAATCCGGCCGCCCAGCCTTCGGTGCGCGCATCCAATGCTTCGACTGATTCGAGCGGGAGGTTGAGGCGCATCACCTGATTAAAAAACTGGCTGGCCTCTTCCAGGGTAAATCGCAAATCACGGGCGCGGATTTCTGTCAATTGTGCCCGTGCTCGCAGGCGCGCCAGCGGTAGAGGCGGGTCCATTCGGGTGGTGAAGATGAAGTGCAACTGGGAGGGCTGGTGCTCGATTAGATACTCAATCGCCTGATGAATTTCCGGCGAATGGATGATGTGATAATCATCCAGCACCAGGCAAAGGCGGAATTCAAGACAAGAAAGGTCATTCAGTAATTCGTCTAGAATCACCAATGGGGAGGAGATTTGCGGCACTCCCAATAAACTCATTGCTCGTTGCCCGATACTTTCGTCCACCTGTTGCAGCGCAGCAATGAAGTATTCGATGAAACGTGCCGGGTCGTTATCGGCTTCTTCTAGAGAGAGCCAGGTAATTTTCGTTTGAGAGTGTTTGTTTTGTGATGCAATCCACTCAGCTACTAGCGAGGTTTTTCCATATCCTGCCGGGGCTGAGATGAGGGTTAGTTTGCTTGCACCGCGCAACCCTGTATCAAGTTGATCGAGCAAACGGGATCGTACAACCATGCTCGCTCGCCGGGGAGGGATGTGAAATTTGGTGGCGAGCAGGCGGGTGTGCATGCAGTAAATTATAACCACGGAAGGTAATTATGATCATCAATTGTGAGGAGTGGTCTTACTTTGGGTTACTTATACACTTCCCGTTGTGATTGCGCCTGAACGCTCGTAATTCATGATCATGACACCACTGGGTGTGACGATGCTTTCAGTCACACGGAAGGCCGTTGGGATGGTACCTTCAGCAAACAAACGCTTGCCTTTTCCCAGCACAACCGGATAAATCATCAACCAGAAGGTATCTACTAGGTCATGTTTCAGTAAGGTCTGGATGAGGTTGGCGCTGCCCCAGGTGTGCAGGTCTGGACCTGGCTTCTGCTTGATTCTGCTAATCTTTTCGGTGATATCTCCATGGAGGATGACAGTCGGCTGCCATAAACTGGAAGACAGCGTATTCGAAGCGACGTACTTGGTGGCTGTGTTGACCTCCGGCCAGATATCACCGTGCTCTGGCCAGTATGGTGCCCAGATATCGAAGGTCTTCCGTCCAAGCAGCAGATCGAACGGCTGCTTCATTTTCTTATGGAGGGCTTTTCTAAGAATCTCTTCAGAATAGGCCGCTGGCCAGCCGCCATAACCGAATCCATCGCTGGGGTCTTCCTCCGGTCCGCCGGGAGCCTGGACGACTCCATCCAGTGTGATATGTTCAAGTACGATGAGTTTTCTCATAAGGAATTTCCTTCTTTGATTGCAGTGGTCTTAAACAGTTCGTCCTGCTTGCTGGAGTATATATAGCGCATCAATGGTTACGAACTCATTGCCTTTCCGTTTGTGAATCGTGCCCCAATTGGCAAATGTTCCGTGGGTGATGATCTGATCAGCTTTGGTTACATTGGTCCATTCGACCGGGAAAGTTCCATCGGCCAGGCGCTTGCTTTCCAGCAGATCGAGGGCAGCACTGCAGCGCGGGTCACGCACCCGGCCCATCTCCGCCATTACCAGCAACACACTCAGCACGTCGTAGAACCGGATTGGGTAGTGGATCTTATCAACCGGGCCGCCCCAATCGGGCTGAATCAGAGAGCCATCCCTTTGGTGCCAGAGCAGATTCCGCGCCAGCAGGAATTCGGCTGCGCGGTCTGCTGCACTCCGGGCTAGCGAATCACCAGTTACACCGGACCAGCTTGCCAGGCCGCGCAGAGGAAGCAGCGTCTCTTGCACCGAGGATGTGTGTGCATTCGGGCGCTTGTCGCAATTCCAGCCGCCATCTGGCCATTGGAAAGCGATTAGCCGCTCCACCAGCAGAGGGATGTGTACTTCATCTACAATCCCCAGGATAAGTTGCGACCAGATGGTGTTGCCTTCCCAGGAGGCGCAATGACGTGGACGTTCTGGTTGGCCAGGGAAGAATTGGGTGCTGGGAGGCTTAAGAAAGCTGGTGCGAACATCCAATCCATCGCCCGTTGGCGCAATGGGAGCAACCGCTCGTCACCCGTCGGGTAATTAATTTCTGCTAATGAGTACAGGGTCCAATGCGGACCCTGCCACTTGCGGTAGGGGTTGAAGCGCTCGCCGTGCAGCGCCAACAGCAGGCGTTGGGCCATCTCTGATGAGCCAATTTCTTCCCGCAGCTTGCGCATGGTAGGGGAATTTTCCGCTTCGCCTGCGAGCAGACGGCGGGCCCGGTTGGCGATTACCGGATTTGGGTGTGAACAGAGTTTGTCGATCTGGGTCATGTGTTGACCTCATATGGGAGGGTTAGTCGTACCATTTCATTATACAAATCGGTAGGGCAGGTGCAATCGGAGGTATGCACCATCCGGCTCCCACACCTTTGATAAAGATGTGGGAGGTTTCAAATGAGCTCTGTATATGAATTATCGGTTGGCACGGTAGTACTTGGCGCGGATAAACGCGTTCATACGGTCGCGAGCCGAGGTGCCATCACCCCGGTAGGGTTCAACGGTTTCGCATGTTTCGTATTTCTCACAGGTTGCGCAAAAATCCTTGCCGTTAGCGATGGCGCATGCTCGGATCTTGCACAGAGAACAATCGGTTGCGATTAGTTTCAAATCAGAAAACTTACAGCCCAGGCAGACAAAATCAATTGCATCCATTTTGCCATTGCCGAAATCTGCATTCATTTTTGTGAGCATTTCCTCATCACCGGTGATTGTCCCTTTGTAGGAAGGACATTCGACACAATTGATGCCACAATATGCGATCATAGGATACTCCTTTGGATTGAAATCCAATATACTCTTCACATAAGCTGAAAACACCTGTCATTTTGACAGTAAGGGAATTGTTGCCGGGGCTTGGTCTGTACCAAAGCGCTCAGGCGGTTCGATATTCCATCCGAATATTTCAACGTTGCTATCCGTTGTTTTTCACAAAAATCCGTTGGATTGTCATTGTGGCAAGGAGAGTATTACAAAGCATCCTCCGTCAGCCTTGTGAGCTGATGACTGCACTTCTCGTATTCACTGAGATTTCTGCGTGATGGTTTCTAGTCTGAAAACACCCCATCAAATGAATTATAAATCAAACCAAAGACCTGTTTCAAAATAAACGGAAATTACTGTGAAATATCAGTCAGGTCTGTGCTGAGAGACGTAGATATACCAACACACCCCGTATTTATCTACCACGTCAGCAGAAAGGGGACTCCACGGAAGAGAACCAAGCTCTCTCAAAATATGTCCGCCCGCAGCCAGGCATTTATACGCGTGATTTAGTTCAGCATCGTTCTCCAGGTTGACACCATAACTCATGGTGGGTTGATTGGCCGTTAGCATCGAGCGAGCAATTTCTGAATCCTGGTTTTCACTCACCGCAAAGATCGATTTTTCCCCTTTCATGAGTTCCGCATGCAGGAAGGTACCGTCCTCGTATTTCGCATGGTAACCGAGCGTCATACCAAAGGCTTCACAATAGAAGTCAACAGCTTCGATACTGTTCTGAACATACAAAGTTGCTCCTAAATCCATTTTATTCTCCAATTGGTGATGGGATATGTGAAGTGGTTATAACAAAGCAATTCCTTCTAGGTCTCACCCTGCCTGGTCGTATGCAGATTTTATCCATGCGACTAATTCAGCATCCACTTCCTTTGTCCAGTAAGCAAAACTCAAATTCGATACTTTTTGGCAAGGTCAATTAGCGAGTCGAGAGCCCATTTTAGATGGCTCTTCCTGCTTCCCTGAGTACATATAGCGCATCAATCGTCACGAAATCATTGCCCTTCTTCTTGTGAATCGTTCCCCAATCGGCAAATGTCCCGCGGGATTTGATCTCGGTCGGCCCTGGTCGCATTGGTCAGTTCGACCGGGAACGTGCCGTCGGCAAGCCGCTTGCTTTCCAACAGGTCGAGTGCATCATTGCAGCGTGGATCACGGATAAAACCAATCTCTGCCATTACCAGCAGCGCGCTCAGCACGTCGTAGAAGCGAAGAGGATAGTGAATTTTGTCGACCGCACCTCCCCAGTCGGGCTCGATGAATGCGCCATCTTTCTTGCGCCAGAGAAGGCGGTGCGAGAGCAGGAAATCGGCCGCACGAGTTACCGCACTCCACGCCGGCTCGTAGCCTGTAGCGCGATACCAGCTTGCCAGACCACGCAGTGGTAGCAGGGTCTCTTGCACTGAGGATGTATGCGCACCCAGCCGTTTGTCGCAATTCCATCCGCCATCTGGCCATTGAAAGCCGATGAGGCGGTCAACCAGGATGGGGACATGCTCTTCATCCACAATACCCAGCATGAGCTGCGACCAGATGGCGTTGCCTTCCATCGATCCACAGTGCCGCGGTCGTTGTTCCTGGTTCGGGAAGATCTCGGTGTAAGGCGGCTTCAAGAATGGCGGAGCGAACATCCACTCCATGACGCGTTGGCGTAATGGGAGCAGTCTCGCATCACCCGGCGGGAAGTCGATTTCCGCCAGTGAGTACAGAGTCCAGTGCGGCCCCTGCCACTTGCGATATGGGTTTACAACCTCTACGAAGTTCAGCGCCATCAGGAGACGGTTGGCCATCTCCGATGAGCCGATTTCTTTACGCAGATTACGCATTGGCGGTGAGCTTTCAGACTCGCCGGCAAGCAGCCGCCGAGCCCGGTAGGCTACGACCGGGTTTTTATGTGAGCAAAGAGTATCTATCAGAGTCATGGGTGACCTCAGACATGGGTTTTAGATGTCCTACTCAATTATACAAATCTGCAGGATGGGTGCAATAAATGGTGATGTCCGCCATCCAGAGCAATGGTTAATTTCCGGATGGGAGGGCAGAAAACCTACAAAATTACGACTGTTGGCCTGCAATCTCGGATGTGAAGGTCAGGTTTATCGAATTGATGATGACTTTTCCTTCATTTTTTGTTCTTCAAAACCCATAATAGTTTTCACGTTTTTCATCACATTCAGAACATACAGCTCATGATAATGACATTACACCATTGCAGTTTACGACATTCCCATTTTCTTTTTTCGGCTTTTGGAAGTCTACTATTCCACTAGTACTGACATTTTTGCTGTTCTCGAGAAGGCTTACGCCGTATCTTGTAATATAGCTCTTCTCTAAGTTTTAATATACTTGCAAGGGAATTCTTTACACTCCAAGCAATATTTGTGTCCTTTATCATCAACACAATTCTTGATAAAGCATTTCTTACATCTCTCCGGCTTATCGATATCATTCCCAAAACAACCGTTACAGGGTTTATTCTTTTTTAGATGAACATAACAAACCAGGCAATTCATTCCGCAGGGAGCAAACAAATATTCAGAAATAATTTCAGGCATTTTCATCAGATTACACGCCTAGTATAAGAAACAAATCGATGAGATAAAAAAGAGTTACAGGTCTTTAGTTTTATCAACCCAAGTTGTCACTGCATATTTAAACAAATCTCGTTTAGCAAGAAAATCATCCATACTAATAAATGTAATAGTTGCTCGAATATTGGAATTCCATTCAAGAAGGCCTGTGACATCATCATATAAACGGGGCGCTTTTTTATCCTCTTTTGGCTTTACGCCAGTATGAAGGATCAGACCAATCATATTTTTCTTGTGGAACATAATGGTCAAACGGTCTTTACCGTTATCGCAAAATGATGGTGCGTTCCATTTGATAATCTCTGTCAAATTAGGACAGGCTTCAATAATTGCAATAAGCAAAGCCTCAACAAGTGGTTTTCGCTCATCAGTAAATTCAGATAAAAACTCATGGTGGGTTTTTGTCATTGGGAAGGCTTAATCCTTTTACGTAAACGAGTATGTTGTAAGTGATTCCTGTATCGGAGAGAACTCTTTCTGCAATTTACCCTGCAATATTAGGTGATCGTTATTCTCCGATGAAGGTGACAGCCCATCCATAGCGAGCGTACCCGCCACTCACCATCTTCCTTCACCAGTACAAATGCCCATCCGCCATCTTCTTCAAAACTGTCGCCATCTTGCGAAATCGTCCAATGGGTGGGCAGAGATACAAAAGGCGAGATCATCCTGAACGTTGAGATCTTGCGGGGAGCCAAATTTGTGCTTGAGCACCAGATCACTTGGCGGCTTATGCCAGGACAAAATCTTTTGTGACCAACGTTGCACGGCATCTTCCCCTTCAAATAGATGCGGCGCAAAATTTTCGATGATCACTACCCCTTTGGTTGCGAAAGCTGAAAGGAAGGTTACATCCCCGGTCTCGATGAAACGCGCAACCTTCTCGATCGGCGCGAGTATTGCTGGGTCAAGATGTTCAGTCATTGTGTCTCCTTGTTTAGGCGTATACACCGCTCGGTTAGTCGAAGACTGATGGGAGGTGGGATAATACTTGATTGTAAAATGCCACAACCAATGCTGGAAATGATATTAGCTTTGTGTAAGCCTGCAAAAGCACCTAAGCTTAGTTCTTCTCGATACCTGTCTGGTCAGATTCGGGGATGTTTACAGAAATTCCTGTTGAGTTGTATAAAAAATTTATCATCCGGCTGACTTTTTCTGCCCGCTTCGGTTGATTCGCATCGGTTATTGTGCCTATATGGATCCCTTTTCCATCTTTGAGCATCACCATGATCTTTTCTTCGGTAAAATTTCCTGTCTCTTTTTGACTGACAACCCCAAAACCATCGATATCATCGAACATTATGTTAAAAGAATTTGGATCTATTCCAATTTTCAAAATGCGAGTTAATGGATTAAATACAATCGGTGCCCCAGAGTTTCTTGCCCGAAAATAGATATATATCCCGGTAATAATCCCACCGATTCCAAAGATGATGGATCCCCTTACAAGAAAACCAATTGAAAATAGTATGATGATCACCAACAGAACGTATTGCAGGGTTGGCATTGGATTAATGGTGACCACACCATTGCTATCCCGATTGATACTCTGACCATCCATAACGGGCGGAAGCTCCATAGTATACTCCTTTTACAGGTTTCTGAAGATACTTCAATTTTAGATAAGGCGTAAAGCACAACCGCTTGGGCTCCCTGCTCGGTGAGCCAGGTCTGTTTGCCTGAACTGTCCAGCCTAACGAAGATCATTCTCAGATTTGAGCGCTATCTTTGCTATTCTCTTTTTTGTACCCATAAGTTATTATGCCCGGAACTGCCTTCTGGAACAAATTCATCCGAGACGATATTAAGGTTCATCGAATTTAGCATATCGTGATATTTATCCACGGCATAATGAGACCAATACATTGATGCGCCTGCAACACCCAGCCAGTTCTCTTCAGTACCTTCCCAGTCCTCATGACCAACCGTAATCACCGCAACCCCGCCATCCCTTAACTGGCAGTTCACTTTTTTAAGAACCTGTTCGTGCAGAGTACGATCAATATGGATGATGGAATAGAAGGCCGTGATGATATCGTACTGATCATTGTTTGTATGTAAATAATCATCGCAAATGTAGGTGGCGAGGGGTGCTAATTTCTTCGCCCGTTCAATTTGCCTTTGGGATATGTCAATCCCCACCACCTGCAAGCCGTTTTCTGAAAAATACTTACAGACCGGGATTCCACAACCGCAGCCGATATCCAGGGCTGTTTTTGCCTGCGGATGCAATTCCAGAATTCGTTTGCACCAATGAATGTATCTCTCATCGTTATCAGAATCGCTTCGATAAGCTTCAGATACTTTATCGTAACCGCTGGATACTATCTGGTTTTTCAAAGATCAATCCTTCTTAGGTTTTATCAATTTTAAGACGTTTACGCATATGGATACATGCAAACATTTTTCCGCCGATTTCGCCTAGCTCGTGCTCATACTTTTGGAAACCTGCTTTTTCGTACGTTTTAATTGCCCGTTGATTGAATTCTGCTACGCCTAACCGTATATACTCACCGGGATAATGATATCTTTGGATGGCGTAATCGACACATGCCAGGACGAATTGCGTGCCAAGACCTTGACCAACCAAATCGGGCCTGAGGCCAAAACCGATCCACAGTTCGCGCGAATTGATGAGATCCCCATTACAAAAATCTGTATATTCGGTGCATTCTCCCTGCTCATCATAAAACTCTATAGAAAGCTCACCGATTAGATTTGCTTCTTGGTCAAGAACCGCGAATATTCCTTTCCCCCAGCCAACCTCATCCAGCATGTGATCCGATTCGTTTGAGTAGTCATAAATGGAATATTCCCCATCATACTTCCAGGTATGCACGATCACTGAAGCATATTCTTTGTTCATTGGAACAAAATCATATTTCATGGGGTTTCCCGCAGAACTGCAAGTATTTGAATATGGCCGCAGGTATGTTTGTCATGGCAGCAGATAAATCTGCTTGCCTTCACCCCAGCGCACGCTTTGGCGAAAATGACGTCCGCAAAGCGGCTCACGTGCCGGTGGCACTCATTATGAAGGAATCTTTATCCTTGAAAAACGGCTACCTGATTCCTTCCATTTTCTTTTGCCTGGTAAAGCGCTTTGTCAACTTGATCAAAAAACTCCTCAGGTGACATTCTGCTGGATGGAACAACCGCTCCAACACCCAGACTGATCGTTACAAATTCTTTTACTGCTGAACTGATATGCGGAATTTCTAATTTTTCAACTGCCTTCCGAATTTTTTCAGCAACCAATTCTGTTCCCTGTAAACCGGTGTTCGGCAAAAGAATCACAAATTCCTCACCACCATATCTGGCTATCAAATCACCGGACCTGGATATTTCTTTCTGTATCGTTAAAGCAATCAGTGTAAGACATTCGTCCCCTTTTTGATGTCCATAAGTGTCATTGAATAATTTAAAGAAGTCGATATCGACAATAATAAGTCCAAGCTGCTTTTTTTCGCGAATGTGTAAATTCCAGAATTTTTCAAATACTTCATCGAACATTCTCCGATTTGGAATATTGGTTAATCCATCTGTCCTGGAGGTTACCCGAAGCTTAACATTCATTTCCATCAGCAGATTCGTTTGCTTCTCAATGGTGCTAATCATGTAGTTCATTCCCTCAACCAGGGCACCAATCTCATCAGCCCGCTGGATGGGTATGCGACTATTCAAATCCTGGTTCTTACCTATCGTCTTTGTAAAGTTTGTCAAAGTGGCGATGGGTGTCAAAACCGATTTGCGAAGCAGGAAGAACTGGAGCGTTAAAAAAGCCAGGCTGCTGAGTACGATCATTGCCAGACTGAACTGTACAGTAACATATCCGTTTTTGGAGATTTCCCGTGGATATTGGGTTTTGAGGATGAACGCCGGGTCTGAATTGACATCCATGTAAAGTTTATACAAGTACAGGTTGTCAGTTAATGTTTCGATGTAGGTGCCATTATTTTGGGTGATGTTGCTGACCATGAGATTGAAATTCTCGTCTTCTGGTAGGATTAATCTGAAAGGTAATTCCAATTGAGAATTTTAACTTTTCAACATAATCCGCAGAGAGGAACTTTGCCATCACCAATGTTCCTCTGCTTGGGCCGGAACTGTCGGATCGTAAAATCGGCGAAGAAGCAAACAGGAGGGGACCATACTCGGTATTAAAAACTCCGGTTGTACCAATTTTCTGCACATCGGTCGAATTCTCGAATTGCAAAATCGGATGATCTTGCGGGAAGATCTCATAGCTAAAATCTGCTAATTTGATCCTGTTTTTGTATTCCGGGTCAGCGACATCTCCCCATACAACTTCATTTTTTTCGTTCAATATCATAAACAAATGAATGCCATAGTTTTCCAAAATATCATTTGTTAAGGAGCTTTCTTCATAAGCTTTATTCAGGTTATGAACGAATTCATAGGTATCTGTCCAGGCGGAGTAATCCCAACTAAGCATCTTGAGCGTTTCTAGTTCTGAGTCAAGTGCGTTCGAGGTCCTATTTAAATTGATGAGACCTTGTTGTCTTTCTATCTTGATAAAACTGGGGACAATAATGAAATATTGAACCAGGAAATGGATAGCTGTGATGGCAAGAAATACCCCCAAAAACTGGAAGATAACTCTTGCCTGTAAAGATGATTTCATTCTTTCCATGAAGATTTCCTTCGAGCGCAATAATGTGACCTTGAAGTTTCTACATGATAACCAGATAACACCCCGGGTTTCAATCAAATGCAGCGTAAAAATCCTTCGAGATTCATTAATCATACCAAATTAACGGCTAATAAATGGAAGAAAGTGGCGTGTATTGCGTTAAAGGATGTGTAAACTAGGTTGTAGAGAGTGGAAGAAGGGCTTGAAAGATCCGCTTTATTTATTGCTGGTGCTGGTTGGATGAATGATGACAACCGCTTCGTTCTGTGCCAGTGATTCCAGTTGGGCGCGGCTCGGTCGCTTTGGCAACCCGTGCGCTTTCTGCATGATCAAGCCCATCAGACGGGGATGCCTCGCCAGGCGCACTTCCAAAAAATCGGCAAACCTGCCCGGGTCGGTGATAATTTCCGCGCTGCCATGAATGTGTTTGGCGCCCACCCGTAGTTCCACCTGTGGATTCGCCTGGATATTGCGTACCCAGTCTGCATGCAGACCGCGGGCCGCACCGAGATAGTAATCGGACCCGATCAATTCGTATTGCAGCGGAGTGATGCGCTTTTGGCCAGTCTTTCTGCCGGTGGTTGTCAACAGGAGGATGAGCTTACCGATGACCGGTCCCAGCCCGATGGCGTACAGCACGCGGTGGATCTTTTGGATGTTGCGCATGTTGGTCCAATTGAAGGTGGTAGGGGTCATGGTGGGTTCCTCGGCTGGCTATCGGTAGGCACTGGTGATGCTCTTTTCAACATATAACAAGGATGGAATCCCCAGTTAAATTATTTTTGGATATACATTTTAAAGGCAATGTCATCCGCAAAATCCGGTAGAGTTATCGTGACCTTATCGCCTTTCTGCGTGACCATAGTGGAACTGACGATATCGGTCCCGGTCTTGGTGTTATAGAAATCAATTTTCCAGTCGGTAGCAGTAGCCGGGAACGGTGATGGTGACGGTTTGTTTGGATATCACCTTGGCGAAGGTTCCAGTTCGGCGGTTCACTGCTTGCATCCCGGTACCAGCCAAGCACCATGCTTTCGCTGCCGACGGCGGCTCCCCAAACGCCGGGGGAAAATGTGGAGACCAGCGGCTTGAAACCGGAGAAATCGACACCGTTGGTGAAATTCGCGACCGACCGTTCTGTGTGGCGTAGGCTTGCATGAATGCCATCGCGTCGGCGCGATTGCTACTGGCGTAAATGTCATACCCGTCAATATCCCAAAGCGCGCGGCCATTCATCGCTCCGGATACCAGGTCCGCCCAGATGGCGTGTTCGATTCCGATGTGCGCATTCGGTTTTTGGATCATGGACCATAAGCCCGATTCGCCGATCAGAACGGGTTTCTGGTACTTGGCCAGATACTTGCGAGACGTGGAGGACGAGATCCCGGTCGAGCGTATCGCTGTAGGCATGAACCTCGACGAAGTCGAGCGAATCCAGGTTGTAGTAATTGGTCCATTTGCCGGCGGATGAATATACTCCCGCCACGGAAAGGGTGACCGGGCGATGTTGCGAATCGGCGGCGCGGATGACGGCCATGGCATTGTTTGTGAAATCGATGCCGGTCGCTTCATCCAGGCCGCCTTTGGCATCCATGTGACCAGGCGCGCCGGAGGCGATATCGAGTTCTGAGAAGATCTCCCAGGCGGCGATGTTCTCGCCGTCCCTGCCAGCGCTTCACCAGAGTCCTGACCCATTCCATCCAATGGCTCTGGGTGGCTGAAGTCGGTACGAACAAATCCCCCGGCGAAGCAACCGGACCGCCATTGGCTGAATTCAACGGGTTGTACTTGCCAGAGGGGACTTCCCCAATCGGGGGTACCGTTGTTCCAATCCGCCCAGACTCCAAACACGGGAATGACGTAAATCCCGTCCGCCTGGGCCTTGTCAAAGAAACGATCCCAATCCTGCGCCCATTTTTCGTTGACTGACCAGTCTTTATTGATCCACGGGTCGCCCCACCAACCGTGCGTGAGATGAACGCGGATGATTTTGCTGCCTCCCTGGTGCGCCCATTCCAGAAGCGTATCAAAATCGTCCTGGTTTTTGCCGGTAATGTTTCTGGAGAGCAGGAAACTGGGCTTTCCGTCGATGCTGAAATAATTCTCCCCCGGGTTCAGAGCCAATACAGGGAATGGAACCGAAGTGGGGGTAACTGTGGGTGTAACGGTGGGTAGTATGGTGGGTACTTTGGTTACTGTGGGGGATAATGTCGGTGTAGCAGTTGATGTGGGTGGCGGCGGAAGCGTGGCGGTCGGTTGGGGCAGGCAGCCTGATAAGGTTATGCTCAATGCTACCAGAACAACAAGAATGGTAAAAAGCGGTTGGTTATTCTTTGTGACCATCGTGTTCTCCTTATCATTTCATGTCTGTACCCGAGGCATAAAGCAGGCGGTGTATCTTTTGGATGTTGCGCATGTTGGTCCAATTAAAGGTGGTGGGGGTCATGGGGGTTTCCTTGGGGGTTGTTAGCGGTAGGCACAGGTGAGAGCAGGGAGAAATTTAAAGCCATACTTTTTGAAATGCTTTTATATCACGCACCGCGTAAAGAGACACCCCCCCGACCATTGCATGGTATGTTAGGTGGTTTCGCAATCTTCAATTTCCTTTTGAACTTTGAAAAACTCTTCTCCAATTTCAGTTTCAAATTTCAATAGAATATTGCATAGTACAAGATTATCGATGGTCGGTTTGACAGTAAGAAGTGTAGCTGTGACTAACCCTAATGAATAAGCAGTACCTTGGGCGGGGTCTGTTAAGCCATAAATACTTGGACCAGCTAAAAGGATATTTTGAGAATTTCCCAACAGACCTAATCTGAACATTATGCCTTTGGGATTAGCATGAACATTATGGCTGGCTAATTTATAATATGGGCGAAGGTGGTCTAGACCTGAATTCTCTTCTATGTCACTAAAGTTAGGGTCATCTTTATTCAAGGCTGATGCAGCCCAACCATAATTATTTTTATATGCACACCCAAAACGGTTAATTAACTCATCACGTACAGATTTAATTGCATCATACTCATCTTGAGAAATTGGTTCATCACCCAATATCTCATAGTATTTATTATGAAGCATAGCGGCTTTAAACGATTCAATGTTGTCGTGCAATAAATATTTTTCCGCAACTTCATTCCCGTGGGTTTTGATGAAGGATGCAACTACGACTATTTCATGCAATGAACGCCACCTTGCATGTGCACCATCTGCAAAACCGCTTTTTAGTAATACCAAAACTTCAGATGCTATTTGACATGCCCTGGCATGTAGTCTTGTAAGAGCAATAAGAATATAGTTTTCTTTTTGTGTCTCATCCTTTTGAAATTCATTATTGATTTCATCGCCTGCTTCAAAAGCTAAAACTATAAATGCTTCAAATAAATCAAATGGCTTTTTCCAATTGCTTTGAAGTATTTCCTCAATACTATTAGTATCTTTTCTGTGGGCTTTTAGCAAAGCAGGCATATCTTTCCTAAGCCCGGACAGAATTGGCGTTGTCATTTCCTCGATTATTTCGGGAGCTGATTTTTCCAGTTTCTCGATAAGATTTTGATAAAACTCATTAAGATCATTTTCTTCGCCAATATCTACTTCGATTTTATCGTCATCAAAATTTCCCAAAATATTAATTTGCTCTTCATCAAAATCGAAATCAAGTGTTATTGAATCTTGGTTAATATTTATTAACTTATTCTCTATTTCGCAAATCTGTTTCTTAGTAAGGATAATGCCTCTCTTTTCTAGTTGTCTTTTGATTAATTTAGTTCCAATTACTGGGAAACTAAAAGAATTTAGAATAAATTTATCAAAAACCTTTTGAAGTGTATCCAATTTCCCGACCCTTTATATTTCGTTTAGTCACCGAACGGATGGTGTCCCTGTCGAGTGCGCAGGCTGAAGCTGATGTTTGAGAGAAGAAAATGCCAGAGGCTTGGAAACAGCTAATAAATTTTGGATGTGCCAACATGTGATGTGTACTCATTATTTGTCATCATTTATCATAAAAGATTTGACAATCATTTTTAACAACGGCAATGCCATTTCAATTACCTGTAGGTCATTAGCATCGTCAGCTCTTTTGCCACCATGAAATGTATTGTTTCGAATTGTATAAGTTAAGAATAGCAGTTGCCTTGCCAATAGGTCGATATCATCTGAAGTGGTTTGTTTCTGGACAAATTTTTCGTAAGTGCCAATATCAATTGGGCTCCAAACAGGATGTTTGAAGTCGGGTGTATGTTTGACATTTATTACGCCATTAACTCGTTGCCCAATCTCGTCAAATTCTATTTCATGACCGTGCCATTTGGGAACCCTCTCGACAAAAAACTTTGTGTTTGGATGAGCAATCAAATTGTGCTTTAACGAATCACCGAATTCGGCGAATGCTAAATTGATTTCATCGCGTTCTCTGAATTCCACTACAACTTCGGGAATAAAAACGCCCCCATTTTTCCTTAAACGAATTGTCTTATCCTTTTGTATAAGCAAACGAGAAAAATTCCCTTTTCGTTCAGCTATTGTTGAATAGATATTATTGAAAGCGGGCCAATAACACATATACTCTTGAAAAGGTTGGTTTACTAATTCTGCTGTCTTTTGAGCAAGCTCAACCATCGAATATGCGACTGGTATTTCATATTGTGCAAGCATTATTCCTACCTTCAATAATTCGATATTTCAAGGTAAAAGCCCGGCGGCTTGCGGTATTGAACCTGAGACGAAACCAAGTGAATACTACCGCTAAGAGGGAATATATTTGGCAGGAAGTTCCGCATCGGTAGATGAAAGCTATACTTTTCTTCTTGCCCCATGATTTAATTATACGAAGCTATTCAACATTAGCAAACAAAAACCCCACTACTTGATAGTTCTGAAATTCCAGAATGTCAAAATCTTCCCACATTCATCAACGGATGATATATATTCAGGTACCTACTACTCGGTATGCTGGCGAGTTATTAGGAAGGCAATCAAACGCTTAGTGTTAATGATGGGTTGCCGCAAGAACCATTAACTGAAATAAGAAAAGGTTTTGAGTGGTAAAAGTCCTGAAATGGAAAGGTACACTGTTGGCTACATCCTCTTTTGAGCAGGTTTTGAAAAACCACATAATTTTTGTTTTATGTTTTCATTCAGCATTGGTTACATTGGCGGGTGTACTATCATAAACTCTGTTAATGGATTTCTGCAAAGATTCAAAATTCCAACTCTCTCGAAAAAAAGCATCGTATTCGAATTTTTGCGATATCCACCAGCTTTCGTCAGGCTTCCATTGAGTATTCTTAATTAGCCTATCTACTTGATCTGTAGCCTGAACGATAAAATCAGAGGCTAATTTATCTCCGTATCGATGCCAAAACATTCCCCATGAATGTGGATCTTCTGATTTCCACGAATTTGGACCATCGAATCCCGAATAAGCATAATCATACTCATATTGAAGTTCCTTAGCTATATGGAATATCGAAGGAATATCAACATGATTCACTTTGTTCCTGACAGCTCGAGTAACAGCCTTCCACCAATGAAGGTCTGTGGAATCAGGAAGCAGGATGCTAATAGTAGGAGAATATTCTTGAGAATTAAGTAAATTTCCTAAGGTTGCATTCAGTATCACAGTGGATGGTTTCTTCCTACTACTCCCAGATGCACTGGGATCCCAGATTGCCATTCTTAACGAGTGCTCAAGCAAATAAGTTGCACAGCCTATTGCGGCAAGTGGAGATCCAAAAACGAATGATTTAACGGTATCGAGATGGATCATATTAATTGAAGGCTCAATCCATAACAATGGTTTTTTGACTTCCAAAAACCGTTGTTCTATGGACATAGAAATGGTACTAAAAGCACTAAGGTTCTGTGTATTGATTATCTTCATATCATACCCCCGCCGGGAAGAGATTGAATTTTTTTATCAATTGTTATTTCATAAATTATATATCTAAATAACATTTGTATTGGAAAGGAATCACGGATATGCATGGGCGGTAAAGAATCACCAAAATAAGCCAAGGATCAGGTGTCTCTTTTCAGCACCGGTATCGACCCCCTCCGGCCCCCACATTTTCGGGTTTCAAAAATGGGGGAGTGTGTTCTTAAGCCTCCTAAATTTCGCGGGCGAAATTAGGGAGGTCTCGGGAGGGGTCGGTTTTTACTTTTTGGTTAGCTTCAACGGTCTGGATGATTTCCCTCCAATGGAACCCAAATCACCTGGCAAACGCCATCCAGGTTATCCGTCAATTCTGCATTCCAGAAGCATAATACTCTAAACCCTTTAGCATCTAGAAAGGCAGTTCGCATGCACTTCGCCGATGCCTTAAGCGCTACGTTGGACCGAGTTCAAATCCATGCCAACTAATAATTGCCCTGGTCATTGTAACTTGTGATCATGCAAGATAGCGTTGCCCCAAAAAGTGTTTCCGTGACTTTTACTCATTCTTCTCGTCCACGGAAGAACTGTTACTATCACCAATGAGAGCCACTGTTCCAAGCGTGCCTCCGATGAAGGTGATGACTGCTGGTAGCGGGGTAGGAATAGCGGTGAGTATGCCAACCAATGCACCTTTTCCGATAGCTAACCCCCACTGTTCTCGCATTCCGAATTTCTGAATTAGAGCACATGGAATTGTTAGTGCTGTCGCTACGACGATAGAAATTGGCCAGGATATGCCCAGACTAGCACTCTCTGGACCGAATAGCATCCAATCAACAGCTAACATACCAAATCCGACAAGCGGGTGTAATCCAGTCAATTGGCAGAATTGAATGATCTTGTTCATTTGTTTGATTTCCTATAATTAAGAATTATGAGATCTCAAGCTAGCAATCACATTCTACTGACTACTTCGTGTTGAAGAGTTCCTTTGTATAAAACCGTGTTAGGTTAGCTCATACAATCATACGGCTGAATAACAGCTTTAGTATTTCAATAATTTTATACCGTAAAAAGAAAACAGGTTAACTAAATCTCCAGCTAATCAATATCCTCCCTTTCCATAAAATACATCCCAGGCTTCCTGCAGATATCGAAGGTTCGCAACCATGATGGAGATACCAACCATAAACGCGAAAATAATCGAGGGGAGTTCAAACCAGCTCAGAAGTACACAACGGCTCCCGAGAAGTTTAACAGCATCTTTCGTATCGGCATTGAACCCGTTGGAGATAAATACAAGAAATGTACTCGTGATATCCAGCATGATCCACAAATAGGCAAGGGTGCTAATGGCTAGAGCGATCCCCAGCACAAAGAAAACCAAGGACAATAAACATTTTAGAGGTATTAGCCCGGTTTCGATTTGTATTTGATTATCATCCCTCACTTGCTCTACGAGGGTTTGCAAATTTTTCCATCCCAATCCAGTTTTTTGACAAACGGAATAGATGATCTCATCTTCTGAAGCAGCCCGCGAAAGCTTTGTCAGGATGAGCGCTGATCGTTTCTCATACCCATATCTCCCCTATGATCCGTGACAGGGATACATTTAGAAATTATGCCATGGAATTCAAAAACACACCTTGCAGCTGGGGAGGACTCGGGAGGGGTCGGTTTTTGCGTGTGGCGGGCAACCTTACGCCGACTAAAACGATGGCTAACAAAACACCATGAATGGGTTGTTGGTTGGATCAATTGTCAGATTATTCCAACCGCATCAAGGTATCCTAATACGCCCATCAAAAAAATCAAGACAACTGCAACAATTGAAAGAATATTCCATAGTTTTTTGGGATATTTAAACCATAATGGCAAGAGCGTTGAAAATAGAATTGAATAGAGTATTGTTTCAGGCAGGCTTAACAAATGTTGCTTGATTGAGATATTGGTATATAGTAGTCCCTCAAAATTACCAGGGCCAGGTACCTGGGGTGTAAAAATACAAAAGCCAGCGATTAATAGAAATAAATAGAACCAACCCTTATTTTGCCCAAGAAAATTGATCGAAATGGGTATAAAAAAATCGACATTGCGAAACCTAAAATAATTTGTAAAAATGGACCAAATGCAACAATCGGTGAATTAATGGGTTTCATTAATAATGCCAGAGAATCGGTAGCGAAAAATGTTTCATAATCGATGAAAACCAAAGCAAGTATCCCTGCAATAAAATATGCCAGCATGTGCAATGAAGTGACTCGCCAAGAAAATAAAAGAAAACTGTCCTTTTTTGATTCCACAAAATACTCCTTTAGATTTTTTGAGTTTCATACTCAATCACAAAACTCGACCTTGAATTTACAAAAACGAATCGGCATTAATGCTTTGCAAGATGGTTGCCCAGTGGTTTGGGTTGGCGTCCCCGACGGGCAGTGAGAGGCTTAACTTCGCTGGGTCATGCGTGGGCTCTGCCTGTGAATTGGCGTAATTAATTACTTAAAAAGGCTCTTTTGCTCGATTTACCACCCCAGATACAATTATAAATGATCTCATATCAATGCCACACGAAATAGTTCCCTCCAATTGGAGAGCAATGCTATCCATACAATGTGCTTAATCTGCCAACTTTTCTCAGCGAGCACTATGACAGAGTAATTCCGCCTGCACTATTGAACACTTTCTAATATAAATGTATAGTCAATAAGAACGGCATTCATGAAACCATCCACGGATGGTATCTATGATTTACCTTCCCAAACCCTGTACATAATTAGGGGGCATGAAATGATACCCAAAACAAAGTTGAAATTCATATCCGCAGTAATGATTCTAGCTATGATCGCGTGCATCCTGCCTGTATCTGTGCAACTTCAACCGGCCACGCCAGAAAGTGATTTGCCCGCTACCATCACCGCGCAGGCAGCCACAATCCAGGCGCAAAACGCTCCCACGTATACCGCTCTACCGACCAGTGCAGAGACAGCAACCGACACACCGATGGTCATATTGGCATCGTCCAACACGCCATTGCCCAGTGAGACAGCGACCATCACCCTCACCCCCACTTCCACTTTGCCGATGGTCAGTGTGAGCACCGATACCAATTGCCGCGACGGTCCAGGCCAGCAATATACCCTGACTGGAGCACTTTATATCGGGCAGAGCGCTGAGGTAACCGGAGTCTATGACAAGGGCGGCTACTGGATCATCAAATCCCCCGGCAGTTCGGGCACTTGCTGGTTGTGGGGACAGTATGCAACGGTTACGGGCAACACTGCCAACCTGACCAAGTATCCGGCTCCACCCACACCCACCCCCGTTTTACCTGAGGCGCCTAAGGAATTTAAAATCCAAAAAGCTTGCACTGAAAAGACAGGAGGAGGAATTGCTCCGGGTACCCTCTATAGTGCAGTCTTCACACTGACCTGGAATGATGTAGCCAACAATGAGGATGGCTATCACGTAATCACCAACGATGTTCACATCGATACCTTACCTGCTAACAGCGAGATCCTCGTCAAGAACTACTATCAAATTGGTGCTTATGACGTTGTCACCTATGCTGTGGAGGCATTCAATTCAAACGGGGATTCAGTCAGAAAGGAAAAATCTGTTTCGTGCCCGTAAAATTATTCATGTGACAGCCTATCTGGCGAAGGTTGCATAGTGTTCTTAATAAAAAAAACCTCCCTAATTTCACCTGAGAAATTGGGGAGGTCTCGGGAGGGGTCCGAATTTCGGTTTAGGCTTGCGTCAGCAGGCGAGATTTTGGACCAAACATCCATCTCGGTCCACGCGGTGTATTAATAGTCGATTTAATGGCAGGCATCACCAATGAGCGCAGGGATGCCGGTGTTTGTCTGGTCTTGAAGGAATGATTGGTTCATAAAATGCAAGCCTGGAATTTCAAGGTGATGGGGAGACAGCACACCGAAAACCCAGGCCTTTGTAATTGTTCACCGGCCAGTGCAGAACTTCCCTTTTTGATACACGGATTGCGCTGGGAATGCTCAGATAGCCCCCTCCACGTAACACATAGCCCGCGCCATTCACAGCATAAGGGTCCCAATCAGCTACCCATTCTGCTACATTGCCAGCCATATCCAGGGCACCATAAGGGCTGATGCCATCAGGTTTGCTGCCTACCTCCCAGGCAGAATTCTGACCGCATCCATTGCCGCTGCCCATCAGATCATCCATCACTGCATACTCACAAGAGGCAGGTTCATCTCCCCAGGGGTAAATGCGGTTATCGGTTCCCCGAGCTGCTTTTTCCCATTCAAACTCCGTGGGTAAGCGCCGACCTGCCCACAGGCAATAGGCATTGGCGCTTTTCCAATCTACACAAACCACCGGATAGTTGTCGCCTTCATATACGCAAGCGGGTTTCTTACAGCCTTCAGAAGTGCATTTGGCATACATACTCTGGGTTACTTCGGTTTTATCTATCCAGAACGCATCCAGGTGAATAGTACGCACCGGCTTTTCATCGATATCACCCTCATTGCTGCCCATTGTAAATTCGCCCGCCGGTACATAGACCATTTTCATTCCATCTGCAGGTGATGTAGAAGGGTCAGGGGTGTTGGTTGGTGCTGTTGTGGGCGTCTGTGTAACAGTAGATTCTGCTATTTGCCCCGGCTGGCATCCCGAAATGAACACGCAGAAAATTAGACCAAGAAGTGCTGTGATTCGATGCTTTGTATTCATAATTCCTCTAATGACGCTAAGAGAATATTTAATAGTCAAAGGTTGCACCAGCGAGATAATTCGCCGATTGGGTGGCCCATTTCCCCTCTGAAATGATTATATACTGAAAAAAAGAACCCTCCGATTGCCTGCGTTGCCCGGTTATCCCCTCATCAGCGCTACATTAGAGCGAACACTCCCCAGCCTAGGTAGTCACGCGTGTAAGCAGCATAGCGCACAGGTTCTGAGGTCAGATTTGCTCGGACTTCTTTCGCGAGCTCGTCGCCGGGGTTAGCTTCAAGCCAGCGGCGCATGGTGAGTCATTTGGCCGCCTCGTATCTATCCCAGTCGTCTTGGTTAGCTAAAATCATTTCAACGACGTCGTAGTCAAGCTGGCTGAAGGACGCAAGAAGGCCAGGCAGCTTGAGAAAGTCGGAGGTTGAATTAGCAAGACACCCCATGGCAACCTCATCTGTCGGCGGCAACTGACGCCAGTATGGCTCGCCGATGAGGATGATCCCTCCGGTGTTGGGCGCATTCGCGACTCACTTCTTCTTGTTGAGCTTCATTGCTGATTTAATGAACTGTCCGAATTTTCGATCCTTTTTGCGCTTTTCGACATAGGACATTTGATAGTATTCAGATTCCTTGAGTAGGCTTAGATAGCTTTGATATCGCTTATTATTCAATTCTCCGTTCTCAAGGGCCGCCAGGAGCGCGCAGCCGATTTCGGTTGTGTGAGTACAATTGGCGAAACGGCATGTCTTGGAGAGTTCCCAAATATCAGAGAAGCTCTCATCGATACCACTGGTGGCACCAATATTGCCTAATTCCCTCATTCCAGGGGTATCGATCAACATAGCACCTTGATCCAGGACAATTAATTGGCGACGGGCGGTTGTATGTCTTCCCTTTCCGTCATACTCGCGGACTGAGTTCGTCTCGAATAGATCTTGGCCTATAAGCTGATTCAAGAGCGTAGTTTTACCCACTCCTGATGATCCCAACAGACAATACGTCTTGCCAGTTTCCAATACCTGACGGATTTGATCCAAGCCGGAGCCGGTTCTACTGCTAAGTGCAATGATGCGGCAGTGAATACTCGCTTGTCGGACCTGTGAAATCTCTTGTTCTAATTCCTCGGTGCTAACCAAATCGCTCTTGGTTAATAGGAGCATTGGCTCAATATGTCCTTCGTTGACCATCACAAGATAGCGTTCCAGTCTGCGTAAATTGAAATTTCTCTCGCAGGATTGAACAATGAAGGCAACGTCAATGTTGGCTGCAATTACCTGGTGCTCTATTTTCTTGCCGGGTGTTTTCCTTTGCAGAATCGACTTTCTTGGAAATAGTCCATGAATAATGGCAAGCGTGTCAGAGTTGTAGTATTGCACAAATGCCCAATCGCCCACGGCTGGTAAGTCCGTACCCGACTCGGCAGAGAAGAGGAAATTGCCCGTAACCTCAGCTTGAACCTCGCCATTCTCATTTCGGACCAAATAGCTATCTTTGTTGACAGCCGTCACCCGGGCGACGCTGCATTGAGGTATCTGCAACTCTTGTTGCTGCTCTTGAAACCATTGGTCAAAGCCGATATCTTGTAGTTCCATATGATGTAGTGTGTTCTCTGGTCGAGATGGTTATCTATTTGATGGCGCTCAACTATGCGTTAGCTTTTTATCTCTGTTCAACCCTGATTGGTTATCTTATACAGGCGTTTGGCTGATAATAATTTTATTATATATTGGTAACGAAATAGGATTGCGAGATGACTAAACCAACTCAGGTGAAAAAACTCCTTGAATAAATGCGTGATCAAATTCGTGTTAAACAATAATCATCACGTACAGAAAAAACTTATCTTCACTGGGCGCGCAGTTTTGGGCGGATAATCATATGGCTTGATCCCTGCGTCGGCTGAATTCTTAGGTTTAAAGTTCTGCTACAGCCGGGATAATCTCTTTTCCAAAGGTCTCGAGCGGGGTGATTTTGTACACATCCGGCATGTTGAATATCGCATGCGAAAAGCCCATCGCTGAAAGCTGCTTGATGCGCCGGATGATGCCATCGGCAGTATCTTTTCCGGTAAGATGGGCTGTACAGAGACACGTTTTCTCGATGGTGTCGTAATCGCGCCCCAGATTCTCGCAATGCTTTTTGAGGGTAGCCAGGCTTTTTTGCATATGCTCATCACCTGACCAATCTGCGATATTGCAGGCATCGGCATACTCAGCGACCATGCGCAGGGTTTTATTCGGGCCCGTACCGCCTATCATGATGCGTGGATGCGGATGAGAGAGCGGACGAGGATTGTTGGTGATTGCCGGTGCAGAAAAATGTTTGCCCTCAAAGGATGTCTCATCATTGTTCCATAGCGTCTTCGCCAGTTTCAGGTTGTCTTCCAGTTGCTCGAAGCGTTCTGCGGTAGAAGGGTAGGGGATGCCATAGCCGATTGCTTCGTCTTCATACCAGGCTGCACCAATACCCAGATACGCTCGCCCGCCGGATAGAATATCGAGGGTGTTGATTATCTTCATCAACACCGAGGGATGGCGATAAATCACACCCGTCACCAGGGTTCCGAGGTAGGCTTTTTCCGTGAGCCCGGCAATATAGCCAAGCGTGGTATAGCTCTCCATCATCGGGTCTGTGTAGGCTTCGCCAAACAGCCCTTTGATTTGATAGAAATGATCCATCAACCATAGGCTGTAAAAACCTGCATCTTCAGCGGTTGTGACGATCTCTTTCAACTTAGGTCGAATGGCAGCCGTACCGCCGGGGTATTTGAATGAGGGTATTTGTAATCCGATTTTCATGGTCAATCTCCTGATAATGATTCATAGTTGCCGAACGGTTTGGGTTACCCCACTTCGTGGGGCAGACCAGCGTGTGGGCGGGCGTGGATTTTTTCGAGAGCAGAGAAAACTCGAAACCAGAAAAATACTTTAAAATCACGCACAAGTAAAACGCAGTCCCAAATGGCAGGCTGTTCGATCTATGTGCGGAGTGAGACGGAATGCACGCTTTGTTGGTGGTGCTGCATTAAGACTTGTTTACTATAAAAATTGACTTGCCCATTAATTGTAAAACTCTTTTGTTGTGTATTTGTTGAAATACCAAATATAGACTGCTGGATAAATAAAGCCACGAAGTACACGACCCCATAATCGAGTCTGTTCATCATCTGGAACTTGGCCAGAACTAATGAAAATATAATTATTGATAGCGATAAAAACATAATGCAAAGTTACAAGTACCAACAAGGATATTCGCGATTTTTCGATTCCCTTCCAAGCGCCTATTGCACTTGCGATGACACCGATGCTGATAGGAAGTGACACGAGAATACTAAACACATTTCCTGCGGTATTTCCTGAAATCAGCATATAAACTGAGAGTAGTAACGGGGCAATACCTACAAATATCAATGCGTAAATTGTGAGAATCCAAACGCCAGTCAGACGAGGTTTTTGTGCTACTTGCGGGGTTGCAACATTTTCTGCCATTGTTTTATCCTATTCAGAAATTTTTTGTTTTATCGCTCAAAACAATCCTGCTATGGGATTGGAGATCACACCGTTTGATGTATTTTATGGTCAGCCAGTCTAACGGTTGGCGTTACCTGCGTGTCTTAGGCTGTGTACACTAAATGGAAGTAAGTTTTCACGTGGTAGCTAGTTAGGAAAGCAGAAATCTATACCCCATAAGTTAAATTATAATAAGCAATAATCAGGATGCAAACAAAAAAGCCTTCCAACCGGAAAGCGTTGTAATTGTAACCCAATATCTATCACGCGCCAGCCATCCCAGGCGGTGATTCAAGCACCCCCTCCTGGCCTCCCCCCAAAATCTGCGAATTTATGGGAAGGGTTGGTTTTGTATTTACGCTTGCATTACCGGTCGAAACTTATAGCCGTACATCCGACTCGGTCCGCGCAATCGGTGTGAGAGTTTCAATCTAACGGCTCGTGTAAGCTGCGTGTGGGTGGGCGTGGACAAGGTTTGCTTGCACCGCGCCGCAGGCACAGGTGGGAGCAGGAAACCTAAGCCAGAAAAATGCATGAAAATGCCGCAGTCTTCCACGCATCAAGTGCGCGCTTTGTTGGACTGAGGCATTTATTAGAACCTTGTATTTGAAACGGGTATTTTCCATGTCTCGCTGACCAGACCGAATTTCTCGAATATTTGAGCAGCTTCTTCCGATGTCCACTTTTTCCAATTTGGATTTAGATGATTCCCATACCATTCTTTTGAAAATTCCCAAATTTTATTGATTGGCTGAACGTCACCTTTAGGAATATTATGACGGCGACACCAATAATCAATCTGATTTTCGTTTTCAAAAAGCAACATCGTGCTACAAGTATAAATTACGTTGTCCCAAGCATTTTGCATTGGGATTGGAAAATGAATGTAAAAATTTGATTCAACAATATTTCCATCTTGAATATTAATACTTACTTGGCGGTCATTTGCTCCAATTGTTGTTCTGATTGCGACATCTTGATTCAAGAGGGCTGCGACACCTAGCGAACACCAAGCGCAATTACCCCACCATTCACCAGAAGCGGAACTTACCAAAAAATTTGTTGGGGCTTAGAGAAAATGGATGGATAACCCATATTTCATTGCTCTTAGGATGAAGAACTACTCCGTGATAGTCTTGAAGGTTTTTTAGCGCGATTGTCATATCTTCTTCGGACATTCGAAGAAAACTTGCAAGGTCATAAATTTTGGGGGCATAACCATTGTCAATTATATGTTTGATAATCATATGATGTAAAGTCGAATTGAGCGAGGGAGTATCAGCCATGAGAATTATCCTTATTTTATTAAATACACAATGTTACCATCGGGCTAACGAGTATGGATTGATTTGTCGGTCAGAGCCAATGCCGAAGCATGGTTCAAAGCGCCGTCAAATCAATCCAAATTGAACTAAGCTTTCTTAGCAAACGCACCAGACTATTTGGAATTTAAGGCGCACTGCCATGCCTAATCTATATTCTTGCAAGCGGGCATGTTTGAATTGTAAACCCAAAAAACCAATTGGCACAAACTCGGAAACCAGCAAAGAAGCGATATGAGCAAGTCAAAATTGAGATAAGGCGTGTCGAAAGATGTGTCTAAGACAGAAATCCAACACCTACGGTTCTCGGCATGTGATCCTTAGTATAGAAACTGTTAGTGCATAAAAGCATTAAAACAACAACCATGATTTACACCCACATACTCAACCGCGGAAATAGGCAGTGTTCAGTCCGCTGGATTGAAAAGCAATTCTTGATTTAATAAAAAGCGCCTTCCGATTCTGGAAGGCATTTCATGGTTGATAATCAATCCGGTTTATCGAGAACCGGCAAGCACCGGCCTAAACTTATAACCATAGACGATGATCCTACGATCAGCATCATCCGTGCGGATCAACCGACGGCTACTTAAATAACCCATGACCACCGATTGGTTCTGTCTGGTAACGTTCTCCAAACCCAGCGATTAGTGGGCGGCCAAGTGCAATTGCTGCTTGAACACTGGGAAGCGCCAACGATGAGTGGTGGCTTTCCGCATCTTTCCACACCTCAGTAACCCAGATCGCATCGTCATCTGAGGGATCGTTCGCAACAATATAGCTATAGCAACCTGGCATATCTTTTAGGCCTTCGAGAAGGACCGCAACTAACTCAGCTCTTCGTTTTGGTATCGATTTGATTTTCCCGATCAGTCCATACATTCCAATTCCTCCTCGGTCACTATACTTATACACTACGCCCATAATGTTCGCCATAGCGGGTGGTCGGCCTTCGTTTTGAGGTTGTCAAATCCCTTTTCTTTTGCCAATGCAAATAAATCATAGGGAGTTGGGCCGGTTTTTTCTTCGATTTTGTCGAGATACGCTTGAAAAGTCATCCTGGTTCGTCTGTTTTTCTATGTTATGGTAAAAAAAGTTACCGTAATCATCTATGGCTACTGACATCCTTTTTTAATCATAACAAACGTCGTCAGGCAAGGAAAGTCATTCTAAAAGGTTTGAAACAAAAAGCGCCCTCCATTTGGAGGGCGCAGTCATCATTCATTGTTTATCTTGCACCGGACATTACCGGTCGGAACTTGTAGCCATACACGATGATCCCACGATCGGCATCATCCGTACGCATTTTCAATTCCCAAATCATCGAATCGATTTTAATAATAACCTTCTGAGATGCAGTATTTGAAAGGTCAGTACATGCTTTGATCGCTTTAACAAGGTGGTTTGAAAAGTAATAATGGCAAAACATGGACACTGCTTCGGTTGTATATCCATTCCCCTCGTAATTTGGTGAAATGCCATACCCAATTTCAATGCTACCGTCTTTATCAGGTTTCCCTTTTGCTCCAATCGACCCAATAATTCGACTATCCACGATCATTGCAAAATAGGAATACCACTTCTCATTACCCGGATCATTATTCATATTCTCTATTTTTATATTAAAGGCTCTTCGCAAATCGCCTTCAATTTCTTCTGAATCAATGGAGTATCCCAATAATTCTTCTGTTTTCTTCGGATTATCCCTCCAAATCTCAAGAGCATATTTTGACAACAGCATTAAGGCGGACTTTGTTTCCGATAATCTTTATTTCTTCCATTGATCAAAGCTCTCATTTCGGGGGAGGTATGTATGGCTGTAGAAAACATTTCTACTTTCCAAGATTTGTTGAACGCCATCTGATTGTATCTGTGGTGAGGAAATATTTGCCCAAGTTTTATTGGGTCCGGTGCATGGAATGTCAGGCGGTATGCAATAGAAATCGTTAACCTTTCATTTGCTTTCTGAAAAACGATTCAACGCGAGCTTCTGTAACATCCACGAGCCGTATCAAGTATGAATTGTTTAATTACGGTCCGCTGGAGATGACCCTGTGACCTCTCTCGCCCTGAATGCGGACGGTTCCGGAGAAGAACGCATTCTCAACGAAGGCGTACGATGACAGAATGTAACCGGCCAGGATAATCGCCAGGCCGATCAACTCTACTGGGAGTGAAAAACCTGGTGACCAATGAAACAGCGCATCCAGTCCTGCAACCAGGAACATGAAAACACTCCCAAAGGCAACTACCGGCGAGAGCCACTTATCCCATGGTTGGGTGTTTTTGTGTTGATTGTAATTGACACGCTCTACCAGAATTTCTGGGTTTTTCCTTCTGACAATGGCGCGGCTGACGATGAAGGACAGGATAAAAATTACAGCCATCATCCAGGCTTCCCGCCACCCCCAGCGCCCGCTGATCAGAATTGGCAGCAAGGGAATGACCACCAATACCAAAACCAACATGATGACAACCCGAACAATGGTTAGGCTCTTTACTTTTTCCATAATTTCACCCCCGGAACACTGATTTTTTGTTGCTTATTGGATTTTATACCCAAAACAGAGAAGCACAAGGTGTTCTTCTCGAATCAAACACCCCTTCCGCCTCGGGTTGGAAGAGGATTTTGTCCACTTTCAGGCGGCTCTTGCCGCCAGGAGTTTCCCACTCAAATTCATCACCCACTCGGTAGCCAAGCATAGCGGTGCCGATGGGTGCCAGCACCGAAACAGCGCCTTCGTTTCCGGCATCTTGCGGGTACACCAGAGTCAGCTCTAATGGACTACCATCTTCGAGATCGAGTAGTACCACCCGCGAGTTCATGGTGATCACATCGGCCGGGATCTGCTGGGAGGGTACGACCTCCGCCCGTTCAAGTTCCGCTTTCAACTGCTGGATGTAACTGCTGCTGCGATATCCGGTATTCTCAGCTTCGCGAATTGCTTCCCTCAGATTATGTAGGTCGGTTTGGGTAATTCGAATTGTCCTGGCATCCATATTTTTCCTCCACAAGATGCAATAAAAAACTTCCGGGGTGTGTCCATCCCGGAAGTTGCAATTGTTGAAATTTTGTTGAGTTACGCTTGCATTACCGGTCGGAACTTGTAGCCGTAGACGATGATCCCACGATCGGCATCATCCGTACGGATCTTGCGGGTGACCATTTCTACCGGCATACCAATTTCCACGGGTTGCTCGCCCAGGTCAGTCAGTTGGGCAGTCACAACCGGACCTTCATTCAATTTAACCAGCGCCACGGTATAGGGGGCGTTCTGTTCGTACCCGGCGGGTGCATCTGCGATGGTGGTGTATGAGAACACCTCGCCCTTGCCGCTAAATGCGAATTTGGTTTTGGCATCCTGACCGCAATAGGGGCATACATCCCGGGGTGGGAAGATTTTTGAATCGCAATGAGGGCAGACTTCGCCCATCAGTGAATAGCGTTGATTTTTAATTCTCCAATAACGTGGTACTTCCATAGAACTGCTCCTTTGACTTCGTATTCCGAGTCTATCCTCCGGCTGCTATCAAAGGCTATCAAAGTTCGGAATAGCGAGTCAATCGGGTTCTAAACCCTATCAAAAACTATCAAATCTCTTTTTCGAGGATGTGCGTCGCCACCGTGGAGGCGGGTCCGCCCCAGCATTGGGTCATTGCCCGGCGGGCATTGCGCACCTGGTTCTTACCGGCCAGTCCGCGTAATTGGGTGACGGCTTCGACCACCTGGTACACTCCGGTAGCGCCGATCGGGTTACCGCGGGCTTTGCTGCCGCCCATCGTGTTGATGGGGATCCGTCCGCGCAGGATGATTTCACCGTCGCGCGCCAGAGTCCAGCCCTGCCCGGGTGCGGCAAAACCGGCAGCCTCGAGTGCGATGGCAGAATAGATGGTGTAAGCGTCATCCAGTTCGAACAGGTCCAGGTCTTTCAACTCGATCCCGGCTTGTTGCAATGCACGTGATACCGAGAGTGATGCGGATTTAAATTCATCCGGATCGGAGCGGTCGTGCAGCGCAAGCGAATCGGTGACGGTATTCGAACCGGTGATGCGGATCACCGGGAAGGGATTGTTTTTGGGCAACAGATCTGGCCGGGTGAGGATCACCGCGGCAGCGCCATCTGCGTGCGGGGCGACATCCATCCGATTGACCGGGTCACTGATCAGGTCGGCCTGGTCGTACATTTCACGGCTGATGGCTTTACGGAACATGGCATTCGGGATTATTGACCCCGTTGACATGGGCATTGAGTGAGAAGCCGGCCAAACCTCCAGAAGGCATCTGGTAGCGATGCATATAGCGCCGCATAATCAAGCCAGCCTGTCCGCTGGGGGTAAGGCCGGGCATGGCTTCGTAATCGCCTTCCATGGTCTGGGTCAGGGCCGGGTCCAGGTCGCTGGTGACCGAATCGGTAATCTTTTCGACACCCACCACCAGGGCGACATTCACATATCCGGATGCGATCGCCTGGTATGCCAGTTGTATGGCAGCTCCACCGGAGGCGCCGCTGGCTTCGACTGTGGTACCTTCTGATCCGAGCAGATTGGCCCAATCACAGATGAGCGAACCGAGGTTGGCCTGATGCGAGATGACCGAGCCCATACTGTTGGCAATAAAAACCGACTCGGGTTCGAGGTCGGGTGCTTCTTTTCTGGCGGCCAGGATCGCCCGGGTAGCCAGCGAACGCAGGGATATATCCCAGTTTTCGCATACCGGTACCTGACCAATACCTGCAATGACTACATCTGTCATGGCAATCCCTTTCAGTCGGCCAGTTTCTGGCGGTAGCGGACATACAGGCCGTAGTCGATCTCTTTGCGGCGGGCGATGTATTCCTGGGTTTTAATGGCGCGTCCGCTGCGTTCGAGGATGGCGTCTGTCACCACAAAGGAGAATGCGTCAGATCCGGCACCAGATCCAAAGGAGGTGAGCAGGATCTTGTCGCCGGGTTTGGCTACATCCAAGATGGCAGTCAGACCGATCAGAGAGGCGCCGGCGTAGGTGTTGCCGATCACCGGTGAGAGCAGCCCGGTCTTGTTTTGTTCCGGGGTGAAGCCCAGCAGGCTGGCAGCCCGCTGCGGGAATTTGGTGTTGGGCTGGTGGAACACGCAGTGCTGATAATCGGCGGCGGTGCGTCCGAGTGCTTTCATCAAATAGCTGGCGGCTTCGGTGATGTGCTTGAAGTAAGCCGGTTCACCGGTGAAGCGCTGTCCGTGGGAGGGGTATTTCTGGTCGGCACGGCGCCAGAAGTCGGGCGTGTCGGTGACATACGAGTACGACCCTTCAATCACAGCCAGCGATTCTTCTGCCGCGCCCAAAATGTAGGCAGCTCCACCAGCCGCAGCGGTATATTCCAATTCATCACCTGGCCGTCCCTGGGCGGTATCCATCCCGACTGCCATGGTGTAGCGCGCCATGCCCGAACCAACCATCGCCATCGCGGCGACCATGGCTTCGGTGCCGGCTTTGCAGGCGAATTCCCAATCGGCTGCCTGCACGGCGGGAACCGCGCCCAAGGCTTCTGCTACGATGGTAGAGGTAGGTTTGACCGAATACGGGTGCGATTCACTGCCCACCCAGATGGCACGCAGTTCTTGCGGGTCGATATCTGCCCGGCTCATGGCATTGCGGGCAGCTTCGATCGACATGGTGACCACGTCTTCATCCAGCCCGGGCACCGATTTCTCTTGCACCGGACCTTTGCGGGGAGCGCCCACCCACACCCGAGAGATTTCAGTCCCCGCAATGCGGTAGCGAGGCACATAAGCGCCGTATCCAACAATCCCGACCGGTAAGTTAGGTTTTAAGATTCGATTTTCTTCCATTAGGTTCTACCCCATTCTTTGAGTATTTCAATTGCCCGTTCCAGGCGTATATTTTTCTCTGTGATTAGTTGCCGTGTGAGTCGCTCTACCTGATCTGGTTTGGCGCCTGCGGTGAGGGCAATCTGTTTGGCATGCAAAGACATGTGTCCGCGCTGAATTCCTTCGGTGGCCAGGGCGCGCAGGGCAGCCAGGTTCTGAGCCAGGCCGACCGAGACCAAGATCTCAGCAAATTCGCTGGCTGATTTCACACCCAGGATCTGTAATGCGGCTCGGGCAGTCGGGTGGACGCGGGTCGCGCCGCCAAAAATCCCGACCGCCATTGGCATTTCAATTTCACCGTACAGGTTTCCGTCTGCATCTTTGCTCCAGGTGCTCAGGCTGGTATACCTACCGGAGCGGGAAGCATAGGCATGCGCTCCGGCTTCTACGGCGCGCCAGTCGTTGGCAGTGGCCAGCACCACCGCGTCAATCCCGTTCATGATGCCTTTGTTGTGGGTGGCTGCCCGGTATGGATCGGCTGCCGCGAATGCCCAGGCTTCGAGGATGCCATCCCGCACCTGTTCGCCGGTGTATTCATCAAAGGCAAGTGCATCCACTGGGATGGTGCATTCGGCTCGCGCCAGGCGATGATCGGCCAGGTTGGTGAGGATGCGCAGATGCACCCGTCCGCCGGTGAGGCGTTCGATCTCAGGTGCCATGCGTTCCACAATGGTGTTGACCGCGTTGGCGCCCATCGCATCGCGCACATCCACCAGCCAGTGCAGCACCAGGAACGGACCGATAGGGGAGTCTTCGATTTTGCGGACTTCCAATCCGCGCGGACCGCCGCCCAATGAAACCAACATCGGGTCAAAGGTGGCTGCCTGTTGTAATAAAGCAGAGCGGTGCTCTGTGATTGCCTGGATCGCCAGATCGAAGTCGGGCACATCCAGCACCTGCATCTGGCCGATCATGACCGGGTCGGTAGAGCTGGCGGTGAATCCTCCGCCGGAGCGGATGAGTTTGGCCATAAAGGAAGCCCCGGCCACGATCGATGGCTCTTCCACCACCATCGGAACCAGCACATCCCGGCCGTTGATCAGGAAATTCTGCGCCAGACCAACCGGAAGGCTGTACAGACCGATCACGTTTTCGATCATGGCGTTGGCTTGTGCCAGGGATAGTCCGGTGCCAGGTTCAAAAGCTTGCTGCTGTTCTGGCGTGAGGGCGGATTGTTCTGCCACCTGTTTCAGGCGTTCAGCGGGATCGAGTTGATAGAATTTGGCTTTGCTCGATTTCATAGGGTTTCCATGATCATAGTCTTTGATCGCTGGCAAAAGCTATCAAATCATGGACAAATGAAATTGATGTTAAGGTTCTTGTGCAGATAAAACCCCACCGGCTCCACCATTTTCTGATTGAAAATTGGGGAGTGAACATTGAAGTAGGGGTGGATGCCCGCCCTCCGCAGGAGGGTCAATCCACCCAATCATTTGATTTCATTTCACAAAACGGGCGGGATTAATCCCGCCCGTACATTTCCATTTCAAAATCGTTCGAGTGAAACGGGATTGTGGCAACATCCCTATGATTCCGGCTTGTCATTGGTGTAGGTGTGGTGCAGACCGCCATCCTTGCTGGATTGCATTGCTTCCGAGAATTCTTCTGCCATCGGAAGTCCGTGCCGGTATTGGAATGGATACATGGCTTTCAGATGGAATAAAGCCACCCGGTCCGCGGTGTGCAGTTCCCGGCCTAAATCTGGCTGCAAACCGGGCATGGCGCTGAGTTCTCCATTAATGAAGGTGATTCCCCGTTCTTCGGTGGGCAAGCCAAGCTGAGCCAGCAGGTCGCGCATGGTGCTGCCTTCGGGCAATTCCACTTGCGGGTTGGCAAACACCATCTGATTGGGGTCACCTCCAAAACGTGCCAGCGGACCGTAGAGCCAGGTATCCACGCAGATTGTTGTCATTGACTGCCTCCACCTACGGGCGGGAAGATCCCCACCGCATCATTCGGTTGTAAGATTTTTTCTGGTTCACAGATGATTCCATTCACAAACAACACCTTCACTTCTTCGTCGGGCAAGTGGAGTTGTTGACCACATCTGCCAGGGTTGCAGCTTCGGGCAGGTCTAGTTCAAATGGAGCGCCTGAGAAGGATGGATTTGGTGAGAATTTCACCAGGTTTGCAAATAATTTAACGGTTATTTTCATATTATTTTTTGATATTACGGACATTTTACGATATCCTGTGACCACAGGCAGTCGGCGCAGGAAGGATTCCAGCCCCAGCAGCCTTCATTCAATTTGCGTAGATCGCAGGTATCACGCAGGTCGCAATCCGGGCAGGAGGGGAAGTAGTAGCAGCGCACGTCCGAACGGAAGCGGGTATATTCTTCCGACATCCAGATCTCAGCCAGCGACTGTTCGTTTACATCCCCCAGAATATACCGACTGACCTGTTTTTGCACCCCATCAATAGCATAATAGGAATAGTTGTGCGAGAGGGCATAACAGGGTGCTACTTTGCCATCCCAACCCACCACGATCGCCCGGTCAGTGACGAATTTGCATTTGCGTTCAGCACCCCAGTGCATGCGCGGTAGTTCCATGGTGGCCCAGGTGACCCAGGCATCCGAGCGCAGCGCCCACCCGCTGGATTTGAACGGTTCCACGGGTTGGTGGGTGTACAGCTTCTCTTCCAGCATTTCTTTAGAATAAGCCAGTACATTGGTCACCAGGATGCGTGAAATATTTAATCCCTTGGCAAGCTCAACCAACTGATCCAATTCGTTTTGATTGCTCTTCATAACCACAAATTCGACCCCGATGGCAGGCGTGAGTGATTTCATTTCGGTCTTAAGTCGATTTAATTCCTGGATAGATGCGATCACCTGCTCTAGCAATGCGCCGCGGATGCTGGCGTAGGTTTCTGATTCTCCGCCATCAATCGAGATCATCACCCGATCCACTCCCAGCCGTACCAACTCGCGGGCGGTCTGAGGTTTGAGCAACAGACCATTGGTGCCCAGGGTGATATCGATATTTCTCTCACGGATGGCGGCGATCATGTCCAAAATATGAGGATGGGTGAGGGGTTCACCAAATCCGGTGAAGACCACCCGCTTCAAGTTCAGGCAATCTCATCCAGGCAGGCGACGATCCGATCGAAAGTGGATTTCTTCATCGGTGCCAGCGGGTCGCTCCACTCGTTGCGGATGCAGGTGGTGCATTGCAGGTTACAACCGGTGGTGGCTTCGATATACAGTTTTTGGATATCGGGGACGCGCGGATGAAGCAGAAGCGAGCCTTCACGCTCGTCCAGCCAGTATTCTCGTGGAGCAGTCTGCCCGCGCCGGACTAAAAAATCAGTCGGGAGGGTAATGGTTTGGTCAGCGTTTTTTTGAATTCTTGGCATAAGTTTCTACCGATAAGAAACCGCGGAAAGTTGCATGGAATTCATATATCATACTATGCAATTTTCCGCGGTATTTCATTGTGATGCCAGGCTGAAAATATAACCATCAGCCTGGCAGGATGGGTTGGGTTAGAGCTCTCCGAAGACCGAATCCAGCGCGGATTCGGGAACATCGAAGACCTGGTTGTGGGGTGGCAGCGGTTCGGTAAGCATGAATTCGGGCATACGATCGGCTTCTTTCGGAATGCCAGCCGCTTCGTTGAAGGCGCGTTCGATTTTCAGAATATCGCCGCCATACTTGAGAATGTCTTCTGCTTTCCAATTGGTGCCTAATACACCATTGGTTTCTTCAACCATACCCTCGTAGCCACTGGCGATATCCAGAATGGCGAAGGCGATGAAGAGGCAGTGACCGGAAGAATCGATGAAGGCCGTGGTCGCCTGGAAGGCGCGGCTGAGGGCTGCTTTTCCTTCCGGGCTGAGCGGATCTTGTTTGCCCATGACGCCCAAAATCTCAGGGCAGATGGTGTAGCCGGCAGTATGGTCCGCGCCCATGGTGGTGGTGGCGTAAGTGATACCAATGCCTTTGACCGCGCGGGGTTCGTAGGCGGGCATGGCCTGGCCTTTGACGACCGGAACGCGGGTAACGCCAAACACACGACCTGCGGTAGCGGCGCCGTTGCCGAGCAGACGACCGGTGGGGGTGCCTTTGCCAATTTCATGTACCAGATTGATGGCACCTTTTGCATCACCGAAGGGGATCACGCCGCCTTCCATGGCCACACCGATGGTGACACCGGTTTCGATGGTATCGAGGCCGTAGTTGTTGCAGAGTTCATTTAATTCGGCGATAGCAGTCCAGATCATCAATTCCGCAGTCAGCGCCGAAAGCCCAGTCTGATTCGTATTCAATACAGGAGGTGTGCCAGGTGCCATCGGGTTTGTAGTAGCTATTGGAGCATTGAATGATACAACCGGGGCTGCAAGCGTGGTTGTACAGTTCTTTTCCGAGCCGTTGTTTGTTGTTTTCAAAGATCGCTTCACCGGCAATCTTTGGGAGCGCCTTCGAAACGGCCGCTGGAGAAGTTGCGGGTCGGCAGACCACCAGCTTCATTCAGGATGTTCACCAGAATGGCAGTTCCGTATGAATTCAAGCCACCTTTGGGTTTGGTAATGGCGTGGGTGCGCAGGGCATCGATCATCTTCTTGCGTCCCTGGTCAAACAGAGCCGGATCAACAATATCCACACCCTTGGCGCCTTCGCGGGCGAGAACGATGAATTTGAGGCCTTTGCTGGCCATGACGGCACCCAGGCCACCGCGTCCGGAATATCTGCTGGCGTGTTTGGATTGGTCATTGAAGACGATACCAGAGTTGCTGTAGCCGTGCTCACTGGCCATACCGATGGAGCAGATGGAAATTTTCTCACCGAAGCGTTCGTAGATCTTGGGGAAGATTTCTGGCAGTGGTTTGCCGGTGTATTCCTGTGCATCAAAGAATTCGAGGGATGGTTTCCCATCTTTGACGCTCATGAAAATGCCCCAGTATTTTCCTTTTTCGGTGGGTTGACCTTCAACGATCAGACCTTTGACTTGCATTACGGCTAGATCTGCAGCCCAGGAAGTACCAGCGTTCGATTCTTTGATACCACCGGTGAGGGGGGATTTTGCACCCACAGAGATACGGGATGAGGTAGGAGCTGAAGTACCGGTGACGATACCGCCGGCAAAGACCAGTTTATTGCTGGGTCCAAGTGCATGGCACAGGGGTGGAACTTCTTTGGAAACGATGGTGGAGGTGAAACCACGTCCAGCCAGGTTTTTATAAGCGGCAGGTGACTCTTCAAGAGCTACCTTTTTATCTGTCATATTCACACGAACGATCCACATAATTTTCTCCTTTTAATCTTAATGAGGGGCTTGAAGGATGCTGTGCGAGGGAGTATCGGCTATGGCACACCTCCAAAAGAAAAAGCCAGCGGGCAAACAGGCTTCATCTGCATGCAAACATGCAGGTTCAGCCTCCTTTGCGCACTGGCGGGTGTGGAGATTGCTCCCCAGACCTATCGTTCACATATCCCCGTGGGAGTTTGTGAATCGGAGGTGGTATTCAAACGAGGGTTGTAATTTGTCCCTTACAAGATTGATTATAGAGATAATTTAAAAGGGAGTCAATCAAATGTGATTAATTCCACTTACCAAATTTTCTTCTGGCGTTTGATTGAGCAAATCGTAGAGATCCTTCACTCGATCCCAGTATGGGATTTCGTTCAGGATGAAGAATCATCAGGGGGCTTTACTCCCCTCTGTACGCTTTTTCTAATTCGGCAACATCCAGCTTGACCATTTTCAACATCGCCTGGGTTACCCGGCCCACTTTCACCGAATCGGGGTCACTCATCAATTCGCCCAACTGTTTGGGTACCACCTGCCAGTTGATGCCATATTTATCTTTGAGCCAACCGCACTGTTCTGCTTCGCCGCCCATCAGCAGCTTATCCCAGTAGTAATCCACTTCGGCCTGCGAATCACAATCGATGAGAAAGGAGATGGCCGGGGTAAAGTGGGTGTAGGGTCCGCCGTTGATGGCGGTGAATGCCACACCTTCCAGTTCAAAATTGGCAGTCAACATGGTGCCGGCCGGCAGGGGACCGGCTTCAGTGTAATATGAGACACTCCCGACTTTGGAGTTTTTGAAAATGGAAGTATAGAATTGCATCACTTCGGCTATATCACCATCGAACCATAAGTTCGGAATAATTTTTTGCATAGTAGCTCCTTTTGGATCATTGTACTTGTCTACCTAATCCGATTCCAGCCAGCGTATAGACTGGTGGAGATCAAATGATCATTTTAATTTTGGGTGGTGGTTTGGGTATGAAAGGCGATTAAATTCAAAGAAGTCGATAGTGATTGATGTAAGCACTACCGACTTCTTCTCGTGAGACCCCTGGACCTCACGCAGCAAGTTATCAAAGAATACCTGATTACTATACTGCGGTTGCGTAGACAACATGTAGACAAATTGTCATTAGGTAAGAGATTCGTCAATACCTTTCCGAAACCGCAAAAAAGTTCCACGTATCGGGTCAGATTGGCAGAATTCATCCATTCGATTAATGAACTTTGTAACCAGTATTTGCCATTGTTCATGCAGGGTTGAATGGGCAGGTTGGGTCTGGTCACGCAGCACATTGATCAAGATTGCAGCCCATAAGCTTTCAAATTCTTTGCCCCGTTCAATGAGCTGGGAAATCCGTTCTTCAGCTTTTTGGGGTTGATTTTGATGGTAATCCAGTCGGATAAGCAAACCGAGTGACCACTCCCCACTGGGAAAGTAATCCGCGTTGTTCAGATTCCTCCAACAGGGTGAGCAGCAAATCCTGGTTGGCAAGGAGATAGTCGTTGTCTTTCCAGGAGAGCAATTGGTAAATACGGGTCGAGATTTGAACGCTACCAAGCGATAAAGCGATGGAAGCCTGATTGGCTTCTTGCACCATCGCTAACCCTTTTTCTGGGTTACCGGTCAAACAGAGCAAATAACCAAGGCGCGCGAGGTTGTCGTATTTCGCTAAAGTATCTCCCCCGAGATCATAGGCAGTTTGGTAGTACTTAACCGCTGATGGAATATCACCTAATAAGCGATATATATCACCCGTTCGATCTTTCAGCTAGTGCTAAGATTTCCGGGTAATCATATTCAATACCGATTTCTCTGGCTTTTGATGCATGCAACCAGGCGTCGTCCAGCTTGCCCATTCCAGTCTTCGCTTGAGACAGGTAGGCATGGATGTATCCTTGCATCCGTTTGTAATTAATTCGCTCAGCTAACTGTAAGCCCAACAATCCCTCTGATTCCGCTTTCCGGATCTGTCCGTTGAGAACATGCGCCAACGTCAAAACACCATACACTTTCGCCTGTCCTTCGATTTCATGGGCTTGCATAAAATACTTTAGTGACTTTTCGGCTTGCTGGATGCTTTTGAGTGGAAATCCTAACAGAGTCCATACAACAGCAGAGTCATACAGGAGGTTCGCCTCAACAGCCCTGATTGCATCGTCCTTCTCCTCTGGAATAGTCGCTAGTGCGAATTCAATTACCTGGCTGGCTTCTTGAAAGCGTGAGAGCATATACAGACATTTAGCTTTCCGGTTGATACTAGTCAACCAGCGCGAGATCAACCCGGCTTCCTGATAGTATCGAAGGGCAAGTTCAGTTGTTTCCAAGCCCTCGGCATATTTTTTCAAAGAGAATTGTTGGTTCGCCAGGCACGCCAGACTGTCACCCAGCAATGGGGCAGAGGAACGATTCTCGCCAAACTTCAGTAGAGATTGGTGGATATTCCATAACTCAACCGTATCTGAACTAAAGTAGGCCAGGTCAGACCAACTGCGATAAAAATTGATTATCTGTTCATCCGATAGTACTTCCTCAATATTCGGTAATATTTTCTGAGCGCGTTGAAAAGATCGGGTTGCGTCACCGGGAGAACTTAGTTTTTTGGCATATTCCGCGTTCAAATTCCAATTCAAGAAGGCTTTTTCAAAATCACCACAGGATTCATAGAGCTCTGCCAGAATGGCTGCCCGTTTTTCAATGTTTTCTTTCATCCTGGTTTCAATGGCAGCAGCTAGACGCCTTCTGAGTAACCGCTTTCTGGTTGGACTAAGTTCAAGCTTCACTGTCTCTTGAACTATATTCTGCCGATATTGGTAGGTCAGGCTGCCGGTGAGCACATCCTCTTCAGACAGTATGATCGCCTGTCGTTCTAGTTCTTCAATCGCCCGGATTGCGCCTTCCCCCGGTATTTGAGATGCAGTTTCTATGATTTCCATCTGCAGTGGTGTATCGGTGAGCGCGATGAGTGCCGCTACGGTTTGCATTTCGGGAGAAAACTTCAGGTAGTGTTCACGCAGTACGGCCCGCAAACTGACTGAAATGGCATGACCGAAAGATGGTTCATCTCCCAGATTGGTAGACCGTAGTCTTTCGATAATCAGCAGTGGGTTTCCAGCGGTATCGCGATGTATCTGTTCAAATTCCTTGTCGTTGATCACCTGATTCAGGATGGTTTCAATCAGTTCCTTTTCTTCTAACAACGAGAAAGGCTCCAGATGGATATGTGCCAAACGATTTTGGGATGTGAGATCATTCACAAATTCATCCAGAATCGCGTTCTGCATGCCTTTGGTGCGTGTCATCACCAAACAGGCATTGGTAAACAGGAACCGATTTTTCGCCATAATTCGACAGGTTGTAAGCGTGGCGTCATCTGCAGATTCAGCGTTATCCAGGAACAACAATCCCTTTTGAACCCTGGTTACTGAGCGGATCAAATGAAATATGGATTCATGAATCCAGGGGTGGTGATCAGTTGTTAATGATTTGGGATGTTCGGAATTACTTGTTTTGGATAGGTGAAATACTGGGTCAAGCAAGGAGAGGCAGGATTGATCGTGGAGATCAAGTGATGATATTTCTTCCGGGTGGATGCTTGTTCGAATCATCTCGATCAACGGTTGAAATGGAATCACTCTGGTCGATGGATGACACGCGGCAGGCAGTATCCGAAGGGCGGGTTGTAGCTGCTTGATAAGTTCTTTCACCAGTGAGGTTTTTCCTGATCCGAGGTCGCCGTCAATGAGAATCACCTGACCGGATAATATGGCGGATTTCATGAGATTGAGCTGATCTTTTCGTCCAATGAACGGAATGGAATTGTTGCCCAGAGTTTGAAGTGCGAAAGGACGGGTAGAATCGGATTGATTTTGCTCATTTTTTAAAATATTGAGAGCCTGGCTGAACTGGCTGGATTGCTTTTCGTGGAATTCTTTCTGGAAAAGGTCCTGCACATATTGACCATACCGAATGGCTTCACTTCGTTGGCCGCTTCGAGCCAGAGTGTCTAATTTGAGCAGGTGTAATTCTTCATTGGTCGGGTCAGCGCTTAATCCAAAATCAATACAACGCAGGCTGGCATCATAATTCCCGGTGATGAGGTAATGGCGGATCAGACGGTCTTGAATCCGGTCCCGTTTGACGTACATACTTTGTTCAATCGAGCCAAGCCACTCATCCAGCGCCTGCGAATCTGGCAGATTGGCACCGTATAACATACGAGGTGCCCGCCAGAGTGAGATAGCTTTTTCCATTTGAGAAACCAGATGGACAGGTAAGGCGACATCATTCGCCACTTGCCAGGGCTGCCTGCCAATCCAATTCGCTAACTGCTGAAAGAGTTGATAATCAACTCGCAACATACTCTGTTCGAGGGAAATGGTGAGATGATCAGCATGGATCAGATTGGGATCAGGCAGAGATTTTCGCAGTTTTGCCAGATTATCCCGCAGCGCATCACGCGCAGAACGGTCATCGACTTCTGGCCAGAAGACTGTCACAATTTCAGCTCTGGACACTGGATGTTGGAAAGTGGAGAGATAGTACAAGATGGAGCGTGGAATTCTACGCGGGATCTGAACCGGTTGATCGTCCCACAAAATTTCAGGTGAGCCTAGAATTTGGATATCAAGCATCGGTCAGGGTCTCAAGCTTGCTTTAGGGATTACCAATTTCCTGAGCAACCGTTGTGAGCAAGTCCCGCGCTGATTGCAGAGTGCTGGCGTTTTCTGCGCCAAGCATTTGAGCCAATTCGGTTACCCGGTTATCACCGGTCAGTTGCTCTACCCGGGTATGGGTGCGATTCTCCTGTAGTTCTTTGGTCACCCGGAAATGCTGACAGCCATACACAGCTAATTGGGGTAAGTGGGTGACGCAAAACACCTGATGGTAACGGGCCAGGTCCCACAGCTTACGCCCAACCACCATTCCAACCCGGCCGCCAATACCCTGGTCAATTTCATCAAAAATCAGGGTAGGAATCTGGTCTTCTTTGGCCAGGACATTCTTCAAGGCAAGCATCAATCGGGCAGTTTCACCACCCGACGCAATTTTTACTAATGGCTTGAACCCTTCCCCCGGATTTGGGGCAATTAAAAATTCGATCTTGTCGGTACCGCCTGGTTCGAAGTGTATTTCAGAATTCGAGGCATCAAGTACAAGATTCGTCCGCAAATCAACCTTGAAACGCGCTCCTTCCATCCGCAGGGACCGCAATTCTGCTTCAACCGCATCAGAGAGTTGATCGGCTGCTGCAGAACGGGTTTGTGAGAGAAGTTTGGCTGCGCTTTCAAGCAGGGAGTGGATCTCAGATTCCTCTTTTTCCAATTCCCCAATCCGTTCACTGGCAGTGCCAAAATCATGGAGCGTGGAGGAGATTTTTGCCAGATGAGCCAGGGCAGATTTTATGGATCCGCCATACTTTCGCGTCAGGCGATGGATCAATTCAAGCCGTTCTTCCACCTCTGCCAACCGGCGAGGATTATATTCCACCTGATCTGAGTATGTTTGGATGCTAGCCGCGAGATCTTGAACTTCTTCCAGGATCGTGCTGGCTTGGTCGACTAAAGACTGCTGCCCGGGATCGATCCGAGCCAGATGCACCAAGCTGGTGACTGACCTGACCAAGTAGATCTACAATGGATGGGGTTTCGGGAGTTGCCTCTTCAAGCAAGGTCAGGCTTTCATTGGCCAGGCTAGCCAGGTTTTCTGCATTTGCCAGGCGGGTTCGTTCCTGTTCCAGATCAATATCTTCCCCGATGACGAGGTGGGCATTAGATATTTCATCCTGTTGAAATTGGATCAGTTCCAACCGGCTCTGGTCTTCATTTTCAAGCCGGTGTAGTTCATTGAGTTCTTTGCGAATGGCTACCCAACGCCGATAGAGCTGTTGGTAGCCATCTATTTCGACCTGGTTGCGAGCATATCGGTCGAGCAATCCAATATGGGCGCGTACATTTAATAATGAAAGATGTTCTGATTGCCCGTGGATATCGATCAACTCAGCGCCTACTTCACGCAAGATGGACTGACTGACCGCGTGGCCATTGATCCGGGCGGTACTGCGGCCTTCCTGGCGAATTTCACGTTCAATCACAAGGGTTCCAGGGTCTTCGGTCAATTCTTCCCGATTCAAGATAGTAAGCAGGTTGCCTGTTTCTGGAGTGAATTGCACCTGGGCTTCCAACCTGGCTTTGCTGGCTCCAGCGCGGATCATGGTGGTGTCCACCGGTCCGCCAATCAGAACCTGGATCGCATCGAGCACAATGGATTTCCCCGCTCCGGTTTCACCGGTCAAAATCACTAGCCGGGAATCAAAATCGAGTTGAAGCTGGTCGATAATCGCAAAGTCAGTGATGGTTAAATGGGTAAGCATTTGGCTCTTACCTTCTGCCAATCTGGATTCCACTCAACCGGTAATACATGCTTGATGCAGCCAATCCGGCGTAGATCACATCCCATAAAATGGATAAGCCGCCGGCCAGGCTGGAGAACCCAGCCCCGGACAGTACTCCAAGCAAGGATATGAACAATGGAAAAAGGATGTTTGGCAAGCATCCGGCAATGGTTCCTGCCAACGCGGTGTTGAATAACTTTCGGGATCGCCGTTTCTGGATAACCAGGCGCACTCCTTCGGCAATCACTACTCCGACAAAAGGAGCGATGATTAGAATGAAGAAGCCGACAAATTGTGCTATCAGGCTTCCCAGATAACTCAGAATTGCGGCAACAATGAATGCTAATGGATAATCGATCCAGGTGGCTGTATCAAAAACCTTTTGCTGCCCTTTAACGCATTCTTTGCAGCGGTATCCGGTGGGTGTGAGCACCGCGCATTGCGGGCAGATGAGTTTTTCACACCGATTGCAGCGGAGTGAGGTTTCACGATCAGGATGGTTGGCACAAGTGAGGGGGGATGGGGAATCTGTCATCGGTGTTTTCGGGTCGCAGGGTTATTTTCCATGTGAGATAGAAGATTCCGGTAAAAGTAACCGGCATTTTGGAATCGGACGAAGCGGATTGAATGTCCGCTGGCATACACATCTACCCGGTCACCTTTTTGGATGGTAATCGGGTCCTGCCCATCTACGCTAAGAACGGCCGGGTGGGTGCTGCCCACGGTGATGCTTACCCGCGCACCTTCAGAAAGGATGACCGCTTGATCGACCGATAAATGGGGTGCTACCGGAACCAGTAAAATATTGCGTAATTCAGGCGGCATAATGGGTCCGCCAGCCGCCAGGGCATAGGCTGTTGAACCAGTCGGCGTGGCCGCAATCAAACCGTCTGCCACATAGGTGCTGAGCGGATGTCCGTCGATGGAAGCGCTCATGTGCAGCGGTTTGACCAATTGTCCGCGGCATACCACCACTTCATTGATTACTTCCCACTCTGCCTGTTTGGATTTCGAGCGCCAGTGTTCTGCACAGAGCATCATCCGTTCTTCGATCCGATAATCCCCTTTGAGCAGGCGGCTGATGAAGCGTTTCCAGGCGTTATTCTGGACTTCCATCAAGAATCCGAATTTACCGAAATTGATGCCCATTAATGGGATATTCGCAGCACTGCATGTGTGTCCAGCATGCAGCATGGCGCCATCTCCACCCAGAACGATGACCAGATCTACCTTGCCAGAAGCAATCTGCTGAGTAATTTCGGGATCATCCAAATATCCGCAGACTGCCTGGGCACCTTTTTGTTGCAGATACTGCTGCACCCTGGTGGACTCTTGGATAGCGCGTGGTATGGAAGGATGGGCTAAGACCGCAAAGCGGGTTGGAATTGTTAGGATGGTTTTCATCTGCGCTAATTATAGTCAAGAATGGTCTCATCTGGCAGACCAATCAAAAGGTTTGGGACATTGTCCCATTATTTTCCGCATTGGACTTGACTGATCGTTTTGTTTTGTTACAATCGACCCATGTTAAGCAAATTTGTTGAGTCGAAGAAGAGCCTGAAGCAGAGCAACCAACCCTTTCGGGGATGGTAATTTTCCGTTTCAGAGGTTTTTCTAAACGCGATCAAATTCCAACCACTCCCCACGGGAGTGGTTTTTTTATCAAGAATATGTGAAAGAGGAATCATGAAGGCAAATCATTTTTCAAAAAAGCAAAACAAAAAGCCGAACCTTCCCCAGATGGTGGATTGGTAGAAGTTGCCTAACCAAAAAGATTTGGAAAGCACCTCACCGACCACCGGGAGGTGCTTTTTGTATCGATGAAGATTAGTAAGTACAAAAGGAGTTCCAATGAGTTTAGAACATTTTTCCATTATCGAATCTACCTTGCGAGAGGGTGAGCAATTTGTAAATGCATTCTTTACTACCGAGCAAAAAGTGAGGATTGCTACTCTGTTGGATGCATTTGGAGTGGAGTATCTGGAGCTGACGACTCCACTGGCATCACCGCAAAGCGCCCGCGATTGTGAAGCAATTGCCCGGTTAGGGTTGAAAACAAAGATCCTTACTCACACCCGCTGCGCCATGCCGGATGTCCGCCAGGCGATAGATATGGGCGTGGATGGGGTGGACGTAGTGATCGGCACCTCTTCATACCTGCGGGAGTTCAGCCACGGTAAGAGCATTGATCAGATCCTGGATACAGCCCGAGAAGTCATTGAATATCTGCTAACACAAAACATCGAAGTCCGTTTCAGTACTGAAGATAGCCTTCGCAGTGACCCGCAAGATCTATTCCGGGTGTACGAAGCAGTGGATCAGTTAGGGGTCCATCGGGTGGGTGTGGCTGATACGGTAGGAATTGGGACTCCACGCCAGATCTATAAGCTCGTTTCCGAACTACGGACACGGGTCAAAGCAGATATCGAATTCCACGGACATAACGATACTGGATGTGCAATTGCGAACGCTTACGCTGCTCTGGAAGCAGGCGCCACTCATATTGATACCAGCGTGCTTGGGATAGGTGAGCGCAATGGCATCACATCGCTGGGAGGGTTGATCGCCAGGTTGTATGCAGATAACCCGGACCTGGTGCGGAAATATAACCTGCCCTTATTGATGCACATCGATCAGGCAATTGCCAAACTGGTGGGGGTGGATATTCCGTTTAATAATTACATCACCGGTTACGCCGCTTTCACCCATAAAGCAGGTATTCATGCCAAAGCGGTCTTGAATAACCCATCTACTTATGAAGTATTAAAACCCGAGGATTTTGGTCTCAAACGCTACATTCATATTGCCAGCCGGCTGACCGGGTGGAATGCGATTAAATCGAGAGCGGAACAATTGGGTATCAATTTGGATGATGACATTCTGAAACGAATCACTGAAGAAGTGAAAAGTCTGGCTGACCAGCGTGAATTACCATTGGATGAAGTGGATCGCCTGATCTATGATGCCCGCCGGGAAGACAACCTGGAAGATCAGATGATTGAAGCAGCCGAGTCAGAGAGGAAAGCATGAGCGGATTATCTCTCTCACAACAAATCTTGTCCCACAAAGCCGGTAGGGTTGTGCAGCCGGGTGAACTGGTGGTGGTGGAACCGGATGTGGTGATGAGCCATGACTCACTCAGCCCGAGTATCATCAAAATCATGCGGGAAGAGATGGGCGTCTCCCGAGTTCATAATCCTGCCCAGTTGGTGATGGTTTTAGACCATGTCGCGCCTGCCTCGACCGTGGGAACTGCGAACGCCCAGCGTGAAGTACGCGATTTTGCCCGCGAGCAGGGTATCCGTCTGTTCGATGTGGGCCGGGGTGTGTGTCACCAGGTGTTGGTAGAAGAGCAGATCGCCCGGCCTGGCAGATTAATTCTGGGTTCCGATTCGCATTCCACCAGCTATGGCTCGGTCGGAGCATTCGGTTCCGGGATGGGATCTACGGATATTGCCCTGATTTGGGCGACCGGTAAAACCTGGCTACGGGTTCCAGAAACCCTGCGGGTTCTGGTGTGCGGAGAGTTCCAGAAAGGTGTGGATGCAAAAGATTTGGCTTTGGTGATTGGCAAACGGTTGACGATCGCTGGCGCTACCTATATGGCAGTGGAATATCACGGGCTGGATTGGATGGATTTACCCGGACGTCAAACCCTGGCCAGCATGGCGGTGGAGATCGGCGCGAAAGCCGGATTGGTGGTACCGCAAGGGCAGGCTGCTTCCGGTTGGCCTTGCCCGGATTGGTACCGGGTTCAACCAGATGTGGAATATATCTCTACGATCGAAATTGATCTCGAGACAACTCGAACCCCAGGTGGCGATTCCGCATGCGGTGGATCACGTGGTAGATATTCATGAAGTCATTGGAACACCGGTAGATATGGTGTTTCTGGGGACTTGCACCAATGGACGATATGAAGATATGGCTGTTGCTGCCCAAATGTTACGCGGAAAACAGGTCGATCCACGAGTTCGGTTAATTGTCACTCCAGCATCCAGCCATGAAATGGCTCGAGCTGCCTCAGATGATACTCTCAAAACCCTGGTTGAGGCGGGCGCAATCATCACCGCGCCCGGTTGCGGACCGTGCATGGGGCGGCATCAGGGAGTATTGGGGGATGGCGAAGTGTGCCTTTCCACCGGAAACCGCAATTTCAAAGGCAGAATGGGTTCACCCACTTCGCAGATCTATCTGGCTTCGCCAGCTGTAGCGGCTGCTACAGCACTCACCGGACAGATCACTGATCCGCGATCTTTATAACCCCTTCGTTACAAGAATAGTCAGGAGTATTTATGGCTCGTATTTGGAAATTTGGTTCTGATGTGGATACTGATCAGATTGTACCCGGCAGATATGCACCCTATATGCGCCCGGATGCGGATGTGGCCGAAGCGGCTTTCATCGAAGCCCGGCCAGATTTTAATCAGCAGGCAGTTCCAGGCGATATCATCGTGGCGCAGGATAATTTTGGTTGCGGATCATCCCGTGAGTACGCGGTAGAAGCTCTGCGACGTAGGAAGGTTGGAGCCATCATCGCCAACAGTTACGCCCGCATTTTCTTCCGGAATGCGCTCAACCTGGGTATTCCACTCTTCACTGCTCCCGAGATTGTTGCCAACCTGCAGGAGGGGGATGCGGTTGAGTTGGATTTGACAAGCGGTGTAATCACCCGCGGCGATAACATTTTTCAACTGCCAGTGCTGCCGGCTTTTGCACGCGAGATTCTTTCAGCCGGTGGAATTGTTGCTTATGTCCGTGAACATGGCCGGTTTCCATCTGAGCAAGGGTAACAGGGAATCTGATGAATGTTTCATGGAAATTCTCAGCATGGTGAACCAAACCAGGCTCACGGCTGTGCGTGATCGAAGGGGATGGTATTGGCACGGAAGTGATCCCGGAGGCAGTTCGGGTACTTCAGGCTGTCCTACCTGACCTCCAGATTGTCCCCGCCCTAGCAGGTTGGGCTTGCTTCCAGAAGTATGGGTCTTCGGTGTTACCAGAAACCCTGGAAATTGTCCGTGAGTGTGGTGCCGCATTGTTTGGGGCAGTGTCATCCCCTTCCCAGAAAGTGGAAGGTTATCGCAGCGCCATTCTGACCCTGCGGCAAGAATTGGACTTGTATGCCAACTTGCGACCGGTGCGCAGTCTGCCAGGATTATCACCTCTCCCCGGAGTGGATTTGATGATCGTCCGTGAGAATACGGAAGGGTTGTACTGCGGCAGAGAACATTCAGATGGGGAGACTGCGGTTGCAGAGAGAATGATCACGCGGAAGGCATCCAGGCGCATCGGCCAAATGGCAATAGAGATAGCCCGGCAGCAAAAGCGACATCGCCTGACCATTGTGCATAAAGCCAATGTGTTGCCGGTGACTGATGGATTGTTCCGGGATTCGATTCGTGCAGTGTTGGCAGAGCAAGATGACGCCCCACTCGCTTTTCAGGTGGATGAGCTACTGGTGGATAACGCAGCCTACCAATTGGCTGCCAATCCGCGTTTATTTGACTTGATCGTAACGACCAATCTGTTTGGAGATATCCTCTCTGACCTGGCATCTGTCTGGTGCGGTGGGATGGGCGTGGCACCCTCATTAAATATTGGAGATCAATTAGCAATAGCCGAACCGGTACATGGGTCTGCACCAGATATCGCTGGCAAAGGGTAGCAAATCCGATTGCAGCGATCTTAAGTACGGCACTGTTGGTACGCTACCAGTGGCAAAGGCCGAAGTATCGCTGAGAAAATCGAGCGGGCGGTTGAAATGACTTTAGAGCATGACCTGCCAGTGGAAAATGGTCAGATTCGGCCGGGTACACCTACCGGGAAAATAACGGATGCAATCATAGCAAATTTGTAAGTAGGTTACGGATTAATTATCAAAGATTATCAGGATGAGAAGATGAAAATTGGAATGGTTTGTTCGCGGGTGAGAGTGGAAGAAAAATGGATTCTCGAAGCATTGGAGAAAAGAAATATCTCCTACGAAAAGATCGATGATCGGGAGATCTCTTTCAACCTGAAGGATCGGTCTTACTGGCAGCAGTTCGATCGGGTGCTCATCCGCAGTCTCTCCTACAATACCGGATTGTATATTGCCCGGGTCTTGAATGGCTGGGGAATCACCACCGTGAATATGGCCCGGGTAGCTGAAATTTGCGGTGATAAACTCACCACTTCCATCGAATTGGAAAAAGCGGGTGTACCGCAACCTACCGTGTGGACTGCATTCTCCTCCGAAGCAGCCCTCAAACAAATGGATGAAATTGGTTATCCTGTGGTGTTGAAGCCGGTAGTTGGCTCGTGGGGACGATTATTGTCAAAAATCAATGACCGTGAAGCAGCAGAAACTGTTTTGGAGCACAAAGAAGCACTGGGGTCAGCCCAACATTCGGTTTTCTATATCCAGGAGTACGTGCGCAAACCCGGCAGAGATATTCGCTCGTTCGTCATTGGGAACCAAACGGTATGCGCTATCTACCGCAATTCTGAGCATTGGATCACCAATACTGCCCGGGGAGGGCAAGCGCAAGTATGCCCGGTGACTGATGAGATTGCTAAAATCAGTCTAGCCGCCGCCAGGGCAGTCGGCGGAGGAGTGATCGCGGTGGATATCTTTGAAGATCCGCAGTTAGGCTATATTGTGAATGAAGTGAATCACACCATGGAATTTCATTCCACGGTTCCGCTCACCGGGGTAGATATTCCCGGGATGATTGTGGAATACACGGTCAGTCCAGAAGCATCTACATTTCATGATGCCTGCGCCAGATTGGGTATAATCTGGTCAGGAGAACTACCATGTTCGATAGCATATTTAAAAGAAAAGACGACGAAAAAGCCATGAAAGAGGCTGGTCGGCTGCCGCCCGGACAATCACTCACTCAGAAATTTCCGGTCTTGCATTATGGTCCGGTGCCAGACTTTTAACGCTGCCACCTGGGATTTCAGTGTATGGGGCGAGGTGGAGCTGAATCGAAGCGATGGAATTGGAACGAATTTAATCAACTTCCTCGCACCCGGCTCGCATATGGATATCCATTGTGTCACCCGCTGGAGCAAGTTTGATACGCTGTGGGAAGGTGTCATCTGTCAGAGCAATGGTGGATGCCGGTTTGATTCAACCCAAACCAGAAGCAAAGTATGTTTTACAGCATGCAGAGTATGGATTTACCACCAACTTGCCGATTGAAATAGTAATGGCTGATAACTTCCTGATGGCTACCCACTTTGATGGACAGCCAATCAGTCCGGATCATGGATATCCGCTGCGAGGAGTGGTAGGCGCCAGAATTGGCGAAACCGACCCGGATGTTCCGTACTTTTGGAAGGGCGCCAAATGGCTGCGCGGTCTGGAATTTATGAAAACCGATAAGCGCGGCTTTTGGGAACAAGCCGGATATCATAATCATGCAGATGTGTGGAAAGAAGAGCGATACGGGTAAATTACCTGCGTCGGCGCAAGAAATAGGCGCCAACCCCAATTCCGCCAAGTATAAAGATACCACCCACGATAGCCACGACCGGATTTCGTCCTGAGGATGAATTGCCGGTTTCATTGATGGCAGCGGTTTTTGACTGCGCGCCAAAGTTCATGGTCGATTTATCGCCTGCCAGCAGCTTCAACGGAGCGTTCATGCTGGTGGTTGCGTTGTAATCCTTCAGGAATGGCGACGCTCAGGTTGTAATCCCCTTCAGGCAAATCCGGGAAACAAAGTGGATCTGGTCCGGTGGTAGAGGCACCGGTTTTGTTCACCTGACCGGTTTGGTCAACAATACTGATGGCGCCATTCGCCAGGAAGGCTTCCTCAATCTCGTGGCTTGAATTTCCATTGACATCATCAAACAAGACAACACAAATTTCACCGGTGCCATTCACGACCGGGGTCAGAATGTTCGGGGTAGGTGTGAACACTTCGGCAGTAGGAACTTCGGTTGCTGTGACCACGCCGATCAGCACTTGTTGGCCTTCAATGATCGGATCTTCAGGCGAAGTGTTATTGAGCTGATACAGTGAGTCTTCACTGACGTTATTTTTGACTGCGATGATCCACCAAGAATCACCCGGTTGGGCGATGTAAATGATGCGTCCATCAGGCTGGGCAGTGGGGGTGGGGAGCTGCGCCTGTGCAGACACGCTGGTTCCGGCAACCAGATATGGGAGCCAGACCGGCAGCGATGAGTAGCGCGAGGAGTATCCAACGGAAAATATTTCGATTCTTCATACATTTGGATTATAACATTATTCGATTTGGGGGATTTTTGTACTGTTAGCTGAAATATGAGTTAACAAACAGATAGTTGTACGATTTATATTATGACCGATTCCTGATTGACACTATAATCTGAAGTATCGGGAAATTCAAAGTATTTTATTTCTCTCAGGGAAATGTATACTTTCATACAGACAATTAATGGGACATCCAAACATGACTTTTGTAAATTCCTTTTTGGATATCGTTTTTCTGATCAATCGAGCAATTCGCAAATAACTAATTCATGGTTTTTCTACAAGGTAGTGAATACTAAACCAGTCTCAGATGTAATAATAATATCTCTTGACACATAACGATAAAGTATGTTGATTTCACCAGATTCTCGATTTGTCGTTTCGCATCTAGGATGGGTAGATAAGTCCGCTTTATGGATTTATGACAACGTCAAAGAGAGTGTGAATTTAGTTCGTACCGGAAATGCAAAATATCTGGCACTATATCCTTGCAAAGATGAAAATCTATTTGCAGTTTTTCACCATTTTGATGGCTCACTCATTCGCTTGACTGTCCATTCATTTGAAAACCCCACTACACCTCTGTGCTCAATTGAACACGCCGGTGGTAAAACTACTGTTCAAGGTAATCCAAAATTCCTTCAAAGCGCCCCTCATTATTATGTCGCCTACTACAATCCAGGATTCGCTCCAGCATCATATCTTATATATGTAGATTATCGACAATCAAAAATTGAAACTGGCCGATTCGAATGGTACAACAACAATGAATACGATCTGGGCTATCAGGGTATTATTGGCGTATTCAAATTAGATTCTGGCAATCTTATTGTGTCAATTCAAAGAGATTCACACCCTGTTATATATGATCCCTTCACAAAGACAGTCATTGGTAAACTGACTCTTGCCGGAAATTCCGGAAATCCAAAGTTTCAATTTGTGCGGAAACGTGGAGAAATTTGGGCAGATGATTATGACACAATCCTTAAGTTCGATAATGAGACATTAGCACTAAAAGCATCACGGAGAATTCAAGGTGCTTTTATGAGTACATATCAATTAATTGGTGACTGGTCTTTCAATAAAGATGAATCTTTATGTTTAGTTTCTCGCCCATTTAGTGGTGATGTAATCGCAATTTCAACTGACGACCTGAAAACGATGTTTGTGGCAAAAACTGGCAAACAACCTATTCAAGCAATTTTAGTTAGTAACGAGAAAATTATTGGACGAGATTGGCAGACAGGAGCCTTATTAAAAGGTACATTTCAAAGAAGGTGGTTTTAAAAACCACAGCCGTCTTTTGAAGTATGTTGTCGTTGGTTTTTCAAATTTTTTGGTTACCAAAAACGTACAAACCAACCCTCCCAGCCTCCCCCATTTCCTCAGGAAATTAGGGAGGAGGCAAAAGTATCATCAGTTTACACAATAAAATAAGGGCTTAGTATCTTTCTCTACCGTTGATTTTGGGATAATCACGTTGGTAGATTTTCACTCCTCCATTTTTGGGTTTTGAAAATGGGGGAGCCGGAGGGGGTCCAAACCAATTGTTGCATCTAACTCCGCAAGTCCATTTCTTCCCATACTACCTACTCACCATACAGGTATAATCTACAGCATGGGTATGTTCACAAGATCTTTATTCATAGGTATGGTACTTCTCACCATTCTTTCGTCTTGTTTGAGCCAGGCGACGGAAGTGGCTGCACCCACGCCTACTTTACTTGCATCCACTTCGAACCCCAGTAACACCCCGGTCTGGTTTCCGGCAACAGCGACTTCGACCCCCGTGCCTACCTTTGAATTTAGTCCCACCCCAATCTCGTCCCTCGCGCACGCTGACCTGGTTGTTGATGACACCTTTGCAAACCCGGAAGATTGGGTGATCGGTTCGTACGCAGCAGGGAATGTTGCCTTCGGGCAGAAAGTGCTTTCTGTAGCGGTGGCGAGCCCGGGTGAAAACCTGACTTCATTTCGAAAAGAGACCTACTTTTCGGATTTTTATCTTGAAATGAATGCGTCTTCCAGTTTGTGCAGCCCGGCTGATGCGTTCGGGGTGGCTTTCTGGGCGGTGGATGCGAGCAATTACTACCGGCTGGCGCTCTCGTGTGCCGGTATGTATCGTCTGGAAAGAGTGCGCGGCGAGAAAGTGACAGAATTAACGCCCTGGCTGCCTTCTGCTCAAATAATGCGCGGTCCGCAAGTTTCCGTCCGGGTTGGGTTGTGGTCTGGCGGAGGTCTACTCCGATTTTATTTGAATGATATCTACCAATCTGAAATTCGAGTTCCGCGAGCAACCGGTGGGCTGGGGGTTTTTGCCCAGTCGAACAACAGTTCGGCACTGACTGCCAGCTTCTCGGCTCTGGAAGTGTATGATGTTCAACCGGAGAATTATCCTCCCACGCCTGAACCTACCGTGAGACCATCCAAAACACCGCTTCCCACCATCCCCACTCCATAAAACGTGACAGCATCACAGTGTAATTCATCCATTTAAGCAGGTCATATTGAAACTACCTTCCAGGCCAAACTCCAAACCACTCATCCTGCTCTTCACCGCAACCGGAATTTCACTGGTGGGGAATATCTTCGCCAATATCGCCATCCCGTGGCTGGTTTTACAAGCAACCGGCAGTGCCGTTCAGACCGGTATCACAGGATTTTTCACCATTCTTCCAGTTGTGATTGCGGGACTACTGGGTGGCACGCTGATTGACCGCTTGGGGTACAAACGCACCAGCATTCTGGCGGATCTCTTCAGCGGAGCGACGGTTTTACTCATCCCGGTGATTTATCATGCGTTTGGACTTCAATTTTGGCCGTTAATGATTTTGGTGTTTCTGGGTGCGTTATTTGATTTACCAGGCAGCACTGCCCGGGCAGCCATGCTACCAGAGTTGGCTCGTCAGGCAGATATCTCGATTGAACGGGCAACCTCCATTAATCATGTCGTGGAACGTGGATCGCGCCTGATTGGTGCACCACTCGCTGGTTTGCTCATCAGTGTGATTGGTACGGTGAATGTGCTCTGGTTGGATGCTGCCTCCTTCTTTGTGTGTGCCATAATGGTTGGATTCTTCATTAAACCCATCGTTCCAACGACTGAAACGGCTGAGAAGGGAAAATACTGGGATGAGCTCAAAGCTGGTTGGAAATTCATGCTCGGTGATCAGCTCTTGCTGGCAATTGTGATCATTATCATGATCACCAATCTACTGGATGCCGCATTCAGCGGTGTTGTCCAACCTGTATATGTCAAGCAAGTATTTGGGAGCGCCATCAACCTGGGATTCATCATCGCTGCGAATGGAGGCGGTGCGGTAGTCGGCGGATTGCTATTCGCCTGGGTTGGTAAACGTTTCTCGCGCTATTATGTATTCATTTTCGCATTTATCCTCACTTCGGTGCGCTTCCTGGTGTATTACTTTCAACCTTCCATCGAGGTGTTAATTCTGGGGGTGTTCCTTTGCAGTTTGGGCGCCGGACCCCTCAATCCGATCCTGGGAGCAGTGGAATTCGAACGTATCCCACCCAACATGCGCGGGAGGGTATTTGGAGCAATCACTGCTGGCGCATGGATCGCCATGCCCTTTGGAATGCTGGTAGGCGGGTACCTCACTGAGTTGTGGGGGGTGTTCCCCATGCTGCTGGGCTTAGGGGCTTTGTATTTTGCTACCACCACCGCCATGTTCCTGGTGCCAGCCATGAAATCGCTTGAACGGCCAGTTGCTTAAGCCAGTTCCATTTGGTTGGTCCTGTATTAACGACAAACACCTAAAATTATTCTTGCTTTTTTGGATTCTCCTGTAAAATTAACCCATCGAAGGAAGATGAACCTCCTTCCTGTACCCTTTTTAACCCTTTTACTTTTTTAGGAGGCTGATATGTTTCACACAATTATCATCGTTGGCAATTTAGGACGCGATCCTGAAATGCGCTATACGCCATCTGGTCAGGCGGTAACCTCATTTAATCTTGCCACAAATCGTAGTTACACCAACAACAATGGACAACAGGTCAAAGAGACTGTCTGGTTCCGGGTGAGCGCCTGGGGCAAGTTGGCAGAAACCTGCAATAACTACTTGAAAAAAGGTTCCAAAGTATTGGTGGAAGGACGCCTACAGGCAGACCCCAATTCTGGCGGACCGCGCACATACTCCCGCCAGGACGGGACGACTGGCAGCAGTTTTGAGGTGGTCGCCAGCACAATCCGCTTCCTCTCCACCCGTACCGGTGATGACGATGGTGCAGGCACCTTTAGCGGCGGTGATGAATCCGCGGCACCGGTCGGCGGGGATGACGAAATTCCTTTCTAATTGAAACGGTAGTGGAGGTACACCCATGACCGCAGCGAACTCTCCCCGCACGCTGCAATTTGTTGCTGTCGATCACTTCTCGACGGATTATGCAAATCTGGTGCGAGTAGCACACTCTCCGCTGGAAATGGTATTTGATTTTGCCCTGTATGCTGCCCGGTGAAGACCGGGCAGCAATGTTTGAAAGGGTGATCATGTCACCCCTGGGCGCGAAGTTACTGCTTAGGGCGTTACAAGAAAACATCACCCGGTACGAAACCGCATTCGGCGAAATACCTGTACCAGCGCCGAATCAACTGGCCGAACAACTCTTTAAGCCACCTTCTCCATCGGAGTGAAAATGGACGAACTAGATCAAATTACCGAACGAATCAGAATTAGTTTTGATGCGCGCAACGCAGCCCGAGATGAAGCGCTGGCAGTTTGCCGCATTCTAACACGCCACGCAGCACATGCCATCCGCGCTATTCACCGCAGCGAAGCAGATCAGGCTGCTGAACAGCTTGCCGCAGGCAAGAAGTTAGCTACGCAGTTGAAAACTTCTCTGAATAAATTTCCAGACCTGTATTTTTCTGGTTACACCCAAGACGCCCTGAAAGAATATTCTGAAGCAATGATTACCTGTGCATTAATCCAGAATCAACCCCTGCCCACACCAGAAGACCTGGATGTGGAGTATGCAACCTATCTGAATGGGTTAGCGGAGGTGACGGGAGAATTGCGCCGTCGCTGTATGGACATTCTGCGTTTGGGATACAGCCAGGAAGCAGAACGGTTGTTAGCCTGCATGGATGATATCTATTCTGTCTTAGTCACAATCGATTATCCAGATGCGATCACGAATGGGTTAAGGCGGCATACCGATTTGACCCGTGGAATTGTGGAACGAACCCGGGGCGATTTAACCATCAGTTTCCGCGAGCAGCACCTCGAATCTGCGTTGGCTGAAGTTGCCCGAAAATTGGAACAATCCTGAGGTAAGCGTGCGAGTCATTCGCGCATCAGAAATCAATTCATACCTGTATTGCCAACGATCCTGGATGTATCGCCTGCAGGGAATTGAACCTGCTAACCGGGCGGAATTGCTCAGCGGCACACATATCCACGAGCAGCATGGTAGGTTGGTTGTAGGCAGCGCTTTATTGCGTTACCTCGCTTGGTTCTTACTGGCGGCTGCTGTTATCCTGATAGTCCGCTTGTTGTTATTTCAATGACCCAGTTCTGGATTCTGATCCTTGTGGTGTTGGCAGTGGGATTATTGATAGCTGCCAGTATATTAAAGGAGAAAACCGGCTTACCAGGTGGCCAGGTGATCTATTCGGATACCCATATGTGGGGAAGTCCGCTGGAGAAACCGCTCTTTGATGGCAGTCTTGGCATCACCGGTAAACCGGATTACATTCTGAGGCAGGGTGGGGAGATCATCCCGGTGGAGGTGAAATCTACCCGTGCACCGGCTGCTCCTTACGACTCGCACATCTATCAGTTAGCAATCTACTGCTTACTGGTTGAGAAAGTGTTTCAAATCACTCCCGCATATGGGTACCTGCACTACCCTGGCAAGACTTTTCAGATCCCTTTTACATCAGAACTCAGAGCAAACACCCTAAAGTTAATCTCAGAAATGCACCAGCAGGAAAAGCGAAAGAATATTACCCGCAGCCATGAAGAGACATCGCGGTGCAAGCGATGTGGATACAAAGATATTTGTGACCAACGAATGTGCGATTAATCCTTGATTTCGGTTAGGTTTAATTTCATTTTTACTGATTATTCAGAATCTGGACCATAAAATAAGTTAGACTAATACGAATAAGATCTAAAATTAATGATGCACCCAAGAGATCCGCTTACAGGGGATAAAGGAGCTCTGGTGGAAGCAGGACATGATAAAACAGACGAATGCATCTTCTTTATTTGAACAACCCAACCCAGAGCTTGAGTTAATTTTTCAATCATTGCCCGATCTATTGATTCGGATCACGCCTGATGGTCTGATACTTAATTGTTATGGATCCATTGATGATAGTCTGCCTTTTTCTGCGGAAGACCTTGTAGGCAAGAATTTTAAAGAATTTGTGCCAGAAGAATTACAGGTGCAGTCTGCAAGCTGAAATTGATAAGATACATTCCGGCGCAGAGTACTCCGTACTAGATTTTTCCCTCCCATCAACCAACGGGATTCGATATTTCGAAGCGCGTACTATTCCTCAACTGGGTAGGGAAGAGATTACTGTCCTGATCCGAGATATCACTGAGCAAAAACTGGTTGAGCTGGAATTACGAAAAAATGAAGAGCGTTATCGGCTGATTTCAACGGTAGCCTCCGACTATATGTACTCTACCAGCCTGGATTCAAATGGTAATCTGGTTCTCAATTGGGTGACTGGGGCATTCACAAAAATTACAGGCTACACCTTCGACGAGTATATAGCGGTGGGGGGGTGGGTTTCAAGGGTGTATCCCGACGATCGAGAAACTGATCGTAGAGATATGGATAAGTTGAGCCATAACTGGCCCGTCGTCTCTGAAATTCGTACAGTTACAAAACAGGGCAGCGTAGTCTGGGTGCGTTCTTATGCGCATCCGGTTTGGGACCAGGCCCAGAATAAACTGATTGGAATCTACGGTGCTGTGCACGATATCACAGCCGAGAAAGAAGCTGAAGAAGCGCTGATAGAAAGTGAAGCAAGATACCGCTATTTATTTGAACAGAACCCGGCCCCGATGTTAATTTATGATCGCAACTCCTTGCAGATTATGGCGGTGAATGCTGCCTTTGAAAGAAGCTACGGTTACTCTGCTGAAGAAGCGCTGACTTTAAGCCTGGTCGACCTCTACCCGGAAGAAGAAAAACAGAACATTCGTAAGTTGATACCACGCTTAAAGGGATATCAGAATGTGGGCGAGTGGCATCATATCAAAAAAGATGGATCGGTTTCGATCATCGTCGCTTGTTCGCATGATATCGAATATGAAGGTCTACCTGCCAGAGTGGCAGTGATTACGGATGTAACCGAGCGTAAGCTGGCTGAAGATCGAATTAAACGTCTCAATATAGAGCTTGAAAAACGGGTTCAAGATCGAACAGCCCGTTTACAGGCGATGAACGATGAATTAGAAGCATTTTCCTATTCGGTCTCACATGACCTGCGAGCTCCATTAAGGGGCATGTCTGGTTACACCCATTTCTTGCGGGAAGACTATGGTAAGCTCCTGCCGCCAGAAGGGCTTGAACTACTGGACCAGGTCGATCATAGTGTCAAATGGATGGATAATTTGATCCATGGACTGCTAAAGCTTTCACGTTTTGGCAGACAACCCTGTGAACGGAGAGAAGTGTTCCCAGCCCAAATTGCAGTCGATGCCTGGGAAAGCCTGGCTGGTGAACCCGGCAATTCGGCTTTCCAGTTTCATATCGATAACTTGCCAGCCTGTCAGGCTGATCCGCTTTTGCTCAAACAGGTTTATATCAATTTGCTATCGAATGCTGTCAAATACTCAAAACAGGTGTCCGAACCGATGATCCGGGTTGGGTGTACTGATGAGAAGACAAGGACAGTTTACTGGGTAAAAGATAACGGTGTGGGATTTGATATGAAATATGCTCATGAGATTTTCGAAGCTTTTCACCGGGTTCCGGATATGGAAAAGATCGAAGGGCATGGGGTTGGGCTTTCCATTGTACAGCGCATCATCGCCAGGCATGGCGGCGAGATTTGGGCTGAGTTGCAACCGGGGCGCGGGGCAACTTTCTTCTTTACGTTACCGAGTACGGGTGCCGAAAAAGCATAAATGGTAGGGGAGGGTTTAAAACTCGCCCGGACTTTTGAAACGAGGATAAATTGGCCTCGTATTGGATCTATGTTCCTGCCAGAAGACGAACCAGCGAACCCTTGGAAAAGATCGAATAATGGGCGGGTTATAAACCCGCCCCTACATGTGGATGCTTGTGGGTGATAACCTATGTTCATGGACAATGGTTAGATAAGAAAAAGACAGGTGATAAACCTGTCCTGCTGGGCGTCTATCCCCTACAAGGTGACGGAGGTACAAAAGTAAGGGCGGGTTGCAAACCCGCCCCTACAAAAAAATTTGTGGGCGCGGAGGGGCTCGAACCCCCGAACCTCACGGATGTGAACCGTGCGCTCTGACCAGCTGAGCTACGCGCCCTCAAAAGGTACGCCAGATTATAGCAGACCCGGTAAGGTTGTGCAAGGAGTTCCCTTGCCGGGCGTTTCTTGCCCGGAAGATTAATGCCAGCCTAGAGTTCCGTTAGAGATCTATTAATTTAGCCTCTGGTGTATTGACTTATTAATCGGGAAGTTCATAATTAAGGTGATATGGAATACAAAGACTATTACAAAACTCTGGGCGTTGAGCGCTCTGCTTCTGAAGCGGAAATTAAGAAAGCATACCGTAAACTGGCTATGAAGTACCATCCTGACCAAAATCAGGGCGATAAAAAGTCAGAGGACAAATTCAAAGAGATCAATGAAGCCTACCAGGTCTTGAGCGACACCAAAAAAAGAGAACGTTACGATCAGCTCGGAGATTCGTACTTTCAGCATCAACAAAGCGGCGGCAGCCCGGGTGGATTCAACTGGAATCAGTGGTATTCCCAACCCCAGGGCTCTGTCAGGGCGGGGGCAGGCGGCTACGGACTTTAGCGATATGTTTGGCGGTGCAGGCGGCGCTTCTGATTTCTTCCGCATGATTTTTGGCGACATGATGTCTGGCAGAGGAACGACAGGTCAACGGGCAACGCATTCTCGTGGAGCCGCCCGACCGTTCGAACAACCGGTGAATATCAGCTTTCATGAAGCCTATCATGGCACCACCCGAATGATCCAATCTGGTGATAAACGGTTGGAAATCAAGATCCCGCGTGGAGCGAAAACAGGCACGAAAGTGAGAGTGCCAGCCGGTTCTGCTCAGGGGCTCACTTCCGATCTGTACCTGGTGATCGATGTAACTCCAGACACAAAATTCGAACAAAAAGGTGACCAGCTTCATACAGATGTATCGATCGATCTTTACACAGCCATTTTGGGTGGACAAACCCAGGTGCAAACCCCGGACGGAAATGTTTTACTTACTATTCCGGCAGGTACACAACCCGGGCAGACATTTCGTCTGAATGGCAGAGGTATGCCGCTTCTTAGAGCCAATGATCAATTTGGAGATTTGTTCGTTCACATCAAAGTTAACCTTCCCCGAGGATTAAATTCGGAAGAGAAGGAATTATTTCAACGCCTGGCGAGCATACATAAAAAATAAAGCCAGGAAGTAGTAAAAGGAAAAGAATGAAAGATAAACGCTTATTGTTACCCGTATTGTTATTGATCGCCAGCATGATCGCCTGTGCAGCACCCAGTGGGATCTCTAACCAGACCCTGCCTTCTTTTAACAACCCAGCTGCTGATCCGAATCAGGATGGCTCAGGCGCTCCAGCACCGGTATTGCCGGTGGTTCCTTCCATTGAAGCGGAATCGCAGCAACAGATGCAAGTGGCTATTTACCAGAATGTGAGTCCGGGCGTTGTGTGCCATCCAAGTGGTTTCAGATCAATCTGGTTCACAGGGATCCGGGTTTGTGTATGACACAGAAGGTCACATTATTACCAATTACCACGTGATTGAGTCTGCAACCAAAATGGAAGTTGATTTCCCATCTGGTTATAAAACGTATGCGACGGTCATTGGCAGCGACAAGGATAGCGATATTGCTGTTCTAAAAGTAGAGGCGCCATCCAGCGAGCTTCGACCGGTAGTGATGGGTGATTCAGATACAGTCGCAGTGGGACAAACCGTGCTTGCCATTGGCAATCCATATGGTTTGAACAGTACCATGACCATTGGGATTGTTTCAGCGCTCGGACGGACCCTGGATTCAATGCATCAGTCGCAGAATGGCTCAACCTACACCGCAGGTGATCTCATCCAGACTGACGCGGCGATCAATCCGGGCAATTCGGGCGGTCCATTGCTTCAACCTGGCGGGTGAAGTCATTGGGATCAACCGCGCCATCCAGACCAGCGGACCCACGCTGAGCGGGGATTTGGGCAATATTGGGATTGGTTTTGCCATCTCCAATCAATATTGTTAAGAAAGTTGTACCAGAACTCATTGCCAATGGAAAATATGATTATCCGTATCTGGGGCTTAGCAGCCTTTCAGATCTAAGCCTTGCCACGCAAGAGGCGCTGGGAATACCCCAATCGGTTGGGGCTTACGTGGTAGAAATTGTCCCCGGAGGCCCGGCCGATAAAGCCGGTTTAAAAGCCGGAACTAAAACCACCAGCGTTCAAGGGATTATTCAAAGGAGGTGATTTGATTACTGCCATCGACGGGCAGAAAATCCTCACATTTGGCGATTTGTTGAAGTACCTCATCAACCATAAAGTCCCCGGAGATAATGTTATTTTGACCATTCTCCGCGACGGTGCTGAGAAAGAGATAGAAATTACACTCGGTTCTCGCCCATAACCAATACAGCATCATCCCATGGGACGAGGGATCAATCCCTTCAGGAGGGGCATATGTTGAGTGAAAGCGATCTACGTGAGTTGCTTAACTATTCCTCAAACAAACCGGTACTGAGCTTATATCTGAATACAGAACCAGCTCAGGGCAATGCGGATGCGTATCGTTTGAGATTACGTTCGATGTTAAAAGAACTAGACCTGCCCGGCGATACAGAACGGGTGGAACAATTTTTCTTGCATGAATATGATTGGTCAGGAAAAAGTGTTGCCGTTTTCTCTTGTCTGCCAGATCATTTTTTTCGAGGCATATCCACTGGCAGTACCGGTCAGAAGCAGGGTGCGGGTAAGTGATCACCCGCACTTTAAACCACTGGCAGATTTGTGGGATGCCTATGGCGGTTATGGAGTGGTTCTGGTCGATAAGCAGGGCGCCCGATTGTTCCACTTCAATTTGGGCGAACTCATTGAGCAAGAAGGTATTGTCGGTGAAGAAGTAAAACACCTCAAGCGCGGTGGTGCTTCAACCATTCCGGGAAATCGCGGCGGTTCAGGCGCCGAATCTGGCTATGAAGATGAGCTGGTGGATCGGAACATGAAGAATTCTGCCGAATTCGCGGTGAAGTTCTTCGAAAGCAAGCATGTCCGCCGAATTGTGTTGGGTGGAACGGAAGAAAATGTTCGGAATTTTCAAGCTCTCTTACCCAAAAGCTGGCAGAGTTTGATCGTCGGCTCTTTCTCACTGCCTGTATCAGCCAGCCATGTGGAAGTGTTGAGTAAAGCCCTGCAAATTGGTCAGGAAGCGGAAGTGATCCGTGAAAAGAAACTGATCGATACAGCGATCACAGCCGCAGCGAAAAACAAAGGCGGAACGGTTGGCCTTGAAAATACACTGGCAGCAGTGAGTAATCATCGCGCGCAAACCCTGCTCATTAAGGAAGAGCTGCACTCCGTGGGGATCCGTTGTAAAGAATGCGGATTTATCTCTGCTCACCAATTAGCTACCTGCCCGTTATGCAATTCTGCTACCGACAAAGTATTGGATGTAGTCGATGTGGCAGTCCGGGCTGTTCTTCAATCTGGCGGAGATGTTGAAGTAATCCACCAGAGTGACGAATTAGACAAAGTGGGGAAGATCGCCTCAGTTTTGCGATACTAAACGAAAGTCAATTATTGGGGCGGGTTTTGCCATTATTTTTAAGAGCAGACCCGCCTCAACTTGTATTTTTTACGATAAAATGGGGCTATGAAAAATCAAAAACCAACAAAGCAGAAACCGCAAGTAGATCGGGAACAAAAGAAACGCAATTTGCAGCGCATCATCATCACGATTGTTTCGGTCATTATTATCTTGGCCTGGATTTTAGGTATGGTTGTGAATCTGTGAGCGGATTTTCCCGTTAGCGATTGATCTGCCGAACAAAATTCGGGGGAAACGAAAGACCTAACCTAGCAGCCGTTCCAAGATTGGAATGATCGCTCTAATCGCCTTGGCCCGATGGCTGATGGTGTTCTTGGTGTCTTCTGAAAGTTCAGCCATGGTCAGGTTTGTTCCATCCACCTGAAATATCCGGTCGTACCCGAAGCCGTTATCCCCACGCTCCTCAGGGATGATTAATCCTTTACAGACACCGGTGGTGTGCCAGAATTGTCCGCTGGGATCATACAGGCAAACCGAGCAATTGAAACGCGCTTTCCAGGGCTGGGGATATCCCTGCAGCAGGGAGAGCAAGTATGTGCGTCGATCTGAGTCAGTGGCATTGGGTGCAGGGTGAAAACGGGCAGAATACAGACCCGGAGCGCCACGTAATGCGGCAACTTCTAAGCCTGAATCATCTGCCAGTGCGAGTAAGCCAGTTTTTTGAGAATACAACTCGGCTTTGATGTGGGCATTTTCAGTAAAGCTAAGACCGTCTTCCTTGGCATGGATCTCAAGCCCGAGTTGATCGGCTGTAACCAATTCTATTGGCAGTCCGGCCAGTAGGGCGCTCATTTCTTTCACTTTTCCGGGATTTTCAGTAGCAATACAGATTTTCATAGTTTGATTAAACCACAAATCATGCATTCTGCGGAATGATGGCACAGGGTTTCGTCTAAATTCTCGAGAAAATCGGGATAAATCGGTTCGAATTATATCCCGGTATGGTGCCACAACAAAACGGCAAGAATTTCAATCTCAGACTTGACTCTTCTTTATTATTAATAATTATCAATTTAATCATAATAAATTGACATTCAAGAATGTTTGTGCTACACTTTTGGGGTAACTAGCACTTATCTTCTTACCTTATTATTCAACACTGTGAACCTTTCCCGACACCCCTTGCGGCTTAATGTTGGATTCATCGTCAGCCAATCCATTGGTTATAACCGCGACTTCGATTTTGAGTTACCCCAAATTAGACTCCTGGCAGACCTGGAGATATCTAATTTTTTTGGGTTGATCAACATTAGCCGAACCCCGCAAGGTCTCTTCTGTATGGCAAAGTTTGAGGGGGATACCCAGGCTGAATGTGTCCGCTGTTTGAACCCAACTGAAGTACACCTAAAAACTGAATTTGAAGAACTGTATGCGTTTTCTCCCCGAACGGCATCGGAATCGGAATTTAATCTTACCTGAAGATGCCCATATTGATATTGAGCCTTTATTGCATGAATACTTTACACTCGAGCTCCCAATCAGACCCCTGTGTAAGGAAGATTGCAAAGGTTTATGTGTGGAATGCGGAGAGAACTTGAACGAAAGGATTTGTGAGCACCAATCTCACCCGGCAACCCCGTAGCCGTTTCAATGCAGGCCGGATGACCACCACTCCATCATAGGCGGGTGCAGAGACTGGAAAGGTCAATTCAAATGTAGTAAGAGGAGGGTGCAAGTGATACATTCAAGCCGACACAGGCAAAATACAGAAGTTTTGGGTTTGCTGCTCGAAAAAGCAGATGTTCAGGGTTTTTTAACTACCGAAGATTTGATGGAGTTTTACCCTGATGGGGATGACGATACAGAACATCTGACTGCTTTGATGGTCACCCTGCGCCGCCACGGTGTGGATATCCTCGATCATGACAATGACTTCAACTTACAAGATGATGAACCCCTGCCCACCAGTGATTTTGATCCGTATGCGGATATGGAACGGATATCCACGGATGACACGGTAGGCTTGTACCTGAAAGAAATGTCGCGGGTTCCGCTGCTGAATTTAGAAGAAGAGATGGATCTTGCCAAGCGGATTGAAGCCGGACGAGCCTGTAAGCGCGAGGTGTTGAACCGGACCAATCGCCCCGCTCCCTGCAAGAAACACGAATTGGAAGAAGTTGTTCAAGATGGCATTTTAGCTCGCGAGCATCTTATCAAAGCCAATACCCGCCTGGTGGTGAGCATCGCCAAGAAATATATTGGCCGTGGGGTGCCCTTCCTGGATCTGATTCAAGAGGGTAACCTGGGCTTGATGAAAGCAGTAGAAAAATACGACTACCATAAGGGTTTCCGCTTTTCTACGTATGCCACCTGGTGGATCCGGCAGACCATCACCCGTTCAATTGCCGACCAGGGCCGCACGATTCGGGTGCCGGTGCATATGATCGACCGCATCCGCCAATTGTACAAATTGACCCACGAGCTGGAACAGACATTAGGTAGAGCCCCAACCGTGGATGAACTGGCTGGCGAGCTTGGTTTGAACTTGCGCAAGGTCCAGTGGATGCTGCGGGTTTCCTGGCTGCCACTCTCGCTGGAAAGCCCGGTGGGCGATGAAGAAGATTCAGAGCTGGGGATGTTCGTGGAAGATGATATTACCCCCACCCCGATCCAGACCGCTTACCGCAATATGCTGCATGATAAAGTGGATGAAGTCTTAAACACGCTCTCTCCCCGCGAGGCAAGGATTCTGCGCCTGCGCTTCGGCCTGGATAACGGCCGTACCTACACCCTGGAAGAAGTCGGCCAGAAGTTTGGCCTTACCCGCGAGCGCATCCGCCAGATTGAAGGCAAAGCATTGCGGCGTTTGCGCCATCCGCGCCGGTCACGGCAGTTGAAAGAATATTTGTAAGACCCCTCCCAACGCTCCCCAATTTTCTCCGAAATTGGGGAGCGTTTTTTTGTTTCAAACCTTTCAGAATGACTTTCCTTGCCGGATGACGTTTGTTATGATGAAAAAAGCCGCGATGGCTAGAGAATGTCACGGCATCATTTTTCAATACTTTCAAAACCAAGGAGACTCACGATGTCTTTTCAAGCTTATCTCGACAATATCGAAGAAAAAACCGGTAAAACTCCCAACGATTTTATTGCACTGGCAAAAGAAAAGGGCTTTGACAAGCCGAAAACAAAAGCCGGCGAGATAGTCGCATGGCTTAAAGATGATTACGGCCTGGGACGTGGTCATGCCATGGCAATCGTCTACATCATCAAGAATGGCGCGGAAATTGGGGACAAACATGTCGGATCAGAGGGGGTTCACCGGGATGAATCATCTGTTTTAAGGTTGGATGGGAAAAAGAAAGAATAGTGCAGTGTGTCACCCGCAAGATTCGTATTGAAGAGATGGAGAGGGAATATGGCCAGGTTGATTTATTCGGCGAATGTATCGCTTGACGGATACACTGAGGACAAGGATGGCAAGATCGACTGGACAGACCCGGGTGATGATGTTTTCGCGTTTGTCACGAACATCATCCGGGGAACGCGCACTCATCTCTATGGACGGCGGATGTATGAGACCATGCTGGTCTGGGAGACAGATCCCAACCTGGCAGCAATATCTCCACTCATGCGGAGCTTCGCTCAGATCTGGCAATCAGCCGACAAAATTGTGTACTCCACGACGTTGGCGTCGGTCTCCACCCACAAAACCCTGCTCAGGAACACGTTTGATACTGACGAGATTCGCCAGCTCAAAGCGCAAAGCGAACACGATATCCTCATTGGCGGACCAGAACTCGCCGGCCATGCCTTCCGGGCAGGGTTAATCGACGAGTGTCATTTGTACGTCGCCCCGATACTCTTGGGTGGCGGCAAACCCTATTTTCCTCAGGACATTCGATTGAAGCTCGAGCTATTGGAGGATCACCGCTTTGACGATGGCACGGTTTTCCTCCGATATAAAACCAGGCAATGAAGAGCCAGTATACAATTCCTGCGGCTAACGCTTGCCGATTGAAAATCCTTTACCACCTCTATATAGACCGAGCCGGATGTACTACTTCAAGGTATACCCGGTTTCACCAAAAACGATGCCATTAACTTATCTTTACTTCAGAGGAAAAAACTTGATGTTGAATAATCTCTCTCAATGGCTACAACAAAAATCAAATGGTTGGGTGACCATAGCCATTTTGGTTCTCTTCATGCTGTTTACTACTTTTGTCCTGCCTGGTCAAGCATCGAGCGCAAAGGTGAACACAGGGATTGATCAATCGCCTGATACATCTTTCTTGTATTCAGTTGATGATCTTTATCAAATCGCTCAAGCATACGGCGAACAAGGGAGAGACTACTACATCAAAGCACGTTTCACCTTCGACCTAATCTGGCCATTGGTATATATGGCTTTCTTGACCACAACAATCAGTTGGAGTTACCTCCGGGCATTCAAGCCAGACAGTATTCTGCAGAAAGCCAATTTAACGCCATTATTAGGAATGTTGTTCGATTATCTTGAGAATATTGCTGCCTCGATAGTAATGGGGCGATATCCAACACATACAACCATCATCGAGCACTTGACGCCCATCTTTACACTTGTAAAATGGATTTTTGTGGGTGGTAGTTTCGGATTATTGGTTTTTGGGCTGGTCGTTGGAATATTGAGATGGGTGAAAGGAAAATACAAGGTATAGCATACTTGGCATCCCCAAATAAGCAATCACCTGATATGTGATACTGTTCATAGTGTGGGCGGTTTAATCAGGTAGTATCTTACTTTGGGTTTTTCTGATATTAAGGGAACTTCTTGCCCGCGTAGACACCATACTAAATGAAAAATCCAGGTAGGAACTATCTATTTTGGCGCTACACACATCTATCCAAGACGAAATGAGAGATTTATGGAAGAAATCCGAATTCGCGGGAACAAAGTCACATTAACACTGCTTTCGAAAATTGCTCTAGAGACTTGGAGAGATGACTCTAAGAAAGCAGAGCAATTATTTGGATATTCAATTGATTCAGAAGAAATTGAAGGCAATTTACAAAGAGCCTTCAATATTAAAATAGAAAACATGAATAATGATCCGGGTAATGAGAAGTGGTATTCATATTTTGCTTTGATTGTGGATGGTCGAATTATTGGGACAATTGGAGCAAAAGGGAAACCTGATAAAGACGGTATCATTGAAATTGGATATGGTATTTCGCCAAAATACGAAAGGAATGGATATACAACCGAATCAGTATCCATTTTTTGCCATTATTTCTTTTCAAACCATCTTGTTAAAGCAATTAAAGCATGTACTGACATTTCAAATTCTGCATCTCAGAGATTGCTCATTAAAAATGGATTCGATTATTTGGGGATTGAAAATGGTGAAAAAGTATATATGCTTGATAATTCAAAAAACGATAAACAGTATGAACCAAATTAAATACTAAACGATACATGGAAGAATACTCATTACCCGGGAATTCCCAGGTAATCAGATTTTTCCTACTCCCAAATAGCATTGTTCCCATAGCAGCGAAGGTAACATAAGAGAATATGCATAAAGGATAAACCAAATGAGCATTGATGGAAAGAGAGTAAAGCTGAACCCGTTCTGAGACCTCCCCAATTTCGCGCCCCCCTACCCCCAAAGATCGGGGGCAGGTAAACCGAGGGCAGGTGCGAAATTGGGGAGGCTTAAACACTCACTCCCCCATTTTGAACCCGAAAATGGGGGGGCCGGAGGGGGTGCGCCTGGTGAGGCAAGCCTGACCGGAATTCATTCGAAAATTCGAGCGTTCTACAGTAGGAGGGCTTTTTTTGTATTTGAAGAAAGAAATTAAATAAAAAGTAAGGTGGGGACTCCTAAAGAATGGGATGTATACTAAAGGGGCCGCACATCTATAGTGTTGGATTTGAGTTATCTCTCCATCAGCCGTTATTATTAGCAGGTTGTTATCTCAATTCGTGCCAGAATACAAAATCAATTTTGGAGTACCCCTAATGACGACAGAAGACAAAGGAAAAACCGAAGTAAAGAACACCTTTCAGAAAAAATTAGCCGAAAAAATGATGGGGATATTTGAGTTAGTGGTATCAGACCGTAGCGGGTATTTTGCCAAAAACCCTGACAAAATTCCTGATAATAAATCTGTCCCATCTATCATCAATTCATATTCTGCGATAAACGCTGCTCTGTCGGGCGGCTTAAACCTAGTACCCGGTCCCTGGGGTATGGTTGCCGTTATTCCTGAAATTGTCGCAGTCATTCGAAATCAGTTGGCCATGATCTATGATATTGGAATGGCATATGAAAAAAACAAAGTTCTGAATAAAGAACTTTTAGCAGGTGTTCTAATATCTGCTTTAGGTTCAGGTACAGGCTCACTCCTGGTGATGAAGGGAAGCCAAGTTTTAGTTAGACGTGTTGCCTTACAGACATTTCAAAAAGTTATCGCTATGTTGGCGGGAAAAATTACACAACAAGCCCTTAAATCGGCTATAAGCAAATGGCTTCCTGGTGTCGGAGCAGTGGTAATGGCAGTGTGGTCAAATATCCTAACGCAACAAGTTGGCAAAAAAGCCGTTGAGATTTTTGAGAAGGAGATTACTCTTTCGGGAGATGTTTTTGAAGATATCCCGCTGGAACCAGAATCCGGTTCTGTCCTAACTACTTCTATCAGTATGGCAGCTGTTCCAAACAGCAGCTATGATTTGCTGAAAGTACAAACGCTCATTAATTTAATGAAAGTTGATGGCACACTCAAAGAGGAAGAACGCAATTATGTGCAAACCATCATAGATAATGCAGGTTTATCTATGAGCGAAAACTTAGATCTAATACAGGCAATAGATAAATGCAGAAAGTTTACAATAGATTACTCTGTATTTGCTAGTTCATTTGATGACTGCAATCGGTTTATTAGTGGATATGGTGACGCTAGCAAAACGCGATGGTACTTTCCACATTTCCGAAAAAATGTTTGTAAAGAATATCGGTAAATTGATAGGCTTTTCGGAGGATGATCTCGACGAAATAATGACAACGACTGGGTAATTCGAGCAGCCCAACGAGGTATGATGATGCCGTGGAAACAGAAACCAGCCCCGCCCACTTGCTGGTAACGCCTGCTGTTAGGCTTCTTTTCTTTTGGGGAGGCAATATTTCGTATGAATGACCACATTGCGCCTGAACTCCGCGAACTGTTCGAAGTGCTGAATGAAGAAGTAACATGGCTTCATACTGTCTGGGAGCTTTATATTCAGTTTTATGGAACAAGTGACGAAAATTATAAGATCATGAATGCGAGTGCGCCTCAATTCTTCGCCATTCTTAAAACTATGCTTTTCAATGAATTGGTAATGATTTTAAATCGCCTGACAGAGAAGGCTACTACGCTTGGCAAGGCGAATGCCAGTTTAGAAAAGTTGATCGCTCAGCTGGATGTAGTGCAAGATGCAAAACTCATAAGTTCACTACAACAGAGGCTTTTGAGAACTCGAAATAATTACAATGCATTTCGTATATGGAGAGATAAAATACTCTCACATAATGATTTTGCGATTGCACTTCAAAGGGAATCATGTGATTTACCAGGAATTACTAGGGAGGAAGCCGAAGCCGCGATTCACGAAATAGCTGACTTCATGAATGAATTCTCTATTAAGAAATTGATTGGGGAACAGGTTTATAAACCTTTCATGTTCGCACAAGGTGATGGAAATGCGTTGATGCAGTTTTTGAAACGCGGAGTAGAATTTGATGATAGCGAAGCCTAACTCCGCGTCCCGGAAAATCTTCGGGATGATATGCGCCGGACACCTATTTTTCCTGGCTTTGTCTAAAATATTACTCGCAATACTTCCCCTCCCAAGGACCAACCTCCATGACCCAATTCCCAGTTGTAAAAATCGAATGTTTCATCCCTGACGAATTCGTTGAGGTATTACGGGACGAATTGAACAAAATCAATGTCGGGCGGATTGGTAACTATGACAACTGCATCTCCATCACGACTGTTCGTGGGTACTGGCGGCCGCTGGAGGGCTCTAACCCGTACAATGGCGAAATTGGAAAGATTTGCGAAGGCACAGAAAGCAAGATCGAGGTCAATTGCAGATGGGAAGATGTGGAAAATGCCTTGCGTGTGATCAAGAGCATCCACCCGTACGATGAACCGCTCATCAATATTGTTCCACTGTTGAATCATTTATTTTGAGGAAATTCATTCCTCGTAATTTTTTTCATTGAATCACGTAACCTGCCATTGATGATGGTCAGGGCAAAAACCGACCCCTCCCGAGACCTCCCCAATTTCGCAGGCGCGAAATTAGGGAGGCATAAACACACTCTCCCCCATTTTCACGCAGTGAAAATGGGGGAGCCGGAGGGGGTTCTTTGCTCCGCAACTTCTGAGCAAATAATCCCGTATACCCTTATAGAAAATTAAAACAAACAAAGAGGAAAAAATGTCAGATCAAACTGTTGTTACCAATCAATATAAACCTGGAAAAGTACAGGCCATGGAAATCATTTTACTGGTGAGCGGTATCTTGAACATCCTGGCCGGCCTGGGCGCAGCCTGTGGTTTCGCCGCCAGCATCGTTGGAATTATTTGCTTACCGGTCGTAGTTCTGCCCGCCGTTTTGGGCGCTTACGAAGTGATCTACGCTTCCCGCCTGATGTCTGGCAAGTTAGTCATGGCCAGCAACATCAAGACCATCGCAATGTTCGAAATCGCCACCATTCTGTACGGCAATGTCCCCGGCCTGGTAGCGGGCATCTTGAACCTGGTCTTCATGGAAGACGAACCAGTCAAAGAATTCCTGGGATAATCTAGAAGAGTATATAACCATTGAGAACAGCAGATTCGAATCTGCTGTTCTTTGTTTATTAATCTTTTGTTTGAATCATTACAGGCTCGCTTGACCTGCATTTCCTCCCATGTTATCATTATTCACAAGTAATTAGCACTCTCATGCCGAGAGTGCTAAAAGTAAAAAGACTGAATTCCATCTTCGGAAATCAGTTAGCAGTAAAACTGGGAAAAGAATGAAAGAACTTTCTGACCGGCAAAAATTTATCCTCACCCTGGTGATCCATGATTATGTGCAAAACACACAACCGATCGGATCGCAATACCTGGTGGAACATTACAATCTGGATATGAGCCCGGCCACGGTCAGAAACGAATTGGCTGCGTTGGATGATGCTGGCTACCTGTATCAACCCCACACATCAGCGGGCAGGTTACCTTCAGATGAAGGCTACCGCTATTTTGTTGGCAGGTTGCTGCAAGATACGGATCTGCCTGTAACGACCCAACGGATGATCAGCCACCAGTTTTACCAGAGCCGGCAGGATGTGGAGCAATGGATGAAGCTGGCAGCCTCGGTGCTGGCGCACCAATCACATGGAGCGTCCATTGTCACTTCTCCGCATTCTGAAAATGCGCGCATCAAGCATCTGGAGCTGATCGCCACCCGTGGAAGACAAGTGCTTTTGGTAGTGGTTCTGGTAGGCGGTGAGATTCATCAACAAATGCTCACTCTGGCAGAGCCGGTTTCGCAAGAACAGCTTTCTGCCAGCGCCAGCCGTCTTTCGCAACTATGCCAGGGAATGGATGTGCCAACCATCAAGAAACTGGTGCTCCAGCTTTCAGCATTGGAAGATGATGTACTGAAAGTAATCATCCAGGAATTAGCTTCGAATACTTCTGCGGTAGCGGGCGAGTTGTATATGGATGGCCTGACGAATGTGTTGGCTGAACCGGAGTTTGTACAATCGGAAGATGCCCGTAAGGCGTTGAGGTTATTGGAAGAACGATCGTTATTAGATAACTTGCTCACTCGTACAGTTCTCAATACCAATATCGGTGGGGTGCAAGTGCTCATCGGTGGTGAAGGCAACTGGGAGGAACTGAAGCAATGTTCGGTAATTTTGGCTAAATATGGCGTTCCGGGTATGGCTACCGGGACCCTGGGTGTCATAGGACCTACCCGAATGTACTACGGTCGCAGTATTTCGACCGTTCGATTTATGGCCGGTTTGCTAACCGGATTAGTAAATGACAGTATGGTTGAGTAATTCTCAACCAAATACCCTTGATTGGGAGAAGATATGACAGATAAGAAAACTAAGACAATAAAACCCGAAGTCCCAACCCACGATGATGATGCGTTTGTCATCAACGAACTGAAGATGAAACTAAATGAACTTCAAACCCAGTTAGACGAAGTAAACGCAAAATCAGTTGAGTATTTTGACGGTTGGCAGCGTGAACGTGCTGATTTTGTAAACTACAAGAAGCGCATCGAACGCGATCAGGTTTTCCAGCAGCAGAATATGATCATCAACATCACAAAGAAATACCTGCCTGTTCTGGATGACCTGGATCGAGCAATCAAAGTGAAACCAACCCATGGAGAAGGCGCGCGTTGGGCAGAAGGGTTTGATCTAATTTATCGCAAACTGGCTTCTGCATTGGAATCGGAAGGGATCAAAGAAATGACCCTTTCCAGTGGTGATCCGTTCGATCCCACCTTCCAGGAAGCGCTTACACACGAGGACAGTCCCGCTCATGAGAGTGGTCAAATTATTGAAGTCATTCAGAAAGGTTACCTCATTGGCGAGCGGGTAGTACGTCCGGCGCTGGTCAGGGTAGCACGCTAGGAGACAATATGGGAAAAATCATTGGAATAGATCTGGGTACTACCAACTCTGTTGTAGCTGTTATGCAAGGCGGCGAACCGATCGTCATCCCTTCTGCTGAAGGAGAACGTTTGATCCCTTCGGTGGTGGCGGTCAACAAAAACCACGAACGCCTCATTGGACGGGTAGCCCGCAACCAGTCCATCGTCAATGCGGAAAATACCGTGTTTTCGATCAAACGGTTTATGGGAAGAAAATTTGAGGATGACGAAGTGCAACGCACCACCGGACGGGTTCCGTACCGGGTTACGAAAGCACCCAATGGTGATTTGCGGGTGACTCTGGATGGGAAAGATTATTCCCCACCCGAAGTTTCAGCCATGATCCTCTCAAAGCTCAAAGCCGATGCGGAAGCATACCTGGGCGAGCCGGTTACACAGGCAGTCATCACCGTTCCTGCATACTTCAATGATGCCCAGCGGAATGCCACCAAAGATGCCGGAAAAATCGCCGGTTTGGAAGTGCTCAGAATTATTAACGAACCAACCGCTTCATCCCTGGCGTATGGTTTGGATAAGAAGAAAAACGAAACCATCGCAGTCTATGACTTAGGCGGCGGCACCTTCGATATTTCCATTTTGGATGTTGGAGATGGTGTATTCCAGGTCCGTTCCACTTCAGGCGATACCTTCCTGGGTGGTGATGACTTCGATCAACGCGTTTTGGATCATCTGGTGGATGAGTTCAAAAAGACAAATGGGATTGACCTGAAGAATGATCGTCAGGCATTGCAGCGTTTGAAAGAAGCAGCCGAAAAAGCCAAGATCGAGCTATCAACCACCATGCAGGCAGAGATCAACCTGCCTTATATCACTGCTGATGCAACCGGACCCAAACACCTGGTGATGACCCTCACCCGGGCGAAACTGGAACAATTAACCGGAGATCTGGTTCAAAAGACCCTCAAACCGGTTCGTGATGCGATTGCTGATGCTGGTCTGAAACCATCTGATATTAATGAAGTTGTGTTGGTGGGTGGTATGACCCGTATGCCCCTGGTACAAGAAACCGTCAAACGCGAATTTGGGAAAGAACCTCACAAAGGTGTCAATCCAGATGAGGTCGTGGCAGTTGGTGCTGCTATTCAGGCAGGTGTATTGGGTGGTGAGGTCAAAGATATTTTACTGCTCGATGTGACTCCGCTGACCCTCTCGGTGGAAACTCTGGGCAATGTGGCAACCCCGCTGATTGAACGGAATACCACCGTTCCAACCCGCAAGAGCCAGATCTTCTCAACCGCGGCTGATACCCAGACCCAGGTAGAAATTCATGTTCTGCAGGGTGAACGCCCCATGGCTGTGGATAACAAGAGCCTGGGAAGATTCTCCCTTGATGGTATTCCCCCTGCTCCACGCGGTGTACCTCAAATTGAAGTGACCTTCGATATCGATGCCAACGGCATCCTTAAAGTCACTGCATCTGACAAAGCTACCGGCAGAAGCCAGCATATCACCATCACTGCTTCATCAGGTCTGTCCGAAGCTGAGATCGAAAAGATGCGCAAAGAGGCAGAAAGCCATGCGGAAGACGATCGCAAGCGCAAAGAAATAATCGAAGCCCGCAACCACGCCGATAACACGATCTACACGGTTGAGAAAACCATGCGCGACCTGGGAGATAAAGTCCCGGCCGATTTGAAAACGAAAGCGGAAGAAAGCAGCAAGTCGCTGCGCGATTTGATGAACTCTGAAGATGTAGCTGCTATCAAGAAAGGCACCGAAGATCTAGGCCAGATCTTGCAGGCGATTGGATCAGCCGCTTACCAACAGGCAGGCCCAGCAGCCGGTGAAGCTGGCAGCCCGAACTCAGCTCCTGGCGGCGAAGCACCGAATCCCGGTGGAGAAGATGTGGTTGACGGCGAATTTAAAAGCGTCTAATTTCTAACTTTCATCACCGCAGAAGTTGCTAAGATATAATCTATCGTTATGCAGCTTCTGCGGTAAGGATTTAATTAAAAGCATGGCTCAAAGAGATTACTACGAAATATTAGGCGTGAATAAAGCAGCCAGCCCCGATGAGTTAAAGTCGGCGTTCCGTGGATTGGCACGTAAATACCACCCGGATATTAATAAAGAACACGACGCGGAAGAGAAGTTCAAAGAGATTAATGAAGCGTACGCCGTATTGTCTGATCCTGAGAAACGGGCAGCATACGACCGCTATGGTTTCGCCGGGCTGAATGGAATGGGTGGAGGAGCGCAAGATTTCTCCTCAATCGATTTGAGCGACCTGTTCAGCGAATTCTTCGGCTTTGGCGGCATGGGTGGTTCCAGTCAGCGCGCACGCAATGCACCCAGGCGAGGACAAGATCTGGGTCTGAAAACCAAACTAACTTTTGAAGAAGCCGTCTTTGGAACCGAGAAAGAAATCCAGTTTGACCGGGATGAAGTGTGCGGCACCTGCCATGGATCGAAGGCGGAACCGGGTACCAAAGCTGCCCGCTGCACCAATTGTGGTGGAAAGGGTGAAGTTCGCCAGGTACGCCAGACCTTTTTGGGATCGATGGTACAGGTGACTACCTGCCCGACCTGCGGCGGAAGCGGTGAAGTAATTTCTGCACCCTGCAAGAATTGCCGGGGGCATGGCTACGAACGCAAACATGTCAAAAAGACAGTAGCGATCCCGCCCGGAGTGGATACCGGCACGCAGATACGCCTGGCAGGCGAAGGTCAACCTGGAGTCAATGGCGGACCGAGCGGCAATCTGTATGTTGAGGTAGATGTACAGAAGCATGCTTTCTTTGAACGCAGGCAAAACGATATCATTCTAAATTTGGGTATCAACATTGCTCAGGCAACTCTGGGAGCCGATATTGAAGTCCCCACTGTGGATGGAAAGACAAGTCTGAAGATTCCCGCAGGTACCCAACCGGGTAAAACCTTTAACCTGCGCGGAAAAGGTGTTCCGTTTTTGAAATCATCAGGCCGGGGAGATCAGATCGTAATGGTTACGGTCGATATTCCGGTACATTTGGATGACAATCAACGCAAGATGATGGAAGAACTGGCCAAGACTTTGGGCACAGAAGTAAAAACAAGCGATAAAAACTTTAAAGATATATTACGTGAGGTATTCGGTGGCTGAACCGCGCTGGTACGAAGTTTCAATGGTATTAAATGGCGAACTGGCTGAGGCTGTTTCGGAAGTGTTAGGCCGATATGTGGAAGGTGGCGTTGCCGTAGAAAGCAACGTCAAGTACAACGACGCCGAAGATGAAGGTACTCCGTACGGCCCGGTTCGGATTTATGGTTACCTGTCGAATGATGCCAACCTGGAAGAGAAACGCCAGAAGCTGGAAGAGAACCTGTTTTATTTGGGAAAGATCCAAGAACTCCCGCAGCCGGTCTACACGCCGATTGAAGATCAAGATTGGATGAATTCCTGGAAACAGCACTATAAACCGATTCGACTCGGTAAAAATCTCATCGTGGTTCCATCCTGGATCGAAATGGATACCGCCGGAAAAATAGCCTTGCGGATTGATCCCAGTATGGCGTTTGGAACTGGAACTCACCCGACCACCCAACTTTGTCTGGAATTGGTTGAAGAATATACCAAACCAGGAATGTTGGTATTTGATGTTGGCTGCGGCTCTGGCATCCTATCTATTGCGGCCATCAAGTTGGGAGCTGCCAAAGCGCTGGGCGTGGATATCGATCCATTATCTGTGAAGGCAACCCTGGAAAACGCAGAAATGAATCAAGTTTCTGCTGAGATCCAGGTTGAATTAGGTTCAGTCAGCGAGATCAAGTCCGGCCAATTTGGGGTTGCACAATCGCCATTGGTCATTGCCAATATTCTGGCTCCGGTCATTATCCGCTTGTTCGGCATGGGATTACACGACCTGGTGCAACCTGGCGGCACATTGCTCTTATCCGGGATTCTGGATCATCAGGCAGCGGATGTACGTAAAGCAGCTGAAGAGTACGGATTGAGTTTTCTCGAAATACGTCAATCACTGGATTGGGTAGCGTTAGCATTTCAGAAACCGGGTTAATCCAGGCCTTTGTCTCCCACTTCTTCAAACTAGTGGAAAAAGTTAAGAATATTCACACCCCTTTTACATGATTCGAGGGGTGTTTTTGTTTTAATGAATGAGAGCAGAGTACCATCGAGAAGGTTACTGAAGGGATGTTTGAGAGTATCCCCCGGGAAACCTCTATTTGCTCTGTAAAGGCTAATTGTCAGGTGTAAATGTTTAGCAAAAAATAAGGTAAGCCTGTACTGGCTAATTGTGTTTATTTTCCTCACTGTCGCAGTTATTCCACTTGTGGCGGTGGGTTTGACTGCTTTAAATTCTATTGCTGAAGAACGAGATAAATTTACCCACAACCAGATTCAATAATCAGGTGAACCGGGTACTGATGCTGCAGGAAGATGTTGAAGAATTACTCCAGCGCATCGCCCCAACCAATACTGCCCGTGATCTCATTTTAAAAGCGGTGTATCAACCAGATGAGCTGACAGCCTCATCCTTTTCGAGTGATTGAATACCTTATTCTGGTCAATGATTCACTCCCGCCTCCGCACACAATCGATGTGATTACTTTAGATTCGGTTGTGTTTTCTACCCAAGCTGGTAATACCTATCCACCCGAGATAATCCAAAGTTGGGTTAAATCCATTCCTGCCCAAAAGAGTCAGGCATATTTTTTAGGCAACCCGCAAATAGATCATCATTATCAGAGCTTCTACATTAGTAACCACAATTCAACCGATCTATCGCTCAACCAATGCAATTGCACCTGATTCGATCATCGGTTTTGTGGTTGTGCATTACTCGTTTGATGGAATTTTTGAATCATCCAATAGTTCAGAGTATGCTGCAACATATCGGTGATTTCCGCCTCTTGAAGGATGCCACGGAAGCACCAAATAATGACTTCAATTTCAACCACCCTGGTTCCTAATGATTTCGGGAATGTCCTTTCTGGATACTTCGAATAATTCGATCATCGTCGATAGTAATCAGAATGTGTTGTCAGATAGCCAGGGATTTGTGAAAAAAGTAGGATCCGTGGCTGATATTCTGCCTCCATCTTTAGCAGACACTGGTGCATATCAAAGTGAAATCAATGGAGAAGAATACCAATTTCACTACCAAAAGATCGATGAAATTGATGCTTATTTGATTTGATGCTGTACCTGCCAATCTTCTCACCAATATCATCTTGCCATATCGTGGCAAAACATCTTGCCGTCCTCATCCTCTGTTTGGCGTTGATCTTGCTTTTTGGTTTTGCAATCAGGTTTGTTGTCCTTGCACCTATTTTTGAAATTGTGAAATCGCTGAATGAGATTCAAACAGGTACCTTTGATTGGAGTAAACGAGTCAAGGCCTCCTGGTTGCAGGAATTTGATGAACTGGTCAGGTTGTTCAATCACTCTTTGGATTCACAAGATTTGCAGAAGAAAACTGAACGGGCACTGATGAGCTCAGAGGCAAAGTATCGCAGCTTGTTCATGAACTCGCCAATCCCACTGGTTGAAGAAGATTTATCCGGCATATTGGATGCGGTTCATGAGATTGGCCTGGCCGGAGAGCAATTACTGACATTCCTGCGCAACAACCACGCGGCCGTGGTTGACCTCGTTCAAAGGATTCGTATCATTGATGCGAATCGTGAAGCGTTACGATTACTTCAGGCAAAAAATAAAGAAGAAATTCAAGCGAGTTTGATCAATATTTATCTCAAATATGGAACTCCCTGGTTTATTGAACAAGTCCTGCAAGTTGTGAATCGAACCCCACAATTTTCTCAGAAAATTACACTTGTAACCATGAAGCAGAAAGAAATGACCCTGGCTACCCGCTGGTCGGTTTTTCCAGAAAATCTGGATGCGATGGATCGAGTTGTGATCAGTATGCTAGACGTAACCGAGCAGGAAAAGTCGAATAAATTACGTGAAGCCTTATTGAAGATCTCGCAAGATGCAGATACGGTTGAATTAATCCATGACCTGTATGAGTCGATCCATCGAACCCTGGCTCGCCTGATGGATGTAAACAATTTTTATATTGCAAATTATGATGAGAACACCGGAATTATTTCATTCCCGTACTTTGTGGATGAGTTTGATCCAACTCCGCCAGACCGCGAATTTGGGAATGGTTGGACAGAACTTGTTATCAGCAGCGGAAAACCAGTTTTGATCACTGAGCCGATGGTAAAGACAATTCTGTTGGATGACCAAAACAGTATGGGCACTGAACCCCTGTGTTGGCTGGGTGTCCCGTTGATTGTAAAAGAAAAGACGATCGGGGTGGTGGCAGTTCAGTCTTATAGTCCTCGTCACTTCATATACACCTGAAGACCGAGATCGTGCTTGATGATTATTGCCAATCAGATTGCATTGGCAATTTCAGAAAAGAAAACGGAAGCCAAGTTGATCCACGCCAGCACGCATGATGAATTGACTGGTTTATACAACCGGGCATACTATGAAGCAGAAATTCAACGGTTGAAAGCAGGCAGGAACGAACCGGTGGGTGTCATCATGATGGATATTGATGGATTGAAATTCACCAATGATCATTTTGGTCATGCCGCCGGAGATCTACTCATCCGAGAATCAGCCAGGATCATTCACGAAGTCATTCCGCTCAAATGATGTTGATTGCACGTATCGGTGGAGATGAATTTGCGGTTTTACTACCCGAATCAAACCTGGCAGTGGTCCAAGAAGCAATTCGCGTGTAATGGTCAATGATAGTTGAAAACAGACCAATGCGCTACCAGTCAACTTGTCCTTGTCTTTAGGTGGTTGTACGACAGAAGAACACTCACTTCGGGAAGCGATTATTCGGGCCGATCAGCAAATGTATCGGAATAAATTGCAAAAAAAGATGAAATCAGCCCAACAGATCGTTAGTCTAACCTTCTAATTGGAACGATCTTCTTCGGTATTGATCACTTTTCGCAAATTCCTTGATATTGTCGAATCCGTTTGATAATGAGTGGATGGTCTTGGAGCATCTCGGTGAGGTGCCCTGTAACACTGTCATCTTCCCTGTCAACGATCTGCAGCCATTGTTGAATTTCCTCTTCAGTCAGATCCCTGTCACCAGAAACCAGTTTTAGGAGGGCTGAGATGGCTTTGTTCGGATCGTGGCATACCAACAACCCTGCTCTATCAGCAGAATATTCGCAGATCCGATTCCAAACACGAAAAGCGAGTGTGAGTGCAATAGCGGCTCCATAGGATGTGGGGATGCCTGCCATTCCGCCTAAAATGGTATTGAGCCAGGTGTGATCAAGCTGGATATGACCCATTTCGTGCCCGATGATAAAGGCGAGCTCGTCTCGATCCATGATTTTAAACAGGGATGAATACAGATACGATTGTTTTTGGATCCTCAATCCCAAATGTGTATGCATTCAGCGATCGGTTGGGAGCGATGAAACACTCAAGATCGCCCAGGATTGAGGCGTTTATTACATTCGAGTAGCAGCGTATAAAGCTCTGGTTCACTTTGTTGGTTCACCGGTATCGCTTCTTGCATCAGCTTTGGTGGTGGGCTTTGTTTTGGATGTACGCAAAAATGAACATCACGATGATAAATAATCCACTCAGACAAAAAGTCGCTGCGGATGTGAACAATACAACCAAACCTACCAGCAGAATTGTCATCCAGAAGGTGAGTGTTTCAGTAGGAAAACGATAATCTTTCATAACTGGAATTGTAGCCTAGATTTTGAAGATGATTGAGGAGTGGGATACTACTGTACCAGCGTAGCTATCGTACTATGTTATCAGACTGTGCAACCAATATCATTAATGTATCGTATTATATATTGACTATTGCAATACTGTAAGATATATAGTATTATCAATGCAGAGGCATAAAAATGGATGATAAAGCGCTTGAAAATTTGATTTTAGAGTTGAAACGGGGAGTAACCAGCCTGGCTGTACTCCTGTTTTTACAGGATGAACAGTATGGTTACTCGCTACAGACCAGCCTGGCAGAAAATGGGATCGTCATCGAACAGGGAACGCTGTACCCGTTACTGCGCAGGTTGGAGTCACAAGGCCTTGCTCACATCCATCTGGCGAATGGAAGGTGCCCGTCCCAAGACGGTATTATGTGATCAGCGCGGAGGGTAAGCAGGCTTTACCAGAAATTAACCGTGAATGGTAATCAATTAGTTAAAACCGTAACCAGCTTAACTGGAAGCCAGAAGAGGAAAAGTAAAATGAAATTGATCGATTTGTATGTTGCAGAGGTTGGCCGACAGGTTGCCTGCAAAAAACCGGACCGATATTGAAAACGAATTGAGTTCCACTTTGTTGGATATGCTGGATGCCAAGGCTGAGTCAAGCCACCAGCAGGTCAATGACACGATGGTGAAAAGACCTGTTACGCGAATACGGCTCACCTGAGAAGGTGGCTTCCAGTTATCGCCCGGCCGGATATTTGATCGGTCCGCGTATGTACCCCACTTTTGTGATGGTACTCAAAATCGTGATGAGTATTACGATCACCCTGAGTGCCATTGCGCTGGGAGTCAAGATGGGCCAGGAGGCCAAAACGACACTCCAGGCTGGGAAAGATCTTTTGGAAGTTATTGGCGGTCTGTTCCAGGCGTCTTCCAATCTTTTGCTGGAGTAGCATTTATCTTCGCAGTCTTGGAAAGGTTTCTTCCGCTGGAAGAGCCATCCCCTGAAACATGGGATCCGTCAGAGTTGGAAATCAAACATTCCATCCGATCATGTGTCGGTTCCCGAAGCGAGTGTGACCATTGTTTTCAGTGCCATCTTGCTGTTGGTCTTAATTTGTATCCGGAGCTCATTGCGTGTGTACATTTTACGGAGCGAACGGTTGGGTCAGTTACCCATTGCTCACACGCAGCTTTTTCCAGATACTTGCTCTTCTTTGACCTGGTTTGGCTGGCGCAGATTGGTTTCCACGTCCTTCTGTGCTCCGGGAAGGTGTCTGGTCTAAAGACCACCTCGAATTCTTGAGATTTCCCTGGAAGCATTGATTCTGATCCTCCTGGTGGTAGTGATTTTTGGACCGTCCATTGTGAGTCATTCCATCTGAGGTTGTCACCCTGGTTGAACCGCAGTACTGCAGCAGGATGGATTGCACAGATACAGCAACAGTTCTATGCTAGGTTTTCGCGCGATCCTTGGCTTGGTCGCTGGCTTACAATTGCTCAAAATTGGCAGAAAAGTGTATGAGATTGTGAAATAAGAGCTATCCTCGTTCAGGTTGAGATTAAGACAAAACAGCAGCCGATTTCTTCGGCTGCTGTTTTTGACATGGATGGAAAATCGGGATTAGAATTTCCACTCTTCAAGGTCGGTATAGACTGGATGCGCAGTCAGATCCAACTGGATGGGGGTGATAGAAACAAAGCCATCCTTTCAGATGCGCCGAAATCGGTTCCATTTTCGTGTTTACCGGTCGGGCTGTCACCACCAATCCAGTAGTAAGGCCGTCCATGCGGATCTTGCCGTCGTACCAGCTCATCCCGGTAGATTCTGCAGCCCCTGGCGGGTGATCTGGAATCCCTTCGATTTCTTCCCAGGGCAAATACGGCACATTCACATTCAACACGATCTCAGGCGAGAAGGGGATGTGCAGATGGCCATTTCCACTACTTTGGTTGCGACCCGGGTGGTGGTGGAGATAATCAACATGGTTATGCAGATCAAAAGGACGGTCAAGTGAAAATGCAATCCCGCGGATGCCGGAGATCGCGGCTTCCATGGCTGCGGTGACAGTGCCAGAGTAGGTGACATCATGGCCAATATTCGCGTTTGGATTGATCCCCGAAACGACCAGATCTATCTTTTCGGGGAAGAATCCCAGGACAGCCAGGGAAACACAATCTGAAGGAGCGCCGTCACTGCACCAGGCCGGGGTACCATCGGCCAGGTGTGTTTCACGGATACGCAGTGGACGATCCAGGGTTTTTACATGACCGGAAGCGCTCCAGTTTTTATCCGGCGCGAGCACGGAGACCTGGCCCCAGCGGTTTCACTGCCTGAACCAGGGCCAGCAATCCGGGGGCGTTGACACCATCATCATTGGTTACCAATATATGCATGATCTGAACTCCAATGCTAATGGTTGTTTAGCTGCCTTCAGCAAATAGCTCTACCTGGTCGATGGCAGGCCAGTGGTAAAGAGTGTCATTTCAAAAGGTTGATCCTGGTTGAGGTCTGATCAATCCCGAAATCTCCATTCTACGGATCCCCACCGGTCTGCTCCCCGTGGTACGCTACTCCGATCACTGCAATCTGCTTGCAGGTTGGTCACGATAGAACCTGACACCTCCAGTAAGTTCAGCCAACCAAACCAGAGGGATCAATTTCAACTTTAGTATCTTTCATTTCGAGTGGCCAAACTACCGGATTTTCTGCTGTGAAAGCGGAATTCAGTTGGAACCGAACCTGGAAATGGGTATCCTACTGGTGGTTCAAACCTGGCAATTAGTGGAACCTGTGCCCCGACGGGAAGTACATCTACGAGCGCGGTTGAATTCGCTATCCTGATCTGTCCCTCAGATTGCAAAGTAAAAATCACCTGAAAGGTAATAGATTGGTTCTGATTGGTTGTTTTGCATTTGCACCAGGCACCAGGCACCAGAATCAGCGCTGGGGTAGCAATGCGGAGTCTGGATGTTTAGCTTCATGGGGGTGGGTGTAAAAGCCAACGGTACCTGGGTTGCAGAGATGCCCGGGATGATGAGCTGTTGGCCCTCTTTGAGAAAATCCAGGTCGACATCCGGGTTGGCCGCCTTGAGCATGGCAACTGTAATTCCATAGCGCAGGGCAATTTCAGACCCCAATTCATTGGCCGCTACAAGATAGACTTGCAGCGTGGGCGTGATCGTCGGGATCGTTTGGGTGGCTAGTCGGGTGTCCCGGTTTGTGCTGGGGTAGGAGTTTGGCTGATGTAACGAGTGAGGGCAACTGTAGTGGGAGAGTGGGTGGGAGTCGACCGGAGTACTCTGTGCCAAACAGGCGGATTGGAATATCAGCAAGGGTATACGTCACGAATCTCAATTGCAAAAAATCGCCATTCTCATAAAAAAATTATACCAGAGGGAGCTTGCGGTGCTTTTACGCCTGTGCTAGACTAAATCTTATGCCACAAGACCCGTTGTTAGAAGAAGCAATCGCCGCCATCCAGATGAATGATCTCCGCAAAGCTCGGGAGATCCTCACCAGTCTGGTAAAGGTGGATCCGCAAAATTCACGTTATTGGTTGTGGCTGAGTACAACCGTTGAAACCCCCAAGGAAATCATCTATTGTCTGCAGCAATGTTCAAAATACGATCCGGATAATTCGATCGCCAGAAAGGGTCTGGTATTCTTTGGGGCACAGAAAGCCGAAAAGAACCGGTCTGAAAATCTCTTTACCCGCAAGAATGACTGGCAAACCGAGATTCTGCAAAGGTTTATTCCTCCTACCCCTGAGAAACCAGAAAAACCAAAACGAAAGTCACAAACTTTCCTGTATGCCCTGGGTGCGGTGCTGATTGTAGCCGCTCTGGTAGCCAGTATTACATTTATTCCGCGGGCATTCCGGCGAGATGCGCCGATTATCACCCTGATTCAACCAACCGGAAAAGCCTCGGCTACCTATTTGCCCACCAATACGCCCAAAGGATTCCGGCCTTCCCCGACCCCAAAACTGGCTCCAGCCTTGTGGATGCTGCTCTCGGAAACCTACACTCCCACTCCGTACTATGTGGATACACCACATTCTACCGAGGCGTATCAATTAGCGATGCGGGCATTTGCCAAAGGTGATTGGGAAACCTGCAAGAAGTATATGAACCAGGCGTTGGATATTGATCCCAAAATGCCGGATGCTTATTATTACCTGGGTGAGGTGGGGCGACTCTCCGGGAATAAAAATGAAGCTTTGATGAATTACGAGAAGGCAATGAATTTGGACCCGAAATTCGCTGCTGCTATTTTAGCCCATGCCAAAGTGCTCAAAGAGGTCAAACCCAAATCGAATATTCTGGATGATTTGAATAAAGCCATCCAATATGATCCGGCCTTATTTGATGCATATATCGAACGGGCTCGATATTATATGCAGAAGAATCAGCCAGATAAGGCAATGGAAGATCTCATGATTGCCCGAGATCTGTACCCTGATTCTCCTCTGATTTATCTCAACCTGGCCCAGATCTATATGGCAAAAGATGAACCCGCCAAAGCACTGGAGAACGCACAAAAAGCATATGATCTGGATATCACCATGCTGGATACCTATTTGATGTTGGGGACTGCATATATCGCCAACAATGAGACGGATAAAGCATTGGGATATTTGGATACGTACCTGGAATACCAACCCTATGATGCGGATGCCTACGAAATGGTGGGCAAAGCCTATTGGGTAGCCGGGAACACAGAGAAGGCATTGGAATACTATAACAAATCCATTGGTCTGGATACCAACAGTTTTGATGCCTATTACATCCGGGGGATGACCAGCTTGAAAACAGGTGATCCCAATGGTGCGCTTACTGACCTTTCCAAGGCGTTAGAGATCAACGATAACCACTACCGGGCGGTGTATTTAAGGGCAGAAGCCTTATTGCAACTCAAGCGTAATACGGATGCCTATAATCAATTTTTACGGGCTGAGGATCTGGCCACAACTGACGAGGAACGAGCTGAGAGCATCTATAAACAGGTAAAATCTGCAATGGCTGTTGGATCGCGCACCAATATTCGGGATGCCTGGAAGCGGTTATTGGCATTACCCGAATCGGTTGTTTCAGATGAGTGGCGGCAAGAAGCGGATGCGTATCTAAATCCGTGTACAGGCAAGAAATGCGAAACGATGACTGCCACTTATGCCCTGACGGGAATTGCACCAGCGAATCCGACCATCACACCGGTTCCTTTAAATCAATAAGACAAATTGAATTGCGGGAGAATCAACTCCACCTGAGAAGGTGGATTTTTAATGTTTTCTGGGTGGAGCGGTGGATTTTCGTAGTGTAAGCTGGCCTTGCAGGCTCATGCGTTTATTCACCGGAGGTTCACTGGTCATCGTTGGTGGTTGTTCTAATACTTCCAGCATCATGCGGGCAGCACCCACCCCCAGGTCATACTTGTACTGGTGCAGGGTGGTGAGCGGGGGAAGCAGATAGGCGGAGATGGTAATATCATCAAACCCGGTGACCGACATATCCTCTGGAATGCGGTAACCCGCCTGCGCCAGGGCGCGGTAAACACCCACAGCCATAAAATCGTTGTAGCACATGATGGCGGTCGGAACCCGTGGAAGGGATAGCAGGTACTGCGCACCCGCAAAACCACCCTCGGGAGTGCCACCTTTGGTCAGGTGAATAAAATCTTCCTGGGGTTGCAAGCCCGGCCAGTTTCATGGTTTCAATAAAACCAGATTCGCGTTCCTGATTGGTGAGGCCACCCAACGAGTTGCCCAGGTATGCGATTTCGCGATGGCCCAGGTCGATCAGGTGGCGGGTAACCAGGTTGATCCCAAAATCATTGTCGTTGTAAATCAGGTACTGGTACAGGCCGGCGCCTTCGTTGTTGACGATTGCCATGGGTAGGCCATAAGAATGCAGCATGTGGGCTTGTTCGGAACTGAATTGGGGCGCGAGCAGGATGACACCATCGACCCCGCGTTGCACCATCATGCGTACCACTTCTTTTTCGCGCTGTTTGTTGCGATGGGTGGCAGCTACAAAAAAGCTGTAACCGTTAGGGTGCAGAACATCATCCACACCGTGCATGACCTCGCTCCAAAATGGATCATCAATATCACTGACGATCACGCCCAGCGCACGGGTCCGGCGGGTTTTTAATCCGCGGGCGGTGGCGCTGGGAACATATCCCATGCTGACTGCCAGGTTCTTGACCCGCGTGATTGTTTCGGTTGAGATTGCCGGATGGTCATGCAGAGCACGTGAGACGGTGGTGTGTGAGACACCTGCTGCTCTGGCCAGATCTTTGATGGTGACTGCCATGAAACCTCAATTCAGAATGAGTTCTGGACTGATAAAGGAGATTGTTGAATGATGATCTTATTATAAGCGGATAGGTGAAAACAAATTGCAATAATCACTTTACCGTTTGGATAGAGGATTCCCAAAGTGTTATCTGTAGAGCCGAGCATTGCCTCGCAAGCTTTTTGCGGTAATCTACTGATACTAAGTTTATCATCAGGAATATTTTTATATTGGTTGAATATTGACGACCAGGTTACTTTTCTAGAATCCATGGAAGCACATGAATAGCGCATGCAATGCCCTGCCGCTACAAATTCTATACTATGCATTCATGCATAGATTCTGCATGATACATAATGAAGTTACAAATATCTTGACATCTCGTAAAATCGTTCTATAATGTTCACGTGTGCATAAATATTCAGCACATGAAAAGCACTCCCATCGATCCCCAGCAGTCTTGTAAATGAAATAATCAGTTGAATAGCGAGCGTTTTCGGAAGTTTTTATTTTCAAAGAACGCACACGTGTGCGCAAGAAATTCAAACACCTTCCAATCGGTTTTATAATACTTCTAATGAGGAGTTTATGAAGCAATACGATTCCAAGCTCTCTAGTTATTCACCCTCATCCATCCAATCCTCGCCGGAATTAATCGTGGAAGTCCTGCCCGCGTCATGCCGGTTGGGATACGATCCATTTCCAGGCCAGCCGGCTAATCAGCCAGGCCAAACCTGGTTCTCGTACGACTCAAGCAAATGAAGCTGGCTATTGTCCTTCTTATCCGGCCAGGTCAGACATCGACATCCAACCGCGGCAAGTTGGGCAGAATTCGGTGGACCGAGATCAGGTCTTCAGCGGACTACCGCATCGCACTTATATCTCCCGATGCATACTGAATTCACCGTCAAAGCCAATCACCGATTGTGAATTTGCCATCGCCTCAGTGCCTGGCATCACACCAACGTGAACCGAAACTGGTAACCCCGGAGGATGTTCGGGTGGAAATTCGCGGCGGCGACCATGCCACCCGTCAGATCAACCAGATCATCCCCCCCGGCTTTCCCGTGTGACCGGCTGGTGGTGGTGGAAGTCTATACCCCCGGCGGCAATTGGTCGAGTTATCCCGCCCCATAAACATGATGTCCGCAAAGTTGGTCCGGATGGCAAGCTGCTCGAAGCGGATCTGGATGAAGTCTATTACTTACAAGATCGACCGACCAGAAGGGTACGCGATTCAACACCTGTACACCGATCCCGAATCACCCATTGCAGGCAGCCGGGATGGGATTCAATGACGCCCGTCCTGGTACGCAACAATGATGTTGCCCTGGTTCCCGAAGGGTATCATCCGGTCAGCAGTCCGCCCGGATACACCACCTATTATCTGAATATTCTGGCGGGATCAGATCAGAGCCTGGCCGCAACCGATGATCCGGCGTTTACCTGGGTCAAAGAAACGTACACATCACGAGATCCGCGAGTACCGATCTTCCCGGTGAAAGACAACCATTTAACAGGAGAGCTATGCCGCAATCACAACACCGTGCGCCTGACCATGGCGCAGGCTGTAATCCGATTTTTGAAAAACCAGTATTCTGAGCGTGATGGTTTGGAACAGCCCTTCTTTGCCGGTTGTATGGGCATCTTTGGCCATGGAAATGTGGCCGGAATCGGACAGGCATTACAGCAAAACCCCGATTTCCGGTATTACCAGGTACGCAACGAACAGGCGATGGTGCACACGGCCATCGCGTTTACCAAGGTGAAGAATCGCCTGCAGACGATGGTTTGCACCACCTCCATTGGACCAGGTGCGACCAATATGATCACCGGCGCAGCCACGGCGACCGTCAATCGCTTGCCGGTGCTACTGCTGCCCGGCGATATTTTTGCCCGCCGGAATGTAGCCCCGGTCTTGCAGCAAATTGAAAACAGCCAGTCGCAGGATTTTTCTGCCAATGATTGCTTCAAACCGGTCAGCAAGTACTGGGACCGGATCAACCGGCCAGACCAGATTTTACTGGCACTGCCCGAAGCAATGCGGGTGCTGACCAGCCCGGTCGATACCGGCGCGGTGGTACTGGCGCTACCTGAGGATGTACAGACTGAAGCGTATGACTACCCGGTGGAATTCTTCAGCAAACGCGTCTGGCACATCCGCCGCTATCGCGCGGATGTGGAAGCCCTGGCACTGCGGCTGCGTGGATCCGCCAGAGCAAAGCCCGATCATTGTGGCGGGCGGCGGAACCATCTACGCGGATGCGACCGAGACTCTCAAAGCATTTGTGGATGCAGACCGGCATCCCGGTGGGCGAAACCATGGCAGGCAAAGGCAGTCTGCGCTATGACCATCCACTGTGCATGGGCGGGATCGGCGCCACTGGCACGCTGGCTGCCAACCGATTGGCAAAGCGAAGCGGACCTGGTGATTGGGATCGGTACCCGCTATTCCGATTTCACGACGGCCTCGAAAACCGCATTCCAAAATCCGAATGTGAAATTCATCAATATCAATGTGGGTGAATTTGATGCTTTCAAGCATCACGCCCTGCCGGTGGTGGGGGATGCCAAAGTCACCCTGGAAGAATTGGGCAAACTGCTTGCAGGGTTACTCAGTGTGATTCTGCATATCGCAAACGTGCGCTTGAACTGCATCATGACTGGGAAGCGAAGTGGATCGGATCTACGCCATTCGAAACACAGCCGCTTACCCAGCCAGGGCGAATTGATCGGATTGTTGAATGAGCTGTCCGCGCCAGATGCGATCATGGTGAATGCGGCTGGAAGTATGCCGGGAGATCTACATAAACTCTGGCGGACCAGACATCCCAAGAACTTCCACATGGAATATGGCAACTCATGCATGGGTTATGAGATTGCCGGCGGCTTGGGAGTGAAGATGGCAGCCCCAGAGCGGGATGTGTATGTGATCGTTGGCGATGGCAGCTATCTGATGCTTTCATCAGACCTGGCGACTTCGGTACAGGAAGGCTTCAAACTGATCGTGATCTTGTGGGATAACAGCGGATACAAGAGCATTGGCTCCCTGAGCCGGTCTTTCGGACAGAATGGGTTTGGAACCCGATATGTGCACCCCAAGGATGGAGTCCTGCCAGACGACCAGGCAGGGGATGCTGTTGAAGTACTGTACAGATCGATTTCGCCGCCAATGCCCGCAGTTTGGGCGCTGAGGTGATCGAATGCGTGACCGGCTGAGGACTACGCCAATGCCATTCAGGCAGCCCAGAAGACCACAAAATCAACCATGATCTACATTCGGAACGATCGGTACGTGAATGTTCCGGGCTATGAGAGCTGGTGGGATGTGCCGGTAGCGGAAGTCAGTGAAATGCCAACCGTTCAGGCAGCGCGAAAAGACTGGCTCAAGAAACGAGCTCAAGAAAAGTACTATTCTATAAACCTCAGAGCCGGATCGACCTTGTTGAAGGAGTCGTCCATTGAGCGAATCGACAACGAAACTGGAAACCACGAAAATACTGATCTGCTGCGGCTGGTTGGGATCTGCAAGAGCTTTCCGGGTGTGCGTGCGCTGGATAACGTTCACCTGGAAGTCCGGCGGGGTGAAGTGCATGCGCTGCTAGGCGAAAATGGGGCGGGAAAATCCACCTTGATGAAGATCCTGTCAGGGGCGTACGCCAGGGATAAAGGCGATATTCTCTGGGAAGGCCAGAAGGTGGAAATTCGCGAGCCAAAAGATGCAGAAAAGCTTGGAATTGGCATCATCTACCAGGAATTCAATCTGGTGCCGCAGCTTAGCATTGCTGAAAACGTCTGGCTTGGGACGCGAGCATTTCAAGAATAAAGCGCTGCGGTTGATCGACTGGAAAGAGATGTACCGGCGAACAAACGAGTTGCTGGAAGAAGTCCATCTCAACCTGGACCCGTCCAGACCTATTCTGGGTTTGGGGATAGCGCACCAGCAGATGGTCGAGATTGCCAAAGCGTTGTCTTTGAATGCGCAACTCCTCATCATGGATGAACCGACCAGCGCGCTGACCGGAACTGAGATTGACCAACTGTATGCGGTGATCCGCAAGCTGAGAGATCCAGGGAAATCGGTAATTTTTATCTCACATCATCTGGATGAAGTGTTCGAGATCTGCGATCGTGGAACCGTATTGCGGGATGGGGAATACATCAGCACGGTCGATCTGAAAAACACCACCAACGATCAACTGATCAACTTGATGGTTGGGCGGTCTTTAGACCAGCAGTATCCCAAAGTGATTTCCAAACGGGGGAGAGAAGCGCTGCGGGTTGAAGGAATTTGCCAGGAAGGCGTACTGAAGGATATCAGCTTCAAAGCCTACACCGGAGAAATTCTAGGAATTGCCGGCCTGGTTGGGGCAGGCAGAACCGAATTGGTGCGCGCAATCTTCGGGGCTGATAAAGTAGATGCCGGGCATGTATTTATCAATGACGTAGAAGTGAAATTAGATTCTCCTCAATCGACAATCTTTGGCGGGGATGGGATTATTACCCGAAGATCGTAAGTATCAGGGTCTGGTCCTCAAATTATCGGTATTGCACAATATCAGCATGGCCAGCCTGGATAAGATCAAGAAAAATGGCCTGCTTCGACTGAAGATGGAAAAAATCCGCACCCAAGATTTCATTAACAAACTGCGGATCAGTACACCGTCCGTAGACCAGGAGGTACAGAACCTGAGCGGCGGCAACCAGCAGAAGGTGGTTTTGGCAAAATGGTTGGCGAGTGAATCGAAGGTATTAATCTTTGATGAACCGACCCGGGGAATCGATGTAGGCGCCAAAGTGGAAGTATATAACCTGATGAACACCCTGGTTGAAAATGGAGCCGCAGTCATCATGGTCTCATCGGAGATGCCCGAATTATTGGGCATGAGCGATCGGATTATGGTGATTTATAAAGGTACGGTAGCGGGTGAGTTTGCCCGGGATGAAGCCACGCAAGAAAAAATTCTGGCAGCCATGATGGGAGTGGAAAGCTATGGCACAAATGACAATGAATGACGCTGCGAAAGCACCTAAGAAAATCTTTGGCATGACCTTGGGAAGCTTTCTGGGCCGGTTTGGTGCGCTCTTTGGACTGATCCTTTTAACCATTTTCCTATCGGTCACATCGGATGTCTTCATGACTGGTTCGAACCTGACAAACATCGCCCGGCAGGCGACCGTGAACGCTTTCCTGGCGATCGGATTACTGGTGGCGATTATCACAGGTGGGATCGATCTATCAGTAGGTTCCATTCTGGCGGTTGCCATGTGCTCGATGGCGATTTTAGCTGTCAAGATGGGCGTCAATCCATACCTTTCCATGCTCGTCTGCCTGGGGGTAGGTGTATTTATCGGTTGGATCAACGGGATATTATTGACCAAGCTACATTTGCCACATCCGTTTATCGCTACGCTGGGTACGATGAATATTGCGCGTGGTCTGGCATTGATCATGACCGGCGCGTCACCGATTTCAGGCTTTGACCGGGCTGGTGCACCGCAAATCCTCTACTTGGGAGCCGGATCAGTCGGACCGATTCCGGTGGCATTGGTCGCAGTGGTTGTGGTTTACATCATCTTCCACATCATACTTACCGAACACATCGCTGGGACGCCATATCTACGCAGTGGGTGGGAATACCGCGGCAGCCAGGTTATCAGGGATCAATGTGGATAAAACCCTGGTGATTGTGTATAGCCTGAGTGGACTTATGGCTGGTTTGGCGGCGTTGATGCTCGCCGGGCGTACCAATTCTGGCTTCCCCAATGCTGGTGCCGGCTATGAACTGGACGCGATCGCGGCGGTCATCATCGGGGGGCAAGCTTTTCGGGTGGTTCGGGTACAATTGGCGGCACGGCAATCGGAGTATTGCTGATTGCTGTCTTGCGCAACGGTCTGGTATTACTGAACGTACCGACCGAATGGCAGACGGTTGCGATCGGGCTAGTCATTATCGGAGCAGTAACGGTTGATGTTTTTCGACAGCGGGCTGCACCGGTAAGGTATCGGGTACAATCAAACAGGAGGTGTAAAGACAACAAGTGAAGTAATAGCTCGTGAAATCAGAAGTCAGTATATTGCACTACTTTACATGAACAACTGGAGGAGATTATGTTAAAGAAACTGAGCATCGTGATGTCTGTACTGGTGGTTATGGGTATGACATTAAGCGCCTGCACTCCGGCTCCGACTGCAGCACCTGTGGAACCCGCTGCACCCGGCAAGAACCGCGCCGCTGCTGATGGCAAGATCCAGGTAGCGGTGGTTGTGAAATCAGTCACCAGTGACTACTGGAAACTGGTAGGCGCGGGCGTCGAAGACGCCATGAAGGCCGACCCGAACATCGAAGCGACATTCACTGGTCCGAACGAAGAAACCGATATCGAAGGCCAGATCCGCATGATCGAAGCCCAAATCTCGGCCAAAGTGGACGCAATCGCGGTGGCGCCGAGCCAGGCAGATCAATTGCAGCCAACCCTGCAGAAGGCAGTGGATGCGGGTATTCCGGTCATTCTTGATCGACACGAACATCGCTACCTTCGATGCCAAGAGCGCATTCGTAGGCACCGACAACAAGTCTGGGCGGTACAATGGCTGGTGAATTCATTGCCGGAAAACTGCACCGCCGGTGACGAAGTAGCCATCATTCGCGGTGCCGCTGGCGATCCGGTGCACAATCTGCGTGAAGAAGGCGCTACGCGAAGCGCTGGAAACAGCCGGGATGAAGGTTGTCGCAGTACAACCCGCGGACAGCGACCGTGCCAAAGGCCAAGTCTGTTGCTGAGAACCTGCTGACCGCCAACCCGAACCTGAAAGCCATCTACTGCACCAATGATGAAATGGCTTAGGTGCGTTGAACGCTGCTAAAGCAGCTGGCAAGACCCTCGTAATCGTTGGCTTTGATGCCTCACCGAACGCTCTGGATTCAATTGAAGCCGGTGAACTCTCCGGTTCAGTTGCCCAGTTCCCCGCCAAGATTGGTGAATTGGGAACCTTGACCGCCGCGGCCGTTGCCCGTGGTGAAAAAGTGGAATGCCTTCGTCAACACGGGTGTCGATGTTGTTTCTCAAGAAAACATCACAACCTACAAACCAGGTGCGAAACCCGTAGCTCCAGTTGCTGAAAAGAAACTGAAGATCGCTGTGGTTGTCAAATCAGTTACCAGTGATTACTGGAAAATCGTTGGCGTCGGTGTGGAAGATGCTATGAAGGCTGATCCCAACATCGAAGCCACTTTCACCGGTCCAAACGAAGAGACCGATATCGAAGGCCAGATCCGAATGATCGAAGCCCAGATCTCCGCCAAAGTGGATGCCATCGCGGTGGCACCCAGCCAGGCAGATCAATTGCAGCCGACCCTGCAAAAAGCAGTCGACGCTGGCATTCCTGTGGTTTTGATTGACACCAACATTGCCGCCTTCGATGCCAAGAGCGCATTCGTGGGTACTGACAACCGCCTGGGTGGTACCATGGCTGGTGAATTCATCGCCGCCAAGTTAGTTGCCGGTGATGAAGTTGCCATTATCCGCGGTGCTGCTGGCGATCCAGTCCACAACCTGCGTGAAGAAGGCGCCAAGGAAGCTTTGGAAAAAGCTGGCATGAAGGTAGTTGCCAATCCAACCCGCCGATTCAGACCGTGCCAAAGGCCAGACTGTTGCCGAGAACCTGCTTACTGCCAACCCCAACCTGAAAGCAATCTATGCCACCAATGACGAAATGGCATTGGGCGCATTGAATGCCGCCAAGGCTGCTGGCAAAACTCTCGTGATCGTTGGCTTTGATGCCTCCCCCAACGCGCTGGATTCCATCGCACTGGGTGAATTGACCGGTTCCATTGCCCAGTTCCCCACCAAGATCGGTGAATTGGGAACCCTCACCGCCGCAGCCGTTGCTCGTGGCGAAACCGTGGAAGCTTTCGTCAACACTGGTGTTGATGTAGTCTCCATCGAAAATATCGCTGAATTCAAGAAATAAACAGATTTGATCTGGAGGGGTGCTTTGAAAGTTGAAGCACCCCTCCAAAAACAAACCGAATGCACACGTGAACATAATCAAGAGAGAAAGTACAAGTTACCCGCAATCATTCATTATTCTTCATCTTTTGGCATCATTCACTCTCGTTGATCGATCACATTGCATGCAGGTTAATTGAGAAAGGAAGCAAAAATGTCAGAAAAGAAATATAAATCTCCACTACACCAGACGGTTTCTACCACCAAAACAGATTATTGGAATGATTCCTGTTCTATGGAAGAACTGGCGTATGCAATTGAAAATGGCGCAGTTGGTGCGACCACCAATCCCGACCATTGTCCTGGGTGTGCTAAAAAAAGAAATGAGCCTCTGGAAAGATCGAATTTACCAGATCATCGACCAGAATCCGACCTGGACCGAAGATCAGGTTGCCTGGAAATTAATCGAAGAGATGGCGGTGAAAGGCGCGGAGTTGCTCAAACCAGTCTTTGACCGCGAAAAAGGATTAAAGGGCCGAATTTCTATTCAGACCAATCCTACTTTTTACCGCAATGCCGATGCGATCGTTGAACAAACGCTGCACTTCCATACCCTTGCTCCCAATATGCAAGTCAAGATTCCGGTGACTGCTGCCGGTATCAAAGCGATTGAAGAGGTTTCGTACCATGGGGTTAACATCAACGCCACGGTTTGTTTCTGTGTTCCCCAGGCAATCGCGGTGGCCGAAGCAGTGGAGCGTGGATTCAAGCGGCGCGAAGCAGAAGGAAAATCGGTCGATCAGATTCGATCCGTTTGTACCATTATGATCGGACGGATGGATGATTGGATTCACTTACTTGAAAAACGCGACAAAGTATTACTCACCCCTGGCTATGGTGACTGGGCTGGTATAGCCTGTTTAAAGAAAGCATATCCCATCTTCGAAGCACGGAAGTATCGCACCCGTTTATTAGGTGCAGCTTACCGGCATCATATGCACTGGACTGAACTAATCGGCGGGGACGTAGTATTAACCATTCCTTACGATTGGCAGGTCAAATTCAATAATTCAGATTATGAAGTCAAGGAACGCTTCGATCAGCCAGTTCCTCAGGAAATTATTGACACGCTCTACAGAAAATTCCCAGATTTCAGAAGGGGCTATGATGAGGATGGGCTTAAGGTCTCTGAATTTGATCAGTTCGGTCCAACCGCAAGAACATTGCGCTCTTTCATCGCATCGTATCACGAGTTATTGGCGGTGATCCGAGATTTCATGCTGCCAAATCCAGACGTAAAGTAACCAGCAAATCAAACCATTCTAACTTCTGAGGTGAAGATATGATGAAAATAGCCAATGCTCCTTGTTCCTGGGGTGCCCTCGAATTCGACCTTTCAGGTGAAGCACCCGGGTATGTACAGGTATTAAATGAAATTGCAGAAACCGGTTACGCGGGCACCGAATTAGGCGATTGGGGATTTATGCCAACCGAACCAGACAAGCTCGCTCAAGAAATCCATAGCCGGAACCTGAAATTGCTTGGTGCTTTTGTTCCAGTTGCACTGAAGAAACCGGAAGCACATCAGGCAGGGATTGAAGTAGCAGTGAAGACAGCCCGTCTGATGGCTGCTGTGGAAGGCGATTTGCCTTTCATCGTCTTGGCAGATGAAAATGGCTCAATTTCCCGAACGGACACAAAATGCCGGTCGAGTTCGCCCCGAGATGGGACTTTCAGCAGCCGAATGGCAAATCTTTGCTGAAGGCGCGATGAAAGTTGCCCAGGCTGTCAAAAAGGAAACTGGTCTACGGACAGCTTTCCATCATCATTGCGCGGGTTATGTAGAAACCCCGGATGAAATTGATACTCTGATGGGCCTCACTGATCCATCGTTATTAGGGCTCGTTTTCGATTGTGGTCACTACGCATTTGGCGGCGGAGATCCACTGGAAGGTTTGAAAAAACTTGGTAAACGGGTGTGGCACTTCCACTTTAAAGATCATCATCCAGAAGTTCACGCTCGTGTGGAAAAAGAAAAACTGGATTACTTCCAGGCAGTGAGTGCAGGCGTTTTCTGTGAACTTGGGAAAGGTAATGTTGATTTTCCAGCGCTAATGGCAGTATTGAAAGAGATTGGATTTGATGGCTGGGGTGTCGTTGAGCAGGATGTTCTGCCTGGAATGGGTCATCCCAAAGAATCCGCCCGCCGAAACCGGGAATACATCCGGTCATTAGGTGTCTAGCCAGAATTGACGAACAATAACTTCCATTCAACCTTGGAAGCCGACTAATTTAACAGACAGCATCTATCAAAGGAAGGTACCCTTATGGAGAATAAACCAACAGATCAACCAGTGAGAGTAGGTGTCGTAGGGACCGGTGGCATGGGAACTCGTCACGCGGTTAATTTGCATCGTTATGTAGGCGGCGCCAAGGTGAGTGGTGTTTATGATTTGGACTCGGATCGGGCGCAGCAAGCTGCGGAACAGAGCGGACATCCGCGTGTATTCACCGATCCGATCCAACTGATTGAAGATCCACAAATTGATGCTGTTCTGATCGCTTCACCGGATGATACCCATGCCCGCTTTACACTGGCATGTCTTAAGGCAGGTAAACCTGTCCTCTGTGAAAAACCGCTGGCTACCAGCGTCGAAGATGCCATCAAAGTATTGGATGCTGAAGTGTCCATCGGGAAGAAACTAATCTCGGTTGGGTTCATGCGACGCTTTGACCCGCAACATGCTGCCGTTAAAGCCGCCGCAGTTTCTGGTGATCTGGGCAAGCCATTGCTTTGGAAAGGCGTCCACCGCAATGCTTCAGTTGCGTTTGGCATTACAGGCGCAACCATCCTCACCAATTCGGCGGGACACGATTATGATTCAGCCAGATTCCTTCTGGGTGAAGAAGTGGAAGATGTGTACGTACGTGGATTGAAGTCTCGCCCCGAGCTGCACCCGGATACCAAGGATATGCTCTTAATTGAGCTATTTATGAGCAACAATACGATGGGAACGGCCGAAGTGTATGTGAATGATGACTACGGCTACGAAGTTTCCGCCGAGTTGGTCTGCCAAAAAGGGACTGCGGTAACTCAGCAGCCCGATAAAGCGATGCTGCGGGCAAAATCACACCGTGGATTCTATGTATCGGCTGATTGGTTGTCCCCATTCCAGGATGCCTATGTGGCTGAAGCAATTGATTGGATCGAATCACTCCAAACTGGCAAGCCGTTCAGCGGCGCTTGTGCCTGGGATGGTTACGTGACCATGATGGTAACCGCAGCCTGCATCCAAAGCCTGCAAAACGTTGCAGTGACGCCTGTTCGTTTACTTGAGAAACCTGCTCTCTATCGCTAACAATGGAGACGCATCCGATTACGCTCTTCAGCGGTCAATGGGCCGATCTACCTTTTTTGACCCTAGCAGATAGGGTCAAGTCATGGGGATACGATGGGTTGGAATTAGCCTGCGATGGTGATCACTTTAATGTGGAACAGGCATTAACCAAGTCAGAATACCTCCAGAATAAACGCGCCGAATTGGAGAAACGCGGTTTACAGTGCTTTGCTATTAATGTGTCGCTGGTGGGGCAGTGCGTGGCTGATAAGTATATTGATGAACGCCACCAACGGGTGATCCCGGCCAAAATATGGGGGGATGGGAAACCGGAAGGGGTCCGCACCCGGGCAGCCGAATTTGTGAAAGACGCCGCTCGGGCAGCTGCCGCATTTGGTATCCAGAAAGTGATCGGTTTTACCGGCTCGCCCATCTGGCACCTGTTGTATTCGTTCCCACCGAATGACTGGAATGTGATTGAAGCCGGGTATCAAGAAGTGGTAGACCGCTGGAATCCAATTCTGGATGTGTTTGATGAAGTGGGGGTGAAATTCTGCCTGGAAGTACACCCCACTGAGATCGCGTATGATATCGTGACCACCCAAAAAATCATGGAGGGTTTCAAGCATCGACCAGCGTTCGGGATCAATTTTGATCCCAGCCACCTCCATCATCAATTTGTCGATCCAGTCATGTTCCTGGAAACCTTTGCCGACCGAATTTATCACGTCCACGTCAAGGAGAGTATCAGGCATCTCGATGGTCGCACCAGTATATTGGGTTCGCATCTTAATTTTGGTGATCCGCGCCGTGGTTGGGATTTTGTATCTGCCGGACATGGTGGATTGAACTGGGATGAAATTTTCCGCACCTTGAATCGGATCGGATATGATGGCCCGCTCTCAGTGGAATGGGAAGATAACGGGATGGAACGGGAATATGGCGCCAGAGGAGGCCCTGGCGTTGGTCAAACGCTATAATTTCCCAAGCAGTAACCGGGCGTTTGATTCGGCATTTTCGAAGTGAGTCCGGGAGCGGAATAGATTTGAATTTTGCTGTCTGTCTGGATCCGCTTTTTCCTGACCTTCCGCACGATGAGAAGGTGGGTTTGGTTGCACAGGCTGGTTTCCACTCTATCGATTTCTGGGGTTGGAGAGATAAAGACATCCCGGCATTGGCAGCAGCCTGCCACATTAACCAGGTGAAGATAGTGAACTTCAACGGTCACCGCCAGGGTAGTATGGTCGCCAGTCAAACGCACCCATTGTTGATTCGGGATCTAGTGGATACAGTTCCAATTGCCAGACAGTTGGAATGTCCCAACCTGATGGTGATCACCAATCAACTTAATCCGGATGACTCAGCCCAGCCTTACCTGGAGATTCCAGATCATCAGAAGCGGGAGAACGTTATCAGCGCGCTGCGGCAGATGCTGACGGTGACTCCATTGGATATGACTTTGATGTTGGAACCGCTCAATACCCGTAAAGATCACCCTGGCTACTGGCTGACTGATTTTGGTACTGCGCTGGAGATTCTACGGGAAATCAACGACCCGAGATTGCGGTTACTATGCGACCTGTATCACATGGGGATGATGGGCAATGATCTGTTTCAATTGATAGACACATATCTGCCATACGTCGGTTACTTCCATGCTGCCGATTTTCCCGGAAGGCATGAACCCGGTACCGGGTCCGCGGATTGGCTAGGCTTGTTGCGCCGTTTAAACGCGGCGGGGTATCAAGGAACCCTGAGTTTTGAGTTCTACCCGCAAGGAGATACGCTGAGTGCATTAGAATCGGATTACAGATCTGATTGCGAGAATTTGATGGTAGGGGCGGGTTTCAAACCCGCGCATACGCCAAAATAGATAACAACTGGCACATTGTCCCAAATAGTCAAACACACCGCTTGACACATTCTTTTTTCAATGTAAAATCATTTGAACTGGATCTAATAACCAATGAAAAACACTTTCCGCTTTTCCTTTTATTTTTATTATTACGGAGCCAAATCCCCGGCTGCCGGCCTTTAGGTTTAAGCGAAAGAAGTATCTAAGCTCACAACCCGATGCCCGCAGCATCGGGTTTTTATTTTACCCGGAGGAAGTATGTCTGTTCGTGGAATTAGAGGTGCAATCACAGTAGAGCAAGATCAGCCGGAGCTGATTCTGTCTGCCGTGACTGAGTTATTGACGGAAATCTGCAAAAAGAATCCGAGCCTGTTGCCGGTTGACATTGCCAGTGTGATCTTCACCAGTACATCTGATCTGGTATCCGTCTACCCGGCGGTGGCAGCCCGAGATTTGGGCTGGACCAAGGTGCCATTGATGTGCCTGCCAGAGCTGCCAGTGAACGGCTCTTTGCCTCGATGCATCCGGGTGTTGATTCACTGGAATACCAACCTAACCCAGAGCGAAATTAACCATTGTTATCTGCGGGATGCGGTCCGGCTTAGACCTGACCTGATGAAAGTAACAACCAACCGCTTGATTCTTACAGTTTGAAAATCTTACCAGGAGCGTGAATTATGATGATCATTATGAACATGGAAGCCACCGATAGCCAGGTGAAAGCAGTGATGGCGCGGATAGAAGCCAACGGATTTAAAATTCACTACTCCAAAGGGGATGAACGGGTCGTGTTGGGTGTGTTAGGGAATAATCCGGGGCAGATCAAAGAGCAACTGACTTACCTGCCAGGTATTGACCGGATATTGCCGATCTCGCGACCCTACAAGATAGCCTCGCGCGAACTAGTGAATGCGAATACGATCTTCCCGCTGGATGGCATCGAGGTGGGTGGTGATGAAGTGATCATCATGGCCGGTCCGTGCGCAGTGGAAAACCGAACCCAGCTTTTAGAAACAGCTCACGCTGTCAAAGAGGCTGGTGCGCAGGTATTACGCGGCGGAGCTTTCAAACCGCGTACATCCCCTTACGCTTTCCAGGGATTGGGTGAAGAGGGTTTAGAGATTCTGGCTGAAGCACGTGAACAGACAGGCTTACCGATTGTGACCGAAGTGATGGCGCCCGAGATGGTTGATCTGGTTGCTCGCTATTCAGATGTTCTGCAGATCGGCGCACGTAATATGCAGAATTTTGCCCTGTTACATGCCGCAGGTGAGAGCCAGAAACCAGTGTTATTAAAGCGTGGTAATTCAGCAACGATCGAAGAACTGCTTATGGCAGCTGAATACATCTTATCGCACGGCAATAACCGCGTCATGCTTTGTGAGCGTGGAATCCGTACCTTCGAAACCAGCACCCGCAATACCACTGATATCAATGCCATTCCCGTGTTGAAATCACTCACCCACCTGCCTGTGATCCTGGATCCAAGCCACAGCACCGGAAATTGGGAATATGTAGCACCTATCGCCCGGGCGGGGATCGCTGCCGGAGCGGATGGCTTGATTGTTGAAGTCCATACCCATCCCGAAGCAGCCATGTCAGATGGCGGGCAATCCCTCAAACCCGAGCGATTTGCACAATTGGTCAGACAGGTACGTGAGATTGCCCGCGCTGTCGACCGTAGCTAAGGATTTCCAGGAGGAGAGCATTGATGGTTCAGAATGAGATGCCAGCGATAAGAGAGAATACATACCTGATTTCTGATCAGGTGGTAGCCATCTTGGGAATGGGGCTGATGGGCAGCTCGTTGGCGTTGGCAATGAAAGGTCACTGTAAAAAGGTGATTGGAATTGATCCTGATCCGATGGTGGTTGAATATGTTTTGCAGCATGAAATGGTCTCGGAAGCATGGTCTGAACCAGCCGGGAAAATCAATGATGCGAGGTCTGGTTATCCTTGCTGCACCGGTTGGGAAGATCTTGGATTTGGTGAAACGTTTACCGGTACTTCATACCGGTCAGCCGGTTGTATTGGATCTGGGGTCCAGTAAGCACGAAATTTTGAAGGCGTTTGCGCAACTTCCCTCCCGCTTTGATTCAATAGGCGGACATCCGATGTGCGGAAAAGAACTGCTCGGACCCAGTCAGGCAGATGCAGCCATGTTCCAGGGAGCACCTTTCGTCCTGTGCCCATTAGATTCGACCAGCGAAACGGCTCGTCAATTAGTGCTTGATCTCATCGCGTTGATCGGAGCGCGACCGGTGATCCTCGACCCGGAAACGCATGACCGTTGGGTTGCCGGTACCAGCCATGTGCCATTCCTGCTGGCGAATGCCCTGGCGACGGTTACTCCGATGGAATCTAGTCCGCTGGCAAGAACCGGCTGGCAAAGCACCACCCGGCTGGCGCACACTCCTACCAGCATGATGATGGATGTGTTACGCACCAACCGGGCAAACATCCTTGTTTCACTCCACGCAGTTCAAGTTCAACTGAAACAGATAGAGGATTTGCTGAGCACGGAAGAATACCAATCCCTCGAAGAAACATTGAATCAGGGAACAAAGCAGTACATTGAAATTTTATCCCGAGGCAAATAGCATGAATCTGAAAATCTCCCCCACCACGAAGTTGTCTGGCAGCGTCCAATTACCGGGCGACAAATCCATCTCTCACCGTTCGGCGATTTTTGCAGCTTTAGCTGAAGGTGACAGCCGGATTGAGAACTTTTTGGTGGGTGGGGTAACCCAGGTAATGTTGGATGCTCTGGAACAGCTTGGAGTATCCTGGGAGCTGCAGGGAACCATGTTGAGCGTACATAGCCGCGGGATGTACGGGTTCAAAAGTCCCGAAAAACCGATCTATTGCGGTAATTCTGCCACTACCATGCGACTACTGGCTGGTTTGCTGGCTGCTGTTGGCGTGGATGCCACCCTGGATGGATCGGAGGGTTTGCGCCGACGCCCTATGGGCAGAATCATGGATCCGTTGTTGGAGATGGGAGTACCGGTAGAGGGACAGAATGGTTGCGCGCCCATTACGATCCACCGGCCGCATTATCCTCTCAAAGCGATTCATACCCAATTGCCAGTCGCCAGCGCACAGGTGAAAAGTTGCCTTTTGTTGTCAGCCCTCGCAGCCAATGGACCAACTTCCATTGTAGAACCTGGTTTATCCCGGGATCATACCGAACGGATGCTGCGTGGACATGGGATTGAAGTTCGCAGCGAAAAGATGGGCAGTAATGGGGATACATGTTATTCCACTACCCTCGTTCCGCCACGGAACATCAGCTTCAAACCTCTACAATTATGTCTCCCCGGCGATTTTTCATCTGCAGCATTCTTGATCGTGGCGACACTCATCACCCCCAACAGTCTGATTTGTATTCACGATGTGGGATTGAATCCAACCCGTACCGGTTTGCTGGATGCACTTTTAGAGATGGGGGCAGATATTCACATCCAGAACCAGCGCAACTCGTATGGCGAGCCGATCGGCGACCTGTGCGTAAAGTCGAGTGAGCTGCATGGATGTACGATACACGGCGAGCAAGTGGTACGAATGATCGATGAGTTCCCCATTTTCAGCGTGGCAGCTGCATACGCAAAAGGTACTACCCTGGTTAAAGATGCAGCAGAATTGAGATTGAAAGAATCTGACCGGATCGCATCCATCTGTAACGAACTAACCAAGTTGGGGGTGGGAATTGTTGAAACGACAGACGGATATTGCATTCACGGTGGTACCGGTCTGGTTGGTACAGAGGTCGATTCGCATGGAGATCACAGGCTGGCGATGTCACTTGCGGTAGCTGGGCTGGGTGCTCAATCTCCGCTGGTTGTGAAAAATGCAGAGATGATTGATGAGTCATACCCGCAATTTATCTCAACGCTCGCCAGGCTGGGGGCAGAGTATGCATTTGAGCAAAAGGAAGAACGACTAACTGTTTAAGTGGGCGGAGCTACGGGATGCATCAACTTTCAAATCCAACTTATTACTACCATTTAGGGTTGCTCGGTTGGCCGGTGGAACATAGTCTCTCTCCCCGACTTCACCGGGCTGCATTGACTGCTGCTCATCTAGCGGGTGAGTATTGTCTGATCCCGGTTGAAAACAATGACCGTAGGGATCAACAACTATCCGGTTGGATCGAAGAACTTAAGCAAGGCGAACTCGACGGTTTGAATGTCACCATCCCACATAAACAACACATCTTGCCATTCGTAGATGATTTGACCGGCTCGGCAAAGAAGATTGGGGCGGTCAACACCCTCTACTATAAAGATGGACGGGTTGTGGGTGAAAACACCGATGCGCGTGGATTTATAAGCGATCTAACCCTCCAGTTTTCCCACCTGCAGAAATCTGCGAAGAAGGCTTTTATTTTCGGTGCGGGTGGGTCCGCACGGGCAGTGGTCTATGCATTATCGAATGATAATTGGCAAGTGACAATATCCTCAAGGCGGGTCGAGCAAGCCAATGAGCTATCCGCCAGTTTTGATGGAAATTGCAGGGTGGTACGAGCGGATAAATCTCACGAGGAACTGGAACGAGGCGGATATGACCTGGTCGTGAACTGTACTCCCATTGGGATGAATCCTTACCCGGAACAGAGCCCATGGCCGGAAGATCTGGATTTTCCCAAGGGAATCTGCATCTATGATCTGGTGTATGCCCCAAGGGAAACCCGGCTGATCTGGCAGGCAAAGGCATCGAATATCCGCGCCTGTAACGGCCTGGGGATGCTGGTCGAGCAAGCTGCGCTGGCGTTTGAAATCTGGACAGGGATGAAAGCAGATCGGGCTGCGATGAAAGCTGCTGTAGAATGAAACAAGGACTTACAAAAACTCTGATAGATCAAGGTTTACGCAATGAAGAGGTGGTAAAGTGACGCTTCGATTTCTAACTGCGGGAGAATCGCATGGCCCGGTTCTGACAGTAATCTTGGATGGGATTCCGGCTGGTCTTAAATTAACGTCCGCTGATTTTGCGGACGATATGCAGCGCCGCCAAACCGGTTATGGCGCAGGTCCGCGTATGAAAATGGAACAAGACCTGGTCGAAATCACAGCCGGTGTCATGGCGGGCCAGACCACCGGAGCGCCGATCGCATTAACCATCCAAAACCAGGATCATAAAAAATGGAAAGGGACAACCATCGAGGCGATGACCGCTCCCAGACCAGGGCACGCGGATTTAGGCGGGGTGGTCAAATATGGGTATAACGACCTACGCCCAGCTCTTGAGCGTGCTTCTGCCCGTGAGACCGCCGCCCGGGTGGCGATGGGAAGTGTTTGTAGAAAATTATTGCTTGAGTTTGGAATTCGAGTGGGAGGATACGTAATTTCAATCGGAGAGATACCTTCCGATTTAAGCGCACTACCGGTGGAAGAACGTATTGAAAAGGCACGCATTTCAAAGGTGAATTGCCCTGATCCGGCAGCATCCGCCAGGATGGTCGAGCGAATCCGTAAAGTGATGGACGAAAAAGATACCCTGGGGGGAGTCATTGAAGTAGCTGGGTTGGGTGTTCCGCCCGGGTTGGGGTCTTTTACCCAGTGGGATAGCCGTTTGGAAAGTAGATTGGGTGCAGCCATCCTGAGTGTTCAGGCGGTCAAAGGAGTGGAGATCGGTCCTGCTTTTGAGAATACTTTGTCCCCCGGAACGCAGGTGCACGACCCAATATTATTGGAAGGGGCGGAGTTAGTACGTTCCAGCAACCGGGCTGGAGGAATAGAGGGGGGGATCTCTACCGGTGAGCTGATCCTGATTCGAGCAGCCATGAAACCGATCGCATCCACCCTCACGCCACAGACCACGGTGGATCTCAAAACCGGTCAACCAGCTGTTACCCGCTATGAGCGTTCTGATTTTTGCCCGGTTCCACGGGCAGTTGTCGTGCTGGAAGCTATGACAGCATTCGTCCTGGCAGATGCACTCCTCGCCAAGCTAGGCGGTGATTCGCTGGCTGAAATGAGAGCCCGATATGAATCACTATCCAGAAATCGGTTGTCTGATATTCATTTGAATGGGCAAGCACAGACCTGGTGGCCGGCATGAAATCCAATTCAATTTTTTTGTACGGTCCATCCGGCGCGGGAAAAACTACTATCGGTAGAATTCTATCAGATCAGTTAGGGCTGCCGTTTCATGACCTGGATCAGGAGATCGAAGTTCGTCTGAACCGTACCATCCCTGAGATTTTCCGTGACATGGGTGAAGACGGATTCCGAATACATGAACAACTCCAATTACAGTTGTTATTGCAATCAAAGGTAAAAAGTATCGTCTCTTTGGGGGGCGGTACCTTGTTGGATCCGGAAAATCGTCACATGGTTGAAGAACAAGGAAGCGTGATCGTTCTGCATTCCTCAATTGAGCACCTCTCACGCCGTTTGCGGAACGATCCTCATGCCAGACCGTTATTGGCTGAAAACCTGGAAGAGAAACTATCCCAATTGCTACAGAGCAGAGAAGGCCATTACACCTCATTTGCATCGCAGTTGAATACCAGCGACCTGTCTCCAGAGCAGGCAGTCCGATGGATCCAAACGCGGATCGGACATTATCACCTCAAGAGTATGGGTGAGTATGATGTACTCGTCACTTCTGACAGTCTAGATCTGATTGGCGAGGAATTAAAAGCACGCAAATTAGCAGGACCTATTGCTCTGGTCTGCGATGAAAACATAGCCGGTTTGTACGCTGGGCGGGTTCGCGATTCGCTAGTTCAACAAGATCTCGAAGTTGCGAGTATCGTTCTCCCAGCCGGTGAGCAGCATAAGAACATTCAGACCATCTCTCGCCTGTGGTCTGATTTCCTTGGCGCAGGTTTGGAACGAACCAGCACGGTGGTTGCGTTAGGCGGTGGAGTGATCTCTGATATGGCGGGATTTGCCGCGTCCACTTATCTACGGGGAATCCGCTGGGTAGCGGTGCCAACCACGCTACTTGCGATGGCGGATGCCAGTATGGGCGGGAAGACAGGGATTGACCTGCCCGAGGGGAAAAATTTAGCTGGTTCTTTCCATCCACCTAGCCTGGTGTTGCAAGATCCAGAAGTGCTTCGCACTCTGTCGATCGAGGAACTTCGGAGCGGTTTGGGAGAGGTGATGAAGCATGGGATCATCTCTGATCCCCCATTATGGGAGACTTGTATCAGGCTGGGTGATCCTGCCGGATGGGGAGAACAATGGAATGAAATTGGCAATGTGGTCCGGCGCGCGGTCGCAGTTAAAGTGGATGTGATTGAATCAGACCCGTATGAAAAAGGTAGGCGGGCAGTATTGAATTATGGGCATACCGTTGGTCATGCAATTGAAGTGTTATCTAATTTCAGTATTCGGCATGGTGATTGTGTGGCCACTGGAATGGTGGTGGAAGCCCAAATGAGTGAACTTTTAGGTCTGGCGCAGTCTGGTTTGACCGAAGAGATCGTAGGTGGACTGCAAAGAGTGGGTTTGCCCACGGCAGTACCAGGCTCGCAGTCTGTCCAGAAGATCATGCGAGTGATGCAGTATGACAAAAAGAAATCAGGCGGCAAGGTCAAATTCGCTTTGCCGGTTCAACCGGGAGAAGTCAGAGAAGGGATGGAAGTGGATGACCGAACAATCGAAACAGCGATCTTATCTCATCTTGCACGGGCCTAATTTAAATTTGCTTGGCACGCGCGAGCCTGGGGTTTATGGAAGCGCGACTTTGGAGCAGATCAATGCCGGTCTGGAGCATGTCGTAATGCAGATGGGGGTGGACCTGAAGTTCCGTCAATCGAATATCGAAGGAGAGCTGGTGGATGCGATTCAAGATGCACGCCAGTGGGCAGATGGGATTGTTTTGAACGCAGGTGGCTACACCCACACCTCGGTCGCTATTCGAGATGCAATTGCAGCAATCGGAATCCCAGTGGTGGAAGTGCATCTATCGAATGTATTTGCGCGCGAAGAGTTCAGGCATATCTCGTTGATTGCGCCGGTTTGCGCCGGCTCGATCAGCGGCTTTGGTGCATTTTCGTATGAATTGGGATTGCTGGCTATTGATCACATGGTATCGAAAAAGCAAAGAATGTAGGTTGCGGTTTGCCCCAACAATTGTGATGATTATTCATCCTGAGGAGCAGGCGACGAAGGATCTCTGACAGAGTAGATAGTGGTACTTCATCGTAGGTAAAGATTATGGTAGAGATCCTTCGGCCTATCCCCTCATGGGGACTTTCGGCCTCAGGATGAAAACTACTCTTAAATTAAACTATCAACTTCTTCAGCGCCAGGGTGAGCACCATTACCGCCTTTTCGTACTCTTCCAGTGACAGACACTCCCCCGGAGTGTGATCGAGGGAAGAATCGCCGGGGCCGTATACAAGGGCCGGGCAAGACCAGACCGGGGATACGATATTCAAATCGGCTGTACCGGTTTTATATACAAAACTGGGCGAACCACCCGTTTCACGGATGGCAGCTAGCATGGCCCTAACTAGGGCCGTGTTCTTTTCACAGCTCCAGGCATCTACCGGGTAACCAAGCGGAATAATATCTGCGTCCTTCACAGTCGATCTGACCATTTCGCACCAACCATCTGGAGGTACATCCAGTGGCAGACGGGCGCCAATGTTCATACTGGCTGTCTGCGCATCAGATGTGGTTTCGGAGTGCATCTCAGAGAGCGTCACCAGGATCTGGTCGAACAGGCGGGATTTTCCGCTATTGAATTGATCCGCTGTTGATTTGATCTTCAGCCAATCTTCCACCAGTAATTCACTGCTGGTTTTTGCCCCACTGGCAGAATGAAATTGACTTTGACTGTGGGTCATTTTCAGCCAGGCAGAACCCTTATACCCCAGCGCAATCCGATCCCAGCGGTTGGGTTCGCCTACCACCAGAAATTGTGGCTGGTACTGGTCGAGGATGAAGCGGGCACCGACTGAGTCTCGTTCTTCTTCTACCGCCCCAATCACCACCACCTGCCAGCCGGGAATTGTGCCCAGATTGGCAACAGCGTCCACGAAACAGGCTAATGGACCTTTGGCGTCCACGCTGCCGCGCCCGTGCAGGATGTTGCCTTCTACGCGTACCGGAATCTCACCCGGGACGGTATCAATATGCCCAAGCAGAACGATCTGCCGCGGGCCTTCACCCCAGATCCCTATCGCATTCCCGACCGGGTCGACAAATGAATGCGAGGCGCCTAATTTAGTCATACGGGCGCTCAGCCAGGCAGAAGCAAAAACCTCTTCTCCGGAGGGGCTATACAGTTTAACTAAATCGATCAAGGTTGTGAAATCCACAGATTACCGTTCCAATTCGGAAGGATGGAGCGCCAATACTTCTTCGATGGCAGCTACTACCTGGTCGATCTGCTGGGTAGAGATCACCAGTGGTGGCAAGAGCCGTATGACCGTTAGGCCGGCGTTGAGTGCGAGTATCTTTCGATCTTGCAAGGCACGGATGTATGGCATGGCTTTGGTTTTTAGTTCGATCCCGACCATCAATCCTAATCCGCGTACTTCGCGGATCTGGCTGGACTGGATCTTTCGCAATTGATCCATCAAGTATTGCCCTTTGACGGCAGCCTGATCAGATAGTTGTTCGTTCTCGATCGCATTGATAGCAGCCAGCCCAGCAGCACAGGCTAACGGATTTCCACCGAAGGTAGATCCATGCAACCCTGGCTGCAGATTATGAACGCTTCGACCAATCAACACCGCGCCCATAGGCAGACCACCCGCCAGCGATTTCGCGCAGCACAGTATATCGGGGGTGACATTGGTGTGTTGGATGGCGAACATCTTTACCAGTCCGGCCGAAATCCGGTTTGCACTTCATCAATAATGAATAGTGCCCCAGTCTGGTCGCAAATATTCCGAACATCCGCAAGATAAGAAAAATCAGCAGGGTACACCCCGCCTTCACCCTGTACCACTTCCAGTATGACCGCGGCAGTTTTCTCATTGACCGCGTTGCGCATCGCTTCAGCATTGTTGAAGGGCACATGGCTGAAGCCGGGAACGAGCGGTTCAAACCCCTCTCGATATTTTTTGTTATAGGTGGCAGAAAGCGCTCCAAAGGTGCGACCGTGGAAGCAGCGCATGGCCGCAATAATTTCGGAGCGTCCGGTAGATAAACGGGCGAATTTGATGGCTGCTTCGACCGTTTCAGTGCCCGAATTACAGAAAAATACGCGGTCCAAGCCGGGCACCAGGCTGGTGATCTTCTCCATCAGCGCGGCACGCTGATCGTTGTAAAAAGTCTCGAATAGACGTAATTAGCCGGGTAGATTGCTCGGCTATGGCAGCCGCAACCGCCGGGTGACCATGCCCCAGGTTGGCGACCCCGTGCCCGGAAGAACAATCCAGGTACTCTTGCCCGTCAATATCAAACAGGCTGGCGCCTTTTCCGCTCACAAAGATGATCGGCTGCTTGCCGTACAATCCGCTGGTATGGGCATCTTCGGACGCCATGATTTCGGAAGGGGTAAGTCTCATTGGATGATCGTACCTTTCCCGGCCAAAGCATCTGTGACCGGATGCTCAGTTCTGCCATCGGCGATGATCACGCGCTGGACTCCGCCATTCAGGGCTTCTTCCGCACCCAGCACTTTTTTCTTCATCCGTCCCTGGGCGGCTTCGAGGGCAGATGGAATTTTTGACCGGCTCAATTCATGAATCAGAGAATCGGGGTCTGGAAATTTAGCCATCAGACCGGGTACGGCGGTGAGTAAGGATCAGGGTTTGAGCGTGTAGAGCAGCTGCGACCATCGCCGCTGCTCGATCCGCGTCCACATTCAATGCTTCCCCTTTTTCGCTGCAGGCGATGGGGGCGATCACCGGGATGTAACCGGCTGCAATCAAGGTGTGAATCAGATTAGCATTCACCGCATCGATCTTGCCGGTGTAATCATCTCGAATAATCTTGCGTTTGCCGTTTTCTACACTTTGAATCGATTCTTTGCGGGTAGCCTGCAGCAGGCGACCATCCAGACCGCACAGACCGAAGGCGTTCACACCTAATTGCTGCAATTGCTCCACTAAGAAGGTATTTACCTTGCCATTGACAGCTTGGATGAAGATTGCCAGGGTAGCCCGGTCGGTGTAACGGGAAGTATAGCCGGAAGGGGAGGTGATAAAGCGCGGCGGCTGTCCCAGACTTTCTCCTAGTAGATTGGCTTCGGCTGAACCGCCATGTACCAGAACGATCTTCTGTCCTTTACCAACCAGGCTGGCTACATCGGCGCAGATATTGGAGAAATCCACGCCTTCTGTGCCGCCCAGTTTGATTACCAGAATGTCATCTGTCATAGTATCTCCCAAATCCTATACCGGATGCAGGCCGGGGAATTTCAAACCTGTCGTCTCATCGAAGCCGAACATCAGGTTCATGCACTGCACGGCTGACCCAGATGCGCCTTTCATGAGGTTGTCGATTGCGCATAGACTAACAATATGGCCATTCGATTCGTCCAGTTCAAATCCCAGATCGGCATAATTCGATCCCGCTAATATCTTTGGTTCGGGGACACGGTAGATTCCGCGTTGTTCTTTGACGATCCTAATAAAGGGATTCTCAGTTGCGATTGTGCGGTACGCTTTCCATAAATCGCGGGTAGTGATTCCATCTTTTACCCGGGCGTGGACGGTGGCCAGCGCGCCGCGCACCAGATCCACGGAAGTCATGGTGAGGGATACATTGTTGACACCCATTTCCTGAATTACCTCGGCTGTGTGACGGTGTCCAAATGGAGAGAAGGTACGCACAACCGAAGATCGTTCTGGATGGTGTGAGCCCGGGTTACCCTCTGCTCCTCCCTCACTCGAACCGACTTTGATCTCTACCAGAATCTGTTGATCTAATTCAATACATCCGGCTTTGACCAACGGGTACAATGCCAGGTTAGCGGCAGTGGCATTGCAGCCAACACCACTCACATAGCTGGCGATCTTGATCTCTTCCCGGTGCAATTCCGGCAGACCATAGATGAATTTACTCGTCCAATCGGGTGCCTGGTGTGGATGGCCATACCATTGTAGGTACATCTGTGGGTCTTTGAGGCGAAAATCGGCTGATAGATCAATAATTTTATTAGCCTTCGCCGCCAGCGTCACGATTTTATTCTGGGCTTGACCGTGGGGTAATGCTAGAAAGAGCACATCCACCGCTTCGACCTGTTCAGGGTCAATGAACTTGAGATTGCTGACCTTTCTCAGATTGGGGTGTACCTGGTACACGTATTCGCCCAGGTGAGACCTGGAGGTAGCAGCAATCACCTCCACCTCTGGATGGAAGCATAACAGGCGTAATAGTTCGCCTCCGGTATAACCTGATCCCCCGATGATGGATGCTCGTATCATTTCTCCTCCGATGCTGCTACGGCCATAACATATTGCACAATTTCATCTGCCACATCCACCCCGCTGATGGGTTGGAGGGTGTGGAACTCCATGGTGTGGTTGATCTCATTTACCAGCAGACCTTTCTGGGGGTGTTCCACCAGATCCACCGCCAGAACTCCTCCACCGACAGCTTGTGCTGCCCGTAAGCAAAGAGACTCGATTTCAGGTGTGATTGGGCAAATCTCACCTTCGCCTCCCTTGGCTGTGTTGGTGATCCAGTGCGGGCTTTTCCTGTAGATGGCGGTGAGTACCCGGTCACCAACCACCACGGCGCGGATATCACGACCAGGTTTTTCGATGAATTCCTGAATGTAAAACACACTGTGTTGCACCGATCCGAGGGTGGCTTTGTGCTCCAACACAGCTTCGGCGGAATCTCGGTCATTGATCTTGGCCAACAAACGTCCCCACGATCCAACTACCGGTTTCAGCACCACGGGATAGCCAAATAATTCAATCGCTTCGAGCGCCGATTCGATAGAAAATGCAGCCATGTTGCGCGGCTGTGGAATACCATCCCTGGCCAGTAGTGCACTGGTAGTCAGTTTATCTCCACACACTTCGGCTACTGCAGCAGTGTTCACCGTTTTCACGCCGAAGGCGTTCAATAACCGTAAGGCATAGAGTCCGCTGTTATAACTGATCGATCTTTCTAACACGGCATCATACACCTTCCAGGGCGAAGGATCATCCAGGTCAAAGTGGATCGCTCGGTCATCCAGGCGGTCATAATCGACCCCGCGTTTTTCCATCGCGCCGAAGATCCATTTCTCTTCCACGCGGACGCGCGAATAAAGTACGCCGATCCGCAGTCTGCGTTTCATAACGGTTACTCGCCCCAGTCTTCTTGTTCCATGGGGGCAGGTTCTACGACCGCCGGTTCCAGAGAGACCACTTCCAAATCGATCCCACAATCCGGGCAAACAATGATTTCGCCCATTTCTGTATTGGCAGCTAATTCGATATCGGCGGCACATTCAGTACAAGCTACAGTAGACATATTTTCTCCTTTTGAAGTATGAATCAAATTTAGATTGGCTACGATTAATCGCGTTTGAAGCGAGAATAATCAGGTTTGGGAATATCCAGGCCTGAAACAGGCAAACCATTTAGAGCTCTCACTTTGAGCGAAAGCCCTAACAAACGGATGAATCCTTTGGCATCGCTCTGGTCGTACACATCTTCCTGGCCAAAGGTGGCAAAATCTTCGCGGTAAAGGCTGAATGGACTGGTTCTTCCAGCAGAGATGATGTTTCCTTTGTAGAGTTTAAGGCGAACTACACCGGTGACCGGTCCCTGAGTGGCATTCACGAACGCATCCATGGCTTCGCGCAGGGGAGTGAACCACATGCCATCGTAAACCACTTCGGCATACTTGAGTGCCATCGTGTCTTTAAAGTTCATGGTTGCCCGGTCAATAACCAATGATTCGAGCTCTTTATGGGCGAACAATAGGATGGTTCCGCCGGGAGTCTCGTACACGCCATGGGATTTCATCCCTACCAGCCGGTTCTCTACCAGGTCTACCCGACCGATGCCGTGCGCCCCACCCAACGCATTTAATGTGGTGACAACCTGCGCCGGAGTCATCCTTTCTCCATTGATGGCTACCGGATTTCCGGTTTCAAAGGTGATCTCAACATACCCGGGTTCGTCTGGTGCGTTTTCAGGGGAGGCGCTGATCTGGTACATTTCTTCTTCAGGTTCATTCCAGGGATCTTCCAGCAATCCGCCTTCATGTGAGAGGTGCCACAGGTTGGCATCCCGACTATAGATCGACTTCTTTGTGGCTGTAACAGGTACATGGTGCACTGCGGCATAAGCGATAGCATCTTCTCTCGAGCGGATGTTCCATTCCCTCCAGGGGGCAATAATTTTCAAACGTGGATCTAAAGCCATCACGGTCAGTTCAAAGCGCACCTGGTCGTTCCCCTTGCCGGTGGCTCCATGGGCGATGGCATCTGCACCCACCTGGTGTGCAACTTCCACCAGATGTTTGGCGATCAGCGGCCGGGCGATGGAAGTACCCAACAAGTACTTCCGCTCATAGACCGCACCTGATTTGAGCAAGGGAAAAAGGTAATCGGCGGCAAATTCTTCCCTCAGGTCACCAATGATTAACTGACTGGCTCCAGATTTAAGCGCTTTGTCTTCCAGTCCGCTCAGATCTTCCCCCTGGCCTACATCAGCGCAGTAACAAACTACCTCGCATCCGTAGTTCTCAATGAGCCAGGGGACAATAACTGAGGTATCCAGCCCGCCCGAGTATGCTAAAACTACTTTCTTGATTGATTGCTTTTCTATTGGATTCATATATTTGCTCCTCTTTGATCGAATAAAAAAAACCGCCACCCAGAAGGATGACGGTAGTGAGTACTGATTTTATGCGTAGCTGGCTCTCGGCTTAGCGGGAACTCCACTCAAACACAAAATCCCATCCTTCTATGGGGAAGATGGGGCGCTTACGACGTAAGCGGAGTTCAGTGAGGTTCTTGTTCATAATGGTCGCAACTATACTACACGGTTTTTTATGCGTCAAGGAATTTTGGAAAAATTGTACTTCCTATTGGTATATTGTGTTGAATAATGGGACATGGTGATAGAGTGAGATTTGTCGTCATATTCCTGGTGAGGAAAAATTTACGATTGCTAAGGTCGATCACTCGTCAGGCGGTGAAGCCCAGCCATTCCGACATACAGGATGAGTGGAATTATCGGAATGAGATATCTCACCTGACCATCAATTGCCATGTGCCCGGCACAATAGAGAGCAATACATCCTATATACATCCAGGGTCTGGGTTTGGAGAATAGAATTCCGGCAAGGAATAATATCAGAACGATGGATTGCTGAATTACAACCTGCGTGTCTTGCTGGGTCCATTTATCGGGTACGCCGATATTGAACCACAGCGGAATGATACGATATACAGAAAGTGCCAGAAATCGGGTCGGGTATTTTTGTATCAACTGAAGGGCAGCTTTCTGGTATATCTGGTCCATTTGACCTTCATCTTCATTTCCTTGCAGGTTTGGCAGAGATAGCAATAGTGCATCACGATATTCATTAGCTTCACGGATTTTTACATAATGAAAATAATCAGGCGATTGGATCGGTGAATTGTGCCGGAAGAGGTTATAACCAGAGAGAGAAGTTAACATTGGCTTATCAAACAATGCATAGTTTCTAATAATCCATGGTGCGACAACAATCCCACATGTTATTGCCAGCGTCAATGCAGATTTTATTGAATTCTTAGAAATCCTATAGCCAGACTTATCGGAATTTAGCATTGTGAATCCACAAATTACAAAAGTGGGAATGAGCATAGCTGACCGGGAAAGGATTGCAAGTCCTAACGCGATACCTGCCGGCACCAGCAGTAGAAGTTTTCTGGATAAGTCAAAACGGTAAAGAAAGATTAAGCCGATTGTGAACCAGAAAGAAGCGGAAAGATCTCCTGTATTGTTAACAAATAAGCTTTGCAATGGCTGATAGGTTATCCAAATCAAGGCGGCAAGGCAAGCGAGCAAGGCACCAAATTTGGATTTCACCAAAGAATACAATCCAACAGTAACCCCCAGGAAAAGGAGATACTCCACCAAAAAAGCAGCCACAAGCGATTTGTTCAATACTTTTGCCACTACGTAAAATTGAAGAACCATTAATGGCTCACGCATCGCAGTGAGTTTTTGGCTATTTTTACAAAAGGGAAAATAACTGGTAGTGCAAGCTGAATATCCCTTTCCATTAATCATATGTTTTGTAATCGTCCACGGATCATCTGTTCGCTTTGCTTCGTTGACAGTGGGATTGGTTTTAATTACAACAAAAAATACCACAGCTGATAGGATAATTAAGAGTAGCAAACACCATCGTTCATGCTTCTGAAACCATTTTTGTAATTCTAGCCAGCCCATCTGTTGCTTTTTATTGTCCAAGAGGATCACCTTGATAATTTTTTTCAGATAACAAACCAAATCATTATGTAAACTAATCATTCAAGACATAGATTCTGAAATTCATGACCCTAAGGCTTAGCTAGAATGTCATGAATTATTATATCAATGAGAAATTCATTCCGGCTGATTTTTGAGATAATGAGTAGTATGCGATAATATGATTTCCAGCAGAGGATAATGTGCAACTGTTGTCAATTAATTGATTTGGTCATTGAGCTCCTTGAAATCTCTCTTAAATCCAGCCATAATAAGAAGAAAACACATGGAGGTTGTGATGGAACACAAAAAACAGATTCTTCGCCTGGCCAATTACACCCATTCATGTATGCTGGAACTCATTGAGCAAACAACCCCCGCCGAGAGAGAAGCAAGCGGAGAATCCGACCATTGGACTGTGAAAGACAACCTGGCGCATATCGCACATTGGAAGGGCGTGTTCAATCGACGATTGCAAAAAAGAGATCCAAACGAAAAGCATGTAACTGATATTGATAAAGAAAATGCTCGCATCTTTGAACTACACAAAAATAAATCGTGGGCAGAAGTACTCAAGATGATGGATTCCGCTGATGAAGATTTGAATCATCAAATCAAGCTATTAAGCGAAGAGGAACTTAATTCAACAACCATTATCCATGAAATCTCAACCCGAGAGTTATGGAAATCAGTCCTGTCTGATGTTTGCATCCATCCGATCGGCCATTTCTGCCAACTCTATGTCGAAGCTGGTTATCCAGCCCAGGCACTTTCGATACAAGAAAAGATATTTGAAGATTTGCAATCGATGGATGATTCGCCAAAATGGCAGGGTACTAATGTGTACAACCTGGCTTGCATCTATTCGATTGCGGGAGAACACTTGAAGGCGATCGAATACCTCAAACAAGCTCTCTCTCTTCGTCCAGATCTTACTGATTGGTCGTCGAAGGACCCTGATTTTGCGAATATACGTGACTTGAAAGAGTACAAACTGCTGTATCCAGCATGACCAAATTCACAACAATATGACCGGTACCATCATCCTGCTCATTCTGATCATCATACTCGCCGGAATTGGTTTTTACCTTGCTACGCGCCTGATATACCCGCGTACCGTGAGCCATACAGAAGCAGAAAAAATCGAAATCGAAGCCGGACGATTTCACCCGGATGACTGGCGAAAAATGCCAGTTGAAGAAGTGCGAATAAATTCCCCATACGGTTATGAACTGTATGCCAATTTTATCCCATCACCAGGGTCACACAAGACCGTGATCTTTACGCATGGGATTACCTACAACCTGATGGGTGCAGTAAAGTACTTGCCAATTTTTTATGAGCGCGGCTTTAACTTAATGTTGTTTGATGAGCGTTTTCATGGCAAGAGTGGCGGCAAAAATTGCACGTTTGGCTACTACGAAAAGTACGACCTGAGGGCGGTGACAGATTGGGTTTTTGAACGGATGGGAGGGGCTGGTTCTGTAGGGATCCACGGTGAATCGATGGGGGCAGCTATTGCCTTGCAAGCTGCAGCGATTGATGAACGGTTGAGTTTTGTTATTTCCGATTGTGCATTCTCTGACCTGACGCGTTTATTGCGAACCCGCTTGACATTTGATTTTCATCTGCCGCCAGCTATTTTCCTTCCCATTGCCAGTTTCTTTTGCGGGCAAGTTACCGGTATGACTTTCGATGTTATCTCGCCGGTGCGAGATATCTCGCAAATTACTACTCCGATCCTCTTCATTCACGGGCAGGAAGATCGTTATATCCAACCGGAGATGAGCACAGAACTATACAATCGCAAGGTGAGCGGGATTCGCAGCCTGTATCTGGTTCCTGGTGCACGCCATGCCGAATCGTTCATAAAAGATAGAGGCGCATACAACCAGGCTGTTGGGCAGTTTTTGACACGCCTTGGGTTGGATGATTAAAAAACGATCACCGGGGGAGATGATCGTTTTTATGATTCACTACCAAAATCTAGAAGATACAGCGTACCAGTAAAAGTAAACCCAAAATGGTGAGTGGAATCCCGACAATTAAACCTACTATGGTTAGGCTGGTGATGATGCCGACGATGAGGAAGACCAAGCCCAGAATCACTCCCACAAGCCGGCCAGTCAATTCGATTACCCAAGTGATCAGCTTCCAGATTGCCCAAAATGGCCACAAGAACCAGGGGATACGATCGTGCTGAGTGTGATGGTTTTTATGTGACATACCAATAAACTCCTTTGTTAACTTGAATACGCAAAGTGGAGCAAATAGTTGCGATGATTGGCTTGTTTACCCATCACCCGAACGGGTGATTTTTAAATCACCTATACAGGGTATCCGTCCGTTCCGAAGGTGGGTTGCCTGATCGACACAAGATCTTCATACTGTTAAATTAGGATTAGTACGCATTGAAATTTCATAATGCTGTATCCATATCAACCCAAATTATTTGGAGGATAAGAGAATGTCCGAAAACGTAATTAATGAAATGTCACGCCGAAATTTTTTAAAGACCATGGGCGTACTTGGTGGTGTAGCCGCTACTTCCGGTATGCTTGCTGGTTGCGCTCCACAGAAAGCCGCTGGAGTCACCTGGGATAAAACCGCTGATGTGGTCATTTTAGGTGGTGGTGGAGCTGGTTTGGCTGCCGCGATCAGCGCCAGTAAAGCCGGTGCCGGGAAATCTGTCGTCGTCTTAGAGAAGGGCGCTGCAGTCGGTGGATCCACCTCCATTTCTGGTGGTGTTATCCAGGCAGCTGGCACCAAATACGAAGCTGAATTCAAGAATGTAACCGATGATACCCCGGAAAAACATTACCAGTTCTACATGCAAACCAGTGAAGGATTTGTGGATCCCGAATTGGTCAAAGTGCTCACCGACAACGCTCCCGCGGCCATCGATTGGATGGTAGGGCTTGGTTTGACCTATGTCAATACCTATGCTGTATCACCCAATCCAAATGTTGATGAACAAAATCGCCTACCCCGGATTCATGTCCCTGGTGGTGGTGGTGATACAGCCAAAGCTGGAACTGGCGCTGTACACGTTGCGGTATTAGAAAAGAATGTCAAAGATCTTGGCCTTGAAATTATGTTGAATACTACCGCCAAGAATTTGGTCATGGATGATGCTGGTAATGTGGTCGGTGTCAAAGCCAAATCCGATGGCAAAGCCATGATGATTAAAGCCAATAAGGGTGTCATCATTGCCACCTCTGGTTTTGATCGCGATGTAGATATGTGCAAAGCCTTCTCCCTGCAGCAATTATGGGAACTTGAGACAGGCGTCTGCTATGTCGCTCCGGGGAATACCGGCGATGGAATCAAGATGGGCATGGCTGCTGGTGCAGCATTGGCCAGCCTTGGTGGCACCATCGGCGTTGAAGCTGTCGCTATGGGCGCAGATCCGTTGGCAGAGGGTGTTACTGCGGTTCCAGGTATCTGGGTCAACCTGCAAGGGCAGCGTTTCGTCAACGAAGCCACCCACTATGCTTACAGTGTTCGCGCGGTCTTCAACCAGGAAGCACATAAAGCCTGGGCGATCTTCGATGATAAAGTTCGCGCCATGGGCGGGGCTGTGTTAGGCAGTATTTGGGGACCCTGGACTGATGACCTGGCTGATGAGATTTCGAAGGGTAAAGTCTTCAAAGCAGATACTCTCGAAGAACTTGCCGCAGCCATCGGCGTGAATGAATATCAACTACCTCTCACGGTAGCGCAGTGGAACGAACAGGCTGCTGCCGGTGAAGATAAACTCTTCGGCAAGAAAGTTGGTTTACAGGCTTTCGAAACCGCTCCGTTCTACGCCACCCCGGTGACTTCAGTCAATCTGGGCAGCTGCGGTGGTTTGAAAATCAATACCAAGTGCCAGGTAATGGATGTGTTCGGACAGCCGATCCCCCACCTGTATGCAGCTGGTATGGCCGCTGGTGGTTTCATTGGACCGTACTACCCGGGCAGCGGTACCGCCGTATTAGCGACCGTGGTTCATGGCCGAATCTCGGGCGAAGAAGTTGTAAAGGAAACCGCAGTAGCATAGGTATTACTTACATGAAAAAATGAGGTGGCTTGAGCCGCCTCGTTTTATGTTCCTTTTCTTCCGAATACGCTATCTTTCTAGCAGACGGCACACGTGAAATCCACTCCACCAGTCTCCTGAATCGGGACGGCCATCGTCCTCTCCTGGATAGTGGGCTGCGGCGTTATATGTGCCGTTGCCAATATCCTTGCACCCGGATTTCCGCAGTTATGATCATAATTACGATCCGTGTAATCCTCCGTATCGTCGGGGTGCATGACAATATTCCACGCACCAAGGTTGTAATCTTCCGCACCGGCTTCAACTTGATTGCTCATCGTAAGTAGAGTGTCTCATCGCCCATTAACGAAAACTCACCAGTTTCCTCGTGGTAAAACCCACCTCCATTCCAGCAAGTATATATATGATTGGGGTCTGTTAGTGAAAGGTAGGCCGAATGCTCCGGAGAGTTCCACTCAAATAAATCTTGCCCACCAATGGATCCAACAAAACTCATTGTGAAGTGGTTATCCAATCCCCTCACTACTGCATCAGAACAACCTTCAAGCCAGCCCACCGAGAAGTTGCGCGCCTCGGCAACTTGAATAGTGTTATTGTCATAGTCTGTTTCAACAATATTCCGATTCTGATTGATGGTGAGGGTGTATCCTATTCCATCTTCCGAGTTGATATTGAGAATCTGATTCCGTTGCATCGCCGTCAATGGGAATTGGACTGTAATTGCAGCTCTTTCAGCCAGTGAGAAGTTAGGAATATCCTGTAAGAATTGTTCCGTCTGGCCATTTAAAATGATGGCTAATTGTAAGATACGATCGGTTAATCTATCGTCAGAACGGTTTCGAATAATGATCTCGAGGGTAGATGTATTTCGATTGAAATGTACTGATTCGATTACCAGATCAGGACTGGGGAGGCAAAATTGGCGATAGGCGGAAATGGATCCAGATAACTCTCCTACTTCAGTGACAAAATTATTTGGGTCAAATACCACACAATAGTCCAGTACTCCATCTGGCAATAACCCAATTATCTGATCTTCTCCGCCTGCACCCAGGTGATAGCCTGCCAGTGTTCTACGCTGCAGCAATTGACCATCACGGGACATGAAATTCACTTCCAGATCTCGGTCTGGCCATGCTGCAGTCCCTTGGTTTGTGATATTCGACTTGAGCTGCACCGATACTTTCCGCAAAGGTAAGTAGATCTGGCCAGATCAACGGTAGTGGTAATCCGCCTCCAGATGCGCCAGTGGCGCCTTCACCAGTGGGTTCGATCCGCACAGTTAGACTGCACCTTCCGTTATCAGAAGTAATGGTTACTTCATGCATTAAATCAAGCTCGGCTAATTGAGATCTCCGATTCATAATTCATCGAAGCCCCGGAACAGAGCAGATCATCACAGCCAGGATCGTCGTCATCATTACAACGGCCCGAATCTTCATCCATGATTCCGAAGGTGTACTGAAAATTATCCCTCTCGTCCAATTCGACTACCAGGCTCGGATATGCCGAGAAATTCCAACGATCTGCCTCGAAAGTTTCTATCAAGTCATAGGTGGTATTGGCGTTCCATCCGATAGCCGTATCTAGAGTGCTCCACCCATCTCCCAATGAACCGGTATCGAACGAGAACATTCGGCCATTGACTGTGAATTGACCGTAAATGGGACCGATATCTCCACTCCGATCTTCATAACGCCCATCGGATGGCATGTCGTGGGTTTCCAGTGGTCAGGAAAGTGACCCGCACCTGACGGTTACAGTCACCGGGTTGGGGTTCAATCGTCACACTGTTGGACTGAGGTGATTCGAAGCTGTCCGGATAATCTCCGATGACCGTCCCGACTGAAAAGTCATAACTGGTACCACAAACCGGATTCAACCATTCATCAGGCAGATCAAATGCGCGCATGGAAGCGGGAACGGTCCAGATCACATTGCCGTTGAAGTAGATCAAGAAACCGTCAATCGGCTCATCTTCCGCATCAGGTATATATGCCCAGCGTAGAACGCCATTATCTAACACAGATTAGTAGGGGGAGTCATGTTAGGGTCGAGTAGAACAGGAATTCCACGTCCGTCGGGTGTGGTGTGGCTCACCAGGTAGTGAAGCAGAAAGTAGTCTTCTTGTAGTTCGCTGGTTGCCCAGGTTGCCACTCCATCCCAGTTATCGGAAGGGATGGAGAGTGAAAGATGGCCGGCCTGGATAGCTTCAGTTCCGTCATTTTCTACACCAGTGCATGAGATATCCAGAGCGAGGTTTTCATTGCCCGGCCACATTATCACAGGAGCATGGTTGCCAGCGTAGTAGTCGGAGATATTCCAACCCCAACCCGGTGTAAATTCGAAAGATTCATCAGTCGCCTGGTCATTATCACTATCCGGGTACCAACGAGGAAGGCTGCCTGTGGCACCTATATAACAGTGCAAGAGATTCGTACTGACCCATAGTTACCAGATCGAGAAGTTCAATCCGCAATGGAATCTGCTCGGAATTACCTGCGGCATCGAATTGTTGCATAAAAAAGAATAAACTGCCCGGAAATCCGGAGGAGGTTGAGTCTGGAAGTACATCCGGAGCGGACTCATCGATGCCGGGGGTTCTCTCAGAAGGAATCGCCTCATCACCGGGATCGCCGCCAGGGATGGTCAATTCCTCACCGGCAGAAACCCCATCTGCTATGGTTTCCGGGTTGGATGCTTGAAGACTTTCCACCGGTTGACCCATATCTTCAGCGATAGAATCGATCGTATCACCCTCTTGCACGGTGTAAGAGAATCCTTCCGGTGATTGGCCGACAAATTCGACCAGAACTGTCGCCTGGCTGCTTGCGCCTTTTGCAGTAACTGCGCGTGCCACGAGGGAGTGAGTTCCAGCCTCTGCACCTTGCCAGACATAGCTTAATCCGGTGGGTGGTACATCTGTCAGCTATGTTTTTTGCCAAACGTGAATTGATCCACAATTCCAGGTGTGAGATGGGTTCTTTCGAACGGACGTAAGCCTGGACAGATACTAGAATCGCCGGCGGTGAATACTTGATGATTTGTAGGGATTGTGATCCATACAATTGGTTGGTTTGCACTGGACTGACCGCGATTGAAAAAGTAGTATAGCCCCAGTCCGATGGTGGTAAGGCATAGGCAGATCATTGCAAGTGCAACAATGACCCAGACAACATTTTTGGAGGTTTTCTTTTTCATTTTGGCCTCCTATTCCAATGTAATTGAAAATTTGGACCAGGATGAATAGCTTCCTGTGTTACCGGCGCCATCCACTGCCCGCACATGCCAGCGGTAGTAGTAACCACATTCCACCGCAATGCTCGTACTTTTTGTTGAAACTGTGATTGGGCTGCCTGGCGCAGCCGACCAACTGGAGCCATTGCTGCTTTTTTGCACTTCTACTTTGTATTAATCTATCCCATTCATATCATTCACTGGAAGCCAGACCAATGACTGGTTGGCTTTACAACCAATTGAAGCGCCATTATCCGGTACTTGCAGATCGGGGGCATCTGGAGGACCATCATCTTCGGGTGTTGGTGTCTCACATTCACCGCTGACCGGGATGGTGATTTGTTTCTTTTCGGTTGAACCATCTAGATAATTAACGGTCAGGGAGTAGCGCTGGGTTGTACATAAACAATCCCCGTAAGAACCATCCAGAGGTTGTTCGAACTCTCCCGAAAATCAATGAGGTCACATTTTCAGCATGCCAGCGGATGCTAGTACATTCTCCAGCATTCAATTCTGATGGTTCTGCCCAAAAATTCACCAGGGCTAAAGGAGTTGAAGTGGCCGAGGGTGTCAATATATCTGTTGGTGTCAAGCTGATTTCTGGTGTGAATGTGGCGGTTGGGGTGTTGGTGGGTGTAACAGAGGGTGTGATCAGCGGTATGGATGTGGAATTGATGGTGATGCGGGCGGTATCCGGTGAGCCAATCCGGCTGTCGGATGACATAGGGAAAACCGAGAGGGTATATTCGCCATTCTCTTCCGGCAGCCATTGGTAGGTGAAGTAAGAAAGGGTATTTTCGCCGGGTTCGACTGGCACTGTGGCGACTGCTGCATCGTTTACCCAAATCTCCACCTGGGTGATTCTGTTACCGACGGTGTGCCCTTCGATATTGACAGGCGCAAGGGGCAAACTGATCCCATTGACGGGCACGTCCAGGTAGATACCGATGGGATCTGCTTCCTGTTGGCTACATCCTGACAGCGTGAAAAACAATAACAGCCACACCCCCATGAGTAAATGGCGCTTCATAGAATGGATCATAGTATCCTCCCCTCCAACAAAAAAGCGGATTAGGAATTTACCAGATCAATGAGCAGAAATGAGGTCTTGTTTGCTTACATGGAAGCGGCAGGTAAATCCGACGAATGCCACCCTGTCTCAACTACTTATTATCAACTTCTATCCGGTGGGTGTGTCAATGAAGGTCAGAATCTATTCTCTCAATACATCCATCCATAAATCATTATATGGAAATAAATCAACCTTACATTAATAACCAAAAAGGTTTGCCAGAATCCTCTGTGAAGAGCTGACTGGTTACGTTCATTTTCTTACCACCCAACAGCACATTGAAGTATGATTAGTCCAGAATTGAGATATCGGAGGCAGCATGAAGGAATTGGATGGAAAAGTAGCTGTGATCACAGGCGGATCGCGCGGACTGGGGTTAGGAATTGCGAAAGCTTACGCTGCTGCTGGGGCCAGGGTGGTCATTGCCTCTCGTTCTGCTTCATCTGTGGATGCGGCAGTTAAAGGCATTCAAATGGCAGGCGGAGAAGCCTGTGGAATGGCTTGTGATGTATCTGACCCGCTTCAGGTTGATCAACTGGTTGATCTGGCAATCCAATCCTATGGTCAGATTGATATCTGGGTGAATAACGCCGGCGTAGCTGGTCCTTATGGTGAAACCCTACATTGGTCACCGGATGCCTTCCGGCAGGTGGTTGAGACCAACATTCTGGGTACCTATTATGGCAGCCGGTCAGTGATGAAGTATTTTCTCCCTCGCCATCAGGGCAAACTGATCAACATCCTTGGGGCGGGGTGGAACCGTCCGGTCGCTTATCAGAACGCGTACTCATCTTCAAAAGTGTGGATTCGCTGGTTTACCAAATCGCTGGCGAATGAAAACCGGGAGACAGGCGTGGGCGTGTTTGCGCTCAACCCGGGTATGGTTCTTACGGAACTATTAACCGACGTAGAGGTATTTGAGAGTGCCGTACACCGTCTGGATAAATTCCCGATGGTGGTACGGGTTTTGGCGAAACCTCCGGAGGTCCCGGCGAAAAAGATGGTTTGGTTGGCATCTGACGCGACCGATGGCAAGACCGGGTTGGAAGTGAACGTCTTCAATCCGCTGACTGCTTCGGTGGGATTCTTTATGGAAAATTTTCGAACCTGGTTCAAGCAGCCTGAACCCGAATCTGGTGTGAAAATCAAGGTGATTCCACCGTTTGATTAGATTTTTTCCTTAGTTGGGCTAAATTTAAAATATAGCGAGGTGTGGAAATTTGTTCACACCTCGCTATTTATGTAGGGATGGTAATGCTTATTCTTCTGTAATCTCTACACTCTGCAGCTTGACGGACGGGGCAGAAGTTAGGCGCGGATCACGTTCCGGGATTGAAAGAAGGATATCTAAACCACCAGTCACCTTGCCAAATACGCTGTGCTTATTATCCAGCCAGGGCGTGGGAACATGGGTCAGGAAGAACTGGCTGCCATTGGTGTTAGGTCCGGCATTGGCCATCGAGAGGATCCCAGGTTGGTCATGTTTGAGGGAAGGGTGGAATTCATCTTTGAACTTGTAGCCGGGGCCGCCCATACCAGTACCGGTCGGGTCTCCGCCCTGAGCCATGAAGTCATTGATCACCCGGTGAAAGATGGTGTCGTTATAAAAGCCTTCTCTGGCTAAAAAGACGAAATTGTTCACGGTGTTTGGGACTTTATCGGCGTGCAATTGGACGATGATATCACCTTTATCGGTTTTAAAGGTGGCAGTGTATTTTTTCTTTGCGTCGATTTTGTATTCGGGTGGTGTATTCCAACTTTTTTGAGCCATAAATGTTTCCTTTCAGATTTGTGAATTGGTCTAGGTTAGTTGTTCAATTTTAATCGCAAAAGTAAATTTACAGGTTGAAGCGTATATTCAATACATCACCATCTTTTACGATGTATTCTTTTCCTTCCAGGCGCAGCTTGCCTTTACCCTTCGCTTCGACCAACCCGCCTAGAGCCATCAAGTCATCGTAGGCAACCACTTCTGCGCGGATAAAGCCTTTTTGTAAATCGGAATGGATCTCTCCGGCAGCTTCTGGAGCAGTGGCTCCACGGTGAACGGTCCAGGCCCGGCATTCATCTTCTCCGGCGGTGAAGAAGGATTGCAAGCCTAACAAGTCGTAGGAAAGGCGGATCATACGATGCAGGCTGGGTTCTTCAATCCCGTATTCCTGCAGGAACATTTGCATTTCTTCTGGCGGCAGTTGAGCAATATCCATTTCTAGTTTGCCCTGTAACGCGACTAGTTTGGCGTGGTGATGGTCGTAGGTGATGCCAGGAGCGGTTTGATTTTCGGCCAGGTTGAAGACCACTAATACCGGTTTACGTGAGAGGAAGCCGAAACCAGAGAGCAGTTTATCTTCTTCGGAGCATTGATTTCCAGATCGCGCAGCGGTTTTTCATCTTGCAACGCTGCATTGAAACGGTTAAATAGTTCGGTTTCTCGTTCAATCAAGCCTTTATCTCTGCCAGCGCCTTTCTTTTTTTCTTCAACCAATCGTTCCAGTTTACGTTCGACTGCGATCAGGTCATTCAAGATCAGTTCGCTATCCATGGCGGCCAAATCACGTGCAGGGTTCACCGAACCAGAGGGATGCGGCACTTCTTCGGATTCGAAGCAGCGTACCACATGGATGAAGCCATCCATTTGGGTGAGCTGATTGAGCAGAGCACCGTTGATTCCACCACGTCCGGATGATCCATCCAGGCCGGCGATATCCACATAGGTTACTTTGGTGTAAATGGTCTTCTTGGGATGGAACATCTCAGATAATCGATCGACCCGTGGATCAGGAACATCGACTACGGCAGTGTGGATCTCCATTTTTCCGCTGTTGGAAGTGGGTACCGATCCGCGGGTGAGTGCATTGAACAAGGTGGTTTTTCCGGATTGGGGCAGACCAATAATTCCTAACTTCATTTCGGATCCTCTTAATGGGGGCTTGACCGACAAGCCTGAATTAGATATACTTCGGGGTACATTTCAGCCGAAGTGGCGGAATAGGCAGACGCGCACGACTCAAAATCGTGTACCCTCGGGTATGTGGGTTCGATTCCCACCTTCGGCACCATCATTATAACATGCAGCCTCAGGTCTTTTGACGGGCTGCATGGTTGTTTAATTCATCGTCACACATCCTGAGGAATGCAGACCCATCGGGGATGCTGACGAAGGATCTTGATAGAAATCATGTAGGAAAAGGTAACAAAGCCCATCCCCTTTATCCCCTTCCCAGCCTGGGAAGGGGATTTTATTACTCTGGGAGCAGGAACCGCGAAGCGGTTCCTGCTCCCAGAGGCCCACAATCTCCAATCGGTGATATTTCGACCATCAACTTTTATTTTGGCTGCACATCTGGACGATGAGCGTATCCAACAAGACGCTGATATCTTGGGTGCCACGTTTACTTTCATCTTCAATTTTCATCAACTGGCGATACGCCCAGCGCAAAGCTGGTAATTGAAAGCGTTTAACCTGCTCAAATAACTTTCCGTGCCTGAAAATCTGCGATATGCAGCTCGCGCACCAGGTCAGCCTGGCTGCCGCCTTCATCCAGTACTTCCCGCCCCAACAAGAACTGCCGGAATTGCCAGATAACCATCGGGAAGATCTCTTGACGCACATCCATGGTTTCCATCAGCTGGTGCAAAATCGCCACAGCCTTTCGGGCATCCTTTTCGCCGATAGCCTCCGTCAAGTTCCAGATGGTGGCAGACATGACCGAGGTGCTGATTTCCATCACATCTTCCACCTGGATAACGCGCCCATTGCAATAGGTGATCAGCTTATCCAACTCCATGGTAGCCAGACCTGTGTCTGATCCGACGAAACCGGCTAGTTCAGAAGCTGCTTCTGGAGATATTTTTCCACCCAGTTCCCGGGTTTTTTTCTGAATCCAGCCAGGCATCTCTTGCCGGTTGGGTAGTGGATACCCGATCAGCTTGACTGTATCCGTGTTTTCGGCAGCCCATTTACTGAGGAAGTGTTTGTCACTGAGAACCTCCCACTGGTTGCTGCCTGAACGCCACTTTTGCTGATCATCCACCACCAGAATCAGTCGGGTTGTATCAGGTACTTCTGATAATAGTTTTATAAATTGCGCCTTGGTATTTTTTTGTTTTCCGGTTTTGGCTGATGGTTCTTCATCACTGCCCATGGATCGTTTGCTCTCGTATTTCGCAAGCGGATCAGTGATGATTACCAGACGTTCGGTGCTGAAGAATGAGGCTGCAAATGCCGCGTTACGGATATCGGTCTCAGTGGCTGTTCTGCCATCCAGCGTGGATATGCTCATCTCAGCCATATCCGGATCTCCCAATGACCGTTTTTGATCTTGGATGAAAGCACGCATGGCGACTTGATCATCGCCATGCAAAATAAAAATCCGTTGGTTAGGTTCAGTCATATCTTTTGGTAACTTAATCTCGCATTACGATCACGGTTCCGGCAATAATATCGTGCAATGCTTGTTTTTTGGGTGTGAATGCCGCCATGATATACCCGATGCCCAGCAGTAACCCGGAAATAGCTTTACCCAGGAATCTGCCGGTGGCGGTACCGAATCCGATCGCATCACCGTCCACATCGGTCACTTTTAATCCCATCACCCTCTTACCCAGGGTTGCTTGCATACCGGAGCTCTCCATACCAGCATAATAAAGCCAGACTAAAAGGAAGGCGACCAAGGTAAGGATGAGCAGGTAATCCATCACGGCTGTGGTCATTTCAGCGGGGATGGTGGGATTAGCCGGGTCGATCGCGGGCATATCAGCAGCGTTGAACACACCTGTCGCGTTAGCCAACATGGCAGCAACAAAACCTACTCCGCTCCCTATCACATTCACAATAATCCCGTCGATGACTGAGGCGATAAAGCGACGGAAGATGCCAGCATACTCCACTGGTTTGGGTGCTTCTTGCACCAGGGAACTCTGATCGAACATATTCGGATTAAAGCTATCCATGAGTCTCTCCTAATCAGTCTTGGTATGGATTCGATGTATGCTGCCTGCCACTCGTAAAATCTTCTCGATCTTGACAATTTGTAGTGTACCCAAAGAGGGTGAAGTAGTGATGTTGCGTTGCACTTTAGGGCCAAGCGGCTGGGCGAGAATGGCGGCTAGAGTGGACAAAGTAACCACTAGCGATAGCCGATCTAACCGATCTTTCCAGTTATTCTTCATTCCCAGCATACCCAACCAGGATGCAAAACCGGCTGCAATCCCTATTGTTACATAATTAGTGCCACAATGCGGGTGAATGGCCAGATTGGATTCTCCGTCATTCATTCTGCGCAGTGCTTCTTGGGCAGCTTCTTCTAATTCATTTTGGGGGATTTCGCCATAAACCGTGAATCCACCTGGGTCAGAGTAGCCAGCAAGTGAAATTGTCGGAAAGCGCCGGGCGAGGATATTTAGCGTGGCATGCTCCAGGGAATGATTCCGCCGGACACTAAGGATTTGCTTTTGATGTAATAGTTGTTGAAATGGATTCATGGACTTATTCCGTTTCCCTGGTTCCTTTTTTCATTGGTTTTTCGCTGGCAGACCATTCTGGCAGCAGAGCATGCTGCAGTGCTTCTCGGATGGATCTAACTTCGATGACTTCCAACCCCGCGGGGTACGGTTCACCGGGCTTCATCCGATGCGGGACGATTGCTTTCTTGAAACCGAGTTTTTCTGCTTCTCTCAGACGGGTGCTCATTTGACTGGCCTGGCGGAGTTCGCCGGAAAGACCGATCTCTCCGATGAGGACTGTGTCTGCTCGTACCGGGGCATCTCTAAATGAGGAGGCGATTGCGGCTGCCAATGCCAAATCAGCCGCGGGTTCATCCACTTGCAAGCCGCCAATTACATTGGCAATCACATCCTGCTCGGTCAGGTTCATGCCAGCTCTGCGGGTAAGCACTGCGATGATGATTAAGAGCCGGTTGAAATCCAAGCCATTGGGTGTTCTGCGTGGATTGCCAAAGTTGGTGTGGTTGGTAAGCGCTTGTACTTCCACCAGGATCGGACGGGTGCCTTCCATGGTGACTGCGATAGCTGAACCAGGCGTGTTGATCATCCGTTCGACCAGAAACGCCTCAGATGGATTTAAGACTTCTACCATTCCGCGTTCTACCATTTCAAACACCCCAACTTCAGAAGTCGCTCCAAAGCGATTCTTGACTGAACGCAGCAGGCGGTAACTCTGGAAGCGGTCTCCTTCCAGGTAGAGGACGGTATCTACGATATGCTCCAATACTCTCGGACCAGCGATCATGCCTTCTTTGGTCACATGACCGATTACAAAGACCGCAACCCCGCTGGTTTTCGCCAGTTCTCTCAGCCGGGCAGCACATTCACGTAACTGTGAGACTGATCCGGATGAAGAACGCATATCTGAGAGAAAGACGGTCTGAATCGAATCAACGATTAGAATGCCTGGCTTGAGCGAATCAACATGCTGGAAGATCGTTTGCAGGTTGGTTTCAGTCACAAGGAAGAGGTCGGGTGGCAGTTTAATGGCTGTACCTTTTTCTTTAAGTAATCGTACCGCCCGCATATGGATCTGTTTTTCTGATTCTTCGCCAGATACATACAATACTTTTTGAGAGGCAGCCATCACGCAGGCCATCTGCAGGAGGAGGGTTGATTTCCCGATTCCGGGGTCACCACCAACCAGCACAATCGAACCAGGGACGATTCCACCGCCTAATACCCGCGAAAACTCGCCGATAGGCAGGTTGATGCGCTGCTCATCATCGGTGCTGATCTCTGATAAGCGTTTGGGATGCGAGGAATCGGTACGAGATGAACTGGATGAGTGAAAAACCGGTTCATCCGGCTCGATCAGCTCTTCCACCATGCTATTCCAGGCCTGACATTGCGGGCATCTGCCCATCATCTGCGCAACGACCCGGCCGCATTCCTGACACACGTAACGGCGTTGAATTTTTGACATAGAGTAATTATATGCGGGAATGGTGAAATCCAAAGTAGGTGGGCCTACCCTAGGTTTTTGGGGTTTCGCAACCCCATAGAACGGAGGCAGGAACCGCTCTAATTATTCATAACAACTCATCCTGAGCGCAGCACCTACTTTGGTGCAAGCGAAGGATCTCTCGCAGAGTAAACTGTTACCATATTTCGTGACTGAAGACATAGGTAGAGATCCTTCGTACCCTTTCCGGGTACTCAGGATGAATGCGAATGCGTGAGGATAGAAGACCCACTCCTACGCGGTTTATCTCTAATATTTCACCCGGCTGATCTTGCCAAGCTGTTCCAGCCGATGATAGGCGATGATCTCACGCACAGTTCCGGTTAAGCCGCGCATCACCAGGCTGTGGGTTTTTGCACCTTTCGAAAAGTAATCCACACCGCGCAGCAAGTCGCCATTGGTGATACCGGTTGCGGCAAAAAATACATCATTTGAAGAAACCAGGTCGTTGATTTCGTACACTTTTTTCAGGTCATACCCTAATTCGCGGCCTTTAGCGGCTTCTTCATCGGTGCGCGGGTACAGCTTGCCCTGGATCGATCCATCCATACAGATCAATGCGCAGGCAGCCAACACACCTTCCGGTGTACCGCCGATTCCCATCAGCACATCGATCCCTGAATCCGGCCAGGCGGTCATCAACGCTCCGGCTACATCGCCATCCGGCAACAAACGGATTCTGGCGCCGCATTCCCTGACCTGCTGAATGAGATGTGAATGGCGTGGACGGTCCAAAATGACCACGGTGAGGTCTTCAATGCTGATTTCAAGCGCTCGCGCAATACGTTTCAGGTTATGTTTCACCGGCGCTTCGATGTCAATCATATCCTTGGCTTGCGGGCCAACGGCGATCTTGTCCATGTACATAAATGGACCTGGGTCAAACATGGTTCCGCGCGGTGAGAGGGCAACCGTAGCGATTGAATTGAGGGCACCATTGGCAAGTGGCCGGGTACCATCAATGGGGTCAACCGCGATATCCACCTGGGGTGTATCCCCTACTCCCAGTTTTTCGCCGTTATACAACATGGGAGCATTATCTTTTTCCCCTTCACCGATGACGATCACACCGTCCATCTCGACAGTATTCAGAATCATGCGCATGGCATCCACAGCTGCGCCATCAGCGAGCTCTTTTTCTCCACGTCCCATGAAACGTGCAGCTGCCAGAGCAGCTGCTTCGGTGGTACGCACTAATTCCATTGCCAGGTTTCGGGTGGGTTCCAGATTCATTCTCAATCCTGCCTTTCTATCCATCAAATGGTCCGATGTTTTCGCATCTTGCAAATCGGATTCGATCACAGATCATGAGATTGTGTATAAATATTTATTAAAGGTAGAAGAAGCTCATCCTAACCAAAAACCCTGGATGAGATAATATCCGATCACAACCGCCCAGATCCAAGAATCTATCCGGTCAAAAACTCCGCCATGACCGGGCAAAAGTTGACTTGAATCTTTGACCCCTGCCATTCGTTTGAGCATACTTTCGCCCAAATCTCCCAGGGGAGTTAAAACACCCATCAGCAATCCCAAGAAGGCACCCTGCAAAATTGAAACCCCGGGCATTTGTTGGTTGATGAGATATGCTAAAAGCATACCACCCAGGATGCCAGAAACGACACCGCCAAAATAGCCTTCCCAGGTCTTTTTGGGGCTCAGCCGGGGAGCGAGTAAATGTTTGCCAAATCGTGAACCGATGAAGTAGGCGCCAACATCAGCAGACCACACTGTGGGCAGTACCAGTAAGATCCACCACATGCCATTCGTCAGCGATCGCAGGGAAATGAGATAGGATCCGAGCCACCCCAGGTATAGAATTCCACCCAATGTGATGCAGAAATCGACTGCTGCCTGGGCACGACCTTTTTCAAATTTAATCAGATGGTATGCCATAGCAACCATCACCAGCAAACAGATAATCCAATCGGAATGCACAAATTGAAAAAAGGAACGCGTTATTGCGAGAAGAGATACCCCGCCTATCACCAGCACCATGCCAGGCTGCCAGCCAGATTTGCGGAACATGCGGGCATATTCCCAGCCGGAAAGAGCGAGTACCAGGGTCATGAAAAGATCATAGGGCAAACCACCCAGTAGAATCAGGGTGATGCCAATCGGAAGCAGAACCAGTACGACCAGAATTCTCTGGGTCAGCATGGGCAAGCCTTAAGTGGCATGATATTGTTCTGCATCATCGGTAGATAAACCCCCAAATCGACGACTGCGTTTACAAAAAGAATCCAGCGCTTTCTTTAATTCGTCGCGATCAAAATCTGGCCAGAAAACCGGAGTGATATACAGCTCAGAGTATGCTGCCTGCCAGATCAAGAAATTGCTTAATCGCATTTCACCCGAGGTGCGAATGACCAGATCAGGATCTGGAATATTGGCAGTAAAAAGGTTCTGGCTGATTAAACTTTCAGATACTTCTTCCGGCTTTACGCCAGATTTAAGCATCTGTTCAAATGCATAGACCAGTTCATCGCGTCCGCCATAGTTAAACGCCAACACCACGGTCAGGCGGGTATTCTCTTTTGTGGTCTCAATGGCTGCTTCTACTTTTTCGCGTAATCCGGTAGGCAGGCGATCCAGGCGGCCGATATGCATCAACCGGACACCTTCCTGGTGCAATTCTGTCAGCTCTTTTTCAATGACGGTTTCCAGGATCTTTAACAGACCTTCTACTTCTTCTTTGGGTCTGCCCCAGTTTTCGGTTGAAAATGCGTAGAAGGTCAGGTATTTGACGCCAAATTCAACACTGGCACGGATTACCCGGCGCAGGTTTTCAGTCCCAGCCTGATGGCCGGACAGGCGTGGCAGTCCACGTTTCTTTGCCCAGCGGCCATTTCCATCCATGATGATGGCAACATGGGCGGGCACCCGTTCAAGATCTGAGTTGTCTTGTGATGCACCCATAGGAAAGAGGTTATACCTCCATGATTTCTTTTTCTTTTTTTACGCCAACAGCTTCAATTTGAACAATAAATTTATCGGTTAGTTTCTGCAATTCTTCTTCTGCGTATTTCAGATCATCTTCTGAAATCATTTTTTCTTTTTCAAATTCACGCAGGTCCTTGATTAAGTCGCGCCGTACGTTGCGAACTGCCACCCGACTTTCTTCCAGGTGAGTGTGAACCACTTTAACCAGATCACGGCGGCGTTCTTCTGTGAGGACAGGTAGATTCAGGCGGATTACTTTGCCATCATTGTTGGGGGTCAGGCCCAATTCAGACTGCATGATCGCGCGTTCGATGTTCTTGATGGTCGAAGCATCGAAAGGTTTGATCATCAATTGTCTGGGTTCAGGCACACTAATGCTGGCTAATTGCATCAATGGGGTTGGAGCTCCGTAGTATTCGACAGGAAGACGTTCTACCAGAGCTGGTGAAGCCCGTCCGGTACGAATTCCGGACAAGGTTTCGCTTAGGAATCGATTGCCCCTTTCATACGTCCTTCTGCTTCGTGGATAGTCTCTTTAACCATATCAACCTCCCGATTCTTCCATAAAGTACCAGTTGCTGTGATGACCTAATTATAAAGGAAAAACCTGCCAGCACTACTCCATCCGGAGTACCGATGCCAAATCATCTATCTGGCCTGGCAGGTCAATTGTTTATGCGATGATCATGCTGTGACGAGTGTACCTGCCGGTTGGCCTAAAAGCGCCTGTTTTAATGCGAGTTGATCCCATAAGTTTAGAACCAGAATGGGTAATTTGTTCTCCATGCACAGCGAGATGGCTGTGCTATCCATCACTTCCAGACGTAAATTTAGTGTCTGGATATAAGTCAGTGGTCGAACTTGATGGCATCTGGATTCTTGACCGGGTCTTTATCGTACACGCCATCTACTTTGGTGGCTTTGATGACCACATCCGCGTCAATCTCCATCGCTCTGAGCGCAGCAGCTGTATCGGTAGAAAAATACGGATTACCGGTTCCGCCGCCAAAGATCACTACCCGCCCTTTTTCAAGGTGACGGATTGCTCTCCGGCGGATGTATGGTTCTGCTACCGAGCGCATTTCAATCGCTGATTGAACACGGGTCATCACACCCATGCTCTCCAGCCCATCCATCAGAGCCAGGGCATTCATCACTGTTGCCAGCATCCCCATGTAATCAGCAGTGGCGCGATCCATTCCGCTGTCTAACCCGACTTTTCCCCGCCACAGGTTACCTGCGCCAATCACAATGGCAACATCCACGCCTAATTCTCTAACCTCTTTCACGCGATTTGCGATATCTCTCGCCCGGTCCGGGTCGATCCCCGAGCCGTTCATCCCTGATAAGGCTTCCCCGCTTAGTTTGAGTAATATCCGGTGGTATTTCAAACTCTCCATCTGGTCACCTCCTGCTTCCATTATACCTATCTTATTCAATCGTTTATCGCTGTAATTGGTATAAAAAAGCCAACCTTTCGGTTGGCTTTTCAAAAAGTTAGTCCTGGCTTTCGCCTAATTCCCATCGGGCAAAGCGACGGATGACAATGTTTTCACCGCAGCTGACTACGGTATCGTTGACCAGTTGCTGAACGGTCATGGAATCATCACGAATGTACGCCTGGCGCAGCAAGACGGTTTCGTTCTTGAATTTTTCCAGGTAACCTTCCACGATCTTGGGAATGATATTCTCGGGTTTACCTTCTTCGCGTACCTTGGCGGAAGCGATCTGGCGTTCGTGTTCCAGAACTTCTTCGGGAATATCAGTCTCTTTGACATACTTGGGGGCAGCGGCTGCGATCTGCAGAGCCAGCTCGTGAGCCAGCTTGCGGAAACCTTCAGAGCGGCCGACGAAATCGGTTTCGCTGTTGAGTTCCAGCATAACGCCTACCCGGCCATTGCCGTGGGAGTACAGTTCAACCACACCATCGGATGCGGTACGATCAGCGCGTTTGGCAGAAGTGGCCAAACCTTTTTCACGGAGGTAATCTACCGCCTTCTGATAGTCACCATTGGCTTCCTGGAGGGCTTTTCGGCAATCCAGAACGCCAGCGTGGGTGGCTTCACGAAGTTGTTTAATCATCTCAGTTGTAATTTCCATAGCAATTTCCTACTCTCTTATTCTGATGTGGTTGGTTCGGCAGTTTCAGGAGCGGCGCCCATCTTGGCGAGGGTGGCTGCACCCAGTAAATCTTTATCTTCCATTTCCACATCGCTATCGAGCGGGCGGCGGGAAGCAACAACTACTGGTTTGTTTTCTTCTTCTGCGGGCATTTCGCCGTCATCCTTACGGATGGCCTGGCCTTCGATCGCAGCATCTGCGATTTTGCTTACCATCAGTTTGATGGCGCGAATGGCGTCATCGTTGGATGGGATCACATAATCCACACCGCGTGGATCGCAGTTGGTATCCACCATAGCGATCACCGGGATGCCGCACAGGTTGGCTTCGTGAATGGCGGTATCTTCGCGAGTCACATCAACGACGAAGAGCAGATCAGGTACGCGCTTCATATTGCGAAGACCGCTCAGGTGGGTTTCGAGACGGACGATCTCGCGGTTGATCAGAAGGATTTCTTTTTTGGTCAGGCGGCCATAATCGCCGGTATCGCGCATTTTGCTCAATCGTTCCAGTTCTGAAATACGTTGGTACATGGTGGACCAGTTGGTGAGCATACCGCCCAGCCAGCGTTCGGTCACGTAGGGCATACCACTACGTTCAGCTTCTTCTTTGACGGTTTCTTGCGCCTGGCGTTTGGTGCCGACGAACAGAATGTTCCCACCATTGGCAGCAGTATCGCGCACCAAATTATAGGCGGTGGTCAGGCATTTGACAGTTTGTTGCAGATCAATGATGTGGATACCATTGCGCTCGGTAAAAATGAACGGGCGCATATGGGGGTCCCATTTGTTGGTGCGATGTCCGAAATGGACGCCGCTTTCCAGCAGGGCTTTCATAGAAATGACAGTAGACATGGCTTCTCCTTCGCGTTGAGCCTCCGGATTCATCACTCCCGGCTGTCACCCACCAGATGGCAGGCACGCACAGTCAGGTCAGAATCCGTGTGAAATAAGGTACTCTTGTGGTAAACCACAAGGCGAAAGGATTATACCATAAGTTGAACGCAATTCTGGTTTTTCCACTTGTTCACAGGGGATCATATTTTCCATCAGATGAAGTGTAAGGTAAAATAGGGATGACTAGTCAGACATCCGCCCACCTAAAGATCGGGGTACGAATTGAAAAGCATTCAATTTCATTAAATCCAAAAAAATACTGCGAATAGTATTGCTTGGCATTGCTAGATTCCTTGGCCTGGTAAGTTTTCTCGTCTGGTTCATTCCACAAGTCTTTGCCATTAATCTCACCAAACTGAGCAAATTGGTCTTTGTGGATTTTGAAAGAAATATACCCACCTTTTATTCGGTTTTATTGTTCTTAATCGCAGCGTCCGTTCTGCTATTTTATCGGGTTACAAGTCAAGGCAAATGGATTGAAAGACCACAAGTATTGGACTGTTCTGGCTTACATCTTCCTTTTTCTTTCACTGGATGAGTTTGCGGGTTTTCATGAAAAACTGGTTAAACCCGCCAATGATTTACTCAAGTTGAACAAGGTCAGTGATTTCTTCGCTTTTGGATGGGTTGTGCCCGCGTTAATCCTGGTCGCAGTACTCGGCTTCTTCTACATCCGGTTTATCTGGGCATTACCGAAAAAGACCAGGTTTACGATCATCGCTGCCGCCCTTTTCTTTCTGCTCGGAGCCATTGGGATGGAGATGGTAGGCGGGTTCCTCAAAAAGAACTTTGGCATGGATTCTGTGGTGTATGTACTCGGAACTACCTTTGAAGAATTTTTTGAACTCTCTGGTTTGATTCTCTTCATCTATGGTCTGCTAGATTATCTGAAAACCCAATTTCCAGGCATCACCGTACAAATCGAGCCGCCTCAGGTCGCTTTACCAAAAGGATAGATAGTTAATTACCTTATCGTATGAATTCCAAGCCCGCTGCGTGCACCCTGCAGTGGGCTTATTTGTATATAGCCTTTGACTCTTTGGTTCAGACGGATTTCTCTCCTATAATTAATATCAGGTGGTACCTATTCGGGAGGATGGAATGATCAAAATCGCAGAACGTTTTAACGGTTTACAGCGTCATCCCCATTGGAACCGGCTGACGGTCGGATCAGCCTGGATTGAAGAGAACTATGGCTTAAGACTGATCATGCGGAATGTGCCAGCCGGTGCGCTGTGCAGTGCCCAACTGGACGATTTCATTACCCGAACTCGAGCTGAATATCCCTGGACTCCACCGCTGGTATTAAAGCTGCGCGCGCGGGTGAATCTGCCGGCTGGTATGCTGCTTGGTACGGCAGGCTTTGGTTTTTGGAACAATATGGCTCCTATCTGGAATGACCATGTGGAAGTCTTCCCGAATTGGATCTGGTTCTACTACGCTTCGCCCGAGACCACCATCTCACCCACTCGCGGACCGGCCAGCGGATGGAAGGCATCTGTAATGCGCGGCGGAAGCGGCGGTGAGCAGGCGATGGCCTGGAACGACACCTTATTGCGCATCCCTCTGGTAGGAAGCAAACTGGGAAAAGTCCGGATGCCTGGCAAGGAGCAAACCCTCGATCGTTGGGATTTTTCGATCTGGCATGATTTTGAAATTCATTGGAACCGGGAGGTGATTCACTTCCGGATCGATGGCGAAGAAGTGCTGGAAGTGCATATTCGCATGGAGTTCCCTTTGGCTTTTATGGCCTGGGTGGATAATAACTACGCCGGTGTGAAGGAAAACGGGGAAGCGGATTTAGGTTACCTGGCTATTCCGGGTGAGCAGGTGTTGATGATCGACAATCTGGAGATTACCCCGGGAAGAAGCGCGGGGTGAGGTCAGACCAGTATCATTTGCATGGTATTCTATCTCTGTATATAATTATTCTGGTCAGACCACAGTATGGAGTAAACGATGATCCAGAATATTCCCGAAAATTCCAGGAAACCAGCCGAGCAGGCTGAACAGCAATTGATTGCGTGGATTCTCGCTGGCGAGTTCCCGCCAAATACCAATTTGCCCGCTGAGCGACAACTGACCCTGCGATTGGGTATCACCCGGCCGACCCTGCGCGAGGTGTTGCAGCGTATGGAGCGGGATGGCTGGCTGGAAATTCACCACGGTAAATCCACCCGGGTGCGCGATCTGTTCACTGAGGGAAGCCTGACCATGCTCAACCAGGCAGTCCAGGCGACAGGTCAAGACAACCTGACCCGCGGATATCTGGAACTTCGGGCTCTAATCGCCCCCACGTATACCCGACTGGCAATTGAAAAGGATCCGTTCGCGGTGCATTTGCTGGTGCAATCGCTGGCTGAGATACCGGAAGATCCGGCTGGAAATGCGCTGGCAGATTGGCGCATGCATTACGGTCTGGCGGTGTTATCTGGCAATCCGATCTATGCGCTGCTGTTAAGAGACTTACAAGGTTTTTCCGAACAGGTGATTCAGAAGGTATTTGAAACCGTTGATATTGGACAAAAATGCCGCACTGCCTATCGCATGATTGGCAAAGCAGCTCGAGCAGAAGAACCGGAAGCAGCAGAAGCGATGATGCGCAGAATCGCCCAGGATACTCTGCCAGAAAACCAGTAAGCTATCCATATAAAATATTCTCAAATCCAATTATTGTGTCTGACAAGGGGAGGCGATATGAAACGTTGGTGCGGCTGGGGAAACCCGGAGACTTCTTATCCGTTGGCAGATTCTGCCAGAGATTATCTGGAATCGATTGTTGGAAAACCTGAACCGGTGAGTGATATTTCACTGGATGATGCGTTGACAAGGGTTCCACCTTCCAGATTGCCGCCAATTGAAAAATTCCTCACCGATCCGCTGGAGCGGTTAAGTCACGCTAGCGGCCAGAGCCTACCAGATTGGGTAGCGATCCATTCCGGGGGAATCCCGGCATATCCAGACGCAGTAGTCTATCCAGAATCAGATAACGACCTGGAGGCGATCTTCTACAGAAGGCAAAAAACAGAACGCAGTCCTGATCCCCTATGGCGGCGGGACGAGTGTAGTAGGACATATCAATCCGCTTGCTGGCGACCGTCCGGTTGTCAGCGTGGATATGGCGAAGATGAACCAGATTGGTCAGCCTGGACCAGACCAGCCGGATGGCAACTTTTCAAGCAGGTATTGCCGGACCAGCCCTGGAAGATCAGCTACTTGTAAAAGGTTTGACCCTGGGGCATTTCCCACAGAGTTTTGAATATTCCACTTTGGGCGGTTGGGTGGCTACCCGCTCGGTTGGACAGCAGTGCTATAAATATGGGCGGGTGGATGAGATGTTTCTGGGAGGCAGGATGTTGACGCCTTCCGGGTGGATGGAATTTCCCGCTTTTCCCGCATCTGCTGCCGGTCCAGACCTGCGCCAAAGTGTGTTAGGTAGTGAAGGTCGGTTGGGCATCATATCAGAGGCTACGGTTCGGGTCAGACCCCTTCCGCAGGAAGAGAAATTTCAGGCAGTCTTCTTCCCTCACTGGGAGGCGGGTGCTGCAGCAGCCCGTGAAATTGTGCAGGCTGGGGTGGGGGTGTCGATGTTACGCCTGGCGGACGCCAGTGAAACCATCACTACATTAAAGCTGGCTGGGAAGGAGAACCTCACTCAACTGGCAATCCGTGGCCTGCGTCTTTTGGGGATTGGTGATGAGCGTTGTCTCTTGATCTATGGCTTAACTGGAGCCAGAGGATGACTGCCAGAAAGCATATTGGCAGGTGCAATCTTTTTGTAAAAAGTATGGTGGTTTTGGGGTTAATTACATGATCGGGAATATGTGGCGAAAGACCCGTTTCTTGACTCCATACCTGCGCAATACCCTCTGGGATCAGGGGTTTGCCCTGGATACACTCGAAACCTGTCTGCCGTGGAGTAAGGTTTTACCGGCAGTGAATGCGATTAAATCATCGATTGCAGGGGCGTTGGTGAATGATCACCAAAAAGTGCTGGTGTTTGCCCACCTTTCTCATTTATATGATGTGGGAGCAAGCACCTACATCACTTACCTGTGGCGCAGATCCCCTGACCCACACCAAACTTTGGATCACTGGCATAAGATGAAATCGGCTGCCAGCCGGAAGATCGTTGAAATGGGCGGTACCATCAGCCATCAGCATGGCGTGGGACTGGATCATCAACCATACCTGCAAGCAGAAAAAGGGGAACTCGGATTGAGGGTCATTACCGATCTTTGCGCATCCATCGATCCGGCGCAGATGATGAACCCGGGAAAACTGGTTGGGTCTGTTCTTGAAAATTCAGATCAGGAAGTAAACCAAAATGTTCAATGAAGGCTGGCGGGAGCGAGCCTGGAATGACCTGAGCCTCCCCTGGGATATGATCGTCATCGGAGGGGGCATCACTGGAGCCGGTGTCTTTAACCAGGCAGCCCGGGCGGGTCTGCGTGTCCTACTGGTGGAAGCAAATGATTTCGCGTTCGGTACCAGTAGCCGGTCATCCAAGCTGATCCACGGCGGATTTCGCTACCTGAGAAACCGGCAGTTTTCTGTCACGCGCGAATCGGTCCGTGAACGAGAACGATTAATCAGACAAGGGGAACATCTGGTTGAGCCGCTTGAATTTATCTTGCCTGTGATGAGTGATCGCAGCTCTAGCCGAAGAGTTTACCAGTTGGGAGTAACCATTTATGATCTGTTGGCTCCCAAGTGGCAGCATGGACACTACTCTGGTAACCAAATCCGGTCCATTTGCCCGGTGTTGACGCACCCGGCAGTCTCGGATGGATTCTATTATTATGATGCGGTGATGGATGATGCCCGGATGGTATTGAGGACAATTCAGGAAGGAATTCAGGCAGGTGGGAAGGCGCTGAATTACACCCGGGTCACCCATTTATTGAAAGATCAGGCTGGGCGGGTACGGGGTGCTGCCATTGAGGATCAAACCCGAATGGGTTTGGGGAAAACAGCCGAGGTCTCTGCCCAGGTTGTAGTCCAGGCAACTGGTCCTTGGAGTGACCAGCTGCGTGAAGAAGTTGGTGGAACCAAACGTATTCGCAAACAGCGCGGAAGTCACCTGGTTTTTCCTTTTCAGAAGCTGCCATTACAGCAGGCAATCACTTTATTCCATCCGCGCGACAAACGGGCGATGTTTGTCTTCCCGTGGGAGGGCGTGACCGTAATCGGCACCACCGATTTGGATCATCCGAGCGAAGAAGAAGCATTGCACCCTGAGCCGGTTGCAACCTCGCAAGAAGTGGCATATATGCTGGAAGCGACCGGGTATCTCTTCCCGAAATCTGAGATTACCGAACGGGACATTATTAGCACATTTGCGGGTTTGCGTCCGATTGTCAGTTCCGGGACGGGGAATCCATCCAAAGAATCTCGGGCACATTCTCTCTGGGATGAGAATGGTTTGCTTACGATCACCGGCGGGAAGTTGACCACATTTCGAAAGATGGCATACGAAACGCTGCTATTAGCGTTGAAATATATCCCTAATAAGACATTCGTGAATCCGCTTTCTCCTGTCTTTCAAGGTACAAACAGGATTAGGCTGGAATTGGATCCACAGTTCAGAAACCGATTGGTAGGCAGATACGGCAATTTGGCTAAAGAAGTCCTACAAGCCGGAGGTGCTTCCGAGTGTTTCCCCATTGACGACCTGCCTGCACTTTGGTCAGAACTCCGCTGGGGAGCACGGGCTGAAGGTGTGGAGCACCTGGATGATTTGCTATTACGCAGGACCAGACTGGGATTAACATTACCTGGAGGAGCTGAAAACTGGATGGGCAGGATTCGCTCCATCGCTCAACCTGAATTAGGCTGGGATGATGCGCTCTGGGAAGCTGAGCAAGCGCGATATCAAGCGCTCTGGCATGATTGCTATTATGGGTTACAAGGGTTTTGATCTGTGTTGGGTTGTAGTATTCGTTATACTTAGAAACATCAGAATTCCAATGAATCCAATTTGTTGATTAGAAATACAGGTGATGTATGAGCAGTAATCCAACCATCCTTGCAATTGATAATGGAACCCAGAGTGTCCGGGCGATCATATTTGATTTAATGGGAAATTTGGTAGCAAAAAGCCGGGTGCCCATACCTGAATATCAAGCCAGTCAACCCGGTTGGTCTGAGTTAGAGCCGGAGTTATTCTGGCAGACTGTTTGTCAGGCATGCCAGCAGCTCTGGCAGATGGATGGAGTGGATAAAGAATCGCTGGTGGGAGTTGCGCTTACCACCCAGCGCTCGACCGTGATCAACCTGGATAAAGATGGGAAACCTTTGCGTCCGGCAATCACCTGGATGGATAATCGTCGGACTTACGGGTTGAAACCGGTGAGCGGATTCTGGGGAGTGTTATTCGCGTTGGCTGGTATGACTGAGACTGCAGCGTATTTACAGGCTGAAGCTGAATGTAACTGGATTCGTACTCAGCAACCTGAGATTTGGGAGAAAACCGACAAGTACCTGCAATTATCCGGTTATCTTACGTACCGGCTGACGGGAAGGCTGGCAGATTCAGTCGGCTGCCAGGTTGCGTATATACCATTTGATTACACAAAACAGAAATGGGCTGGACCACTGGATTGGAAGTGGCAGGCGGTTCCCATGCGGCGCGAGATTTTGCCCGAATTAGTCCCTCCCACGGATGAAATTGGGAAGATTTCGGCAGCGGCCGCGGCAGAAAGCGGAATACCGGCTGGTTTGCCATTGATCGCCGCCGCGGCGGATAAAGCCTGCGAGGTCATTGGAGCGGGTTGTTTGGAGCCTAATATTGCTTGCATCAGCTACGGTACTTCTGCCACTATTAACACCACCCATACTAAGTATGCAGAAGTTATCCCTCTCATTCCACCCTATCCTTCTGCAGTACCCAATGCCTATAATATGGAAGTACAGGTTTATCGCGGCTACTGGATGGTAAGTTGGTTTAAACAAGAATTCGGTGCCTTAGAAGAACGGATCGCCACTGAACGTGGCATGGCAGCGGAAGCTGTATTTGAAGAGTCGGTCCGAAAAATTCCCGCTGGGTCTCTGGGTCTGGTCTTGCAGCCATACTGGTCACCCGGGTTAAAAATTCCTGGACCAGAAGCCAAAGGTGCAGTCATCGGTTTTGGCGATGTCCATCAGCGTGCCCATCTCTACCGCGCAATTCAAGAAGGTCTGGCGTATGCGCTGCGGGATGGAGCTGAGAGAACTGAAAAGAGAAGCAGGATCAAGATTACAGAGATCCGGGTGGCAGGCGGTGGCAGTCAGAGTGACGTGGCCATGCAGCTCACAGCGGATATGTTCGGCTTGGTAGCAGCCAAACCACATGTATATGAAGCTTCCGGTTTAGGCGCAGCGATAGATGCAGCGGTTGGTCTGAAGTTGTATCCAGATTTTGCCAGTGCAGTGAAATCAATGACCCGGATCGGGAAGGTGTTCGAGCCTGATCCCAAGGCACACCAGATTTATGATGCACTGTACAAGAAAGTCTATTCAAAAATGTACGCCGCCTGAAACCGCTGTATGAAGATATTCGCAAAATTACCGGATACCCGCCGGGATATGATTAATATGGCCAATATTCCCCTGGTCGATTTACATCTGCACTTGGAGGGGGCAGTCCGGTTGCAGACCGTGATCGAGTTGAGCCGCAAGCATGGTTTAAATCTGCCTGCCTGGGATACGCAAGACCTGCAAGAGCATGTCTGGATTACGCAACCTACCTCGGATATTTTGTTACTCCTGCCAAAATTTGATTTGCTCAGACAAGTTTTTGTGAATGAAGATGCCTGTCAGCGCATCACGCGCGAGGTCTTGGAAAATTCTGCTGCACAAGGGTTGGGATATGTGGAATTACGTTTCTCGCCGCTTTTCATGGCTGAATTGCACCAACTTGGATCCGTTCAAGGTGACTGAGGCAGTCTGCCGAGGGTGGGAAGAAGCCTGTGAGAACCTACAAATGCCTTCCCGTTTGATTGCGATTTTATCGCGTACGTATGGAGCAGAAGCCTGTCAGATTGAAATGGAATGTGCGCTCAAGTATCAACAGCGTGGCATCGTGGGGGTCGATCTGGCCGGAGATGAAGCCAGGCAGCCAGCCCGGAATTTTGCAGCCCTTTTCGACCAGATCCGATCTGCAGGACTGATGGTCACGGCCCACGCAGGGGAATTTGCCGGAGCGGAATCGGTAAAAGAAACGATTGAGTACCTGCATCCGAATCGGCTGGGGCATGCAGTGCATGCGGTGGATGATCGATGGGTTATGGAGATGATCAAAGAGCAAAACATTGCCGTGGAGTGCTGCCCTACCAGTAATTACCTTACCACCAGCATCGTAGATTATGAACATCATCCTTTACCTTTATTCCTGTATAAAGGCATCTGTGCGACCATCAACACTGACGATCCGGCGCTAATGGGAAACCTCCATCTGGTAGATGAATTTCGGTTGGCGAAGGATCGGATAGGTTGTAGTGATGAACAAATCAACCAGGTCAAACGCAATGGCTGGAAGGCTGCTTTCTTATCAACGGAGGAGAAGGTACAATTTTCTGGTTTGAATAAGGAGTTTTTCGTGGGATGAGATCGAAATGGATCTGCTGGTTGAATAAGTATTGGATCTACATAGCTGCCGGGTTGATCGCCCTTTTATATACATTGATCACCCGTTGGGGTCCAATCGTTGGTTTTGATTCATATTATTATCTAGCAAGCGCCCAAGGCATCCGAGATGGTCTTGGGATTGGTTGGTTGGGCGCGGATGGGGTGTTCGTTCCGCTCACACATTACCCTCCTTTATATCCGCTGTTGGTGGCGTTCATTTCTTTTGTGACAGGTACAAGTATCCTGCAAGCTGCCAGAATTCTCGTGGTTTTGTCAGTATTCAGTGCTGTTTTGTGTACGGGATGGTTGATCCAACGCCAGACGCGGAGTTGGTTCTTTACGGCGTTGGGTATGGCTTTCTTTATCATCCCAGGTTTGTTTATGACGACTCTGGTTTCTGCCATGTCTGAATGTCTATTTCTGGCTTTGTTTTGTGGTTTTTTACTCTTACTCAGCGATGACTGGAAAACAAATTCGACAATTCGCACCGGAATTCAATTGGCATTGATTGCTGCGATGATCCTGGTCCGATTTGCGGCGGCGGCTGTTCTGGGAGCGTATTTGATTTTCATCCTTTTAGATCGACAGAACACAATAATAATTCGAATAAAAACGATGGTCCTCGCTGGGCTGGCTGCTTTCATTCCGCTTGGATTGTGGTTGTGGACACGTGCAGCAGTAGGCGATGTCACCGGGCGCAGCCTGCTATTCCATCCACCTGGGCAGAATCAATATCGGCTGGCATGGGAGACAATTCAGACATGGTTTGTCCCAGAGTGGAATAGGTTGGGCGTCCCAACCCTGGCCAGGGTTGGGTTGATTCTGATTGCAGCCGGGGTGATACTCTTCCTGATCCGTTCAACGAGGCATCCGGTTAATAAAACCGAACACCAAGAACCATCTTCTTTAACCAGGTTCCTGGCAGTTTATTTGGTCATTTACCCAATCTTTTTGTGGTTGTCCTATTCGCTGATGGATGCATCCACCCGTTGGACGACCCGGATCTTATCCCCATGGTTGTTTAGTCTGATGCTTTTTATGCTAGTCAACTTTTCGAAATTTGTACAATTGACTCGCAGCCGGTTGGTTAATGGAGTTCTTCTGGCAGGAGTAATGATCTGGGGCGGGGCGCAGCTTCTCAACACCTCCAACCAGGCTAGGATTTGGATTACCGAAGGTGATGGGTTCACTGCCCGCGCTTTTCAGCAATCTGAGCTGTTAGAAAATATCCGCCAGATGGATCGGTCTGTAATGATATATACCAATAATACGGCTGTCATTTACTTCAACACTGGCATTCTATCCTGGTCAATTCCAGAGAAAATGGATACGATCCAATCTCTGCCAAATACTGGGTATGAAAATCAGATGGGAAAGATGAAAACAGAGATACTGGCTGATAAAGCGATCATGGTCATCTTCCGTCCGTACGACGATAAAAATGGAGTGTACCCGGATATTGATGAACTAAGCGCTCAACTTTCGGAGGGCTACAAATCCAAGGAAGGCATCATTTTTCAGTAATTCGACTATTCTTGTCAAATAAAAAATCCAACCAGGCAGTTGGATTTTTTATTTCTGTCAATTTTTTTTATTGAGCTGTAATTAAGCGCACAGCGTCTTTAATCCAGCCGGATATTACCATGCGTGCTGCACCGAGAACGTTGATTTTGAGACCTTTCATAGGGGTCTCCAACTCGCGTTTATCGCAGATGGTGGACTCGTTCGAATCAGTCACGCGATGCTTCAAATCCGCAACTAGTTGTTTCCGTACTGTATCATCTTCGATTTTCATCAGCTGATCGATCTCCCCCATCAACTGAACCGCTTGATCAATCCGTTTCGCCGTGGCATTCGCTTTTTCTTGCGTAATGACTCCGAACTCCGCCTTGATCAGGTTGAGTTGTCTACCAGCTTCATAACTGGCGGCTGCAATCTCGTGCCGGGTCATCCAATCTGTCTCGTAGTTGAGCACATATTTCCAACTCGGTTGCAACAAGAGCTGACGGTGTTCTTCCAGCGTCCGGGCAAACATTCGATAGCCATGTTTTTCTGGTTCTTCAAAAGCGCGGCTGCCGGGATCAAGGAATGGGGCCATGGGTGAGATGAATGGCACTACGTGATGAATTCCATTTTTCGAGTAACGTTCCAGGATACTTCGGCAGTACCCGACGGTATCCATCACACTCTGGTAGGTCTGCTCTTTGATCCCGATCATGAAGAACAAATCCAGTCGTTGACATCCGAATTCCAGGGCGTCATCAATGGTGGCTTCAATTTCCGCCGTTGTGTATGGACGACCAAAAGCTTTTCGAACATGGTCATCGTGTGATTCCATGGAAATTTCAATGACAAAATTCGGCACAGCCTCCGCCAAACGGCGGGTGAATTCACGCGGCCAGGCATTGAATAATTCAAAATAGAGTGGCTTCTTGTATCCATGGATGGCTTCCAGGAATCGGTCAGCATATTCAGGACCAGCGTGGCGAATATCTCCCAGTACCATCACCGGACCTTTACTGAAAGCACCGATCCGGCGGATATCATTGGCCAGATCGACAGGATTTCGGAACGCCGGAGCAGTTCGATTGTGGAATTTGCGGAACATGCCGCATCCGCCTCCGCAGGTTGTGCAATTGTAAGAACAGCCCCGCACCGTGAGAGCAGCAGTAATCGGATAGCGCAGCCAGGCGCGAAATGGAATGTAACTGGCCAGATCACGGTCGCGAACCACCGATTTAACGACATGCGAATAATCTAGTAATACATCATCCAGGGTGTACGGGCTGTAGGTAATGGGGTTTACGTGAGGAGTTGTGTTCACTGTCTTTCCAAACCAGGTTGGGGATCTGTTCGAGTTTTGCAGCATCGGCAGAATAGGGTTCGGGTGCGATCTTTCCGCCCGATCGAATGTATTGCACCAGACTGTAACAGGGGTTTTTCGGTTGAATCTCCACGCAGTATGAAATCAACATCCGGGTATTGAATGAGTTCTTCATGGAAATAGGTGGCTGAAAGTCCGCCAAATAGAACAGGACGGTCAGGGTGATAGCGTTTAACGATCTTTGCCACTTCAATGGAACCGTGGGCGTGAGGCAGCCAGTGTAGATCAATACCGAAGATAGCAGACTTCATTTTCTGGATCGTTTTTTCAACATCGAATAACGTGTCTTCCAGCATTCTTACAGCCAGGTTTACGATCCGGGTCTGAAAGCCATACCGTTCCAAGTATTCTGCCATCGTTGTAAATCCGATGGGATACATTTCGAAAACCGGGGTGGACGGTACCATATCGGATACCGGACCATACAGGATAGATTTACGCCTGAAGTCATAGACGGATGGTGCGTGGAGAAGGGTCAGATCAATTGAGCTCATCAGAAAATTCCTGTTATCGCCAGATCTCTGGCTAACAATGGCATAAAAACTATTTTTGATTATAGCAGGAAGAAAATCCAGATTCACTCACCTGAATAGACGGGTGATATCTGTTGATTATTAAATCTGACATTCAACGAAGTTGTATTGAGGCAGGGAGTGGAATTGTTGATTGCTTATCTGCAATGAAGTACTTCCTGGTGCAGAAAAAACACAGAAACCAAAACGTCGAACTTACTTGCTGATTTTTAGAATCTGCCCCAGGATGAGTGCTACGATCAACACACTCAGACTAATCCAAAGTACAAACACACTCCGAAGCAAGAAAAAACCAATCACAAGCAGGATAGCGGCTGCAATCACCACCCGATCTGACCAGCGCAGCCAGCGATTTTTCAGCGACTGATCCGGCTTGCCATCCGATAACAACTTGGTTGTGCGTTTAATTCGAAAGTAATAAGCGGCGATGATACCCGCCGCAAGAATACATAAAAAAATCGCAAAGGTATCAGACACAAGAATCCATTAACGGAAGAATTGATCCAGCCCACCTGATGAATTAAGAATCCAGATTGCGGCGGCTGCGATAAAGAAGCACGCGATAAGGAAGATAGCAATCCCCTTGATGGCACGTGATCCGGAATCAAAGTGATCGATATTACTCGTGGGTTGCAGGATGTTTTTACTCGGTTTTCCGGGCTCACTGAATTTGGGATAAGCGAGTATTTCGCCGATATCCCGAATTGCGCTGGCGGTTTCCGGATTATTCGGATCGAACGGCTTCTGCTGAGGCGTGGAGGATTGTTCGTTGATGGCAGCGCCGCTCCCCTGGCTTTTATGGATAGTTGTCATAATGAAGGAAAGGATGGCGTGAAAGACATCCAATAGGACTAATCCAATGATCCCAACCCATAGCAGATCGGTTTTCTGGGTAAAGAAGAAACTGATAATGAACAGAAAAAGAAAAACTTGCGCAATTGGACGTAGAACCAGGTACCAGCCAGGTAGGTGAGATAACTTATTCTTTTGTCGGTTCTTTCGTGAAAAGTTTCCAAACAAAACACTGATCATTATAAAAATAACAAACAGGACGATACCATTCTGATCATTAATATTGAACATACACATCCCCTTCTTGGAAGGATATATTCATTGTACCTGATTCTATCCATTGCAGACGAACCGCGTTAACGGATTGTTTTGGATCGTATATAATCAGCTTACATTACACTTGAATTCTGACTGAATGAATGATCGCATGAAACGATTTCATATCTCGAACCGGTGGATTCCTCTGTTACTTGGCGCGGTCACTTTGGCTGCGTATGGATTGTTAATCCCATGGCTGGGATTCTACTGGGATGATTGGGCATTTGCCTTCCTGGCGAATCAGTACGGTCCGGCGGAGTTGGTAAAGGCATTTTCTGGTTTCCGCCCATTCCTGGGTCCCATCTTCACCGTCACTACTTCCATCCTGGGTACTTCACCGCTTCCGTGGCAGATTTTCGGTCTGTTGATCCGGTTTTGCATGGGTCTTTCTTTTTGGTGGACGCTGAAACAGCTTTGGCCGGAGTATCAACGCCAGGTTTTATCAGTCAGCCTGATCTTTTTGGTGTTTCCGGGCTACAGCCAGCAGTGGGTGGCACTCACCCACATCAACCAAGAGCTCCTTTCTCTCATTGCCTATTTGCTTTCCTTTGGTTTTACGGTCCGTTCGGTGCGGCGTCCCCATACCAGGCCACGCGACCGGCTGATTGCACTTGGATTGGGATTAATCGGATTGATTACCACCGAGTATTTTATTGGGTATGAGTTCATTCGGTTGGGGATATTGGTGATATTAGATCCGGAGCCCCGCTTTTTGAAGCGGGCTAAAAGCGCACTGCGAAGTTGGATTCCCTATCTATTGCTCTGGCTGGTTAATGCAGCCTGGCTGGCCATCTATTATCGCTCTGGTTCCTACCATTCCTATTCTATCTCTGCCTTCAGCGGGATCGAACAACCTGGCATTTATTTGCTGGGTCTTTTCAAAGAAGCCATTGATACTATTACAACAGCGGGCTTTCTCGCCTGGTGGCAGGCGCCAAATCTGTTTTCGCTTATCCCCCAGAGCCAGACCTTTCGGCTGGCAATTGCATTATTTGCAGTCTGTTTCATCGCCCTCACTTTCTTCCGACTGAAATTGGCTGAGCCTAATTCGGTACCAGATAGTGATCACTGGGCCGGGCAGGCAATCGGGTTGGGTCTGATCGCCATCCTGGCTGGCAGGTTGCCCTCATGGGTGGCAGGACTACCTTTTGTGGTGATGTTTGATTACGATCGTTTTTTCATTTCCATGATGTTAGGCGCCAGCCTGCTGCATGGTTGGAGTGATTGAGGTGGTGATCAAATCTGGGAAATCGCCGGATTTGGGTAAGTAATTTTCTGATTGTATTTGCCATTTGCGCCCAGTTTATCCATGCCAACAACTATCGCCGCGATTGGGATTACCAACGCGATTTTTTCCAACAGCTCACCTCGCGCGCACCGGAGATCAAACCGGGTACCATGCTGCTCACTAATTCCATCGCGACCATTCCGCATGTGAGCGATATGGGTTTGACCGCCGCGCTCAACTGGATCTATGAGCCGGATTTAAAGAACCATGCCCTACCTGTATCTGATTGTGTACTCTGATATCCGTTTGGGGATGGATCGGCTGCCGGATTTCTCCCCTGGTCAACCGGTGCAGGTGGAGTATCGAACCGCACAATTCAGTGGGAACTCTAGCCAGACGATTGTGTTCTATCAACCTGAGTCAGGCTGCTTCCATTTCGTCGATTCGCGTAATCCGGTGGAGGCGTTGTTGCCAGACCTGCCAGTTAAGCTATCCGAGGCGGTTCCGCTCTCTGACCTGACCTTGATTCAATCTGGTCAAACACCACCAACCCTGCCCTCCAATCTGTTCGGAAATCAAAATGAAGATGACTGGTGCACGTACTACCAGCGAGCCGAGCTGGCCAGATCGGAACAGAATTGGGATGAGATCATTCAATTGGCCAAACAGGCAAACAAAGCCGGTGTTGGACCAGTGAACTACCTGGAATTCATGCCGTTTGTAGAAGCCTACCTGCATCGCGGGGATGTGAAGGCAGCGACTCCACTCACAGCGCAGCTCAGTCCACGCCAGAGCAAGGCGACCAATGCGGTTTGTTTATATCTTAAGCAACTGAGTGCGGATATCCAGGACCCAGCCTCGCTGCAATTCATCCAAAAGAACGCCGATCAACGTCAATGCCCGAAGTAAACTGATAGTATGTTGAATCGCATCAAAAATCTTAATCTCCTGCGTACTTTTCCACTGATTTTATTGCTCAGCGGTGGCTTGGCGTATTCCATCTACCTCACTAAACTGGGTTTTTATTGGGATGAATGGCCGTTTTTATGGTTCCAACACACATTCGACGCACCAGGAGTGTTGGAATATTTTCAACAGTACCGGCCGTTCTGGGGCTACCTCTACACCGTCACCCTGCCTTTGCTTGGAACCAACCCGATTGTCTGGCAGTTGTTCGGCCTAATCACCCGCTGGTTGTGCGCCCTGGCTATCTGGTGGGCTTTGAGCCGCATCTGGCCAGAGCGGAAAAATGTTACCGCCGCAGTTGCCCTGCTCTGGATGGTGTATCCCAGCTTTATGGAGCAATCCATTGCGCTCATGTACGGGCATTTCTTTATTGTGCTTTCCTGCTACTTTCTGTCCATTGGCTTCATGGTAGGGTGGATCCGATCTGAGAAATGGCTGCACTGGCAGTTGATCCCAGCTCTTCTGTTTTCAGCAGTAAATTTGTTTTGCATGGAATATTTCTTCGGACTCGAGCTGGCCCGCCCGGTGATCATCTGGCTGCTAGTCAGTCAGAGGGCAAACGGCTTTCGGGACCGAATCAAACTTTCACTGCGACATTACTTGCCCTTTTTCCTGGTGCTGGTGGGGTATGTGTACTGGCGGGTGGCTGTGTTTCAATTCCCCACTTACCAGCCTGGTGGATTGGATTTCAGCAATCCGCTACAGGCAGTTGCAAAGCTGGCAAGCTCTGCGTTTACCCACATGGTCACCACTACCCTGGGAGCCTGGCAGAGAGTCTTCTGGCCGCCCGTTCCCTCAGATTTTGGTCCAAAATCGATGTTGGTGTATACCGTATTGATCATCTTTAGCTTAGTGGTCATCACTGGCTTTTTCCTACTGGTCAATCAAAAAAACCAAAAGCGCGATTCCTCGGTTGCTTTGCTGGGATTGGTGTATCTGCTGTTGGCCGGCGCGCCGTTTCTGGTCACTGGATTGTGGGTTGATTTGAATTACCCGGCGGATCGCTTCACTCTGCCCTATATGATCGGCGGCAGTCTGTTGCTGGTTGGCTGCCTGGACCTGATTTCCTGGAAAAGGTGGCTGCCAGTGTTCCTGCTGGGTACCTTTGCCAGCGGTGCGATCGGCTTGCAGTTTATGAACGCCAGCCGCTTTCAGCAAGATTGGACCCGGCAACGGGATTTGTTCTGGCAGTTGAGTTGGCGCGCACCCAATATTCAGCCGCATACCGTCATCCTTACCGAAGAATTGCCCAATTCGTATGTAAGTGATAACTCGCTCACTGCGCCGCTCAACTGGATGTATGCCCCCGATTACCATAGAGGTGGCTTGCCATACCTGATGAGCTTTCTATCAGTCCGTGTGCCCAATGGAACAATCAAACTGCAATCCGATCAACCCATCCACCAGTATTACCAGGTGAGTGATTTCAATGGCAATACTTCACAGGCGATTGTGATGTACTACAATCCGCCGGCCTGCTTGCGGATCTTGGACCCAGAACGGGACAAGAGCTTCCCGATGCTGCCGGATTGGATTCGGCAGGCTGTGTTCCTCTCGAACCCGCAAATGATTGAAATGGATACGGAGAATCCGGCCCAGCCGATGGATTTTCTGGGAAAAGAGCCAGCACATGGTTGGTGCTATTATTTTGAAAAAGCGGATCTGGCTCGTGCAAATGAGGACTGGAAGCAGGTTGCAGATTTGGGCGACCAGGCACTGGCTGGCGGTGATTACCCGAATGAACCAGGAGAGCGGATCGTGTTCGTGGAGGGTTTTGCCCATACCGGTAGGTGGGCAGGAAGCCCTGGAACAAACTCGCAAAGCATTCAAGGTGAACCCGACGTTGGATAAAAGCCTGTGCGGCACCTGGAAGCGCCTGGCTCCATTAACCGAAGCAGGACCTGAGGGGAAAATGGTGTTTGAACAGGCACAAACCTATGCTTGGGTGTGATTCGTTACAGTGATCTGACTACGAACAGGTGCGATCCATCCAACCTTTGATACAATCTCTAAGATGACTAAAATAATTGGCGCGGGGTTTATCATCCTTTCGGCAGCGGCCTTCGGCACGCTGGCCATCTTTGGCCGTTACGCCTATGCCAGCGGAATGGATGTGACCACCATCCTCTTCATCCGCTTCACTATCGCGGCGATATGCATGCTCACGTGGCTGTGGATCAGACGCGAGCCTTTCCCGCGCGGGGCAACATCTGCTGAAGCTGGTGGGGATGGGTGCCATTGGATATGTGGGGCAATCGCTGTGCTATATGAGCGCGCTGCAATATGCTTCTGCCGGGCTGGTCTCTTTATTGTTGTACCTGTACCCAATGCTGGTGACCATTCTCTCGGTGTTGTTCTTGAAAGAGAAACTGACCAAATGGAATGGATTGGCGCTGGTGTTGGCTACCCTGGGCGCGGCCCTGACTGCCAATCCGCAGGGCGGGCAGTGGATGGGTGTATTGCTGGCAATTACAGCAGCTATTGTTTATGCCGGATATATCATGATCGGTAGCGGCGTAATGGCCAAGGTATCTGCCATCCAATCTTCAGCGGTGATTTTCAGCTCTGCCGCTTTGGTTTTCGGCGGTCTGACTCTGCTGCGGGGTGTGAAACTGCCTGCAGACATCAGCGGATGGTGGGTATTGGTTGGGATGGGCATCCTTGCCACGCTGGTGCCGGTCAGCGCTTTTCTGGCCGGGCTCAAGCGGGTGGGACCCCGGGATGCATCGCTGCTTTCAACCTTTGAACCAGTTGTCACGGTGGTGTTGGCAGCCCTGATCTTAAGTGAACCCATCCGGGTGGAGATGCTACTGGGCGGTGGATTAATTTTACTCCAGGACGGCGACCCGATCGCTGGCCCGTGTGATCGTGGCGTCGCGCGAAGCCGATCTGGAGCATCCTGGCGGTTCCGGGCCAGTTTGCCACTCTCTAATCTGACGGAAGGAGGAGACGCGTTGACAAACGTGGCGAAGGTTTGCGGCTCTGGTGGTTGTGATGCGGCTTCGCCAAACCGTCACTGGCGGGGTCGGTCGGGTGTCTCTTCGCCAAGGATATGGAGCGGGCCGTGATCGCGCTCCTGGGTTTGCCCTGTGGTCAGGTACGTCAGTGTTCATACGGCAAGGTGACAACGATCACATCGCGCTCATGCCAGGACGGGAACCGCTACCGGGTATTTTTAAACGCCGAGAGGGCCGGGTTGTGCGCGCAGAAACGGGTGCGAGCGGCCTGCGGGCGGGGTCGGACCGTGCTTCCCGATAGTGAGCCTGTGAAGCACAGTGAGAGACACGGCCCACTCCACATCAAAGCTCGAACAACCGGTCTGCCAAAGCTCCTAAGGCCCATTTTGGCAAATGACTGTAAAAGAGTAGGGAGAGGCTGTGGTTTCGCCTTCGTTAGAGCCAGGACCAAACCTGCCAACTCCATGGCGAGGATGTGAAAAGCAATGCCCCCCATTAAAAGGAGCGGATATGAAAAAACACTGCGATTCTCTTCATCCTTTCCTTCTTTGCATCGTTCTTCCACTCCGGTATGGAGGCATCCTCACTACCGCACCACAAACCGTGGCCGAAGCCGAGGCCGACGCGGATGACGAAGCCGACGATGAGGATGAGGAGGATGATGATGAGGGGGTCCTCCCTCCGGACTCGGGGGATGCCTTCACGGTGGAGAGGGGAACTCTCGGGATGCCGGACGGCATCAAACTCGCAGTTTCCTACTGGATGCCCAAGGCAAAAAAACCGGGCGAGAAATTCCCGGTCTTCTTCGAAATGAACGGCTACCGGAAGGACGACTTGTGTTATCTGTCGTGGGATTACCCCGTCGGTGCCTATTTTGCCAGGCACGGATACGTGGTTGCGAAAGTGGATCTCCGCGGCACCGGCGACAGCGGCGGAGTGCTTCCGGAAGCGGAATATTCCGAACAAGAGTTGTCGGACGGTGTGGAAATTGTCAACCAACTGTCCAGGAAGGAGTGGTCGAACGGCAAGGTTGGGATGTACGGTCTCTCCTGGGGGGCGTTCAACTCCCTCATGGTCGCCAGGCGCAAACCGCCCGCCCTCAAAGCCATTCTGATCGCGCACGCTTCGGATGACCTCTACTATCAGGACGTCCATTTTAACGACGGCGTCATGCACACCGATGTCTGGGGAGCGATGATCGACACCTACAACGCCCTCCGGACACAAAGCGTATGCTCTTACCCCGGAGTTTTTCGCCAACCGCTTCGACCGGCCGCCGTGGCATTTCAAATGGAAGGAAAATCTTTCCGACGGCCCCTTATGGCGCAAGGAGTCGGCACGGTTCCAGCCCAGCGTGGAACTCCGCGGTGTCACCGGGGGTCTGCATCTTGACGGGTACCGCGACACCGGTTGTGCGGTACTCTGAACTCGCCGAACGAACGGGTTGAAGCGGAATCGGCCCCTGGAAACACGAGAATGGCCAGACACCCGGACTCCGGGTTCCCGACTGCGGGCGAAAGAAGGCCCTGCGCTGGTGGGACCACTGGCTGAAGGGGATTGACAACCGCATCATCGCGCGAACCCCGTTTCCATGGTCTTCTCCGGTACCGTTCCGCCTTCCGAAGATATCAGTACCTGTCCGGGCCAGTGGCGGTGCGGGATTGGCCGGAGTCGGCGGAATTAAAGAGCACCGGTTCTACCCGGGGGAAAGCCAAAAGCTTGTCTCTCTCCGCTCCGGGTGAAGCTGCAAACCTCACACCCTGAGCGTCTACCGGCCGGTGCCGGGACGGCTTCACGGATGGTGGGGAGAGACGAGCGGAGACATGCCTTTGACGATGAAAGCAGCCTGGTGTTCGACTCCGGACCCGCTTAAGGAGGCCGTCGAGATCATCGGCCTTCCCAAGGTCAACCTGGCCTGTTTCAGCGGATGCTCCGCTCTACGAATGGTCGGTCCGGCTGGAGGACGTAGACCGGACGGGAAGGTGTCGCTGGTCGCGGGACGCTCGTCAACCCGCGCCGAGCGGGATCCACGTCTGAAGCAGTCACCGCTGGTCCCCGGCGAGAAGACTCCGAGCTTTTCCGCCGAGATTCACTTTACGACCTGGCGTTTCAAGCCGAAACACGAGGAATTCCGCCTGGCCATCAGCAACGCCCGAACTTCCCCATGGCCTGGCCGACCCCTAACAAAGGCTCCACGAAACTCTATCCGGGGGCCGACACGAGCGTCGCGTTGCCCGTCGTCGAGAAGAACACCCTGACCGCCGCCTGCGATCTCCCCGAGCCCGAGCGAGAGGAGTGGCCGCCCGACGCGTCATGCGCGGAGGAAGACGAGGGGAAAAGACGCATGCGATTCATCCCGGAGACGGGCCAGGCTGTGTATTCTTGGGATCAACCAGAAGATCGGCGATCCGGAACACCAAGTACCAGCGTGCAGGAGAAAAACACCTGGAAAGTGAACGACAAGATCCTGCCCACGCGACCTACGAGGCGGTGACGAGTACTTGCCATCCACCCGCCGGGTCGGGAGCGTCAACCTCGTCGTGAGAACTTCCGCATAGCCTCGGACAAAGAACTTCAACCTGACAACAATCCGACAACTGTTCGAAGCCACGAACTCATACGGGAAAGAAAGCGGGAAAAGACCATCCCGCGAAAGCACCACTCACTTCACCTGAGCCCTGGGACTGGTTCCCGTTCGCCGGTGAACATTGGGCATCGGGAGCCGAGGTGGCGATCTTACAAAAGAGCGAATGCCCCTGGAGTCTCAAAGCCCTATAAGCTACCAGATGAGGGACCTTTTGACAATGCGACGTCAGTCAGGGAGGAGCATTATGAAAAAACTGATGATTCTGGTGTTGAGCCTTTTCCTGGTATCGAGTGCCTTGCGGCCGATCGCCAGGCGGAGAAGGAAGGCAAGGTGAATCTTTACGCCAACATTACCGCGATCGAACCGATCGTGGAGGTTTTTACCGCCGCCACCCGCGTGCAGGGCGTTTATACCCGGGTGGACACTTCCAAGTTTCTTGCCTGGTGCTGACCGAGCATGACGCCGGCAAGCTTCAGGCTGTACGTGCTCCAGGGGCCTGTGCCCGTTCTCGAGATGCTGAAGGCAAAAGGGGTTCTCGCCCCCTGCGAGTCACCTGCCACCATTGGTTATCCCGAATGGGCAGATTAAGGACGACACCTTCATCCAGTAGGTCGGTATTGAGTATGTGGCACCGATCTCCTAACAAGGAACAGCTCAAGCCGGCAGACGTTCCAAACACTATGAAGATTATCGCCGACCCGAAATGGAAGGACAAGATCGTCATGTCTCGGACCCCTCCTCCCACGCCCACCACTATTTCCTGGCTGGTCGGCTTGAAGGAAAATAGATTTCGGCACCGGTCGGGCCTGGATGAGCTTCCTCAAGGGGCTCGCGGCCAACAAGCCGATGTTCGTGAAGTACTTCGGTCCCACCCCGGCTCCCCGTGGAAAGCGGTGAAAACTGGTGGCGATTTCCATCCCCAGTACATCGTCACCAAGGCTCCCGCACCTCTCGACTGGGTCCACGTGGACACCCTGCTGGGTCACCACGCGCCATGGCCATCGCGGCCAAGGCTCCGCATCCCGAGCCGGTCCGCTGTTCCTCGATTACTGGCTGGCCAAGACGCCATGAAGCTGCGGCGGATAAGGTGGGCGAATACGTCCTCGCTCCCGGAGTCTTTCCGCCCATCGACGGCATCAGCAAAGTCAAGGTCCTGCCGATCCGCGAACTGTCGGATGAGGAGGTGCGGCAAATGGGGCGATGAGTTCAAGAAGATCTTCTTTGCCCAGTAACCGGCACCGTTCCTTCCGTGCTTGGGCCGTCGGAGATGGCTGCCTGCATTGTGACTACTTTTTTATCCACGAAGTCACACGAAGGACTGTGAAGACACACGAAGAAATCATTTCGTGTGCTTCGTGGTGAAAGATGATGATTTATTCTTGGACAACGGCTAAGGGATATCATGGACATACGCATCAAGGGTCTCACCAGGGACTTCCATTCGGAAGGCAAGCGGATCAGAGCCCTGGATAATGTCGATCTCACCATTCCCGCCAATCAAATCTTCACGCTGCTCGGTCCGAGCGGCTGCGGCAAGACCACGCTCCTGAGATACATTGTGGGACTGGAAACGCCGGATGCGGGGGAAATTGCCATCGGGGACGACATTGTCTGGTCCAGGGAGAGGAACATTTTCCTGCCGCCGGAAAAGCGGGGGCTCGGGATGGTGTTTCGGGACCCGCCATCTGGCCGCATATGAATGTTTTCGACAACGTGGCCTATCCTCTGCAAAACCGGAAGGTGTCCCAGCAGGAGATCCGAAGCCGGGTCGCGAAGGTCCTCCAGTTCGTACGGACTCGAGGGTTTCGAGAAGCGCCCGGCGACCGATCTCAGCGGCGGCCAGCAGCAGCGTGTCGCCCTGGCGCGAGCGCTCGTTGCGGAGCCCAAGGTTATCCTCTTTGATGAACCCTTGAGCAATCTCGATGCGAAGCTGCGGGAAGCGACCAGAAAGGAGCTGCGCCGGTTTCTCACCGAGTTGAAAATAACGGCCGTTTACGTCACCCATGACCGGATTGAAGCCTTGACGCTTTCCGACCAGATCGCGGTCATGCGAGCGGGCCGCATCGTCGAGATTGGCGATCCGAAGAAAATCTACTTCAATTCCGACCACCGGTTTGTGGCCGACTTCATCGGTCGCGCCAACCTGATCCCGGGGAA
>CAWFRQ010000004.1:0-211593 GCA_963818305.1 uncultured Chloroflexia bacterium
TGGCCATGGCAAGGGCTATCAATATCCACACGAATTTCCTGAACATTTCGTCAAACAACAATACTTGCCTGATGAATTTGTCAATGTCCATTTTTATGAACCTTCCACCCAAGGGTTTGAAAAAACAATTGCCGAACGGTTAGAACGACAGCCTGCAGAAGAAAAGGACCAGACAGACAAGCAAGAATAGCGGTTGGTAAAAATGGTCTGGCTGTGGTTTAATCAGCATTGATGAAGCAGCTACTTCCCCGGGTACTCAACCTGAAATCAATTCACCTAAAGAAAACTTGCTTCGGGATACTCATTGCTATCCTGCTGACTTCTTCTACCTATCTTACGATCTTCCGTTTCCTCTTTCCCGGGAGAGATTACTCTGCTCGGAGCGAATTTATCCAAACCATCTATTGGCTGGCTTTAATTGCTGCCTGGTTGATCCTGCTCGCAATTTTCTGGAAGACAATTACCCCTGTCATTCAAAAACCCACCTGGAAAGCAATGCAAGACCGTTGGATACTCATCCTTGAACGGGTAGGGCGATTGAAACCACTCGCAATTTTTGGTTGGTCTGTGATCGTGTTGGTTGGACTTGCCCTTTTGGTCGTACATGCACGGATCATTTTTTACCCGTACCAGATGGAATACCGGGAAGGTGCCATTCTGGTCACCAACCAGGCTGTTCCTTTCAGGAATGAATTCGTGGAAACTGGAAAACAATCCAATTTATCTCAATGTGTACGGGTTTGTTTATAATCTCGTCCTTTTGCCCTTTGCCTGGCTACTTGGGAACAAAGTTTGGATCTATCGCCTGGGTTCTTTTCTCGCCATTATTGGGCAAATGGTACTTATCGCGAGAGTTCTACGCAAATTTGGCATTCGTTGGATGCTCACAGCAGCCAGCCTGGAATTTCTTTGGCTGGGGCAAATTTATTACACAACCCCCCTTGCCAGACCGGATGCGTTGGGGCAGTTTCTCTTCCTCGCCGCGATACTCATCCCATGGCAGCAGAACTTCTCCAAGAAATCCCTCATCCTTTCCGCTGCCTGCGGTTGGCTGGGGTTCTTCACAAAACCATATTTTATCCTTGGGTCTGGTCTGGTCGCAGCCTACCTCTTCCTCTTTGTTTCAAAGAAAAAAGGACTGCTTTACAGCCTTGGGTTAGGCGCAAGTCTGCTTGTGGCCGCGGTTGTGGTCGAGAATTGTTTTTGAAGCATATTTCTACAATGTCATCTTTTCGCATTGGGCTGACACAAATCAGATATTCAGCTACATGGTCAGACAATATGCCAGATTCCTGGAAGACTACTGGATCCTCCTGGCAATTTGTTTGGCAGGGTTAGCCAAATATTCACTTGCTCGTGCTGCCTGACTGGCAAAAACCTGTCCTGGTCGTTACGGGATATTCAAGTACCCGTTTTCAACCAAAAACCGGATCTACTTCATATTTGTTTTCTCATAAACGCTGGATTAATATTTTTTAGTCTCGGGCGTCATAATGGCACCATTCAGGTGTATTACTACCAACTGCTTACTCCTTTTTTGTTGGTGATCACTGCTCGCGCAATGGTTTTTCTTCACTTGCATAACAGCCTGGGGCTAGCTTTAATTGGGATTAAATCTGCTCACACATGGGTTTGTGAACTTGAAACCAGATCTTGTGCAGTACCAGACCAAACCCTGGCAGCAGCTTTCCCAATATCTTGATCAGAGCATAAATCCGCTGAATAATCCTAACCTTACCATACTCATGTTGGAAAAGGACTATCCGGTCCAAAATTCGGGTCAATTTGAGTATTATTACCCCTATCCAACCGATCCATCCATCTTATACCCACCATTAGACAGAATTGAAAAAGTAGGCGAGGATTTCTTGGCGGTCAGGGAAAAGAAACTCGTTTTGCATGAATATGATATGGTTTTTGACGAGTACTCCTATCATCTTTTCTATTCAAAGACTGACGTCCTCGCTCATTACCAAAAGATTGATACAATCAACTTGACCATGCCACATGTCTTCCAAAAGTGGCAGATCGATATACTCGTTCCAGAATAGCATGGTGATTATGACCGACAGGATAGATCAACTAGAAGAAAAATACCGCCAGGCTCGGATAGAGCATTGGGATCAAATGGCATTAAAGAAAGACAATTGGAAAGGTTGGGGGAGCCGCTACCACCAGCGATTGGAGCAAATTTTTCACCATCATGTGCCACCAGGTATGCGGGTGTTGGAAATGGGTTGCGGGCGGGGAGATTTATTAGCTTCCGTTCAACCAGCCTATGGGGTGGGTGTAGACTTCTCTCCAGAGATGATTTCTCGGGCGGAGGCGGCTCACCCAGATTTGAATTTTGAGGTCCTGGATGCGCATGACGTTGCCAATCTGCAAGAGACCTTTGACATTATCATTCTTTCTGATCTGGTGAATGACCTGTGGGATGTACAGGAAGTACTTGAATCGATCAAAAAGATAAGCCACTCCGGAACCAGAGTTTTCATCAACGTATTCAGCCGAATGTGGCAGATTCCCATCCGGACGGCCGAAAACCTGGGTCTGGCAACCCGTAATATGGAACAGAACTGGCTCACCGGGTCTGATCTACGTAATCTATTATCACTGGCTGGATTCGAAACGATTCAGACCAGCAGTGAGATCCTCTTCCCATTGCCAATACCAATCCTAAATGATCTGTGCGATCGTTTGCTGGTAAAAATTTGGCCATTCTACTGGTTCAACCTCACCAATCTGATCATTGCCAGACCACAAGCAGCCCCCATTGAACCCCAACCCTCCGTGACAGTGGTTGTTCCAGCTCGAAATGAAGCCGGAAACGTCCCCGCGATCTTTGCCAGAATACCAGAAATGGGTTCGGGTACTGAGATTATTTTTGTTGAGGGCAATTCGACCGACGATACTTTCGCCGCCATCGAGCGTGAGATTCCGTTACACCCAGACCGAAATGTGCGATTATTCAAACAACCCGGCAAAGGAAAAGCAGACGCCGTTCGAGTGGGATTTAAAGAAGCTACCGGAGATATCTTGATGATTCTGGATGCGGATCTGACGGTTCCGCCCGAAGACCTGCCCCGGTTTTACCAGGCAATCGCCAGCGGAAAGGGCGAGTTCATCAATGGAGTGCGGTTGGTTTACCCCATGGAAGATCAGGCGATGCGCTTCTTAAACTTTTTGGGAAACAAATTCTTCAGTCTGGCATTTACCTGGCTGCTTGGTCAACCCATTAAGGATACGCTATGCGGCACCAAAGTCATCCATAAAACAGATTATGCGACTCTCGCGGCGAACCGTTCCTACTTTGGAGATTTTGATCCTTTTGGAGATTTTGACTTGCTTTTTGGGGCTGCCCGAATGAATTTAAAGATCCTCGACCTGCCGATCCGCTATCGCGAACGGACCTACGGCACCACGAACATTTCCCGCTGGTCACATGGATTGCTGTTACTCAAGATGGTTTTCTTCGCGGCGACCAAGATCAAATTTAGATAGATTACCAGTAAACCAATCGTCAGCTATCTGGTCTTTTGTCCGCTCTCTACTTTGAAAAAGTCAAAAAGGTAGAAGTTATCATCATCATGGAAGGTGGCGCAGCCGGAATAGACTCCGTCTCCCGCCTGTAAGATACTGTCGGGAACAAGGAACCAACCGGATGCTCCATTTTCCAGGTTGACCTGTTGAGATACGGACAACCCAGCTGTCATCGATTGAAACACACCCAGGTGCGGCGCAAAGTAAATATCATGCATCAATCGCTCCACCTGCGTCCTCATGATGGAATAAATTCCTTTCAATTCTTGATTCTTTACGATTCTGATTGAGTTTTTGCGCTGATATTCCCAGCTGACGGATTTCTGACCGGATGGGCAAGCAGACTGCACGGGCAACTCGGGTTTTGAAATTCCACGCATGCTATAGGTAGGGAATATGGCAAGCGCAACCATCACCGCACCGAAGAAGATTGTTGGAATATTAATCCAGTGTTGATCTTGTGGAACAGACTTCAAATCGAGTTTTGCGGTCAATCTGTGCGTGAGTCTCTTCCAAAGGATGGATGCCCAATCTTGAATGGCCAGCGCCGGGATCAGCGCCATCACCGGGACCGTTACCGCATACGCTCGCATATCTGATTCGTCTTGCGGCGGTACAAATGGGATCGAAGAACAGAATCCCCGCCAGGATTGCGAGCAAGATCAGACTGCTGAGTTTTGCACGAGAGCGTACCAATCGGACAATTGTCCAGCAGCTTGCCGAATACAAAACAACCAGAAGGGCAATGTTATAGCCGCGAATGGTCGTGAATAAGTAAGAGAAAACGGAAGTATTGCCCAATAATACAAAGAAATAGAACTGCTTGAGCATGTTTGTGATTAAAACCAGCGGATTGGCTTTGATCAATTCGAGGGTTGCCTGAAATAACATTTGCGTGCGGATTGGCTCTTCCATCGCCCAAATATCTGGCCGGGCGATTTTGAAGTATCCCCAGCCATGTCCACCTGCTGCCATTCCATAGAAAGAGTAGAGCGAGTTTGGGAAGAGATAGGACGAATTAGCAGACAGAATATCCAAAATATTCGAATTTACCAGATAGATCACCACAAAAACGACCAGCGAACTTGCCCAATACCAGATCCGATCTGATTTCTTTTGGTAAAACAGTAAGAACGCAATCACCATGGTGGGGAGGATCAATAATGCGCCGGCTCGGGTAAACATGCCCAGGATCAGGAATACCATTCCCAGAATAAAATAGCGCTTGGCCGGGTTTACGGCTGATTCAAAGAAAAACACCCAGGCCAGACAGCCAAAGATCAACCCCAGCGATTCTGAGGAAAACGCACCCAGATAATTGGAATAAAACATGAAGGTCATTCCCACAGTCATCGCTGCGGGGAGGATGCCAAAACGGTTGCGGACAAACTCTCCGAACAGGAATAAGGCAAAGATCACCAACGCTACCAGGATAATCAGCGCCAGATGGATATCTAATTTCGCTGACCACAGAATACTGGATAGGAACGCCGGAAAGAACGGTCTACTGATCGTGGTTCCCTGCGCTGGGAAACCCGTGAGAAGCCGGATGGCATTATGGTAATACTCTGCCGCGTCCACATTGGGGAGGATGCCATACACTTGAAAATAAGCGGAGCGCTTAATGATCCAATACCCTTTGAGAAATACACCGGATATGCCCAACAAACCAGTCCATCGGAGTGGACTGGCGATCCTACCGGGTAAAAAATGTGTAAGCAAATAGAACACAATGATACCCGCCAATATGAGCGAGTTTTCCAACACAATCTCTGAAAAATTTTCTCGCTGGAATTTTGTAACATCACTCAACGTAAGGTAAATATACCCGGCAAGCCCCAGGAAATAAAACAGCCCCTGAAGCAGGTTAAGAAGATTCGTTTGACGGGTTAGCTTCATTGAAGTAATATCCGATCCTGATACTTCATGAATAATACGTAATTATATCTGCAAATATTGGCCCCCCTCATTAATTTCCTGCTTCCAACAAAAAGCACTCCATCGAGTTGATGGAGTACTTAAGAATTTGAGTTGCGAAAACCGTGATTTTGATTATTTTGCGATTGTGGTTGGAGTAATGGTTGGAACTGGCAACACCTTCAAATAATCCAGATTTGCAGTGACACCTTCTATAAATGTGAGTGTCAGTTCATGCGGCGTATTGGTGAGTCCGGACACCTTCCAGGTTTGTTTATACAGCTGGGTTGCTGAATACTGATCAATGACACCAATATCCTGGCCATCCAGCCGAACCGCAACTTTGCCCTGATTAAGATTCTTTCTGAACCCGATCGTTACTCCACCGCCGGTGAATCCGAAACGGATGGTAGAACCAATTTTCTTCGTGTAATGTTCTGTACCCGAATAATCACTTGAAAGCCTTCGCAATGTCCAGCCAGTATATCTGATTCTAGTGTTGGTATCATCGTAGGTACCCGCCTTTACAAATACCAGGGTCTTGGTACTGGTTGGAGTAAGCGTTTTGGTTGGAGTACGTGTCAGAGTAGGCGTTTTAGTTAAGGTTGCCGTTTTTGTAGCAGTAGCAGTTGGAGTTGCAGTTTTTGTGGGAGTATTCGTTTTCGTAACCGTTGGGCTGGGACTATTGGTTGCAGTGGGTAATTGTCCGCCATTGAATACTACATAATTGGAGGCATACCCAACATTGGAAGTGCCCCATTTGATGCGCATGGTCCCGCTTTCACCCCACCAGGTGCCCCATGAGTTTCGCAGCACCCAGCTCTGGGTTGCATCATCCCAACCAGTTAAAACAATGGCGTGGTTGACACCGCCATTACAGGTGGCACTCTCATTGGTAGAAAATACACCCGAGCGATAATTCGAAAAACCGGAACCAACACAGATCGTAGATGAAACCGGACCATAGGTATAAATTGCATTCTTGATGCTCTCTACCGTCGAATCAGCGTACTGCCAGGATGATAATTTATAGGAATGATTAGCAACCAGTGAGCAGGTTCCGTTGGTAGCGGTGTAGGGCATATCGCTTTCGAGGACTGCTCCTACTACCGCCTGATTCTTGCCAAGTTGATTGATGTGATAATTGTGGGCCCACCAACCGCCATTACAACTCCAACCGCTTTGATTGCAGCTGACCAAAAATTGTTCAGATAGATCCACATTCTGCCCGGTTTGGATTTTGATCGCTGCTTCCATCGCACCCACTGTTCCAAACGCCCAGCACGAGCCGCAACTACCCTGGTTACGGATGGGCGTCACTTTCCCCTGGGCTGCCCAGTCGAAACTGGCTGGCAAGCTGGCGATGCTGACGTCTGCTGCTGACATGGAATCTGATTTTAATGCTGGTGCTTGAATATCCGGTGCGTTCACAACATCCGGACTGGGATCGCTGAGATTGATTCCATCATCAATCCCATTGAGATGGATGTTAAACCAGCGGGTAGGAACTTCATCCTGGTTAAAAACCTGGCGATACTCAAAAGTGGCAGATGCTACCCCATCCGCTAATGCGCTCAAGTGAATTCGTTCTCTGGCCGGGGCTCCAATGCCTGTTCCGCTTTGTTCAAATTGAGGCGCGCCTTGTTTTTGGAGCATCGCCTGGTCAAAAGTGACCAACCGCCACTGATATCCGCTGGATAAATTAGTTTGGAGCACTATCGGTATCTGTTGCCCCGCTGTTACGGGGAAATCGATTTGCAAATCTACTGGGCCGCCCAGCAGATTGAACTGATCATTCAAGTCATTAAACACTACCGACCGGATCTGATCCAGGCCACCCTGACCAGCAAGCGCAACTTGATAGGAGACTCCGGCCGCGCTGACGGGCAAGCTGTTCACCTTGAACTCTACTCCTTCAGTTTTTACCTCTGAAGAAACTAACTGGCCCAATTGGCTTTCAGCAGCCGATGCGCCGCCCATCTTTCGAACCTCCCGGCTGGGGACGGGTACTTAAATCACTAGCTGCCAACCAGGTTCGAGGGGCTGGGTTGTTTCGGTAAAGACGACCGTGGGAGTAGGTGTTTCAGTTAATGCAATTGCGGGAATTTCAGATGCAGTTGAGGTTGCGCTGGGGTCGAGTACTGGCTGAGTCGCCGGGTCCAGGGTGGGCACATCAGTAGGCCATTCAGGTACTGCTGTGCTGGTTGCATCCCATGTGGGCATCTCGGTGATTGTTGCAGTCGGTTCCGGTAGAACTTCCTCTCCATTCCCCTCGGTTGGTACAGGGAGTACAGCTTCTTCGGTTGGCGTCGGCACATCCTGCGCAAAGACAAATCCAACCCGTGAGAATAAGAGTTGGGATGCAAGAATGCCTGCCAGAAGAATGATGACGATGGCTGGATATGCTGGGGAAGTCTTTTTCATAATCACCTGATCTGGTTTAATGAGAAATACCAATAAAAAACAGAATTCTATTCCTCATCATAACGGTTGATTCAGGCAACTCTTGCGGTTTTTTGCTCAATTGAAAGGTGTTTGTAAGGTGCTTCCTTCTGCCACTTGACCCTCCGTGCAAGAATGACGAGTTCATCAGACGAAATTTTCAGAATGGTGGTGTAGGATTATGGACGATACCTTATATTCTTCTTTGCCAGAACCAAGTTGCTCGGTGAGAATGGTAGTGGGAGTATCAATTCATGAAGACTAACATCTGGTGGATCAGGCGAGATTTGCGTTTACAAAACAATCCAACGCTCAAAGAAGCGATTGTTAACACACAACAACTCTTACCTGTCTATATCCTCGATCTGAATCTCTTAAAAAAGGATGCACCCAGAAGGCATCGATTCATTTTCCAGGCATTAGATTCCCTGAATCAATCCTTGCTATCCGTGGGGTCTCGCCTGCTCATCCAATCTGGTGAGCCGGCGCTGGTGCTGCAACAATTAGTATCCCTCACCGGAGCCGAGATGATCTTTGCTGAAGAAGATTACTCTCCGTATGCCCGCAAACGAGACCAGCAGGTCGCGGCGTCCAGTCCGCTTTGCCTGGTTCACGGATTGACCGCTTTCCCTCCGGGGATGGTTCTCAAAAGTGATGGCAGCCCGTATACCGTGTTTACCCCTTATAAAAATGCCTGGAAGAGCCTGCCCATCTCCAGTCTTCCTTCTTTACAAACCCCAATAGAGAAGCTGCCGCCATTACCAGATAATCTCCCACCCTCGGTTCCGCTGCCAGACCATTCACCTTCGCCAGATTTCCCGGCCAGCCAAACGGAAGCAGAACAACGGTTAGAAAACTTTTTTAACCAGGGATTGGTTCATTACAATGATTTTCGTGATCGGATGGATCTGGAAGGCACTTCACGGTTATCCCCCTACCTGCGGTTTGGATTGCTCTCTCCTCAAACCACCATCCATAAACTCCAATCCATCCTCCCTGACCTCACACCCAATGAACGGGTTCAAGCAGAGACCTGGCAAAATGAACTCATCTGGCGCGAGTTTTATATTTCCATCTTGCATCATTTCCCCGAGGTGATGCAAGCCAGCTTCCGGAAAGACCTGCGCAATATCCGCTGGAGAAATAATCCAGTTGAATTGGATGCCTGGAAAAATGGTCTTACCGGATACCCGATTGTAGATGCTGGAATGCGCCAACTGCTGGCAACCGGTTGGATGCACAACCGCGCCAGAATGATTACTGCATCGTTCTTAGTAAAAGACCTGCTCATCAACTGGCAAATGGGTGAAGACTGGTTCATGCAGCAGCTATTGGATGCGGATCCGGCGGCCAATAACGGCGGCTGGCAGTGGACGGCCGGGGTGGGTACCGATGCCGCTCCATACTTCCGGATCTTTAACCCGATCTTGCAGGGAAAGAAATTTGATCCGCAGGGCGCTTATGTGCGGCGCTGGGTGCCCGAATTGGCAAGCGTGCCGGATGAACACATCCACACGCCGTGGACGCTTCCATTAACGGATCAGGCGCGGTTGGGAATCAGTATTGGCAAACACTATCCGCTACCGATTGTGGATCATAAACAAATGCGCGCCCAAACGCTGGAGGCATATCACGCCCGCTGATGGTTAGGTTTTGATGGCGCAGTCAGGCGCGGGTGGCAAGACTGCTATACTAATATTCATGGGGAGGGGATTCAATCTGACCCCGAAAGCTCCCAAAGATCGAAGGCAGTACCGGGTTAGGGCAGCGAAGTGGGGACATTTAATGAGATGAAAAAATCGTTTATGAAATCTCCGAGTGAAGCGAGTGGAACCGGGCAGGCGGCGCTACCCAGACTGTCCGCAAGTATTACTCGATTGCTGGAACAACTTATCCCATGAATAACAACGGTGTTATGAACTACTTGATTACCGATCACTTGCCCACTCCGCTGCGCTGCGGGGTGCTTCGCTTCGCTCCGCGAAGTAGCGTTGTCGCAGTCACCGATTCCAGCGGACTTTTACTGGAAGAAACCCGCTACATGCCATTTGCCTGCCCCAGATTTCTTGGGGGTTCAGCCCGCAGCGATGAAGGGCTACGGGTTACTCTCTGAATCTTAATCCTTTATGATCTGCAAGGCTTGCTGTGTCAATTCTGGCAGTGGCAGCTGACCATCCAACCGGATGACTTTCGTGGTGACATCCAATTGACGGATGGTTTCATGCAATAGCTGTTCGAGCCGGGAAAGATCTGCAGTTTGGGTGATTTCGTATCCCCGGCCACGCTTTTAAACCGGGCTACCACCTCACTGACCGGAAGATCAATCCACAAAATCAAATTGGGTGCTCCGAGCGATTCTCGAAAGAAGCGATACAATCGCTGACATACCTGATAAGAAGGCTCATCCAGATACCCTTTTTCACGGAATAAGCGGGTAAACAGGAAAAAGTCCTGCTCCAAACCTCCATCCAATAAACCGGTTTTGGATCCTTCCCGCAGCTTTTTTTCCTGTTCAGCGCGGTAAAGCAGGAAATCCACCTGGTTTGCCAGGGCAACTGCAGAATTCGTCTCAACAGATGCCTGGTGAAATGGCCGGATTTCGTGCTCCTCGATCCCGGTGCTAAACAATCCGGTCTTGAGCAGCTCTGCCACCAGGGTTGTCTTCCCGGAACCGGAGTTCCCTAAAATTTCAATAATCTTTGCCATCTAATCCATTAAACCATAAAAAAATTGATCGGTCTGGATTACAGACCGATCAATACCGATGATGTGATGTTTCTCAACAAATTTCGTACGCATCCAGATATTCTTTGAGCGGAATACCTGCCGTACTTAATATGGATTGAATTGTGGAGGCTTTATACGAGGTCTGATCTGGAATTGTCAGTGGATATTGCCGGCCGGTGTTGGTGTAATGCGCGAGCGCGATATGGCTGCCCTGACGTACCACATGGTATCCCAACGATTCAAGCGTACTCACCACTCTTTCGCGTGGTGAAAGATCTGGCAAACCAGAGGTCATAAGGTCAGGCTCGCTTCAACCTGGATAGAGTTCAGCTCCATGCTGCCTGAACCAAACACATCCGGGCCAAAGGTTTCCACATGGTATAAGATCGCCGAGCGGATATTGGTCAGCGCTTCAGATTCAGATGTGCCCCAACCAACCACGGCGCCTTTTAACCCTAACGGATATGCCGAGAAGCCATCTGAGTGCTTTTCAATAATGATCTTGATAGATTTTTCCATCTAGACTCCACCTATTATTATATACATAGATATCATTTCTGATTCAATATTTGTCCAATAAAAAGACGCTTAAATCCACTTAAAAACGAATTTAATCTGAAGTAATCCATTTTCAGTATCGTTTCTGGATGCCATATCTGTGCCAATTGGAGGTTGGGGAATCTGCCAGCCTGTTCGATGTTAAATTTTTCGGATTCCAACATAGTTTTCCGTTATAATTATTTCCAAATGTCTCGAAGCTTTTCCTTCTTTCTCATCTCCCTTTTCCTTCTTTCTATTTCCAGTTGTACATCTAATCAGCCAGATTCCAACCAACCCGCTCCGGTTCAATCCAGCTACATCGAGAATAAAGGATCGGACACCATGGTGAATTTGGCACTCGCCTGGGCGGAGGATTTCCAAAATCAACACCCGGATGTGCGAATTTCGGTGAGCGGCGGTGGATCAGGTACAGGGATTGCCTCATTGATCAACAAAACGGTTACCATCGCCAATGCATCCAGGGCGATCAAAGAGGAGGAGCGCGCTTCAGCAGTTGAAGGCTGGTGTGAATCCGACTGAAATCATCGTCGCAAAAGATGCAATTGCCGTCATCGTCAATCCAAACAATCCAATCAAACGCCTTACCCTCAACCAGGTGCGGAACATATACAGCGGCGCAATCAGTAATTGGAGCGAACTCGGAGGCGAAGATCGACCGATTGTTCGCCTCTCGCGTGAAACCAATTCTGGAACACATGTGTATTTCCTTGAAACAGTAATCCGCCTGGGCAGCAAAGAAGACAAGACCTTATTCAGCACCGATACACTGCTCTTACCATCGTCTGAAGGAATTACTGCCGAAGTGAAAGATAATCCAAATGCAATCGGTTATGATGGTCTTGGCTATGTTGATCCCGGAAGTGAAGGTGGTAGCCATAGCCAAAGAAGAAGGCGGAGAGTACGTCTTACCATCCGCTGATATCAGTGAATAATGGGACTTATCCGATTGCGCGCGATCTTTATATGTATACCGATGGTGAACCCACCGGGTGATGTAAAGACTATTTGGAATATATCATCTCACCCGCCGCGCAAGAGATAGTCACTTCACTCGGTTTTGTGCCGATTCAACCAGATCTGAAGGTGACAGAATTGAATAACCGAGTTCCGCTTTCTGAACGATTGATCACCCGGGCTATCCAGATTTCTGGATATTCTTCCATTCTGTTTGTCGTTCTCATCTTTGTACTTTCTCGTGAGTGAAGGGGTTCCAACTTTCGTCGAAGTTCCACTCGAAAGTCTGGCTGGAATTCGTTGGTACCCAATCGAAAAGTACTTTGGGATTTTACCGCTCTCTGCTCGGTACCATGTTGGTTACAGTCGGCGCTGCAATCGTCGCGATTCCATTTGGACTTGGGCACTGCCATCTATATCTCAGAAATCGCACCTCAGTGGCTGAAAGAAATCCTCAAACCACTGGTCGAGATGCTGGCCGGGTTGCCTTCGGTGATGCTCGGATTCCTGGGGATTTTGGTGATTACTCCCTTCATGCGCAGATTCCTGAATCTGCCAACCGGACTTACCGCTTTTACCGGCGCGCTAATTCTGGGTGGTATCGCCATCCCCACGATCGTATCCATCGCAGAAGACGCGCTGAACACGGTTCCGCGCGCGTATCGTGAAGCCGCTCTGGCGGTTGGCGCCACCCGTTGGCAGACTATCTGGGGTGTCACATTGCCGGCAGCCCGTTCAGGTGTGCTTACAGCAGTTATTTTGGGTATAGGCCGCGCGATTGGTGAAACAATGACCGTAATGATGGTGACCGGAAATGCTCCGGTTTTGCCCCTCAAATTCTTCTCACTCTTTGCCCCGGTTCGAACCATGACAGCCACTGTCGCTTCCGAAATGGGCGAGGTCGCAACCGGATCGACCCATTACCATGTGCTTTTCCTGATCGGTATCATTCTCTTTCTGATCTTCCTGGCGGTTAATATTACGGCCTCTGCGATTGTATTCCGTCAACCCAAACGCTCAGAGCGGATCCTTTCATGAAGATTTCGCTCTCCAGTCCCCAGGCAGTAAACGATTGATCCAGAAGATCGGATTTACCGCGATGACCATCCTATGCGCTCGCGATGGTGATTCCGATCATCGCGGTGATTATCTTCATCATGATTCAAGGCGCGCCTGCCATCAACTGGGGTTTTCTGAGCCAGAATGCCCTCGAATGGAATGCGCGAGGGTGGAATTCTGCCCGCCATTGTGGGTACGCTTTACCTCACCCTGGGTACCGCCTTATTCTCGGTTCCAATTGGAATCGGAGCTGCCATTTACCTGGCTGAGTATGCCAGTGAAAATCGCCTTACCCGTGTGATCCGGATTGCAATCACCAATCTGGCTGGCATCCCTTCGGTGGTGTATGGTTTGTTTGGACTTGGGTATCTTTGTGGTATTCCTGAATTTTGGCACCAGCATACTTGCTGCCAGCCTGACCTTATCCATTATGACCTTGCCGGTCATCATCAGCACCAGTGAAGAGGCACTCCGCGCTGTGCCGAACAATTTCCGGGTGGTCAGCACATCGCTTGGTGCAACCAAGTGGCAGACGATCAAGCGGATCGTTTTACCGCAATCCTTGCCCGGCATCCTTACCGGTGTCATTTTAGGTTTGGAACGGGCAGCTGGTGAAACTGCGCCCATCCTTTTTACCGGGGCAACTTTCTTCTTACCCCGACTGCCAAATTCACCCATGGATGCAACCATGGCATTGCCGTATCACCTATTCGTCATTTCCACCCAGGTACCTGGAATGCCAGTCAAAATCCAATACGGCACCGCCTTGGTTCTGCTGGTTTTTGTCTTGCTGATGAATATCATCGCTTCAGTCATCCGCTCACGAGCCCGCGCCAAGAGGCTATGGTAATCACGGTGATACTATGAATATTGTTGAGATCGATCACTTCTACCTGAGTTATTCTGACGGCACCGAAAGCCTGAAGGATATTACGCTTTCTGTTCCGAGCAATCAGATCACGGTTATCTTCGGCCCGGCCGGTGGTGGAAAATCGACATTGTTGCGCGCCATGAATCGACTTAATGATCTGGCAGATGTGGTGTACCAATCAGGCAGTTTCAAAGTCGATGGGACCAATGTGATGGATCCGAATATCGATGTGGTTGAACTGCGCCGCCGGATGGGGATGGTCTTTGCGCGGCCTGTTCCATTGCCCATGTCCATCCGTGAAAATATCACCTATGGCCTGGAAGTTGCCGGAGAGAAGAAAAGCGCACGTTACGATGAGGTTGTGGAACAGACCTTGAAAGATGCCGTCCTGTGGGATGAAGTGAAAGACCGGCTCGATTCATCCGGGTTTGCCCTTTCTGGCGGGCAGCAACAGCGTTTGTGCCTGGCAAGAGTATTGGCGTTGAATCCGAAATTGATCTTGCTGGATGAACCCACCAGCGGATTGGACCCGATTTCTACCGCGAAGATCGAAGAGTCGATGCAACACCTCAAAGAGCGGCTTACGATCATCCTGGCGCCACATTCAGTGCAGCAAGCATCACGGGTTGCCGATTTTGCAGCTTTCTTTCTGCAGGGAAGCCTGATTGAAACCGCACCAAACAAAGAAATCTTTACCTCCCCGCGACGATAAACGCACCCAGGATTACGTCGAAGGCCGTTTCGGTTAAATCACACTCCACTCCTCTTAATAAATCAATTTGAAACTGTGTTGTATGGACAGGTTATAATGGATGAATTCCATGGCGATTTCTGAAAAGGAGGTAGGCCATGCTCCCAATATCCCGTAGAAAATTACTCAAATACCTGCTCACCGGAATGGCGGTCAGCATCCACCACATCCATCTACTTTCAGGTTGCAGCCAACCTGTGCACAGCGATACTCCACCCACCTCTCCCAGCCTCCCCACTCAATCGCCCACGCAACAGCCGGCAACATCACAACCAACCTCCAGCCCTGATTCAAGCCCATCTGCTCAGCCCGATGCACCTACGAGTGAGCCTACTCTTTCGCTGCCCGAGTTGGTTGTCGCGCGAAATGGAGAGCCGGAGCAATTGGTGCGAGCTGCGATGGACGCCATCGGCGGTATGGCACGGTTTGTCCCTGCTGGCAGCCGGGTCATCATCAAACCAAATATCTGTGTCGCATATAACAGCTATGAATACGCGGCGACCACGAATCCATGGGTGGTGGGTGCGCTTGTCAAGCTCTGTCTGGAAGCTGGTGCCGCCAAGGTGCAAGTGATGGATTTCCCGTTTGGCGGATCCGCGCCGGATGCCTACCGAATTACCGGTATAGGTGAACAGGTAGAACTGGCTGGCGGCGAAATGGTACAGATGTCTTCATTCAAGTTCAAATCCACCAAAATTGAGAATGCACTCTCATTGAAGAAAACCAGCATCTATGAAGATGCTCTCACAACGGATGTACTCATTGATGTTCCAATTGCAAAAAACCACGGAATGGCTACGCTCACCCTGGGCATGAAAAACCTGATGGGTCTGATAGAAGACCGGGGCGCCATTCACATGGACTTCGGGAAACGATTGACCGACCTGGCGAGAACAATCCGCCCCACCCTCACCGTGATTGATGCGGTACGCATCCTCACGGCAAATGGACCTACCGGCGGCAACCTGGACGATGTACGTCAGATGGATACGGTGATTGTTTCACCGGATATTGTGGCAGCCGATAGTTACGCCTCTACCTTGTTTGGTTTGCAGCCGCTGGATCTGGATTATGTCCGGGTAGGATCAGAACAGGGACTGGGCAAGCTCCACACCGACCTGGCCTCCATTCAGGAGATTACGGTTGGCGGCTAAAAAATTCTCCTGGATAAAGCTCCGGCAATGGGTACAGGCGATTAGCCTGATGCGGCTGGATCACCGGCTTTATTCTCCTTGTGCAGCCGCAAACCTCACACGCAGTTGCCCGCGCGCTCGTCCTGATTGATCCGCTTCTCAGTTGGAATCAAGCGATTGCCAGCCAAACTCTGGCAAAGTGGGTCATTCCTGGATTGTTCTTGTTAATCCTTGCACTGGTCGTTGGCAGAGCCTGGTGCGGTTGGGTTTGTCCGATTGGAACGACCTTAGACATATTTTCATCCATCACCAAATCGCACCCTACGCGTAAAGTGCCCGAAAAGTATAGGAAAATTAAATACCTTCTGGTCATAGCAATTGTCATTGCAGCGATTGGTGGAAGCCTTACCCTACTCATCTTCGATCCGATCACGCTATGGCTGCGGATCATGACTAGCGGTATTTGGCCGGTATTTAATAGCGCATTTTCTGCCGGGGAGGAACTGCTCGCCCAGGTTTCCTGGCTCACGCCAGCGGTCGTCTGGTTAGACCAGTTAGCAAGACCGGCGATTTTACCTGCATTAACTCCCGGGGGCAGCCTCTGTCACGCTGCATATGGTGCTTTTCCTCATCCTGCTCGGGCTGAGCCTGGTAGCAATCCGATTCTGGTGCCGCTACCTCTGTCCGCTTAGGCGCACTCTACGGATGGTTGGCTCGCTTCTCCCTCATCCAGAGAACGGTGCTCGCAGATTGCAAAGGCTGCGGTTTATGCGCCAGGAATTGCCCAACCGAGACGATCAACCCTCAGCGCCAGTATCAATCCGATCCGGCGGAATGTACCCTGTGCATGAACTGCGTAGAATCCTGCCCGACTTCTCAAATCAAATTCAGCACCACAACATCCAAAACCAATTCGGCAAGAGTATGATCCTGGCAGACGAGACTTCCTGGCTGCGTCTCTTTTGACAATTACTGGGTTGGCAGCAGCCAGCGCCGAATCGTACCATCACAGCCGTGTCAAACCGCCTTTACGCCCTCCGGGTGTGGATCCAGACAGCTTCAGCTCGCAATGCCTGAGGTGCGGTATATGTGTGCGGGTTTGTCCTACAGGTGCTATTCAACCTGGAATCGCTAACGTAAACTGGTCTGACCTCTTTACGCCAGTCCTATCATTGCGAGATGGTTACTGCTTATATTCCTGTAATGCGTGCGGACAATTTTGCCCGGTAGAAGCCATCCCCCCTTTAGATTTAGCCCAAAAACAAACCGCCACCATCGGGCGTGCCTATATTGACCATGATCGCTGTATCCCCTGGGCCGAAGGCGGAAGCTGTATCGTCTGCGAAGAGATGTGCCCTCTGCCTGAAAAGGCAATCACGTTGGACATCCGCGAAGTGGTCTTACCAGATGGAACGCGCCAGACTCTTCGGCTCCCGGTTGTGAACCACGATCTTTGTATTGGCTGCGGGACCTGCGAAAATAAATGCCCACGAGCAGGGGAAGCTGCAATTCGTGTTCATCCACTGGACTTCCTGTAAGCCGGGTCCTACTCCCATCCAGTCACATGCTACAATTGGCATATGCCAGTCGAAACCCATTGGAAGATCAATCTAACAGTTGATGACGTCATCACGGGTCAGGGTGCCGATCCGGTGATCTTGCGTAAACGAAATCCCGGATTGATTCAGTTAGCTCAGTCAGCTCTGGATTTTGGGAAGCCAACTATCCTTCCGGCATTGGTGTATGAGATCTACGCCGTTGCAAGTTTCGATTCGGATTTAATCCACCTGGTCGGCGGCAAAAAAATCTCTGGCATGGGCATTACTTCTGTGCTAAAAAGAGCCAGCCAGTTGATTGTTGGCCTGATTACCCTGAGTGACAGGTTAGACCAGTTGGCAAGAGCACAATCCGAGACCGATTTACCGATGCAAATGGCGATGGAAGGATTAGCTACTTCTGCGCTTGACCAATTTCTAACCATCATCTGTCATCATTTTGAGAATCAATTTCTTCCCGAATCGCTTTACACATCCATTCCATTCTCGCCTGGAATGACAGGTTGGGATACTCAATCCGGGCAGGAACAGATTTTTCAATTGGTTGACGCCAGTCTGATCGGAGTTCAGCTAAACCCTGCAGGGATGATGATCCCCCGGCAGACGTGCTCATTCATCATTGGCGTCAGCCCAACTCCATTTGCACATCAAAAAATGTGCGACACCTGCTCCATCCAATCCACCTGCCAATATCGAAAGAGACCGACCCATGAAGCATGACCCCCACCGCTTCAAAGTGACCTTTCAACCAACCGGCCGGCGAGTTGAATTGAATGCCGGAGAGACGATTTTATCCGGTGCTCAGCAGATCGATGCTGGATTGCTCGCAACCTGCGGCGGACAGGGGACCTGCCAGGACTGTAAGATCAGGATACTCTCTGGTACTTTTAATGAATTATCTGTGGGTGAAAAACGCTCACTCTCTCCACAGGAGATTAAAGAAGGTTACCGTTTAGCTTGCCAGACCTATCCTCACAGCGATGGGATCGTGGATATCCCCCCTGAATCACTCAGCGTCCGGCAACGGCTACAAATCGAAAACCAATCCACACCGCTGCTGCTAGATTTACCCACACGATGGCATCTCATCAAATCAGATATGGAAATCTCACCTGAAGGCTGGGATGCAGTGATTACTGAGTTTTGCGTAGAATCCGGTCTGGAACTCACACCCGCCATTTTGCAGCAAGTCAGGTCAGATTTCAAACGGATGAAGCCCGGTATAACGGGGATCAAATTGATCTATCAGGAGAAAGCATTCATCGGCTGTTTACCTGGAGACAAATCTCCCCTTGGCCTGGCTGTGGATATGGGAACAACCAAGTTGGCAGCCTACCTCATCCGGCTGGAAGATGGGAAAGTGATTGCATCCGATGCTTGCATGAATCCTCAACTTGCATTTGGTGAGGATGTGGTTTCGCGCATCAGCTATGCGAACAACTCTCCCGAGCATGAAGAAAAGCTTCGCTGCCTTTTAATGGATGCCATCAATCAACTGTGCTCAGACCTGTGCGCTAACGTACAGTCTCAAACCGGTCAGGTAGTGGATGCAGTCCTGGTCGGCAATACCGTCATTCACCATTTCTGTGCCGGCTTACCGGTTAGTACGCTCGGAGAAGCTCCGTATCAACCAGTACAATCCGCTGCGATGAACCTGCCTGCTGTTAAGATTGGTTTGAAAATTCATCCCGGGGCAAGAGTATATCTCCCGCCCAATATTGCCGGATATGTTGGAGCAGATCATGTTGCCATGCTCCTGGCCAGTGGAGCATATCCCCCTGCGGACAAGGTACTGGCACTGGATATTGGTACGAATACTGAAATTAGCCTCTCAGTAGGAGGAAAGCTTTACTCATGTTCGTGCGCATCCGGTCCTGCCTTTGAAGGGGCGCGCATTCACGAGGGCATGCGCGCATCGGCTGGCGCCATTGAAAAGGTCAGGTTAATTGACGGGCAAATCCGCATACACACTGTCGATGACCAACCTGCTGTTGGAATTTGTGGTTCCGGTATCCTGGATGCAATTTCAGTGATGCTAACCGATGGTGCAATTGATGCACGTGGGTCAATTCAGAAACAACACCCGCGGGTGATAGATTTCGATGGCCAGAAGGTTTATCCTCTAATAGATACCACCTCCCCCAGGCAAACCAGTCCCGCCCATATCTATCGCAAAGACGTGAACGAAATTCAACTTGCGAAGGCAGCCATCCGAACCGGGTGTGATTTACTGCTTCAACACGCAGTCATCCAGGCTGAAGACCTGGACCAAATCATCCTGGCTGGTGCGTTTGGCACATATCTTTCCATAGATTCTGCCATCCAGATAGGAATGCTCCCCCACATACCCAATGACCGAATTGTCCAGATTGGAAACGCAGCTGGAAAAGGTGCCCAGATGCTGCTATGCTCCGCATCTACCCGCCAAAAAGCGGCTGAAATCGCATCGACTGTTAACTATGTAGAATTAGCCACTCAACCTGACTTTATGCGGCATTTTACAGAAAACTTAAGTTTTTGAGTAATGGTGGAATTTTAATCAGACTGGACGCCAGATGAGCCAGGATAAGATCGGTATAACCAACCCAAGCGCCACCCCGCCCGTAACTTCTAGTGGTGTGTGGCCAAGCACCTCTTTGAGCTGCTTCTCATTAATCGGGTGGCCTTGGAAAATTTCATCTATCAGGATATTGATCTTCTTCGCCTGCATCCCTGCCTGACGGCGAACACCAGTTGCGTCGTAAATTACAATCATCGAGATGCCCACAGCCAAACCGAATAAGGGGTTATTGAATCCATGAAAGATGCCAATCGCTAATGTAGCTGCAGTCATCATCGCAGAATGGGAACTTGGCATACCTCCAGCAGTAAATAACAACCCCCAGTGAATCTTTTTTGTTTTGATCAAATCGATGGGTACTTTTAATCCCTGGGCAAGTATCCAAGCGGTGAGACAACAAATGAGCACTCGATTCTCAAGCATTGCTCGTAACAATTTTCACCTTCTTCTGATTACTTCTCTGCCTGGCTGCCCGGTTGAATCGTTTTTACACGCAATTCAGCTTCATCCAACAGCTGGTTACACCGGATGGCCAACGCCTGTCCGCGCGCATAAAATTCTAACATCTTTTCCAGCGGGAGCTGCTCATTTTCTAACTGCGCCGTCACTTGCTCTAACTCAGCAAGGGCTTGCTCGTAATCCATTTTTAATACATCTTCGGTAAGGTTTGTCATGTGTTCCTTTTTTATTTACTTACCCGGGCAGCAAATTCACCATCTCGAACCCGGATGCTCAGGTTTAGCTCAACTTTCACTTGATCCAGGCTGGAAATGATCTCTCCGGTCTCAGCCTGTTTTACGATCGAATAACCGCGATCTAAAACTGCATATGGATTGATCGCAGCCAACCGAGCCTTGATTGCATTGACCGTTGAACGGTGCAGCCGAAGTGTACTCCGGCAGGATTGATCCAGGCGGTGGAGGTGATGATCACATAGCTGACGACCATTGTTGATATGCGCCTCAGGTGAATAGTGCTGCAAGCGATTGCGGGAAGTTGCCAGATCTGATCTTGATTGCTGGATAAATTGCGTCATAATCTCGTATAGCCGGTTCGAATATCCTTGTTGATACACTCGCAATTCTATCTGATCTGGTGTGGCAATTTCAGCCGCCGCTGTAGGGGTTGGGGCCCGTAGATCGGCGGCAAAATCTGCCAGTGTAAAATCGGTCTCATGCCCGATCCCGGTCACAATCGGAACTGGTGAATGAGCGATAAATCTCACCAAAGTCTCATCGTTAAAACACCACAAATCTTCCATCGATCCGCCGCCCCTGGCCAGCAAGATCACATCCGGTTGGTCAGGCTGCTGCAGTAGCGAAGAAAGGGCTGCCACGATTGATTCTGCGGCAACAGCTCCTTGCACCACCGCTGGAGCGAATATCACTTCAACCACCGGGAATCGGCGTGTGATGGTTTGGAGCATATCCTGGATAGCTGCTCCGGTCGGCGAAGTTACAATGCCAATCCGACGTGGCATTGATGGAAGGGTGCGTTTTCGCTCTGGTGAGAATAACCCTTCCGTTTCGAGAGCAGCCTTCAGTCGGACAAACTCCTGAAATAAATAGCCTTCACCGGCATGCTGGATCGAATCTACGATCAATTGGTACTGTCCGGCTAATTCATACACCGTCACAGCGCCATGCACTTCAACCAGATCACCGTCTTTGATGGACTCACGCATCCGGCTGGCCTGGGTGCGCCACATGACGCATTTTAACTGTGCAGAACTATCCTTTAAAGTGAAATAGATATGCCCAGATGATGGACGGGAGAAATTCGATACTTCTCCCTGGACTGTACAATCAGCCAACCAGGTGTCACTTTCAATCCAGTCTTTGATATGGCGGGTTAGATTACCAACCGTCCAGAATCGACTTTCGGGTCCATGAGGGTCAAACAAATTAAACTGCATCGCTTAAAGCATACTCTCGCGTGGAATCTCTGTCAACGAATTAAATCGCTGTGCTGGTTTTGCTACTATAATATGGGGAATGACAGATCAACTCTTTACTCCTTGGAGACAGGCATATATCACAGCTGCCAAAACTCCCGGCTGCATTTTTTGCAATGCAACCGAATTAACTGATGAAGAGGCATTTATTGTCCACCGGGGAAAATCAGCTTTTGTCATATTAAATCGCTACCCATATACGAATGGCCATCTGATGATCGTACCTTATCTGCATGTCGATACACTTGAAATGCTCAATGCGGATATTCGATCTGAGCTCATGGAACTCATGACTAAAAGCATGCAGCTTTTGCGCTCGATCTATAACCCGCAAGGCTTTAACCTGGGCGGAAATATTGGATCAGCTGCTGGAGCTGGTGTGGCCGAGCATGTACATCTGCATGTATTACCACGTTGGTCTGGCGACACAAACTTTATGACCGCGGTCGGAAACACACGAATACTTCCCGAAACATTGGAGGACACCTGGAAGAAACTAAAAACCGCCTGGGTATAGATCACCAGATCAGACGAGCAATTCTTCCAATATTTTTCTCGCCAGCGCAGCGTCTGCTTTCCCTTTCATCTGCTTCATCACCTGCCCAACAAACCATCCCATGAGAGAAACCTTACCAGATTTGTAGGAGGTAACTTCTGCCGGGCTTTGCACCAGGATTTGCAAGCACGCTTCGCGGATGGCGACATCATCGCTTACCTTTGCCAGACCTTCTTGCTGAACAATTTGCTCTGGAGCAGTACCGGTAGCTTGCACTTTTTCTACTAATGTTTTGGCAGTATTGGTATTGATGACACCATCGTCAATGAGTTTAATTATTTTGGCCAGGTAAACAGGGGTAAGTTTGATCTGGTCTGCTGTAAGTGCCCGGTCATTCATCATCCGTAATACATCGTTCATTAACCAATTGGATACCCGTTTAGGATCTCCCCCATAGGCTTGTACCGCAGATTCATAGTAATCGGATAGAGCTCGCTCCTGGGTAAGGATCTCTGCGTCATACTCAGGCAGTTCATATTGCTTTATAAATCGTTCTTTTCGCTCCCAGGGTAATTCAGGAAAACCCTGCAAAATGGATTCGCGCCATATTGTATCCATCTCAAGCGGCAGCAGATCTGGTTCCCTAAAGTAACGATAATCCGCTTCGGTCTCTTTAGAGCGCATCTTTTTGAGTGTGGCTGTGTCTTCGTCCCATTCCAAAGTCCAGGCCAGGATCTTGTGACCTGCCTCCACTTCCTTGATCTGACGCTCCACTTCTTTTTCGATCGCCGTTTTAACCGCTTCTATCGAATTTACATTCTTGATTTCTGTCTTGGGATTGAGGTGGGTTTCACCCTTCAATCGGATGGACACATTCGCATCGCAGCGTAGGTGTGCTTTTTCCATATCCGCTTCAGAAATATCCAGCCAGCGCAACAAATGTCGTAGGCGGGTAAGGTACAAACCAGCCTCTTCTGCACCACGCAGATCAGGCTCGGTAACCATCTCGATGAGTGGAACACCACAGCGATTAAAATCTACCCAGCGTTCTCCGCCCTGATTTTTTGTCTTTCCTGCATCCTCTTCCATATGTAATTTGTGGATGCGTACATGCCGAGTTGATCCGTCCACAAGAGGCAGATCAAGGTACCCGCCCATCCCGATAGAATGATCAAATTGTGAAATCTGATATCCTTTGGGTAGGTCAGGGTAAAAATAATTCTTACGATCAAAGAAGGAATATTCTGGAATATCAGCGTGCATGGCTTTTCCCAGTAAGACTGCTTTCTCGACCACCGCTTTGTTCAGCACTGGTAAGACTCCAGGCAAACCACAGCACACCGGACAGATGTTCGTATTTGGCGGCTGATTCCAGCTATCGGCTTTGCAAGAACAGAATATCTTTGTATTGGTATTCAACTGAATATGGGTTTCCAAACCAATGACTACTTCATAATCAGACATACTTCTCTCCATCCATTCTCAGCAACACTAGCCAATCGATCTTTGCTCCCAAAGGAGAAATTTTCCAATCACTAATCCACGGATTAGCGCAGAACCATCGGTTTCACTTTGCGCCACTCTGCACTGGCTGTCGCCTGTTCGTAAGCACGGCTGAGTCTAAAGAGTTTTGCTTCTGAAAAATCTGCCCCCAAGAATTGGATACCAATCGGCAAACCATGGGAGGTTAACCCTCCAGGAATGGAAATGCCGGGAGTGCCAGCGTGATTGGCGGCGACGGTTAGCTGATCTGCATACTGCATCAGGACAGAATCACCATAGACAGCCTCCATCCCAAAAGCGGGGGTTGGTGTGGTCGGAGTGAGTAAAGCATCCAAATGGTATTTCCCTGCCGGGTCGAAAACGTCATCAAAATCTTTGCGTATCAGTGACCGCACCCGCAGGGCACGGTTGTAATACTGCTCGCTATACTGTGATGCACTTACATACATCCCCATGAGAATACGGAGTTTCGGCTGCAACCCAAAGCCTTCAGCACGAGTGCTCTGGTAGAGTTTGCTTAGATCAGCCTGGGCATTTTTTGTCCGGTATCCATACTTCACTCCATCAAAGCGGTGGAGATTGGATGCAGCCTCTACCCTTGAAATTACAAAATATGCCGGAATGGCAAAGCGGTTATGGGGCATGGGAACATCGTCGACAATAATTGCGCCCATTGATTTCAGTAGTTGTGCGGCTTCGTAAACTGGTTTGGCAATATCCTCGGGTAACGGTTGAACCCGTAATTCGCCGGTATCCGGGTCGGGGTAGGCAATCTGGAAGTAATCGGGCGACAATCCTATACGCAGTCCCTTGACGCCTTTCTCGATCTCAGCCAGATAATCATCCACTTTTTGATTCGCTGCGGTTGAATCACGCGGGTCTGGACCAGCCATTGCCTGTAACATCAAAGCTGCATCCGTTACGGTTCTGGCCAGTGGACCAGGACAATCCAGCGAGGAAGCAAAAGCGATTAGCCCATAACGGGATACTCGCCCATAGGTTGGTTTCACACCGACAACGCCGCAGAAAGCAGCCGGTTGGCGGATGGATCCAGCGGTATCTGTTCCTAGGGAGAGTGCGCCTTCCCCGGCCGCCACGGCAGCGGCGCTGCCGCCAGACGAGCCGCCAGGCACAGTGGAAGGATCCCATGGATTGCGGGACGTGGGTTTGAAAGCAGAAGATTCGCGTAGAAGACCCAAATGTAAACTCGTCCAGGTTTACTTTGCCCAATACCACTGAACCAGCCTGAACTAATCGCTCAACCGAAGTGGCAGTGTAAGGTGCAGTGAAATTTGCAAGGATTTTTGATGCCGCCGTGGAAGGTGTTCCTCGGACACAGAAAATATCTTTGACAGAAAGTGGCACTCCCGCCAGGATGCCAGGTATCTTCTCCTTGCTGTACATTTGATCAACTTCTGCCGCCTGGCGAAGTGCCAGATCCCTGGTGACGGTAATGAAAGCATGTACTTTTTCGCGGTCTGCCTGCGTGAGCTCACCCGAACTCAATTGAGCCTGGACGGCCATCCACTGCATCAATCCGGCTGAAACAGCTTTGGGCGACTTCATGGGCAGATGCTTTTCGGGACTTTACTAGGTTGCGAGATCTCAACGGCGGATAGATCGCAAAGCTCCATAGAATTCCTTCTTTCGATAAGCAAAATAAGAGGGTGAGAGAGGAAACATCCCGCTCACCCAATTATACACAGGTTGAGTATTCGATTATTCCAGGCGTGTATGTGGAATATCAGGCACTACAAAATATCGGTCGGTCACCTCGGGAGCTTGGGACAGAATTGAATCCGGGTCAGAGAATGGTTGCCAGAGATCTTCCCGGAGTGCAGGTTTTTGCTCACGCAGGAATGGAACTCCGTGACTAGCTGGAGGGACATCCAGATCCAACGGAATCTGGCCGAGTTCATCAACAACATTTAGTTGCTTATTCATTTGAGCCCGTAAGTATTCAGCCTCATGCTCATCCAACTCTAAGGCGGCCAGGCTTACAAGATGATTAAAGGTATCGATGGATATCTCAGTACTCATGACAATAATTGCTTTCTCTACGGAGCGGTTGTTGCAGATGGTGTGACCGTTGGGCCAGCATTAATGGTGATTTTTATGGCTTTCACAACTTCCAGACCAGCTGCATCCATTGCGTGTATATTGAAGGTGTATACACCTTTGACAGTGGGTATACCGGATATCCTGGCAGATTTATTGCCTAGATCTTGGAAAACCAGACCGGGTGGAAGTTGCTCATTCGGCTCAATAGGCAATACTGATGGTATCGCCTGCGTCTGGATCAAAAACGGTGAAGGTGTAAGAGAATGCCGTATTCTCCTTCCCAGTTACTTCATCCTGGCTGAGAATCGAGGCGGCTCATTCACATTCTGGATGTAGATGGTAATCACTTTATCTACGTAAAAACCACCCGAATCGGTCGATCGTACACGGATAGAATGAGAGGCATATTGCTCGAAATCATACACCGCTTTAGAGGTCAATCTTCCTGAGCTTGATAATAAGAACTTATCATTTCCAGTACTCCCAGTACCGCTTACGAACTTATAAACAAATGGGCCTGCCGATCATCGATGGTATCAAACTGACCGATCTCTATCCCGGCAGCCTGGGCTTCATCAAAATCAAAGGACGGAGGGATGATATCACTTGGAATTTCATTTGATCCATCCATTACATATACTGTTACCCAGGCAGAGGCAGTGGATCCGGCGACATTTTGCATCTTGTACATGAAGCTATCCATACCCAGGAAACCTGCGTCTGGCCAGTACTTGATGGTGGTATCTGAAATGACTTCCAGATCGCCGTGATCTGGATAATTCGGGATTGCTATAATGTGGATTGCTGAACCGGTTGAATTGTAATCATTCGCCAATACATTGATCAATACTGAGGATGGATGCGGCGCTACTGTAGCCTCATCTGGTACCGCCTGGAATGGCACAATCCCGCCAGGGGTGTTGGATGGCAGTTTGGTCTTGGTGGCAGTGGGTTTCTTGGTTTTAGTAAATGTATAAGCTGTCCCACCGATGATGACAACCTTGCTGCTGCTAAGCGTCTTGGTGATTGTGCTGGTTTTGGTTAGACTTGCCGTAGCAGTTGGAGATTCACTTGGGAGAACAAATCCGGGAGTTCCACTGAGTGCCATCGTCTCAGAAGGGGCACTTCCCACCGTATTGGTGGGTGGAATCGGAGTATCTGATGGAGTTACTGGACGAGGTGATTTTGTCCATGTGGGCGGAAATTGAAATACGGTTTCAGTCGGCGAAGGCATCACCAGGGTTGGTGGTACGCTGATAGGCCGCATGCTCGTAGGTAACACCTGGTTGGGCAGTAAAAAGATGAGCATAAATATCACCACCACAAACACGGTCCCCACTAAGAATGCTACAGATAGGATATTCCAAACGGATGCTTTCATAAGATCTGCCCTTAGTTAAATAAATACATCGACTCTGGCTGCGAGTTTATTGTCAGTATATACCAGAAAGATACCCTGTCAAGAAGCCGTACTTTACAAACACCTGTCAAGTTTAGCTTATTCTGACAAAAATGCGCAGGCATATAGACTATCGATACAAGAATCAGGCCGATGGTAGAATTAATCCATACAGATTTGAAACTTTTTGGGGAACCTAACGTATGCAAAATAAGGAGAAAATTCTACAGATGAAACCTGTCAGCGTCATCATTCCTGCCTACAATGAAGCAGCCCGAATTCTTAATGTGCTTTCTGTTCTCGAACAAATTGATTTCATTGAGAAAATTGTAGTTGTTGATGATGGCTCCACAGATACTACTTCTGCAGTGGTAAACAAGCAACAAAAGCTGGATGCCAGAATTCAACTGATCCAGAATGATCGAAACCGAGGAAAAGGTCAGTCAGTCTTCAATGCCTGGGAGTATTGCAACACATCTTTCATACTGATGCTGGATGCTGATCTGCAGGGTTTGAATGCTAACCATATTTACCAGCTCTGTAATCCAGTGCTAAATGGCCAAACAGATATGACCCTGGGTTTGTTTCGGGGAGGGCAATTAGCAACTGATTTCTCGCATTGGGCAGCGCCCTGGTTGACTGGCCAACGTTGTATGCGTTCAGAAATCCTCGGAAATCTACCCCTAGAAGCTGCACGAGGATATGGAATAGAAACAGCTCTCACCGTTCTCGCACGTCAGCTCCACTACCGGGTTCAGCGGGTGTATCTAATTGGCATGAGCCACCCACCGGGAGAAATCCACCGTGGCGGAATTCCGGGTTTAATCAACCGGATGAAGATGTATTTACACATTCTCAGAGCCTGGGTTGTCGCTTCCAGCAGGAAACCGGAAATTCAATTTGCAACAGCCCCGTCGACATATGGAATCTTAAGGCTGTTCTCCCATTTCAGCTTGCAATTGTAAAGCCGGTCCAAATCCCTGGTGATACTTCAAAGCCAGTCGAATATCTCGGTATGCACCGGCACGATCGCCCAGAGCTAACTCTGCCCGTGCGCGCCAATAATAACTCTCTTCCAACATCGGTTCAGACATAGCATCTAGCGTGGTTGTTGCCAAATTGATGACATCCCAATATCGTTGTGAATGATAATAGGCAAAGTAAGGACCGGTCTGGTACCACATCGCCCGGTAGGGGCGATCTTCCTCTGGAATATTTGGGTAAATGGAATACGCCATATCATAGGCATTCGCGGCGCCGCCGTAATCTTGCAATGCAACCAGGTTTGTAGCCCCGATTGAAATACGCAAAAAATTGATCCCTTCCAGAGAGCCCTTCAATCTCGTTCGCCGCTTTTAACGCCCCATACTCGTAATTGGCGGTTTCGTCTGCCTGGTCGCCTAAGATCTGCATCACATCCGATTCTCGATCCGGAGGATAAATAACCATATAGAGGATAATTGAATGCCCGCCAGGCGGTGTCAAATCCCTCATAGGGGGTTTCCTCATCTGGTCCTCGCAGCGAATCTTGCCCAATAAAGACTCTGGCGCCATCATCGTAGCCGTTGTAGACCATGTAGTGCCCCATCCAGCCTTCTGATGGGCCGAACTCACCGTGTAAAACTTCACTTGTTTCTATGAGAACCGGAAAACCGGCAGCAATGAAGTCTTTTATGATTTGTTTGTCGCCGCCAACCCTTATGACCGCTTTTAAGTCTGTCTTTTCAAGTACAAAGTCTTGCATTTCATACGGCATTACGTTTTTGTCAGTGCTGAAAGGTTTGAGGACTTTACCCGTATCCGTTCGATCTCCTTTCCAACCCCAATACGATAATGCCATGGTAAGGTTGGCGGGTGCGCAATAGTTCCACATGCCGTGCTGATCTGTGTAACGGATACCATCCAAAACAACTCGGTCAGGTAATGGGGTGGAGGTAATTGTGGGAGTGGAACTCGGTGAGGGTGTTGTTTGGATCTCGCTGGCTGTAGGGGTCGAGGTTGCCGTCTGGGATGCAACCAGGGCGGACATCGTTTGCTTAACGACGAGATCCACCTGGTTACCAGGTACAAAGATCGCCTTTTCTGGCGGGTTGAGGGCATATTTAACCTCTGCCCTCCATTCCATATACTTGGCAAAGACCCTTTCTCTGACCGGGGTGATGAACAGGGCAAGCACCACCAGCACCATCGCCATGGAAGCTGATCCCAAAAGAAATTGTCGATAACGATTCTTCATACTCTTATTGCAATCCAACCAGACAAAGAATAAAACCGGAAACTACATCAAGCACTACTCTTGCCCTTTCGGTTCATTCATCACTTTGTCTTCCAGTATTGCCGTGTAAGATGCGAGTTGCTCTTCTAAATCAGCAACTTCCTTTTTGGCGTTCTCTGAAGTGGCAATGTAGTTATCCCGTTCTGTTTCAACCTGAGACAATCGTTTCTTTGCTGACCTAAGGTGCCATTGATTTTTTAAATCGGCAGGAAGCAGTAAAAACAAAACAATGAGCGCGCCAATCGCGGCAGCACAAATCAGAGCTACAGACAGATTGGTTTGAATTTTCCACGCAAACAGGGTAATCACCACCGGTGCCATATTTTGGGCGGCAAAGATAACTACTAACACAATCAAGATCAGAGCCAAGATTAAGAAGAAAAGCATAGTTGACCTCCATCTAACGATGTTGCCACCCATTATATGCCATTTTAATAACCTCGGTTGATCTAAGCCGGGAGGTCGTACATATCTAGCAAGATGGCGGATCAGAAGACTCATTGGAGGCTCGGATCAATCCGCGGATTACTTCCCAATCGATCCGATTTGGATTGGAGTATCGAATACAACCTTTGCCAATATTGGCACCGACTAATCGAGCACGGAAGTCATTCACTACCTGCTCTTTTAGAATGTAAATGGATATGTAGTTTTTCTGACTGGCAAATCCTGCCTCTACTACTTCATTCAATGAGTAAACTGGCATGCCGTAATTCATCTCTTCGGTATAACCCTTCAGCTCAGAAAGAAAGATCTCTCTGAGCTGTGATAGGGCTTGTTTTCTATTTTCTGGTATTTCTTTCAAGTACTGATCGACCGTAGTTGCCTTACTCTGCATCGTTTGCTCCTGGATACTATTGATACATAAAGTGTCTAATAATCCTGGATCTGAACCAATCAAATATACAAGGTTATCTACTCGCTGTTACATATTCTTGAATTCACCATCGACTACATCACCGGCATCATCCCCAGCGGATTTCTGCTCCGGCTGTCCGGGCTCTTGAGTGGCTGTCGGACCAGCTTGTTGGTACATTTTCTGGCCTACATTACTCATCGCCTGCTGTAGTTCAGCGATCTTACGCTTGATATCTGATGTATCTTCTCCGGTGGCTGCCTGTTTCAATGGGGCAATATAACCTTCCAGGGTGGATTTATCTTCAGACGAGATCTTTTCACTTTCGTCACGTATAAACTTTTCAGCCTGATACACCGATGAATCAGCCATGTTGCGGGCTTCAATCAACTCTTTGCGGCGATCATCTTCAGCCTTATTTTGACTGGCTTGCTGAACCATCTTTTCGATGTCCTGCTTGGACAGATTCGTACTGGCCGTGATGGTCACTTTTTGTTCGCGAGCAGTTGCCTTATCCTTGGCAGTTACGTTTAAGATCCCGTTCGCATCGATATCAAAGGTTACTTCAACCTGTGGAATTCCGCGCGGAGCCGGGGGAATCCCATCCAGGCGGAATCTGCCTAAAGTCATATTGTCGGTTGCAAGCGGGCGTTCGCCCTGCAGCACGTGGACATCTACTGCGGTCTGGCTATCTTCTGCAGTGGAGAACACTTCTGTCTTTTTGACCGGGATGGTTGTATTCCGTTCAATGAGAGCAGTCATTACTCCACCCATCGTTTCAATACCCAATGTCAGGGGCGTGACATCCAGGAGCAAAACATCCTTTACCTCACCGCCCAAGACGCCAGCCTGAATTGCAGCACCAATAGCAACCACCTCATCGGGGTTTACACCTTTATTAGGTTCTTTGTTCACCAGAGACCGCACAAGGTCTTGCACCATAGGCATGCGGGAGGAGCCGCCAACGAGGACCACCTCATTAATTTGATCTGCACCAACTCCGCCATCCTTTAACGCATTTTCAAATGGTTTTTTACACCGATTGAGCAAATCTTCAGTCATATGCTCAAATTGAGAACGAGTTAGTTTGAGCTGCAGGTGTTTAGGGCCACTGGCATCTGCAGTAATGTACGGCAGATTGATTTCAGTTTCCATCAGGGTTGAAAGCTCAATTTTTGCTTTCTCCGCGGCTTCACGCAGACGTTGTAACGCTTGCCGGTCTTGCCGAAGATCAATACCCTGGTTCTTTTTGAATTCGTCCGCAGCCCAATGTACGATCTTTTCATCCCAATCATCCCCACCCAGATGAGTATCTCCGTTAGTAGCTTTCACTTCCACTACGCCTTCACCGACATCAAGGAGAGACACATCAAAAGTACCGCCACCCAGGTCAAAAACCAGGATGCGTTCGTTTTTCTTTTTGTCCAAGCCATACGCCAGGGCTGAGGCGGTTGGTTCATTGATGATACGCAACACTTCCAAGGCCAGCAATCTTGCCTGCATCCTTGGTCGCCTGGCGCTGACTGTCGTTGAAATAGGCAGGCACAGTGATGACTGCCTGGGTAACAGGTTCGCCCAGGTATGCTTCTGCATCCGTCTTCAGTTTAGATAAAATCATGGCAGAAATCTCTTGCGGAGTGTATTCCTTGCCATTGATGGGAATCTTCACCCGGGCATCACCCTGTGGACCACTGGATACGTTGTACGAAACGATTGCCCGTTCGGAATCAACTTCGTTGAAGTGCCGGCCCATGAATCGTTTAATGGAATATATGGTGTTTTCTGGATTAACGACAGCCTGTCGTTTCGCTTGCTGACCGACCAGGCGCTCATTATTTTTTGTAAATGCCACTACCGATGGGAGCAAACGAGCTCCCTCGGCGGTTGAAATGACTGTTGGATTACCTGCTTCCATTACAGCCACTACACTATTGGTTGTACCTAAATCAATACCGACTATTTTTGCCATTGAACACTCTCCTACTATTTGTGATCAGTTTAAGAGTACAACTTGAATACAAGAATTCTGTTAACAAAATGTAGGATTTTTATTAGCGGAGAGATATTGGTCAAATCTAGAAGGACGTGTCTTTTCTCTGGGAGCAAGGAACAGTTTGCGGTTCCTGCTCCCAGATGCCCACAATCTCATTCAACCTGAAAGATGTGATCTCTAGTGGTAGTGAATAATCTACATCTTTGTCACCGCCTCCACCGCTAGCCAGAGGAGGTTTTCACGCACTGAAGCATGCGAATCCCAGTTGCGGTCATCCCAACCGGACTCCTGGACAGAATCACCGCCATACAAATACTGGCCAAAACGAACACCCCGGAAAGATGCCACCGCTAAGAAAGCGGAGGTCTCCATTTCAACTACCTGACAACCCTGCCTTTTTCGCAGAGCTGTTCTGGCGGGAGTCTCACGATAGAATGCATCAGTGGTCCAGGTTTTGACGAGATCATATGGTACATGATGGTCACTTAATATTTTCTTTAGAACATCAATCACTTCCGGTTCCATCAGTGCTTTTTTCTCGGGAGGTAAATACGCGTAGGAGGTGCCTTCATCCCGTAACGCCTCAACCGGAATCAACACATGACCTACCGCAAAATTAGGATCCAGAACGCCCGCGCCACCGCAAGCAACAATCCGGTCGCATCCCCTGGCAATCAGCTCTTCCATAAATCCAGCCGCAATCGGTGCGCCCACCCCGGGATGGACTAATAAAACCGGCTCTCCCTGGAAGTCAAGCTGGTATATTGGGTTATCTCCCATCTCCGAGTGCAATTGACCGACTTTGGTTACTTTTCTGGTAGCAACCAACTGGTTGATCACATCATAAAAGAAACACAAAACCACCCGGTTGGATAAATCAGTCCGTTGTATTATTTTGGACGGTTCGATGATTGCCGGAGTGGAAGGATCAAAATCGAGGATTGGGTATTTTCGCGCTCTCATCTTATTCTTCCGCTACAACAACGATCAGATCATTTTCTTGGAATGTAATTTTTTCTGTCTTGGTGGGATTCACAATCACTCCATAAGCATGCTCAGCGTCTCCAGCATACTGATTTAGTTTGTATCCTATGGCTACTTCCCCGTATCGGGCAGCTGATTCAATTATGGTGAAAAAATCCATTTCCGTATTAAGCTTTACATAATCATTTGCTGGCTTCAGGTAGATCTCTGATCCTTCCGGGTCAAAAATATCAGTAAAGACAGAGTTCAATGCTTTATTTTCTGATACCTGGGCAAGCATCAAACTGATCAGCTTGTCGCTAACAATGAAATCATCTGCCCGGGTCACTTCAGCCAAATTGCGATTTCGGATATCGAGCATCTCGCTTACGATAGAGAAATTTTGATTTTGCTTTTCTGCCATATCCCGTAGGTGGAGCAGGGTAACCAGCGTGTGCGCATCCGCTTGTTGCTGCGAAAGGGTGTCTGAATAGCATAGCAATACGATGTGATGGTATGTCTGGATCTGTAGCTGGTCAAGGGTCCGGCGATCAGTTGTATCACCCGACTGGAATTGAATTGCCTGGTTCTGCAGTGCAGCATCCAAATCTACTATTGCCTGTTCAACTCCTTCCCCTGATGCCACAACCAGTGTCTGAGATCCAAAAGGTACATATCGATCCAATTCTTGTAGGATTGCTGTTCCACGCCAATTCCAGCCCAGCACCAGTGTTTTCTCAGATTCAGGTACTCCTCTAACTCGATTCGACATGAATGTTTGGTCAATTACCCGGTTTTGACCTTGGGAATAAACCACCTTATCATCATCTTCGGCGATCAGTATTAGCTGATCCGATTCACCAAGAACGGTATCCATGGGGGGATTAATGAGGGTTTGTCCATCATTTCTTGCAATCCCAAATACTGTTGAATCTACGAACGAACTTAGCGCTTCACGGAAAGTGCGCCCAACCAGTGCCGGCTCAAAATGGAAGTAAATTTCATCTCCACCGAAATCTAGCAGCTCAGTATATACCGTAGATAAACCAGATTGGCGGCAGGTCTGCGCGATGATCCTTGCTATCAGCGAGCTCACTTGTACAAATTCAACTTCGTCCTTGCCTACCAATTCTGCCACTTCCAAATTGCGCGGATCACGGAGTTCGGCAACAATGTGGTACTTCTCCGGTTTGCGATCAGGATTATTGGTGATCGCAAGGATGGTTTTGATCATCTCCGCGTCAGGATTTTCCACTTCAGGGGAAAGAACGATGATAGAGCGAGCAAGATTGTGAGATGTGATCGACAAATCGGCCATCTCTATTGCAGAACCGCTCCGGCATACAATACGGGTCGTTTTTGTAACCGGAATCCGATCCCGAATGGCATCTTGCATTTCCATCTTGTCCTTTTCACCCAGAACGACAATACAAGCGTCTTTCCGGTTGGAGTTGGCTTCAATAAGCTCACTTATGATGGAAAAGATTTGTTCAGTCCACCCCAAAATTACTGTATGGTTTTTTTCAATTACCTTGGATCGTCCCTTTTGGAGTTCTTCAATTTTTTGCTCTAGTGAACTGGTCAGCACACCAATCAGTGTACTAATCACAAAGATTCCACCGATCGTGACCAGAATCATCACAATCCGGAATGGCCAACCTTCATCACCACCCATCGTGCCCGCATCCAGGGTGCGCATCAGGCTTTCCCAGGATGCCTCAGCAAAACCCAGCGGCTCTTGACCAGGCTGAGCGATACGAGTTACAGATAAAAATAGACCAGATATCAGGATAATGACCAGAGAGATCAGTCCAAGCCATCCAATGAGGGCTATAGAACCTTTTGAAAGGGTGTTGTCAAATTTGTATTTCAGAATATCTATCCAGGAAGTCTCGTTCTTCATGAAGTCCTCTATGAAAAAATTATGGGATGACTAACTCGCCAATTATATCCTCACCAGCTCAATGGTGAAATAAAAAAATGTCCACCCGGAAAACCAGATGGACATTGCTTTTTCAAAGAAATCGATCAGATTGCATGTACCACAAATTTCGCTACCAATAGGAAGACTAACAGTAAGACCAGTAAGACCACAATGATACCCAACAGCCAATTATTTTTCCCTCGTTTGCGACGAGTTGGCCGGACCGCAGTTTCGACAACTACGGGCATCGGTTCTTCTGGTTGGGTTGGGATTGCGTCCATTTCTGGGATGGAATATGAGAAATCTTCCAGCATCATCGCGCGTTCCCCTGGTTGGGCATCTGGAATGGCTGCAGGTGCAAGTGGTTCAGCAGGACCAGTAGCAAAACTCTGGGTATCGTCTGGTTCTTGAGTCATTTGTGATTGCATTTGTCTGACTGCATCAGCAAAAGATCCGCCATTCACTGGAACACTGATCTGCTCCTGTTCAGCTGGAGCTGATTCAGGTGCTGGAGAGGTTGGACGTCCACCCAGCGTATCGTTCAGGTCGCGATAACTAAAGGATGCACTTGCATCCGGCTGCTCGAGCGGAGGTATATCTACTCCCAAAGCAGCTAACCCTTTCCGCGCCGAAGCATTGGTGGGGTTGATCTGTACAACCTTGTTTAAACAAAAGATCTTCTTTTCAGTATCTGTCACGCAGGCAGACATCCACAGCCAGGCGGTTTCATCCTCAGGGTTGTTTTTGATGACCTGAGAAAGAATTTTAGCGCCCTCAGCCAGGTTCCCCTGCCTGATAATTTCAATTGCCTGAGTCGTATCGGGTTCCATCATCGAAATCCTCCATCACGGAAAAATCATCCTACAATAATTGTGCATGATACGTACCAATTCGTCAATCGATAGAATCAATAAAGTGATTTGTCGGCTAATCTCTTCCGCCTTTATAATCAAGCTGATGAACTTTATGCAAAAACTTTCACTGCGGATATTACTGACTACTGCCTGCATACCGTTTCTATATTATCCGCTGGCACTACTACAGGCATCCTTTTTCCCTGCACTCCCAGCCTTTGCTTTGTTTTGCGTATTTGGCTGGACTGTGCTCTATGCAGTTGTACTCTTTTACCAGCGAAACTGCAAACAAACCCAATGGATCGACTGGATCCCACTGGCTCTGCTGACCTTGATGCCATTCTTGGTGATGAGATATCTGCCTTTGTGGCCTAGCCGGCTGCAAAATGGACTCGCCGAGTACCAATTGACCGGGTATATCCTCTGTTCCGTGTTGTGGATTGCGTTGATGAGCTGGAAATCCTCCAATTGGATTGAATGGCTCAGCAAATTGGCCGCCGACTCAAGCACTTTACCGGTTCTTGCAGGGTCACCTGTCGCCTATCCTCATCGCGGCTGGCCTCACAAGCATCTATTTTATTCTGGCGATCATGATCCAATCACCACAGCGCCGGCTGGTAGATGTGTATTTTGCTGCCGACAACAGCTTCTGGTTGAATTATCTTGGATTGGATTTTCAACAAACGCAGGTGATGCGTGCCACTCATCCATTTGTCTATCTGTTATTACGCCCGGCGGTATGGCTGGTCTCTGGGCTTTTTGCAGGGTGACCGCAGTTATGGTCTGTATCTGCTTGTGGCAATCAGTGGTGGGCTGACTGCGCTGATGTTCTGGAAGCTGGTCCATAAACTCACCGAGAGCCATCAGCAGGCTTCTCTGCTGGCTATTCTGTTTGGCTTTACTTCATCGCAGTTGATCTTCAGTTCCTTTACCGAAACATACGCCTTCTCAGCACTGGGTCTGGTCACTTTTTTGTATCTGATAGTCTCCCAATCCAGGTTGAGATACCAGGTCGCAGCCGGGGCATTTGTGTTTGGCATCACCATCACCAATTTTATCCAGGCCGGGATGGCCAGGCTGATTATTCATTTTAACTTGGAAGAAGTTGCTTGCAATTTCCTGTGCAATAATTATCCCCGTTTGTGTCTTACTCACCCTGCTCTCCGGGGCGTTCTACCCGAATAGTATGTACTTTTGGAATATCAAAGATTTGATGGTGGAAGAGAACTTCCTTTTTTCTCCATTTGGCATGCCGGCCTGGAAAGCCATCGGACGGATTCACTCGATAGTCAAAACTTTCTTCCTGTTCAATGTGCTAGGCCCTACTCCCCGGGTGCTTAATCAAGGACGTTCAGATGCAGCCATCCATTTTTATAATATAACCCCAGGCACATACTCGGTCAGCGAATACCAAGATCTCTTTGTACCAGTTGTTGCGATTGTGGATTTTGATTATGATAGGCAGTCTGATCCTCTTCCTCTGGCAGTGGAGGAAGAATCGGACCGTACAGCCCCTGCACTGGCAGTTGATGTTGTTCTGTATTTTGAGTCTGCTGTTCAATCTGGGAATGCACACCCAATACGGGGCAGAAGTATTCTTGTACACACCCGATTTCACCTACGCACTGCTGATTCTGGTGCTGGTGCCGTATCTGCCTTACCTGAATACAAAAATCGCCGCCTGGGTGGAAGGCTTCTTCCTGGCCGGGTTGATTCTCGACCAATATTGTTGTTTATCTACCAATTTTTGGGATTGATCGTTACCGACATCTTGCCGGTGCTTTAACTAGTCACTATCCAGCCATTCCACATCAGCAGCTTGAAAGCGTTTTCTTCATCACATCAATCGCCTGGGGATTGCTATCCACCAGGATAAATTGTCGGCCCGTTTCCAGCGCAGACAGCGCCAGTAGTGCCTGACCCGGCAAAAAAATCGAGCACGGTATCGCCCGGGTTGGAACTGGAGAGAATGATCCGGCGTAGAATACCCACCGGTTTTTGGGTCGGGTAGCCGGTTTTTTCTTTGCCGTTGGTGGGCACGATGGTGTGCCACCAGGTATCGGTGGGAAGTTTCCCGCGGCCTGGCTTTTTCAGCGCCCACCAGCCCGGGGGCCATATAGGGGATTCGGTCAATCGCATCGGGATTGAAGGTGTACTGAGTCAGCATCTCGGGCATACCACAAGATGTTGTCGTGTTTGGCTGGCCATTTCTTTTTACTGCGTCCGCCATAATCGTAAGCCCAGATGATTTCATTGAGAAAACACTCACGGCCAAAGATCTGATCGAGAAGAACCTTGCAATAGTGAACTTCCCGGTAATCGATATGGAAATACAAACTGCCGGTTGGTTTTAATACCCGCCTGGCTTCTAACAGTCTTGGTTCCAGAAAAGCTAGATAATCGTCAAATAGATCCGAATACCCGCGCGAACCCAACTTAATCGTCTCATACCTGCGTCCGGCAAAACCCACCCGATCTCCGTTTTCGCTCTGTTCGGTCTTGAGCTGCGTCCGCTCTTGCACCCGCCCGGTATTGAATGGCGGATCGATGTAGATCAGATCAATCGAACTGGTAGGGATCGACTTTAAGACAGGCAGGTTATCACCAAAGTAGATGCGATTTTGCATGGACTTATTTTAACAGAAGGTGAGAATTGAGTGAGGTTTTCCATCGAACGAATGTCAAAAGGTACATAACCGAATATTTGCCATTACAATTGGGCGATGGATTCATCAACCAAGCCAAATAGAAAAAAATCCCTCTCGATTTTAATTATCATACTCACTCTTGTGATCTCAGTAGTTTTCGTTATCACAAGTGATCTCGAAACGATCAGAGAATTTGTGAAACGCTCAGGTTGGATGGGACTGGTAGCCAGTGTTTTGATCTATGCTGCGTTAGGTGCGTCACCCATTCCATCCGAGCCATTTACGGTGATCATTGCAGCCGCAATTGGACCTATCGCTTCCACCATCGTTACTGGAATCGGAAATTTGCTTTCTGCGCTAATCGAATACTACCTGGGGCATAAAATCAGCGATGTAGCAGATTTTGACAACCAACGCAAAAAACTGCCTTTCGGGCTTGGGAAACTGCCAGTGAATTCGCCTGCTTTCCTCATCGGAGCGCGTATGATTCCGGGCTATGGCCCTAAATTTGTCAGCGTGATCAGCGGGATGTACCGGGTAGGGATGTGGCGCTATCTCTGGACGACCGCCATCGCCACATTTAGCGGGGCAGCATTATTCGCCTACGGCGGTTCCACTTGATCAATTGGTTCAAGTAATATCCGCTACAGAACCAGATTAAACTATCAAAAATCCGATCCTCGTGTAGAAGATCGGATTTTTCATATTCTGTAAACTACTTCTGATCTATTTTTTGGCGATCTTCGCCCAGGTGTCGCGCAGAGGTACAGTCTGATTAAAAACGAGGTGATCTGCGGTCGAATCAAGATCGACGCAGAAGAAACCTTTCCGTTCAAACTGATACTGCGCTCCGGGTTGAGCTACTGCTAATCCAGATTCAACTCTGGCATTTCGAATCACCTGGAGAGAATCAGGATTCAAATAATCCAGGAAACTTTTCTCTTCATCCACCTTGGCAGTGTTTTCCAGCGTAAATAAGCGGTCATACATCCTTATTTCTGCCTCTAGGGATGATTGGGCTGAAACCCAGTGGATGGTTCCCTGTACCTTACGGCCATCCGGTGCGTAACCACCCCTGGTCTCAGGATCGTACGTGCAGTGAATTTCTTTGACTGATTCCGTTTTCATCTGCAACAAAGTCTTCGCACTTGATGATGTATCCATAGCGCAAGCGGACTTCTTTGCCCGGTGTCAACCGGAAATACTTGGGTGGCGGAGTGACCATGAAATCATCTGCATCGATAAAGATCTCACGTGTGAAGGGCAGCTTGCGAGTTCCTGCGGACGGGTCTTCGGGATTATTGACCGCTTCCAATTCTTCCATCTGTCCTTCGGGGTAGTTGGTGATGATTACCTTGACCGGGTTCAACACGCCCATTACCCGTAATGCGGTTTTATTGAGGCTTTCCCGCACCAGGAATTCGAGCAGGGCGATGTCAATCAGGTTCTCTTTTTTGGCGACCCCAATCTGGTCAATAAATGTCCGTATGGCCGCGGCAGGGTATCCGCGCCGGCGCATTCCACACAGGGTGGGCATGCGGGGATCATCCCATCCATTCACCAATCCTTGATCGACCAATTGCTTCAGGTAGCGTTTGCTCAGGATGGTGTAGGTTACATTCAGCCGGGCAAACTCGATCTGCCGGGTGTGGAAAATTCCCAACTCTTCAATAAACCAGTTGTAAAGCGGGCGATGATCTTCGTATGCCAGGTCACACAGTGAGTGGGTGACGCCTTCCATCGAATCCGATTGTCCGTGCGCAAAATCATACATCGGGTAAATGCACCATTTATCGCCGGTGCGATGATGGGGAGCTTTGATGATGCGATACATGGTTGGATCGCGCATGTTGATATTGCTGGAGGCCATATCAATTTTTGCGCGCAAAACGCAAGTTCCTTCAGCGAATTCTCCTGCACGCATCTTCTCAAAGAGCGCCAGGTTTTCTTCCACCGTTCGGTTGCGGTAAGGGCTTTCTTTTCCAGGTTCGGTCAGGGTTCCGCGGTACTCGCGGATTTGTTCTTGCGAGAGGTCATCCACATAGGCTTTGCCCTTTTTGATCAATTGCAAAGCAAATTCATAGAGCTGATCAAAGTAATCTGAGGCATACAGTGTAGTCTCACCCCAGTGGAAGCCAAGCCAGCGGATGTCTTCCATAATGGCATCCACGTATTCGGTATCTTCTTTGACCGGATTGGTATCATCAAAACGCAGGTTGCAAACGCCGCCAAACTGCTCTGCCATCCCAAAATCAATGCATAGCGCTTTGGCGTGGCCGATATGCAGATATCCGTTGGGTTCAGGAGGAAAACGGGTCTGGACCCGGTCGAATCTGCCGGTATGCAAATCTTCTTCGATGGCTTCGCGAATAAAATTACTGGTTGGTAGGGTTGGATTGTCCGTCATTCTCTTACTCCTTCAATGTGCAACCATTGTACAACAAAAGGCAGCAGGGTTCGATTGAATAGGGAAAATATACAAAAAAGCACCCAAACGGGGTGCTTCTTGCGCAGGCTGAGGGCAAAGGATTCGAACCTCTATAGGCACATCCAGAGTGTGCAGTCCTGCCATTGGACGAGCCCCCAGTATTTGAGCGGAAGAGATTCTATCACGGTCAGGGATGGTTGTAAAGTGAAATCAGAAGGGGTGCGGAATGGGCTTATCTGTAAAATATGCTTGCTTTGATTTATCATCCGATAATGGAAGAGTTGGGAAAATCCAAATTTATTTGGAGCTATTCAATTTATTAATCGGTATCGATTGATTATCGGAAACTCTAACCCATCCCCTATCCCGCTGCGCGGGACTTACCCCTTCCCAGCGAATAGAAAAGCAATAGCACAATTGATTTAGCCGGGAAGGGGAAAATATTTTCAGGGCGAGAAACCGTAGGTTTCTCGCCCTGAAACCCACAACGTCCCTATTTTAATAATTGATGTTGAACTGGCAAAAAAGCAATAGCGAAGATAATCCGATTTCCAACCGACTATGCATAATTGCTTGTTCAATGATTGACCCCGTGCTTTGGAGATAGGATGGAGGTATTCTCTTTTACGCCATCTATCGATTTCTCGAATACACGGTTTTTATGGTTTAATCAGTTTCAATGCGAAACGTTATGCTTTTCCTCTTTCTGACAACTCTACTGCTAGCCTCCTGTCAGGCCGAACCAACCATGGTGCCTACCTCCGCGCCGACTCACCTGCCCACCCAAACCTCGGTTATGGTCACACCAACTCGAACCCCTACCCCCATACCCAAGCCCCTCTCCGTCACCATCGCCCACACCCTATCGCCCAGATCTGGATGCGATCACAGTGGAGAATATCACGAGTATGAAAGAAGAAGCCATCCTGGGTGAAGGCAAGCTGGCTGATGTTGCCGGCAGTGAACAAGCCGGATTGATCGGCTACGCCACCCAAATCGGCATCCGTTTATTGGATAGCCAGACACTAGCCCAAATTTCCTTTACTTCGAGAGTACCATCCCGGTCGCAAAGATTGTTTTTTCACCGGATGGCAAGCTACTGGCTGCAGGCTATGAAAGCGGATTGATTCGATTATTCCCCGTGGATAAATTATCGCAAGGTGCAGCAGAACCTACGCTGGAAATCAAAGCACATACATTTCAGGTAACTGCGCTCAGGTTTTCGCCAGATGGCAGCATGCTCGCCTCCGGATCGAGAGATCGGACCGTGAATATTTGGAAAGTGAAAGATGGCATGAAAATCCGTCCGCTGGGCGGATTTGCGCTGCGGTATCAGATGTGGCTTTCTCAGCAGACAGTCTCACCTTCGCGGCTGCTTCGTTGGATGGAACGACTCGGGTGTGGGAGATAAAATCTGGAAAGATGCTCAATCAGACCGGAATCGCTGATAAGAAACGGCTGCAACCTGACCTATACCCTTCCCGTTTGTTATTTCTGGCAAATCAATCGGTTGTGGCTCGGATGGGCAAATGGCGATCTCGCCGCCTGGAACTGGGAGGAGCCAGATTCTCATTCCAGCATCGCCGGAAAACTCACCACTGGTTTGGTGGACCTGATCTGGCCAAAGTGATCAATTGCCCAGCTTGGATCAGCATGGTCAGGTGGAAGAATGGCAAGCCGGAAAATCCAATATTGTAAAAACCAAAACCAGTCAAGACAAATTCCGGTGCAAAGGCATTCAGTCTTCTGACAGCCAATCCGCTGGTGGTTGGCAGCTTACCCTGCCCGGGTGGAGCGATTGGATCTGACCGACCTAGACACCTAGTTTGGTGTTTAATAAGACCAAATCTCGCCAGCCAGGTGACACGTTGTTCTTTTCACAGATGAGACACCTGTTCATCTCAGGCAGTGGGGATGGAGTCCTGCGGATCTGGGATGTCGACCAACACTCATCCGATGGAATGGTCGCTGGATAAGGGTAACCCCAATTCAGAGGCTGGTAACCACACCAGATCAGCAATGGCTGGCAGTCGCATACGGGTAACGAGGTAGATATGTTCTCTCAGGCGGACATGCTCCACTGCGATCCAATCCTCCTTTCAAATTGGCGTCCCCACCCGTGTCTCCATCCCTACCAGCGGTACTGCCCACCGGATCAGCCTCTCTTCGGATGGCAAGTTGTTGGCAGTCTCCCTTTGCTGGCAAACCATATCCAGGTGTATTCCTGCCAGATGGCAAAGATCGGGGAACTGACCAGATTTCAGCATCCAGTGGAAGCATTGGCTTTCTCACCGACCGACAATTCTCTAGCTGCAGGAGCAAAAGACCACCGGGTTTATGTCTGGAGTCCGGCTAACATGGCTCAATTACAGGAAGCAAAAACGGATGAAGGGTTGAAACCTGCTTACATCAAAGGTGGATATGTTGTTACGAAACTCCAATGGTCTCCTGCGGGCGATCAAATTGCCGTTATTGGGACGTTTAAACAGGCGCATGTCAATAATCCGGTGGATGGACAAGTTCTTTATTATCTGAATAATGCTACCGATCAACTCACCTGTACGCGCTTTTTCACCAGATGGATCACTGATCGCTGCTGCGGAGCAGATGGCATCCTCCGCATCTACGAAACCAAACAGGCAAGCTGCTGGCGGAACTGTCCGGACACAGCGGAATGATCAATTCCATTCGTATTCTCTCCTTCATGGTGACCGTATCATCACCGGCGGCGAAGACGGCACACTACGGTTGTGGAGTATACCCACCGAGTAGTAACAGTTACTCAAGCGCATACTCAATTTATATACACACGATTTCTACATAATTTCATAACTGTGTTTTCAAACGAATAAGAGATAACTAATACAGGCAGAAAGTATTTAATTGCGTGTCTAGTTTCTGCGAAAAGTATTCATCTTTCATGGATTCATTTCGGTTTGGAAAAATATATGAAAAAGATCATCAGCCTATCATTCATCCTCATTCTGGTTCTTTCCGGCTGCACAACCAGCCAGACCACCACCCAGGTTGTGCAAGCAAGCCCCACCCCGGCAGTGACCAGTGTGCCGGAAAATACCAGCAAACCGCCAGTACCAACTCTCACCGAGAGCGAGACTACTCCGGCATCAACGGAAATTCCAAACACAGCATTAACGTCATCCATTGCTATCAAAATCTCCACAGAAAACGCCTCAACCTTGGTTGACAGCGCCATTCTGGAAGGTACTCTGACCGAGATCGCCTCCTCACCGGACGGCAAATGGATCGGATATGCTTCCTCCATCGGCTTCGAACTGCTGGATCAGAAGAATAATCAGGTGATCGCCTCAATCGCCAGCGATTCACCCATCAACAGCATCAATTTTTCACCCGATTCATCTCTGCTGGTCATTGGCATGGAGAACGGTAGAATCGCAATCTACCGTATTACCGATTTGACAAGTAATGACCCAGATGTAGACCAACCCGTTCTGGAGTTTAAAGCTCATTCCCTGCCGGTGACCAGCGTCCAATTTGGCAAAACCAGCGCTGTGGTCATCTCCACTTCCAGCGACCGCACCGCGGTCACCTGGAATGCGGAAACCGGCAAGCGAATCCATACTTTTGCCGGTTTTGACGCCGATATTTCAACCCTGGTGTTCTCACCAGATTACAGGTTTATCGCGGTCGGCTCGTATGATGGCACCATCCGGATTTGGAATGTGAATTCCGGCCACTTGTGGCGAGAATATGGTGAGTCGGATGGAACCCGTAAGTTGCGGGCAGAATATCCATCCGCGCTATTGTTTGACCAGTCTACTGGAAGATTGATCAGCGGTTGGGGTGATGGCACCATTCGAATATGGCAATGGGAATTCGGTAATGAGAAAGCATTGACTATCTCATTAGGTGAAAATAGCATCATCGATTTGATTCAATACAATACTACCAATATGATCAGTGTGGATTTTTATGGCAATGCGATTCTCTTCAATATGGCATCTGCTGTCAACCAGGTGGGAGTGGAAAAATTACAGGAATTCAGCCTTGGGAAATCCATTCAGAGTATCGTTCTATTACCAGCGGATCAGATTCTACTATTAGGGCGTTCACCGGCGCAGATTGATGCTTTCCATTTAGACGGCGGTGAGGTAAACACTCTGTTTAGTTCCGGTTTGCAATGAATCCTTAATTTTAGCGAGTTAGCGATGATGGAGCTTCGAAAATAATTTACAAATGAGATAGGAATATCTTAGATCAGATGGTGACCATCCCATCTGATTTTTTGTACTTCTGTATCCTGCTCCAAAACTGAGGACAGGAATTGCTTCATTTCGGCTGGATCGCCTGAGGTGAAGTACTGAGCAGGCTGCGGTATGGCAGTAGAATCCAGCCAGCCATGTGATAGCAGCAAACGTTCCGTCTGGCGGGCAATGGCCGGAGCTGGATCGATCACCCGCACGGTCGAGCCTGCAATTTTCTGGATGAGGGGAATGACGAATGGGTAATGGGTACATCCCATCACGATCGTATCTGCGCCAGTATCCAGCATCGGTTGCAGTGCCTTTATTAAGATCTGGCGCGTCTCTGGCGCTTCAAGCTGGCAGGCTTCAATCTGCTGTACAAGTCCCGGGCAGGTATCGGTTAATACGGTCACATGCTGGGCAAAGCGCTCAACCACTGAGGCATATAACTCACCTTGAAACGTCGCCGGGGTAGCCAACACCCCCACCACACCGCTGCGAGTTGTCTCAGCGGCTGGTTTTACAGCCGGCTCCATCCCCACAAAAGGAGTATCAGGGAAAGTCTCGCGTAAATCATGTAATGCCGCAGCTGAGGCAGTGTTACATGCAACCACGATCAGCTTTGCTCCCAGATCCAGCAAAAACCGGGTGATCTCCCTGGAATATGACCGAATATCATCAACTGGCTTCGCCCCGTACGGAACGTGATATTGATCACCTAAATAAAATACTGGAACTGTTGGCATGAGCGTCTGAACGGCTCTCAACACCGATAGGCCACCCACCCCGGAATCAAAAATTCCGATTGGAGTCTGGATTGGGTGATCTGAATCGTGGATCACATTTGCTCCTGAGCGGCTACGATGAATGATTCAAACAATAATCTGGCGTGCTCGTGATTACTCAGGTTTTCCGGATGCCATTGAACACCAATCCCATACGGATGGTCCAGCACTTGGACTGCTTCTACCAATCCATCCGGAGAGGTTGCCATTACTTGCAAGCCACCTGCAAGCTGGAGAATTCCCTGGTGGTGACGAGAATTGACTGGTAGCTGCTCTTTTTGGGTCAACAAAGCTAGCCAACTGGTTGCTTCCAGATTGACCACATGATTGATGGTTTCTTTGGGAATTCCTTTATCGGTACTGTGAGCGATGGTAGTACCCAATTGATCTGGAATATCGGTAAATAAAGTTCCACCCAGGGCAACATTCATCACCTGGATACCTCGGCAAATACCAAGCAGGGGCACTTGGTAAAACATAGCCATTTCAGTAAGCTGAATTTCGAGATCGTCGCGGGAAGGGATCACTCCGTCCACTTTCGGGTGGGGCTGCCCTCCATACCGGGAAATCTCCACGTCACCGCCGCCGCTAAGCAAGATCCCATCCAGGGTGGAGAATACCTCCACCAGATTCTGATCCTGAATTCCAGCTGGGAGCAGACGTACTACTCCGCCAGCTTTTTCGATCGCTTTTACATAATCTGCTACATATGGTTTTTCCCAGAGATCATCTGGAGACAAGTCGCGGGTAGTGAGGCCAATGGTTGGTTTCATAGCTCGATCAATTCCTTTGGGAAAAATTGTAGTCGGGAACCAAAAAGGGTGCAACCCTTGCAGGCTGCACCCAAAATATTTAAGATCTTAGAAAATTAGGCGTTGAATTTCTGTTTGAGCCGTGCGCTCTTGCCTGTGCGGCTGCGCAGGAAGTACATACGGGCGCGACGAACCACATTGTGGCGTTCCACAACGACTTTGTCGATGCGGGGGGAGTGCAGTAAGAAGGTGCGTTCAACACCCACACCATTGCTGGCTACACGACGGACGGTAAAGGTGGCATTGTTGCCACTCTTGGAGGTGTAAAGGACGGTTCCCTTGAATTCCTGAATACGTTCGCGGGTGCCTTCTTTAATTTTGACATGCACACTCACGGCGTCGCCGGGGCGTAAAGCCGGAATGTTTTCATTTGCGGGTGCCTGAACGGCGGTCATCAAATCAGCCATCTTATTCATCCTTACTAAGCAATCTAATTTCGCCTTCTGGCGCGAAGAGAGAGTATATCACAGACTCTAATGGTCTGCAAGGAATCGATTCAGTCATACTATCCGTCATTGCGAGCCCATTGCCCATCCCCCAGCCCCCTTCCCGTATAGATAAGGATGGACAATTTTGGATTTTTGTCGGGAAGGGGGTAAGACTTTCTGGGAGAGAAACCGTCGGTTTCTCTCCCAGATGCCCACAACGTCCCTTGAAATAATAACTTTAAGTAAAATAATTGCTCAACCCACATTAATTTTTGCATCCACAACCACAATTTTGGTTCAATGGCTTATACGCTTCAACCGAGATACTATACACCGGCACGCCATCGATATCACCCATCGAATCGGTGCGATGAACCTTAATTTTCTCAAAGCCAGATTGGGCAATTAAATCCAGGTACTCTTGTTCGGGCAACGCTGAGGTAACACAATCTGCCCAACCTACTGCATCTTGCCGGTCGTCAATCAGAATTCCTGCACCCAACACCATATCGCTCACTTCGAGGCTTCCGCCTGGTTTAATCACTCGAAATGCTTCTTTGAAAACCTGTCCTTTATCTTCAGCCAGATTGATCACACAATTCGAAATGACCACATCCACACTATCATCATCTACCGGTAAATCTTCAGCAAAACCCTGTCTAAATTCAACATTGCTGATTCCCATTCGAATAGCAGATGCAATGGCACGCCTGAGCATTTCAGGTGTCATATCCACGCCAATCACCTTGCCATGCTTTCCAACTTCTTTTGCAGCCAGGAATACATCTAAACCACCACCGCTGCCGATATCTAAAACGGTTTCTCCCTTTTTGATATTCGCAAACGCACCAGGATTTCCGCACCCGAGGGAGATCTCAGCCGCTTCCTGAGGCACTCTGGATAGATCTTCTGTTGAGTACCCAGGAGAAAGTTCGAGTGTGTGATTGCCTTGAGAGCAACAGGATGATTCCCCTTCTGAAGGTGCACAACAACTTGTGGTTCTGGGTTTTTCCACAAGGGAATTGGATGACTGGCAACCACAGGAAGAATTTGACCTCGCGATCTCTCCATAACTTCCCTGCACTGCGGAGCGCATTTCCATGCGGCGGGTTCCGGTGGCAATGAAAACACCGATTTTGATGTCTGCTTTGGTTTGCCTATCATCCGGAACCTCGTCTGAGTGGACACAGCAAGACTGGCCGGAAGAATCAATGATCAGATTAACCAAACCTGCCGCTTGAAACCAATTGCGGATATCATCCCGGTTAAAACCAAGCCAAACATCAGCCATTTCCGTTTTGAGCCACTCAAACGGGTGGGCATTCATATCAGAGATCATCAACCTACCCCCAGGGCGCATGACTCGTACCATTTCGAGGATAGCAGCTCTGGGATCAACGGTATGGTGCAGATACATATTTGCAAATACTGCGTCTAAAGAATTGTCGTTAAAAGGCAGGTGACCACCATCCGCCTGGTGAAATTCTACATTTGAAAATTCTGACAGATTCTTCTGTGCCACAGTGACCATCTCTGCCGAACCATCCACCAGATGAACCTTTTTAACCAAAGGCGCTAGGCCGGAGGAAAGGAAACCGGTCCCCCCACCGATATCTGCCACTACCATCTCTGGATGCAAGTAAGCTTTTGAAATCACTTTCTGACGAAGGTCAGGTCCAAAATATCCAGCGCTGACTTGATCCCAATTCCCGGCGATCTGCTTGAAGTAATTTGATGATGCTTGAGTAATTGTCATATTATTCTCCGTGTTTTATCGTTTAACTACGATATAGATTTAGAAAAAAATTGTTTACGAATCTAAACAGCAATCACCTGTTGGTTCGACTGCGGCTTCAGAACAGCAATTCGGAAGCCATTGTCCGATCTGCGACTTAAGGAACTGGACACCTTTCACGCTAATGCAGTAACAGGTGGCAGGGCCTTCGATTTCACCTTCGATCAAGCCCGCATCCCGCAATACTTTTAGGTGTTGACTGACGGTCGATTGCGCCAGGGTTGTGAAATCAACAATTTCACCAGTAATGCACATTTGCTTATCAGCCAGGTATTGCATAATCCGAAATCGCACAGGATTCCCCAGGGCTTTCAGCATGGAAGCCAGACGTATTTCATGGCTGTTCAACTCGTGGATGAGGGGAAGATCTTTTGCCATAGAATTAATCCTTATATCGTATTTATACGTTATAAGGATTACTCTGTCAATAGGCAAATGAGTACTACACTCAAATTGGGGATAAAACTACCAACACAGTTTTTCGTACATATTGTTAGAATAGTATTTACTTAGACACAGGAGGAAAAATGAAAATAGGTGATGCGTTCGCTCCCAAACCAGGTGGGAAAAGCCCAATCGTGTATATCATTCGCGGTATCATCGTGTTCGTGGTATTGATTGTCATTTTTGCGCTTTCCAAACCCCATTGGTACCTCTTTGAACGGGTCAATCCGGATCAAATCGGCATCAAGACCCGCGGCGGCCAAATTGTGGAAGTCGTACCTGCTGGTATTTACAGTGATATCGGGCTGTTTGTCAGCCTCGAAAAATACTCCACACTGGCGTTTCAGTTCACTTCTACCGATCCGGAAGTGATTACGCAGGATAACCAACGCCTCGGCGTTACTGTCACTGGTTCTTCATTTCGGCCGCAATATACGACTGACGAAAGAGTACTTGCAAATTTATGGACGAAATATCGCACCATCTATACCAGTGACACTGCTTTGCAACAAGTGTTGAACGACCTTTCCTTTCAGGCTATGAAAGTCTGTGTTGGTAACAAACCTTTCCAAGATTCAGTCATCGGGTCAGACCGCGACTCTTTGCGCGCCTGTATTGATGAGGAATTGAACAAACTTACCAAGAACTATGGGCTGACGGTGACGAACTTGACTGTTCCGAATGTCGCCTTATCTCCTGAAGTGCAGACTCTGCTGGATGCGATCACCAAGAGTCGGCTGGAGACTGAAAAAGCAGCCCAGGATAAACTTAAAGCCGATGCGGAAGGTTTGGCGCGTAAAGCCGAGCAAGAAGCCAACATCCGTGTTGAACAAGCCAAAATTCAAGAAGAAACCAAACAACAAACCATTTTGGCACAACTAAACCAGGAAAAGTTGCTCGCCCAACAAAAAGTGATTGAAGCATCCAAAGCAAATGACTTGTTATCAGCCTTAAAAGATCTTGAGATTAACCGTGCTATGTCGGCAGCCGCCTCTGAAAAAGCCAAAGCTGACATTGCAAAAGACCTGGCAATGGCAGAAATGTACACCAAGAATCCTACGTATGCGGCTTACATGGCTGCTCTTGTCAATGCGTCAGCCATCAAAGAGACCGATAAGTTTATCTTCACGCCTGAAGGTGTCTTCCCGCAGCTCGTTTTTAGTGGAAATGGCGTCCTTCCCACCGTGCCAATGCAATAAACAACTGATCTAAATAGCAAAAACAGCCTGCAAAATCAGCAGGCTGTTTTCCATTAACGAATATAGGGTTGTTGGAGGTCGGTCTAACGACTTCTACCCAACTTACATTGGGAATTAAAGTGCCAAATTGTAAATTTTCAAAACGTCCTGTTTGCCAAGCGAAACAAAATTTCCGAGCGTGCGGGTTCCATCAGCAGTGCATTTAGCTGCCATCTCTTCAAAATCACCAGCCCGAACCGGCGTATTTGCAAATCGGACCGCAAGACCGAGGGACTGCCAGAACAATTCAAGCTGCCGGATGCCTTCCAAAGCAGTTCTTTCTGGATTGAAATAATCCATTTCCACGTTCCAGACTCTCACTGCATATTGGGCAAAACGATTGATATCGTGTTTGTACACATGCTTCATCCAAGCCGGGATGACCATCGCTAACCCTGCCCCATGGGCAAGATCATATTTGGCACTCAATTCATGTTCAATATCATGAGAAGCCCAATCTCCCACCCGACCTGTGTTCAGTAGATTGTTATGCGCTACCGTCCCTGACCACATAATCTCTGCCCAGGCATCATAATGGTCGGGCTGCTTCATGACGGTGGGAGCATTATTGATCACGGTTTTCAAAGTCGCTTCAATCAACCGGTCAGTCAATTCCACAGGATGAACATTGGTGAAGTATCGCTCCATCAGGTGAGCCATAATATCTGCTACTCCGCAAGCGGCTTGAAAGGCAGGCAAGGTGAAGGTCAATTCTGGATTCAGAATCGAGAAACGCGGATAAACATGATGCGAATTAAAAGCTCGCTTGAGCATTCCTTCTTCTTTGGTGATTACACAACCGGTGCTGGCTTCACTTCCGGCTGCCGGAATGGTCAGAATAGTTGCTACCGGCAGGGCATCTCTTACTACAGCTTTACCTGTAAAGAAGTCCCACACATCGCCATCGTATTTTGCCCCTGCGGCGATAGCTTTAGCCGAATCGATAGGGCTGCCACCACCTACAGCCAAAATCAACCCAACATTCTGTTCCTTGCAGATGCGGATGCCTTCGTATACCAGTCCCAGACGCGGATTGGGTAAAACACCTGGCAACTCAACAACTTCCACACCGGCAGCATTTAGTGATTCCATCACCCGGTCATAGAGTCCGGTTTTTTTGATGGATCCGCTGCCGTAATGCAGGAGGATTTTTTTGGAAAAATGCGCGGTCTCTTTACCTACGGATTCTTCAGTACCATGCCCGAAAATAATTTTGGTTGGATTTCTAAAAACAAATGGGTCCATCGTTGCTCCATAACTTGATTCAATATTTTGTAATTATTAATTATACCTAAGATGATTGCTGAATTTTGCGGTTTGTACACCGGTCAGTTAACTGGCAACAAACCAGGCTTCACTCAACCAGGCTCGAACCTGATCGTCCAAATCTTCAGAAGTATTCAGTTCAAGATGATGCACAAATCGCCCGGGGTAAGGCTCGGCTACAACCCTCCAACGTAGCGATTCATCTCGTCGGCGCAGACAAATTGTCAACATCAGGGGTGGATTCTTGCGTTTACTCGATAACCAGGTAATGGCGAATATGATTCGGTTACGGAAGGAAATTTGGGTTTTGCTTACTTTTACTTGCGACTCACCTATTGAATCGATCATCGCTTGAACTGCCTGAAACAATGAGTATGCCAGCGGTTTATCAGCGAAGAAGGATTCGATCTCATCCATAGATACATTATAGTGAGAAAAACTTACGAGTAACCTGTCCATCCTTTGCCTGACTACCAAATTTGCGAATTGAATGGGCAGGACTCCCTTCCTGTCCTTGGAAAAACCATGAGCTGGCGGATCGACATTACAAAAAATGGTAATCGATTTGGTTTGTTCTATAATGAAGCTGAGGTACATTATGCGACTCATCCGTTTACTTTCGGTTTTTCTTCTAGCAATCTTTGCGGCCTTGAGCTTTTTACCCGGGCCGGCGCAGGCTCAATCTGGCGGAACTGCTCTTGTGCTGACCGCTACCGGTGCAGTCACCCCGGTGATGGAACAATACATTGAACGTGGTCTGAACCAGGCGCAAGCAACTGGAGCCAGCCTTGTGATTCTCGAGCTGGATACTCCTGGCGGTCAGATTGACATTATGAGCCGAATCGTACAAGATATCCGAGCTAGCCAGATACCAGTAGTTGTTTATGTATCACCCCGCGGTGCTATGGCTGCCAGCGCAGGTTCAATCATCACGCTGGCAGGGCATGCCGCGGTGATGGCACCAGAGACGATTATTGGCGCAGCTTCACCCGTGGGTGCACAGGGTGAAGACATCGGCGAAACGATGGAAGCCAAATCTAAAGAGGCGCTGACAGCCAATTTGCGCTCCATCACCAGCCGAAGACCACCAGAAGCTGTCAAAATCGCAGAAGAAATGGTGTTGAGCGCTAAAGCTCTCTCAGCTACCGAAGCGCTGAAAATTGGGCTGGTTGATTTCATTGCGATAGATTCTTCTGATTTGCTTCAACAACTGGATGGATTTCAGGTGTATATCGGCGATCTTCCAGTCACCTTACACACCGCTGACCTTACAACCCGGAATCTACCGCCTTCGTTCATTGAACAACTTCTGGCGACTCTGATTAATCCAAACATTGTGTTTTTATTGCTCAGTATCGGTGTACAGGCGATCTTGATTGAGTTATCCAGTCCGGGAGGATGGATTGCCGGATTCATCGGCGTGGTCTGCCTGGCATTAGCCATATACGGTTTGGGGATTCTGCCGGTCAACTGGTTTGGCATCTTCTTTCTGATACTCGCGTTCATCCTCTTTATCCTGGACATCAAAGCGCCTACTCATGGTGCTCTCACAGCCGCAGGAGCAGGAAGCATGATTGTGGGTGCTTTAGTTCTCTTTAATTCTGCAGCCACACCATCCATGTTCCATGTTTCTCTTCCATTAGTGATAGGTACCGCGGCAGTAACATCGACCATTTTCTTCCTCATTGTCGGATTTGCGCTACGAGCCCAGAAAGTACCCATCCGCACCGGACAAGAAGCTTTGATTGGTAAAATGGGCGTAGTCAAGAAAACCCTTGCCCCGGCTGGAGAAGTTTTACTCCAGGCCGAGTATTGGAGCGCATCCAGTAAAGATGGGCAGATGATCGAAGCCGGAACTCGTGTGCGGGTGGTTGAAGTAGATGGCCTGCGATTAATTGTTGAACGGGTTTGAGCTTTCGTAGCAAAGAAATTATAAATTTAACAAACGAGACCAAAATGACTGTGGTTTAGGTTGATCCCAGCCCTTCAGTTGGATACTCCCTGTCAGGGCATCGATAAATATTTCCACCGGTCTGCCAGAAAATTCGGCTTTACCCAGCCAGGCGGGCAGCAGAACCAACTGATAAGAGTCGACAGCCAGCGCATGGGAGCTGAAGTTGAGATCTTCCGCATAAGAAGGAATATCATTTTGGATTTCCCTTTTTTCACGCAAATAGACCAATTGCCGGGCTTTCAATGAAGCATCGGCTACGCTTACTTGATAAGTCTCCGCCCACCAATCTGCAAGGTAATCCGTAGTAAAAGCGATCATCTCATCAAATTGTAGGGAGGCGATCATCCCTTCCATTTCATGCACGTGGTGCAAACAAGCCGGAATCATCACATCCGAACGTAAAATCGGGCGGGAACTATTGACAAGCTGCGGAGCTGTACGTTTCTTCTCGGTGAGTTGGTAACGGAAGGTCACTTCACCTCCCAGCGCAAACCACCAGGCAGGAAGATATATCCCTTGTAATTCAATGGGCTTATCGGGCACTGGGATTTCCCGCTCCGCCCGAAAAGAGTCCAGACGAGCAAGGGCAGCCTGCAAAGAGACTCTGGCAGGAAAGATAGCACTCGGAGCAGCCTGACGGTGTGTTTCAATTAAATCGACTACATAGACCGAATGACAGTAAGGGCAACTCATGGAAAGTGACTGATTTGCAATCAAAAAGCTGGCTCCACAACCCTGGCAGACAAAACTATTTTGACCCTCAGGTTGGGTATGCCCCTTAATGGTAGCCATGGAGAGCAGAAAATCTTGCTCTGATAATGGGTTTTTCTTGGCTTGTGACTTTCTCAACTCGCAAAACTCGCACACCAATGAAGATCCGTCGGGGCTATAAACCATTCGGCCCCCACACTGCGGACAGGTAAATCGATCCAATTCAGGTTTGCCTGCTCCATTCCCACCTGGAGCGATCTGGTTCGGATCAATGACATCTTCACGGGCTAATTGTCCATTCAGAATCAACCATTCTCTACGCGCCAACATGTGGTGCGGATCTGCCGCCAATACCTCTTCCAGATACTTGCGTTTCAATTCTGGCGCATCATGAATCATCGCCAACCAGTAACAGGCATCCAGACGCTCTTCTTCAGAAGAGTCCAGTGATAAAACCCGTTCCAGCTTTGAGATTGCTTCTTCTTTCTCACCAGATTTCGCAGCTGCAATTCCGTAAACAAGTAGTTCGTGACTGAAATCAGACATATATGTATTATAGGGAAAATGTCATTTTCCAACAGGCAGAAAACTGCAGACAAGTTCAATTTGCAATTCAGCCTTATATTATAAAAATTGTCGAATCAAGTTTTCGTGAGTATAATGAGTGAGTAAATTTGGGTTTGTACAATAGCAGAATCATCATGTTCGATGGATAATCTTGCTTTGAGATATATCAAGAAAACCAACCCGATTCCCATAGTCAGTTCCTTAATTGCGTTCTACAATCATTTTTATATCAAACATACTTTGGAATGAGGTAGTTTCATGGTCATGGAATATCTCCCCTTATTGATCCTGATTGTGCTGGCGGCCGGTTTGGCTGTGCTGGTGGTGATCCTTGGGACCGTCTTTGGTCCACACCGGCCAACTGCCCGAAAAGCAGCTCCCTATGAATCGGGTATGACGCCGTACGGACCAGGCAGCCGGCGGATGTCCGTCCGCTATTATCTGGTGGCGGTTTTGTTTATCTTGTTTGATGTGGAAGTCGTCTTCTTCCTGCCCTGGGCGGTCGTTTTCAAGCAAGTAAAAATCTACGGTTTCGTTGAAATGTTGATCTTCATCACAATCTTACTGGTGGGATATATCTACGCCTGGAAGAAGGGAGCGCTCGAATGGGAATAGAACAAAAAGCGGGCAACCTGGGTGTAGTAACCACCACCCTTGAGCAGGCAATCAATTGGTCACGAACCAACTCAATGTGGCCGATGCTTTTCGGCTTAGCCTGTTGCGCGATTGAAATGATGGCTTCGCAGGCTGCGAATTATGATATGAGCCGGTTTGGTATGGAATTAATGCGACCTAGTCCACGCCAATCTGATTTGATGATCGTCGCAGGGCGTGTATCTCGAAAAATGGCTCCGGTGTTACGAAACCTGTATGATCAGATGCCTGACCCAAAGTGGGTCATTGCGATGGGTGACTGTGCTGCCTGTGGAGGGGTGTTCAACAACTACGCGATCATGCAAGGGGTAGATGAGATAGTACCGGTAGATGTCTATGTTGCCGGCTGCCCACCCCGCCCAGAAGCGTTAATTCACGGCATTATTACACTTCACCAAAAAGTACGTGGTGAAAAACTGGCCGAGTGGAAGTAGGTGCCGCATGGATGAACAATTCCTAAACCAATTAGACGCTCTACGCCAGAATCACAGTTTTGAAAAACAAGAGTTCCGGGGTGAGATCACCTGGATCGTTCCTGCCAACAAGTTAGTAGATCTCTGTCTTGAATTGCGTGATCAGCACACATTTGTAATGCTGGAGGGTGAAACGGCGGTCGATTACTGGCCAAACCAGGATCCCCGATTTCACCTCGTGTACCACCTGTACTCATTTGATAAGAACTTCACCCTGAATATCCGCACTCCATTACAAGGCAACTCCCCGGTTGCTCCTACCCTGGAAAGGGTCTATCCAAATGCAAATTGGAATGAAAGGGAAATCTGGGATATGTTTGGCATTCGTTTTGAAGGTCATAGCGACATGCGCAGAATACTCATGCCCCAAGATTGGGAAGGTCATCCTCAACGAAAAGATTATCCATTAGGTTATGAGGAAGTCCAATTTACATTCAACTTTGACCAGATCAGCCTACGAAAACCGGCGCCCAAAGAGTAAACAGGTATGAGCGAAAACCAATCGATCGAACTCGGTGGATTAAGCCACCTCTTTTCTGAAAGAGCGTTGTCTGGTGAGACAATGGTCTTAAACATGGGTCCGCAACATCCATCCACCCACGGCGTTTTACGCCTTGTATTAGAACTGGATGGTGAAATTGTCGTGAACTGTGTTCCAGATATCGGGTTCTTACACACCGGTGTCGAAAAAAACATGGAAGCAAAGACCTATCAGAAAGCCGAGGTGATGACCGATCGCCTGGATTACATGAACACGATCGGAAACAACCTGGTGTACTGTATGGCCGTAGAAAAATTATGCGATCTGGACGTACCAGTGAGAGCTCAGGCAATTCGGGTAATTCTCACTGAACTGCAACGAATCGCCAGTCACCTGCTTTGGTTGGGAACTTCAGCGCTCGATCTGGCTGCAATGTCAGTTTTCTTGTATGCCATGCGTGAACGCGAACTCATCATGGATATTTATGAACTGGTCAGCGGTCAACGAATGATGACAACCTACATCCGTCCCGGTGGTATCTGGAGAGATGTGCCGGTTGAATTTGAAGCGGCTGTCCGGCATTTTGTGGAGATCTTACCCGCCCGGATTGACGAATACGAATCACTCCTCACAAAGAACCCTTTATTCATCGAACGAACAGTTGGGATTGGAAAAATCAGCGTGGTTGATTGCCAGCGTTGGGGAATTACTGGTCCCACGCTGCGCGGCTCTGGCATGGCGTTCGACCTGCGCAAAGAACGGCCATATATGGGCTATGAACAATACGATTTTGACATCCCCATTCAAACCGCTGGGGATATCAACGCCCGTTATCTGGTGCGGGTTCAAGAGATGCGCGAATCGGTCAAGATCATCCGCCAGGCGATGGATAAGCTCCCCCTCGGACCTATCCGATCGAATAACCGCAAGTACATCCCACCGCCCCGGTCAGAAATCGGCGTAAGCATGGAAGCTTTGATCCATCATTTCAAACTGTGGACGGAAGGATTCAGACCACCAGTTGGTTCTGTGTACGCGGCAACCGAGAGTCCACGCGGAGAATTGGGTTGTTACCTGGAATCGGATGGCAGCCCGAAACCCTATCGAGTGCATTTCCGAACGCCATCTTTTGCTCACTTACAGATCATGCAGCTGCTCTCCAAAGGTCATTTTGTGGCTGACCTGGTTGGCATAATCGGATCAATCGACATCGTCCTGGGAGATACAGACCGATGAACGCTTTTTATAAGAAACATGAACTGGAAGTGAGTGAAATTCTCACCCGCTACCCCGCCAACCAGAAGCGCTCAGCCGTAATGCCTTTACTTCACATGGCGCAGACCGATGCGGGTTACATCAACCGAAAAGTAGTGGCTGATATCGCTGAGATAACCGAGACAAGCCCAACTGAAGTAGCAAGTATCATCGGTTTTTATACGCTCTATCACGATCAGATGGAAGGTAAGTTCCGGTTCCAAGTATGCACCGATCTTCCCTGTGCACTCCGCGGGGCTGAATCCTTCCTGACAGATTTATGCAAGGCTCTGAAAATTAAACCTGGCGAAACTACGCCAGACGGTCTCATCACAGTGGAAGAAGTGAAATGCCTGGCTGCCTGCCACAAAGCGCCAGTATTTCAGGTTCAGGGACCAAACGGAATTGAATACCATGAAGAGCAAACAGTAGAGTCCGCGCTGAATTACGCGGATGAAATTCGCAAAGGGGGAAAAGCCAGATGAGCGAGCACATTTTATTACGCCATCATGATGTCCCCAATATCAATCAATTACAGGTATATCTTGCATCCGGTGGATTTGCCGCTTTCAAGAATGTAGTCACCAATAAGAAGCCGGCTGAGATTATCGATCAAGTCAAAGCATCAGGGTTACGTGGCCGCGGAGGCGCGGGCTTTCCAACCGGTTTGAAGTGGTCTTTCTTACCTAATAATATCTGGCCGCATTACGTGGTTGCAAATGCTGACGAATCGGAACCGGGCACCTTCAAAGACCGGGAAATTCTGGAAAGCAACCCCTTCCAATTTTTGGAAGGGCTGGCTATTGCCTCCTTTGCGGTCCAAGCGAACGCCGCTTATGTCTATTTACGTGGTGAATTTTGGCAGCAGGCAAAATTCCTGGACCAATGTATTGCCGAGTTGTATGAGCACGGATTGTTGGGTGAGAAGCTATTTGGCAGCGAGTATCATCTGGATATTGTGACTCATCTGGGTGCAGGGGCGTATATTTGCGGTGAAGAAACTGCACTGCTCGAATCAATTGAAGGTAAACCCGGGCAGCCTCGTCTGCGACCTCCGTTCCCGGCTGTCGAAGGCCTCTACGCGCGTCCGACGGTCATCAACAATGTCGAGACCCTCACGAATCTACCACCTATCATCGACCGTGGTGTCGATTGGTTCCGCTCCATCGGAACTGACAAAAGCCCGGGAGTGAAGATTTTCTCTCTTTCAGGTCATGTAAACAAACCAGGTAACTATGAGCTGCCCCTCGGAACGACTTTCCGTGAGTTGATTTATACCTGGGGCGAGGGTATTCCTGAAGACCGAAAAATTAAAGCGATTATGCCTGCGGGAGCTTCTTCCAGCTTGATTGTGGCAGATGAAACCGCCTTGGATACGCCGATGGATTATGAATCGGTTCCTGCGCTTGGAGCTCAATTAGGCTCAGCCTCAGTGATTGTCATTGATGAGACTGTCCAAATGGATTGGCTTGTCCGAAAAACCATTGAATTCTTCAAACATGAATCGTGCGGGAAATGTACTCCCTGCCGAGACGGTACGTACTGGATGAACACAATCATGAAAAAAGTAAACAGCCAGAAACGCAACCAACAGGATGTGGAACTATTAAAAACTGTCGCTCTACAAATGCAAAACAAATGCCTGTGCGCTTTGGGAGAATTTTCCATCATGGCTGTTCTCTCCTCCTTAGAAAAATTCCCGGCAGATTTCAAAGCCAGGTCGGGAGGTGACCAATGAGTACGGAAATTCACCTCAGGATTGATGGCATCCCCGTCACGACTACGGCAGGGACCTTGATTGTGGACGCAGCCAAGATGGTTGGTATCGACATCCCGGTGTTCTGCTATCATCCAAAAATGGACCCGGTGGGTATGTGCCGGATGTGTCTGGTCGAAGTCGGCCGGCCGGTGATTGATCGCGCTACCAACCAGCCAGTTTTGGACGAAAACGGTGATGTCAAGATCCAATATGGTCCCAAAATGGAGACAGCCTGTACCACGCCTGTTTCAGAAGGGATGGTGGTGATTGGCCTGAGCGACAAAGTCAAGGCTGCCCGGAACGACGTACTGGAATTGCTTCTCACCTCGCATCCTTTAGATTGCCCGGTATGTGATAAAGGCGGTGAATGTCCGCTGCAAAACCTTACCCTGCGTTTTGGACCAGGTTTCAGCCGATTTGATATTGAAGATAAAAAACATGCCTCCAAGCATGTACCGCTGGGAGATTTAATTTTCCTGGATCGTGAACGCTGTATCCAGTGTGCGCGCTGTGTTCGCTTCCAGCAAGATGTTGTCGATGACCCGGTGATCGGATTCACGAACCGGGGCAGGTCGCTCGAGATCATGACCAATTCGGAACCTGGATTTGACTCCATCTTCTCAGGCAACACAACCGATATCTGCCCGGTAGGCGCGTTGACTACCGCTGATTTTCGGTTTGGCGCACGCCCATGGGAATTGAAGACAGCCGCCTCGATCTGCTCACACTGCCCGGTTGGCTGTAATCTGGTTTACAACACCCGTCGCGAAGCGAAATCGGGCGGCAAGACAGTCATCAAACGGGTACTGCCGCGTCAAAACGAAGAAGTAAATGAGTTGTGGTTGTGCGATAAAGGCCGGTTGGGATATCACTATGTCGAAAGCTCAACCCGCTTGCAACAGCCGCTCATCCGCAAAGCAGGTGAACTAGTCCCGGCTAGTTGGGACGAAGTATTCACCCTGATCAGCGATAAAATTCGTGCTTCGACATTCAACCTGAATATTTTAGCCGGCGGACGCCTCTCCAATGAAGATCTGTTCAACCTGAAAGAATTGGCAACATCATCGCACGGAAACACCTACCTCTACTCGAACATGGCAGGCGGAGAATTGACAGCCCAGATCGGATTGGATAGTCAAACTGATTTGGGAAAACTCGGCGCGGGCACAACCTTTGTAGTGGTTGCCAGCGACCTGCACCAGGAAGCACCCATCTTCTGGCTGCGGATCAAAAACGCGGTAAAGCGCGGAGCAAAATTGGTTGTAGCTAACGCCCGCGATACCCGCCTGGATAAGATCGCACATTTCTCTATCCGCTACCCGTATGGACGGGAAGCCCAGGCGATCGCCACCTTAATGCCTGACTCACCCGAGTCAGATGATATCAATCAGCTTCTCTCTCAAACCGAAAACTTGATTGTCTTTTACGGTTCAGATGGAACCGGTTATCAGACATCCAAAGAGCTGGCAAACACCTGTGCAAGCCTGCTCTTTAAGACTTCAGCATGCCGGTAAACCCAATAGCGGTTTGGTAGCAGTCTGGCAGCGGGCAAATGATCAGGGCGCCTGGGAGCTGGGTTACCAACCTGCGCCTGACCTGGCCGGCTTGTTAGCTCATTCTGGTGTGCTCTATATTGCCGCAGCAGACCCAGTAGGTGATGATCCCGCAGTATTAAAAGCCCCTCGCACGTCAGGTTTTCTCATCGTCCAGGATTTGTTTTTGACAGAGACAGCGAAACTTGCGGATGTTGTCCTCCCTGCCCAGGCGAATGTCGAAAGGGACGGCACCTATACCAGCGCAGAACGGCGGGTGCAGCGTTTCTTCCCGGTTTTGCCCGCTCTGCCAGGAACAATGGCTGATTTCGAGATTGCAGCCCGCATCAAGCAACAGGTACTACGGATGAGTTTGGAAACTGGCTCAGCATCACAGACCTTCCTGGCTTTGGCAGTTCATACACCTGCATTCGCTGGATTGAACTACCAAAAATTATCTGAGACTAAACCTCAATGGCCAATCGTGGGCAGAGATGATCTATATTATGGTGGAACGGGTTATGCGAATGAGCAAGGATTGGGTGTAAAACTACCCACTGCTGCAGAAAAACGTGCCCGGTTAGAAATGCCTATTGTGGAGATTTCTGCGAGCGGATTACCGACGGATACTTTGACAGCTGTGCCAGTCTCGGTCTTATACGATCAAGGACAAACCCTGGTGCCATCCAGCTTACTTCAAAATCACATCCCAGAGGCTTATATCGCCATCCACCCGGATACTGCGACCCAACTGAACCTCAGCACGGGAATGACGGTAAAGGTACTCATCCAGGGCAATCCATATCCAGCGCAGGTGCGTTTGGAAGAGGGTGTACCGGTTGGCATCATCATCATTCCGCGCAGTCTGGGAATCCCCCTCATGGAACCTCAGACGGTTCAACTGGCACGATAGAGGAGAGCAACTGAATGGATACAGGCATGATCATCGAATGGGTCTTGAAGGCAGTCGCTATCCTTCTCTTCTGCACCGCCGGTTTCGCCTACACCACCTTGTATGAACGCAAGGTGTTGGCACGCATGCAGGTCCGTTGGGGACCGAACCGCGCGGGTCCGCTGGGCAATCCTGCAACCAGTGGCAGATGGGATCAAACTCATCTTCAAAGAAGAATTAATTCCGGCCAAAGCAGACAAAATCATCTTTATCGCTGCCCCGATCATTACTGTGATCCCGGCATTGGTGATTACCGGGGTTGTACCCTGGGGAGATGAATGGACGGTGTTTGGTCGCACCATCAAGTTGTACTTAGCCGATATCAATGTGGCTATTTTGTATATCATGTCGGTGACATCCATCTCTGTGTATGGTATCACCCTGGCTGGATGGTCATCCAATAATAAATACGCTGCGTTAGGCGGTCTGCGAGCTACTGCCCAGATGATCAGCTACGAATTAGCCCTGGGGCTGGCATTTATTGGTCCGGTTTTGCTAAGTGGTTCGATGAGCCTGAGGGATATCGTTCTGGCTCAAAAACCAATTTGGTTTATTGTATTGCAACCGCTCGGCGCGATTATTTATATGATCGCTACCATCGCTGAGGTCAACCGGGCACCATTTGATATGCCGGAAGCAGAGCAGGAACTCACCGCGGGGTATCACACCGAATATTCGGGTATGAAATTCGCGTTGTTCTTCATGGCAGAATACATCAAAATGATCGCTGTTTCCACCATTGGAGCTACCCTCTTTTTGGGCGGGTACTTGGGACCATTCCTGGATGTAGCACCCTGGCTGGGACCAATCTATCTGGTTGGTAAGGTAATTGTCTTGCTTTACGGTCTCATCTGGATCAGAGCCACCCTGCCCCGGATTCGCTACGACCGGTTAATGGCATTTGGATGGAAGATATTGTTCCCGCTGGCATTGTTCAACGTGGTTCTTACTGCCGGTGGGATCTTGTTGTTTGGAGGTAAATAGTCATGTTGCAGGGATTGATCGAAATATTACGCGGCCTGTGGCAGACTTTCCGGTCCGCCTGGACTAAGCCGGTAACCATCCAGTACCCTGAAGAGAAACGACCCGTCAGTGCGCGCTTCCGCGGCAGACACGTGTTAAAACGGTACGACAATGGGCTGGAGAAATGCATTGGCTGTTCACTCTGCGCGGCTGCCTGCCCGGCCGATGCTATTTTTGTGGAGTCATCTGAGCAAACCGATGACGCCCGGTACTCTCCCGGTGAGCGATATGCCAGTACCTACCAGATTAATATGCTGCGATGCATTTTCTGCGGGTTCTGCGAAGATGCCTGTCCGACCGAAGCGATTGTGCTGGAAGATAATTACGAACTCTCATTTCTGGAAAGGGCAAAAGCCATCTATACCAAAGAATTACTTCTCGAAGGCGTGGATGATCCTGCCCGGATCACTCCCCAAAAAACTCCGCCGGGTTTATACACCCGCTCGGTACCTGTCATGCAAGATCCAACAGATTAGGAGTGGAGATGCCACCTGTTACCCTTCCACTGGTCGTATTTGGTCTCATCGCTTTTGTAACCATCATCACCGCACTCGGAATGCTCTTCAGCCGTAGCACGGTTTATTCTGCATTATTTCTGGTGATGAATTTTACAACCGTCGCATTTTTATATTTCACCCTGGGAGCACCCTTCATCGCCATGGCACAGATCACAGTGTACGCTGGCGCGATTATGGTGTTGTTTTTATTCGTCATCATGTTGTTGGGTAACGAAACCGAAAAAAACGAGGAGAAAACCGGCTGGGTGCGGGTTCTTGGCGGCCTGGTTACCCTTACGGTTCTAGCCGAAGCGGTTGTCCTCATTTTCATCAAAAATCCTTCTACGCTGGCCATCTCTACCCCTGAAACTAATACTGCAACTGCCCAGGCGATTGGCATGATGCTCTTTGACCGTTATGCATTGCCCTTTGAAGTCACCTCCTTTATTCTGCTGATCGCAGTCATCGGAGCGATTGTGTTAACCCAGACTGAAAAGAAGAAAACCAGCCACAGCGAGGTGAAATAATGGTACCCATTAATTACTACCTGGCTCTCTCGGCTGTGATGTTCGCTCTGGGTGGTTTCGGCGTGGTCAGCCGGCGTAATCCGATTGTGATGTTTATGTCCCTTGAGCTAATGTTCAACGCCGCAAATATTGCTTTTGTGACTTTCGCCCGTCAATTCAACGCGCTGGATGGGCAGATCTTCGTATTCTTTGTGATGGTTGTCGCGGCTGCCGAAGTGGCAGTTGGCCTTGCGATTATCGTGGCCATCTTCCGCACAAAACACAGCATCGATGTGGATCAGATGAACACACTAAAGGATTAGGGAGAAAGAGCAATTTATGGACACAACTCCTGCCGGTACTTTCTTCCAACTTGCACCATGGGTGGTATTCTTTCCGTTACTGGGTTTGCTGATCAACCTCATATTTAGCCGCTCGTTCTCCGAGCGGACAATAGGCTTGGTAGCCAGCATCGCCTCAGGTGCATCTTTCTTGGTCGCATGCCTGCTATTCCGTTCATTGCAAGTTCATCCAGAAGCCGTGGTGGTTCCAGTGGCAAGCTGGATTGAGATTGGGAATTTCAATATCTCATGGGCATTCCGGGTAGATACACTCGCTGTCACCATGATGCTGGTCGTTTCAGGTGTAGGTACCCTGATCCATGTGTACTCCATTGGGTATATGCACGATGATGTAAAACACAACGGAGATCCTGCCCGCTTCGCACGCTTCTTCATTTACCTCAATCTATTCATTGTAATGATGATGATTCTGGTTAGTGCAGAGAGCTACCTGATGACGTTTGTTGGCTGGGAAGGTGTGGGCTTATGTTCCTACCTTCTGATCGGTTTCTGGTACGAAAAAGGCAAAGGTGGAATTGGAAATGCAATCGCCGCGAAAAAAGCCTTTCTCACCAACCGGGTGGGAGATTTTGGCTTTCTGGCTGCGATGTTCCTCATCTTTTCTGTCTTCAAGTCACTCAACTTTAGTGAGGTGCTGGAGCAGGCAGGGACTCAGCAAACCGGAGCTCTGGTCTTCCTGGGGATCAACTTGTTTCTATTATTGGCTGTCACCGGAAAATCGGCTCAGATTCCTTTATTCGTCTGGCTGCCGGATGCGATGGCAGGTCCGACTCCAGTATCTGCGTTGATCCATGCCGCAACTATGGTTACCGCCGGGGTATATCTGGTTGCTAGATCTGCTCCGTTATTCGCGCTTCACCCTGCCGCACAAGAAGTGGTAGCCACGGTCGGTGCACTCACCGCAATATTCGCCGCCACCATTGCAGTGGCTCAATTTGATATCAAAAAAGTCCTGGCGTATTCAACCATCAGCCAGTTGGGGTTTATGGTCGCCGCAGTTGGAATGGGCGCTTATACGGCCGGTATGTTTCATCTGGTTACCCATGCATTCTTCAAAGCCTTACTCTTCCTGGCGTCTGGTGCTGTGATTCAAGGAGTGGAGTTCGGGCACCATCACGCTCCACACCACCATGCGACTTCCGATTTTGACCCGCAAGATATGCGTAACATGGGCGGATTAGCCTCCAGGATGCCAACCACATTCAAGGTGTACCTGGTGGGTGCGCTTACGCTGGCCGGTATTCCCCCTCTGGCCGGTTTCTTCTCGAAAGACGAAATCGTCGCCTACGCCAGTCAGAACCATCCTGTGGTGCTGGTGCTTTTGCTTGGCGCCGCTTTCTTGACAGCGTTCTACATGGGCAGACAGGTTTGGATGGTATTTGCCGGACAACCCAGATCAGAAGGTGCTGCCGGTTCGGTAGAAAGCGGCAAATGGATGTTGATTCCATTGATCACCCTGGCAGTACTCTCTGTGATTGGTGGATTGATCAATCTGCCTGGTTTAGAGCCGCTCGGAAAATGGCTGGAACACAGCATCGAAGGCACACATTCAGTTGCTTTTTCACTCACCACAGCAGGAATTGCAGTTCTAATCGCTTTGGGCGGAATATTTGCCGCTTGGTTACTCTATGGACGCAAAGCAATAAAAAGCCAACAAGTTGATCCACTTCAAAAATGGATTGGACCGCTTTTCCATGTATTGGAGAAGAAATGGTGGGTAGATGAAATTTATGACTTATTGCTGCTCACTCCCTTTAAAGATTCTGCTGCCATCCTGGCGAAACCTGTCGATCAGGGTCTGATTGATGGATTGGTCAATGGCAGTGGAAGCGTTACACAACGGGTTTCAGGTGCATTGCGACAATTAAACAACGGCATGGTTCGTCTATACGCATTTTTCGTCCTGGTTGGGCTGGCTGCCATCCTCGGTGTTTTGATCCTCAAATAAATGGAAGGGTATCCATGGCATCCTCAATCTTAACTCTCCTCGCCTTCTTGCCTCTCGCAGGTGCTCTGGTGCTGCTGATCCTTCCGGATAAGGATAAAGCAAGAATCCGTTGGTTCGCGCTGCTGGTAAGTCTGGGGACCTTCCTGGTTTCGCTGCTGGTATTAATACAATTCGATCCTTCCAATGCGAATTTGCAGATGGTGGAAGAACACAATTGGCTGTCCATTGGTTCGAACCTGATCCAGTACTACCTCGGGATCGACGGGCTCAGCATTCTGCTCGTATTACTTACCACTTTTCTTACCCCTATCGCCATCCTCTCCACCTGGACTGCAATCCAAGACCAGGTGAAAGCCTTCATGGCATTTTTTCTGGTACTTGAAACCGGAATGCTGGGTGTTTTCCTGGCGCAAGATTTGATTCTGTTTTACATCTTTTGGGAATTCACCCTGATCCCAATGTATTTCTTGATTGGTATCTGGGGTGGCGAACGCAGGATCTACGCTACCGTCAAATTTTTCTTGTTTACCTTATTTGGTTCGTTGCTGATGCTGGCTGCCATCCTGTGGATGGGAATCAACCTGAATACTTTTTCTGTTCCGGAGTTGACCGGCGGAAACGGCTTGCCTTACTATACCCAGTTGTGGCTGTTCCTGGCATTCGGTCTGGCTTTCGCAATTAAAGTACCGATCTTTCCTTTACATACCTGGCTGCCTGATGCGCATGTTGAATCACCCACTGCCGGATCAGTCATTTTGGCAGGTGTTCTACTTAAGATGGGCACATACGGATTCTTGAGATTTAACCTGTCGATGTTTCCGCAGGTGGCCATTCAAGCAGCGCCATGGATTTCAATTCTGGCAATCATCGGTATCTTGTATGGAGCGTTGGTAGCCTATGCCCAGCAAGATGTAAAAAAACTGGTTGCGTATTCGTCTGTCAGTCACCTGGGGTTCGTGATGCTGGGATTATTTGCACTGAATCCGCTAGGAATCGAAGGCAGTATTCTGCAAATGGTCAACCACGGATTATCCACCGGCGCTTTGTTCTTGGTTGTGGGGATGATCTACGAGCGACGCCATACTCGCAATTTAGATGAATTTGGCGGTTTGTGGAAAGTGATGCCTATTTTGGGCACGATCAGTCTGGTAGTTATGCTATCTTCAGTTGGACTACCCGGATTAAACGGTTTTGTTGGTGAGTTTTCCATATTGATGGGAGCATTCACCTCTTCCGCCATTGGATTCCCCTTTGCCGCGATTGTGGCAGCCATCGGAGTGATCTTCTCTGCGGTGTATCTGCTGCATATGTTCCAAAAAGTGTTTTTAGGCGGTATTGAACGCGAAGCGAACAAATCCCTCACGGATCTATCTGCCCGTGAGATCATCACGCTGGCACCCATTTTAGTAGTCATTTTTTGGATCGGTCTATACCCAAAACCCTTCTTCACTCTCATTGCTCCAGCAGTTGAAAAACTACTGGCTATCTTACAAGGTTAAGGATGAGCTATGACTGGCATTGACCTACTGACTGTGCTCCCACAAATTATCTTATTAGTGTGGGCATCCTTATTATTGCTGGTTGATTTGTGGATACCTCTCCATCATAAAGGCCGAACCGCAATTCTAGCCGCAGTTGGCCTGGCTGTGACCCTGGGTATTGTTCTGAGCGAAATTGGTCAGAACAGGAGCGCCTTTCAGGGGATGGTGGTTCTCGATCAATTTGCAATTTCATTTCAGGTTCTCTTTCTTCTAAGCGGATTACTAGCGGTTGCAATAGCCTATGACTACTTGCAAAGGATGCAAATTTTTCGGGGAGAATACTTCCCATTGCTGCTTTTTTCTATTGCCGGCATGATGTGGATGGCCGAGTCAACTAATTTGATCATGGTTTTTCTCTCCCTCGAACTTCTCTCGATCCCCCTGTACATCCTGGCAGGTTTTGCGGTTCCGAAGCCAGATTCTGAGGAAGCCAGTTTGAAATACTTCTTACTGGGTGCTTTCTCGTCTGGTTTTGTTTTATACGGCACAGCTCTGATTTATGGAGCAACCGGCACAACTGCATTGAAAGAGATCAGCAACAGCATCAGCAGTGGATTGGCGGTTCCAGGGTTGCTTGTAGCTGGAGCCGGACTACTATTGGTTGGCTTTGGTTTTAAGACCGCCATCGTTCCATTCCATATGTGGACTCCGGATGTGTATCATGGATCACCCACACCTGTGAGTGGATTTATGTCCGTCGGCGCAAAGGCTGCTGGTTTTGCAGCTTTGCTGCGGGTATTCTTTACCATCTTCCCCACACTCTCCAGTCAATTAGTGCCCATCATCGCAGTATTAGCTGCCCTGACAATGGTACTGGGAAATGTGGTTGCGGTTTCGCAAACCAATATTAAACGGATGTTAGCGTATTCCAGCATCGCGCATGCAGGTTATCTCATGATGGCGCTGGTTTCCTTTGGCGCTGGTCCAAGTAGTAGGAACGCGCTCGCAAGTATCGTCTTTTATCTGTTCAGCTACGCCCTCACCTCATTAGGTGCCTGGGCAGTGGTAACTGCAGTAGAACAACCAGATGGCCGAGGATCGGAGATCAGTCAGTTTTCTGGTCTGGGTAAGAAAGCGCCCTTGCTCGCTGCGACCATGTCTGTATTCATGCTCACATTTATCGGGATTCCCCCCATGCTGGGATTCTGGGGAAAGCTGTACCTGTTCAGAACCGCGCTGGAAGGCGGTTACCTCTGGCTGGTGATCTTAGGCTTGTTGACTTCCCTGGTCTCAGCCTGGTACTATCTGCGGGTGATGGTTGTCATGTATATGCACACAGGTAATCCACCTGCGAGCAAAGAATTTTGGGTCAACCTGGTGCCTTTGCTCTGTGCGGTCAGCCTGATACTGATTGGTCTCTTCCCCAATCAGTTGATGAAATGGGCACTCTCCGCATTGGTCGGATTTTAGCAAAAACTTGGGCGGGTTGCCTGTCCCGAAAAGGGGAGAAACCCGCCCCTACAGAATGCAATATGTCTACATGAGCAAGTACCCTGTTACACCTTGGATTGTCCCTTAACTAATGCACCATCCAGAAATGTATTCACAAGATTTTCTACAAATACATCATCCGGCCCACGGTCAGCTACTATATTTGAATATAAAAAAATCGGCGAGATGAACCGAGCCACCAGAGGACCGAGAAATACCTGCAATGCAACAGCAAGCGGCATTTTCTTGAGGACACCTTCATCCATTTTTTCTTGCAGATATACCCCCAATGGAAGCCATAAGACATTTTGAATGCGATCTGCAAGGACCGGTACCAGCTCAATATGACTTTGTAGGGTACCAATAAACATAGGGATCAATTTAGAAAGTTGAGAATGCTTCAGAAACCCCAGATATGCAGTTGCAACATAGGTGAGATATGTTTTTGGATCTTTATCATGGGTGGTTTCCAGTGTAAGTTTCATCTCGTCCATGATTGTAAAATGCGCCAGACAGGCTTTAAACAAGTCTTCTTTGCTAGGAAAATAGTGGTAAATCAAAGCTGCACTATTTAATCCTGCAGTTTTGGCGATCAATTTATTCGTTGTTCCTTCGAATCCATAACTGCTAAAACATTCTATCGCAGCCACGATGATTTGTTCTTTCTTAATTTCATGTTGAGTTGATGGTCTGCCCATACCTACTCTCCTCCTGCTATTTAGCCAGGGTAGTGAAAACATCTTCCAGGGTCGGCTCTCCATGCAACAAGGTTTGAAGCTCCAATTTCTCTGTTTTCATCAGCTGCTTCACTTGTTTGAAATCAATCCCTGGCTCCAGCACCAAACGAATGTGATCACTTGCCAGACTCGCCAGTGCGATTTCTGTGGATTTGTGAAATACTTCCAATCCATCCATGAGATCCGGAGTGTACACCTCTACAACTGAGCCGGTAACGAAGATTTCTTTTAATCTAAGCGGAGTATCTATTGCTAATAATTTTCCATCCCGCATCATTCCCACCCGATGACAGTACTCTGCCTCATCCATATAGTGGGTCGTAACCAATACTGTGACACCCTCTGCAGCAAGATTATATATCAAGTCCCAAAAATCCCTGCGCGCGTTTGGATCCACGCCCGAAGTTGGTTCGTCCAGAAAAAGCAACTTGGGTTGATGTACGAGAGCAATCCCTAACGCCAGACGTTGTCTCCAGCCAGCCGAAAGGGACCGGGTGATAATGTTGATCTGCTGCGATAATCCGACCAGGTCGGCGGTTCGTTTGATCTGAGCGGAATCCGTAATTCCATACGTCCCGGCATAAAAACTCAGGTTTTCCTGCACTGTCAGGTCATCGTAGATCGCAAATTTCTGTGACATGTAACCTACCCGCGCCCGCACCTTCTCTGAATCAGAAAAAGCGTCAAAACCCAATACAGTTGCCTTGCCGTCATCAGGTTTTAAAAGACCCAACAACATCCGGATGGTCGTGGTTTTCCCACATCCGTTCGGCCCCAGGTAACCCACGATCTCTCCCTGGTGGACATCGAATGAAACATGATCCACAGCGATAAACTCGCCGAACCGACGAGTAAGATTCTCAACATGAACAACCAATTCTTGCATTACCTGCTCCTGCCTGCTGGTTGGTACGCGCGCGCTTTAACTAATCTCCGTTTCAGATCGAGACAAAGCGATAAACACATCTTCCAATGTGGGTGGAATTGCCCTTGCAAGTACCACCTGACCACCCGCCGCGGGGATGGCTGCCTGCAACTGGGTAATGACATCCGTAGCTCCAGCTGATTTTAAGCGGATATGCAAACTATCACCGAAGGTATGAATATCATCAATTAGCGGATTCTGCCGGGCAATTTCTTTGATCAGAGGGATCGGTCCACCCCGTATTTCAATAATCCGATCAGCCAAAATTGAGCGTAAATTACTGGGTGTGCCTTCAGCGATCAGTTTTCCATGCCGCATGAATCCAATTCGATGGCAGCGTGACGCTTCGTCCATGTATGGAGTGGAGACTAATACAGCTACTCCAACGTCGTTGCCTTCCACGCTCTTCCTCTTGCGAGAATCGACCAGTCGGATAATTAACTGCCAGAAATCCTGGCGGGTAACCGGATCCACACCGGTAGTAGGCTCATCGAATAAAAACACTCTGGGTTCCACCACTAACGCGGTCGCCAATCCTAGTTTTTGTTTCATTCCACCCGATAGTTTGCCCGCGTAACGATCTTTAAAAGCCGATAAACCCACAAAATCCAGGATTTCCATGCAACGCGGATACCATTCATCAGACTTTAAACCACGGACTTCGGCAAAGAAGCGGATGTTTTCAAGCACAGTCAGGTCTTCATACAATGAAAACCGCTGCGAGAGATAGCCGATGTGAGCGCGAGCCTGTTCCACTTGATGGCGAATATCATAGCCAGCGACCTGGATATCCCCATGATCCGGGGTCAGCGCGCCGCATAAGAGCCGTAAGGTCGTTGTTTTCCCGGCACCATCCGCACCAACCAATCCATAGATTTCTCCAGCCTCAACGTGAATTGACACTCCATCAACCGCATGAACGGAGCCAAACGACTTATGTAAATCTTGTACAGAGATAAGTTCAGTCATGATCACCACGAGCAGCAACTAAAAATTTGAGTTATTGGAAACTAACATCTGCGGGCATGCCAGGTTTCAATTTACCTTCACTGTTCTGAATGGATAACTTTACTGCGAATACTGTATTTTTTCTTCCCTCAACAGTTTGAACATTCCGAGGTGTAAATTCAGCCTGGTCTGAGATATAGGCGACCTGCCCCTGGAACGACTCACCCGGGAAAGTATCTACCGTAAGTGAAGCCTGATCGCCAATTTTTACTTCTCCGATCCGATCTTCTGGTACGTAAACTGTGATGGTGATCTGTGAAAGGTCGGCTAGCGTGAGAGCCGAATAACCGGCTGTCACCACTTCGCCTGGTTCTACCATGCGTGAAAGAACAGTCCCACTTGTGGGAGCGGTAATGGTCAGCAATCCGACCTGGGTATTCAAAAGTTCGAGGCTGGCTTGCGCCTGTTGTACAGACACCTGAGCCTGGTCCACCCCCGCTTGTGCTTGATCTAACGCAGCCTGCGCAGATGATACTTGCAATGAGTTCAATCCGGTTTGCAGCGAGCGAGTATAATCGAGCGCGGTATCATAAGTCTCTTGCGCAACCCTGAGCTCTGCCCGAGCTGTTAGTAAATCATCCGCAGCATCAGATGTAAGGGCATCATCGTACGCATCTTGCGCGTCATATAAACGGTCTTTTGCATCGTCATAATTCGATTCAGCCGCGTCTTTTAATTCCGCATAACTGGTTGCTCCATTGGCTATATCCAACACGTCCTTGGAAATCTGAAAAGCTTTGCGGGCATCCAGTAATTCCTTTTCAATTGCCAAGAAAGTAGCACTAGTAGAGGATGCTTCGGTTTTCTTGAGCGCATCCGATTTCTTCTCTACCAACAATTTTGCTGCATCCACTTGAGTCTGCGCCTGGCTGAGTTGTTCCGATCTGGAGAAGAACCAGCCGGGTTGCTCAAATTCATTGGGTTTATCTTCCTTCCAATCTGTTGTCCGCAGTTTCATTTCTTGCTGCAATGCCGCATCTTCAATAATTTTGTACTGTACTTTTGCGCTTTCCAAAGCTGCATTTGCAGTAATGACCGACTGTTTGGCGACATCTAATGCAGCCTGGGCTTGTACTTGCTGCGCATGCAGTACTGTCCCTTCGAGTCTTAGAAGGGTTGTCCCTGCCGTCACTGAATCACCTTCTGAGACGAGCACCTCAGAGACTCTGCCAGCCAGTTCCGGAGAGATGATGGTCGTGGTAGATTCGACTGTTCCGGAGGCTGTCAGATTGCCATTGGATGCTTCTACCCTGGCATTCCAGATGAAATACCCGATGGCTCCCAAGATGATGAGAGCTACTAACACAAGCACTGGTACAGGAGGACGTTTTTGATTCATATGGACACCTCTACAGAAATGACGAGTTTACTAATCTAAGCGTTTTCGGAAACGAAGCGCAGCAGCGCTCATGATAACAACTCCAAAGATCACCAGCGCAATAAAATCACCCTGGATAGCCTGGAAACCAACACCCTTGAGCAATAAAACCCGGATGATACTCAGGAAATATCGAAGCGGGATGGCATAGGATATTATTTGAAGAACCTGGGGCATATTCGTAATCGGGAACAAGAATCCTCCCAGGAATATCGCCGGCAGAAGGGTCATCCATACTGAGAGCATGGCCTCTTGCTGGGTATTCGCAATGGTCGAAGCGAACAATCCAATCCCCAGGCCAGACATCAAGAACACCGCACACGCTAAACCAATCAAGATCAATGAACCGCGGATGGGAACGCCGAACCACCAGTGACCAACCGCGATCACCTCGAATGCGTCAAAAAGGGATAAGATCACATACGGCATGATCTTACCAATGACCAGTTCCATTGGACGAATAGGGGTGATGATCAATTGCTCGATTGTGCCGCGTTCGCGCTCTCGAACCACCGATGTCGCCGTTAAAATGGCGGTAATTGCGAAAAGGATCATTCCGATTACGCCTGGGATCATAAAATAGGATGAATCCATATCCGGGTTGTACCATACCGTGGTTCGAATATCGACTGCGGGAGTGGTTGACAATTGCATACCCTTGCGGTTCATCCGCTCAACCATTACCTTGGTGGAATGGGATTGTCCGATTAGTTGAGCTGCAGATAGGGCAGAGGATGCCATGGTCGGGTCTGAGCCATCCAGAATAAAACCAACCTGGGCGTTTCCAGTACTGATCTGAGCAGAATAATCAGGCGGGATTATGATTGCTGCATTAACCTTCCCAAATTCAATGAGAGTTTGGAGTTCATCCAGAGATTGAACTGTATATGTATTGAGGAAATAATCGGTAGATCGGTAGGCTTCTAACAAAGCACGAGAATCAGCAGATTGGTCTTGATCAAACACGGCCAGTGGGATATTGCGGACATCATTGACAGCTGCATATCCAAGCAGGAAAAGCTGCATCAAAGGGATCACAATAATCAGCGCCATCATGCGCTTATCCCGAAAGAGTTGAATGAATTCTTTACGAATGATGGAGATGAGTCGGGTCTTCATGGCAGCACCTACTAAGCCGGGTTAGGATATAAACATTCAGATCATTATAATTTATTTATCAGTCAATAAAATAATATATACTTTTATTCTGTTTGTCAAGTATTTCATGAAATTCATAAAACAAACACTCCACTGATATGCTTTTCCATCAGCGGAGTGTTACCTTAAGTATTTGTGGGATGTGATTTAACAATAATTGTTTATGAAGGATCAGGCATCCGCCGGGAAGATATGAATCCAGCTAAGATCTTCATGGTTAACTTTGATCTCCCGCATCGCACCAAAGGTGAGGTGATCAACCTTCAGATCAAGCTGCGCTTTGAGCAAGGAGAATATCCCCAGATAGCTGGTCGAAATCCGTTTCTCCCAACTTAAACCCAGGTCTACTGCTATTTCACGTATCTGCTCTACATTATGCCCTTCGATTTCACAAAACACCCCGATAGGTAATTCGTCTAGCACAATTTCTGCATCTTTATAATGCCAGGTAGTACGATATTTCTCATACATTACTGCCACCTGATATCCCAACGCTTCCAGAATTTTCCGGGTTGTTTCAAAATCAGAAACTTCGATTTCCAATTCCTGGCGGGATGTCACTTCTGAATCCAAAGCGGATTGTCCTTTGTAGGTCAGCCGGTTGCGTTGATCTTTACGCAAGCGTAAAGCCTGCCCGGCAGATGTCAGGCTGCCTGAAGGTGTATCAAAACGCAGATTCCACTCATTGGTTCTGGCAGAAACCAGACGGGCACCCAGCGAAGAGATGCGTTCCGAGAAATCTTGCGGAGTGGACAGATAAAACTTACTTTCCATTTCTTGATCAGACATCACTCTTCTCCTTAGATGGCGGGGATGCAGGGAATTTTGGTTTTAATAGCCAGAGTGAAACAAACCAAAACATTACTTGCAATCCAAGATCGAACAACCAGCCGGTTTGGGCGGTTGAGCTGGTAGGTAATATTAATTTTTCTACCCAATACAGAACTGAAAATAGTATAAACCAGATCCAATACGCGTAAGCGGAAAGTCGATGTCCGGACCAAAGCCACCAGCCTACCATGAAGCTTCCTATCGCACTCAGCAGGCTGGTATTCAGTATAAACCACCAATTGACCGGCTGACTAATCGTCAGGATGTATTCCCACTCAAAAGCAAACCAAATGGATCGATACAGCTTTGCACAACCGATAGCACATAATACCGTTGTAAGCAGGGTGATCTTCCATGAACGGGGTATTGTAATGAGGTTGGGCGAGGTGTGGAAAATATCCATACTGACAATTATACATAAGACATTTTAAGAATAGATGAGTGCCATCGGACCATTAAATCAAACATCAACATGATACAATTGTTCTATGTTTCAGTCAGCCCGTCGTATTTATAGAGAATTACCCAATACTTTTTGGACGCTGGTAGGTGCCAGCTTCATCGACCGTTTGGGCGGAGCGCTTATCTTCCCATTCTTCGCTTTATACATTACCCAGAAATTCCAAGTGGGGATGACTGAAGTTGGTACATTGTTCATGTTTTTCTCCATCTCATCGCTGGTGGGTGGAACCATTGGTGGGGCGCTAGCCGATAAGTATGGCCGGAAAACCATCATCATCTTCTCACTCATTATGACAGCCGCATCAACCGTGGTGATGGGTTTAGTCACCGATATCAAGGTGTTTTATCTGGTTGCCATTTTGGTTGGGGTTCTGGCAGATGCAGGCGGGCCGGCGCATCAGGCAATGGTTGCCGATTTGCTACCAGTTGATAAACGCAATACTGGCTTTGGTGTGCTGCGTGTCACCGCTAACCTGGCAGTGACCCTGGGACCTATGATCGGCGGATTGCTGGTTGGAATTGACTATCTCTATTTATTTATCGTTGATGCGATCATGAGCACGATCACCGCTGTGTTAGTGTACATCTTCTTGCCTGAGACGAAGCCAGAATCTACCCCAGCCCAGAAAGAACAAGAACCCGGGCTATGGGATACCATCGTTGGCTACCTGCAGGTGTTCAAAGACAAAACTTATGTCGCTTTTATTTTTGTCAGCATCTTGATGGTGTTTGTCTATATCCAGATGAACTCCACCCTTTCGGTTTTCCTGCGTGATTTCCGGGCTACCCCAGCCCAGTATTTTGGTTATATTCTCTCAATCAACGCTGGCATGGTGGTTCTGTTCCAGTTTTGGATTTCTAGAAAAATCAATGACTTCCCTCCATTACTCATCATGGCAGTCGGGACTGTTTTGTATGCCATTGGCTTTGGCATGTACGGGTTCGTGTACTCATTCGCCTGGTTTGTAGTAGCAATGGTGATTATCACTATCGGAGAGATGATGACCGTCCCCACCAGCCAGGCATTAGTGGCCAATTTTGCACCCGAGCACATGCGCGGCCGTTATATGGCTGTATATGGACTGGCCTGGATTTTGCCTTCCGCATTTGGTCCGTTGACCGCAGGTATCATCATGGATTCAGGGAACGCGAACTGGGTGTGGTGGGGTGGTGGGTTACTCTCTATTATTGCAGCCGGCGGATTCTGGTGGATGCACGAGCGCGTCGGTCATAAGATTGATATTCAGATTGTTGATCAATTCGATTCGGAAGATTAATCCGCTCAGCTCAACTCGTGATTTTCGTGAATCTGCCGAATAAAGCGAGGAGTATTCAATCCTCGCTCCAGGATGTATCCCAGATAGTATTGAATTAAATCATCCATCTCAGCCTGTGTAATTGCATCTGGCTGTATTTTGCGCGCCTCAGCGTATGAGCTGCGTTGCAAATGCCTGAGGTATTTGAGCGCAGACATACTTGCCGGGCGTAAACCGGGGAGGCTCCTTGCGCAATTTGGACATACGATACCACCGTGTTCTGCAGAAAAAAACTGATCTTCAGGTTGGATTTCTTTCCGGCAAATAGCGCACACAAATAATTCCGGTTTGTATCCGAGTGCCTCAAGGACGTGAATTTGATAGTAGCTTACACAAATAAAAGGGGATTCTGATTGATTTAGGCGGGTGAGTGCCTCAATCACTAACTGGAACAACAATCGGTTTTCTTCAGCCTCAAATGTGAAGCGATCCAGCATCTCTATTAGCATTGCCGCGTAACTGGTTAGTTCCAGATCATCTCGAATTTGCAGATATGCATCCTGTGTTTCTGCTTGCGTGACGATATACAAATCATGCCCGCGAGCCAGTTGAAGTACCAACCGGGTAAAAGGTTCGAGGTGGCCCGATTTTCGGCTCTTGATCTTGCGAACTCCCTTGGCCACCGCGCGGATTTTTCCATACTCACGGGTGTATAAAGTCAACATACGGTCGGCTTCGCCAAAATTAGTGTGGCGAAGAACCACTGCTTCTGCCCGGATCGAACGTGGCAAATCAGGCATGATATGATGTATCCGATAAATTGTTAGACAAGATCTGATTTAGTAAAAGTGTACGGCAGTAATTCTCGCAGGGGTAAGTTGTGAGTTATTTCGCCGGCTGTATTCGCAATAATCACACGAATATCCAATCCAAACTCTGCCAGAGCCTGACGGCAAGAGCCGCACGGCATCCCACCATTTTCGGTGACAACTGCAATGGACACAAATTCCTTCTCGCCAGCACTCACCGCTTGAAACAACGCCGTCCTTTCAGCGCAGTTCGTCAACGGAAGCACAGCGTTTTCTACATTTACCCCCGTAAAGATATTCCCATTACTTGTAAGGAGTGCTGAACCGACCCGGTAATGTGAATAAGGTGCATATGCATTCTCGCGAACTCGAGTTGCAGCTTCTACCAGGGTTCTATCCATTTGATTAACTATCATGATTTTCCTCAGCCTCGTTTGGCTCAGGGATGCGTATTGCCCGAACTTTACGTATCCTCCGGCCGAGCACCTGTTCCACGACCAGTTTAGCCTGATCGATCTGAATAATCTCTCCACCAGCCGGCACTTTCCCAATTTCACTATACATGAACCCGCCCAGTGTATCCGCATTCTCTTTGATGATGGTTGTCCCCATCACCTCATTGAAATCATCTAAATCGATACTGCCTTTGAACAGATACTCAGTCTCAGACACCTGGGTGAAAGGTAGTTCTTCACTCTGATCATACTCATCTTGAATTTCACCGATGATCTCTTCTATGATATCTTCCAGGGTGACCAGGCCAGCCACTCCACCATACTCATCGACCACAATGGCCATATGCACCCGGCGGGTTTGCAAATCGGTCAGTAATTCATCCAGTTTTTTTGCTTCAGGAATGAAATAGACTGGTCGTAGTTTTTCTCGAATGGATTTAACCAGTTCCGGATGTTGGAAATGTCGTAATAAGTCTTTGGCGTAAAGCAATCCGATAATGTTATCAATCGTACCTTCATAAATTGGTACCCTGGAATGCCCAGAATCAACCAACGCTTTCAATGCATCTGAGATTGAAGTCTCTACGTCCAGGGCGAGCATATCAATCCGTGGGATCATAATTTCTCGGGCGAGTGTATCTCCAAACTGGAAGATGGAATAGATCATCTCGCGTTCTTCTTTTTCGAGTGCGCCATCCACCTGACCTTGTTTAACCCAGGTCTTGAGTTCATCATCCGTAGGAGCTGATATTTGCTGTAAGCTGGATTCAGATTGATTCATCAATCGAATTGCAATGGCAGATACCGGTGAAAGAAAAAAATCAGTCAAGGCTGCAAATCCGCTCATCCGAAGCGCCCAATTTTCAGGATCCCGCAGAACGTAGCCATCAAAGACAGCTTCAACCAGAGATATGAGGATGCCAAATCCTAGGGTTATGAGAATCATCCATCCAACCGATAGAAATATGGTTGGATAAGAGATAGCCCAAAAAGATAGGAAAACAAAAACCAGTACCGCCAGGCAAAGCAGATGAGCAATCCGTAAACTTACTCGCACCCGGGGTCGTTCCATACGTTGAATCGTGAGATCTACAGAGGATTCATGATCTACCCTGAGATTCAATAAGCGAGGGAGATGCGCGTTTACAAGGCTTGCCCGGGTGATCACATACAAAATATCGAGCAAGAACAAGAATACAGCGAGAATTACGGTTAGATCAGCTTCCATTGCCTTTCTTCTTCAGCGGCCGGGCAGGAACGCCAACCACGGTCTGGTTCGGTAAAACATCATGGGTTACGACCGCTCCAGCTCCGGTTTTTGACCCGATGCCCAGCTTGACCGGTGCAACCAACATCGTATCACTGCCAAGGAAGACATCCGCGGCAATCTCAGTAGTATTTTTGGTAGTTCCATCGTAGTTGCAGGTGATCGTACCCGCGCCGATGTTTACATTTTGACCTATCTTGGCATTTCCGATATAAGAGAAATGCCCCATCTTGGTTCCCTGACCCAGATAGGAGTCCTTTACTTCACCGAAGTTGCCCAGATGAACCTGAGAAGCCAGGTGCGCACCTTTGCGCAAATGGCAGAAAGGTCCCATCTCGACATCATTTTCGACAATGGCATATTCCATCACAGAAGCCAATATCGTGCTGCGATGACCGATCACGCTATCCTGGATGATCGTATTCGGTCCAATCTGGCAATTCTCACCTACCCAGGCGCGTCCCCTCAGAAAAGAATTCGGCCAGATGGTGGTATCCTTGCCAATCAACACATCGGGTTCGATATAGGTAGTGGCAGGATCAATAATCGTCACGCCTTCCGTCATCCACCGATCGCAGATTCGCTTACGCAGCATAGTCGTCGCTTCTGCCAGGTGAATACGGGTATTGATGCCCATCGCTTCCGCGGGTTCAGAAACAGAAATGGCTTTCACTTTTTGACGTTGAGTACGAGCAATTTCCACCACATCGGTCAGGTAATATTCACCTTTTGGTGAAACCTGGATCTCAGATAGCGCTTTCCAAAGCCATTCTGATTTGAAACAATACGCGCCAACGTTATATTCCTGGATGGATAATTCTTCCAATGTTGCTTGTGCTTCTTCTACGATCGCTGAAACCGAATTATCAGCTGCACGAATGATTCTGCCAAATCCATGCGAATCGTCGCCTTTTACAGTTAATAAACTCATCGGGCCGGCATTATTTGTCTGGGTTTGGATCAATGATGCCAGTGTATCTTTCTTGAGCAGAGGCATATCACCACTGATGACCAAAATGAGTCCATTAAAACCTGTAAGCTGTTCCTGAGCCTGTAGAACTGCATGGCCAGTTCCGAGCTGTTTGGTTTGAACTACAAAAGACGCCACATCTCCGACCGAATCTTTGACCGAATCAGCTTCATGGCCAATAATGACAATTGGTTTCTGGTTCGTGATTGCTTTCGCTACATCCAGAGAATAGTGGACTAATGGTTTGCCCATAAGAGTATGTAACACCTTGGGCAGATGTGATTTCATCCGAGTACCCTGGCCTGCTGCCAGTATGATGGCGATGGTATCCATTAGTTTCCTCCCAACAAGAACGAATATACGTTTATTTTAACATAATACAGGTCAGGAGAAAAACCTGACCTGTAATTTGGCGTTTAGTTAAATAATAAGGCTGGGGCACCTGGATTCGAACCAAGATCCACAGCTCCAAAGGCTGGTGTGCTGCCATTGCACTATGCCCCAACGCGGGTAGATTGTAACATATTTCATAAAAAATCGGCAAATAGTCTCTTGCTTTCAGTTTCAATTAATTCTAGAATTCTCTATAATAATGATGGTTGGTTGAGGCTCTCATATATGTTAATATATGTCCATCCAATCAAAATTGAATGGGATAGAGTTGTAAACGAGACGGGGTTATAATTATTTAGAATGGAAACAAAGCGAGTCATTATTATTGATGATGAAATGGTCTTAGGACAGTTGTTACAGGCTGCCTTTGCGACCATCAGCGGTCACATTGAAGTGAGCGTAGTGCCGAATGCTGAAGAAGCTCAAAAAGAAATGAAGAAAGCCGAAATGCAACTGGTGGTCACGGATGTAAAGCTGCCCGGCATCTCTGGACTGGAATTTGCCACTCAACTTAAACAAAAAAGTCCTCAGATAAAAGTTATCCTTGTTTCTGGCATCAATGATCCGGGTATGAAAGAAAGAGCTCTGGCAACAGGAGCAGACGCATTTTTCCCTAAACCTGTGGATATGCGTACCTTCTTGGAAACCTCATCAAAGTTATTAGGTCTCTTACCGCAAACTTCCAAACTCTCAAACAGACAAGTCATTGATATCCGGACAGATTTACTGCTTGATTTCTTGATCAATTTGCGTCAGGAACTGGCCGCCATCGCGGTCACACTCATTGATGAACGTGGAAAAGTAATTGGCAGCGCAGGTGATCCGCCGGAGGGTAACCTTTCGGAAAAGATCACTCCGTACATCCTATCAATCACAGGGACGATGGAACGGCTGTCTTCTTCATTGCAACCTGAAATGCAAGAGAATATTTTATCAATTAGAGGCAGTCAGTATGACCTCGTTGCCTCATCGGTCAATGGCTTTATTCTGTTAGCTTTCATCAAGCACTCTAAAACTTCGGTGAGAATGGCTATCGTTTACGACAGCCTGATCACGGCGATGTCGGATCTGCATCAGGAGATCAATCAGATCGGACAGAACTACCCGGTCGACTCACCTTCAACGGTCGAGAAGATCTTGTCTCAAACCGGATCGCTCAAACCGATTGAAAAGATGCCTGAAACTGCTTCTGAATCACAATCGGAGCCGCCTATCACGAGTGGTGATCTCGAGAATATTTTTGTCAATGTTTCCAAGAAGAAACTAAAATCTGAAGACGTTGAATCATTTTGGGAATCAGCCACCAACAAGTCTTCTTTTAGCGATTCAAAGGAAGCTGGATTGCTTAGCTTCGAAGAAGCCAGCCAACTTGGTTTGACGCCCAAAGAAGACGACGGTAAACAAGTCGTCTCCTGAACTCTATCTATTCCTCTTTATAGTTTTATGCCTTATAAAAACTGCCCGGTATTAACCCGGGCAGTCTGATTTACTAAAACCCTTCCATTAAGGACAAGTCCACTAACGGAAGTGGAATTCGGGCAATTTTTTGAAGCATTCCCAATCGATTGGCTTTTACTCCTTCGTCTTCAGCCATCACCATAACAGACTCAAAAAATCGGTTGATTGGAGTGATCATTTCCTGAAACTCGCTGAAATAATCATCCAATTTCGCAAAAGGTTGGCTTGCCTCTAGCTTCTGGATTGCCGTGAACAATTCCTTCTCTGAATGATCCACAAATTTAGTGGGATCAACATCAAACTGGTTGGTTTGATCTCGGGTAATGCGGACGCAACGAGCATACGCCTGAATGACAGTCTGCCAATCCGGTTTTGACGCTCGCTCGGCTAGGACTTTCACCGACCGTAACACTGCTGCTGGATTATTTCCGCAACCCGCAATGACTGCATCCACGTGGTCATATTTAAATCCCTGGTCCAGTAAATAACTTCGCAACCGACCCTGAATAAATTCTACACATGCCGCTTTTTGTTCTGTACTGGCAGAGATCGGCAGAACCGAGGCAGCTAACTCAACGCCCTGGACCAGGTCAAAATCCAAATCCCATTCCATCAGCTCCATCACCAGACCTAACGCCGCGCGACGCTGTGCAAATGGATCTTTGGTTCCGCTGGGTGCAAGTCCAGCAGCAAATAGTCCGGCCAGCGTATCCAGGCGATCTGCGATTCCAACGATCAAGCCAGGCAAAGCCTTTGGCATCTGATCTCCCGCAAAACGGGGCAGGTAATGCTCAAAGATTCCATCGGCAACCTCGGCCGATTCGCCTGATCGCAATGCATATCCCCGCCCGATTGCCCCTTGCAGAGAAGTCATCTCGGTCACCATATGGGTCACCAGGTCTGCTTTACACAGGGATGCGGTTCGCAGGATCGCTGTTCTTTTCTCAGATTTAATTTTGAGTAAATCGCACAACTGAGGTGTGGTTTTCTCTATCCGCTGGGTTTTATCCAACATCGAGCCCAATTTGATCTGAAAAGTGAGGGTATCCAGTCGGGGAAGGTATTCTGCTAATTTCTTCTCAGAATCTTCCCGGATGAAAAAGGCTGCATCTGCAAAACGCGCTCGGATTACTTGCGCGTTTCCATCGGCTACCACATCCAGATACTGCGAATCGCCATTTCTAACCCCTACAAAGTTCGGCAAAATGTTGCCCTCTTTTTGCATGGGGAAGTAGCGTTGATGTTTCTTCATTACTGAAATCAATACATCTTTAGGAAGCTTCAAAAACTCAGGCTCAAATGAACCTTTGAAAGCCGTAGGGGCTTCTACCAGATTCGTAACCTCAGACAGTAGATCCTCATTGATATCCACCTGCGCACCCGAATCCTGCATAATGCGAGTGATTTGTTCGCGGATCACACGTTTGCGATCCACGTGATTGAGGATGATCCCCTGCATCTCTAAAGCCATGAAGTATTCAGCCGGATTCTGTATGGAGATCGATTCCACATCCTGGAAGCGTAATCCACGGGTGTTTCGCCCTGATTTCAGATTGGCATAACTGAAAGGTATCACCTCGCCGCCAAACAATGCCAACAACCATCGGATGGGGCGGGAAAAAGCTACTTTGCTCGTATTCCAACGCATTGATTTATCAAATTTGATCTTTGCAATCAATTTGGGTAATTCTTCAGATAAAACAGTTGTGGCAGAACGGCCTTTCTCATGCAGGGTGGCAACCGCATACTGCCCGCCATCCACATCGCGTATTTCTAATGCCTTGGGGTCGATCCCCTTGCTGCGAGCAAATCCCTCACCGGCTGGAGTCAGTAAACCATTGGAATCAAAGGCGCGGCTGGCAGGTGGACCTTTCACCAGGGTATCGCGGTCAGCTTGAGCAGGTTGAACTTCTTCTACCAAAGCCACCAGGCGACGGGGTGTTCCCCAAACCCGGATATCTCCGTGGGGAAGACGAATGTCTTTTAACAATGCAGCGATCAATTCTTCCAACTGGGTCTGAGCGCTTTCCAGATCAGCCACTGGTAATTCTTCGGTACCAATTTCAAACAGGAAAGATTGGGGAGTGGTGGCAGCAACCTGCCCAGTTGTTACAGATGACGTGATTTGCGGCTCATCTTGATTGTCCTCCAACCACGGGTATTCCATCTCCTGGCGTTGGGCAGCGAATAAATCTGCTGTCTTCTTTGAAAGATCACGCATGCGTCCGAATAATGCCTGACGTTCCGTTACGCCAACCGCTCCACGGGTATCCAAAATGTTAAATGTGTGTGAGCATTTCAAAATATAATCGAGTGCAGGTAGAACCAACCCGGCTTCCAAGGCAGCATTCGCTTCTTTTTCAAACAAATCGTACATTTGACGCACTCGTTCCACATTGGCTAATTCAAAATAATATTTGGAGTGCTCAAACTCACCCTTTAAATTGACATCTCCGGCTGTGCGTTGGTCACTCCAACGGATATCTCTAAAATTGGTGACTTTCTGTAAAGCGATGGCGATCCGGTCCAAACCATAGGTGATCTCTACCGAAACCGGTTCTAGAATCTGGCCGCCAGCCTGCTGGAAGTAAGTAAATTGGGTGATTTCCTGACCATCACACCACACTTCCCAACCCAAACCCCAGGCACCCAGAGCAGGGCTTTCCCAGTTGTCTTCTACAAAACGGATATCATGTTGGCGAGGATCGATGCCGATTGCTTGCAAGGATTGCAGGTATAGTTCCTGCGGATTGCCTGGATCTGGTTTTAAGATCACCTGGAACTGGTAGTGTTGCTGCAATCGGTTTGGATTTTCACCATACCGACCGTCATCGGGTCGGACAGAAGGTTCGACATATGCCACATTCCACGGTTCTGGACCAAGCACCCGCAAAAAGGTGGCTGGATTCATGGTGCCAGCGCCCACTTGTGTATAGTATGGCTGCCAGATCAAGCAACCCTGGTTTGCCCAGAATTCCTGTAATTTCATGATGATGGCTTGAAAATTGAATGATTGAGTCATGCCGAACTCCATAAACCGAAAGGTGATGAAAAGATTATACCAAAAGGCAGCACCGTTTCTGCTTCAGCAGTTTGTCGAAACGAAAGCGCCAACTGTGATGTTGTGCCATAATTGGAATTATTCCATCTAACAGGTGAACCTATGGACTCAAAAAAACCGATCGCGTGCATCACCGGGGCATCCTCTGGAATAGGAGCGGAATATGCCCGCCAGTTGGCTGCCAAAGGGTACCACCTGATCTTAGTAGCACGCCGAAGACAACGTCTGGAAGAATTAGGTCAACAGATTCAAGACAAATATGGCAATGATGTTGAAATATTTCCTGCGGATCTTTCGCTCGAATCGGAAATAATCCGAGTGGAAGAACGATTGAAACAGGAACCGAATCTAGAGGTTCTGGTAAACAACGCCGGATTTGGGATTCCTGGTCCGTTTTACAAAACCGAAATCGATGCCTCACTGACGATGTTATCTGTGCATGTGTTGGCTGTGGTGCGCCTTACCCGGGCAATCGTGCCTGGAATGGTAGAACGTGGAATCGGATATATTATCAATGTTTCTTCCATCAGCGCATTTTCTGCCGCATTAGGAAACCCCATGTATTCGGCAACCAAATCTTTCCTTAACGGCTTTTCTGATGCACTGGCAACCGAATTAATGAAGACTGGTGTCAAAGTGCAGGCTGTCTGCCCTGGAATGACCCGGACCGAGTTTCATGATTCCCCTGGCTATGCGCGTTTCCGAGATGAAAAAGTGATCCCAGCTTTTGCCTGGATGACAGCCGAAAAAGTAGTAGCCGGTTCGCTTAAATCGCTACAAAATGGCCAGGTAATCTACATCCCTGGCTTTGGAAACCGTCTGGCTGGATTTTTAGGATCGCTAGGTCTATTACGCTGGTGGGTAAGGGTTTATTTTTGGCTCACCAAGAAACACCCATCAGAATATTTGGAAGACAACTAATCATCTGGCATGGTACCAAAAACAATATCCCACAGTGGTGAACTGACTCCATAGCGCGCATCCGGTGTTTTGTAATGATGCTGCATGTGATAGCGTTTTAAGAATTTTGTAACCTTATTTCGCATGGGGAAGTGATGGGTTGCATAGTGAGTGAGATCATAGATGAGGTAACCCACCATAAATCCGGCCATAATCGGATGTACCCAGCCCGGAACACCGGCAATGGATCCAAATACAAGCCAGAAAAAAGCATAAAATAAACCCGCCAGGGGAATACTTACTGGTGGCGGCATCACCAACCGGGTTTTGCATTGCGGCTGCGCATGATGGACACCGTGAAAGAGAAATGTGATCCTTTCCATTCGCGGGGTTTTTGGCGGAAAATGGAATACAAAACGGTGCAGCAAGTACTCGGCCAGGGTCCAGAAAAACAAACCTAGCAGGAAGGCAACCAGCCCTTGACCGAATGTTATGTCACCGGATGGAACGATGAGCAAAATGAAAACCACAGGCAACCAGATAACCAGGATGGCAACCGGGGTTATATGGGTAAAGAATTCCAGGAAATTTGATTTAAATAGCCTGACAGGTTCCTCGTCGTGGATGATGGTGGGATGATGCATTTTCTCCTCCTATCAAAACCAATCTTACCCACTATTGTAGCAAAATTCGGCCATTCATAAAGCGGCCTTTAAAAAGAAAATCCAGTTGCCCTGGATTTTCTTAGAGAGATTAAAGTTGGTTATCTTGCCATGGTCTCCGCAGCAACCATAAAATCGGTGGCTGATATAAACCCGACTAATTCATTTTGTTCGTTCACCACTGGCATATGATGGATGTGTTTCTGTTTCATGATCTGGACACAATCCTCCAGGCTGACTTGTTCAGAAATGGTGAATATCGGTGTGTTCATGATCTCGTGAACTTTGGTTGTCGCCGGATCTCGATTTTCGGCAATAATTTTGTCACAAATATCGGTGGAAGTCACGATCCCATATTCTGGGTATTCGCTGGTCTTACTCACCAGGATGCTATGGATATATCTGCGACGCATGGTTTGGAGGGCTTCTAAAACGGTTGCATTAGGATCAGTAAAAACCAGTAAATCCACCATCCAGTCTTTTACCTTATGATGCATATGGGTCTCCTCTGTCTAAATGTATCCACAGTATAGAATAGATTGAGAGGAAGAGCAAGTAAACCATCAACGCTAACATGCCTGCCTTTAAAAAAACAGACCCTCCTTGAACTAGGAAGGTCTGATCATTGTTAGTCTCAGATAATCAGGCAGATTGAACCAATTCCAATTCGATTGTAATATCTATCTCTTCACCTACCAGAACACCGCCTGTCTCCAACACCTGATTCCAGGTGAGGTTCCAGTCTTTGCGACTAATTTTGGTAGAACCGTTAAAACCGACGCTGGTTGTACCCCAGGGTGATTTCGCTTTGCCGGTGAATTCCACATCTAAAGCAACTTCACGGGTCTGGTCTTTGATGGTCAGGTCACCGATCAGACGAGCTGTAGATGGGCCGGTGAGTTCCACCTTGCGAGACACAAACTGCATCACAGGAAATTTCTCTGAATCAAAGAAATCTGGCGATTTCAGGTGAGCATCGCGCTGAGGTTCTCGGGTATTCACGCTGGCGGTTTCGATTTTCACATCGACCGTTGTTGCAGCTGGATTGGCTTCATCAAAATTTACTTCACCTGAGAATTTCTCAAACTGGCCTCTCACTTTTGAGAGCATCATATGACGAACAGAAAATTGCACTAATGAATGTGCGGGATCAATATTCCAAGACATAGTTTTCTCCAATAATTTACCAATAATTTTCAGGGAGTCGCAATGGACTTACCCAATTTTTTTGTAAGTTCTCCGAGCAGCTTTTGCTCCTCAGGAGATAACGCTGAAAAGATTTGTTCGATTACTCTCGCCACTTTTGGAAACAGGGGGATGATGAGCTCACTTCCCTGCCGGGTGAGATGGATCATGATTTTTCGACGGTCATCTTTCTGACGTACGCGCTCGATCCATCCTTGCTTTTCAAGATTATCCAGTACCAGGGTGACGTTACCACTGGATTTCAATAATTTTTCGCTCAGCTCACCCTGACAAAGAGGTCCAAGATGATAGAGGGTTTCTAGAACTCCAAACTGAGTGGGTGTTAATGGTTGAATCACCTCCGTTTGATATAGCCGGTGCTCAAGGGCATTGACCGCTCTGGTCAGCTTGATGAAGCTATCGAGCGCTATCTGTGTACTTTGTGAACCGGTGTAGTGTGTTGGCATAATATTTTGATATCTAATAGTTTGATATCAAAATATTATCTTATCTCTTATCACGAATCCACACTGTGTATAAGCTTTACCGTTTCGTCCAAATAAACGCACATCAGGGCGAGGATACCTCGCCCTGATGAAGATATGGAAATGTCAGTTGTTTTAGGAACGTTTCAAACTTACGATGGCCGGCGTCAGGTCGAACATCCAGAAGCCAATCGGTAAACCAATCACAGAACAACACAGAGCGTAGGCGACTTCCATCCAAAGGGCGCTGAACCACCATCCAATCAGGACAAAGTAGAGAGCCCGCAAGATGAAATTCACCTGTGGTACCACTACCTCACGCTGAACCAGCGTGCCGTCTGCCCGGCGGATCACTTTGACATCTACTGGCTCTCGCCTCAATGCTATGATCAAGGGTAGCTTTTCAAGCATGGCAACCCCAACCGGTATTCCGATGATGGTTACCATCATCAGCCACGCGACAATCATCCATACCTGGCCAAGCCATATACCAATAAAAGCGAACCATAAAAGCTGCACCAGACAACCGGGGTTCTTACGAGTTTCAATAGTCACATTTTCCATTTTATTCTCCTTAATTCTCTACCTAACATACGGAAAATGAGATGCTAGGTTGCAAAGTTAATTTGTTTTTCTCCTGACTAGATGATGGTATAAAAAACCCATCCGGTAATCTCGCCGGATGGGTCATATTGGTAATTTGATCCTGAGTTCTTTTATTTGCGCAGATCCATGATATCTTCGATTGTATGGACGATTTGTGAAGGTTTATCAAGTACAACTTGATAGGGCAAGTTTTCAGGATGTTCCACGGTAGCGAATGCTTTACCGCCCAGTAAAACCATTGGAATGGGTTCTGGCATACGTTGTATCAGGGCAGGTAGATCTTGTACGGTCTTGATCGGTTCTTCCATGGTAGCGCTGAATAGAACCAACCTTGCTCGGATTGGGATCAGAAGCTCTTCCAGCCGTTCCAGGCTCAAATTTGCACCCAGATAAACCACATTCCAACCTCGCATCCGGAGTAAGACAACCAGCATCAATAAACCAATTTGGTGAAATTCACCGGGTAAGCACCCCGCAACAATGACACCATTTCGATACGGCTGAGGTGCTACAGCCAGTAACCCAATCAGATGTTCCTGAAAGAAATGACTGATGTAGTGCTCCAAAGCAATTGAAAGCTCTTTGCGATGCCACAATTCGCCGACATCTTTCATAATCGGGTCGACAACCATGTTAAAAACCTGGTCGGTGGGATAGATACTAAATGCCTGCCGCAGTGTATCATTCGCAGACTGGTCATTCAAATTAAGTAGCGAACGCAACAGGCTCTGACGCAAATTTTCAAGTGAAAGGGGCTTGTCAAGCGGAGAAATCTCACGCGAGGTAGGATCCATGCCTGATTCCCGCAACTGCATTAGCTTTCGGGCAGCCTGGCCAATATTCATACCAGCATCTATCTGCGTCTTGAGCCAGCGCAAGGTTTGTAGATCATGCTCAGAATACAACCGGTAGCCCTGCCCACCACGTTCAGGAGATGGCAAACCGTATCTACGCTCCCAAGCGCGTAATGTCACCGGCAGTAAGCCAACCATCTGCGCAACTGCTTTAATGTTGTAAGAGGGCTGTTCGTAATCTGAGATCAAATTTCGTTCCATGGGGTAATATTAACATTTTTATAAAGTGATTGTCGATAATTTGTATAATGTATTCAACAATTTGATAGATCGGCCGTGCCGGGCTACAATCAAGGGAGGAACTCAACCCAGGAGCTTGCATGCACTTCATCCTTCTTGTCACAATCCTCACTCATTGGCTCGCCCCCCTGGCTCAGCCAGGTGTAGACTTCGGCTCCAATAAAGCTTTGCTTGAATTTCCAAATAGCATCACATTTTCGATGACTGCAAAAAGCGATGCGGAGATTTCATCGGTGGTGCTATATTACGGTAACCGCCAGGATACCTGCGGACAGGTGGAGGCTATTGCCTATCCGGTTTTTACCCCAGGCAATTCTATTCAAACCGAGTGGAAATGGGATATGCGCCAAAGTGGATCCCTGCCCCCGGGAACTGAAATATGGTGGCAGTGGCGCATTACCACTGCGGATGATAAGCAGATCAATTCTGAACGCCAGACTGTGATCTGGCTGGATGATACCCATCCGTGGGAGACCAAAACTCAAGACGAGATCCGTCTGCACAGCTACAATCTCTCCAGCCAACAGAGCGCCGAATTGCTTTCCACAGCCAATCTGGTGCTGGATCGCTTGAGTAAACAGACCGGGATCACAGCCCAAGACCCGATCGATATTTATATCTACGCGAATTCCTCCGAGATGCAAGAGGCAATTCTTTACGAGGCTGGTTGGACCGGCGGTCTGGCATATTCCGGCTTCAATATTGTTCTGATCGGTATCAGCCAGGATCAATTGGAATGGGGAAAACGCACCATTGCTCATGAAATTACGCATGTGCTGGTGGGCGATTTTAGCTTCTCCTGTCTCGGAGATATCCCAACCTGGTTAAGCGAAGGATTAGCAATGGTCGGGGAAGGCGGACCGGAGCCTTACGCGTTGAAAGCTTTCGGACAAGCTATCCAGAGTGATACGCTACTACCGTTTCAAGTTCTCTCTGGCGGATTCTCGGAAAACCCAGACAAAGCTGATCTTTCTTACACCCAGTCGCACAGCATGGTGGACTATCTGCTCAAACACGCTGGGCAGCAAAAAATGAACCAATTCCTGACCGAGCTCGCTCGCGGAGCAGAGTTGGACCAGGCGCTTGAGGATGTGTATGCTTACAACCTGGCAACCTTTGAAGCTGCCTGGCGGGTTGCGATTGACGCCAGTTCATCAGCACAAAACACTGAAGTTCGCCCCACCCCATCTCCCACCTGGATTCCAACGATTCAACCGTTTTCTCCGCGGGAGATGCAGAGTACACCGGTGGTCAACCAGATAGTCAGCTCCAGCCCGACCCCAAGTCCAACAACTGCAAAATCAACCAGTCCACTGCCAGTTACGCTTTTGGCGATTCTGATGGGGTGCTGTGGTATTCTGGGCGTGATCATGATTGCTGGGCTCACCTTTCTGATAGCAAATGATCGCAGTAAAAAACGCAAGATTCTCTCCATTCTCGCCTTCGCCCTTACTACCGGGTTATGGATCAGCTTCAGCAACCGGGTGGTTTACAGCCAGTCAGAGCAACCTACTTCTATGCCCATGCTTGCAACCGCCACAGCCTATCAGCCGGCTGACGATCGACCGGGTGAATACATCAATGAAGAATTCGGATTCAGCTTAAGATTGCCAAAGGCCGTCCAAACAAAGCTTCCTTCCGCAGATGACGCAACTTTACTCTATTTTCAAATTGACACGAATACCGTCCTGGGTGCTTTGTACGCGGCTCCGAAGAGCGCAGGATCCTCACTTGAGCAGGCGGCTAAAGACTTTACCCAATCTTCGTTTACCGGACTCGCAAAGATCACCATCCTTGAAGACAAAGCGATCACACTTCCTGCCGGAATAAGTGCCTGGTTCACCCTTGCCGATGGAGAGCTAATTGATTATCAACAATCCATCCGAATTGGACAAACGATCATAGCGCAGAATGGTCAAGTGATCGCCCTGCAAATGTATGCAGACCCGTCCAATTACACCTATTACGAACCTCAGATCACCGAACTATTGCACTCCTTTGAGGTTTTTCAACCTCTCATTCATGGCTACCCGCGAAATCAGGTACTGCGGCTGGAAGGCGGTGAGAGCAGTAATCCGCGGGAAAATGACCCGGCAACTGCGCATGGCGGCGGAGATTCGTTAGTGTTTTCTGGATTATTGCAAAACTCACCCGATTTACAGCCTGTACCTGATTTAGCCGATCGCTGGACAATCAGCCCGGACGGATTGACCTACACCTTCCACATCCAACCGAATGCCCGTTTCCACAACGGTAGACCGGTCACCGCACAAGATGTTCTCTATTCTTGGGAGCGTGCGCTTGACGACCTGACTTCATCCGATGTCGCCCTCACCTATCTAGGTGATATGGATGGGGCAGCCCAGATGCACAACGGGGCAGCCGATCATATCAGCGGATTAAAGATTTTGGATGAGAAAACTTTGCAGGTCAGGTTGACCGCGCCCAAACAGACATTTCTACAGAAACTCACTTTCCCCACTACCTTTATTTTGGATCGGGAGAATATTGCCCAGGGCTCCGATTGGTACTTTACCCCAAATGGCACCGGTCCTTACAAGCTCGTCCGTTGGGAATCGATGCACGAGCAAGTGTACGAACGATTTGAAGATTACTATGGGGCTAAACCCGCCATCCCGGCTATCGTGGTTTCACTTTTCTCCGGGGACAGTACCCGATTGTATGAATCCAACCAGATCGATCTTTCTCCGATCGGATCTTACAATGTAGACCGCTTCTCAGATCCAGCAGAGCCCATGCACGCAGAACTGCATAGTGCAGTGGATCTGTGCACTTCATATATTACCTTTGATGTGAATCAACCTCCCTTTGACGATCTACAGGTTCGAAAAGCATTTTCCGCTGCTTTGGATAAAAATAAATACATTCAAGTGGTGCTCTCGGGTTCCGCTTTGGAAGCGAAAGGACTTTACCCTCCAGCGCTGCCGGGGTATGACCGCTCCACGACAGGTATTAGTTTTGACCCTACCATTGCCCGCAAGTGGCTGGCAGAATCCAGCTATCCGCTTGAGAAAATTCCAGAGATCGTCTTCAGCACCAGCGGATATGGCAGCTCTGTGAGCAGCAGTGTTGCTGCCTGGATTCAAATGTGGGAACAAAACCTGGGAGTAAAAATTGTGGTGCAGAATATTGAGCCGGATCTGTATCAACAGGTGATCACCAGCGGCCAGCATGGCCAACTGCTCAGCCAGGGTTGGTGTGCCGATTATCCTGACCCGGAGAACTTCAGTGCACCATTGTTCGGCAGCCAATCAGCACTCAATATTGGGAACTACCACAACCCACAGCTTGATGCGCTGTTGGAAGAAGCAAGCATAACCACAGACATGCAAAAACGCATTGCGCTGTACCAGCAAGCGGAGCGGATGATCCTGGCGGATGCACCAGCCGTTTTCACCACCCATCCAATCTCATATACACTGGTCAAGCCATATATTCGCGGGTACTTTTCAGCACCCATTGCCATGCCATTGGAAAAATACTTATCCATTGACCCCAATTTGCTTTATCAACCCTAATTCACACCTGCCCACTCAAGGAGATTGACGATGAAGAATGTATTTGATGTACTGGTTTTACTCGCCAGACCCGCGGCTGGTAAAAGTGAAGTCATGCGCTTCCTCAAGAATCTGCCTTCCCAGGAACGAGCCGATCTGTTCCACGTAGGAGAGATCACCGAGCTGGATGATTTCCCGATGTTGTGGGCATGGTTTGAGGAGGATGCCTTGCTGGAAAAAATGGGGAAACCACGGCTGCATACCGATTCAGAAGGATATTTTTTGTATCCCCATCTCTGGGATGTGCTGATTGAAAGAATCGGATTAGATTACCAGAAGGTCATCCGTGACCAGGTGGGCGATTCGACTTGCCGAACCATCCTGGTGGAGTTCTCGCGCGGGAGCGAGCATGGTGGTTTTGCCAGTGCCTTTGCTCACTTGAGTAAAGAGATGTTGGAGCGGATGGCGATTTTATATGTGGATGTCTCCTGGGAAGAATCGTTACGCAAGAACCGCAAACGCTTTAATCCAGAAAAACCGGAAAGCATTCTGGAACATTCCATTCCAGATGAGAAATTGAAGGTGATGTATGAGTTCACCGATTGGTTTGATCTAACAGTGTCTGATCCTCAATGGATCACGATCCAGGGAAAACAGGTTCCGTATGTGGTCATGCCGAATGAAGATGATGTAACCAGCCGGGGCGGAAAGGAATTGGGAGAGCGTTTACACTTAAATTTGCAAAAACTCTGGGATCTGTACCAGAAATCCTGAGTAGTTTGTTTTTTCATACTATAATTACCTGATGATCACCATTCAGGAAAATGCTCATGAATGACCTGCCTCCAGTTCCAGAATTACGATGGCTTGAACGCGATCAGAATCCGTTCAATATGCGCTGTCTGGATGTTCGATCTTTTACCACCACGATGGTCTCGACAGCCGCGGATCGCAGCCAGGCAGCAAAATTCCTTGAACTGCGCAAATCACACGGCGAACAGCATATCGGGAAATCTCCTGAGAACCCGGCAAATATCGACTGCCAGTTGATCTATCCGCACCAGGGAGCGACCCGGAATGGCGCATTATTCCTGGCGAAGGAAATGGAAGATAAGTGGGATATCTTCCTGTGGGACGGATGCTTACTTTTTGCCCGGTCTTGGACTGGAATTCTGGTTTACAAAGCGAAAATTGATTTCATGGAAACCCAGGCGATCATCTCGGATATCGAATCGCTGCGGGTCGGCGTACAGGGCGGAGCCTGGGTAGCGATCGCCGCGGTAGATTATCTGGTGAAGAGCCACCTGTACCGGCGGGAAGCTCCCCATACGATTCCACCCACCATCCCGGAGGATGAGCTGGGGATCGCTGCATTTTCTTTCAAAGAATACGGACGTTATGCGTCTTATGCTTCATTCGAAGATACCACCCGAGTGCACATAACCAACTGTCCCCAACGGGGATAGAAGAGACCATTCTCTATTGCATTCATCCTGACCGCCGCACCCGAAATTGGTGTAAGGGAAGGATCTGTTTGTAATCAACCTGAAATCCACGAAGCAATTTAAATCTTTTTGTAAAAGCAAGATCCTTCGCTTTACCCCTTCAGGTCGCTCAGGATGAAAGGATTGCACAATATGTAGGTGCAGTTCAAAGACCCGCCCCTACGCAACCCAATTATTTCTTCGGTTTATACAACCCATCCGAATTCGCTACTGCCAATCCGGCCTGGTAGGTGAGTGGATCAGCTTGATTGAGCCTGGCTGCCATCTGGGCGGTGATAATGGGCGTACTCTTCATTTCTTTCAGCTCTTTCTCAATTACATCCACCCCATGTGAGTCATACCACCAGTTCAGTTTATCCCACCGGGTGCAACGGATAGGACGAGTGTAAGCGCGCATGGTTTTCTGCCCATCCACGTTGAAGTAACTTTCAAAGTACGAGAGTACCAGTTCGCGGAGTGTGCGATACACCGGTTCGCGCATGCGCAACCCCACAAAATTAGATTTAGCCACCGCGCCCCAACATCCATTCTCGCGGTAGAGCGCCAGAATGTGGTCATCATCCATACCGGGTTCAGGCAGGATATCTAAAATCACTGCCGGGTAGCCGATCCAATTCAATGCGGCGGCCGCAAATAGTCCGCCATCCAGGCAATGTGCTTGCCGCTCTCGCAGCACTTCCAACACACTTCGATTTCTTTCACCCGCCGGGTACTGAACAGAATCCAAAAAAGCTTGAATTTGATACGGTGAAGACAAACTCCGTATCAATTCCTTCTCTTCAGGTAGGAGAAGATGAGTAAATTGAGTTGTAAGGTCCATTTGTACTCTTTCTAGAAGACAATGTGACCAGATTATAAATGGATTTGACAGTTTTCACCGGAAACCTGTCACTGGTTCGCAGATTCAGGAAAAGGTGATTAATATCACCCCCAAAAGTGATTCTATCCGTATCGAAATTGTAATTATTTGGTTATAATAAATAAGATAATTATTATCTTATTTATCTAATAGGAGAAAGATATGAGCTCAATTTCAATTTCACAACCGACCGTTCTGGTCGATCCGCCAGTCACCACTTCACTGTTCGGGGATGTGCGTTGGTCCTGGCTCTGGCTGGTTGCCAGATTGTATGTGGGGTACACCTGGCTTTCGTCCGGAATTGGCAAGATTAGCAATCCAGCCTGGATGTCTGGCGATGCCCTGAGGGGTTTCTGGGAACGCGCCGTCGTCGTACCGGAAGCTCCAGCCCGTCCCGCCATTGCGTTTGACTGGTATCGGACATTCATTCAGTCTATGCTGGATTCAGGGAGCTATACCTGGTTCAGCCAGTTCGTACTGGTTGGAGAAATTCTGATCGGCGCGGCGCTAATTCTGGGGTTGTTCACCGGTATCGCCGCTTTCTTTGGCGGTTTCATGAACTGGAACTTCCTGATGGCTGGAACCGTGAGCACTAATCCGGTTTTCTTCCCACTGGCGATTCTGCTGATTTTAGCCTGGAAGACCGCAGGTTGGATTGGCCTGGATCACTGGGTTTTACCCGCACTGGGTACGCCCTGGCAGCCGGGTAAGTTATTGAAGAAAGAATAGGTCTATACCCCTATCCCCTTGCCCCTTCCCCCGTTTTACGGGTGGAAGGGGTTTTAATTTTCTGGGAGAGGAAAAACTGCTAAGCAGTTTTTCCTCTCCCAGATGCCCACAACCTTTTTTGCAAAGTTCGTAAGTAGAATACTTGTAGTTGGATTGGTCTGAATCACTGGGTTTTACCCGCGCTGGGTACGCCCTGGCAGCCGGGTAAGTTATTGAAGAAAGAATAATTAGGTATCACACCAAATGTCATTGTAGGAGCGGGTGCCTGCTCTCCGAATGGGGAGTAAACCCGCCCATTTGTATTATTGGTCAGCGAAATCAATGGTCATACCAGACAAAACCTGATCAAAGATCTGTCATTGCTTCGATGGCTTATCCGGCCCTCGCAATCGACACAACTGGGCAGGTTTTCTCCCTGTCGGGGACAGGCAACCCGCCTCTACTTTGTTGGCTTAAAATCCCATTTCATCCAGCGGATCGCGAGCCAGGACAAACCCACCCGAGAAAGAGCTGCTGCCCCACTTCTCTTTATCCAATAAGGCGCACATCGCCGCCGAAAGCAGTAAATCATCGTGAACCTGCTCTTTGGTGAGCGGATCACGTGTCCCATCCGGAACACCCCAGCGGATGCGGCAGCCTACCCCTCCCTGCGATTCCATCTGGCAGGCAGTCACCTGGCGCCAGAAGAGCTGCTGCAAGCGAGTCACCTTCCACCGGCCGATAGTCTTTGAACCGCCCTGTATCACACACCGAGAGAAAATCCCAGCCCAGGTTGCTCTTGGATACCGCCGAAAACACGAATGGACGCACCCGGCTGCTATACGCTTTTTGCAGATAGGCGCTCAACCCGGCCCCTAAACCGGTAGCATCCACAACAATCTTGCGTGGCTTCCATCGATCGGCCCATTGCTTGAGAAGCAGGTACAACGTAGGTTGATCTACCCCGCTCCATGCAACCCGGGCGCGCACCAGGTAAGTGGGAGCTTTCTGAGTATCCACCTGAACGGTGGTCAAATCCACCTCCACCACAGTCAAGGCCGTGGAATCGTGATCTCTTGCGTTACCGGCCAGGTTCGGCGCGGACATCTCATCCATAACTGCAGTCTCAGCCCCGCCTACATCCAGCAGAAAAGCGTAAATTCGACCTGCTTCCGGCTGATTTAGGGGTGCATGCGTGCCGCGCATCCGTTCCTGGCGCTCCAGACGGGAACATCCCCGCCTGTTCATCGATCTCTTCTGAATAAAATTGGGTGCGGATCATGGGATGCTGTCTTCCCAAGCGCTGCACCTGCTCACGCACAAATGCGTCATACGCCGGCACTTCGCGGGCGACATCATCCGCCGAAATGTGAAATACCCGCCGGATACCATCTGCCTGTTCAAGTGCACGTGCCAATCGCAGCTCGCGTGCCAGCAGAGTTCTGGCTGGTCCAGGCGGTGCCCCAGAAGACCCGGGTGGCATTGGTACTGGCAGCCATAGGCGCGATCTCTTTATCGTACTTGCTGATGAGCACATCCTGGGCTTCGTCCACCTCCAGCAGAGTCGAGGCGGTGGCGCCGACAATATGCGCCTGCGGTTCGCCTGATAGAAAGCTGATGCGTGCCCGCTGCATGCGGTAGATGTAGCCGCTGTCCTTTTCCCACAGTCCGCGGGTGATCAGGCCATGCTTCAGGAGTGACTCCAGCCGGTGCATGGCATTCAGGCTTTGCGGTTTCCAGGTGGGGCTCACCTTGATCAGATCTCCCGCCGGTGCGGCACAGACAGGTGAGCAAATACGTCTCCAATTGCGCTTGCAGCTCATTCTTGCCGCTCTGGCGCGGAAACATGACCACGAAGCTCAGTCCGGTTTGATGAAATACCGATTGGACAATAGAGCGGATGACCTGGCGCTGATAACTGCGCAGATTGATGCGGCTATTCAGATAGGCAAATCGGCAGGGATCAGTGAGCACCTCGCGCAGATGTATCCTGCAAGTCACGCTCTGGTGGACCATTCACCGCGCCCCCAGGTAGGCTGCAATCGCAGCCAGAATGAGTGAAAGCAAGCTCTGTCCCACCGCTGCCAGGCTGGCACGGGTGCTCAGGCGGATCACGCCATCCATCACCGTGCGCAGACGTTCCTCATGATCCAGGTGGCTGTGTTCCAACACTTCTACCCGCTGGATAAGAAGGGCAAGCTGGTGGTCTTGATCTGCTTCCATACGAATCAGGCGACCTTCCAGCAGGTCGAGAGCACGGTGAATTTTTTCATGCAGCAGCAGGGTCTCCGGGTCGTTCATGTCTGGATCATTCCGTTTTGCTTCATTTCATCCACGACTGTATCAATCGCTTCGATCATGGCGTGGACGGAATCTTCCGAGCCGCCCAGAATCGCTTCGGTGCGCAGGAGGGTGGAGATACGCATGCACATGGCTCCGATGGCATTGTAGATTTCCAGAATCTGGTCGGGCGGCATCTGATCGTCTGCCATGCCGGCTACCCGGCGCGTGATGACGCGCAAAATGGCGATCTCTTCTTTCACCGAGCCGGGTTCCATTTGGAGCAGGTCTTCGATTTCGCCCTGCATCAGCCGGCGGGAATAGAATCCGTGCTTGATGGCATTCAGGTTGCCAGAGGGCGCACCGCGCCGTTTTGGAGGTGAGGTTTCGGGGGTGTTAGGGATCATATGCTCCTTTTTTATAGAACCTTTGTTCTATTCTATCTTACACAATTGGGGCAGTTTCGCAACCTGTCAGTTGTGACAGTCTTTTTAGGTGGGATGATTAAGGTTTTTGGGGAGTTGCCAGACCAATAATTGTTGGTTTCGGAAGATGATCATGCTCTCTGCCCAGCATTCGTGGTTAGAAGGAGGTTGTTGCCATCTGGGAGAGGAACCCACAGGGTTCCTCTCCCAGAGAAAAATCTTCCCCTTCCCGCCTGGGAAGGGGATCAAGGGGATGGGCAATTTATTTCTTGATTTATCATAGCAACGCCCAGAATCCTCAATCCCCAGACTACGGTGGCTAGCCCAGGTTCGCAAAGACAGAATTTCACGCTTGCATTTTCTGCATGCGTGAGTATGCTTAAAAGAAAAGCGAGGTGGACTATGAACACAGTGGGGCTGATTGTTTCAATTGTCGTGATCGTTCTTATTTTGTTGTTGTTATATTGGATTCGGGAAAAACCAGTCCAGGCTGCCGCACCAGCGGTGGAAAAGGTGGAGCGGGTGCAGAAGATTCTAACCCCGGATAACCTGACCCTGGTCGAAGGGATCGGACCCAAGATCCAGAGCTTGCTGGAAGCAGAGGGGATTCAGACCTACGGGGATCTGGCCAAAGCGGATGTAGCCAAATTACGGGCGATTATGGATGCCAATAAGCTGCGCATCGCAGACCCGACCACCTGGCCGAAGCAGGCAGAGATGCTGGCGAGCGGCAAGATGGATGAATTGAAGAAGTATCAGGACTCGCTCAAAGGCGGAAGAGCATAAAAGGTTGATCTCGTAGGTTGGGTGGAGGGCACAGCCTGAAACCCAACTCCTTGAAAGGGTTCGGATGATCCTGTATCGAATAGTTGGGTTTTGCTCCGCTCTACCCAACCAACGGTATTCTATTGGATAAATCGCGTGCTGGCAGGTGGCCCATCCTTACAATATCACCGCCAGTACCCACGGCAGCATCGCCATCAACCCCACCAGCGCCGGACCGGGCAACCCGCTGAGCATGGCGGCGAAGATGCTGCTGAACCCAATCGTGGCATACATCAACGCCGGTAAGCCGGTCTCTGGCGGGGCACTCCCTGTTTTGAATTTGTTTGTGATTAAGAAGAAAACCAACAAAATCACCACGCTGGTAACCCACCAACCCAGGAAATTCTGGATGGGAATCCCAAAATACATTTGCGTGGATGCGCCCCCATCCCAAACCCAGTGACCGGCACTTACCATCACCGGATCCATCGCCAGGTCCCAGGCGGTCATCATCAATCCACCAATCGCGGCTGTTACCAGCATCTTCCAACCACGCGGATTGGATGCACGCGCTAATTTTTGCGCCATCACCAGGGCTGGGTACATCATCATGAACCAGGCGAGCGGGATGAGGTACGGGACCAATCCCAGAAATTTGGGACCCAGAGTGTCGGTGTAATGGTACGAACCGTAGATTTTCCCGGTGGCTACTCCGAACGATTCGAATCCGAGCGCGATGATGAAACAGGTCAGTAAGAAGAGCAGGATCCTTTTCCATCCAAATTGGCTGGCGCCGTGGAAGAGTGCAAAACCGAATCCAAGCGCGGTGGTGATGCCAGTCATGGATGGGATGAGAGGTTCTCCGCTTAACCAACGGAAATACAGGCTGAAGGTCAACCCGGCGTAGGCGGTGTAGAACAGGATTGCGATCTTTTTCATATGGATTCCATATTTGTAGGGGCGGGTGTTGGTTATGTAGGGGCGGGAGCCTGTCCCCGATAGGGGATAATCCCGCCCATTAATTTGACAAAAAACAATCCGGGTGGATTAAAATCCACCCCTACGAAAAGCGGAATGGATTTTCTAAAATGTATGCCTTGATATTTTCGTATTCTTCCTCATTACGGATAATCCTGTCATAATATCCCCGTTGCCAGATCACCTGGCCGGGTGTTCCGCGCACCTTGTTGATCTGGAAGGCAGATAATGATTTAAATACCCGCAGCACATCCGACAGGGCTACCATTTTTAATTCCGGTTTGGCTGGAGAGTCAATGATTACGATTCCGTGCATGTGGTCGGGCATGATGCAATAAACATCTAACCGGATTTGTGGAAATCGACCAGATAATCCAGTCCAAATCTGCTCTGCAATTTGACCAAATTGATTAGTTTTGACTTCGCCATTGATGAGATCGGCAAAGAGATTTTGGCGTTGATATACGGTCGCGGTGATAAAGTACGCCCCTGATTCAGAATAATCATAACCATGCAGTCGCAGGCTGTTGTATCGGCGGTTATCAGGTGACATAGGTAAATTATATGCCTGGTTTTGTAGGGGTGGGATTCATCCCATCCGGTTATTTGGAAAACGGGCGGGATAATCCCCAAAGACCGGGGACAGGCTCCCGCCCCTACATGGTTCATTCGTGATCCACCCGAATATTGCATACATACGCAGAACGTAGGGGTGGACAGGTCCACCCGATTAAATAATAATATCCATACGGGCGGGATAAATCCCACCCGGTTATGTGGAAAACGGGCGGATAAAATCCGCCCCTACAAATTGTTACATCTCTAATTCAACCTGCGATGCCATCCACCTTCTTGATCTTCTCCGCTTGCTTAAACGCACCATACGCCGGCGGCATCTTGACCTCATCCCCGTTGAGCAGATTCTCAATGGTGTAGATCTGGATGCGCGGATATTTCTTCTCCCACAGCGGCGAGGTGTAAAAACCCGCGCGTGACCGCCTCTTTGATCATCTCGGTGGATGGTTCTTCGAGGGTGATGAACACCCCAATCGGCGCATCCGGCTCGCGTTCAATCACCCCGTGCAGATCGCGCACCATGGGCGAGTTGACATGCCCGCGATTTGACCGAGACGATCACCCGCTTGAGCTTTTTGCTGGCGTCATCCATAAAGGGGATCACGCCGTCGATGCCCTTATCGGAGCCCTTCTTGCCCACCTTCGACCCCTCCGTCCCCGCCCAGCGGACGGGCTTTGATGAGCGACAGCGCCCACCACTGGAACTGGTAGCGGTCTTCGCTGGCTAACTGGCTGGCTCCTGCCAGGTCTTGCGGCTCGCCGATCACATCGTAATCTTTGCCGGGCTCCAGGTCGAACATGTTCTTTGAGGCGGTTCTTGTGCATCGAGATCGCCAGGTGGGTGATGTCGATCCCGATCCAGCTGCGGCCCAGCTTCTGGGCGGCGGTGATGGCGGTGCCGCAGCCGCTGAACGGATCGAGCACCACATCGCCGGGGTTGCTGCTGGCCTGCATGATGCGCTCGAGCAGCGCCAGCGGCTTTTGGGTGGGGTAGCCGAGGCGCTCGGCAGCTTGTGATTGATTGGGTGGAATATCATCCCAAAGTCTTGCACAGGAACACCAGACATTTCGTCTAAGATATGTTTTAATCATATGGCCACTCACCGGCTTTTGGCCAAGTAAATCGATCCTTGCTGTATCTAATTTCTTCATAGCTCTTCTGGTAGTACTCGTCCAATGCCATCCTTGGATGGTCGGATTTACACCTTTCCAAGGTTGTCCAGTTGCGCCGATCAGGTATTCCAGGACCGGTAGGTCATTCGACGCTTATATCGTCGTCCATTACATCGTCAGTATGTCTGAAATGCTTGTCAAAATAATCTCGATCATACTGTCGTAAAATACTGATTCCAAGTCCATTCGTTCTGCTTTTGAATAGAAAAGAATCGCATCATGAATTGCTCCCATAACTCTATCTGCATCATTGTGGCGCTTGTTCGTTTCCAGATAATTTCATTCTGAAAATTCTGTACCCCAAAAATCGTATCCAACACCACCTTCAGGTAGTGGCTGGCGGTGGGGTCGCAGTGCAGGTACAGGCTGCCGGTCGGTTTCAGCACCCGGTGCAGCTCCACCAGGCGGGCGGCCATCATCACCAGGTAGGCCATCATCTGGTTGGTGCCGATGAACTGGCGCAGCGCGCTGATCATGGCGGCTACGGCCGGGTTCTCACCCTGGGTCAGCTGGTCATAGGTCTCTTCGGCAGAGCGCGCCCCAGTGCCAGGTATCATCGAAGGCCTGAATCTGCGATTCGGCCGATTGTCCGCTCTCGTCCTTGAAGAGCACGTTGTAGGAGCGGTTCGAGTTGAACGGCGGGTCGAGGTAGATCAGGTCGACCGATTCGGTGGGGACGTGGTCGCGCAGGATGGAGAGGTTATCGCCATAGAAGAGGGTGTTCCGGGTGATAGGTGTGGGCATGGGTTAATTATATGCCTGGTTTTGTAGGGGTGGGCCTGCCCGCCCAATTAAATGGTTTTCTTCCTCAAAACGGGCGGATTAAAATCCGCCCCTACATGATGTCATACGGGCAGGGTGATCCCCAAAAACCGGGGACAGGCTCCCGCTCGGCGATTGTCTCCGCGCCTATCTTTGGTGGACCAAGCCCCTAACCCCGACCCTTCCCCACCCCCAAAGTTCGGGGGCAAGTAAATCGGGGAAGGGCGTATTTTCTTGTTAGGGCAAGAAACCTACGGTATCTCGCCCTAACAACCCACAACGTCCCGTATAACAAATACTAAATATTTTGGTAGTTAAAGGAGGTTGTGGGCCTCTGGGCGAGGAACCCTTTGGGTTCCTCGCCCAGAGAAGAATATCCCCTTCCCAGGTGGGAAGGGGATCAAGGGGATGGGGTATGACCGGCAAAAACCCTGTCACATGTGACAGATTGACACGCGGGCAATACCATCTTATAACCTTATATAGATCATTTGTTCTATATAAGGAGATGCATGGACATAATCAATTTATTAAAACATCCCGGGCGGGTCGGTCCAGACCCGCCCCTACCCCCACCCCCACAACCCGGGGACAGGCATCCCGGGGGCAGGCATCCCAGGGACAGACCCGTGACCAACTCGCAGTCTCGCTCAACGATGGCTTCTACGAACGCCCAGCCGGCATCAATCCCCCGCGCGAACGCTACCTCACCGACCGGCTCGACATCCTGCGCCAATCGCTAGAAGCCTGGCAGACCAACCCCCTCGCCCGCCGGATCGTAGAACTGACCAGCCAGTATGTAGTGGGCGGCGGAATGGCAATCACCAGCCCAGACCCTGCTGCCAACTCCTTTCTCCAAACCTGGTGGAATCATCCCCTCAACAACCTGGATATCCGCTGCAACGAATGGTGCGATGAACTCACCCGCTCGGGCGAGCTCTTCCTCCTGCTCTCCACGGACCCGGCTGGCATGAGCTACACTCGCGCCATCCCCGCCGCGCAGATTCAATCCATCACCCACCGCGCCAATGACGTGGAGCAAGAACTGGAATACCTGGAATATCCCGCACCCGGTCAAATGGAAGGGCAGCGCTGGTCCGCCTGGCAGGAGACCCCTGATGGGTGTGAAGTGCTGCCTTTCCAGCCGGTGATGCGCCACTACGCCATCAACCGCCCGGTGGGCTCACAGCATGGCGAATCCGACCTGGCTCCGCTGCTGCGCTGGCTGGCGCGTTATTCTACCTGGCTGGAAGACCGGGTGCGCCTCAACCGCTACCGGCAAGCCTTCCTGTACCAGGTGAAGGCAGCCTTCAACAGCGAGCAAGAACGACACGACCGCCAGACCGCCCTGAATGCCACCGCGCCCAACCCGGGCTCGATTCTGGTGACCGATGAAAGCGAGACCTGGAGCGTGATTCAGCCTGACCTGGCCGCGCAAGATGCCGGAGAAGACGGACTGGCGGTCAAACGCATGATCGCCGCCGGAGCGGGCGTACCGCTCCACTTTTTGGCTGAACCGGAAGGCGCCACCCGCACCACCGCAAAATCATCCGGCGGACCCACCTTTCGGCGTTTTGAGCAGCGCCAACGCTTCTTTTTAGGAATGCTGCGCGACCTGGCACGCATCGCACTCATCCGCCGGGCGCAGGTACAACCCGGGTTGGATGCGCACGCCGCCATCGAAATCCGCGGGGCAGATATCAGCGCACGCGACAATGTGGAACTAGCCCAGGCTGCCCGAGACGCGATGACCGCTTTTGAGAAACTGCACCAACAGGGCTTGATCGGTGACGCAGAACTGCTGCGGGTGGTCTATCGCTTTGCAGGCGAGGTCGTTTCTGCCTGTCCCCGTCAGGGGAGCTGAGACTACTCATGGTGCCAACTCATGAAAGACACCGTCATCGGTTGGTGTAGGGGCGGGTTAAACCCGCCCCTACCTCGCTCATAAAAGGAGGATTATGACACAACGATCTCGTATCCAATTGCAGCAGGTACAACTGCTGCCTGCACCCGCCCCGGCAGATGCAGATCAATCCCCCGCTGCCTTTCAGGTGCTGGCCATCAGCGCCGGGCAGGGCAATGGCTGGCATTTTAGTCCGCAAGCGTTGCAGCAATCATTGGATTGCTGGGAAGGCGTGGATTGCTTCATCGACCATGCCCTGCCCTCTCAACGTGCCAGCCGCTCCATCCGCGATCTGGCCGGAAGGTTCCACCACCCGGTCTGGGATATAACCCGACAGGGGATTCAACTCAGTTTGCAGCCGATGGGTCCTTCTGCCAGCCTGCTGAACCAGATTGGCAGCGAATGGCTGAATACCGCTGAACCCCGCCCAAACCTGGGTTTTTCAGCCGATCTCACTTTTGTAGCGCAAGAACAGGAGGTGCACAAAATTTTACAAATTCATTCGCTTGACCTGGTCATGCACCCCGCCCGAGGCGGGCAGTTTATCCAAACCAATGAAAATCCTCAAGGAGAGACCCTCAACATGAATGTATTCACAGACCCTTCCCCAGCCATCAGGCTCTGCTGACGCGGTGCGAACCAGGCTGGCAGCCGAACCCTCGCAGCCGATCCATGCGCTCCTGCTCAATTCGACCTTGCAGGCAGCCCATCTGCCGGAAGCCATCAGCCAGCGCATCCGCACCCGTTTTGAACAACGCGAGTATGACCCATCTGAATTGACCCTGGCAGTGGAAGACGGCCGCAAACTGGCGGCTGAACTGCTGGGCAAGACCAGCGTCGCTGGACTGAGCCGGGTGACTCAGATGGTTGATACCCGTGACCAACTGCAAGCCGCCTGTGATGATCTGCTGGGCGCCCCACGTGAAGCCGGGATGCAACAGAGTGCAGACTGCCCGCCTGAGCGGTATCCGCGAGCTGTATCTAACCCTCACCGGTGATACCGATCTGCACGGCGGGTATTATCCCGAACGTGCCCGCCTGGCAACCAGCGCCGATTTTAACGGACTGGTGAAAAATTCACTCAACAAAGTGGTAGCCAATCGCTGGCAAGAGCTGGGACAGGCTGGTTACGACTGGTGGCAGCGCATCGCTACCGTGGAGCACTTCAACACCCTCAACCAGATCACCGGTGCGCTGGTGGGCACGGTGGGCAGCTTGCCCGAAGTAGCCGAAGGCGCGGCATACACCGAACTGGTGGTAGGCGACAGCCCGGAAGTGGCCGACTGGAAGAAATACGGCGGCTACATTCCGCTGACGCTTGAGCTGATCGACCGGGACGAAACCCGCAAGCTGCGAGCTTACCCGCGCGAGCTGGCATCCGCCGGGTTGCGCAAGATCAGCGCACTGGTGGCAGCTTTGTTCACCCAGAGCGGCGGAATCGGCCCTGCCCTGGCGGATGGCGGCGCGTTATTCAACAACACCGCCGTCACCACCGCTGGCGGGCACAAGAATCTGCTGGTGAGCGCACTCAGTGCAGCCGAATGGGAGACGGTCTCCACCGCGGTTTTCAACCAGCCGCTGCTCATCAAGAATGCTGCCGGGGTCTATGGTACCGGACCGCGCTCGGGTGTCAATCCGCGTTACCTGTTGGTTCCGCGCCAGTTGCAGCTGGCTGCGATGAAGATCTTGTATCCCACGCTTGAGAATGCTGCCAGCATCTACAGTGAGAATCAGCAGCGCGGCCAGCCGGGAGATGTGATCACTGTGCCGGAATGGACAGATGCGAACGACTGGGCGGCGGTGGTCGATCCGCGCATCGCCCCGGCCATCTTCATTGGCGAGCGCTTTGGTCTGATGCCCGAGATATTTATCGCTGGTGATGACCTGAGCCCAACTGTGTTCAGTAATGATGAGCATCGCCTGAAAGTGCGCCATTTCCTGGCCTTGTGGGTGAATGATTTCCGTCCGCTGCACAAGAGCAATGTACCATAGCGAGAGGTTATTCATCCCCGTTACTCGGAATGAATAGGTTCTGTAGGGGCGGGTCTTCTGCTCCCGAATGGGAGCACGACCCGCCCGAAAAATAGGAATTCATCCCGTTTCACGGGACAGGCCTGAGGAGCGCCTTTTACGACGAAGGATCTCTACTACCGTCGTCAAAAGAGCAAGATCATTCGTCGCCTACTCCTCAGGATGAAGAACGGGCGGGTTCCTGTCCCCGTAAGGGGAGTGACCCGCCCAATCAACAAACATAAACGGGCAGGTTTGAAACCTGCCCCTACAGAAACATCACGAAAGGAGAACATGCAAACATTATTACTTTCCCGTAAATTCTGGGCAGCCCTGATCGGTCTGGTGTTAATCGTTTTGACCGGCTTTTTCCCCAGCCTGCCCGATCTGAGCACCCCGCTAGTCGAACTGGCCAGTCTGCTCTCGGCTTACATCCTGGGAAGCGCACTGGAGAATAATCCGCTGCCATGCGGGCAGGCGCTGCGTAACCTGTTGCGCTCGCGTAAATTCTGGGCGACCCTGGCAGGATTAGGACTGGTGATTTTGCGTTCCGCACTGCCTGATTTCCCGCTGGCAGATGACCAGATCACAGCCATCATCCTCACTCTCTCTGCCTACACCTTCGGCACCGGTCTGCAAGACGGACTCAGGCAGAAACAGGAGCAATCTCATGCCTAGCCAGCAATCGTCCAAAGCCAGCGGGGTAAAGCATGTAAACAGCGCAGGGACACGTTTAATGGCAGCAGCCAAATTGATCGGCAGTCCGGTGGAACGCTTCATCGGCTGGAAGGAACAGCCGGATGGCAGCCTGGTAGTGATCGACTATGACGGGCGCAAGTATCAGTTTAGCCCGGAGGAATTGGAATGAACCAATTGTAGGGACGGGTTTCTAACCCGCCCGGAAGATCCCATACATCCCCCTACGGGGGCCAGGCCTGAGGAGCGCCCTTTGAGGCGAAGGATCTCTACGATTACATTCAATTACGACTCCGGTAGAGATCCTTCGTTTCCCTCAGGATGAAGAACATCGGGCGGGTCTCTCCCCTGACGGGGACAGGCGACCGCCATAATACAGATACAAACGGGCGGGCCTGCCCGCCCCTACGAAACACATACGAAAGGAAAACCATGTCAAGCACATACACCTCCATCGAACAACGGGTCAGCGTGTTACTGGCAGACTTGACCCAACTGAATTACAGCAACAGCCTCATCGAAGAAGGCATCCGCCTGGCTGTGCACGAATACAGCCTGGCGAGCGGTATGTCCGAAACCCTGTCCGGCTTGGATGGCGCTGGTCAGACCAGCATACCTGAAACCGATTGCGGCATGATCGTACTGGGCGCGGCTGGGTACACCGCCTCCTGCAAGACCCTCGACCGTAAACAGCAATTCAATCTGGAAGACCGCACCCCACAGGCGGTCACCGAGCTGGGGCAACGACTGCTGCAACGCTTTGACCGTCTGCTGGGAACGGTACGCTCCGCCCGGATGCGCAGCTGCGATATCCAGGTCTGGAGCGAAGGCTGGGGGGTGATATGACAGCGACCCCACCCAACTTCACCCACGGGATCGATGTCTCACGCTACGACGAGCAAATTAACTGGTCAGACCTTAAACGAAATGGCGTAGAATTTGCCATCGTCAAGGTCAGCCAGGGCAACTATAACCACGATCCAGCGGCGGAAGGACATCTGCGTGGGGCCAGCAGCGCCGGACTGATGACCGGCGTCTATCATTGGGTTGATCCGCTGTGTGAAGATGGCAGTCAGGTGGAACATCTACTCAATGGTTGCCAGGGCTTACCCTACCAGATGGTCTGTCTGGACGTGGAACAATTCTGGGCAGACTGGTCTGCCTGGCCGCGTATCACTGTAAAAGCCGGCGGCAGCCGGAAGAAGAAAAAGAAACCGCTTTACCTCTCTGCTGAACGCATCAGCCAATCGGCTCGGCATATGGCAGAGCAATTGCATGCCGCGCTGCCAGGCACACCAGTGGTCATCTACACCCGCACCAGCTTCATCCTGGAGCACGCCCGACCCATGCTCACCTGGTTGGGACAATATCCGCTCTGGCTGGCACAGTATCCGTATCTGCGCGGCACCCCGGCAGACTTAAACTGGTCTGACCTTAACGCTCTGCTCTCCACTACCTTCCGACCTAATTTACCACCCGGAATCAAAGCCTGGACTTTCTGGCAGTGGAGCGGTGACCGCTTCCGTCTGCCGGGTTTGTCTTCTCATCCAGATTTAAACGTGTTTAATGGCTGCCTGGCAGATCTGCAGGCATTCGTTAACCCAGACCGGAAGTAATCATGCCCATCCTGGCGCAAGATTGCGAGGTGATGCTCTACCACAGCGAGGTCCAGCAAGGTCAACCGTTAGGTTTGCTGCTCGACCACTCCCGTCTGTACCACGGCAGTATCAGTGTGTATCGCTCAGCCTACCGGGTGGCAGATGGCACTTTTCAGGACCAGCAGGTGGTTTCGTTCACCGTGTTACTGGCTGATGGCCTGGTCAACCCGGATGGAAGTCTGCATAGCCCTTCTGCCAGTGCTGAATATGACCAATTGTTTGAAATCCTCACTCAGCGCAGCGAGATCGGCGTGGTCACCAGTGAAGGCATCTTCAGCGGGTTGTACTCTTCGGGGAATTATTCACTCGAAGAACGCAATGGCGGTACCTTGCGAGTGACCCTGCAGCTCAGCTCCAATGGAGATATCTTTGCCCCGGCCGACCGTGATCGGTTTGAGCAATCGCTGTGGGTGGATGAAGAGTTCTTACGCTGGCAGCATGACCTGGGATAACAGCTACTGGCGGGCATAACCTCATTTGAAAGGAAAACCATGAGTTCACCTGTCTATCCATCTTCGTTGGATGTCACTGCCGGTCAACCCACCGGCTATCAACAATACAATCGCTTGCGGGCAGATGCCGTACGCCTGGGCGCCAGCCAGAATGACGCAGTTTCACTCGGGCAATTTCTGGCACAGTATGTCAGCGGAATCCGCCTGTCTTACCTGGCTGCCCATCGCCTGCGGATTCCGTTTGATCCGCGTTACCCACCTACCCTGATGATCCATGGCTATATGTGCCAGGCATCGGAGAACGTGGATCTGCCTTCTGGAAGCATCTCAGGCAGCGCGGCTATCTGGTACATCTTTGCAAATCGAGTATCTGGATCTTCGATCTTTACCTTGAGCGCCAACACCAGCTCAGCCGAAGCAGCCGATCAACGTCTGATCGGAACCTGCAATTGGACCGGTAGCGCCATTGATGAGACCTCGATCCAAACCTACCTGACTGACTCAAGCGGCAGCAAAATGCAGGTCATCACCCTGCATGCCTACCTGGCAAATACGACCGCTACCAGTTATTCCACCGGTGTGGTTTGCCATCACAGTCTGGATTTTGGCAAAATCAAACCCGGAGCCAGGTCCGCCATACTGGTTGCCAATCTGTTTACCTCAACCGCCAGCGGATTTGCCCGGTTTTACAACACCACCAGCTCAGTAACAATTGTGGAGATCTCTACCACCGCCACCGCTTCCACCAACATGGTCAAGAGCGGAGATATTCTGGCTTCTCTGCCTGCGGGTGAGATCGATACCCGCTTTGAAATTAAAACTTCAGGCACCCGCAGCGATTGTTACTGGGCAGCACTGGTGCTCGATTACGCCTAAGGAGAAACCATTGAACACAATTCACTTTGAACAATTTGTAGAAGAGGTGCGCTTACAACACCCCGCAGCCACGAACATCATCGCCACGGAAGCACCGCTGCAGGTGAGCATTGATGGTCAAACTTACAATCCAAAAGCTCATTTAAGCCAACACACACCCTTTTATATTCGCGCCATTCCAGATACCATCCGCGCCAATGGCGTGGATTACACGACCCTGTGGGTTGAATCTGCCCAGCAATCCGGGCAAGAAGTTACCCTCGCCATCCAACAGGGCGATACTGTCATACACCAGGTGATTTTATTAGATGAGCAAGGAAAAGGCAGCCTGGAGATTTGCACTCAAACTGAGGGAGATATCCTGGTCTGGTATCCGTTACTGCCGGTGCGGGTGAATGTGTGGGTGAAACCAGTATAAGGAGAGAGTGAATAGATGCCACAACGAATTCAAATCGACGAATCAAAGAAGCGCGAGCGCAAAGAACACTTGAGGATATCCATCCAAGCACTCCAGGGTAAATGTATTTCAGACATGAAGCAAAATGAGCTGCTCGAATTGGTCGAGTACATTTGTTATCTCAATCAAATTTGCGATGCTGCGGGTATCATTCTGTAAAATTGTCGAAATACGACAAAATTGTGCTTGTACTTGCGCGTATTACTATCGATTCTATAATTAACCTAATCAACTAAAGGGATGGACCCCGATTGGAAAAGGAATGGATTATTGGAAGAATATACAAATAATCTCCGATCATTTGTATGAAATCAGTGCGGCGAGTATCGAGAAAGCTGCTGAATTGTCAGGGTATCCGAACAACGAATGGCGGGGATGGCTGATTCCCGCCTTCATCCTCGCGCCCGACCCCATTGACGCCGGCAAGATCCGCATCCGCTCTCCATACAGCAATCCGACAAAAATTAGTAGCATACTGGCAAAACAGTGCCTGAATGGCTCGCTCATCGAATCGGATGGCGAATACCGCCTCAGTCCACGGGCAAAAAAAGCTGCCCAGAAGATGGTGGACGCAAGCAGAGCGGCTTTAATCGAACAGGTTGCATACCCAATACAATATCTCAATCAAATCACCCGGCTGCTTCAACCGGTTTATGCTGCCTGCCTGAAATCGGCAGAACCGCAATCGAAGTGGAGTATTCTGCACAATCGGGATCAGATCCAATTAGAATCGCAGCCAGCGATCATTCAGATCGATCAGATTTGTTCTGACCTGGCAGCCTGGCGGGATGACTGCCATCTGGGCGCTTGGCAGCCTTACCACTATATCCAGGGTTCGGTGTGGGAGGTTCTCAGCCTGATGTGGCAATCCAACCTGCATACTCTGGCTGAGATCAGCGAAAAGTTATGTGAACTGCGCGGTTTTTCCGAACAGGATTATCTGAGTGCTTTGGAAGATCTCAAACTCCGCGGATGGGTGTTTGAAGAAAGCGGGCACTATTTTCTCACCAACTCCGGCTCGACTATTCGGCAACTGGCCGAAGATTACACTGACGAAATGTTTTACACCCCATTTTATGTGCTCAATGAAACAGAATTGGCTGAACTCAAACAATTACTCGAGGATTTTATCCAATACTTACAGGCAACTAGTCCACGGGTTCGTTCATCCTGAGAATCGCAGCTATCCTGCAAGACCTCTTAAATCAAGTTGTATAATGAATTTAACATCCTGGCATCTTGGCGTGGATGGAAAGGAGATCAGGATGATTGCCGCCCGATTGATCTGTATAATCCTAATAGTGATAGGTTTGACAGCCTGTACCACACCGGTAGCCCAAACCCAGTCCCCGAGTTCAGACACCCATTCAAATAGCTGAACCAGTCACAGAAGCAGCACCTCAGCCCACCGCCACCGAAGCGCCGCTACCGGAGCCTACGGCTACCTCAGCTCCGGTTACACTTTCGGCAACAGTTAATGTTGCCCGATTGAATATGCGCTCAGGCCCGAGTATCTTGCACGAGATTATCAACCAGTACGAAACGGGAGATTCTCTTATCTGTAATCGGCCTTAGCCCCCGGCAAGCAATGGGTGAAGGTCATCGCGAAAGCTGATAAAGTGGGTTGGATGTTAGCTGCCCACATCACCATTCAGGGCGAGCTCTCGTCGGTGCCGGTTTTACCCATCTCTGAAAGCCTGGTTGCTACTGGTAAGATCACCACCGCCGCCGGTGAACCACTGGCAGGGATTCAGGTAGGCATGACGCGGGTAGGCGGAGTAGAAGTAGTGCGAGTGGATGGCATCAGCCAGTCAGATGGTTCGATTTTCATTTATGCACCGGTCGAATACCAGGGCACCTGGCTGGCATCGGTCATCGGCGTGGATTGCACCAGTCCGATCGTAGATACCAATTGCCGTTTCGCCGGAAAATTTGAGCCGGTTGACGGAATTCCGCTCAAAATGCCGCAAGAAAACCAGATCAATTTTATCTACCAATAAAATCCGACAACAACCCTATACAGGTTCGCTCGATGATAGGTTTTTAAAATCGGGCGATTTATAATGTCAACTATAACGAATATAATGGCATATGAGGAGGGATTTATGAAATCAAAAGTAATATTGACCCTGGTAATCATACTTGCTCTGGGAGCATTCTTAATCAGCCTGTTCAACCCAGACCACCCCTGCAGCAGATACCAGCAGCAGTAGAGAAAGCTCTCGTCAGCATTGATGCCAAAGCATTGGTTGACACCAAGTGTACTACCTGTCACACTCTGGATAAACTTTCTGGAGAAAAACGAGATGAAACCGGCTGGGTAAAAGTGGTCGGTCAGATGGACAAAAAAGGAAATATTGGCTTTACAAGCGACGAAAAAGCAGCCGTCGCTGCATACCTGGCTGAGACTTACAAATAAATCAGGATGATGAATGCGTAACTTTATTACCGTATTGCTTTTAGTAATTGTGGTTTCAGGATGTAGCGCACCGATAGAAACTCAAGCACCTACACAGCCATCGGTGGAATTACCTACTGCCCAACCCGCTACCGAAGTCCCTACCCTGGCTCCATTGCCCACAGAGACTGACCTTCCACCCGCCACCGCCGCACCAGAACCCATCCAGGCTCCTGCCATGGTGGAACTGAGTGCAGAACAACAACTGGCAGCCCAGGCGATTTTAGATAGCGTATGCGCGGTTTGCCATTCTCCGAACAAAGTGAAAAGCGTACAGGCAGATCAAGCTGGATGGGTAAAGATCATTAACCAAATGCAAGCAAAAGGCGCGGCTATACCAGATTCAGATATCGATCTCCTGGCACAGTACCTCGCAAGCAATCCGTAAACAAATATGGTAACAAAAACAAAACGGCTCCAATAAGAAGCCGTTTTGTTTTCTATTTAAAGTTAAATCGACTCTAGATACCCGCCATATAGGCAATGCTGACCGTGCCCGGTCCGACATGGCTGCCAACCACAGGGCTGACTTCGCTGAGAATGTTCTCAACCGGGTGAAATTTCTGATTGCAGATTTCCTGCAATTCCAGGGCAGTATCCAGATCTAATGCATGAAAAACCGAAATATGGACCGGGGTTGCAGTGCCCACTCCAACTTCTACCAGTTTCACCAGTCGTTCTAGTGCCTTTTTACGGGTGACAGCCGATCCTGCCGCTTCGATCTTTCCATCTTGGATCTGAAGTATCGGCTTGATTTTCAACGCCGAGCCCAGTAGGCGCTTTGCGCCACCGATCCTACCACCTTTATGTAAGTACTTGAGATCGTCCACCGTGAAGTACACCCCGATATGCGAGTAAGTTCTACGCGCCAGGTCTGCAGCTTCTTGTAAAGAGGCGCCATCCCGGGCTGCTCTGGCCGCGGCAAGTGCCATAAATCCGAGTGCCATGGAGACAAGCCGGGTTTCGATCACTTCTACCGGACGGCCAGCAAAACTTTTTGCAGCCGTAACTGCATTGGCATGTGATGCTGATATTCCAGATGAAATTGGCAGGATCAGGCAGATCGATCCTTCGACAGCAAATCATCGATCTTGCTTTGAAACTGATGTACTGAAACAGCACTGGTTGTGGGCAGGTCAGCTGCTGTTTTCAGACGAGTGTAAAATTCGGTTGCCTTGATATCTACTCCATCATAGTATGATTCTCCGCTCCAGATCACCTGTAATGGAACCACTTCGATGCCCAATTCCTGGGTGAGGTTTTCGGGAAGGTACGCGCTTAAATCAGTAATGATAGTTAATCCAGACATATTTACTCCTTATTAATAGGGTAGAGTATACCTGCTTAGGGCAGGAATGGGTAGATAAAAGCTTTACACGAACGGATGGATTTCTTGCTACATCAGATAATCGACACCAAAAATGAGCACAACTATGATGAACAAAACCACTCCAACAGTCAGCGCAACCTCATACAACTGCTTATAAGGCTCTAAGGCTCCTGCCGTGGCTGATGGTTCTGCTGTGGTTTCGGCAGGCTCTGTCGGGATGCCGCCAAAAGGCTGCACCTGTTGGGTAAGGTCGGCTGGCTGGGAAGAGATCGTTGAAAGTTCCCAGGGAGAAACCGGCTGGTTGGTTGTCGTTTCAATTTGTTGGGTGCCCCAAACGATAACCGGCTCATCATATGGCACTGGATCAGGTTCAGGGTGTGGCTGTTCAAAGAATTCCGGGTGCAAATTGAGGTCATCATCAGCCGAAGCAGATAAATCAACAAATGGACTCGCGGGAGTGGTACTCTCGGCTTTAAGCTCAGTCTCTCGTAATGTTTCTGGTTTGGGTTCTTCTCCCCATTTTTCCCAGATGCTGGTAATTTTCTGCGAAAGTGACTGCTTTACTTCAACTTCTGCGGGCTTTTTCGCTGGTTCTTCCTCACCCCCGATGATGGCTCCCCAGATGCTGGTTAATTTCTTGGAAATCGATCCTGCAGGCGTCTCTTCTTTCGGCTCTTCTTCGCCCGGGAACCTGGATTGCAGGTCTACAGCTGCGATAGGCTGTGCTGTTCCCTCAACATCACCCGGTTGATCAGAACTAACATCCATGGTTCCCCGTAGCGAATCCATCCAATTCCCGACCTGTCCATCTACTGTTGGGGTTGAGGGGATCTGCTCGTCTTCTATCTCCTGGGCAAACAACCCAGAGGGTTGTGCAGACGTGCGCTTTTTGCCAATTAATGGCTCATTCCACTCGAATGGTTTTCCGGGTTCTGGTAAAGTGAGTTTTGGTTCTTCTAATTTCTTGATTTCACGGGCGTTTTGGGGAAGTTCATTACTGATATTTGGCTGATCCGGTTCTTCACCTTTGGCCTTTAATTCTTCAATTTCTTCTTTACATTTCTCAATCCACCGCTGCAATGGTTCAGAATCAACACAAAAAGCGAGACCGGCTTTATAGACAACCATCTTTTCTGCCGGGCTTGAGAACGTACTTGCAAACCAAATCCAGGCAGCCTCATTGGTCGGGCTCACTTCTAATACTGGACGCAATAATTTTCGCGCGTCTGTGTATCTTCGCGCATGGATTAGATCAATCGCCTGGCGTATCGTGTACTCGTCCATACTTCCCTCAGGGCGTCATCACAACCACATCATCAAACGCTACCGCAAACTGACCATTTCTAAATGTCCCGGCGGCTAATCCTGGCAGTCCTCTCCAATGAGCGGAATTATTCACTTGAGCCAATGGGGTTCCATTCACTGCCAGCGATAAGCTCTTCCCAACACAGGCAATGTTGAGTTTAATACTCGTGTTCATCGGGATAACCGGCGAATAGGTCCAGGGAATCAATACAGAAAACTGATCACTTTCCACCTTTTGAATGGAATATCTTCCATCTGTGGTGACCATAAACAGATAGTAATTCTCACTATTGGTATATCTACAAACCCCAGCGTAAAAAGCATCATCTGAAGATGTTACCTGTGTCACCAACAAATTGGTGACCGAGTCTGTAAATCGTTTATTTTCGTAATACGATACACCTAATTGTCCAGGCGCAGACAGGGTGAACTGGTAAGTGCTCAGCTCGTAGGAGCCATACTTTGCTTTGGTAGATGCATTCACCCAGCCAGTATCTTTATCCTCAAAGTTTTCTTCCAATTGAACTCTTGATCCAGCCGGGAATCGAATCAGATCATGCGGGTATCCGTAAACCTTGACCTCACCATTTTTTGCAGCATTGATCATAGGCAGGGCTAAATCAATCGGTCGCAATCCTGCCACAACACCTTCGGCTGGCATGCACAAATCTTTCGTGTCGATTGTTCGGTCACTGTTACTATCAGCCAAATATACACAATCACTCGCGCCAACCACGCCTTTGGGTGAAATATTAAGCGAAGTGATAGCCATCAGCTTGCCATGCTCATCCAATGCCATTCCACCAATAAAACTAGCAGGTATCTTGGCGGAAGTTTGGACGAATGCCTTCTCACCATAAGGATTTTGATTTACAAAGCCGCTGATATCTCCGTTGATCTAAGTCACCAATTCTCTCCCAGACTGAGGCAGCCCTAAAATGGAAAGCCTCTTTCCAAGAGATATTCTGGTTGGATCTCCGATTTCAACGACAGGCAGATGGATACTATTGCGATTAATGGGATTTTCCTGCAGATCAGCTACGATACGGATTACAGCCAGATCAAGATAGTAATCTGCCTGCAAAACTTCCGCATAATATCTGTCCTGGGGTGGTAGATCCTGGCTCTGGATGAGAGATATCAACAAACCATCCACCGGTAGAGAACGGTTGGGCAAGACAGTATGCGCATTGGTCAGGATGAGTCCATCCGAAGTGATGAGACTACCCAAACCAGACCAACCCGGCTGGAGGATCCCATTGGCATCCTTGTACATGGCACTGATCTTAACCACTGCCTGGAATGGATATGCTTCATCTACAAATGGCTGTGATTTCATATCCGGCGCAACGGCTAGCATCAGTCGGCCAGTTAAATTACCCTGGTCAGAATGGATGATAATTTCCTCATTGAAGGCTTGCATCTTCTTGGCCTGGAAAATGAATATATACGTGCTGTCTGAGTTCGGTTGGAGGGTTTCATTTACCGGGTAGCTATCGCCTGCCGAATCGCTATTCGTTTGCGCAAATACCGGATCAGATTGCTTAAAAATCATGCTTTCTGTGAAAGCGCGAGGTAGAACAATATCACTGATTCGTATCGGAGTACTTCCGGAATTTTGGATTTGGATCGTGAGTGGAAAGTCTCTCTGCTCCATGATATTTTCAGGAAAGAGGACTGAAATTTTGATTGGATTAACTTTGACAGTTGCTGTGGGCGCCGGGGTTGAAGCTGCGATTTGCGCAACTTTGGGAGCAATTTTTTGATATGCAGCCGGACCCTTGACCACAATGATTATGATCAAGATCAAATCTGCCACGACAATTGGCCAGAATCTACGTTGATACCTGGACTGCATGGACTCCTCCCACCTAATATTAGACCAAAACGATTGTCTGCGCCATATCCAGGGTGGAGCAAATTTTAAAACGGATCAACTGAGGTACTCCTTTAAGTTTTTACTACGGGTTGGATGCCTTAGTTTTCGTAAAGCTTTTGCCTCAATTTGTCTTATTCTTTCCCGTGTCACACTAAAATAGCGGCTAACCTCTTCGAGGGTATGGTCTTTGCCATCTGTCAACCCGAAGCGCAGCTCCAAAACCTGACGTTCGCGTTCCGAAAGGATTGCCAGTGCGCTCTGAACTTGTTCCCGCAGCATTTCGCGTGCCGCAGCATCCATCGGTTCCAGCGCATCATCATCTTCAATAAAGTCTCCAAGCTGCGAACTTTCTTCGTCACCAACCGGTCGTTCCAATGAGACTGGCTCTTCTGCAGATTGAAGTATCTTCTGGACTTTTTGTGAGCTGTATTGCCACCTACGTAAAAGTGCCGGATCCAATGGTTTACCATCTGCTTGTGCTTTGTGGATGGCTTTCACATCCTCTTCAGGCATAAAATCGCCTTCTAGAGCTAGCTCATCATTGGTTGGCTCACGACCTAATTCTTGAACCAACTTGCGTTGTACCCGCAATAGCCGGGTGATCGATTCAAATAAATGGACTGGGATCCGGATGGTGCGTGCCTGCTCTGCGATATACCGGCTAATCGATTGGCGAATCCACCAGGTGGCATAGGTTGAGAATTTAAATCCCCGGGTGGGATCGAATTTTGTGACTGCCCGCAACAAACCCAGGTTCCCTTCTTGGATTAAATCCAGGAAGGAGATTCCACGGCCAAGATAGCGCTTGGCAATCGATACTACCAGGCGTAAATTCGCCCGGATTAAAGTTTGATTCGAATCATCAGACCGGCGCTGTGTTCCTTCCAGTTCTGCTTCCAGGGCTTCTTCTGAGGGGAGTGCATTTTGGAACGCCTCACTGGAAGGGAGTTCATTGGTCTTCTGTAAATGATTCAGAACAAATTCAGCTCCCTCCGGGGGAAGGAGATACATGCACAAAAAAACCGTAAAAGCATTTCGCACCAGGGCATCCCAGAGAGGATTCTTGCCCCATTCACCATTATCGAGAAAACTGCGGGTGTAAGATGGATCTTCGGTTTGCCATTGCTTTCTAAGATACTGAGCTTCAGTTAAAGCAAGCGAGATATCAGGTGGTTCAGAGTTCATCCGCTGCGCATCTTCTTCCAGACGCTGCCAACAGGTCGTCAACTCATCAAATATCGCGCCATATAATTGCAGATTCGGTGTTTCCGATTTCGGTTCAAGTGCATGCTTTTCTTGCAGTGCATTTACAAAGCGAATCGCTTCTATTCTTGCTGCCAGGCGGAATTCACTATCAGCATCCAGTAGATGTATTTGTCCGATTTCCTTCAGATATAATCGCACCGGGTCTTCTGATAACTCAACCGTGATATTGCCGCTGCCCAGGTCATCACTTAGATCACTTGAGAGGATATCGCCGATTTCAGCCAGATTTTGGCTCAAACTCTGCTCATCTGGCTCTTCTGCAGCGATTAGGTCATCTCCAAGGAACAAATTCCCCCCAACCTGAAGCGCATCCACCAGCTGCCCGGTTTCATCCTGATCCCCGGAGGTTCCTGCGCGTTTACTCCGGCGCGGAGCTCTGACGGCCGCTTTGGTACTTCCACTTTCACGTAAGATCTGGGTTTTCTTTGGCATGTTTATTAACCACCAACCTTTAGTTTTAATGCGGGTGAGGGAACCCAATGCTTGGTTTATTCTTTGAATTTGCTGTGAATACTGTAACACTTCTGCCTGATATTGGTTGTTTTGTTCTCCATCTTGTGTTTCTTCAAGTAGAAAACGTAATTCATTCAGGGTTTGATTGATTGTCAATAACCGCATACGTAATACCGAACGTATCAGATCATCACAAAGTGTATCCGGTTTAATGTTTTCTTGCAGGTTTTGCTGACTTAATAGATTATATACTTCGGCGATAATCTCAGGTCGATTCTCAGCAATGAACTCCTCCGGATTTAGTTCACTCTGCGTCAATGATTGCCCAACCAATTGGAACAAAATCAAACGATCCGTCTGGTGGATATCGCTATCACTGATTCGGCTCAAGTTTGCTTGTTGCAACATTCGATCCAGCCGATGGAGGATATCTGGCTGCTTGATAAGCGAAGAAATGAGGTGGTCTTCAATCAAACTGCGCGGATCAGAGCGATGGATCTGCGATAAGGTTGGTGTGTTTTTCCGTGCTTCTTCTCCCGGCTGACTTTGTCTATTCCAGCGGGAGCGGGAAGGCTTGGTAGCATTCCCCTGCCTTCCTCCCAAAGAATTCTTCATCCACGCGTAACAATCGCGCTAACCGTTGACGATACGCATCCCGTTCCACGAGATTCGGGACATCCTCAATCAACGGAATAACCTGCTGCGCAATGGTCTGTTTTACCTTTGGATCAGTAACATCCTGCTCTAGAGCGAGCGTTTCCATCACATGAATGACGAGTGGTTTAGCAGTATCTAAAATGGTTTTCCATTCTGCCGGGTCGCGGAGCACGACTTCATCCGGATCCATCCCCTCCGGGATAGCCGTTACTCGGATATCTGCCTGCAGGCGAGCTTCTTGCCGTAACAAGCCATGAATATCAAAGCCGATCTCGGTTTCTCTATCCATCGCCTGACGCGCAACCTCCAACCCGCGGATGGTCGCTTTTTGGCCAGCGATATCTGCGTCCAAAGCCAGAATGATCCGGCGGGTATATTTTTTCAACATCCGTAACTGATCTTCAGTGAGTGCGGTTCCCATTGGTGAGATCGTATTCGTGTAACCTGCCTGATGCAGCATGATGACGTCCAAATATCCTTCAACCACAACCGCCTGGTCCATGGCCCGGATGGATTTTCGAGCATTATCCAGCCCATACAGTAGTTTGCCCTTATCAAAACAGATGGTTTGAGGAGAATTGATGAATTTTGGCATATCATTGGGGTTCAATATTCTCGCACCAAAACCTGCCATCTGTCCATTTGCGTTTCGAATTGAAATCGTGATTCGGTTACGGAAACGGTCATAATGCCCGCCAGATTCGCGGTCAGTCACCAAACCGGCTTCAGAAAGCAGATCAATTCCTACGCCTTTTTGAGAAAAATACTGAATCAAGCCTTCCCAACCATCAAGAGCATAACCCAATCCAAAAGATTGGATCGTTTGGTCCGTTAATCCGCGTTTGTGCAAATAATCTAATGCGGTTTTCCCTGATGGATGCTGAATCAACTGGTTATGAAACAGAAGGGCGGCATCTTCCAGCACTCCCCGTACCTTATCACTTAATTCATTTTGTTGTGATCTCTCTGGGGTGGCAGGTTCCAGGTTGATACCTGCTCGTTGGGCAAGGTACTGAAGCGCCTGGGCAAAATCCCAACCTTCACGCTTCATCACATACTTGAAGATATCTCCCCCCTCATTGCACTGCCCAAAGCAGCGCCAGGTACCAGAATCTGGGAAGACAACAAAAGCCGGGGTGTGTACATTGGTATGAAACGGGCAAAAACCTGTATAGCTTTTGCCCGCCTTCCGTAATTTTACATTTTCGGAAACGATTTCAACAATATCTAAGCGGTTTTTAATATCTTCAGCAACTGTCATCTTGTCAGGAATTATAGACTTGTGCCAACGTAGATGCAAACCCGTTTATCGTTACAGCGCTGTTAGTTGGATTAGACACAGACAATCTCATTGACAGGAATTTCCATAATCCAAATTTTCAATGTTCCACAAGCCGCTGCGAGAGGTCGTATCCAGCTCATAACCGCAAAGATCAGTCCGGCTGATGCCCAAACGCAACATCTGGTACAGTGGAATCACCGGTAAATCGGTAGCAAAAATTGCCTGTGCGGCTTGTTGTTTACTAATGTAATCAGCTTGTCCGGGCAATGACCCTGCAGCAGACTGGCAGGCTGCGTCGAATTCCTCAGAGGAGTACCCGCTGATGTTGATCCCGATCCAAGAATTACCAGCTCTGGTGACCTGAGGTGTTGTATAGTAGCGGCAGGCAGGCATGGTGCTTAAACTCCATGAAAATTCCGCCATATCAAATTTTCGACCAAAGAGTAGACCATCCGGACCAGGGGCAAATAATTCTTCTGGATCCATCTGGCGGATGTTCAACCTGGATCTGACATTGGGTAAGATCAGCCGCAATTAGGTTCGCAGCTTTTTTCCGAGCTTCCGCGTTGGTAGTATAGAAATCCAGGGTAAGGGGCGCTCCCAGATACACACCGGGGATGTTCACAGCCACCCGAGGTGTTGCTGGATTCTGGTCATAATCCTTCCACCCAATGGTATCAAGTAAGGCGTTGGCTGAATCCGGATCGTAACTTTGAGTTCCAACACCCCCTGCCAGAATTGGGTCGGTACCAGATAGATAAGAATTTTGCGCGGAGGACATTCCACCCCAGATTTCATCCAGGATCTTTTGTTTATTGATGCATTGCGATATCGCCTGCCGGGTGCGGATATCAGCAAAATAATCTGGCCGGGCAGTGTTGTTGAGCGATGGTTGGGTATCATACAATGATGGTTTCACCCCCAGGTGAACCCCTTCCCATACTTGTGAACCCGATTGGTAAACTTTTATTTTCCCTGCGCTGGCTAAATCTTTTACTGATGTAATTTGGTCTTCCAGTAAGGTGCTTTCATCAACCAGGTCACACTCTCCGCTCAAAAGGGCTTCGATGTTCTGCTGGGCATTATCGGTTAAGAACCTAAAATTGATGATGTCCAGCTTTGGTAACCCTTCGGCAGACCGATAATAAAACGGATTTTTGATTAGCTGAATATGGTCGCCGCTGACCCACTCGGTGATCATATATGGCCCCCAACCGATCGGTTTTTGTTTTGCAATCGGGTTTTCAGGTAACGAAGTAAGGTCAATTCCACTGTACAGGTGTTCAGGGAGCGGCATCCAGAATCGGGTCATGAATTTTTGATCCATGTTACCAGGGATGCCTTTCCATTCGATTGTCAAATCATCGATCGCCGAATAGGATGCTGTTCGTTTGAGCAAATCGAGCGATCCAGCTGCAGAAGAGATTGTGTAGGAATAAACAGAATCTTTGGCAGTTAATGGTACTCCATCTGCCCAGGTAATTCCACTTTTTAGCTTGAATGAGACTGTTAATTGATCCATCTGGATCTCGCCAGTACCTTCATATGTTTTCACACAGTCAGCGCCATTGCATCCTGCCGGAAAGTAGGAAATTCCTTTTTGAAGGGTTTGAAAACTACCATTCGCGTCCACCAGATCCATACCAGGTTTGACAGTGACAGCTTCCAGTTTTGCATCGCCATCTGCCAGTGAGGGTATCTTCTCCAGGATGACGGGTTGATACTCAAAATTCACATTGTCGATTGGGCCATCATAGATAGCTTCTAATACAGACCACATGGATTGACTGCGGTTGGCAGCATAATAAGAACAAACTTTCCGGTTCTTGACCGATGCAAATATTGATCGCCTTTGGTACAGGAGTGGGTGTCGGCGGTGGAAGTGAAGGGGTAGGTGTAGTGACTACTTCAGTTACAGTGGGCGCCACTGGTTGAGTTGGCGCGCATCCGGCTGCTAAAATCGCGAGTATTATTGCATAGAATACGGTTCTTTTTATCATAGTTCGAGATATATCCTCGTCATTTAATGCTTTCGCTTGAATAGCAAGCGAAAATAATAGGGGTGTTCTAATTAGTTCGGTTAATTATACTTGCTTATGCAGGCGGTTGTTCGGTCGTGTTCAAAGAAAAAGAAAGAGCCGCAGACAAGCTGCGGCTCTCAATCAGAAATATTGTGGATTAAGCTCCACGCCCACGCATACGAGGATCCATGATGTCGCGTAGCGCATCACCGACCAGGTTCCATCCGAGAACGAACAAAACCAAAGCGATACCTGGATAGACAACGATGTACCAGTATCTGGTAAGTTGCGGAATCCAGTTTCGGGCGAAACTGACCAATTGACCCCAGTCAGCGTAACCAGCTTCTGTACCAATACCCAGGAAGCTCAGCGCCGCAAAAGAGAGGACGATGGTACCAATATCCAGGGATGCCAGCACCAGGGTAGGGTAGATAGCATTCGGGATGATGTGACGAAGGAGGATACGGCTGTCTTTTGCGCCAACTACCCGAGCAGCCATCACATAATCACGTTCGCGAACCGAGAGAATATCGCCTCGGATCAAACGGGAATAACCCATCCAACCAAAAGCAACGAGTGCGATGGTTGCAGGCCAAACGCCCTTGCCAATCACCGGGGTGAGGATGGCAGAAAGTGTCAGTGCAGCCATCAAGAACGGGAACGCCATGAAAATCTCGGTAATCCTTTGTAAGATGGTATCAAGCCATCCTCCATAGAACGCTGAAAGCGACCCTACTAGAATTCCTAATAGTAAAGTAATAACTTCAATCAAGATACCCACTTTGATGGCTGTACGGGTTCCCCAGATTACACCATAGAAGATATCCCATTGACCAGATGCGGTACCAAAAAGATGTACCCATTTGTCTTTTCCGGTGAGTGCCTTATACCAGAAAGGAATCTCTGGCGCATTCGATTTCCATTCAGTTCCCGGTGGTTTTGGAATAGCAGAGAAACCATCCCTAGGGATCATATACGAATCTCGTTTATTCACAGGTGGAATGATCGCGGCCGAAAATACAGCCACCAGAATAAACAGAAGAATCAAGGTGCTGCCGATCACCGAAAGCGGATTCTTAATCACACCTCGGAAGATGCGATAAAACTCAGGGCCGATAGTTTGTTCTAAGCGAGAGATTTTTCGCTGCGGTAGATCGTCAATATCGAGCTGTTGAACGGGGGTAGAAGATGTTTGATTCATAAGTTTCCTCCACCTATGCCAATCGAACCCGAGGGTCAAGGAATGCGTACATCACATCGACAATCAAGTTTGCAATCACAAGGATGAACGAAGTCATCAGCGTGAATGAAAGAACAGTTATCACATCCAGGGTGGCTGCTGCTGTGCCTGCGGCTGAACCAATCCCGGGATATTCAAAGATCGTTTCGGTAATTACCACACCGCCCAGTAAGCCTGCCACCATCAAACCGCCCAGAGTTGCAACTGGAATGAGGGCATTCGGCCGGGCGTGCTTATTGACCACATCATTCTCACGGACACCTTTAGCACGGGCAGTGACCACATAATCTTGACGCAAAGTCTCGAGCATGGATGAACGTGTAACCCGTAAGAAGGTTGCCCAGTTGACATATGACAATGTCAGGATAGGTAGCACCAGATGCCGTAGGCCATCCAGAAAAATATCAAAACGACCATTGAGGATAGCATCGACAGTTACCAATAGAGGTGTAATTATTATATGCAGGTGTACTCACTGCAGCGTTAGCCCAGTCGGATAACCGTCCAGGCGGAAACCAACCTAGCTGCACATATAAGAACATCAATGCCAGTAAGCCAAACACAAATGTCGGGAATGAATAACCCACAATTGCAAACACGCGGGTAATCTGATCTATCAACTTATTGTGATTCACCGCGGCGAGAATTCCAAGCCAGATACCCACTCCGATGATGGGTATGATTGCATACAGTGCCAATTCAACAGTCGCAGGAAATCTACGTTGAATTAACGCAATTACTGTCTGGTTGCCTGTTCGAGAATAACCAAATTCACCCCGTAGAATACCACCCACATATTGACCTGTTTCCGCATCTTTGCGTCCAGCCAGCCAGTGCCAGTATTGAATATGAACCGGGTCATTTAAACCATATCGTCTTGATGATGCCATCCATCATCCGTTCATTCTTCGGTAATTCGCGAACATACAACGCAGCTCTCTCGGCTGGATGCAAAAATGATAGCATCCCGAAAATCATAATCGTCACACCGAGCAAGATAATCGGTAAAAGCAGTAAACGTCGAATGATATATTGGGTCATGCAACTTCTCCTATCGTCCCTTTAAGGGAAGATTAGCTGAAGGGTTCAATACTGAACCCTTCAGCTACAAGGATCACTTCAAATCTTACTTTTTGGATAACGCGTAGAACCAGTTATCAGCGTACATCGGGTTATTGTACCAACCCTGAACATACAGAGGTTCGTAGTGATGTCCGCCTGCGGTGAAGAGTAAAATACCGGGGCAGGTATCATAGAACAATTGGTTAAATTCTTTGTAGATCGCAGCTCGCTTTACGGGATCCACTTCCGAAACACCACGGGTATTGATTTCTTCGAACTGAGCCATAATTTCAGCGGGCAGGCTCTGGCGTGAGCCATAGGTACCGGTGGTATAGGGCTGAACCCAGTTGTGGGGATCGAAGATATCAGACTGCCAACCGACGGTGAAGAGTGGGAGTTTCTTGGCGCGTTGGTTCTGGAGGAAGGAAGCCCAGGGCAAACCAGTGACTTCGACGATGAATTTCTCATTCAGGGTGGAGAGTTCGGCCTGAAGAATTTGGCTGATGGTCTGGCGGGCAGTATTGCCGGTGTTGTAAGCGGCGGTCATGCGGAAACCGGTCTCCCATAAAGAGACATCTGTCAGCAGCAGGTTCCCATCCGGTAACTTATTCGACAGTCCATCTTCCTTGGTAACTTCGACTTCAACCTGTTTCCACTTGGAAGCTTCGAATTCGGCTTTGGCTTTTTCGAGGTCTTGTTCGTAAACCGGGAAGGTCTCATCGTAGCCGACCATACCTGGGAAGATGACCGAGTGAGAGCGTTTGCCTTCACCTAAAAGTACATCACTCAAATAGGTTTCGTAATTGAATGCATAGGCAAAACCGCGGCGGACATGGGCATCAGCAGAAGAAGTTGGCAGGAATACCATTGCCATCGAAGTTACCAGATCCAAGGAAGTTGTTACCGCCTTCGGTATTAACCAGGAAGTTGAAGTACATATCGGTGCGGCTGCTGATACCATCATTGCGCATCAGGCGGAGAGCGCCATCACCTTTGTCTGGCAATCCTTGTAATACAGTTCGCATTCTTCGCCCACCAGGGTGTCCATGATGGTCCAGTCAGCCTGGGAGCCAAGGACGGTCTGATCGGAATCACCAGCCTGAAGCATGGCCAGGCGGGTGCTGAATTCTTCTACGCTCTTGAGGATGACTTTCTTCAGTGCTGGAACACCTGAAGGACCACCTTCCCAGATGGGTTCGGTCCGCCAATAGTTTTCATTGGCAACCATAACGATTTCTTCCTGGGGAGTCCATTTTTCGAGTTTGTAGGGGCCAGTACCCATGGCGGTTGTGCCAAGAGGAGTGGCATTCAGGTCTTCAGCCACTTTGCCATAGAAATTCTGCCAGGTATCGCAAGAACCATCCCAACCACCACCAGCGACTACCCAGGCTTTGCTCTGAATAGAGCCCCAGGATCCGGTGAAGGTGGAGATGAAAGGTGCCCAAGCTTGAGCCAGGTTGAAGGTGACGGTGCCAGCTGCATCATCTGCAACGATGGCGCTGGTCACTTTTTCACAAGCGGCTTTCAAGAGAGCAGGATCAGCAGCAGCTAAAGCTTCTTTATCGTCATCCAGAGCACCAGAGGGATCAACCACTTCGGCGATATCATAGATGCCTACGCCCAATACCGGCTCGGTGAAGAGCCACTGGGGAGAAGCGGTACCGCCCTGGAGCAGACCACGTTGGAAGGTGTAAGCCACATCTGACGGGGTCATGATCAGTGCCATCATGGAATTTCACGCCGCTTCGGATTTTGAAGACAACGGTTTTGCCATCGGCAGAGATGCCGCCATTTTCCAGGCTGGGAACTTCGGTTGCCAGCTGAGGTACAAATTCAGCGGCGTTATCTTTGTTGTACCAAACCAGGGTGTCATAGACCTGCATTAAAATACCACCACCACCGGTTTCGTAATCATAGGCAGGATCAAGCGTTTCGGGATCACCGAAGGTTGCTTCGATCCAGGTTGTGGGATCTTTGGAGGCTGCAGCTGGATTTGCAGCAGCTGGCTCAGGGGTGGCAGTGATGACAACAGTCTCACCATTGACGATCTGGGTAATCACAACTGGTTCAGCAGCTGTGGGGGTTCCGCATGCTGTGAGAACCATTGACGCTACAATTAAGAGCGACACTAAAAGAAATACATTTTTACGCATTTCACTCCTCCTTTAAGAGTTTGGTTGGGTAAAACGATCAATGCACTGAGTGCATGTAATCACACATAGTTGGATCGCTCGCGAGGTGTCACCTCCTTTGCTTACCTGTTAACCACTCACCATGTGGCAGGCTACATAATGTCCTGCCCCTATCTCTCTAAATTCTGGTTTCTCTTCCGCGCAAATCGAACCAGCCAGCGGACAGCGAGTTCTAAATCGGCATCCGGAGGGTGGATTCACCGGTGAAGGTACATCCCCTTCCAAAATAATCCTCTGCCGTCGTTCTTCAATAACCGGATCTGGAATTGGGACTGCAGAAAGCAGCGCCTGGGTGTATGGGTGCAATGGATTGCGGTACAATTCTGCCCGGCTGGCCAGTTCAACCACAATACCCAGATACATTACCGCCACGCGGTTGGAAATGTGTCTAACCATCGAAAGGTCGTGGGCAATGAATAAGATAAGTTAAACCTAATTTTTCTTGTAGTTCTTCAAGCAGGTTAACCACCTGTGCCTGGATGGAAACATCCAGCGCAGAGATTGGTTCATCACATACAATTAGTTCCGGATCCAGTGCCAAAGCGCGGGCTATGCCAATACGCTGACGCTGACCACCTGAGAATTCGTGCGGGTATCGGTCAACCAGACTGCCGCTTAAACCTACCAGGCCAAGCAAAGATTTCACCTTCTCACGGATCTCTTTACCCGTAGCCACCTGGTGCACAATCAAAGGCTCGCCGATGATCTCTTCCACAGTCATACGGGGATTCAAGCTGGCGTATGGATCCTGGAAGATCATCTGCATGCGTTTCCGCATCCGGCGCATCTCTTCTGCCTTTAAGGCTACCAGGTCTTTGCCCTCGAAATACACATGCCCTGAAGTCGGTTTATATAGCTGTAGGATGGTTCTGCCGGTTGTCGATTTTCCACAACCCGATTCACCTACCAAACCCAGGGTTTCCCCACGGTAAATATCAAAAGAAACATCATCCACCGCGTGAACCGCGCCGACTTGTTTCTGAAGGATGATTCCACGGGTAATGGGGAAATATTTAACGAGATGATCTACTTTTAAGAATGACGTTCTCTTGGGTTTCCTGAATCATGCGCGCGCTCTCCCGGTTTGAGGATCAACCCAGCAAGCAACCCGATGCTGAGTGCCTACTTCAACTAATTGCGGGTTCTCTACCTTACATCGATCAATGGCATACCGGCAACGAGGCAAGAATGGACAGGAGGTCGGTTTTTGAATTAAGACCGGGGGTAAGCCGGGAATGGAATTCAATTTTTGATGTCGATCGTCGTTCAAACGGGGGAGACTGCCAATCAATCCCAGCGTATATGGATGCTGCGGATTGGCATACAAGGTCTTCACTTCCGCTTCTTCAATAATATATCCAGCATACATTACATTCACGCGCTTGGTCAGGCCGGCGACGATGCCCAGATCATGGGTGATCCAGATGATGGACATACCGATTTCATCTCGCAAGCGTTTGACTAGCTCAACAATCTGAGCCTGGATGGTCACATCGAGCGCGGTGGTGGGTTCATCTGCTACCAGAATTTGCGGGTTGCAGGTGAGCGCCATGGCGATCATCACCCTTTGGCGCATACCACCCGAGAACTGGTGCGGATAATCATCTAACCGCATGCCGGCTTCAGGTAGACCAACCAAATTTAATAAATCAACAACTCGCTTCTTGGCCTCATTTTTATTCATCCCAAGATGAATCATGAGCGGCTCTGCGAGTTGTTTTCCGATTGTAATAACCGGATTCAGGGAGGTCATCGGATCCTGGAAGACCATTGCGATCTTCGCACCGCGCACACCGCGGATCTCTTCATCCGATATCGCCAGTAAATCTCTTCCCTGGAAAAGGGCTTTTCCGCCCACAATTTTGCCTGGGGGTTGCGGAATCAACCGAAGTATCGATAACATCGATACACTCTTTCCACAACCACTCTCCCCCACCACTCCTAGTACTTCGCCTTCCTTTAAACCAAAAGAGATCCCATTTACAGCGTGGATCACTCCTTCAGGTGTCAGGAATTGCGTCTCAAGACCTTGCACGTTGAGCAATTCTGTCATGCAATCGTGTCCTTTGAAATAATATTGGTATCACTTGAGGCAACCCGTCAGCACCAGAAACTTTCGCTTTCTTCTGATACAACGCAAAATCAAGTATACCTAACATAAACTTTACTGTCAACAAAAGCTCCAGGCGATCTCTAAGTCAAAAATTCCGATTGGTTATCTGCTCACCCAATCGGAATTTCATTCTCAATCTACCAGTAGGTAATCATAATGGAGAATCTTACTGACTCAACATTAACTAAACATTAAATTTTAATGAGAGATCCTTTGTGTCAAAGACACATCTTTCGGGGCATTCTGTTGGTCAAGTATTATTGACGACTACCCAGGTTGAACAACTGTTCGGACTTGAAAGACGGGAGGGTGCTCAAGGTGTTTCTTTACTGCACATTGATCAGCAGAGCGAATCAATGCATCATAGTACTTTTCAGGAAACTCTGGCGGCACCTGAATATCCAGGTCAATCTCCTCTACCATCCCGGTGGCAGGATTGGAAACCATTTTCTGACGGATCGTGATTCCCTCTGCCGACAATCCGCGCTGACTGCAAAACCCAAGCACATAGATTCCCGCGCATGTACCTATTGCAGATAGGAATGTGGCAAATGGTGTCGGAAATTCACCTTTGCCGCCGCCCGTCAGAGGCTGGTCAGTGGCCACGGTAAAATTACCAAAATGTGCATCTACGCGAGCCCCACCCGGAAAATCAATCAACATTTCCATTTTTTACTCTCCTCATGATTACAATCATATTGATCGTAATAGATGCAAAATAATCTCAAAAAGATACATCCTATACTAATCATATATATCACCCCAATATTAGGATGATTGCCACTAACTAGAAATAATAAAATCTTGTATGATCAGCAACGATGATCATAGATAAATTAAACCAGACCGAATTATTTGGGGGGATGACCTCTGAACAGCTCACTGAGATCAGCCGGTTGGCCGTTCCATGTCATTTTAAGCAGGATGAGCGGGTATTCGATCAAGATCAATACGCCGAATACCTTTATATTGTGCTACAAGGCGAAGTCCAAATTCGCTTCAAACCATATGATGGCGAAATCATTACCGTTTCAAAGTTAAAGAAGGCCAGGTTTTTGGTTGGTCCTCTGTTTTAGGTAGATCCATCTATACTTCTGCTGCGGTTTGCACATCCACCGCAGATTGTATCCGTATTCGGGGAAGAGATATCCTCAGCTTGTGTGGAGACTCACCCCGATACCGGTATAATCATTATGGAGCGGCTCGCTTCTGTAATCGCAGAGCGTCTCTCGCAAACCAATGAGCAGATTTTCAAATTGCTCACCAAGAATCTGGATCGATCCAAAGATAACCAGAGCAGGAGAGCCAATGGAAACCAACAACTTTGAATTTACTGAAACTGAAAGAATGCAAGCCCTCATACAAAAATTAAATGCTTACATTGAACAATTCCACGGTGGTTCCGTGGAATTAGTTCATTTTGATGGGAAAGTTGTGACCGTCAAATTGGGAGGGTCTTGCCTGGGATGCCCACTCTTACCCAGTACGCTGCATGGCTGGGTAGAAGGTACGATACGTCAGTTTTTTCCGGATATTGAGAGTGTAATAGCGGCGGAGTAAGGTGTTTTTCTCTGTTGCTAATCGATGAACACTTCCACGTGTTCACCTTCTTCTTCATCGTATACGTCAATCACTTTGCCAGTTGCACCACTGGCAATTAAGCCAGCCAGTTGATTCTGATCCACCCCTTCAACCTGAGGTGAGAATTTCGCCCCCATCTTCATCCCTGCATTAACCAGACTGACCGGTAATTTAACATTTACCCGAACTTTTCCGGTGATTGTATCAGTGACGGTCACTCGAAACCACTGAGGATTACTTTTGGGAGTGGTCGGTTCTGGTGGCTCAGTTTTGACTTGTTCCTGTTTAGCCGACAACATATCCAATAACTCGATCGCTTCTTCAGCCGAGATCTTTCCTTCTTCAACCAGCTTCATGATTTTCAATCGCTCTGGAGACGCGGTCATAATTTCTTCCTCTACACTTATTATATCGTAATCAATCCTCAGACACGTTCTTGTCCATTACGGAAGTAATTAGCTGGTATATAAAAAGCCACTTCGGATTTACAAAATGGCTCTTCAATCAACTATATTATTTCTTGTGTCCGTTTTTCTTAGGGCACAGGTGGCCAGCCGGATCCATCGGCTCACCGCATTGGGGGCATATTGGTCTACCGCGACTGGTAAGTTCGACCCCCCATTTACTCATCGCTGCCAACTGGCTGCGAGTACACCAGTAACGCACTTCAGATACTTCAGCATCTGATTCTTGATTGGTGAGTACTTCACGAATAACAATGATCGCCTTGTCATCCTCCGAATCATACGAGAGACCGATTTCGCCGGCCCGAAAGACAGGATCCACTGGCGGATGGATGTGCATCTTTTCTTCCTCAAATGCAAGCATCATACTCTGCCAGTCCAGGGAATTTTTGAGAAACTTCAATCAGGAATTGTTCAGCTCCTACGCATAATGTCTGCACTTGAATTTTTTCCAAAATCACCGTGACGGTTTTTTCTGCCAGTTTCCCCTGTATGTAAAAGGTGCGCGCACCTGGCTGCCCAATGGCATCGATTGTGATCCAATCTACAGGATCAAGATCAAATTCTTGTTCTGGTCATAATGTCTCCTTTAGCGGGCGAGCATGGTTGCCATTTCATAATACTCTGGACTGATCTCACGGTGCTTGGATAAGATCGCACTTAGTTCCAGTGGGATGATTTCACGGCCTTGTAAAGCCGTCATCACATCGGTCTTGCCTTCCATTAGATATTCAACTGCTTTTACACCAAATCGGGTAGCTACAATCCGCTCATAAGCGGTGGGTTTTCCTCCGCGTTGAATATGCCCTAATATGCTGACCCGTGATTCAAAGCCTACATTTTGCTTTTCCATTGCGGCGGCTAAATCATTGATATTAGTCGCAAATCCTTCAGCGACAATGATAATTGCATGGGTTTTTCCGCGCAGATAGGCATCATTCACTGCTTTCACAACTGCATCCACTTCCATCTTAACCTCTGGAATCAGAACCATCTCTGCCCCGGTGGTAATACCTGCCATTACCGCCAGGTAACCACAATTCCGGCCCATGGTCTCAATTAAGAAAGCACGGTTGTGCGATGAAGCAGTATCCCGTAGTTTATCGATCGCATCAATGATGGTGTTCAGGGCGGTATCTACACCGATACACATATCCGTTCCCCAGATATCATTATCAATACTACCGGGAACTCCAACGACCCGCACACCTTGTTCTGCCAGTTTATGCGCACCCGAAAGTGAGCCATCTCCGCCTATCACAATCAATCCATCCAGCCCAAAGCTGTTCATGGTGCGGATCGCCTGACGTTGTCCTTCTGGAGTTTTAAATTCCATACTGCGCCGGGTTTGAAGGATGGTTCCGCCGCGTTGCAAAATACCACCAACATCCCGTAAACCCATCTCTTTGTAATTTCCGTGCATCAAGCCGTCATATCCGCCCTCGATACCATATACCTTGATTCCTTTGGTAACAGCGGTTCGAACAACTGCCCGGACGCAAGCATTCATTCCGGGAGCATCGCCCCCGGAAGTTAATACGCCCATTTTGGTAATATTTGGTTCGCTCATATTATTCACCTGTGATTAAATTTCAACAGGATCGATCCGATAGTGATCCGGTCCAAGCAATTTGGTTAGCCGGTCGATCAGTTCAGGACAAATCCCGGTTGTGTGATTAGGAAAATCAATCATTACTCCCTTCCCCTCTTCAAAGATATGAAAGGCGAAGGTATCCAATCCATTATAAGAAAGTAAAGCTCCTTGCAGTAACCGAATGGTTCTTACATCCTGTTCCATATTGCCGCTGGCATTGAATGTTACTGTCATCTTGCGAATTTCAGATTCAACCGGGTCAATGATCTCAACTCGTTCTGGTATCGGGCTCACTTGTTGTGGTTCCATAATGGTTGGCGGCACCAAAACAGGTGATTCTTTCACCTTGTTGACCGTCTTCTCTGGTACTACCGGGGCAGCTTCCATCTCGTAGTGGTCATCAGGCAGCAAAAAGTCCGGGTCAAACCCATCCGGCATATCCAGGTCAGTATCCCAATCTGAAAAATCATCCACGTTTTCAGTTGTTACCCGTCGATTTTTGGGAAGATCGGTCGCAGGCGGTAATACGACTTGTCTAGCTGGAGCAACATCAGCTTGGATCTGGATTTCACTCGAAGCTGGTGCACCTGAGGTTTCTCTGCGTTCATTGTCATATTATCCAGGGTGAGTACCACCAGCTGATCTACCAAGATCTTAGGGGTCGAGCCTTCATTATCCACTTTGCCATCCACCAGCAAGACCTCATCTTCTTTGATGATCCGGCTGCTCTTCTCCCAGGCTTGCGGGAACAGAACCAATTCAATTTCACCCTGGGTGTCTTCCAATGGTAACGAAACCCATCGGTTTGCCATTCTTCGTAAAATGCGGCCGTAATTTTGATACCATTCCAGCAACTTTCACTTTATCTTTGCTTTTGGTATCTTTGAGCTGCCCGGATGTGTGTGTGATGTTCTGACTGATTGCATCCATATAGGGTGTAAGCGGATGGGCGGATACATACAGACCGATCAGTTCCTTCTCCCAGGCAAGCAGTTCTTTTCGGTCGGGTTCGCGCAATTTTGGTAACTTGATCTCTTCTGAAACTCCGCTCTCAGCTCCAAAAAATGTAAGTTGTCCGCTTTCAACCGCTTTAAAATGCGCCGCGGATGCGCTGACCAGTTTATCCAGGCTCTCCAAAATTGCTTTCCGAGGTCCAAAAGCATCCATGGCGCCCACTTTTACCAGACACTCCAATGCCCGTTTTCCAACCGATCGTAAATCTACTCGATTCGAAAAATCGGTCAGGTCTGTAAACTTGCCCGTCTTACGTCCTTCCAGAATTAGGTCTACTGGACCGACGCCTACATTCTTTACTGCACCCAAACCGAATCTGATCGCTGATTTTCCGTTAGGGCGGTCTTCTACGGTGAAATCCCATTCACTGGTACTCACGTCAGGCGGTAAGACATCTATCCCCATCGACCGGCAATCTGTTACGTACCCGGCAATTTTTTCAGCATCGCTCTTGGATGCTGAGAGAAGCGCAGTCATATATTCCACGGTGTAATGGGTCTTCAGGTAAGCGGTACGGACGGCGATAATACCATAATCTGCAGCGTGAGATTTGTTAAACCCATACCGGGCGAAGTTTTCCCAATCTTCAAATATATCGTTAGCAGTGTCTTCGGGGATACCCTTTTGGGTTGCACCTGCCACAAACTTGATTCGATGTTTGGCAATTGCATCTGCTTTTTTCTTTGAAATCGCCTTGCGCAAATCATCCGCTTCAGAAGCGCTATAACCAGCCAGATCGATCGCCGCAAACATGACCTGTTCCTGGTAAATAGCGATACCATAGGTTTCTTTCATAATCGGCTCTAGTGCCGGATGGCGATATGTCACTTCTTCTTCGCCATGCATACGCCGAATATAGGTTGGAATAAAGTCCATAGGTCCAGGACGGAATAGCGCCACCATAGCGATCACATTCGCTAAACTGGTGGGCTTCATCTGCACCAGATAGCGAGTCATGCCGTTGCCTTCCAGTTGAAATACGCCCGCGGTATGTCCTTTACCGATATATGCGAATGTATCCGGATCATCGAGTGGAATGTTTTGTAAGTTGAAATCTACTTTATGCCTGGCGCGGATCAGATCGCAGGCGCGCTGCATGATGGTCAGGGTAATTAATCCTAAGAAATCCACTTTGAGCAGGCCTAGCTTATCCACGTGTGACATTTCGTACTGCATCACACTCTTGATTGGGGTTTCTTCTGAACCGCTGGTTGGACGATGCAACGGTGCATATTCAACAATCGGTCTGTCGGCGATGATCACTCCCGCTGCGTGGGTTCCCGCATTCCGAACGGTACCTTCCATCCGGCTGGCAGTATCAACCAGATTGCGGACGGTGGAATCGTTATTGTAAATTTCATTCAGTTCAGGTGATTCTTGCACCGCTTCTGCCAGAGTAACTGCTTTGCCAGGCATATTCGGGATGAGTTTTGCAATCCGATCCACATCAGAAATGGGAATATTCATCACCCGGCCAACATCTCGTAATGCACCGCGCGCACCCATCGTACCAAAAGTAATAATCTGAGCCACTTTATCTGATCCGTATTTTCGGGCGCAGTATTCCATAATCTTCGCCCGCTGATCATCCTGAAAATCCAGATCAATATCTGGCATTTCAATTCTGCCCGGATTCAGGAATCGTTCGAAGATCAATCCATGCCCCAACGGTTCTACCAGGGTGATATCCAGGGTGTAAGCTACCATCGAGCCGGCTGCCGACCCGCGAGCGTTATACCATACACCTTCCTGGCGGGCATAGCGGCATAAATCAGAGACAATCAAGAAATACGCGTCAAACCCCATCTTGTGGATGACTTCCAACTCGTATTCCAAGCGTTCACGCACTTTAGGATCATTCGCCTGAGCGCCGTATTGCCTGCGCAAACCCTCTTCACACAAAGATCGCAGATAAGTATCGGTAGTGAATCCTTCCGGTACTTCAAACAGCGGAAGATGATAGCCCTTCTTTTCCAAATCGATCTGGCACCGATCAGCTATCAGTTGGGTATTACTGAGCGCTTCCGGCACCTCGGAAAAGATCTGAGCCATCTCTTCTGGAGAGCGCAAATAATAAGAAGGGTCTTCCATCCGGAAGCGATCCGGCGCATCCAGTCGGGAACCGGTCTGCACTGCTAACAACACATCCTGCAAACGGGCATCTTCCGGATTGATGTAATGGACATCATTTGTGGCGATATATCTGGAAGCATAGCGTGGACCGAGATCTAACAGAGCTTTGTTGATCATCGGAAGTTCTTTTATGTTATGTTCCTGTAATTCGAGGAAGAAGTTGTCTTTGCCAAACACGTCGTAATACCAGTCCAGTTTGGTGCGGACGCTCTCCATATCACCGGTCATAATCGCCCGGGGTACTTCTGCTGCCATACAACCAGAAGTAGCAATTAACCCCTCAGCGTGCTTGGCCAAAAAGTCATGGTCAATGCGCGGATTGTAATAAAAGCCTTCTAACTGGGCCGCGGTCGCAATTTTTAGTAAGTTCTGGTAACCGATTTGATTTTCAGCCAGTAGAAGCATATGCGAGCTATGCTTATCCAGCTTGCCGTCTTTATCACGCATCGAACGGGGAGCCATATAAGTCTCCAGCCCGATGATGGGTTTGATCCCAGCAGCTGTGGCGGCAGAATAGAACTCCATCGCACCAAACATGGTGCCGTGGTCGGTGATTGCCACCGAGTTCATACCCATATCTTTGACGCGTTGAACCAGCTTCTTGACATCACTGAAGCCATCAAGCAAAGAATAGGTGGTATGTACGTGCAGGTGGGCAAAAGACATAGAGGATATTCAACCAGTAAGTGGGATGTAGAAATGGATACGAATAAATTATAGCATCCTGCTATCGGATCGACAGAAGGTTTAAGGTAAAAAAATATTTTCGATAAACCTTAACTTTATATAAGATTAATAATTAGTACGAAATTTCAACACAGCGAGACTCAACCGAAACTTACAGATAGATTTTTGTTTCTAGCGACAATAACTTTGATGCTAAAAGCTTTCACCAGAATTAGCATACTCTCAATTATTGGGAGGAATCAAATAGGTTGCCTCAAGTGTGTTTAGATTCCAATTCTCCGGTTCTATAGAAAGGACTTTCATAACATGAAAATTTGCCCCAGTTAGGTCGCCTTTGTCATTAAATGTATATGTGCCGGATATTCCTTGATATTCTGTTATCGAATGAATTGCTCGGGTTACTTCATCCCTGGTGGGAAGTTCACCATTTTTTGCAAGAATTGCATTTTCGATGGCTTTCAAGCAAAAACCGGCGGCATCATATGCTTGAACGCTGAACAATCCAGGAGAATCTGCAAATTTCAGCTTATAATCTTCAATAAACTGGCTTGCACCTGGATATAAATCTGGACGAATCACCGCGTTGATGTAAAACAAACCACCTCCCTCAAGAACCAATGGACCGACAAAGCGTCCTAGTTCGGAGGTATCAAGATTATCACTTCCTAACAGAAGACCTTCGAACCCTGCCGCTGTTGCCTCTCTGAAGAAAACCCCTGCTATTGCCGAGCTGCTCGGTGAAAAAACCATATCCGGCTCCATGGCAATCATATTCGCTAGAATAACATCAAAACTTTCGGTTTTGTCGGTATAAACAATATCAGCAACGTTCAAACCAAGCTTCTTTGCTTCTTTATTAAAACTTGATACTATCTCCAGATTAGCACTATCATTGTCGCTTATCACAAAAATGCTTTTCATTCCTTTATCAAATGCAAAATGTGCAGCAGCAGTACCTTGAAAGTCACCTCGTCCCAAAATTCGATTGACCTCTGGATAGCCACGCTTAGTAACATCTGACCTTGTAGCTGATGGTGATATGAATGAAATACCTGCCCGATGATAAAGCTCTGCAGTTTGAATAAAGATGAACGAATACAAAGGACCGACACCACATAACACGGATGGATCTGCAATTATTTCTTTTGAATTCGCAATTGCGAGATCTACATCACCTTGATCATCATAAGAAACAAAATCAATCTGATAACCAAGTTCGTTTAAGTCTGCCGAAAGATCATTGACGGCTAATTCAACGCCTTGTTTCAAAGCAATCCCGAAGCTAGAAGTATCATTTTCGCTAACAATTCTTATCGTGGCTTTTGGAACAAAAGGTGTCGGGGTCATCGTTGCAACAATGGTTTCAGTTTCTGCGGGTTGAACCGATGGTATGCTGGTCTCAGTTGGAATCACTGGTGTGTTGGTCGGTTCAATCGAAGGTGGGGCTGGAGGAGTCGAATTGCAACCACTTATTCCAATTGATAACGCCAAGATAATTGAAAATGCCCACTTCAATGATTTTGATTTCATATTTCGCTCCATTTATATTCTACGAGTCCTAAATAACCCAAAATCTCCGCCCTGATACTTCATATTAGTATATAGAATCACTATAATAATTACAATCCCAAAAATAATTATCGATTTTTCGACTTCGTTGCTCAGAAGACCAATGATAGGAATCCACGGTTGGTAGATAAATGAGCAAAAAAGAATTTCTATTCTGAATTTCTTCCGAGTGCCACACCTAATTCATATGCTTCATCCATGAGCGATTGGTTATTCTTCGCATCAGTTAACTCATACAAAGACCCATGTACAAATCCACGGATTGGCATTTGTAGATACTTGAATAAGTTTTCATACATGTGATACACATGATCGCCGCCAGCTGTTTCTAAGTATGGGTCCGCGTAAGATAAGATAATAGCAGCCTCTTTGCCATGAAAATTATTCCAATGCTGATTCTGATAACAGAACCAACGATCGATACAAAGCTTCATCTGCGCATTGATGTTAAACCAGTAGATCGGACTAGCCAGGACAATCGCATCTGCAGCAGATAATGCAGGGAAAATCTCCTTCATATCATCTTGAATGATACATTGCCCGGTCTCCTGACAACCATCACAATTGTCACAAGGATGAATATCCATGCGATGGAGATCAAAACTCTTGGTTTCGGCACCCATCGAACGGGCACCTTTTGCCAAATGTTCCGCCAGGGTTGAACTATTTCCATGAATTCTAGGGCTGCTTTTTAGGATGAGTACATTCTTTTTCATCTTAACCTCGCCTTTCACGATTAACCCTGAGGGAGCGTTGAAAGCAATGAGCAGGTTGAAATAAATCCAATGAAATCCTTATTTGTATTTTCGATTTTGATACCAGCCGACTTTCGTGGCAGGAAAAACATCAAAATCAGGAACATAAGGTTTGATGTCAATTAACGGGGTCCCATCCAACATATCTGCACCAGTAAAGTGGATCATATTCTCACTACAAGATACCAACTGAACATTCGAAAAACCTATCGAATTTGGCCGGACCGGGAAACGAGTGGCAAACACACCATGGGGTTGATCATCGAGGAATGGTTTGATAGCTAACAAGCCATCATACCGGGTCTGGTGGAGTACATAGAAAAGATAAATCCTCGAAAAATCTTCTACTCCCAGCAAGCCTTCTATGTATTCCGGGTAGACTTCTACCCAACCAGGAGTATCTGACCGCGATGACTGGATGGGCATGCCATCAGATTCATGATATGGGGTATGAATGATGCCGATTGGATTGATTATCATTTCCATGTGATCTAGCTTCCTTTGTTATTGTACAAAACGAGCGTATGCAAACGATTGGGTAAGATTAGGCGTTTTCTTGAACCCACTTCGCGATTCCTTCAAAATCGGGCACCTGACAACCTTCAATTTTGCCCGAATCGCACTGCACTGCTACCGAGGATTCTATTTTGAGCCGACCCAGTTCAGGCAGATGCAATGCTTGTGCGGTAGCTGAGAAGTGGCCTGGTGACATTACCACATCTGCAAACTCATCAATACCTACATCAAAATTACTGAGATTCTCAACCAGGCCAAGGATGCGTACTCCGGCGCGTTCGACCTCATTCGCCACTTTTTTGATCACCGCTCCATCCAGATCGTGCGGTGTGGTCACAAGGATAACGCCATTCTCGGAATAGGATTGAAGGATCTCTCGAGGTAACTCGGATGTGCCCGATGGCATATCTACAATCAAATAATCCAAATTCCCCCAAAATACTTCTGTGTTTAACTCTCGGATTTTAGTAATGACAGCAGGGCTATGGTAATTCATTTCGCCTTTCTCATCCGGAAGATGAACACTCAAAGCCATCATCTTGATTCCACTGGAAGTGATTGCGGGCAACATTGCTCGAGGAGTAAATTTAGGGGATGGTTTTTGTGGAAAGAACATCTTACAGATATTCCTATCAGAAATATCTGTATCCAGTAAACCCACCTGGTACCCAGCTCTGCGGAGATAGATCGCGAGAAAACTGGATACCATACATTTTTTCGCTCTGCACTTTCCGCTCATAACAGAGATTACTTTGTTAATCCGGTTGAGATGACCAATCCCTCCAGCCGGTAATTCTCCCCGATCTATGCGTTTAACGTGGCCAGAATCATCAACTACCACCTCTACCTGCCTGACACCCTCAAGTTGTAGAACAACACTTTTTATTTCCGCAATCAGCGTGTCTAAGATCGGGCATGCGATGGTATCTGGCTGAAAGTGAATTTTAACGGTTCCATCCACGACCTCAACTTCCGAGATGAAATCTAAAGAGACCACATCCGTCTGCATCTCCGGGTCCATTACCTGACTAAGTGCCTTGAAAATTTCAGACCGTTCTGTCATCGTAACCTCCTCCAATCACCGCACCTCACTTGCAAAATTACATGGCTAGTTACCTGAGTGTTTTCGACGATGAGCCCGTATCCATGAACATTCTTCAACTAAACTAGGTCAAGACCGCGGTGCCTTTCATTGCTGGAACACACCCACAAAATACTGCGCCAGTTGATTTAACAGAAAATCCGTCTGGCCATACTGTTGATTCATCATATGCGGCACCAATCAAAGATGAACCGTTGATCGTAGCACCGGTAAAATTTGCTCCACGCAAATCCGAATGTTCCAGATTTACTCCGACCAAAATTGCACTTTTAAGGTTGGCATCTTTCAAGATGATGCCATCCATCATGGCATGTTTGAAATTGGCTCCTTCCAAATCTGCCCCCTCCAGGTTGGTCTGCCACATCAGCGCTCTTCTAAAACTTACGCACCGCATAGATGCACCTTTTAAATTGGCATTGGCCAGGTTTGCTCCGTAGAAATCAATACCTTTCAAAATTGCTGCCTGGCCATCCTGGTCCCCGGCAAGATACTTGTGATGAAAAGTGATAATTTTCTGTACTTCTTCGTAAGAACAACTCATATCTGAACTCCAGACCAGAAATTTGCAGTGTGGATCTAATGCAAAAGTTCGGTGTGATCGATTAATTTTCCATCGATGAATGCCTGTACTGCTTCTTCAATATCCTGTAAATTGGTTACGACCGGCTTGATGTTTAATTGAACCATGCTGTTATATGCACCCATTCCCATTCCGCCGCATAACAATACTTTGCAATCAGAAATCGCCTCAGCCATGCTCGTATGCTTATCATGCGATCCAGATCCACAACCGTGTTCTTCACCATGATGGTGTTCTTCTGCATGCGGCTGACTGCTGAAATGGTTGTGTCCCAATTTATCCCGCATTTCTTTTTCTTTCACTTTTCCATCTTCGATGTTGAGCACCAGATAATAGGGTGCCCGGCCAAAATGCTGGCTGATGGATTTTCCATCGTCTGTGATGACTGCGATTTTCATATTTAGCTCCTGTTTAATTAATTCCTGTGAGAAGTGGTGGCCGCCTGGTTCTTCACGGCTATCTGCCGGATAAAATACCAGGATAATCTTGGCGTCTTCTTTGTCGATATTTTCCCAACAGTGTGGTAAATGTGCTTCAAAAATTAGGCTGTCGCCTGTTTGAAGGTAATAGTCTTCACCCTGGATACGGTAATGGATCGCTCCCTCCAGGCAGAAGACAAATTCATGCCCGGTATGCACGATAGGCTGATCCCCGCTCCCTCTACCTGGAGGCAGGTTGATGATGAATGGCTGGACCGCATCCCCAGAGAGCCCCTCCCCCAGGTTCTCCATTAAGGTGCTCCCAAAGTGACTTCCGGGGCGTTGGTTGGCTGGTGTAAAAACAATTTGCTTTTGCACCTGATCAGTTTCAAAAAAATCTACTATGGAAACATTCAGAGCTCTGGCTAACTGTTGTAAGGTACTGACAGATGGAGAGGATTTCCCATTTTCTACCAGGCTAAGGGTATTGATGTTTAACCCGCTCCGTTCTGCAAGAGTTCGCAGAGAGAATCCTTTTTTATTGCGAACTTCTCTGATCCTATGCCCAACCTGGATTTCAGTGGGTGCCTGTTCGTTTGTCTCAAGGTTGGAAGGATTCATAGGATTACTCCACAGAAAATTTGATCTGACTGGTGTTGAAAATGTTGTCCGAAATTGGACATCTGGCATCTACATCATGAATGAATTGTTCTTTTTCTTCCCGGGTTAAATCACCATCTACTTTGACGGAGACTCTGATTTCAGAAAATCCAGCCCGGCAATCCGTATGTTTGCCCATCAACACATCAGTATCCAACTCACCTTCAACATGGACTTCAATTTTACGCACAGGAAGGCGGCGTTGTTTGGCTACGATATTCCCAATGGTTACGATACATCCACCCAGTGAAACAAACAGGTACTCTAATGGGGAAGGACCTGCATCCACTCCTCCACCGCTAACAGGTTGGTCAACGATTGCGATGTGTTGGCGGGAACGGGTCTCAATTTTGAATCCATCCACCTGGATGGCATCGACGCTTACAGTTTTGACTGGCATGAGTCTCCTCGATAATTTGTATTTACTAATATTATAGTACAAAATCAAGCAAATTTTTCAATTGTTATTATTATTTCCATATTCGATTTAAATTGTCTCTTTGGGACTAATATCCATTTTACACAAACAACAAACTCGGTTTTCTTTCCATTACAATTACCTTATGAATAAGAAAACAATATTGTTTCTATGCACTGGAAATTCTGCTCGCAGTCAGATGGCAGAAGCCATTGTAAACCATGATCTTGGAGAAACCTGGCAGGCATTTAGTGCGGGAACTCAGCCTGCAGGATATGTACATCCGATGGCAATAAGAGTATTAGAAGAAATTGGGATTAAACATGAAGGAAGGTCAAAGTCTACAGACGAATTTCGGAACCTTGTATTCGATCTATTAATCACAGTCTGTGACGATGCAGCAGAAAACTGTCCGATATGGTTAGGAAAAGGGAATAAAGTTCATATTGGTTTTTCGGATCCAGCAAAAACTACTGGTTCTGATGAGGAAATCATGAAAGCTTTTCGGATTACTCGCGACCTAATCCGAAGACAAATCATCCCTTATCTCAAAGAAAATTAATAGAATAATGATTGCCTTCCAATTAGATAAATTGAAAGGCAATTTTAATTAAATACTTTGTAAGATGATAGGTGGAGAATTTTACAATTTCTCAGCACAGGGTATACAGACCAATTTCCCGTTCTTCATGCGGGCATATCGCTCGACCATCACCTCGCCGCATTCCTCACAAATATGCGTGTTAAAATCGTGTGGGCGTCCCGGGGTTATTTTGATTTCTTGAACCGGATCAATTTTAAAGAGGTTCTCATCTGACTTCTGCCAGGATAAAATCAACAGCAGGGTCAATCAATTCTTCAGCAATCTTTGAAGCGGGAACGCCCTTCTTGCGAAACTGGATGAACTCGGATTCTTGATTGCGTTTGATGACCTCATTGCGGGTGGCCACACGCACACTGCGTCCAGATTTATTGTCAATCACTGTCAACACAAATTTTCCATACCCCAACTTGCGAATGTTGCCCTTGCCAAAGGTACATCCAGTGGCCATCATAACCCCATCAGCGTAACATGTAGCGCAGTGGTCGCTGTCAATCTCTACCAGGGCAGTGAGCTGCCCATCCATCGCCCGTTCAACGCCTAAAGCCTGAAGGGCAGCCTGTCCCGCGCGCAAGCCCATCGGCATTGCCGGGCATTTGTGACCATGTAACAATAATCCAGCTTTGTACAACTCATCATTTCGATCCATTTTTATTTCTCCTCATTTGACCAAATCGAAAATCATCTTGGCAGCGATGACGAACAATAACACGCCGATGATCTTCTGCAACTGACTGCTGGAGACCCTGGTCTTCATCAATTGCGATCCAATGATCGATCCACCCGCTGCCATAACCGCCATTATGCCCACAAAAAGAGGGTCCAGGCCGCTAATGCTTGCATGTGCTAAAAACCCAGACAAAGATGAAAATACAACCACCAGAGCGGTGGTTCCGACAGCCACTTTGGCGTCCAAACCCAGCCAGTTGAGCACCGGCAGGATGAAGTTACCGCCACCTACGCCCAGTAATCCGCCCAGAAAACCTGCAACACTTCCTACCCCAGCCCCGGCTGTTACCTCGATACGACGACTAAGCTCGTGTTCGCGTTTTTTAGCCTTATAAAAGAGCATCATAAAGCCTGCAAAAACAAGGAAAGCAGCGAACAAAGCCAAGAGGATGTTTTTTTCCACATGAGGGGTTAGTAGTGCACCAATAGGGGAAAGCACGACCGCTGTGATCAGCACAGGAACCCCTACCCGCCAGTTGATCAGCTTGCCACGCCAGTAATTGATGGTAGCAAACAACAGGCTGACCACGTTGAGTAGTAAAGCGGTGGGGGTCGCCTCGGCTAGAGGAACGCCCAGGTAATAGAACAGCGGAACGAACAGGAAAGCAGCTCCCAGACCAGCCATGGCTAGCAAGCCAGAAAAGACAAACACAAGAACAGCGCTGACCAGGTAAATTGCAATCGCCATACCGACTCCGTTTACCGGTCGTAACCAGAGCAAGGGATGCAGACGTACTGGGAGCCATCCACGCGCAAATAAGCAAGGGCGGTCAATTCACCACAGCGATCGCAGGTTCGAAACCCCATCACTTCCGAAATCCACTTGCCCGGGTATTCAAATACCTCGCCGACTTTCAGTACTTCCTCGGCCGGAGCGTTCCAGACCAGTTCTACCAACTCCATTTGATCCTCCAATGGGATTTCATCCGGTGAAATGCCAGCAGCACGTTGCAGCATAAAAGCGGATGCAGCGATTTGCTTTTGTAACTTACTGGTGAAAACCACCCGTACTGCACGATTGGTGTCTTTCTCGATCAGGGTGAAGCCAAGCTTGCCAAAAGGATTCTTGCGGATATTTCCCTTACCAAAAGTGCAGCCGGTGAGTACTGCACACCGTCACCAAAGCACATTCCGCCGTGCTCATCGCCAATTTCAACGATCCCAAAAAGCTGGGTTCCACCGGAGCGCTTGACGCCTAGCTTTGCAAGAGCAGCCAGCCCAACGCGAACGCCAGCTACACTGGCCCAACATCGGTGGCCATGAAACTCCAAGGCTTTGTCTAAAACGGTTTTATTATCCATTTTTTCTCCATTTTTTTCATCGAGGAAGAGGAGTTCTGAACTCATGAATTTATTACAACATTAACCACTACTTCAACTTGCTCATTTGTCCATTCGTACCTATGGTTCTTCTCGATCCCAAGATCAGTAACCACAACGTGTTGAAAATTTGGTAAATGTAAGTGTTCAAGGGCAGCTTTTGCGCAGGCTGTCTGACATCCATCAATTGCAATAATTCCGCTGGCTGATTTTGCCGAGTTAACCATACCCCCAATATGTGCTGCCACACCAACCAGACAATACATCCTTCCTTTTTTCCGTTTATCCAGTTCCATAGCTGCTGAATTGGCAATCTGCCCTACATTTGCCCCCCCTGAGCAAGCAAACACCAAACGGGGACCGGTTGCTTCACCACAGCAAGAATTCGAATTTTCTTTTGAACTACAACAGTCTGACATCTGGCCCTCCCATTCTTACAAAACTAGATTGAATAGATAACCCGTAATAATAATTGCCAAACCCACGGTTCCAATAAAAACAGCGATGAGCTGGGGTTTCAAAACCCGCCGTAGAATTATTGTCTCAGGCAGGCTCAAACCAACAACAGACATCATAAATGCCAGTACTGTTCCAAGCGAAGCACCTTTTTCCATTAACGCACTGACGATTGGAATAACCCCAGCTGCATTGGAATAGAGGGGAATACCTAATAAAACAGCCGCAGGAACTGACCACCAAGCTTGTTTCCCCATGATCCCTACTAAGGCGGCTTCTGGCATGTAGCCATGAATTACAGCTCCAATTGCAATACCTACAACTACATACAACCATACCTTTCCGACGATTTCTTTGACAGAATCCCAGGCGCGGTGTATTCGATCATTCCAGCTTAGTTGCTCCCCCTCGATTGATCCTGATGCCTGCATTTTCCAAACAAAATCTTCAACATACCGTTCTAAATTCATCCTACCGATGATAATCCCGGAAATAATCGCAATTATCAAACCCGAAATAATATAAAGCCCAGCCACTTTCCAGCCAAAGAGCCCAAACAACATTACGATAGCCACCTCATTAATAGTTGGGGCAGCAATCAAGAAAGAGAACGTAACACCTAATGGGATTCCGCTTTCAATAAATCCTATAAACAATGGCACTGCTGAACAAGAACAGAATGGTGTCACAATCCCCAACAAAGCAGCTAGCACATTCCCCACACCCTCCCGTTTACCACCTAACATGGCACGTGTTCGTTCTGGGCTGAAGAAAGTGCGAAGGATGGAAATCAAAAAGATCATGCCAGATAGTAGCAGTAAGATCTTTGGTACATCATATAAGAAAAATGCAATCGATTCTCCCAAACGTGATTCTTTGGGCAAACGGATCATCGAATAAGTAATCCAATTAGCGAGAGGTTGTAAGATGTTGTAAATAAAGAACCACGCCGCGGTAATTACCCCAAGAAAAAAGATTAGTCTCGCCCGGGGTTGCGGTGTAGTAAGGTGAAAAATCCGATTCATAGAACCGCCTTATAATATTCAGAATTATGAATATCTATATGCTAAAAAGAAGGGTGGACTTAAAGAAAGCTCCACCCTCAAAAAATTAGGCTGTTAGCCAATCGACAATTTCTTTATCACTGGGTATTCGACCGGCAGAAACCAGTTTTTCGTTAATGACCAATCCGGGTGTAGATAGAATTGGATATTTCATTATTTCTGAATAATCGGTCACCTTTTCAATTTCTGCTTCAATAGCTAGGGATTTAATAACTTTCCGAGTAACGGCTTCCAATTTCTTGCAATTTGCACAACCCGAACCAAGCACTTTGATTTTTAACATTTTCTCTCCTACACTAAATTATTTTTCTTGCAATGTGGACATGGGCAGACAATATTTTGCGGCATAGTAAGTTGCGGGTCAGAGGTCAGCTTTCGGATCGCTTCAAGTCCGACAAATATTCTCGGATCTGCAACTCTATAGTAAACGTTCCATCCATCCCGTCTATCATTGATCATACCCGCTTCCCTTAAGGTGGGATTTTGGGGAATTTATCCATGTAGGATGACTATGGTAAAATCTCAATGTAATATATTCTTATATTTGAATATGTTGTTTTTGCGAAATTTGATTTATGGAAAATATTTGCCAATATTCAATCAGCTGAAGCGGGTTGGAATTGAAGGAGGTCCTGGATGAGTAAATTTGAAAAGTATCTGGCGTTATGGGTAGCGCTTTGTATGGGTTTGGGGCTGCTCTTATCCCAGACTATTCCCGGCATTGGAGAGACAATCAACTCGTGGAATTATCGCGGAATATCCATTCCGATCGGCATCTGCTTATTCCTGATGATGTATCCTGCACTGCTCAACCTTCAAGTTTCTGAATTGAAAAACCTGGGAAAAAATCCAAAACCGATCATCTTGACCCTGGTCTCTAACTGGATCATTGCGCCAATCGTAGCTGCTGTGCTTGCGAACCTCTTCCTGAAAGGACAGGACCAGTTAATGGTGGCGGTGATCCTGCTCGGATCCAGCCCTTGCACTGCGATGGTGCTCGTCTGGGGTCGCCTGGCGGCGGGCAACCAGGAACAAAACGTGATCATCACAAGCCTGAACACGATCACCATTATGTTCCTGTATGTCCCAATCGTCAGCTTGATCACGGGCATCCAAAATATACCCATCGATCGCTGGGCATTAGTTACCTCTGCATTGGTTTTTATTGGCATTCCGCTCATCCTGGGAATCATCACTAAACGGTTGATTATCTCCACCCGCGGGGAGACCTGGTTCCACAAAGTCTATCGTCCCATCATTGGTAAAGTTGCTACTGGTGCTCTGTTAATGACTCTGGTTATCCTTTTTTCACTGAATGGGCAGGTTTTATTAAATCACTTTGACCTGCTGCTCCTGGTTTCCATTCCATTACTTTTAGGTTTTGTGATTGTGGTCGCCTACAACCTGATCACCACCCGATTATTTGGATTAGGATACAAAGAAGGGATCATTACGGTCCTGATTGGTTCTTCCAGCCATTTTGAAATCGCCATTGCTGCGGCTGTCTCCATGTACGGGGTCGGCTCTATGGCTGCGCTGGGCACAACCATGGGGTTATTCTGGGAAGTGCCGATTATGCTTGGCCTGGTCTGGCTGGGGAAAAAGCTGAACACCAACCGTTTTTGGAAAGGAAAATCGCTCCACTCTACAGAAGCTGCTGATTCAACAGCTTCCTAATCAGTGTCCGATCAATGCAGCAGGTTATCGGTTAGAAACCGATAACCTGCTTTTTATACGTCCAGGCTTACATTAAATCTGCAATTCCAAACAATCCACAACAGGTCCATTTTCTTTCTCTGTATCATCCTTCTTTTTGCCATCATCTTCCAGACTCGCTATAATGACACCATCGAAATTATCATAGAGCTTTTTCAGGAGGAACTATGCCAAATAACAGACCCTTAATCGCAAGTATCAGCATCATTCTGGTGCTGATTATCCAGGCTTGTACGCCTGCAAAATTACCAACCACTCAATCGGTCCAACCAACTGCTGAACCACAGGTATCGATTACAGACCGAGGTAAGCACCCAACCAGTCCAGATCACGGGCGATTTCTCATACACCAATGATTTTGTTCTGGAAACATATTATGTGGAGCAGGCAGTCGCTCTGGCAGACCTGCATGGTTTTGTTCTGCGGGATAAGGAATGGGTCACCCCAACCGAATCGCAGGTATTGGGTTTCATGGATGTGGATTACGAGAAAAACGCTGGGACATTCAGTATAGATCTACCCATGCAACCTCGTGGAACCTTGAGCGATGTGGACAATAATGGCAAAATCCGATACCGGTGTACAGATATTCGCTGCCTCCTACTGGCCGAACTACGCCGATGGTCCATACTCGGAAGGGAATGATCCCACCTACGGCTGGCCAAACTACCTGGCTTCAGTAACTACCGACAGCGAAAACAATGATGAAATTACCGGCGGAAAAATTCTCGTCTGGGCGCCAGATGCCAACCAGCAATTCCCCACCGACTTTGGGGCTGATGGCATGCTCTTCACCAAGGACGACCCGGTGGCGCCGATTCAATCCGGATATTCGATGGTGGATCTGGATCAGAAGACCATTTACTGTCTCAAGAGATGCAAAACAAAAAGCGACCCTGTATGAACCCACTGACCTGGCTTTGAAAGACTACTCCGCTGATTCTTATACTGTCGCCTTCGACAAGATGTTCAATGTCATCAAAAATGAGTACGCGTTCAATGGCGTCGCCGGCAAAGCGCCTGATTGGGATGCCCTGTATGCTGATCTTGCGCCCCGGGTAAAAGAAGCAGAAGCAAATAAAGACCCCAAAGCCTTTTACCTTGCACTGCGAGATTACACCTGGGCTTTCAAAGATGGTCACGTCGGATTGAGCGGTGGGAATATTGAAGATGAAATCTTCCAAGAAACTGTCTCCAGTGGATACGGGATGGCTGTTCGGATTTTGGACGACAACTCTGTGATGGTAACCTTCCTCACACCCGGCGGACTGGCTGAAGCGGCAGGTATCCAAATTGGCGCGATCATTTCTACGATGAATGGACTGCCGATCCTGGATGCCATCAAAGCGGTGCAACCTCTTTCGGCGCCATTTTCAACGGACTTCTCAGAAATCTATCAACAAGCGCGCTATCTACTACGTGCACCAGTCGGCGTTGAAGCCATCTTTGAGTACACAAATCCAGGCGGAAAACAAGCCAAAGCCACGGTCAAATCTGTTTCAGAATACAGTAGCTACTCCTTCACTTCCGTGTACCGTGGACAGGATCCAAATGCTCTGCCAGTTGAATTTTCCATCCTGGATTCGGGGGTAGGCTATGTCAAGGTCAATTCAAATTATGATGATTTAAACCTGGTTTACCGGTTGTTCAAACGTGCATTAGACACCTTCACCGCGAATGAGGTGCCCGGCATCATCATTGATATGCGCCAGAATTCGGGCGGTGCTCCGCTCGGGTTTGCCGGATTCTTCAGTCAGGAAGATATTCCTCTGGGGCAATTGGAATATTACAGCGATACATCCGGCAAGTTTGAGCCAGATGGCCCGCGCGAAAAAGTACGCCCGTACACAAATCAATATGCCTTTGATAAGATGGCGCTGCTGGTCGGTATGGCTTGCGCCAGCGCCTGCGAGATCGATGCCTACGGACTGAGTCAGGTTCCCGGCATGATGGTCATGGGGACGACACCCAGCGCCGGTGTAGAAGCAGAAGTGGCTCGCGGACAATTCAGCCTGCCAGAAGGTATTGCGCTTCAGGTACCCACCGGGCGCTTCACCATGCCTGACGGATCCATCTTCCTGGAAGGACAAGGTGTTCAGCTCACCCAGCAAGTACCCGTGAATGCTGAAAACTTGCTCTCCGGGGATGACTTCGTTCTGCGGGCAGCCGAGAAAGCCGTTCTCGAACCTGCCGGGGCTGGCCTGGTTCCTGCGAAAGCACCCATTACCACCAGCCAGGATGAGACTAAAACGGCTATTCAGAACTCAGCGGCTGCATTTTTAGAACAACTCGCCAACGAGCAATACGACAATCCAAATGAAATTGGCCAAACTTATACATACACAATCGCTTTGAAAGAATCCGAGCCTCTTCTGTGGGCATACGGTTGGTGCGCTGCTGATGAGAAAACCCTCGCCAATAATTTGGCTGCCATGAAAGTGGATTTTCAACTGGGAGATACCGTTTTGGATAAGACCAACCAATTAGTGCTCACCTATCCTAATGGAGATACCCAGTGTCAGTTGATGGCATATCAACTAACCAATTGGCAGGCGGGTGAAAACCACCTCAAAACCACCATCACTTTGACCAAGGGTATTAATGACGGATCTGCCGCCTACCCTAAAGGCAGCCTGGTGTACGATTACATCGTATATGTAAAACCGTAAGCTGTCCTTTCCATATCCATTTCAGAGCGGAGATGAACCTTTTCTCCGCTCTGCTGTTTTAACGCGCGGTATAGTTCTTGCATCATAAGGTCTCCATAGAGACCCATATGTTTGCACCCGTCACTCACTTTTTACCACTCACAAAAATTCGTCGCGAAAGGGTACTTCCTGTACCCGGTCGGGTCCTGGTTCATACCGGACAAAAAGTCAGCGCAACCGATGTAATCGCTGAAGCGAGATTAAACCAGACGCATGTCTTGTTGGACGTCTCAGGTATGTTGGGTACCTCCCCCGCGCAGGTTGAACCGACCTTGCGGGTGACTCCCAACCAGGTGATTGGCGAAGGAGACATTATCGCCGGCCCCGTTGGCCTCATTCCCCGCGTGGTGCGCGCTCCCCAGGCTGGACGGGTGATTTATTACAGCCAGGGTCAGATTTTATTTGAATTGGAGCCCACTCCCTTCCTCTTGCAAGCCGGTTTGGATGGAATTGTAAAAAATGTCATTGCCGATAAAGGCGCTGTGATCGAAAGTCATGGTGCACTCATTCAGGGTGTTTGGGGAAATGGTTGTATCGATCAGGGAAATCTGGTGCTGGCAACACTCTTCGCCAAAAGATGAATTACTGCCAGAAATGGTCGATATCAGCATGCACGACATGATTCTGCTGGCAGGACATGTCACCCGCCCAGAGACGCTCAAAGCGATCCAACAGGCATCTGTACGCGGATTAATCGTTGCCAGCCTATCAGCGAATTTGGTTCCTTTAGCCGGGCAATTCAAATACCCAATCTTGGTGCTGGATGGTTTTGGCAAGATCACAATGAATTCCAATGCCTACAGAATATTAGTTGCGAATGAAAAGCGAATGGTATCTGTGAATGCCAGTAATTGGGATCGGTTCACCAACTCGCGTCCGGAGGTGGTCATTCCACTGCCTGCAGGTGAAGGGGTGGATGTTGCCCAATCTTCGACCATATTCTCACCAGGCCAATCGGTTCGGATCGTCAGAAATCCGATGGCTGGAGAAACTGGCAAGCTTATTGCACTAAGATCAGAGCAATCAATTATGCTCAATGGACTGCGGGTGCCATCCGCGGTAATCAATCTCGAAAATGGCGACCAGACAGTAGTTCCATTAGTCAACCTGGATGTAATTGCGTAACACCTGGATGGGAGAGAGGTTAATATGACCGATTTAGACTTTTCAAATTACGAACAAGAACCACCGCAGAAACCACAGAACAATAAAACGTTTATGATTATTGTTGGTGTTTTAGGCGCGGTGATTTTACTCGCCCTCATTGCTGCGGCTGCCTATGCCATGCTGATTCTACCCGGACAGAATGCCGCCAAACAAAACCTGGCCATTCAAGTAAATGCCCAGAACACTGCTACCGTGATGGCCGCCACTTCAGCTGCCATGACCGCAGTTGCTCCGACCGATACGCCAGAACCCACAGCTACCCTGGAACCGACCAGCGCCCCTGAACCCACCGCAACCCCGGAACCAAAATCGGTGGATGTGGAATCAGAAACAACTGTAGTTGCAGCCGCTGATGGAACGCCCCTGGACGAAAACCAGGCAATGACCGCTACGGTTTCTGCTCTTTTGACCCAGGCATCCGGAATCAAACCGGATGATAGCTCCACTACCGCTACTGTCGATCCCGCCGCATTTGATGCTGCCGCCACCGCCACTGCACTACCCACAACCGGGTTCGCCGACGAGGTTGGAATTCCATCCATGGTTGGCCTGGGATTACTGTGCATCGTTGCAATCATCGTTACCCGTCAGGCTCGCCTGGCTCGTAGCAGATAAGTCATCATCCCAATTTATTCTCCCTATACCAAAGGACGGTCTTGAGCAACCGTCCTTTTGGTTTAAGGGTCTGTAGGGGCGGGATTAATCCCGCCCGATGACAGGCGACAAGTCTCATTACCCAGATAATTTTATGTAAAACCGGCACACACCTTGGTAGGATCTGTATGCCGGCTTAGTATTTACCAAGTATTTCAATTCTGCTTATTTTTCCGTGACTATGATTTCTGTGTCATGGTCAAGATAGACGACATATAAATAATAAGGGGTATCACATTTGATGACTGTCTCTCCAATTACACCATTGGAATTTTGCAATTCATAATTTTCGGCTTCAATATCATAACGTGTTGATGGTGCTTTGAGATAGAATGCACCCCATCGTCCTTGATCATAATTCTTTTCTCGAAATTCGTAGGTTGTGCCTTTTTTGCCGTAAATTTTGATTACAGTTCCCTTTTTGACCCGAAGATCAAAATCCGCTTCTTCATCGTAGTTCTTACTGATTGATATCGTACCTGGAATAGTCAATTCCTTAACTTCATTCACCTGAAATCGATAGCGATCCCATCCATTTTCTCCAGCCAAATATCCCTGGTCATTACAATCAAAAACTTCAGCTTTGGTAGGTTTGATCACCTGACCGGAATTGCTTGATCCAGACTGCTGTGATCCTGAACTGGATGAGCCAAATGAACCAAAAGACGGAGTAAATCCACCTTTTGATTTTCCAAGACCGATTAATACACCGATTACAACAATTAAAACGACAATGCCTATAACAATACCGCAACCCAAATTCATTGTTTTTAGAAACAGACCTTCTTTGTTTTGGACGATTACTTTTGGTTTATCTGGTGAAGGTGGATTGCTTTCAGGTGACTTATCAAGGAATTCGCCGCAATGCTTACATTTGCGTGCGACTGCCAAGATTTGTTCTCCACAAAAGGGACAGTTCTTATATTCAGGTGTGTCTTCCATCGAAAAAAGCTCCTCTTCAAAATTCTGCAATAAACAAAAACTTAATTTCGAATTCTAGGATAGAACCAATTTACTATTTTTTGGGATTGGGAATATTCGCAATATTGTATCATTTTATCTATGCTACGGCATGAATTTTGCCAAATAATATAAATAAGTTGGGTTTCGCAACCCCCTAAGAACGGGACAGGATCGCTCTACCCAACCTACGCAAATTCAATAAACCACAATAACTCTATTACACAATACTCGCGGCGAAGGTACCGCCAAACTCCAGAAGATCCTTCACCATCTGTTGGCTGCGGCCTTCGGCATATACCCTCAGCACCGCTTCGGTACCGGAAGGACGGATCAGCAGCCATGAATCATCTGCCATCACATACTTGATCCCATCGGTAGAAAGAATCTCAGCAATTTTTTGACCGCCAATTTCGGATGGCGCTTCTTTGGTCAGTTTCTTTACAATCGATTCTTTCGCAACCGGGTGTTTCAAGCGCAAATCGGTGCGCTCATAAAACGCCGGGCCAACATCATTCAGTAAGTCTTCTACCAATTCGAACAACGATTTTTTCGATTCGGCGACGATTTCCAGTAAAAGCAATCCCATCAACACGCCATCCCCTTCAGGAATGTGGCCTTTGAAAGAGATTCCGCCAGATTCTTCCCCGCCGATCAACACATCTTCTTTCATCATGTAATCGGCAATATGGTTAAACCCAACCGGGGTCTCGTGGCAGGTTAATCCGTACCGGTCTGCCAATCGGTCAATCATGCGGGTCGTGGATACTGTGCGTACGACCGATCCGGTCCAACCGCGTTTTTCTACCAGATAACGCAGGGCGAGCGCCATAATCTTGTGTGGATCAACAAAATTGCCGCGTTCATCCATCGCACCAATCCGGTCTGCATCTCCATCGGTGGCCAGACCAAAACTGCCCATGCCCATCGAGATCGCGCCTGCCAGGGCGCCCAGATAGCGACTGATCGGTTCCGGATGTACGCCGCCAAATCCGGGGTTCATTTCACCGCGAATTTCGGTTACTTCACAGCCAGTGCCCTGCAAAATGCTCTTGATTACACCCCGGCCAGAGCCGTACATCGAATCGACCACCAAACGCTGCGGGTTTTCGGCGATTACATCGAAATCAATCAGCTTGCGAAGTTGTTCATTGTAGGCCAGGTTGGGGTTGAACCGTTGGATCAGAGCCTTCTTTGCGAGCCAGATCGAAATCCATCAGGTTCGGACCGCGGCTGCGCTCTTCATTATCACTCAGGTAGATTTCCACCCGCCGGCACTGTTCCGGTAGGGCTGAACCGCCATAGGCGGCTTTCAATTTGACCCCGTTGTAGCGTGGAGCGTTGTGGCTGGCGGTGATCATCATCCCGCCAATGGCATGCTGATTTAATACAGCGTATGAGATCGCCGGGGTAGGCGCATCGGATTGCGCCAGATAAACGGTGAAACCATTGGCGGCCAGCACGCTGGCTGCTTCCTGCGCGTACCGGTCAGAAAGGAAACGGGTGTCGAAACCAATCACCATGGTGTTTGGATCGGGGGTGTGATCCGGGCAGCATCCATTAATCCAGTGGTCAGATGCAACTGCGTCTGATATTGCCTGGGTTAGCTGGCGGAGATTAGTGAATGTGAAGGTATCAGAGATAACGGCACGCCATCCGTCAGTACCAAAATGGATCGTCATAAATTGCGTGCTCCTGGTACTGACTCACGGGGTCGGGGTTATGTTCTCTGTGGGCACCGGCGTGGTTGTAGATGAGGACAGATCGTACCATCCAGCCTATTGTACCATCAATCAATTTGACTTTTGACCACCACACTTTGTCGCGATATTCTTCACCGGGCAAGAGTTTGACCAGGAGTGCGTTATCCACAATCCGGATCACTTTTCCGTCAAAGGATGGGTGCTCTCTGATTCTCGCGCCAGATTGTCCGTCTGCAGCCATCATAGCCCACACGAATTCCGTGCGATGTGGAAGGTTTCCAGTCGGTGTACGGGTGGCGAACGCGGTAACTGAAGGTGTCTGGCTGGCAGTGAGCGAAGGTGTACTGGTTGGCCAGAGTGTTTCCGTAAATGTTGTCTGAGCTGTGGGCGTTTCCACGGGAACTGATCTAGTTTCGGTTTTTCCTACGGATGCTAGCCACGAGAAATCAGTTGGCAAGAATTGGAATTGGTCGGGTTTAAAGAATATCCATCCTGCTCCAACCACTCCCACAAATCCGAGAAGAACCATCAGGTAGGGGATTGGATGCCCGGGTTTGAATGCAAAACCCCAGAAGATCACAGCCCCGATCACTAACCCAGCGAGCAAGTACCAACCTACTTGCGCTACTGTTTGGAGAGCTAGTTCGATACTTCCCTGGCCAACTGCGAAACCCACCAGGCTAACTTGTGTAAGCAGTGCGTATGAAAGCATCGCGGAAGGTAGTACCGGAGTTTGTTCACTTTTGATCAATGAGAGGGTGGTTAGACCCACTCCGAACAGATAGGCTGCAAACAAATCCCAGTGGATAAGCAGTGCCGTTCTCAGGTGAAGTTACCGGGTTGGCTGGGAATAATGGACTAGCAAGTCCGCCAACCAAACCGGTCATGAATATCAAGAAAATACCTACCAGGAGGCCTGCAAATGAAACGATGAAAAACCGGAATGATCCGATTGCTGCTGAAAGTGATAATCCGATCACTGGAGCCATAAAAGGAACCAGTAAAGCTCCAATGACCAAGAATGCCGGTGCATTTAATCAGATACCCCAGGCTAAACACCGCGCCTGCAAGAAGTGAAAACAGGAAGAAATCGAAGGTGGGTTCTACCCGATGAGCTAGTTGGGTTATGAAATCAATTCTGGAATTGTCAGAATAATCAGGGAAGAAACGATCGCTTCCGCCGGTTGCGAAATGAAGGTTGGTTTTCTGAATCTGGGATAGGTTCACTTGAAAAATTCATTTTATTCGAACTATTCGCTTAAATCTTGTTTCTAATACCCGAGTATCAAATGAGAAACACAATGGTATCTGCTCTGACTGGATTAAGGCTATTATAATACAGGCAAGTTTTTTATCTTTTAGGGATATATGTCTATCAAACGATCTCTTCTCCTTCTCATCACCCTGGCAGGCTCGCTCCTGTTTCTGAACGCATGCAAAAGTACCGGAGCTGAAGTTACACCTACCTCTTTGCAAATCACACTCGCTCCTACCGACTTGCCCGCAACTTCCACTCCCATTCCAGCGGCGAATAAAGTCTGGCTGGTGAATGGATCAATTCTTCCATCAGATCAGATCACATTCATCCAAAACCAGGCTGACCAGTCCGGATTGATTCTGGAGCAATTTCCCTCCATCACATGCGCAAGATCTTCAGAACCGATCTCCCGAGGTAAAGCTGGTAATCGTTCTACCGCCCGACCCTGGCCTGGCAGAGATGGTCTCCACTTACCCGCAAATCAGCTTTATCCCGGTAGGGATCCCAATCCGACCGGTGGGTCCGAAAACCTACGCCATCCAACCGGACGGTCTCCACCCGGAGTGGGAAGCATACCTGGCCGGATATATGGCAGCTACCCTCACGGACGAATCGCGCATCGGGATTGTGACTGCCGCATCCTCTGAAGATGGCAAAAAGCGCGCGGAAGGGTTTATTAACGGGGGGGTAATGTTTTGTGGTTTATGTAACCCGGTGTATCCACCGTACGAAGATTATCCTCTTGCGGTTGAAGTCAATGCTGGCAGCGCACAGACCGAATGGCAGCCGGTGATAGATTCATTTTTGTCAAAACAAGTGAAAACAGCATATGTTGATCCTGCGTCGCTATCGCCTGAATTGTTGCTTTATATGGCACAGTACGGTGTCAAACTCATTTCCAGCACAACCGTACCTGCCGGTCTTGAACCTGCCTGGCTTGCAGTCATCCAGACAAAGTATGACCAGGCAATTCAATCCGCCTGGCAGGATGTATTAGCTCAAAACCCGGCCGGAACTACCCAGTGATCCATGACCATCCAACCTATCGATACAGGACTGGTGACCGAAGGCAAGCTCAATGGTTCAACCGGGTGATTACTGACCTCACCAGTGGATTTCTGATACCCTAAATGACTACACAACCGGAACCAAAACCAGGTATTCCAATGCTAAAGCGCTGGTTTGATATCATCGCCAGCCTGCTGCTATTGCTGATCTTATCTCCAATAATCTTGCTCATCAGTCTGCTGGTCTGGCTGGATGTTGGCTGGCCAGTCTTTTTCAGTCAAGAAAGACCCGGTTATTTGGGGCGACTTTTTCACATCTACAAATTTCGATCCATGAGGCCAGCCCGACCAGGCGAAACCGGGGTAGAGCAAGATTCTGCTCGTATCACTCGCTTTGGCAAATTCTTGCGTTCCACCAGTTTAGATGAATTACCCGAATTGTGGTGTATTTTTACTGGAAAAATGTCGGCAGTTGGACCCAGGCCGCTATTAAAAGAGTATCTTCCCCTTTATGATCAGCGCCAGATGCGCAGGCACAATGTTTTACCCGGTCTGACTGGCTGGGCGCAGATCAACGGACGCAATGCGCTGAGCTGGGAAGAAAAGTTTGAGCTGGATGTTTGGTATGTGGATCACTGGTCGTTTTGGCTGGATATTAGGATCATCTTCCTGACCATTTGGAAAGTGCTAACCAGAGAAGGTATTTCGCAAGAGGGTGAAGTGACTGCCCGTGCTTGGCAGGGAAATTCTCCCCGACGCTAAGCTCCCCGGTCTGGCAGCAAAAAGATCATTCGGGTGCCAATCCCCTCCAAGCTTTCAGCGCGGATCTGGCCACCATGTAATTCAACAATCCCCCGTGAAATGGCCAATCCCAATCCGGTTCCACCAGTTTGGCGATTACGGCTCTTATCTCCCCTAAAAAAACTTTCGAAGATAAACGGAATATCTTCCGCCTTGATGCCGTCACCATTATCAACCACTTCAACTTGCACTTTCTTCCCCACCCGAATAGCCGAGATGGTGACGGTTCCACCAGGCGGAGTGTGCCGCAGCGCGTTGCTCGTGAGATTTGCCAGAACACGGCCAATCAGTTTTGCATCCAGATAAACCGGATCTGTGCCTGGTTCGATGCTGCCTTCCAATATGATCCCCTGCTGAAAGGCAAGCTCCGTAAAACTTTCGATCGTATCCGAGATCAGATCGGAAAGAAAATTATCCTGGCAATCCAGCTTCATCCCACCTGCATCCATTTGCGACATATCAAATAAATCATCAATCAGCTGTGATAAGAATCGGACATCTTTCTGAGCAGTAGCCAGGTAACGCTGGACGGTATCCGGATCTTCCACTACCCTGTCTGCCAGCGCTTCGAGAATCGCCCGAATCGACGTGAGCGGTGTCCGCAGATCATGCCCAATCCACGCCAGCGATTCATTCCGGATTCTGCGCATCTCGCGCTGACGGATATCCATGTGATCCAGCTGGATCGCCATATCATTAAAGGTGTTTGCCAGGCGAGACAGTTCATCATTCCCGGTAACCGGAACGCGCATTGCCAGGTTCCCCTGCGCAATTTCATCGGCCGCCTGGGTTAATTCTTCCATTCTATCCGTGAGGGTCTGTGAAAGCAGGAAACCAAAAGACATCACCAGGCCGCTGGCAAACAACAGCAAGATGCCGGTCAACACCGCATCTTGAACATTCATGAACATGATCTTGGCAATCAAACCAATGGTCATGATGACGAAAAACATCGTCAGCCCATAGCCTGAAAGCATGGTGACCAATAATCGCTTTGAACGCTGAATCCACCCCAATCGATATGCCAGATACACAATGATGAGACTGATGACTGCGGTTACGCTTAAGACCACCGTCATAAAAGAAAATGCAATCAGGGGCGGATCGAGGAGGAAAAAGAATAACGCCAGTGAGATTTCAAGAATCGCCAATCACTGCGATTGTAAATCTCAAAAAGCGCAGGGAATTTCGGCCAATCTGGTCGCGGAAGAGTCTATTCATGGTTCAAATTTATATCCAACACCCCAAATTGTGAGGATGTGCCGTGGATTGGATGGATCGTTTTCGATTTTTTCACGCAGTCGCCGCATATGAACTGTAACCGTACCCGGGTCAATAAAATCGGAGATGCCCCACACTTTATCCAACAGTTGATCACGAGAAAATACTTGTTTGGGGTGACGTGTAAGTAAAAGCAGCAGCTCAAATTCTTTCTGGGTGAGCTCAATTTCTTGCTTTTTACGGGTGATAATTCGGCGCTCCAATATCAATTTGCAAATCACCATAGATCAATGGCAGCATCTGGTTGGCCGGCAAGTCGATCCTTCCGCGGCGAAGGACAGCTTTTACCCGGCTGACCAGTTCTTGCGGGCTGAATGGTTTAGTAATGTAATCATCTGCTCCCAGATCCAACCCTGCGATACGATCACTCTCTTCTCTGCGAGCAGTCAAGACGATAATCGGCACAGTTGAGCGGGCTCGAATCCAGCGCAATACTTCCCATCCATCAATATGGGGCAGCATCAAATCAAGGATTACTAATTGGGGAAATTGAGTATCCAATACATCCAGAGCATCACGGCCATCCCGAACCGTCACGACTCCATATTCAGCGCGGCGCAAGTAGAGGCTAACAACCTCGGCGACACTGGGTTCATCTTCAATTAACAGGATCTGAATTTTCTCCATGCAACCACCCACTCTGCAGTTTGACAATTACTCTCTGTCAAACCGAAACAAATCAGCCTTCATTGTAGCGGAAAGCTTTTTTTTTCGATAGCGAACACACGAAGAATTTCCACTCTCTAAATATTGAAGCTATTTGTGAAATTTAGAGGATTAAATTGGATGGGAATAGACAGGCAGTAATATATGCATGCTTGCTCCAACCCCCGGAATGCTTTCTGCCCAAATTCTTCCACCCTGCTGTTCGACAAGGGTTCTGGCAATTGCCAGACCCAATCCGGAACCACCTTTATCGCGCTGCCTGGATTGATCTGTTCGATACAAACGGTCAAAGATGCGCTCTTCATCACCAGATGCCAAACCCGGTCCGGTATCGCTTACCACCATTTCAACCTGATGGTCAAGCTCGTTGGCAGTCAAACGAATCGTTCCACCTGGCGGGGTAATTCGCAGGCTATTCTCGACCAGGTTGCTGAATACCTGAATCATCCGATCTGGATCCATCATCACATCAGAAATTTGATCCGGAGATCTCGATGACCAGGTTGATATCCTTCCCCAGGGCTTTGTATTTAAATATATTGTGAACAGTCTCAAGTAGTTGAGACGGCGATGATGGCTGCGGAGCTAATTTTAGACTCTCCGGCGTCTGATAGTGCCAATACCCGCAGGTCGTTTACCAACTTCTCCAACCGAATCGATTCCTGCCGAATGATCTCAATGGTCTCCTCGTTTGGTTCCAAGACCCCATCATGAATTCCTTCTGCATGCCCCAAGATCACACTGATCGGGGTTCGTAATTCATGGGCGATATCTGCCGTCATTTGCTTGCGCGAATTCGATCAACTGCGATAATTTCGCGGTCATATCATTGAATACAACCGTCAGTTCACCCAACTCATCACTGGAACGCACTTGAACCTGCTGATCCAATTTTCCGTTTGCTACTTTACGGGCAGCTTCCGTCAGTTCTCGAATGGACGAGTAAAGATCCGAGAAATAATGACACCAAGCAGTAATGCAATCAATAAAGCAGCCACGCCGCTTATCATCAGCCGGGTATTGACCCGCTCTATGAATCCACTTGGCGCTGGAATTGGCCGCGGCATAGGTCGACGTAAAACCAGGTATCCGACTACTTTCCCATCCACAGTGATAGTCCGGCTATCTTTCTTATCGTTTTGAAGCAGCAGGTCACCAGTATTGTAATAACCGCCCGAAATAATCACCTCTTCTTTTTCATCTGCCAGACTAAAGGAAGGATGCTCCGCATCACCTTCTGTCACTTTCAGGGCAGCATATAGATTCTCCAGGGTAGCATCTACATCCTGCCAGTTGCCATTTTGGGTGTAGTATTTTACAAAATGATTGGCAATCGATTCTTGGTCTTTTTCCAATAAATAGGTATCAAATTCCCTCCCGGTGTTGTACGATGCACTGACCACCAGCAACGCTACGGTGATCAGACTGACAAACAGGAAGGCAAAAATCATCTTGAGTAAAATCGATCGCTTTAGCATTTTTTTAACCTCGCACAAACCGGTAACCGACACCATAAACTGTTTCAATATACCGATTGCCCTGTTCACTCACTTTTTCCAGTTTGGCACGCAGGTTTTTTATGTGTAGATCAATCGTCCGTTCATATCCCTCGTAACGAACACCTTGCATGGCATCCAACAAGTCCATCCGCGTGAAAACCTTGCCGGGTACAGACATTAAAACCGCTAAGATTTCAAATTCTGATGGCGTCAGGTTGACATAATCATCATTTACTTTGACTGAGTGTAATTCGTAGTCTAACAAAATATCTGCAACATGAAAAACTTTGTTGTACATCTGTTTCTTGTTTTCACGCCGTAAGACTGCTTTTACCCGTGCCATGAGTTCACGCGGATAAAACGGTTTGGTAATGTAATCATCCGCACCAAGTTCCAGGCCAATCACACGTTCATCTTCTTCTACCTTTGCAGTGAGCAGAATGACAGGGTTTTGGTTGTCTTTCCGGTACTGACGCAAGAAATCATATCCGTCCATCATTGGCATCATCACATCCAAAATGATGAGATCTGGGTTCTCTTTTATCGCCAGAGCCAGGCCTTGTTGACCATCATGAGAGACAATCGCCTGATACCCATCCTTCACCAGATATGCTTGAACTAATGAGGTCAAATGTTCTTCATCATCAATTACTAATATTTTTTTGGGCATGCTGGCCACTTTCTAAACAAAAATATACGTAGGTAATCCATTGATCGAAAATCCTTCGCGCCATTCAATGGATTACCAGTTCATCAAACTTACTCTCAGGCTGCTTTTGCCTCTAACATCTTGATCAAAGCTTCGATAATTGCCTGCGTCATATTTTCAGTGACAAAACCACCCATGGCGGGTCGCTCGCCAGCCTGCCCTGCCTCTGGAGTCACTAAGGTGTTGCCACCGGGCATACCTCCGCCATCCATGGGTCCACCACCCGGCATCCCTCCACCAGGGAAACCACCAGCCGGGCCGCCGGAACCTCTTCCAGAAGAAGATGCAGAGTTGCTCGAATTTGATCTCTGTTCGGCTTTCGAGCTGATTCCCTTTTCCCGCATCAGCTTCGTTGCATCCTGGGCAGTAAGCTCCAGGTTTTGGATGGCGGTGTATTGTTCAGTAGTCAGAGTACTCTCTATCTGCTTTACCAGCGCATCTTTCTCTTCTGGTGATGATGTATCACTATTCTTAACCTGATTGTACGCCTTCCATAAAACAACCAACTGTTTGGCCTGTTCGGATGTGACATCATTCGCCGTTCCATCTAGTTTAAAGATACCAATGGCCAACAGGTTGAGTGTATTCAGTCCAGTTTGAGTATCGCTGGTCGAAATGGCGGACCCGGTAGGCATATTCGGGGTTTGTCTGGCAGAGCATGCAGCCAAACTGAGGAGGAAAGTTCCAAGCAAAAGGATATAAATGATTTTTTTCATTGCATTATCTCCATTATGGCAGCATTTATTCATAGCGTAAGGCTTCGATCGGATCCAACTGTGAGGCTTTATTAGCCGGATAAAATCCAAAGAACATACCTACAGCAGCGGCAGATGCAAATGAAATGAGGATAGAGCTGGGAACGATGACAGTCCGCATAGAGCTGAGCGAGCCATAAATCCACGAACCGCCGATCCCGCCCAACACCCCGAGCAAGCCACCAATCAGACTGAGCAACAGCGCCTCTGAAAGGAACTGCAGGCGGATATCATTTGGTGTAGCACCGATGGATTGGCGCAAACCAATTTCGCGGGTACGTTCAGTCACCGAGACCATCATGATGTTCATGATGCCAATTCCACCAACGATTAGCGAAACACCAGCCACCCATGAAAGCAGGGTTCGGAAAGCAGCCGTAGTCGACTCACGGGTTGAGATAATATCCTGTTGGGTCGAGATGGAGTATTTGTTATCAGTCAGACTAACGCTATGTCGCTTGGCCAGTGAAATCAGAATTTGTTGTTGGACTGATTCTGAAACCGCGTCCGCTTCCAGTTCCACGGTTACCTGCCGAACCTGGTCACCCATGATTTTGGCAAATGGATCGTAAGTGAACTTTTGGAACAAAGTTGTAATCGGGATAAAAACCAGCGAATCATAGTCGGTGCCGCTGGTGGTGCCTTTTTCAGCCATCACCCCGATCACACCCAACCGTGTATTCCCCACGGTGATTGTCTGTCCAATCGGGTTTTCGTTGGGGAACAGCTCCTCTGCGATGGTTGCGCCTAGTACTGCCACTTTGGCATTACTATCGAGTTGAGCCATGGTGAAGAATTTGCCTAAAGCAAGATCCATATCACGCACCGAGGGGAAATCTGGCGAGGTGCCTTGAATGGTGATTGAATCGAGCGTGGTTGTGCCGCCCTTCACGGTTTCAGAGGAGCTCTGTTCGACAACTACGCCTTTCACCCCGGATAAATCTGCAATCGCCCAGGCATCATCGTAGACCAGCGCTGTACTTGACATATCCCGCATGGACATGAAACCACCCTGAGTCATGTTTTGGCGGACATACAGCAGATTGGATCCCAGGCTGGTGATTTGATCGGTAATGGTCGCTTCGGTTCCGGCACTGATGGAGATCATCACGATCACCGCAGCCACGCCGATGATGATACCCAGCATGGTTAGCAGGGACCTGACCTTATTTTTTAGTAACGCTTCGCTTGCAATTTTTAGTAACTCTGTAATTCTCATTTTAACTGCCCTCTTCTACCTCAGGCACATAGGGTGGATTTACCTGAATATCATCGATCAATCCATCTTCCAGTACGATCGTTCGCTGGGTGTGTTTGGATAGCTTTTGATCATGCGTCACCATCACAATGGTTGAACCTTGTTCGTGCAGTTTATGCAGTAAAGCCATCACTTCAGCACCCGATTTCTTATCCAGGTTTCCGGTCGGTTCATCGGCGATGATCATGGCCGGTTCATTGATGAGCGCTCTGGCGATTGCTACCCGCTGCTGCTGACCTCCTGAAAGTTCATGCGGTTGATGATTCATCCGGTTTGATAACCCGACCAGATCGAGCATCTTTTTTGCCAGCTCTTCCCCTTCTGCGGAGGTGTAGTGGGTGTGGCGGTTGTACACCAGGGTCAGCATGACATTCCTCAGAGCGGTGGTGCGGGGAAGCAGGTTGTACGCCTGAAAGATAAACCCGAGTTTTTGGTTGCGGATCATCGCCAGGTCTGCTTTGCTCAAACCGCTCACATCCATGCCGTCTAGAATATAGGTCCCGGAAGACGGGCGTTGCAGGCAACCCAGAATATGCATGAGGGTGCTCTTCCCTGATCCGGATGGGCCCATGATGCCTACGAACTCGCCTTTGTTGATCTTTAGACTGATACCCGCCAGCGCGTTCACGGTCGCATCACCCATCCCATACTTCATGGTGATATCAATCGTTTCGATAATGGTTTGATCGGTCATCAGTTCAACTCCACCAGACCTGTAGAAACCACATCTCCTACATTCAAACCGGACTTGATCTCCGCATTGAAGGTATCCATGATACCGACTTCCACGGTCTTGAACACTAAACTGCCATTCTCTTGAACAAATACACCGTACTGATCATCTTCATACTCATGTAGAGCATCAACCGATACCAGAATAGCATTCTCAGCCTGGCCGCCGATCACATCTACGGATGCGTTCATCCCAAGCATCAATGTTTCTGATGCGACTTCGGAGACTGAGGTGATTTTGGCAGTGCCATGAACTAACTTGGAACCATTTTGATCACTCAGGGTTGGATCCACTTCAGTCACTTCACCCTCGTAGACTTTATCGGGGATTGCATCGAAGGTGACTTCCACTGGATAGCCGACTCCGACATTGGCGTAATCAGATTCATCCAGGTAAAAATCGAGCAAGGCGGAGCTATCATCGGATACGGTAATTACTGCGCCAGTATCCACGCTATCACCCAGTGAAATATCCAGGGTAGTGATGGTGCCGTCGAATGGAGCAATGATCTGCATGGATTCAAGGGTTTCTTGCGCTTGTTCCAGATCCAATTTCGCCTGTAAGAATGTGGTCAGACTGGAACCGGTTGCTTCATCTGGGATTTCTTCACCTTGTAAAGCTGCAAGGTACCATTCTGCTTCCTGTTTAGTGGCAACAGCCAAGTCATACTGGGCTCGGGCGGAAGTAATATCGGCATCAGATGGAGCGGCAACATACTTGGTGGTCTTGCGGGTCGCCCGGTCAGTTTCTGTTACCGTAAAATTCTGCGGTACATAGGTCTTTTCATAGTAGTACTGGGCACTCACCAGCGTCTTCTGCGCTTTCTCCACTGCGGTGGTTGCGTCTGTGACTGCTTTGGTGTTTTCATCCGACGGGGTCTCAGAGGCAACTTTCTGGGCCTGTGCCAGGGTGGCTTCGGCAGCGGCTAGTGCAGTTTCTGCCCGGTACACCTGTGGACTGATCTGGTAAGTGAGTGTGTACAGCGCGTCAGTGATGTTCGTTTGCGCGGTGGCTACTGCTTCTTTCGCAGTGGCAATGGCTGAATCAGATTGCAGGTTCATCAAAGTGCGCTTCGCGGTTTCGTAGGCAGTTTGAGCAGCATCACTATTCAATTCTGCTAACACATCCCCTTCTGAGACCGTATCCCCCAGAACCACATGGACAGCGCTCACTGTGCCTTCAGTTCCGAAGCCCAAACTGGCTTCTTGCGCTGCGACCAGGTTCCCGGTGCCGCTGGCATACAAGGTTAGATCACCTTGTTTGACCGTGGTGGTATACAAGGTCGCTGCCGTAGCTACCGGAGTAGTCACCGCAAAAAATTTATCATAGACAAAGTAACCTCCGCCGCCGAGAATTGCCAGCACGACAACAGCCCAAAGGATCCTGGAAAATGTGGATTGCTTCTTTGATAATATTGATTTCATGGATAAACCCTTTCATTTGTTGCAAATCTTATTTGTACAGTGCTTATGTTACCGGGCTGATGTGGATATCTTTTATTCAATTTGTGTAGAGATTATGTAGGAATATCTAATAGAAAATGGGATTGCTGAACTAGATCTGCTGAAATCCTGAACCTTCATGGCTTGTCTGATAGAACCAGGTGCTGTATACTATTGGTAGGGATGTACCAACCAGTGGAAGAGATATGGATATTTTAGACCGTCGCTCATTGTTACCGCTTTATTACCAATTAGCTCACCACCTGCGCGAAGAAATTTATGCGGGCGGATTGCAACCTGGCAATTTGATTCCATCGGAACGTGAACTGATGCGCTCCTATGATCTGAGCAGAAACACGGTGCGTCAGGCCCTGGAAATGCTCGCTAAAGAAGGTTTGATCGTGCGAGATCATGGCCATGGCACGTATGTTTCCAAACTGGTGCGCAAGTTCGAATATATGCTCGATACTTTTTATGAAAATTGGGATTTATTAAAACGGGCAGGCTTTACCCCTGCAGTCGATTTTGTGTCCAGCGAAGCTGTTCTTCCACCTGAACCTGTCCGCGTGGCTTTGCACTTGGAAAAAGGGGAGGAAACGACCTGTCATACGATGATTTTCTACGCGGATGGGCGGCCAGCCATGTACACGATGGATTACCTTCCCGGTGTTTTCCCAGAAAAATATGATCTTTCAACCAGCGGCGAAGGATTTATGCTTTTCCTTGATCGGATCTCGGGGATCCAGGTCGAGTATGTCCTGGTGGATATCTCTGCTGTAGAAGCGGTTGGGATCATCGCGGAGACATTTGCCTGCCCGCCGGGTACTCCGGTAATGCTATACCGTGAAGTTTTTCTGGATGCCACCCAATCCAAACCAATTGCCTTTTCCATGAATTATTTCAATCGAGACGTCATCAATTTCCGTTTACTCACCCGGCGTGGCAGCGCCTGAGAACTACCCTGTCAGCAAGATCATCATTCTACATGCTATGGAGTGCATACATGCAAGAATTTGATTTTATCCAACCCTCTACCTTACCAGAACTGGCGGAGTATTTGCTTGTTCCTGGCAGGCGCATGATCGCCGGTGGAACAGATCTGTTGCCGAAGCTGAAGCGGAACCCAACCGCTGATGAGTGTCTGGTTGATCTGAGCCAATTATCTGAACTGCATGAGCTGCGACTGGACGGTGATCAGATCATCATCGGATCCATGATGACCCATGCCCGCCTGGCCTCCTCCACCTTGATTCAAACTCACATACCAGCCCTGGTACAGGCCTGCGGATTAGTAGGCTGCAGGCAAACCCGCTACCGGGCAACCATAGGCGGAAATCTGGTAAACGCTTCACCAGCAGCAGATACTGCACCGGTTTTATTGGTCCGCAACGCACAATTAAAACTCTCGGGGAAAAATTCGAACCGAGATATTCCGATTGACCACTTCTTTGTGTCCCCTGGAAAAACCTGCCTGGCAGCCAATGAATATTTGACAGCAATTCAAGTTCCATTACCAGGCAGGTTCTGGGGAGAGACGTATTTGAAACTCGGGCAGCGCAATGGTATGGCAATTTCAGTTGCAAGTGTTGCTGTTTATGTGGAGCTGAGTCCGGATGGAAAAATCCACCTGATTCGAATTGCAGCCGGTTCTGTTGCACCCACTCCCATCCGCTGCCACACAGTTGAGACTTCGCTGAAAAGACAAAGAGCCATCCAATGAAAACATCCTCCACGCAGCAAAATCTATCACTCAAGATATTTCACCCATCGATGATGTACGTGCCAGCAAGGAATATCGGTTGCGAGCTAGCGCGGAATTAGCCACGCGAGCCATCCACTCAGCCGTACAACAGGCGAAAGCGAGAATGGCATGAAACCTATCCCTGTTCAAATGACGGTCAATTCACAACCGATTCAAATTACAACCGATCCCAACCGCACCCTGCTTGAGGTTCTGCGAGCTGATCTGGGTTTGACCGGTGCCAAAGATGCCTGCGGCGGAGAAGGTGAATGCGGTGCTTGCACGGTGATTCTGAATGGAAACCCGGTCAATTCCTGCCTGGTGTTGATTGGTCAAGCCAACGGCGCCGTCATCGAAACCATCGAGGGAATCACACAAGAGAACCTGTTGCATCCAATCCAGAAAGCTTTTATTGATGTTGGAGCCATTCAATGCGGATTCTGCACTCCTGGAATGGTGTTAGCCTCAAAAGCACTCTTAGACCGTGACCCCGACCCGGACGATTCATCTATCCGCGAGGCATTATCAGGCAATTTATGCCGCTGCACCGGTTATACAAAAATCATCAAAGCTGTTCATCAGGCAGCCCGGGAGATGAACCATGCAGGATGAAACGATCACCATTGGCAAATCTGAAAAGCGTAAAGATGCCCGCTCCAAAGTGGATGGGTCGGGTTTGTTCACTGCTGATATTCATCTTCCTGAGATGAAACATGGTTTTATTCTTCGCTCGCCTCATCACCACGCAAAAATTATCTCCATAAAGCTCGATCCTGCCAATACCTGCCCTGGGGTAATCAAAATCCTGACTGCGAAAGACCTGCCCGCAGCCCGGACCTTTGGTGCGTTAGTCGCCGATCAACCTGTGCTTGCAAATGATGTTGTAAGGCATATCGGTGAACCGATTGCGGTCGTGGTTGCAGATACCCTGCAGCAAGCCCGGCATGCTGCCAGCAAAATCGAGGTCAAATATCGCATCCTGCCTGCAGTGCTGCACTCGGAGGAGGCGGTGCTACCATCTGCACCCAAAGTTCATCCGCAGGGGAACCTGCTCAGTGAATTTGACCTACAAGAAGGTGATCCAACTCTGGTGTTCCAGAATCCAGCTCTGGTGATCCTGGAAGATGATTTTTCTGTTCAGCGCATCTCACCCGGTTATATGGAACCGGAGAATTCTCTGGCCAGGGTATACGCCGATGGGACGATCACCAGTTGGGTGAATTCGCAAAAACCGTTTGAAGATCAAAAGACAATCGCGGAAGTGTTGGGGATACCCAACTCACAGGTGCAGGTGATCAGCGCGCTGGTGGGCGGTGCCTTTGGCGGTAAAGAAGATTCGGGGATTGCAGTCCTGACAGCTTTGGCTGCCTGGTCTATCCAGGGAGTAGTCCAAATCTGCAACGCCCGCCAGGATTCATTCACCGCACATCCAAAACGCCATCCAGCCAAAATCCACCTGAAGATGGCAGCCGATCGAACCGGAAAATTACAGGGTCTGGAAATGAACGCCTTTTTGGATACTGGTGCGTACGCTTCGTATGGGCCTGCTGTGGGTAGTCTCTTTACAGAGATGGCTGCTGGGCCCTATTATTGTCCGAACACACGCATCCACACCCGGGTGGTTTATACCAACAGCCCCTTTTCGGGCGCTATGCGCGGTTTTGGTGCACCTCAGGCGCATTTTGCGATTGAGTGTGGAATGGACATGCTGGCAGAAAAACTGGGAATCGATCCATTAGAACTTCGCAAAATGAATATTCTCAAGCCCGGTGACTCCATGGTTACCCAGGTGAAAATTGATCAGACGGCAGATAGCCTGCCAAAATGCCTGGATTTGATCACAACTCACCGTGAACGATTGAGCTCTATCCCAGTACGGGAAGGAATGGTTCATGGAATTGGGTACGCGCTTGCGATTCAGAGTATGGGGTTAGGCGCGAAAGTGTTGGACGAATCGGCACATCGATTGGAATGGCAACCGGATGGGAAAGTATTCATTCAACTCGGCGCACCAGAACTGGGGCAAGGTTTAGCAACAGTAGCGGAACAGATGGTAGCCGAGAAATTAGGATTACCCTACGAGCAAGTTGTCGCGCTCCAATTAGATACATCCACTACGCCCAACGGCGGTGTCACCTGCGGTTCTCGCATGACCTACCTGGCTGGCAATGCGCTCCTCACCGCTTCTGAGGCTTTGATCAACAACCTGCTTGAACAGGCTGCTCAACTATTGCAGGTTCCAAAGTCAGAGCTAAGGTATCTAAATGGCACGATTGAAACAACTGATCGAAGAACTTTTCCGGTGAGTGAATTTGCCAGCCGCTGCGCCGAAACCGGACAGATGATTGATGGATTTGGTAAGGCTGAGTTCTTATACCCCGCTGAAACCACACCCCAACATCTCCCCATCGGCATGCCGCATGTAAAGTTTGCATTCGCAGCTCAAGTTGCCCTGGTGGAAGTGGACCCGCAATTGGGTAGCATCCAGGTAAAAGAAATAGTTGCCATCAATGATCTTGGCAGGGTAATCAACCGCACAACGGCGGAAGGTCAAATTGAAGGCGGAATCGCAATGGGAATCGGTTACGCGTTGTACGAAGATATGGCTTTGAAACCCAACGGAAAGTGGGTAGATAGCTTTAGCGAGTATCTATTACCCACCAGCCGAGAGATCCCGGACACGATCAAAATTGAGTTGCTGGAGATCCCGGAAGCAGATGGACCATTCGGTGCAAAAGGTGTAGCTGAAATCAGCCTGGTGCCTACTGCTCCGGCCATCGCAAATGCTGTGTATGACGCAATGAAAGTACGTGTGAAAAACCTGCCCATTACCGCCGAAAAGGTGCTGGGATTGAAAAACTAGGATTAAGAAAAAACTGGCTTAGATCCGGTTCTGGCTATTTCATTTCCTGACGGCCGGCCAACGCTCGCAGGATGGTGTTTTGATCCGCGTATTCCAATTCGCCCCCAACAGGTAAGCCGCGCGCCAGGCGGGTGACCTGAACCCCCAGCGGAAAAAGCAGACGCTGCAAGTACTGCGCGGTTGCATCCCCTTCCATGCTTGGGTTGGTTGCCAGAATGATTTCGCGGATTTGTCCCTGCTTTACCCGTTCAATCAGAGGATGAATTCTGAGGTCATCCGGACCAATCCCCTCGATTGGTGATAGCACGCCATGCAATACATGGTACTTACCGGTAAATGCTTGCACTTTTTCTAATGCCAACACATCAATTGGTTTTTCAACCACACAAATCAAGCTATCATCCCGCCTGGAGTCTGCACAAATCTCACAGATGGAATTCCCGCTGAGTGTAATGTTAAAGCAACGGGTGCAGAAGGCAATACCCGATTTTAGATGGGTAAGCGCTTCTGCCAACCGCAAACTGGTATCTTCAGGTGCGTTCAACAGGTAAAATGCCAGCCGGGAGGCTGATTTTGGCCCAATCCCAGGCAGACGCGAAAAAGCATCAACCAGGTTCTGGATGGGCTCTGGAATTTCTGACATTGCTCTAAAATCCCATTCCGCTCAAACCACCTGCGAGTGGGCTCATTTTCTTGCTGGCCAGTTCACGTGAATCATCCAATGCAGAATTAATTGCGCTCAAGAACAAGTCTTGCAGCATTTCCGCATCAGCATCCTTTAATAATTCCGGATCGATCACCACTGCTTTGCAATGCTGATCACCGGTCATGGTGATTTTTACTGCTCCGCCGCCAACCGAACTGGTGACAGTCTCATCTGCCAGGGATGCCTGTGCCTGTTCCATCTGCTCTTGCAGCTTTTTAATCTGCTGCATCATTCCGCCCCCCATACCACCGCCGCCCCCCATGGGTCGATTAAATCCTTTTGCCATATTTACTCCTTGAGTTACTTTATTTTCAACATTCAGTCTACCAGGATAACAGGATAGACTACTCGAATTTCACGATTTATTTCTTCTCTTCTACAATTCTGCCGCCTAGTTCATTTACAACCGAATTGATGAGCGAATTTGTCGACATACCTTCTGAAAAGTCGCTTCCTGCTTTGCTGGCAGCAACTTCACACCGGATGGGCAGATTCATCCCGGTGACCTGCTGTACCGCACGCCGGGTGATTTCAAGATGATCATTTGATTCCATCTTGCCCTTCAAAATATCAGATGCAAAAGCCAGCATCAAACAGCCGTTTTTCATCCCACTGACCCTGGCAGAATTTACCAGCGCGTGTGTCCCTTTATTTAACCCGCGCAATGCATCCTTGATCTTCGTCCAGTCTTGCTGAATCGCAGCCAGATCCGGAGAAGCTGGTGGTAGTTCCGGTTTGACCGGCACTTCAGTCGCTGGTGGTTTTGACGCCGTGGCAGGAACAGCCGGTTTTTCTTGCGGAATAGCTGATCCTTGATTGACCGGTTTCGGTTCCATTTTAATTGGGGTTGCAGCAGGCTTAATAACAACCGGATGAGCCCCTACAGGTTTTAAGTCGGGTTGGGGTTCTGACCGGGTTACACATTTGACCAGTGCCATTTCCAAAGCCAACCCGGGTTGCCAGGTGCTGGAGCGAGAATCAGATGCTGCTTGCGAGAATTCAGTAACCGCGTCTATCAGCGCAGATTGCTCAATCTGAGTAGCTTGTTTTAACATCTGCTCTATCTGATCGCGGGTAGTATCCACTAATTTTGAATCACCCAGCTTAATCAAGAGCAAATTTCGGAGATAATCCACCATCTGGCGGGCAAACTGACGCGCATCTGCGCCGGTATCCAGGGCTGACTGAATCTGCTGCAATCCTTGCGATAAATCTTTTTGGATAATCCACCCGGCCAGGTTGATCACCTGCTGGCTGGCAGCGGTACCCAACACGCCTTCTGCCAATTCCAATGTAATTTTTTGATTTGTTGATGCAAGCTGATCCAGCAAAGAAATCCCATCCCGCATTGAACCAGTTGCCTGTCTGGCAATCAGTGTGAATACCGGTGGATCTATTTCAAATCCTTCCTCCAGTGCTTTCTTTTCCAATAATCCACTGATTACAGGTACCGAGAGTTTACGGAATTCATGCCGCTGACAGCGCGAAAGGACGGTTGCCGGGATTTTGTGGATCTCGGTGGTAGCTAAAATAAAGATCGCGTGCGATGGTGGTTCTTCCAGGGTTTTTAATAACGCGTTAAATGCAGCCGTCGAAAGCATGTGGACTTCATCGATGATATACACTTTGTATTTGCCGCGGTTTGGAGAAAAGTTAATTTTTTCTCTCAAGTCGCGCACATCATCCACGCTAGTATTCGAAGCCGCATCGATCTCAATTAAATCCAGAAAAGAGCCTTCATTCACAGCCAGGCAGTTCTCACACGCGTCGCAGGGTTTTTCGCTCTCCATCTGAACCGGTGCAATTGACTGCTTTCGCTAACAGACGGGCGGTAGTGGTTTTTCCAGTCCCACGCGGACCAGAGAAGAGGTAAGCATGGCCTACTCTGTCGTTTCCGATCGCGTTGCGCAGGGTTTGGACAATATGTTCCTGGCCAACCACTTCTGCCCAGGTTTGGGGTCTCCATTTACGGTATAAAGCTTGAGCCATTGAATTCCTATTTACGGGATCTGGTAGGTAGCCTGAATATTTCCCTGTGAATCGATCAGGGTTGCTTTTTCACCAGACTGCCACAACGATTCACTTTGATTCCAGTACAAGTCAATCACGGTATCTGCGCCGGCAGCGGTATGAACATAAACCGCGCCATCTTTAAATAATGTGAGCGCCGGGAAAGTATACCCATTCCCATTGGAATCTTGCAACTTCCAATTGGTCAGCTGTAATTCTCCTTCACCCTGCCGTTTTAGTACTACAATCTCACTCGCCGCACTGCCTGCTCCAATGATCTTCTCGATGTTAATCAATCCCTTGGGGATCTCGACCACAGCGGTGGGTTCATCCGGAAAGGGAGTCGCATTAGTCGGTGGAGTTGATATCAGGTGATGTTGTGTTTCCAGTCGGTACACCCGTCTGACCACCAGGTTGTAGAGCTGCAGGCCTGTTGGCCGGGTCCCATATCCAGAGAACTGCCAGAATGGTGCATGCAGACACAATCACGTTGATGATGATGTAGGTCAATAAGCGTCTGTTATCTCTCATCCAGCTCTCCAATTCATGGGGCTTCGGGGGCGCGATACCAAAATCGTTGTGGTGTTTGCTGCATTTATTTTAATCCATCCTGTGGTATATTGTTGCCAGAAAGAGGGATGAGTTTATGCGTTGGATCATCGATGGTCACAACTTGATTCCACATATCCCAGGCTTGAGCCTCTCAGACTCGGATGACGAAGACAATTGATTCAATGGATCCAGAATTTCTCAAAGGCAACCACGATTCAGTCGAACTCTTCTTTGATAAAGCTGCCATCGGACAACCCAAAAACCGGTCAATGGGACGCTTAGCCATCATCCACGTGGATAGCAGGTCAATTGCAGATCAGGCGATCATCCAACGTTGCAAGAACTTGGCAAAAGTCGCCGAACATGTTACTGTTGTCAGTTCAGATCATTCCATCCAGAAGAATACACGTGCGGCCGCGCAAAAGTGATGGATTCACGTGCATTTTGTAGATTTTGTATTCAATAAACTATTCAACTCGAAAGACAACAAACCAACTCCTGACCGGCGGCCCTGTCAGAAAAAGAAGTTGATGACTGGATGGATCTATTTCAATCCAGATCTGATTCAAAATCCTAATCTTTTTTTAATATTATTTCGATTATTTTGATCTATAATATCTTTATAGACATCAAAAAACATTTTATTGGTACAATGATGTCTTCTCCTGATGTGGTTCTCAATAGCTCGTCCCCCCCGAGTTATTGAGAAATCAGGTCGATACCCTCCCCAAGATGACTGCCAGGCGATCACCTGGCAGTCAATATTTTAAGGACCATCCCAATTTCACTCTAACACAACTTCCTTGAGGTATCTCATGCGGGAATGTTGTGGGCATCTGGGAGAGAAACTCCGTTTCTCTCCCAGAAAAGTATACCCCTTTCCGGCGAAATTGTCTAGTTTTCAACTGAACTTCTCGCCGGGAAGGGGTTTGGGGATGGGCAAAAAGGATAGTCCTTTGTTGGGTTAAAGAAAATCAGATTTAATCCAACTTAACTACCATTAAATTCACCTTTGGGGCAGACTATTTCGGTTGAGATCGACATCTACCCAACATATCACATGGGCGGGAACCCGTCCTTACACGACCATCAAAAAATTATCTCGCTGAAATATGCCCAATCGGCGCGCGGACAATGCTTCTCCACCGGGAACACATCCACCAGCTCATAGTCCTGGCTCCCCAACCCAAGTCTGCTCGCCAAATTGGACCACCTTGTACGGATCTTTGTACTTTCCGTGCATCCAAGAAAGCGGATGCCCGGTTCTGTGAGTGATTTCCATCGTTGTCGGCAAATTCTCTTCGATGATGGGACTTTTGGCGGTCATATCCAGCACCGCTTTATCCAACGCCACAATGTCATCGGATCCGAATACACCCGCATCTGGCAGAATGGGCATGCTGGTGAAACCAAAACAATCACACACCGGGGTCATTTGCGTCGCCAGACTTAAAAACACACTCTTTCCAGGGTCAAAGGTGGAGAGAGCGATGTCAGTTGAAATGGCACATGCTTCCTGGAAGGTGACAAAATTAACCGGGTCAATTTTCAAACTGCCTCCGGGGGAGCAATCTCCAAACATCGGCCGCACTGATTGCACTGTTCTACGTGCAAATGCAAATCGCGTGGATCATGCTTGTCCTCGACAATGGCAAATTGCGGACAGCAAGCCACAATTGCTTTGCGCACCTTCTCGTCCGGGCAGAGATCTCGGAACCAATATTGATCATAATGACAGGCATCATGCATAGCTGATCTTGTTTCACCCACCATGCATCCCAGCGCCAGGTTCTTGAATGCGTTTCCGTAGGAGCAGCTTGGATGCCCCTTGGCATGAGCAAAATCTACCAGGAAGGTGGCATCTTTAACCATACCCGCCAGTTTCCAGGTTTGGATGTTTTTGAATGGACGTTCATACGGATAATAGTATTCGTCTTTCAATCCGCCGGCCGGGTAGATAGGGCAGCCCAACACTTCCTGGGTATACCCACGTGATTCTGCGCCTTCCACATCCCAGCTCACATCCGCAATAAATGGAATTCCACCGCCATCTTTAATGGCTTTAACGACCCGCCTGACAAAGACCGGATGGATGGTTGAGTATCCCATATTGTTACCGGTATGCATTTTCAACAATACCAGATCACCCTTGACCCGGTCCCGTAGATGTAATTGATCGATGATTAAATCCAACTTGGCCGGCAAGGTTTCTTTGTCAACCAGTCTGGCTTGTCGTGGAGATCCATAATATACAATACTCTTTGCCATTTTCTGCTCCTTGTTACCCAATAAGACTTTACGCCATCCAGCGGCCGATCTCCACCCAGGCATATTCCAGGTGCGAGGCTGCAGTTTTCCCGGCTTTCTTTTGTACTTTTTTGAAAGCGTCCAACATTAACGACATTCCCCCCAATTGATGTAGGCGGGTTCCAATTTCACGGGCACGTAAATTTTGGCAGTGCGCATTGAAAGCGCCTCCCGGTCGTTCAGATAAGAAGTCCTCTGTTTTACCAATCTGAATCAACTCTTTCAATAACTGGTTGACCTCTGACATCTGGGTACTAGTCAGGTTTAGGCTTTCTTCGCCGAATCCCAAGAATTTGCTTGAAGAATTCCAACATATTCTCTCCCACGCTGCTCAGATTTGTGTTGATTTCATACTATTCGCGAAATAATGCCTGTATTGGGTCAATATATTTTTCTATAGCTTTTTCACCCACCCGGATAATCTCTTCAGCCCGATGGTACCCAGATAAGGTGGAGATCTCTTTACTCACCGGCACCTCGATGTATAAATCTGGCGGATAAACCTGCAAATTAATCTCTGTAATTCTGGAAGACATAATCGTTTCTGAGCGCATCATATCATAAAAAGAATCTGACAATGGCTGCGGTAATTTGGGTTTCAAGGGTTCATATTGCCAGAAAGAATGATGCTCCATCCGCTGCTGCACATCGATGGCGATCACCATCTCAGCTCCCAGCCGGTACGCCAGGTCTACCGGGAGGTTATTGAGCACTCCGCCATCCACCAAATAACTATCTCCAATACTAACCGGAGGAAAGACACCGGGTAGCGCGCAGGATGCCATAACAGCCGTCAGCAAATTCCCCTTCTGCAGACCCTACTGACTTCGCCTGAATTCAGATCGGTGGCACAGACTGCCAGACGGTATCTGCAATTGATCAAAATCAGACATCTTCGGGAATAATACTGGCAAGCATCTTTCTTAATTTTTCGGGGTCGATCAATCCTTTGATCGGTTGGCGCAAATGCACCATCTTGATCATGTTGCTCATCCGGGTCATTTCAATGGCTGTCTTTTCCAGTTGATCAATTTTCATACCCGATGCGAACGCCGCCCCGATGATGCCGCCCATACTGGTTCCAGCAATATAGTCAGGCACGATATTCATCTGCGTCAAGTGTCTTTAAACACCAATATGTGCCAATCCTCTGGCTCCACCGCCGCCCAAAACTAATCCAAATTTCTTTTTCATCTATGCCTCCTCCCTGTAGTAATCGTTGAACTTTGCAGAACTGATTTATTTCTTGATTCCGTGTTCTGGCCAGGTCCAGTGTCTCCACCGCGTGCCGCAGATGCGGGATCACGATACTTCCTCCCACCACCAGACCCACATTGAATGCATCGTGCAGTTCTTCATCCGTCCAACCCACTTTGACACATTCCAGAATGTGATAATCGATGCAATCGTTGCAGCGCAATACCATGGAAGCAACTAAACCGAGCAATTCTTTGGTTTTCTCATCCAGGGCACCATCAGAATACGCAGCGGTATCCAGGTTAAAAAATCGTTTGATACCAAGGTGATCAATTTCCAGAATCCGTTGATTCATCTGTTGGCGATATTGAATAAACTCATCCACTCGATCCGGCATGATCCCTCCAGATTGGTATTCTTCTATCAGAATTATTGTATCAAAAAGAATGCGGATATACTGCATTCCTCTTGATAGACTACTTGAATGTAGGTTTGTTTTCGAGTCGCTTGTTATGTTACTCAGTGATCAATTCTGACCTTAAGTGATCAACCCGATTGATATAAACCATATTCACTGTTGTATCGGTCAATTCAAACCGGCTGACAGAGGTATTGTTCAGCACAAACCAACTTCCCTGCGGACGTTCAAAACCGATCAACGCCCAAACCAGGTGGTTAAAAAATCCATAATGGCTGACTATCGCTACTTTATCCTGGCGGAGCGAAATGCTCTGCCCGGATCCATTCTGCCAATCTCCTTGCCCGTGCCGGCCGATCTTCTGATGTTTCAAAGGGCCTATCCCACCAGCCACTTCCATTCAAGTGCTCAGGCAGTTTCAGGTTTGGATACAAACTTCTGCAGTTCCTGTCGGTTTCTCCCGGGTTGTCCATTCAAGCTGCCATCTATGTCATCTTCCAGGTAGATTCCGCCCGATTCATGCATATCTTCCTGTCCCTGGACGGGCAGATCTCAGCCCTTCGGCAATCGGGATCGAGGTTTGGATGGCGCGGGTCATCAGGCTGGAATAGAGATGGGTAATACCAAACTGCTCCCGGCGGGAGTGGATATACTCAGCCAGCAGATTCGCCTGAATTTTACCAAGTTCGGTCAGTTCCGGGTCTGCCTGGCGACCGATCCGTCCGCCTGTTTTGGTGAACAAATCATTATTCGCCGATTGGCCATGCCGAATAAAATATAAATCCATCTACATCCTATTCCAATACCTGATCTGCCCGTATATCTACAGGACTTGCCTTCAATGATGGTTGTTTTCGCCCTACACGGAAGGAATTGCTTCCTTTACCTTATCCAGTAGGTCTTGATATGCCTTGGTCCGGTTTTCATTCTCCTCAACCAGGCGTTTTTGCTGATCTGCCTTTTCGCTGCCGCTTTTTTTGGATGATTGCTGCAGAGTAGAAGCTTCTCTGCCTTTAAATTGCATCCGTAGTGCGTGCAAATCTAATTGCAATGACTGCTCCAATTTGCTCAGCTTTGCTCCATCCACCGGAGTTTCTTTGAGCAGGAGTTCTAAATCGTGCGAATACTGTGTAGGTGATTTCATATCTCCTCCTGGTTAAATCCTACCACGGATAAGGCGATTGGCAAGGCAGCTTATATTCTTTTTAACCCTTTGAATGGAAATCCGTTCTACCAGACAAATCCGTATTTGATTTTGCCAGATTTCCAATATACTAGATTTGTTATCACTTATCCTTTCCTGCGGAGAAAATTATGCTCAAAGCGGTCAGTGTCAGCCTGGGTAGTTCCGAACGGGATAAAGAGGTCACCATTGTTCTTAACGGGAAGGAAGTGCACATTCATCGGGTGGGTACCGATGGCGATGTAAACAAAGCCCGCCAGATGTTTACCGAATTAGATGGAAAGGTGGACTGCCTCTCGGTAGGCGGGGTTGACCTGTACCTGCCGCTAGGTACCCGCGAATATCCGCTTTACGCTGCGCTCGATCTGGTACGAAATGTGAAGAAAACTCCTGTGGTAGATGGTAGGGGATTAAAGCATACCCTCGAACGCCGGGTGTTCAATTTGGCTAAACCCCTGCTGCCGGAAATTCCACGCTTCAAGCAAGCCTTCATCCCGGTGGTGGTAGATCGGCTGGGGATGGGCGAAGCTGCTGCTGAACATGCAGATCAGGTGATTGTAGGTGACCTGATGGTTGCCCTGGGTATTCCGATTCCGTTATACGGTATGCAAGCCTATTACCGGGCAGCCAAATTCCTGCTTCCGATTGTTAGCCATTTCCCGATGAGTATGCTATTTTACGGAAGCAATAAAAAGGAAGTCTATAAACCCAAATTTGTTCCCTTCTGGGAGGGTTCTGACCTGCTGGCTGGCGATTTCTTATTCATGCGTAAATATATGCCACTGGATATCTCGGGCAAATGGGTGCTAACCAATACTACAACTGAAAAGAATGTGGAGCTTTTACGGGAACGGGGAGCAAAATTAGTGATCACGACCACGCCACGTTACGAAGGTCGATCGTTTGGCACCAATATGATGGAAGCTGCTCTCACCGCATACGCGGGTTTGGGTAGACCATTAAATCACAATGAACTGAATGCGCTTATTGATGAGCTGCACCTGCAGCCCAACGTGCAAATTTTAAATTAAGTACCCGAAGAAACTGATCGCGGATCGCTACTTGGGTCGGTTGAGATAGTACATAATCTTCAAGCCGATCAAAGCCAGGTTGGGTTCGATGTATTCAATCACCCTGGATTCACCCTTGATCACCTCAGCCAGACCACCGGTTGCTACCACCGGAGTATGGTCGCCCAGTTCAGCACGCATCCGCTGAACCAACCCTTCAACCAGAGATGAAAACCCGAATACCAGACCGGCTTGCAGCGCAGTGATCGTATTCTTACCCATCACCCGCTGAGGATGCTCCAGCGCAATCCGCGGTAGAGTAGAAGTGGAAGAGGATAGAGAATTGGCGCTGGTGAGAATACCCGGCGCAATGGCAACCCCTTCGATGGCCCCATCCGCTGCTACCGCAGTGAAGGTGGTCGCCGTGCCCAGACCAACGATGATCACCGGCGCACCGTACATCTGACGAGCCGCTAGCGCATTCATCAATAAATCCGCGCCAACCTCACCGGGTGTATCCGTTCGAACCGGTAAATCGATTTGGACATCCCCTCCCGGTTGGATCGGGCTCTGGTGCAGATATCGAATGGAAAAATCTACAAATTCCCGCGTGAGACCGGGTACCACCGAAGAGAGCGCGCAGCCTTGAATCTCATTGATTTCGATCTGCGCAGCTTCAAATAAGTTCAGGATCAGTGAGGCATAGTCATCAGCCAGTGATGAACGGTTGGTGTTAATTCTCCACGAGTGGAGAATCTCATCCCCTGAAAACAAACCTAATTTGATGTTGGTGTTTCCAATATCAATACACAAAAGCATAAGCTGCCTACTTGGATGCAAGGATTCTTATTTCCATTATATTGCATATCCCTTGGCAAACAGAAGGATTTAGATGGCAGTAACGGATAAACAAGAGCCTTCCTCGGGAGGAAGGCTCTTGATGTTGTATTTACGCGCACTCTGTGAGATCACAGGTTCCATTTCCATTGCTATCGGTATAGCGCCGGCAGTGTCCGGGGAAGGAACAACCCCGATTGCAGCGTATGGAACAACTGGTGGTCACCAAATTTGCAACCGATTCCTGGGTTGGGGCAGGAGTTTGGGTTGGGACAACAGTTGCAGTCGCCTGAACGGTAGATGTTGGTCCAGAGGTGGGTATCTCAAGGCTAGCTGCCTGGTTGGCTGCATTCGCTTGCTGGGTTCCCTGTACCATTTGCACCACCTGAGTTTGAACCGCCTGATCAGCCGTGAGGTTGCCAGTTTCTACCGGGCTTGCCTGCACCAGGCTCTGGAAAGACTTGGTTAGTGCGATGGCCGAAGCCACCCCGACGATACCCATCACTTTCACGAATTCACGTCGATCACGTTGGAAAGTTTGCGGCTGAACAGAAGTATGGTACAGTTTGGGCAACAGTGTTCGCCTTGCGATACCCATTGAACATGCAAGCAATCCATTTCCAGTGAGCCCCCAATTTGATCAACAGGACCACCAGGGTGAAAATGGATGAGCCTACGTGGATCATCTTCCAGGTTTCATAGGCTGGCAGCGCCAGATTCAACCAGGTTGAAATGACTACCCCGGTGAAAATCATCACCGCGAAACCCACCAGGATTCCCGCATCCATCAGGTAGTACAACCTGGCTCGGGTCGAAGTATTCTCGAAGAATCGACTGGTAACCGATTGCACCCATTTCCAGTGCGATAATCAGGTGAATGGTAGCAATCGCGCCAGCAATAATTCCCAACCACTGATGTAAGACTACACCGGTGAGATCCAATAAGAAGGTAAAAATAAAAATAACAAATAAGATTGCATCCAATACCCAATTTCGTTTTTGCTTTGTGTTCATCGTATCCTCGTTTCTTTCCTCTTCAGGAGGAAGTTAGCCAAAGGATATCGGAAGGTTATGAAGAACCTGTGAACAGACTAAGCAATTTGTTGTGAAGGATTTTCAGACACCTCTACCGTTTTGTCTGCTCCGATAAGTGAAATGAGGTTTTGCAATTCTCCCCTATAATCGGATAGTGCCTGTACAAAATGGAAAGAGAACAAAATGAGCGGAGAAAACAAACTCAATTTACTTGTTATCCAATCTGAATCCGATTCTTCATCCTGGAGTCTATGTGTTTTGCAGTTTGCCGCATGGTAATTTCCAATCAGACACAGATTGTCATCCAATCTGCATCATGCAAGAAACCGAGGGAATGACTTTAGTGCTGCACCAGGCCGATGCTGATCGATTTGGTTGGCCATACGATTTTCTAGCAGGCTGGATCACGTTGCAGGTACACTCTGATCTTGCCGCCGTGGGATTAACAGCAAGGATCTCCGCCGAGTTAGCTCAGGCAGAGATCGCTTGCAATATGATCGCCGGGTATTACCACGACCATCTTTTTGTACCGGTTGAGAAAGTAGATCAGACAATGAAAATCCTGTACGCTCTGATCAATAAGTACGACCAATCATAGATCGACTGGTCAGCAAACATTGACCTGTGTACGATTTGTCGTTTTGCATCAATTGCTCAGGCGAGCCAACCCCAACCAGATATCCTCCCGCGGAGCCGCCTTCCGGACCCAGATCAATCACCCAATCTGCACAACGGATCAGATCCAGGTGATGTTCCACTACTACAACACTATGGCCAGCCTTTACCAGGCGGTTAAAAAGCGCCAGTAACTTCTCTACATCCGCCAGGTGCAATCCGGTGGTAGGCTCATCCAACAGGTACAGCACTTTCTCCGCCGCCGGGCGGGTCAGCTCTTTCGCCAGTTTCACCCGCTGAGATTCTCCACCAGAGAGGGTGGTGGCGGGTTGGCCAAGCTGCAAGTAACCCAAGCCCACCTCCTCAAGTAAATCGAGCTTGGAAAAGACAGCCGGTACCTGTTGAAAAACATCGCGGGCATCATGGATAGTCATCTCAAGGACTTCAGCGATATTCACTCCACGGTATAGGACAGATAAAATCTGTTCTTGAAAGCGTTTTCCCGCGCAAACCGGACAGCGCACCTGCACATCTGGCATAAAGTGCATATTCACCGTGAGTACACCCGCACCTTCACAACGTTCACATCTTCCGCCAGGTACATTGAACGAGAAATGGCGGGCTGTCAGACCTAACTTTTTAGCGTCATCAGTCTGCGCAAAAATCTGCCGGATGGGCGTGAATAGATCGGTATAGGTGGCAGCATTGGAACGGGGTAACCTTCCGATGGGTGTCTGATCGACTGTGATCACTTTTTGGATGTATTCCCATCCCTCAATTCGATCATAATCACCTGCCCGTTGGGCAGATCCCTGAAAGTGGCGGCGCGCAGCATTATCCAGGATATCAAACATCAAAGATGACTTGCCCGATCCAGACACTCCGGTGATGGCAACCAACTCCTGGAGTGGAATCTCAACTCGAATATTCTTCAGGTTGTGTTCTCTCGCTCCAGAAATGATCAGTTTTTGTTTGGGTTGATCTGTCTGTTTATTTCTGGAAAGTTTCTTTGTCCCAGATAAATACCATCCGGTTGGTGAATCTGGTGAAGCGGCAATTTGCTGCGGCGAACCAACCGTGATAATCTCTCCTCCTAGCTTGCCCGCACCCGGACCAAACTCAATCACATAGTCAGCCGCACGGATGATTTCCAGATCATGCTCAATCACCAGCACGGTGTTACCCAGATCACGCAGCTTATAGAGTGTGCGGATCATCTTGGCGGTATCGCGCTGGTGCAAGCCAATCGTTGGTTCATCCAGAACATACAGCATTCCGGTCAATCCACAGCCGAGCAGAGCAGCCAGCCGCAGACGTTGACCCTCTCCTGCTGAGAGAGTCGTGTAACCCCGATCGATGGTCAGATACCCCACCCCAATATCAATCAATAAGTTGAGCCGCTCTTCCAATTCCTGGATGATAGGACGCGCCACTTTCTGCTCAACATTCGATAAAGTCAGCGCGCAATTGGCCAATCCAATCTCGGAGTTCAGTCAGAGCCGAGCCTGACAGATCAATGATGGTCTTCCCGCAGACGGTTACCGCTCGGCTTTCTTTGCGCAGGCGGGTACCCTGACACTCAGGGCAGGTTGAGTGGACAAACAAAGTACTCAGGGTCACTTTGTACCCGGAAGATTCTGATAACCCAGCAGAGTATCTACGTTGAAGGTTGGTGATCACACCCTCAAAATTGCCTTTCAAAACAGTTGAAGGCGGGGCTTTGTGGTGAACCAAAGGTAAGAACCGCGGATCTTCGACCCCGTAATACAGCAGGGCACGCGGCGCATCTTCCCATTGATCGATTGGGACATCCGGGTTTACTTTAAAACCATAATAATCCCCCGCCTTAATCAGGATTCCAATCAAACGTTCTTTGTTGAATGCATCCCAAATGAGAACCCCATCGTTATTCAGGCTGCGGGTCGGATCGATACATCGTTCCTCAACAATTTGAGAGACTTCACCCAAGCCAGTACAGGTCGGACAGGCTCCTTCGGGTTTATTGAAGGAGAAATGGGTCATGCTGATACCGGGCATCGCCTGCCCACAGTGTGGGCATTGACTGTGGGTGACTTCTTCAGACTCGCTATCATCCACTAGTGTGGTAAAGCTTAGTTGTAAATCGGGCGGAACTTCTTTTCCGCACGAAGGGCATGGTCTGTGACCCAGCCGGGCAAATAGTACCCGCAGGTAGGTAAATACCTCGGTCGAAGTGCCAACTGTAGAACGCGGACTGCGGTTTCCGGGATGCTGATCGACACTGATGGAGGGCGATAAACCGGTGATCGAATCGACCGGAGGTTTGTTCATTCCCATGCTTACGAATCCAAGCGATTCGATATAACGCCTGGCACTTTCCTGGTACAGGGTGTCCATCGCCAGGCTCGACTTACCCGAACCGGATACTCCGGTAAACACCACCAATTTATTTTTAGGGATATCTACCTGAATATTTTTCAGGTTATGTAATCTAGCTCCCTTGATGCGAATAGTTCCAAAATCTGACATGATTCCCTCTTCGTTTTACTCAGCAGTTTCCTGATTCCTGAACCATTGAATAGGATACGCGTGGGTTATCTCAACTATCTGAGTTGTGAGCTCAATCACCTGTTTCATTTTTACTTCATCGACCCAACGGATGGAGTCGTCCAGTTGATGTGCAAATTTTCTGGTTGCATGTGATGTATAAGCCAGTCCGGGCACACCTCGAAACGTAAAGGTGGAATGATTGCTTTCTGGCCAGGGTTCAGACGGAATTAGGCTGCTTGATTTTGCTAACATCTGTCCGACCTGACTACTAAACTCTGAAGAACAAGCGATGCAAGCCAGTGAGTCGCTTCCCAATTTGTGACCCGCCCCGTCAAAATTGATGACATATTTGATTTTATCCAAATAGTCTATCCCCCGCACGGCGCAGGTATTCATCATCGCCAATCGGTAGATATTCTTCTCCAGCGAAGGCAATAAATTCCAAGCCAACCGGTAACGGATTCCGCTGGAAGTAGTCCAATAATTCCAACAAGATCACCACCCCGGTCCCATTATCGATCGCCCCGGGCGTATCGATTTTGGTGTCATAGTGCGCCATCAGGGTAATCCACTCATCCGTCTGACCGGGGATGCGTGCCACCAGATTCGCGGTACGTGCCTGGCTGCTTGATGGGTGATTATATTCAGCTCAACAGGATCTCTTGGGTGATCGAGCAAATGCAGCGCCGTTTCTGTTGAAATGGTAGCAGAGGGAATGAGAAATTCCCAATCTTCCAAAATCCGGTTGATCGATCCGGGTTCGGGTTGAACCGTGAGGATCGCAGCCGGTTGTTTCTGTTCCAACAACTCCAAAATCCTATGTCCCGTTCCTCAATTAAAAACCAGGACTTGCAGGCAATCACCTGGCTGGTGAGATCGCCCATCAGTACGACGATTCTGCCTTTCAGGAATTCAGCCTGCTCCAATTCGGTCAGGGTCGAAACAAATTTTGGAATGGAACTCACCTGGCAGGAAGGTGAAAAAGGATTTACCAGGACCGGCAATTCCACTCCAGCTTGAGTTAACGGGATACCCTCGCACGTCCAGGCAGGGCAAGGATATTCTTGTATTTCCACCTTTCGCACCTGTAGACTCCATTTGCTCACGAACATAATTCCGCGCCATGCTGATTGGCTGCCGTTCCAGACATACGTGGGCCAATAGTTAGTGCCAGATGGGCGATCCGTTGATGGATCGAATTATCAGTGTTTTGCATGAATTCCTCCAATATTTGGTCTATATTCATTGTAGAACATTGGTGTTTAAATGGAGGGTTTGTTAGTCTATATGAAAGTTATTCATATTTGTGCTATAACAAAATCATGAGGCAGCTATGACAACAAACGAGAATAGGCAAAATCATCCTTCCAGGCAAAATGGTTCTTCGGTTTCTTATGGCGGTCGTTGTGATTATCGCAGTGATTTTTATACCGGCAGGTAGCTTTCTTTTCTGGAATGGCTGGTTATATCTGGCCATCATTCTCATACCAGCCGCTATAGGCATTAACCGTTCTTTACCGCACAAATCCAGAAGTGCTGACAAAGAAGAATGCAATACAACGAAAAACGTAAACAGCAAAGATGGATCATTGGTTTATCCTACCCATTCTTTACATTGATCTTTATCATTCCGGGGCTCGATTACCGCTTTGGTTGGTCACATATACCACTCTGGCTCGTGTTGGTTGGAATGATCATGGTTCTGGTTGGTTATTTTCTGTTTTTCTATGTCATATACACCAATAAATTTGCCAGCCGGGTCGTTGAAGTAACAGAAAACCAGAAAGTAATTCAGATCGGGACCGTACGCTCTTGTCCGGCACCCAATGTATCTTGCAGTGGTCTTGATGTACAGTATCACACCAATTGTTCTAGGTTCCTGGTGGGCTATTGATTCCGGCCGCTACTGTAATTCCGATTTTGGTTTTCCGAATTCTGGATGAAGAGAAAGTGTTACGACAGGATTTGGAGGGGTATATAGAATATTGCCAGAAAGTCCGCTATCGCATCCTTCCTGGCATTTGGTAAAAGGTCTTTGATTTTTAATTACTTAAGTAGATTATCGCGATTGTTTATCCATCAAAATTAACTTCTTTAAACCTTCTACTGCTACCCGGATCACCCGATCTGGATCAAATTCTTGCATATGTTTACCTGCATCGTCATTGGATTGCTCGGCCAGATCTGAGTCGTTAATGATCAACATGGTTCCGCCGGCACGCTTACGATAAATGGATGCCAGGATCAAGATTACCGCAGCTTCCATCTCCGAGCAGATCGCTCCGCCCGCCACCCAGGCGTTCCATCGCTCTTCCAAATGATGCGCCATCGGCATGCGGGTCCGTTCGACTTCACCGTAAAACGAATCTTTGGATTGAGATACGCCAACATGGTGCCGGTATCCTAATTCGCGGGCTGAATCGCGCAATACCTGCACAATATCAATATTGGATACCGCTGGAAATTCAATTGGCAGATAGTGAGCGGTGGTACCTTCATCCCGGATAGCTCCGGTAATAATGGCAATATCACCCATGTGCGCATCCGCCTGGATTGCTCCAGAGCTGCCCACGCGGATAAATGTATCCGCGCCGACATCGATCAATTCCTCGATTGCGATTGCAGTTGATGGGCATCCGATTCCGGTGGAGACAACCGAAACTTTCTCGCCCAGCAGAGTTCCGGTCCAACTAACATACTCACGATTCTGGGCAACAAAATGAGCATCATCAAAGAAAGCTGCAATCTTTTCACACCTGCCCGGGTCTCCGGGAAGTAACACGTATCGGCCAATATCCCCTTCTTTCACATGTAAATGAAAAGCTAGACCTTCTTCGTTACGCATAATCACCTCAGATGAATGGATGGATTCTGATTATAGCTTGAATCATGTACATCCATGTAAAAAGAATTGCTTGCCTGTAAGGTTCTCAATGCAACCACAGGAACATATATCAAGACATAATCAACTAAAGCCGATCAAAAACAATAAGCGAAGGTGATTGAAGATCATCCTTTTTTCACCCTAAAGGGTTATTCGAAGCATCCTTTTAATCTTGTTATAATCTATGGAAGTTGCCCGATTGGCAATTACTTTACCCATTCCGTTTGACAGATCATCAACGGAGAAGGAAAAAAGCATGGACGAGAAGAAGACCAAGAAACAAACTGAAAACGCCGAACCCAAAACCAAGAAAACAAATTGGTTGAAAATCAGCATTATTGCCAACATCGTGATTCTTGGCCTGGTAGCGGTTGGCGCAGTCTCATTGTACCTTTTACACCAATCGGATACCAACCCTGTCTTTTGCGGCACTTGTCACATTATGGACAAGAATGTCAACTCTTACCTGACCGGCGAACAACCTGGACCGGGTGCATGAGATGGCCAATGTGGAATGCAAAGGATGCCACGAGTATCCAATTCCGGCTGAAATTGCCAGCGGCATTAAATTCATCACTGGAAATTATGAAGTCGGCGAAGATGGCGAACTGCCAAAACGCAAGTACGGCAATGAGATGTGCCTGCAATGCCACATTAGCTACGAGAATGTGCAAGCAAAAACCGCTGATATGGAAAAAGATCCTCACAATAGCCACTTAGGCGAGCTGGCCTGCAGCACCTGCCATATATCACACGGCGAGCAGATTGACTATTGCGCGCAGTGCCACGACAATGGCGATCAGGAAATGATCAAAGCTCCAGTTGCCGGTGCCCCCGCTGAAGAATAATAGAGTATCATTTTTAGATGATAACGAGCTGACCTGTGAAAGGTCAGCTCGTTTTATATTTCTATCAAGGATTGTGTTCAACGCAGATGTGTTTGAACGAAATTGCAGATTTCAGCCATCCCGGTGGTTGCCTCTGGGAAGAGCGGCGCGAGAAACGGATAGCAATGTACTTGCCCTTGCTCAACACGCAGCGTGACATCGACATCAGCAGCCATCGCTTTTTCTGCGAATCGCACCGAGTCGTCTCGTAATGTCTCATCATCGCCAACCATTATCAGCAACGGTGGCAAACCATGTAGATCACCATAGAGCGGAGATATCCAAGGTTCGGTTGGATCATGATCCCCACAGTAATACTTGCTGCAAACCTCTGACATGCCCGGCGGGGAAAGACAAACCTTCGCTCTCGTACGGTGTGATTCCCCGGTTAGTATCAAATCTGTCCATGGGGAGACGGCAATTGCTGCTGCCGGGAGGGGTAAACCGCTGTCTCGAATCGCCAACAATGCCGCCAGACAAAGTCCACCGCCAGCAGAATCACCGATAAAAACCATTTGCTCAGGCAAAGTACCAACTTCGAGCAACCCACGATAAACTGCAAGTGCATCATCCAAACCAGCCGGAAAGGGATGTTCGGGAGCCAGACGGTACTCAAATAAAAGTGCCTTTACACCGCTTCCCTGAACCACTTTTGCAACATGTCCGCGGTGATCTGAACAAGAGCCGGAAACGTAGCCGCCACCGTGAAAGAAAAGCACAACCCCATCGGATGTCTGTTCCCCGGGTTTGATCCATTCGGCTTTGATTCCAGCAATGCTCACCGGCTCTACGGTGATTTCCTGAGGGATCCGCATCTTCGCCGCGCCCGATTCGCAAACCTGGCGATACGCATCGATAGATGTTGAGAAATCCCATACTTCCGGACGCAATCGAAACTGCATCAAATGCCGGTTTCGCAATAAAAAATTGAACAATTGACTTTTAAAGCTTGGCATACCTGTATCCTCAATGACCTTTGTTGATGAATTCCTGTTTTCTTCGGGCCTGTTCTTCGCGTGCATCCTGAAGAACCAGTTTGATATCCAGATGGTTGATTTCAGGTGAGAAGTAGCGACAACCCGGATCGGGTTGCGCCAGTTGATACTCTGCCCCATCCTTACTGCGGATAAGGTACCCGCTATCTACCAGCCAGCGTCTTAGACTGACTCGGTCGAATCCAGCGATAACGCACACTTCATTCGTCCAGACAGATAGTTTCTCAGTCAATTCCTTTTCTGTCATAATCCCCGAATTACCAATCACCATTGCAGCGCTTTTCAGTAGAATCTGCTGATCAATGGTCTTCTTAGGTATGGCTGAAAGGTTGCTGCGTAAGCAAAGTTCCACCAGACGGTGGGTGAACTGTTCAACACTTAACAAATTTATATCATCCATTTCATTCCTCGATTTTCAATCTGGTAATCCCAGGCCCAAATTTCTTTTACAGTTTTCTGGCCCCGGATAAGAAGAGAGAAATACATAGGTCAACCACGATTTCGGTGTTGAAAGAGCCTGGCGCAGAATAGTACTGCTGAGCTAATTCAATAAAAGCAAACTCAAACAATGCCATGAGCATATTCTCGGGTACATCATTGCGAATCTCGCCCGTGTGCTGGCCCAGCCGGATTATTTCCAGCTCCAAATGGTTGAATCCAGAGGCCTGGCTCTCTTCCTGCTTTAATGAAATCATCTGCCGAATCCGGTACGAAAAATAATGTTCAAATAATTCGGGTTGCCGGCGAATACCTTCGATCAATTCAAACAAGATGGATTTCATCCGGGCAGAAGTATCTGGCAGCTCGCGGATTCGGGTAATTCTTTCCTCCGATTGCTGCGCAAAGGATTGGCGAATATATTCATCCAGGATGGCTTCTTTCACCGGGAAGTAGCTGTAGAGTGTGCCTTTTGCGATATCTGCTTCATCCGCGATCTGCTCCATGGTCACCCCAGTCATATCCGCGTGCCTGGAACAATTTCAAAGCAGCAGCAACTACTTTGCTCCTGGTATCAGATTTCTTGCGTTCCATTCTTGATTGTTCCATTTTTCTCCTTGACCATCGTATATAAATATACGTCGTATTATTTTATACGTCGTATATTTTATTGATAATCATCCTGGATGTCAAGAGCGTAAATCAATTTGTCTCAATCATACGGCTAACATTAGACTCGCCTTGATTCCCAATTTGGGAGTGGGTATATTTTGGATACCAACTTTTATCAATCACCCGAAAGAATAGGGACGCGCAATATGAGAAATCTAATTGTTTTTAACATGATCACACTGGATGGATTCTTCGAAGGTCCTAATCACACTATTGATTGGCACACTGTCGATGAGGAGTTTAATCAGTTTGCGATCAATCAACTAAAAGAAGCAGATGCGCTCCTTTTTGGAAGAGTGACCTATGATCTCATGGCAGGTTATTGGCCAACAGAAGCGGCCATAAGTGATGACCAACAGGTTGCTCAAATAATGAACGCCGTTCCAAAATATGTCTTTTCAAATTCATTACAATCAGCTGATTGGCATAACACCACCCTGGTTTCTGGTGATATGCATGACCAGATCCAAAAAATCAAAAATCAACCCGGCAAGGATATATTGATCTTTGGCAGCGGGAAACTAACCTCCAGCTTGCTCGATCTGGGATTAATCGATGAAATCAGGTTAATGTTGAGCCCCATTTTGTTGGGTCAGGGTCTAACCATTACCTCTGGCCTCAAGCATCAAATTCCGCTGAAATTATTAAAAAGTAAGACATTTACGAACGGAAATATTTTGCTTACCTATGAGATAGGGCATTAGTCTAACCCAAATCCAACGATCAGCCCTCATTAACGGGCTGAACCTTAGCAGGGTTTTACCAAGAAAAGGAAATATCAATGAGTACAAAGGATTTCAATTTTGACATATCCAAACGAGAGCTAATCATCTCCCGCACTTTCAATGCTTCACCAGACAAGGTTTACCAGGCCTGGACCGAACCAGAACTATTAAAGAAGTGGTTTGCCCCATTACCCTGGACTACACCGGTGGTGGAGACTGATGTTCGTCCCGGGGGTGCCAGCTTTATTGTGATGCATAGCCCGGATGGTGAGGAAATGCCCAACCGGGGAGTTTATTTGGAAGTAGTTCCAAACCAGCGGCTGGTCTTCACAGATGCGTATGTCCAGGCCTGGATTCCTTCGGAAAAACCCTTCATGACTGTTGAATTGACCTTTCAACCGGTGGGCGAGCAAACAAAATACACAGCCCGCGTGATGCACTTCTCGGAAGCAGACAAGGAACAACATGAACAAATGGGTTTCTATCTGGGTTGGGGTCAGTGTACAGATCAATTGGGTCAACTAGTGGAAGGGTTGTAACCGTATGAGTGCAATCATGGATTACTCTTTTGTTGCAGAACCCGGCCAGTTAAGTGTGATGCAATCCTGCCTGATGGATGCTCGTTCTGATGATGTTTTTCACATCTTGATCGATCCTGGGGCGATTCCCCAAACCTGGGGACCAGCGGATCTGGTCACAGTGGTGGAAGAACTGGATGCTCGGCCTGGGGGTAAATGGCGGTATATCCAAACTGATCCTTCCGGTGAGGTGTACGCATTCCATGGATACTTCCATGTGATCAATCCCCCGTCTCAACTGGTGTACACCTTCGAATATGAAGGCGACCCAGGACACGTCGGATTGGAAGAGATCAGCTTCCACTTCGAAGATGGGAAAACCCGAATAACCGATGTTAACGGTGTTCTTACACCAATCGGTTCGAGATGACATGGTTCAAGCCGGAATGGAATCAGGTGCGCGGGAAACCTTTGAAAGAATGGCCGCCTTCTTGTCAAATAGTGGAAAGACAAATTGACCATGAAAAACGAACACGATCTGCCCAAAATCAGCGCTCCGGCCACGCGAGCTCTCGAAAACATCGGGATCACCCGGCTGGAACAAGTGAGCTGAATACACACCTAAACAACTATTGGAACTACATGGCTTTGGTCCGAAGGCGATCACCATTCTATCGGTTGCCTTACATGAAATCGGATTATCCTTTCGCTCTGAAAAATAGGGAAGCAGATGGAATATTACGTTTCTTGGCAAGATAGAACAATTCGGTAAAACCGCCACCGGAATTCAGGTTCCACCTGAAGCTTTCGGTGCGCTGGGCGGCGGCAAACGCATCAAGGTCAAAGTGACCATCAACCATTACACCTATCAAAACTCGATCGCTCCCTACAATGGCTTATTGTTGTTCTCACTCAGCACCGAACATCGTGAGGCTGCCGGAGTCAAAGCCGGCGAGGAGGTTCCAATCCATCTCGAATTGGATTCAGTTCCCCGCACTGTCACAATCCCAGTCGACCTGTTGAACGAACTAAACAGCCAGCCGGGTGCCCTCCAGCAGTTTGAAGCTCTTTCGTACACGAACCAGAAGGACACCGTCCGGCAGGTGGAAGAATCCAAAAAACCCGAGACCCGGGAACGTCGAATTCAGGCGATACTTGCAAAAATGACTGTTGAAAACAAAATAGAATAATTCGAGTTCGTCATTTCAACCTACCAGGTATCCACCAGTAGCCTTAATTAGGGTCATGGAACTCAGAACCGCCGGTGCAAAGGTATAATGAAGATCTCTCATATTCATGAGGTGATCGATGGGCTTCAGCTCTACGTCTCGGTCGCCATCGTGGTCAGGGACTACGATGAAGCGATCGAGTATTATTCCAGATGTTTGAGGTTTCAACTGATCGAAGACACCGATTCTGGGCCGATAAGCGTTGGGTGGTTATGCATCCACCCGGAGAAGGCGGAGCATCGGTTTTACTGGCAAAAGCAGCCTCACCCGAACAGAGCTACTCGCATCGGTGACCAGACCGGGGGTAGAGTTTTTCTGTTTCTCCACTGTACCGACTTTCGACATCGGAATACAACCGGATGCGCGAGGAAGGGGTTCAGTTCGTAGAGGATCACCCAGGTCTGAGCCTTTGGACAGGTGGTCGTTTTCGAAGATCTATACGGAAACAAATGGGATTTGATGCAACCCATACAGGAATAAGCCCAACATGACCACCGACTTTGATTACATTCGTAAATTGGAAACGGTGCGGGAAGAGAAAAATCAACGTATTCCTCCAAAATCCACGCAGTTGGATCGCCCTCACCGGTTTATTCTGGCTGCAACAGGGTAAGAACACAGTCGGCAGCGCGCCAGAGAAACGCTATTTGCATCCCTCAATTGAAACCCCACCAGAAATTTAGATTTAGAGTTGCAAGATACGCTGGTTCGCTTTTCCGCCAATCTGGAAGCCGAATTCACCTTACGCGGTACTGCCAGTTACAGAAGGCATTCTTCGCAGTGATCATGACTCAGAGCCGGATATCCTTGAAGTAGCTTCCATCTCTCTGATGGTGATCATTCGAGGCGGCCAAACCCTACTTGCGGGTTTGGGATTAGAATCTTCGAACAGGTGAAACAGTTCACCGGCCTGCGCTATTTCCCCATCCGGCCTGATTACTGTATTCTCGCCAGGTATGTCCCTTTTACTGAGCCCGTCACCCGCCTGACACAGGATGCGATCGGGAATGAGGAAGAGACACTCTTCGTGGGTGAGATCATTTTCACCTGGCAGAATGTGGAGTGCCATTTGCTGGCGCAAATGGATGAAGACGACTTATTACTCAATTTCACCGACCTCACCCGGGCTGATTTGACCTACCCGGCTGGGCGTTACCTCACGATTCCAAAACCAACTACCGAAGAAATCATCCTCGATTTCAACCTGGCAGTCAATTGGCCTTGTGCTTATACTCCCTATGCCACCTGTCCGATTCCCACTCCGTGAGAATGCCCTGCCAGTTCGGATTGAAGCAGGTGAGATGCGTTACCACACCGAGTAGAAATGCCGGTCTGGAACAATTTCACAATATGCACAGTCTGAAGAGGGACAAATAATCAAGGAGATTGAAATGAAGAGATTTATTGGAGTTTTCTTTTTGACAACCATGTTGAGTGTTCTTGCAGCCGGATGCACTCCAAAAATCGTGGGCCTCGATCCATCCCGCTGGATTCTTACCGAATTGGACGGTACCCAAGTCACTGGAATACCTGAAATTACACTAATCATAAATGGAAATCGGCTGGGTGGCAGCGATGGCTGCAACCAGTATGGCGGTCAATACGAATTACAGGGCGGTACGATCAAAGTGAATGATGGGTTGACCTCTACCATGATGGCTTGCGACGAAGCAATCATGACCCGGGCTTCCGCTTACACACAACTATTGACTCATATGGATACCGTTTCTTTGAGCGGTGATACCTTGACTCTTACTACCAGCGACAATAAAAAATTAGTGTTTGCAAAACAAAACACCAATCTGGATGGTACTTCCTGGAATGTGACCGGCTACAACAACGGTAAAGAAGCAGTGGTCAGCCTGATTGCGGATACCAAGATCACGGTGGAATTTAGCGCCGATGGGAAAGTGTCTGGTTCTGCCGGGTGCAACCGCTTTCAGAGGAACGTATGAGACCAAAGAAATGACGATCAAAATCAGCTTGCTCTCCACCTCAAAAAGCATGTGCCTTTCACCAGATGGCATCATGACCCAGGAAACCCAATTCCTCAAAGCGATGGAGCAAGCCGCCACCTACCAGGTCAGCGGATCGACCCTGGATTTGCTGGATGCCAATGGCGCCCGCTTGGTGAACATGAGCAAGCCATAATCTTCGTTCGTATGATGAAGTAGAAAGCTGTGACACCGATGGCATTTACTGAAGGCAATATCCAATCTGGGGATGTGAAAATCCACTACTATCGCAGCCGCACAAGCGGGTAAACCCCTGGTTCTGGTACATGGCATCACCGATGATGGACTCTGCTGGACCCGGGTAGCGAATGACTTGGCCGCTGATTACGATGTGATCATGGTCGACTTGCGCGGGCATGGCCTTTCCGATGCGTCCAGACCAGCGGGTATTCTATTGACCGGATGGCAGAAGATATTGCCGCGCTGATTACCCAATTGAAGCTGGAAAAACCAGCTATACTCGGGCATTCGCTGGGAGGGGTTATCACCCTGACGCTGGCAGCCCTTCACCCGGAATTGCCTGCGCGGATTATCCTGGAAGACCCGGCTCCATTCTGGATTCACGAGACTCCTCCGCCACGCAGATTCTCGAGTTCCGTAAAGAGCTTACCGGGTTGGATCGCCCGCTTGAAAGCGAAAACCTATGCTGAGCTCATGGAAGAGATCCATGGATCGAACCCCAATTGGGATGAGGCTGAATATGATCCCTGGGTCAGGTCAAAAATGCGGGTCAGTCCAAATGTTGCCCAGATGGCGCTGATGGATGATACAGTGCCAGCGGGATTACAAAACCCTTCTCAAGCAGGTAGCTCTGCCCGGTGTTGTTTCTGCAATCCGATATCTCGCTGGGAGCAATCTGCAGAGATCAGGAGATTGATGTGTTGCGTAGTCTGGTCCCGCAGATGCAGACTGTCTATATCCAGAATGCCGGGCATAATATTCATCGCGACCAGTATCAAGCGTTTCATGATGTAGCATCCAGACCATTCCTTGCACATGACTAATTCTGCTCCATCTCTACCGGTCTTGTGTTACGCAGAGTTCGATACTCCGCTCGGCCGTATGATCGCCGTGGAAGATCTGGCTGGATTGTGCCTGCTTGAATTTCGTGATCGTCCCAACCTGGAGGAGAAGCTTGCGCAATTGACCAGCGCAGACATCACCCAGGGGGATTCTTCCCTTTTGTTGAAATTACAGGAGCAACTAAACCAGTACTTTTCCGGTCAGCAGGCAGTCCTTTGATCTGCCGCTCAGCCTGCATTCCACCGCTTTTAACCAGACGGTCTGGCGTCAGGTGGCATCCATCCCCTACGGCCAGACCCGCACCTACGGCCAGATTGCCGCTGAGATTCATTCACCGCTGGCTGTTCGGGCAGTCGGGCGGGCGAACGGGTTGAATCCGCTGGCGATCGTCATCCCCTGCCATCGCCTGCTCGGCGCCGACGGCTCCCTGCGCGGTTATGGCGGCGGCCTGGAACGCAAGCAAGCCCTGCTGGAATTGGAAGCTGGGCATCGTGGCTGGAACTATTGCAGAGATTAATTCTTAACTTATTGTAGTAGGTATATATCTATCGAGGAAATCACAATAATTTTTACGAGTAAAGATATTGCCCTGGGTAACTTTAATATTACCTATGAAGTTGTATTCTTGCATTTTTTGAGATAATAATCCACAATTGTAAGGGGGATTTGTTAGTACAAATTTTGTTCAATTTCAGAAAAAAATAATTGTTTTACATGGAATGAAGGATGGATAGATTATTTTCGATATAAACAATCGTGCAATGAAGCAAATTCACTAGGAGGACAACAAACGATAAATCCAAAATCTGACGGAAGACTATACTCAAAAGTATTAAGAAGAAGTGTTGCAATTTTTGAGTTTATTGGATCAGAAAATAAATTTCAATTAGCAAATATCGCTCAAGAAATCTATGACCAAAAAATCGCGGAATTCCATTTACCCCACCTAAATCGTCCGATATCAGTTGGAAGAATTATTGACTATCTACGTTTTTTGGTTGATATTAAAGCATTTGAAATGACAGAAAACCAGTACAAACTTTCCTTCCTGCCCAAAAACACCGATGGAGAATGGGCACAAAAATTTTCCGACTTATCATGGTCATATTTAGCTACAACAATTCATCTGACAAATAGTCAATTTAGAGACAAGCTTGAAACAGTATTAGAGACATTTCATAAGCAAGGACAATTGACTAGATTACCAGAAGTAGTTGATGAATTTGAAATATCCGGAGGACGCAAGGAAGAAGTATTTCGTTGGGCTTTATACTTGTATACCGATGGGGACTCTTGTCCTTTCGATGTCCGTCATTTTCCAGTTTTGCTTAAAAAGTGAGTGAACATTATGAACTATTTTGGCCCACTTGGATCCGAAAATGATCCAAGAATATTAGATTATTTTCAAACAACAAAACAAATTACTCAAATAGTATCCATTCCAAAAATTAGGAACAAATTCATAATGGTTGTAAGACCAGGTGGGGGAAAAACTGCATTAGTAAATTGGTTAAGAAATGGACCGAATAAAAACCGTGTGGTTTCGATAAGTTCGGATAAAGTTAGATACATTCTCGAAATTGATAAAACAGCAAATGGAAAAGATCTTCAATTACTTTTCTCCTCGGAATTGTATAACACAATAATCTCTAATATTTTGGAAACGGATAATTATCAAATCTCAGATAACCTAAGGTTTGAGTGTAAAGAGTACTTAGATAATTTTTCAAAAGAATTAAAGAGTTTCTTAAAGAAATCGCTTTAAGGGAATATCAATTATGGGGACCGGAATAACCTTAGAGCCTTCTGATAGACAATCTATATTGGAAATAATCCGTAAGGAGAATCGGATACTATTAGGTATAAAAATCCTGGGGAAAATTTCTTCTGAACTGAATTTAATCCTTGTGGTTGACAATCCCGAATCCATAGTTGGCCAAGGCCTTGACGGAATAACTCCCGAAAATGGGTTAAGAATTGGTGCTTTTTTATCATGCTTAAATGAAATAAATTCAAAAGGGATACAGGTTATTGTATTTATTAAAGAACATATTATCCAATTAGTCCAGAGAGAATTTGATGATTACTCACATTTTTCAGATTTAATAGATGGCCTTGAGTGGACAGACAAGGATTTATTAGAACTTTTGATACAAAGGATTGTTAAAGGTTTGCAAAGTACTTGGGATGATGTGTTTGATTTAACTCCATCTGAGTTCGAAAAACTTGTATTCCCATACCTAATTAATGGTCCAAGAGATTTGATCCATATCTGTAACCTCGCTGGAGAAGAAGAAGGAAAAATATCAAAAATTGCCCTTCAACGTAGTGTTGATATCGTATGTAGAGAAAAACTTCTTCAAATAAAAAAAGAATTTGATTCACAATGGCCAAAAATTGATATTTTTACACAATGCATAATTCAAATTACATTAAGAGAAAATAAATCCTCCCCATTTTCCAGGAAACAGTTTATTAATTCGATTGAGAAGGAATTTGAAACTCCTGGGACAGGTTTACATAACCTAAGAAAAGAAGCGGATTGGATAAATAGCGTATTACTTGAAACTCCTCCTATTGATGAGAGGTTATATCTTTTAGGAGTGTTAGGTTATGTTTACAATGGGTCTAAGTTTTATCCTTGGTCAGGACGTTTCATAGACAGATATCATCTTTCAGACAAAATATTTATTAGTCCAGTATTCACGAAGTAATTAGGATATTTTCTAGCTTACAATATATTTTTAATCATAATCACGTTATTTCCCAAATATTAGAGGATAATCCATGTCCCTTACAAATATTACAAACGAAGCAGTAATACAAGCGGTGATGGAGTTTGATTCCCTTGGAAGAGAATTATTTTTAAATACTTATGGATTTGGTAATGCAACAAATTATTTCCTCGTTTATAAAGGCAAGTATTACCCATCAAAAGCTATAGCAGGTGTAGCACATAAATACTCTCTGAATCAAAACTCCCCCTTAAATCTTCAGAATTTAGTGGTGGCGAACTTACAGTAAAGAATAAACTTAATGACCTGGGCTTTTATGTATATCTATTAGACTCCAAAGAATTAAAACTAACATGGGTAACAATAATTATTAATGCATTTAAAGCTCTTGGGGGTGAAGCTTCATATGAAGATCTATATTCATATATAAGTCAAAACCATGGCACTAAGACTCTGTCAAATTCCTGGAAAGAAATTATCAGAGCAAGAATTGAAGAGCGTTCATCAGATTCTGATTCATTCCAAGGAACAGAAGATTTTTTTTACTCAGTAGATGGAATTGGCAATGGTAGATGGGGATTACGATATTGGGAAGGTGAATTGATAGTTCAAGAAGGTGAAAATATTCGAATCACTGAAGGTGAAAAACGTCAAATTATTGTAAACATTTTCGAAAGGAATTCTAAAGCTAGAAATCAATGTATTAAATATTTTGGAAGTTCTTGCTTAGTGTGTGGTTTTAATTTTGAAGGTGTATGGCGAAATTGGAAGAGGTTTTATTCAAGTTCATCACATCAAACCAATTGCAGAAATCGGCGAAAAATATGTTATTGATCCAAAAAAGGATTTAATACCGATATGTCCTAACTGCCACGTAATGATTCATCATAAATCACCTGTCCTAACAATTGACGAACTACGGCTTATAGTAAATAGTTTCAAAATGAATTGAGGATATCTCGGCGCCCCCAAACATTTATCAATTTTTCAATAGACGGTGAAATTGAGGATTCAAAATTATGGATAAATGGAAGTTCAACGTATCCGCTTTGACCATAGCTCCACTACAACAAATTCCTCTCCCTCTCTCTTTGGCAGTATAATCATCCCTTACTCAAAAAAGGGAAATTATGGCTGCCGTTCAAGAAGATATCATCATCGAACCTGCAATTTTACCGGAATCAGACACCTTTCAGACCTCTGAAGTGATCACGGTTGCCGCCGCGCATGGCGCCCACGACACCTTCTTTTCTTACCTGCCCACCATTCTCCCCATCCTCATCCAAAACCTCAGCCTGAGCACCACCCAGGCGGGTTTGCTCTCCGCCTGCACCCAGATCCCCAACCTGATGCAGCCGGTGATCGGTCACCTGGCCGACCGCAAGAACCTCAAGCTGCTGGTGATCCTCGCTCCCATGCTCTCGGGTATCCTGATCAGCATGGTTGGGCTGGCGCCCTCCTTCGGTGTCGCTGCCATTCTGCTCATTCTGGCCGGCTTCAGCACCGCCGGCTTCCATTCGATCGCTCCGGCTATGGTTTCTTCCCGGGCGGGTAAAAAAGTGGGCAAAGGGATGAGCTTCTTCATGGTTGGCGGCGAGCTCGGTTTCGGGATCGGCCCGCTGATCGTGGTCGGAATCATCAGCGCGTTCACCATCAAAGGCATGCCCTGGTTGATGGTTCTGGGCATCCTGGCATCTGTCATCTTATTCTTTCGGTTAAGAAATATCTCCACTGTTCGACCAGCTGAGCACGAAGTCCAGCCTGCCCGTCAAAGAGACTCTCATCCAGATGTGGCCGTTGATGTTCCCCATCAGCATCTCCATTATTCTGACCGGCATCACCAATGGCTGTTTCGTCAATTTCCTGCCCACCTTCCTTTCGGTGGAAGGCACTCCCTTTGCGCTGGCGGGTATCGCTCTGGCGGTGGTCGAGCTCAGCGCGACCGTGGGCGTGTTTACCATGGGATTGGTGAGCGACAAGATCGGTCACCGCCGTGTAGCAGTGATCGGCACGCTCGGTTCGGCTTTGTTTTCGTTTGGATTCTTGAGCACGACTGGCTGGCTCAAGGTCGTCATGCTGATCGGCGTGGGCTTGACCGCGTTCATGGCTAACCCGGCATTCCTTTCCTTCATCCAGAGCCGTTTCACCAACAACCGGGCATTATCCAACGGGGTTTACATGTCCAGCAGCTTTGTTCTGCGGTCACTGGTTGTCATTCTGATCGGTGTGCTTGGCGATCAATTTGGTCTGCGATTTGTGTTCTACCTCGGCATCGGAGCATCCCTGCTCTCCATCCCCTTCCTGTACATGCTGCCCGAACGATAAAACCCTACTGTAGAGTGTGTTCAGCGCTTGATGTTGAGAACGCACCAATCATCTCCACCACAAAGACGCGAAGAGCGCCAAGGTTTTCCAATATATAGAGTTGCATTCACATCCTGAAGAGCAGGCGACCCCCTTCCGGGGGTGACGAAGGATCTGTGTGTAAAGAAAGATCCTTCGCCCACTTACAAATTAATCCACCGTTCGGAGCTCCCTTCAATCTCGCGGAAATTTAGTCTGTGGGTAAATAATCTGTCATCGCGAACGAGGCGCTTACCCACACACTTACCGTGGGTAGCCGAGTGTGGCGATCTCCAACCGGCTACCTCAAGATTGGCTTGGAGATTGCTTCAACCTGCAAAATCAGCAGGTTTCGCAATGACGGAGCGTAGGGCTCGCAATGACGAATCTGACTTTATGAAAAGAGCGTTCAATCTCCGTAGAATATAAACAGCAGATTGTTCTGATTTTTCTCCAGCTGAAGGTTGTGGGCCTCTGGGAGAGAACCCACTGCTGCGCAGTGGGTTCTCTCCCAGTATATAAAATACCCCTTCCCAGGTTGGGAAGGGGACAAAGGGGATAGGGACATATTCATCCAGTTGAGATCGATAGTACCGATCCGTTATCTGTGAAGATTTCTGACCAAATTACAAAAAGACTGATCCTTTCAAGATCAGTCTTCTAAATTCACACTCAACCTGCCAAATTAATGTCGGTGACGTTTTTTCTTGCCGCCCGTATCACCTGCAGGCTGGCCTGCATCTACAACGGCTGCCGGTGCCGGAACAGACGCCTGAACCTCTTCCGACTGGGTAACCGTCCGCGGACGGTAATTAAACATCCGGCTGATCGCTGCCGCGCGGATATCAACCAGCAATTGGCTGAACAGCTCCGATGCCTGCCCCTTATACTGTACCAGTGGATCGCGTTGAGCATAGGCTTCCAGAGTGATCGACACGCGCAGCGCTTCCACCCGGGTCAGGTAATCTACCCATAATTCTGAAATCACACTCAGCAATAACTGGCGGGAAATACTGTTGATCACGTTTTCGCCCAGGAATTTGCGGGCGGTATTCTTATCTTCATCAGCCCAATCGGCGAGCGGAATTTGCAGCGCTTCTACCGGTTTCCCATTCGCTTCTGCAACCCGGGTCAGGAAGGCTTCGGTGAACGTGGTTTCATTCTGCCGGATTCTTGCCCATTCCGCGCTGCCCCACATCTCTTTCATGGCATCCCGGGCACCATCCAGGTGATCCAGTACATCCGCGGTAATAAAGGCGGCATCCTTTTCTGCCAGCGATTGCGCCGCCAGATACACATAGCGCAAACGGGTTGTCCGCTGCCACACCTGCCGGTGTGACTTCTGATCAAACACCATCCGTGCGCCCTGTGACATGAACCCGAGCAATTGGATCGCCAGGTTTTCGGTCAGGGGTTGGTCGCCCACTTTATCCAGCACCGAATCCAGGTCACGGGAGATTTGTCCGGTCGGCGCCGAACAGTTTTTCGCGGTTCTTCTGGAAAAGCACATCCAGTTCTTGCAGCATATCCGCCTGGATGCTGGGCCAATCAGCTTGCAAATACTGGGAGGGCTTCATGGAAAGCCCTTCTTCCAATCTGCGTTCAAATGCCGCCACCAGCCGGGTGACAGTGATTCCGGTCAGGATGGAGTGGATTTGATCTTTGATCTCTGTCCAATAACGATTTTGGATCCTGCAATAAGCGCCGGCTTTGCTCATTCGTTAATCGAATGGGCAGCCGAACGGTCGTGTTCAGTTCTTCCAAAACTTCCTGCGCCCGGCGGGTCGCCAGGTCGTCTTGATCGGCTAACCCATCCAGATAGGTATCCAGGGAGTCTTCCCGATCTGAGATTTGTTGATTGAGGGTTTCTTCTGATTTGTGGATCAGGTCCTGGGCAGCTTCGGCCATGTGACCAAGTTCCACATCGTACGCTTTCTCGGCCAGGTCTAACAACTGTGACCGTAAAGCGTCCTTTCCGCCTTCCAAATCGAGCATTTCCAGCATGATGCGCTGGGTGTAGTTGGGGTAAAAGGTATTTTCGTAGAAAATTGGCGGCTGTACATCTTCCAGGTACGCCAGCAACCGCCACGGGCTTTCTTCATCTTTCATTGCTTCGGGGATGCGGCGCGTCAATTCGGTCCGCAGCATCTCCACCACGTCTTCGGTCAATTCCTCTTTGGTGAAGATCATATCCCGCTGGCCATAAATTCTGGCACGCTGGGTGTTTAAGACATCATCGTATTCCAGCAAATGTTTACGGATGTCAAAGTTGGAGCCTTCCACCCGGGTTTGGGATTGCTCCACCAGGCGTCCCACCACTACCGCTTTCAATCGGAATGGACTCATCGAAATGCAGCCGCTCCATCAGTCCTTCCACCTGACCGCCGCCGAACAGACGCATCAATTCATCTTGCAGCGAGAGGTAGAAGCGGGAAGAGCCCGGGTCGCCCTGGCGGGCGGCACGTCCGCGCAACTGGTTATCAATCCGGCGGGCTTCATGCCGTTCGGAGCCGATCACATGCAAGCCGCCTAGTTCGCGTACCATTTCCATGTGATCCATGTATTCGATGAACATCTGGATCCCGCCTTCATAGATCCCAAATTCTTCGGTGGGGATCTTCAGGAGTGCTGCATGACGTTCTTCCAGTGTCATATCATACGGATCAGCGTACCCGGCTTTCTTCAAGACCCGGGCGACGTCATTCAACAAGCCTTCATTCAAATCACCGCCCAGCTTAATATCGACACCACGGCCGGCCATGTTGGTGGCGATCGTCACAGCGCCGAAAGCACCTGCCTGGGCAATGATTTTTGATTCTTCATCATGCTTCTTCGCGTTCAGTACCTGATGCGGCACTCCGGCTTGAAGCACTGTCAGCAAACGGTCCTTATCCTGCGGACGAAGTTCCAAAATGGAGATCAAACGATCCAGATGCTCCGGATCTTCCGGGTTGAAGGACACTCCCAACTCACGCGCCAGTTGGCGCATTTTGGCAGTATCCATATCTTCAACTGGTTTGTTCAGGAACACTAACTCGGGTATTTCCTGTTCGAGACTCTTATCCGGGTGTTGCTCGAACCAGATCGTGCGCATCAAAAGGTATTGCATCAACCGTTTGACCAACTCGGCGTGCAGCCGGTAGGAGAGATTTTGCGAATGTTCCACCGAAGTGGTACCCACCAGTTGCGGCCTGCCCATCACATGGAACCGGATCACTTCCTGGATGGTAGCCCGGGTTTTGGCTTCAAAGCTGCGATACACCACATCTGGGTAATCTTTTCTGCGCCAGTACACCGGGGTCTTGGTAGTGTCATCTTTGCGGGCAAAGTAGGCGTATTTGTACCCTTTTTCATCCTTGGCAGGTACTTCCACCAGTCCACCTTCTGGATTGATGGATGCCTGGTATTCCAGGTTGGTCGGAATGGGCAGCACATCCAGTTTGTAGATCTTGCTGAACTCTTCCGCTTCGGTCAAGCGCCGTACCGGTCATACCGGCCAGCTTGGAGTACATGCTGAAAGTAGTTTTGCAGGGTTATGGTTGCGTAGGTGACGTTCTCGGGTTCGATCTTTGACGCCTTCTTTGGCTTCCACAGCCTGGTGCAAACCATCAGACCAGCGTCGTCCGGGCATAAGGCGGCCGGTGAATTCGTCCACGATCACCACTTTGCCGGCCTGTACCAGGTAATCTTTATTGCGCTTGAACAGGAATTGCGCCCGCAGCGATTGTTCCAGGTAGCCCATTAAGCGTGCCTGCTCGGGGGTGATATCTTCCGGGCGATCGGGATCGCGCAGGGTGGTGCCCAGCAATTGCTCCGCGTGCATTTCACCGATTTCGGTCAAAGAAACGGTGTGATCTTTTTCTTCTACTTCATAGTCTTCTGGAATAGCGCGCGTACAACCTGGGCGGTTTTGAAATACCACTCGGTATCTTCTGAGGCCGGCCCGGAGATGATCAACGGGGTTCGAGCTTCATCGATCAGGATGTTGTCCACTTCATCCACGATGGCGTAGTGGTGACCGCGCTGTACCCGATCTTCCAGGCGCATGGTGGTGTTATCGCGCAGATAATCGAAACCGAATTCGCTGTTGGTGCCGTAGGTGATGTCACACTTGTAGGCTTCTGCGCGGTCCACCAGGCGAAGTTGATGCTGGTCCTCGTGGGGAGAATTCTTTTCCAGGTCGACAATGAAAGCCAGCTTGCCGTTCTCGGTGCTGGCTGCCATCTGCAGCACACCGACGGTCAAGACCCAGGGCGTGGTAGATGGGTGCCATCCAACGCGCATCACGCCGCGCCAGATAATCGTTCACTGTCACCAGGTGGGTGCCTTTTCGGCTCAGAGGCGTTCAGATACACCGGTAGGGTAGCGACCAGGGTCTTGCCTTCACCGGTGCGCATTTCGGCAATCTTGCCTTCGTGCAGGGCGATCCCGCCGATCATCTGAACGTCATAATGGCGCAGACCGATCGTGCGTTTGCCCGCCTCGCGTACCGCCGCGAACGCCTCGGGCAGCAAGTCATCCAACGTCTCATCATCTGCCAGTCGCTGTCTGAATTCAGCCGATTTCGATCGCAAAGCCTCATCGCTCAGCGCCTCAAATTCAGGTTCAAGCGTATTGATTTCTGCAACAATCGCTGCGATTCGTTGTAATTCTCGCTTATTTGGGTCACCGCCAAGCACGCGGATAATGTTTTGAAACATAGCTCATCCTCTACCGATTCTGATATTCACATCGGTAGGATTATAGCACAGCGATGGTAGCCGATTTATGTGGGGTGCATAGATTTGTTAGACGAGAAAGTTTATATAACTAATAAAGATAGCTTTTACTCAACGGAGATGGACCTGTAGGGGCGGGCTCTCGGAAAGGACCCGCCCGGAAAGAATGAATGGTTGTCTGCCGGTTGACGGTCCCGATCAGAGGAGAAACCCACCCAATACGCTCAGATGATTCATACCGCGCTTTACTCATTCTCCGAGCAATCTGGCAAAAACGACGTAGAACCGTTACCCGTATCATTGAACTTGAAATGTCCTGCTTGTCAATTGTCTGGTCAATCTGACAAGAGTCACGCGGAATCATGATAAAAATAACTAAAGTGCTGGTATCATTGGGGGTAAGCTTATACATTGAATCAACGCAGCTTTGCGACTTATTCCGCCTGCCTGGCGGTTTTATCCCGTACGACTGGAGAACCTAAATGACAAAAGAACTAATCACAATTGACGCCAACGAGGCTGTAGCCAATGTTGCGTACAAAGCCAGCGAAGTAATTGCGATTTATCCAATTACTCCGTCATCGACCATGGGCGAGCACTCTGACGCCTGGGCTGCATCCGGTAAACCCAACCTGTGGGGGACTGTTCCTTCGGTAATGGAAATGCAATCCGAAGGAGGCGCAGCCGGTGCCGTGCACGGCGCGCTCCAATCTGGTGCGCTTTCCACCACATTCACCGCCTCTCAGGGTCTGCTGTTGATGATCCCGAATATGTTCAAAATCGCCGGTGAACTGACCTCAACCGTCTTCCACGTGTCCGCTCGATCTCTGGCCGCGCAGGCGCTCTCCATCTTTGGAGATCACTCAGATGTAATGGCTGCACGCTCCACCGGCTTCGCCATGCTGGCATCCAATTCGGTGCAAGAAGCCCAGGATCTGGCTTTGGTTTGTCACGCCGCCACTCTGAAATCCAAAATCCCGTTCGTGCACTTCTTCGACGGCTTCCGCACTTCGGCTGAAGTGAACAAGATCGAATGGATGCAAGATGAAACCATCCGCGCCATGATCGATGATGAACTGGTTCGCGCTCATCGTCGCGCGCCCTCACCCCGGACCACCCCGTTCTGCGCGGAACTGCCCAGAACCCGGATGTGTACTTCCAGGGTCGTGAAACCGTCAATCCTTTTCTATGTAGCTACCCCGGCCATTGTGCAAGCAGCTATGGATCAATTCGCCAAGCTGACCGGCCGCCAGTATCACAATTACGAATACTACGGCGCCCCGGATGCCGATCGTATCATCATTCTGATGGGTTCCGGCGCTGAAACCGCCGCTGAGACTGCAAACTACCTGAATGCTAAAGGCGAAAAAGTGGGTGTCATCGCTGTCCGCCTGTACCGTAGGGATGAGT
>CAWFRQ010000005.1:0-154610 GCA_963818305.1 uncultured Chloroflexia bacterium
AAGGAGAAGCGGATCTGGATTCGTACCTCTGTACCGATACCGATCTGGCTGTTTATCGATATTTCTCCTTTCATCAAATCAACTGCCCGTTTCACAATGACCAATCCTAAACCGGTTCCTGGTACCTGAGGGTGGGCTAGCACCCGGAAAAATGGATCATAAAATTGTTCAAGATCAGCCGCTGGAATACCGACTACCTTCATCCTGGATAACAAATTCCAGGATCATCCGTATGACAATTCAGAGTAAATAAGATCTTGCTGCCAGGTTGAGAATAATTGATCGCATTATCGATTACATTATCCAATATTTGGTGCAAAAAACTGGGATCAACAAGCTTTGCACAAGGAACCTGTGGTCACAAATTTGATCGGATGCGATGACTTGTGGTTCCAAAGGGTCTCTTCAATCAATTCTTCACAGAAAGCAACTGGATCTACCAATACCAATTGGATTTTGCTTTCCTGGCTTTTGATTCTGCCCTAAAGCCAGGATATCTTCCAGGTAAGAGTTCATCACCGATACCGCTTTTTCTATCCGGCTGGTATGAACTTGTTTTTTTTCTTCCGATAATTGCGGCACCATAATGTTTGCAGGATTTCAACAGAGGAAAGGATCGTGCTCAGTGGAGTTTTAAATTCATGTGAGATCATGGAAACAAATCGTGACTGGAGTTCATTGTATTCCCGTTCTTTTTCGAATGCCTGGATCAGGTTGTATTCTGTCTCTTTTTCTTTGCTAATATTCCGCGAGACAGACAATACAGCGGTTACTTCATCACTCTCATTTTTTACAGGGACTAGCCAGGATCCAATCCAGATTTGTTGGAGTCTATACTTCACCATTTCTTCGATATACAGGGTTTGCTTCGGTCGGTATATCTGTTGCATATCTCGGAAGGTCTGTGGGCTATTTCTCAATTACTGATTTATAGCTTTTCCCAACCATTTCTACTTGAGTAGAGATTGAAAAAGTCGTAGGTGGCCTTATTTGTAAATAACACATTCCATTCAGGGTCAGTTAAACAAACAAATTCTTGCGCTGCTTCTGCCAGGGTTTCATACAGTTGCTTTACTTCAAAAAGCTGCTTCTCTCTTGCTTTTTCGGCGGATATATCTCTGCCCAAAAGTGAGAAATACACCTCACCCTCAGGAGTAGGGTGACATTGCACTACAAAGGAGACCGGGAAAGCTTTCCCATTCAGATCCTACCAGCTCATACTCCCCGGTCGAATACTCCTACCTGCAGTGCTTCCCGAAGTACATGGTTGACCATATATGCCTGATCACGAGCACTAAAGAAATCGAGTGGTGAATGCTTTGATTAATTCTGTCTAGATCTCTAATTCCCAAGCGCTCAATTCCGGCTTTGTTCATAAACCGAATCTTATGCTGTGGATCAGTATAAACCACGATATCTGTTGTACTCTCCAGGATCGAACTTAGGAGCTTCTGATGCTCCTTCCTGGCTCATATTTCCCATAGGTGGAAGAATCGGAATATCGATCGGATTGACTTTTGCTTCTGCAATCTGCCTTTGATATACCGGTGTTTTGCGGTACAGTTTGGTCTCATCCGTATTCAAATTACAAAAGTATCGCTGCGTCTGACCTGGCGCTGGTGTCAATGCAATTCCCGGTGATATCCATTTGCCGAATATTATTCAACCGAGTGCGCAAGGTGATCCGGATGGTCTCAGTACCCTGACTAACTGACAACCTGCCAAGAAAGCTAGAAAATTTCTTTTGTTGCGCGGGATCTAAAAGTGAAATAAAATTTATGCCAATCAATGAACTATGCGTATCTACCAGAAGAGAATTATATGCAGGCAAATTGGCGAACAGAATAACCCCTTCATGGTCTAATAGAATAATTGCGCTGGAAGATTTTTCCAATGCTTTCCGGTAGAGATCGCATCATGCCTCGGATTGGCATCTGCGGATAATCCGGTTTTATTCGCCAACCCAACAAGCAAGAAGAATAAGTCCTTCTCTGTGGGAATACAGATGCATCCTTGGTGTCTCGGATTTTGAATTCATCCCCAAAGCTCAGCCAGAGTACTCTTGATCCAGCTTGATAATAATTCTGTAAACAGGATGGATCCTTTGCCAGAATAAAGTCTTTATTTTTCGAAAATGGTGTGAAATGGTTGGATGGTAGGATTATATGAGATCCAGATGGAGATGGATTCCATGTTGCTCCAGTTGATGTTGAAGCGGAATCCATTCGTCTAAATTTCCATCGAGCAATCCACCACGCAGGAGCATTGCTACCTTCACCCTCACCATTATCCTAAGCATAGTATCCACGGTAATCTGCGGGCAATAATTCAGCAATCTTGTCGCATCACATAATCAACCTGCACCTGGTATGCTTCTGATCGCTTCAACCCTTCACCCAGATCAGTTGGAAGATGAAATGGTTTACCGATCGTAAGTGTCACCAGGGGGCGTTTGAAGTGGAATAAGTTGGAAATGTAGTCTTCGGTTGTGCCTACCACTGCCCACAGGGACAATAGGAGCCTTCAAGTTTCTCAACGATAAATGCGATCCCCGGTTTGCCGCGCTGCATCCCGGGACTGATGAGATCGTGTCCCTTCGGGTGCGACCATCAATGCTTTTCCAGATTCGATCACTTGCAGCATTTTATAAATGGCAGTCCGGTCCACTTCGCCCCGGTTGATTGGGATTCCACCATATGCCCGTGCTAAGAGATTCTGTCCGGGACGATCCCAAATATCTTTTGCGCCGAGTACTTCTAAGGTCTCGGGCCAAAAACTGACAAGAACCGGCGCTTCTAATATGGACACATGGTTGAAAACCATCAAGTATGAGGTGCCCAAGGGGAATATTCTCTTGTCCGGTGATCTGGATTTTGCCTAACTTCGAAAAGAGAACCCGGAAAACTGGCAAGAGCATCATCCGGGCTAGATGGTTGTACCAGCGAACGCGATGCGGTTGATTCATAGAAGTGTTCTTGATCCGTTCAACAACCTGATCTATCGACAACCCATCAGAAAGGATATACTGGGCATCAGGAGCGATCTTTAGTGGTGCAACTTTACGGGTGGAATCAATTTGATCGCGAGAGCGTAAGATTATTCAAGATCGCTTCCAATTCAACTTGTTCACCCCGTTGGGTTAATTCCAGGTGACGGCGTCTGGCTCGTTCTTCCACACTGGCATCCAGGTAAATTTTCAGAGGTGCTTCTGGGAGGACGACGGTGCCAATATCTCTGCCCACCATGACCACCCTACCCTTCAATCCGATGCGACGTTGCTGTGCTGTCATCGCCTTGCGTACGCCTGCATAGGTTGAGACCGGTGAAACGTTTCCCTCAACTTCGCGGGAGCGGATATCCCAGGTAACATCTTTTCCATCTAAAACAACATCATACTGTCGGCCATCCTGCTTGGAAGGCGGTTCAACCTCAATGACTGCTGTTTCGGCGATTCGGGTCACTTCTTCCTCATCAGAAATAGCAACTCCACTCTGGATCGCTGCTAGGGTAACTGCCCGGTACATCACACCCGTGTCAAAATATAGATAATCCAATTCGCGTGCAATAATAGCCGCCACGGTTGATTTTCCGGAACTGGCTGGGCCATCCATGGCAATGATATCGATTTTTGTCATCGGTAATCTCCAATTTGATATTTCAAAAGTTGCGTCCGGATATGAGTACACTGCAATCCAACACCTTACAATCACTTATTCCAGCGGTATTGTTGTGGAGCGGTAACCCGGGAATAGATCTGCCCGAACCCATAAGATATTTTTGAGAAATAGGGTTGGTTGTGCTTTTCGGATCATATACCAGCGCATCCAATCTTGGATTGAGAAGTGATTCCCAATCTACACCAGATTGAACATTAAAATCCTGCCCACGATATGTCTTGTCCATTTCTAGTTGAATATCTTCCTGGGTGAGGACCAGGGCAGGGTCTTCTATGCTGGCCAATCCTTCCACCCGAATGATTTTTTGATTTCGCATTTCCCAGGCAATGGATGGTTGTACTTTCCCCAGGCTGATGATATCCAGACCGTTTGGAACACCTCGGACCCGTCCGGATAACTTCATCCACGGTCTGTCGCAGAAGGCTGACCTGCGCCGGTTCTACGCCGTCATTCCAAAACTCCATCCTCGGATTATCCAAATTTCCCACAGTTCGGGTAGCAGACATGATTGTGAGCAAAGCAGCGACAATCATAAAACCGAAAGCATAGCCCATGCCAGCTGTTTGAATTGACCAACCCAAAATAGCAAGGATTGCACATACCAGTAAGATCACGACACTTGCTCCAAAATAGAGTAAGAAATTATTCATCTCCAGATTGCCCTGATTCAGTGTGCCAAACACCTGCCACAAGAAACCAAGAATGAGAAGTACGAAACCTGCAATCATCCATGTGTAACGATCTTGCATTTAAATCCGGCTTAGGCTGCGTGTGATCAGATCGGTAGCGAGAATGAGTAAAGGTACCGTCACCCAAATTAACTGCAGAAGCTGCCGCCCGGGAAGAACCAAAACGGACAGGAAGGATGCTATCAGTGTGAAAGAGTAGAACATTTTGATTGAATCCCTCTTGACGAACGACTGCACGACAGCAATGACACCTGTAAAGAAAATCAAAGGACTATAAAGCGGTAAGGCGAGCAGGCTTAAGCGAAGAGAGGTATTTCCTGGTTTGGTAACAAATTGCATCAATTCAATCAAATGAGTTCCCAAACGCACTGATTCCATTAGGTATGAGTAAAAGAAATGAGCTAACACCACCCAATGTTGCGAGTAATAAAACCCAAAAGAAAGGTTTCCGAACAAATAAGTCAGGGTTGAATTGGATCAGCACATCGCCTGTGGTCAACCGCACCAACCATAATCCCAAAAGCATAACGACTATCCCGAACCAGAAGGTTGGTCCACTTAGTAGCGCTAAACCAAACAAAATGGCAGTCGTTTTATATTTTTGCTGAGTTCCATGCGGTCAGAGTGAAAGCAATCAGTGTCATTGCCAACATATCACCAGAGCTGGTCCTGGATGCAGCAATTAGGGATGGTTCAATTGCCAGTAACCAGGTCATCGAGACCATCCAACCTGCATTTAGATTGTTTGCGATTGGCAAATGGCAAGAAAAGAATAGCGATCCCAGCCAGGGCAGGGATCAGCCGGGCAAGAAAGTTGCTGCTGCCAAAAAGCTGGAATAGGCCAGTGGTAAGTACCAGGTATAGTGGATTACCGCCAAATGCAGCACCGGTTGAACTACTAGAGACTTGGTACGCTTGCAGAGCTAGCGTTGCTTCAGTATTATCCAGCGGAAATACACCCAGATAGAATAACCGCAGAAAAGTACCCGCCAAAATTCCTGCAGCACAGATCACCGTTCGAATGGTAATAATTTGTCTATTGGAGTTCATGCAAACTTCCTGTGTACTCGTAGATAACAACAGCGTCATTTTGATAAACGAGCGGTAGATTTAGATTGAATTTGTCTTCATTCAAACGAGCAGAATTCGGTTGAATAGGTGTTTCGTTCCAGGTCACCAATGACGATATAGCGAATCCCGTATTGATCCAGAATAGATTTTGCTTCCAACCAATCGGAAGTCTGGTATAAGCGTTGCTACATCGCCATCCCTGTTTCCCATCTCTTTGTATGTCCTACCCCACTGACCTTCATGAGGTGTCCAGCCGATTACAGCTGGCAATCCACTCTGGGTGGACATGCGAGCATGGGCAGAATAGCTTCCACCCACCGACTCGGCAATCACTCCATATGGAGCGGATGATAGCCATTGCATTGCCTGATAATCTGCAAGTTGATAGATCTCCAGGTGCTTATTCCCATCCAATTGCAGATTTATCAGGTGAAAAACCCTGGGTGGTATAGTACAAACCAAGGATAGGATAGAGCAAACCAATAGCTATGGTCACAACACTGATTCCTCGTACCACCCATCGTACGGAACCTGTGAGTTGGTTCCAGATATACAACACTCCAAACCCCGCGGCGATACTCCAGAGAAGCCAGACCTGATAATAGAATTTAAAGATGGTATTCATCCGCCAGCCGAACTGGTCACGCAGGTAGATGAATTCAGGGACTATGACAATCAATGTCCCGGCAAAGGCCAATAACACAACAAAGATGAAACCATTCTCTTGTTTTTCAGGAACGATAAGTTGCGAGTGGTTGGTTGACTTTGCTTCTTCCGTTTTTTCGGCCTTAAACATTGCCGGGAGAATATATGTCAGTGTTAGACCAAGCAGGAACCATATCGTGATCCAGGCACCAGGTGCTAATAATCTTCGTACAAGTGCTTCCGTGATCGCGGTTGACAAAGGTTCTCCATCCAATCCCTGAATATTGGAGAACAGCTGCCCGCCTTCCATCATTTTCTGACCAATCCCAACCAACGCAGGTACCGGTGAATTGGCGAGAGATGCACCCCAATCAGGCAGTTTGAGCGCTATCGCAGCTAAGCCAAAAGATAAAATCCATAATCCTGCTAAGAAGATGGTCGACCATAAAAATCCGCGTTTCCAGGATGCCCGGTTACGCATGGTATCTGTTAAGGACAATCAGCAAAATGAATATGGGTATGAGCAATGTGGCAAACATCATCCAAAAATGAGCTCCGCGCGTAAAGAAAACAAAACTGGGGATAATGCCGCCCGCCTGAGATTTGAACCCAATGAAAAATGGCAAGTAGATAATTATGGATGCCACACCAAGCAAGACCGCTGGTAAACAAGAATTCCCACAAGCGATCTGTACTCCATCCAAGAGGCTGATTCTCATGAATAGTACGGCAAGCAAGAAAATTCCCAGATAGACCGGGAAATCCCAGGTATTCAGAAAGGCTAACCCTCCAATGAATACCGGCACACTCAACAAATACTTCCAGCTTAACGGAACATCTGATACCAAATAATTCAAATTTGCCCTGATCGCCACCGAATAAATAATTGAGAGTAAATCCTAAGGCTAACACCGCGAATGGAATCGTGAGAACATGCGGATGCAAGTCTGCCAGTAGGAAGGAAAAGAAAGGAAATTCGTCGATGATTTCTTGAAAATTTCCGGTGAGCGAATAATCTGAGAGGACTCTCGATGCGCGCCACCAGATAATTCCACCAGCCCGGCTTGGCCACCAGCTAAGCACCTGAGTTGGATATTGCTGTAATTCCTGCAGATCGAGCCATTTCCAAAATGGTGAAAACCAACTTCCATCAGCCGCTTGCTGCCAGAATAATCCCCTGCCATACAGAAATTCGAACATTCCTTCTGCATTGCTGATGATGAGTGTGAAAAGCGGTGCAATGAGCGGCTTGCCATAACTCACTTCATTCTCTTCTTCCAAACCAGGTTCGTAGACCGGAGGCATTGATCAGGTTGAATATCAATCCATACAATCCACTGGCAGCCAGGCTAAATACCGTTGTAATCATCAGGTTAAATCCAACACCTGAACTCACCCCGGAAAGGCGGATGAGCATGGATGTAAGGATGTAGCCAAAATAATAATATGAGATCGAATAACCCGATAACCACGGGTCGGCTGGTGGAAAGCTAGGCGACCGAAGTATGGAATTGATAAATGCCAATTCCATCGGCTTTTCCGTGCCGGTGATATCTGGGTTTGAAGCCCGCCAAAGCCCTATCAATACAAAACAAACCAGAAAAAGTCCCTCAATCCAGAAGATGCTCTTCCTGGCTGACTGAAATAACACCTTGTAGCTATCCGCTTTATGTGTAAGCTGCAAACTAATGCTGATTACCAGCACTATTCCCAGACTGACTATGACTCCCCCGGTATCATTCTGCAGCACTTTAAAACAAACAAGCAGCCAGAACACAAACCCGGCTAGTAATAATCCGACTGATCTGGCAAACGCATACCCTTTGTCTTTAAATGCGCTGAATAGAAACGACGTAAGCGGCCAGGCTGCCCACCCAAAGGCTAATAGAATTAGATACCAAAACACGGATTGAACCATACGTGTTTACCTTATCTCATTGCAGAATAATTGGCCATGAGAACTCACCATCAGGTCCCAGAATGAGAGGGCTGACCCGAATTACAGATGGAACCGGAATAGCTCCGTAAACGTGCGGAAAAGCCTCACCAATCGCAGCCATTTCATATTTTACAGTATTTCCGAGTGAGGCTTCGTCGATTTCGAGCAAGATCAAATCACGTCCGCCCAGCATAATACCGCTTGGCAGTCGGATTCACCTGTTCAAACTTTGAGCAATGGATAAACCCTTCGGCTGCGAAAGAATTCCGCACTATAAGCACCGAATCTAATGCTTCAATCCATTTATCCTGGGTGGTGATGTGGTAGATGATTGTTCATCATGGCTTAACTCCCGATGACTTCATAAATGGTGGTTGCTTTGTAACTATAGACTGGTTTCCAGTAGATATTCTCATACGTCAGAGAATTTCGCCATTCCACGTAAGCGGATAGATGATGTCTTCCATCTGGCCAACAACAATATACTTCACATGATATTTCTTGAGGAATGCTACAGCTTCCTCTACATCAGAGGTGGAATAGAACTCATTCACTTCATTTACCCGATCCTGTACCCAGACTGGATTGGCTACCCCACGTTGCTGGCGTTGATGCCAGTTCCATCCAACCACATGACTGGTAAACCAGTGTAGATTGAATATCTGCTTCCCCATTTGTATTCTGTCACACTCCCTTCAACAATCACGGGTGACCCCTTGAATGTTGTCCTGCATCCAGCGGATGGCGTGATAATCTTGTTCCAATTCCATCGCGCGAGATGTACCCGTATCCACATCCTGTTCCAGATAGGTCGCACCAAGCATATATCCCATGCCATCCAACGAGTGTGAAGCGGTGGGCACATAGCGATCTCGGATCTTGCTGGCGGTAGCTGTAAACGGAAAGAGCATCGCACAAAGCAACAAGAGCCATCCGAGTGTTTGGAAGAAACTGCTTCTGCTTGCATCGCCAATACGACAGAATCACAGAAGCTCCAATAGATTGCAGCACAGGTTGGAGACGTAAACAAACTCCAAACCTGCAAGTAAAACTTAAATACCGTGTTCATCCGGCCAATATCGCCTTTGAGCACGAAGATTTCAACAAATAGGGTCAGGAATAAACCCGTACCAATCAAGAAGAGCACTATCCGTTTGATATCTGATTGTCCTGGACGGAAAATCAATAGAGTAGCCCAGAGCGCGATCGGAACTACAAACCAGGCAATCCATGCTCCCAGGAATACCAGCCCGATCATGGCATGCAACACCACCAAACCCAAGGCAATGATCACCTGAGAATAACTCTTCAAGACTGCGAGTTTTCGTAAAGGAGTGGTTGCCATCCAATCGATGGTTTCTTGAATAAACCAAAACAATAATGAAGAACAGGAAGATTCCCCAATGAGTCAAGTAGGACCAGGGCGGAGTATGCGATCCTTGCCAGGATTCAATCGCTGTGTAACCCGCACCATACCAGGCATCAAATGGTTTATATAGGCCTATCGTCAAAACGCCAAACAAACCAATGACTGATCAATCCAACGCAGCCACCGGTTGTTGACCTCGCCAAGTATCCCAACTTAAAATGCATCCGGATGTACGTAAACCCAACATAACTAATCGCCAAACCCGCCAAAATCGCAAACACCGGAAAGTCCCAGGTATTTGTGGGACGTAAGGCACCCACACCTACTGCACAAACAAAGAGGCTGGCACCAGGCTAACCGGTCTGGAGTTTCTCGCTACTGAGCCTAAAAATCCTTTGCTTAGCACCGTCTGGATTGCCCATCCGAGAGCAAAAAGGTAATCGGTAGACGCGATCATATGGGCGTGCAGATCGGAGTAGATAAATGTAAACATTGGGAATTCGGTAATCGGTTCCACATCATTGATCGCAGGGATCACCCGGCTGGGATTCCAATACCACTCACCCATACCATAGGGTAAATTGCCGCCCTGGAAAGAATTTGACCAGGCCTTGAACGCTCCACAACATCCGATTAAAGAAGGTTGTACCGATCACTACTGATATCACCATCCTGGAGCGGCAAGCATTTGCAATCCATACCAAATCATCCGCAGTGTTCCCAGGTTTCCAAAGATGGTGAGATGCTGCGGCTGCCAAAATTGCAAACCAGTACGGCAGATAGTACCTCCGGTTTGATCTTTGCTTTTCTGCCTTGGTGTGTTGGAACTCAGGTTATACAGAATGGTATATGCGCCAATCGCCAGCAAGGCAAAAAGGTTGGAACGACCAGATTATAGGCAATGGACGGGATGATCCCCAACCATTTGACCAACACACCTACGATGACAAATCCGTAATAATAGTAGTTGATATATCCGCCGGCAAACCAGGGATCATATGGTGGGAAGGTTGTCGATTTTAAAATTGCATTTAAGTAGGCAAAATCCATCGGCTTTTCGCCGCCTTTGGAGATATGCCACAAATCTGGATTGCCGATCCGGATACCCAGATCAATCAGGAAGAAAACCAGGATGACACCTTCGGTGACTAAGTAAATGCTTCCAGTTTTCACGCAGGTATTCGTTTGAGTTCATTCGCGTTGCAATATTGCGAATACCAGGTTTGCAAGAAATTATGACCGCAATCACAATGCTAATCAGCAGTCGATTTACTGCAACTCCATACGAACCCGCCCACCAGGTAAAGAGTGCAACCAATAACAAGCGCGGTGATTCGACCAAATCCATACCCACGATCCTTGAAACCCGGGAACACCAGCAATAGCAAGGGGATCATGCAAATTCCCAGGACGAGCAATGCCAGATACCAGACGACTGCAGCAGCCCATGGGTTTGCGTTATAGAACTCATCCCGTTGGAAAAGTTCTGACCAGGTTCCACCGGATTGTTGCTCAGCAAGCCGATCTGCCGGTAGCATCAGATCTTGCGGGTGTGACGGAACATCACCGGGAGGAGTGTGAATTACATGAGATAAATCAACCTGGTTGAACAGATCCGCTAACGATCTGTGGATCGTAATTGGCATTTTTCTTGAAAGATAAACACTTTAGGATGATCATAGACCGTGAAGGATTCTTCGGAAAGTGTATCGTTGATCTTAAAATTGCCCAGGGAAGGATAAGAATCAAAAACTTGAATTAGATCAAACCCGAGTTTGCCTTGATACTTACCTGGTTCCGCCTGAGCCAGGCAGACCAGGGTATCCATTGTATCCGGGCATCCTACCAGGTTGCGATAATATGTAGTTGTGAGCGGATATCTTTCAGGAACACGGGTGGTCGTACCCCATTGCCGATTGGAACTGATGAAAATATAATCAGCCAGGTCTAAGGTAGTGATAAACCGTTCGCGTTTATCCTCATCATCTTCCCAATACATTTGGAAATTCAGTGTTCCATCATAGATACCGCCAAATCCATCATAAGAATCCATCCTGAGAGGTAACCCATCATCCCAATCGGATTCGTTTGCCGGCGAACTACCTACAATGGTAAGCAAGCCATCCCCTTTGGACAATTCGAAACGGATATTGTAGCGATGGTCGGCGACCAATAAGATAGGCGTTTCCAGTTGGATCTTGTACTCCGAACCACGTTGGTCTTGTTTGTTGATGAACGCTGAGGTAATACTATCGGTGAACATACGGGTGTTGGTTGCAGCATCGGTGATGGTAAACGTCAGTTGTTTCTCGCCTTCCATCATGCCCAGATCACCAATTCGGAAAAATGATATCGATGTGACTTTGCCGGTTTGGGCGGCATTGAAGTCGTAGCTAAGTGGTTGGTCATTCACAATGAATGCGCCATACGGGTAGGCTATCGGTTGATTGTATGGCCCATCGATCGTTTCATAATGTAAATTGACCGGACCGGGGACGTTTTGATAGATCCAACGAGTTGCAGCGATGCGAGTGACTGGGCGTGTATAAATTCGGGTAAACGCATAAGCCCAGCCTGCACTCCCTGCCAGAACAATCACAGCTAGCACTACTGCAGCCAGCTTTGCCCAAGCTGATTGTCTGTAAACATGGTGTTCAAGTGGGTCCTTTGCCTTCTGCTCGGAGTCTTCGCCAATAGATGCATCTTGTGGTGTATCTTCGGGGACTGCTTCAGGCAATATATTCCGAATTTTACCTTTGAACCTGGTATCCCAGATACGGATGATCAACCAGCCTGCCATAATACAAAAGGTCGGGTAGATGAGGTAGGTGTACCTCATCATCGGATTCCACGAGATGGATTGCCAGGCAAAATACGCGCCTGTCCAGAGCCAGATGGTGAGATGATTAGACCATTCTCCCCGTATCATCCGGATTGCCATCCATAAAAAGGCAATCCAACCGAGTATCCCCAGCGGTAGTCCGGTTCCCCAGAGGGTCAAATTCTTAAAAGCAAATAATTTCGATTGGCGTGCCCATTGCAAGGCTGGCGGAAAGTCAGCCTGTCCACTCGTTTGCCCTTTAAGATCAGTTAAATTTTGGACAAACTTTGGATTTGGCCGAATGTTAAAGAAGGATGGTCCGGCAAAAGCGTACGGTTGGAATACCCGAAAGAGCAGGAATGCAAACGCAGCTGCAATCAACATATTCCGCAGAAGTGGAATGAACCACCTGACTTGTTTTTGTACTGGTAAGCGAATATACCAGCAAAATACGGCTAAAGGTAAAATCACTGCCAGAGGGGCAGTGCTTACTTTGGATGCCATTGCCAACGCCAGAGCAGCACCAAAGAGCAGGTAATATCCAATCCCCAACCAGGTATCAGGCATAGTATCGCCCTGTTCAGCAGAGGATCGCTCTTGATCCTGGTACTGGCGGTACACACTCACCGCTGCGTAAATCGCTACACTTACAAAGAAACCTGCAAAAGTATCAACCGCAAAAAAATGAGACAGCTGGATCGGTATTACCGCCAGGCTGTAAAATGCTGAAGCAAGTAATCCAATCCGGCGGTCGTACAGCTTCTTCCCGATCAAGAAGACCATCAAAATGGTCAATAAATCAAATGAGGCTGAAATCTGCCTGCCCAGCACATTCACCGTGTCATAGGTGTTTTGATTTGTCCATTCCGCGATATATCGCGTAAAAATGATGGGGAAATCACCATAAACATAAAAAGAATGACCCACGTTATGCGGGTTTAAAGTAGAGAGATCCGTGTTGAAGTAATCTCCCAGAGACTTCAACCGGAGTCATATTGTTTTCAACCATCGTCAGAAAGCGTTCATCCGGGTGCAGATGTTGATCTTCATCCCAACTGGTGCCGACGAACCTGAAATATCCTCCCGTGGCCAAAATCAGGATGAGCAATAGATCGAGGAACCAATATCGGTAATGGTTGATTCTGCGTTTCCCAGGTTCCAGCTTGGTAGAAGGCGGAGTTTGTATTCATAAGTCAACTCATTTTTCCGCCGGTACTAGCAATTAACAGGAAATCTCTTCCTGGTACTGAAGAAGTATACATAGTGGTTCGGGCATCCGGATACATCGCCTGCAGGGTCTCAATATCAGCTCTATCTTCCGGATTAATCATGAACAGCTTGGTGGATGAATAATTTCAGCGTATCGACAAATTGATCTGGCCAGATTGCATAATCTCGGATTGGATAACCGGCTACGATTGCCGGCAAGCGGGTATCCACCCAATTCGGATATCCCACGATCCAGACTGTTTCAGATGTTCCGACGGATTCGGCAAAATCTTTCAAAACTGTTCCGAGCTCTACCGTGTTTCCTGCGGATAGGCGGTACTGTTCGTTATATTGGTGGAATACCAGGTCAAAGTTTTGACCGATGGATAGCAGCATCAGAACCATTGCCAGCGATCCTGCCAGAATTTTACGCCTTGAAGTCTGGCAAAGAAGCTTCAATTGCAGTCAAAAACGCATCCAGCGATATGCCAACAACAATGAAGGTCGGCACTAATGCACCCGCGGTCCGATTTAAAGCGGGATTTTCATTTGGGAAAGCCAGAGAAAGAATGGATGGAAGCATCAAGACTGGAATGGAAAGGATCAAAAGCAGATCCTGCCAGTACCTTTTCATTACATAGCGGAGGGTGATTAACAATAACCCCAGATAAAATAATGCCGCACTTACCACATCTAATGCCGGTCGCAGCGGGACTGAATGCAGCCAGGTATCCCCGTTACTATACCCGAACATAATCATTGCGTTCCACAAATTGCTCAAAGAAGATCTTCACTGGTGAGCCGGGCAGTGGACGTTCCAAATCACCAACCCGGGTAAGTGCCCGGTAGTAGAACTGATCCGGGTTGTCGACGGAATACCGGAATAATGGCAAAAACACAACAAATGAGATCAGAACAACGATGATCAATCCGGCAATGATAAACAGTTGTTTTTGTTTGTCTCTGACATGAAGCAAATACAAAACGAAACCTATCACCACCAAAATTGGTACGATCCGGAATGGTGAGTAACCATGCAACCCCATTCCTAACACCATACCAGCAAAAATAAAATCATTTCTGTTCTTGGTACGAAGCCCGTGAATTAGATAGTAAAAGAGCGGAGCAACAAAAAGCGGATATAACGCAAACCGAAGCCCTACTCGTGAAATAACATTCGGCCAATACGCGATCCCTGCTGCTAGTAAGGCGATTAGCCCAATTCGTTTACTACCGAACTCCTTGCCTGCAAGATAGATATAAGGAAGTGCGACTAATCCTGCCAGCACCGTACCAATTTTCAAACTGAGGAATGACACACCGGTCTGGAATATTTGGGAAACTGCTGCAGTCAAATAGAATTGGATCGCTTCTCTGCCTGTATTTCGTGGGAAGAAAACCGAGGTGATGCCATTGAGAACATCTTCCACATCTTGTAGTTTCTCAGCATGGTCACTCGTCATTTCTGGCGGAACATCTTTCAGGTGATACACCCTGAAGAAGAGAATAACCAACCACACAGCAATAAGCAGAAAGGTCCAACCAGAGATATTGATTTGTTTTGGCCAACTTTTGACCCATAACAATCCTGATTGCAACCAGCCTGTAATGGGCTTACGGAATTGGATCAGGGCAGCGAGAAAGCAAACTATTGCCATCAGCCAAATCAGAGTGTTCAGTTCATCAAACATTCCTGCACTAAATGTGAGGAAGGTCAATATTGCCAGGGGAACACCTGCCAGGGCAAACGTCGTCCGGTACGTGAGTGGGTCATCAACTGGTTCATCGGGGAACAAATCCGGAAACGAGAATTCCTTATCAATCAACGCCCAAATGATGAGGCCGGCGGTAAGAACATAGAAAACAATAGCCAGTCGGACGTCCCGAGAATTTGGTTCCAGCAAGAATTGGGCTAATAGTGCAAAGCCTAACGCACCCAAAACTCTCCACGGCATTCGTTCAAAAAGCAGATCAGTTAATGATTTCGTTTGGCTCACATCTATGAGACTGACTTCTGCTATTTGACTGATTTCGCCAGATTCTGTTTCCAACTCATCTACGTCAGGAATCACAAGTGACCCTTTTTTCCAAAAGGTCAGTTTCTCCTTTACGTAATCAAGAACGGTTGGTTCTGTCATAGAATTCCTGCTATTTTGCAGTCTAACCGGGTTTTCTAGCAATGATAATGATACTCTCACCCCAGGTTCTGGGTAAGAAAATTAGAGTGGAGATTGCTTGTAATCCGCCCAGAGATCCAAAAATGACTTTCTGGATTGTTTTAGGGACCAACGGGATATACGGCGCATCCCAACAACCATCAGAGAATTTTTTAATAATGTTCAATCCTGCGAGGTTTTCTACATAGGCAAACCAATCCGCTGGTGTACGCAATGAGATATGAGTGAGGTCCTGATAACCGATCCATCGATCACCTTTAAGCGGTTTCAGAATGGAGTCAAGGTTTGGAGTGGATAGAATTAAGAGACCGCCTGGTTCCAGAACCCTTCCCATCTCTTGTACTGCTTGCTGGGGTTTCGGCAGATGCTCGACCACGTGCTTGCAGATCACTACACCCATACTATTACTTGGAAGGGGAATCTCCTGAGCGGAAGCGTATGCATACCCGGTAGACAAATCTCGTCTATTCGATTCTTGCAGCGCCCACAGATTTACATCCAGCGCGCAAGTTTTAAAATCGGTTGCCAACTGTTCAATCAGATGACCTAAACCGCTCCCAATCTCTAATAGTCGTGAGCCTCTTCTACCATACCGTTTTGCAATAGACGCGTAAAATCGATTTGACCACCAGTATTGTGAATATTTTGCGTATGACACATTCTGGTAAGTATTGGTGGAAAAGTAGGCTTGATCAAATGATTGGTTAGTCATGCGCAGATTTTTTAATTAGAGATTGAAACAGTTTTTCATACTCTTGTGCTACCGTTGCTGGTGCATAATATTGTTGGATCTGATTCCTTTTTTCATCGCTTGCCTGGTAAGCTGATTTGCTTCGAAGAACCATGCATATTTTCTCAGCACAACCATCGGGATCTCCGATAGGAAAGATCTCGCCCATTCCAGTGCGCTTAACAGGTTGGCGCACTCCCGGTAGATCGGATGCAATCACCGGTACGTTGTGGATCATCGCTTCAATCTGCACCAGTCCGAATGACTCAGTCGAATTGAGGGAAGGCACCGTTAACACATCCAGGTTCTGATAAAAACCAGCCATATCCGTTTGATCAATCACACCAAGCCATTTCCAATTCCAATTGGCAATATGTCGATTGATCCGCGGAAAAAGTCTGGCTGCATATTCATCTTCACCCAACACTTTTTCATATTGCCCTGCAAAGAGTACCTGGGCTGTTGGGAATTCTTTTAAAATTGCTGGCATCGCATCCAACAGTACCTCCACCCCTTTTTCAGAAGCAAAGCGTGCTGCCATTGCGATATACGGTCCGTCACCGGAAAGTTCAAATTTCTTGCGAAAATCTGCTTTCGCGGTCGGAGCTGCCTCAGGCAAAACAACCGGTGGTTGAATAATCCCGATTTTTGATTTGTGCTGGCTCATATATGGCGAATGATCAGCGTAATCTTGGGTGTAGGTAATGATCCGGTTAGTAAAAATCCCAGCCAGATGATTCATCACATGCACAACCTGGTTGACAACGAAATTAAAAAACCCCGGCGGCAATTGTAAATCGCAATGGTAAGTAATGACAGATGGGATTTTTAACAACAATCCACGTAATGCTACTCCTGCTGCGTCGAACTGCGGCAAGTGTAGGTGGATCACATCTGCCTTTTTTACAAGTTTCCAGGCGGTGTACCCAAATTTGGGAGAAATGACACCTTTTGATATTCTAAAAAGCACCGGTGAACGGATAATTTTGACTCCATCCACCACCTCTTCCAACGCAGTGGTTTTATCGAATTGAGTAGTAAAGATGGTCACTTCATGGCCACGGCTTGCAAAAGCTTTTGCCAGCCGCTCAGTATAGATGGTTAATCCACTGGTATGAGGCCGATAATACGTGAGGACGATTAATATCCGCATCCTCACCTCTTATGCAAACAAATGTCGGTTTTCGGTGACCCATTGATATAAACGGGTAATTCCTTCACTCACCCCAACTTTAGGAGACCAACCCAGTTCCCTTCCTGCCAGGGCGATATCAGATATGTACACTGCCTGATCGCCGGGTCTCCAATCTCCCCGTTGAACATCCAACTTTTTCCCGGAGAGTTTTTCAAGCATCGGAGCGAATTCTGTCCAAATAGCCAGGGTGTTTGCAGCCCCACCCCCTACATTAAATACTTTACCACCAACATCCTGGACGCGATCTATTGCAGAATCATAAGCGTCCAGCAAATCTTCTACAAATAAAATATCACGCACCTGCTTACCATCCCCATAGATTGTGATCGGTCTTCCTGTAACCGCGGCGATGATAAACCAGGCCACCCAGCCTTGATCCTCCACGCCAAATTGACGAGGACCATAGATACAGCTCTGACGTAATACCACAGACGGAATATCATAGATGCGAGAATAGTCACGCACGTACTGATCTCCGCTGCCTTTTGAACACCCATAAGGAGAATGGAAGTCGAGGCTCAGCGTTTCTGGAATTCCGTTTGGATAATCCGCATACTCATGGCGGGTGTTTTTCTCTACCGTTCGAACTTCTTCCATGCCGCCATAAACCTTATTGGTGGAGGCATAAATCACGGTGGGGCGGCGTTCATTTAACCGAGCGGCTTCCACTACATTAAAGGTGCCCAAGGCATTGATTTCGAAATCTTCTCGCGGTTGAGTCACTGATGTAGTCACCGCTACCTGAGCGGCAAGGTGAACAATCACATCAGCTGTTCGCGCTGTTTTTACGAGCAGACCCGCATCGCGAATGTCCCCAACAACCAGATTAAAGGCATCGGTGCCATAGGTCTCATATAGCCAGTGTATGTTGAGTTTGCTGCCTGCTCGGGAAAGGTTATCGTACACGGTAACTTTCTCGCCGCGTTTGAGTAATCTGTTCACATAATTTGAGCCGATAAAGCCGGCTCCACCAGTGATTAGGTAATTTTTTCCCATATTATCCTTCATTCAGGAGTGCGATGTTCTTTGCCAAACAAAACTTGTTCAATATCTTCCAGTTGAGTTATTCAATTTATAACTCACTCTAGAAGATAACTCTAGTGTACCTTAGTCATCATCCAATCGCAAAACAGCCATAAAAGCTTCTTGTGGGATCTCGACGTTCCCCACCTTCTTCATGCGTTTCTTGCCTTTTTTTTGTTTTTCTAGCAATTTTTTCTTACGACTGATATCACCGCCATAACATTTTGCCAGAACATCTTTCCTTACCTGCTTCACCTTGGCAGAAGAAATAATTCTTCCGCTGGCGTATGCCTGCACAGCTACATCATATTGTTGCCGTGGAATGATCTCTTTCAATTTTGTCACCAGACGCTGGCCTTTGTGATAAGCATCATCTTTGTGAACAATCGATGCCAACGCATCCAAAGGTTCATCATCAACCAGAATTTCCAGTTTTACTAATTTTTCCGGTCTGTATTCTAGAAACTGATAATCGAGCGAGGCATAACCCCGAGTACGTGATTTAAGGTTGTCAAAAAAATCAACAATCAATTCAGTAAGTGGGATCTGGAAGGAGAGCTGAACCCGATTGGGCGCGGGATAGTCTTGCCCCGAAAAGATACCACGGCGTTTGGTAACCAAATCCATGATGGTGCCGTAGTAATCGGTGGGGGTAATGATCTGGATGCTCATCCAGGGTTCCCGAATCTCCGAGATCACGCTTTCTTCAGGTAATTTGGCAGGAGAATCTATTAACAGGGTTTCGCCTGTAACCAGCACAACTTCGTACTCGACAGATGGAGCCGTGACCACGATATCCATATCGAATTCACGTTCCAGGCGTTCCTGAATAATTTCCATGTGGAACAGACCCAGGAAACCACAGCGAAAACCGAAGTTCAAAGCCTGCGATGTTTCGGGTTCATATACCAATGACGCATCATTTAGTTGTAATTTTTCAATCGCATCTTTTAAGTCCGGATAATCTTCACCTTCCACCGGGTAGATACCTGCAAAAACCATGGGCTTTACTTTTCGGTAGCCGGGCAGAGCTTCGGCAGCAGGTTGATTTGCCAGGGTGATCGTATCACCCACATGGCACTCCGAGACGGTTTTCAAGCCTGTAGCGATGTAGCCAACCTCGCCTGCCTGCAATTGTTCAGTGACTTTCATGCCGGGAGCAAAAATTCCTACCTCGATAGGCTTTACTTCAGTGCGGGTCTGCATCATTCTTAAGACGTCAGTCGATTTGACACTACCTTCCATGATGCGTACATACGCTACGACTCCTTTGTAAGAATCATAGTGAGTATCGAACACTAACGCCCGCAATGTTGTGCTAGTAATATCGATTGCCGGAGGTGGAACTTTGAGAACAATCTGCTCTAATAACAGGTCAACGTTTTTTCCATCTTTCGCAGAAACCCGGATCACATCAGAAGCAGGAATACCCAACAAGCTGGAGATATCTTCAGCAACGACGTCGGGCTGGGCAGAAGGGAGATCAATTTTATTGATGACAGGAATAATTTCCAAACCCGCATCCAGCGCAAGGTAAAGGTTCGCCAGAGTTTGAGCTTCAATTCCCTGGGTAGCATCTACTACAAGCACAGCTCCTTCACAGGCTGCCAGCGCTCGGTTAACTTCATAGCCGAAATCCACATGTCCGGGAGTATCGATCAGGTTAAGCTCATACTCTTGTCCATCGCTGGAGGTATACGCCATCCGTACTGCTGAAGCTTTGATGGTGACGCCTTTTTCGCGTTCCAAATCCATGCTATCCAGCACTTGCTCAGTAGTATCACGATCAGAAATCGTCCCTGTGATATGCAACAACCGGTCGGCCAGGGTAGATTTTCCATGATCGATATGGGCAATAATGCAAAAATTTCGAATACTTGTACTCATACGATTGAGTAGTATACCCGATTTTCGAGCTCAGAGCCTAATATCTTCCATTTCAGGCTGCGTAACATTTCTTTGTTTTTATATGAGCAGGAAAAGGAGAAGTAATGACCAGATCGGCCACATGCCACACAACTGAACTGGTTAAAAATAAATATTTGGAATTTCAATAACAAAACAGGTTCATCCATAATATGAAGATGGAGAATGAACCTGTTCCTAAGATTTGGCTTAATTGGAAGATATTAAAATCGCAGAATTGCTGACATAAGCACCAATAAGATCTGGATTACGAACAATCCTCCGAAGATGTAACCCAAAAGCAACCAAACTGAAAGTGACTTTTGGATCGGGACATCTCTTCCTTCCGCCAGCATCCGTACAATCGTGGTGACCGATTTGGCAGCCGCAGAAGCAGATTCGGGTAACGGTGTCCAGATAGAGTTCGGATCTCTGGTTCCAAATGTGATTATCTTGCCTGTGTAACCTCTGAGCTTTTCAGTCCAACCGGAATCAAGATCCAACCTGCTCACAGAAGAGATGGCTATCGCGCGGGGTTGGTATTCCCCAGACCATTGTTTCGGATCTGCTAAGAATTCCACCGGAACTGCAGGAATTTGACGCGAAAATGATAGCTTCAATTCTTTTCCTATTGCGGACTCTACAGATTCGGCGATTAATACCGGGTAATTTGTATGCATTTCCGCAAGTCGGCTCGCTTTTAACTGAGAATCTCTGCGCAGATTTCCGAGGTGATACCAAAGGAATACTCCCAAAATAACCAGTTGAGCAAGTCCTTTATAAATAGACGCGGCTTTGTTTGAGAGCTGGCCAGTCAAGCTGCCTTCAAAGATCTGGTATAAGGTCATTCCCGCAGATGCCATAACGCCGACAATGGTTCCGAAAACCACAATGTACAGATAGGTCTTCCGGATCATCGATCTTCTTGCGTCCACACCATGTTCATCAGCTCGGATTGATATCGAGTTTTCTGGTAGGAAGAAGCGCACCCAAAAGAATAAGCCGACCGTGAGAGCCGCTGCATTCAACGGAATCTTTGAATATGCTCCACCAAGAGACATGGTGTGCATTCCATAGACATCGATTAGATAATTAACAAGCCCTACCGCACCGACGATTAATGTCGCCAGGCTTACCAGAGCGATCGGATAATGCAAGATTCTGCGGAAATGGAATGTGGAGTAAACATCGTTACGATGATTAAGATTCTCCTCGAATTGCAGATGATAGTAAATCCAAAAGGTGACAGTAGGAATTATGATAGCAATGGTTGAGCGTGTATTTAGCAAAAACGAATCCCAATTGATCGAATAATCCATTGCCAAACGAAATGACCAATTTAAGATATGCATCCAGGCAAACAGACTGCCGATCGCGCCAAGAAAGATGAGGCCGAACAGGATCCCAATCCGCCAGGAAGAAAACTCCTCCTCTTTGCGTTCCAGTGATTTCTTTATTTGGAGGGACGCAATCACCCAGATCGGTGTACCGATAACAAGTAATGCAATTGGATTAACCAGCCTGGAAGTTGATTCAAACATCATTGTTCGAGATTGGGAGAGTAGGAATAGAATGAGCTGATTCATTCCTAGAACAGTCATTCCTAATCCATAGAGCATCCAGATGTACCGATAAGCTCGTAAAACGACTACATCGTTTTGGTCAGTTTCAGCAGCAAATTCATCAGCTTGCAGAATCCGCCAAAAATACCATGCAAGCACCAGATTTAGAACAATGGCAATGGCATTATCAATACTCGTCTGAGATTGCCCAACCAGGGCAGTCATACGGCTCGAGCCTGTTCCTACCAGGAAGATGCGGTTGACGGCAGCCAGAAGATTCTGTACCACCGGAATAAGTGTTCCGAGTAAGATTCCGTATAAGAAAATCGGACGGATGATCGTCTCACGTTCTTCATCCGATTTTCGCACGTCTGCCTGGATAATGAACCAATGGATGAGAAAGATGGGGATGCTAACTACGACCTGCGCAATCCCAATGGAGAGATTTTGGGTATTTGTTCCGGTAATATCCGGTTGCAAAATTGATCTGAGAAGCTGGATCGATCCCCAGAGCACCAGCTCTATGCTGATTGCGGAAATTAGATATAAATAAATTCTACGGATGGTTTTCATACTGCCTCTGTTTGGTTACTTAATGGATTGGTACCAGTCGTAACCCCAGAATAGGTATGGCATCATAGTCACCTTCCATTTGCCATCAACTCTTTCCAGAATTGCGTTCTCTTTGTTCTCCCACCCGCTCGAAAAGATACCATCCTGAGTGGTATTCAATACAACAATTTCAACTGTAGCCGAATCCCCATTGACAAATGTCTCACGGATATCGACGATAGCCTGCGATGTTTGATTGTTATTTAGCATAATTGCCTGGCTAAACTGATTGTAGTTCGGTTTCCCCTCCTTATCAGAAAGATATCCATACGCTTTGGAATAGTCCTGTTTTCGAATTGCCAGAACATAATTGAATGCAACTCCTTCTGGCTGTGATTCTGCCTGGTATACAGGCTGATTCGCCTTCCGTGTAAAAAATAGGACAAGGGCTAAGACTACTAGAGCCCCAATTCCGATCACTATACCAAGCAAAAATTTGTCTTGTTTCATTCTATTTCTCCTACTACCAGTGTTATCTACGATTAAGATAAGAGATTGCGAATTTATTAAATTAAACACTAAATATAAGTTGTGGATACATCAGCTAGCGTACCCTGATACATCAAGTATACACACCCCCAAGTGAAATTGTGAGTTGATATAAACTTACTGTTATCAAACCTGAGAATATTCAAGCCAGATTAAGAATTCAGTATTCCCTTTTGGACCTTTCAAAGGCGATGTAATCAACCCTTTTTGCTGAAAACCAATTTGTTTTGCATAAGTAGATATCTTTTCAACAACCTGCTGGTGAATTTTTGGATCACTGATGACCCCCTCGCCTTTATTTACCTCTTTTTGGCCTGCTTCGAATTGAGGTTTGATGAGGGCAATTACTATACCTCCCTCACGTCCAAACCATGACTTTACCACAGGCAACAGGATTTCCAGTGAGATAAAGGATGCATCAATTGTGACCAGTTTGACCGGCTCTGGCAATGACTCCACATACCTGGCATTTGTCCGCTCCATGCATACAACCCGGGGATCCTGACGCATCTTCCAATGCAGAATCCCATAACCAACATCAATTGCATACACTTTGGATGCCCCGAACTGAAGCAGACAATCCGTGAATCCTCCGGTAGAAGCGCCTACATCCGCGCAGACCCATCCTTCTGGTTTGATCTGAAACGCATCCATTGCGCCCACCAGTTTTTCACCACCCCGCGAAACAAATCGAGGCTCTGCATCGATGGTAAGCAAATCCTCGGGTTTCACTTTTTGAGATGGCTTGATTACCATCTGTCCATTAACCCGAACTTTACCTTCCATTACGAGTCTTTGAGCTAACGTCCTGCTTTCGATCAAACCGCGATCAAACAGCTCAATATCTAATCTTTGATCTTTCATGGGGATTGATCTACCTGCTTTCAGGGCACACAGAGCAAAATTGAGTTTTAATAGCTATATTATAATGGTATCAAATCCACAGACGGGAATTGCCGAATGAAAAAACAAAACTTGTTGCTCGCCATTCTAAAGACAATGCGCCCCAAACAGTGGACAAAGAATGTTTTTGTCTTTGCCGCGTTGGTATTTGACCGTCAATTGATGCAGATGGAATCGCTGCAAAGAACCGTAGCAGCATTTATTTTATTCTGCCTGGTTTCCAGCGCTGTGTACTTCATCAATGATGTCGTCGATATCGAAGCTGATAAGAACCACCCAATCAAAAAATTTCGTCCCATTCCTTCTGGTGATTTACCCATCCCTGTTGCGATTGCGGTTGCGGTTCTGCTCTTGGTAGTCAGTTTTCCGGCGGCATATTTTCTTTCTCCATTTTTCGCCGGTATCTGCGCATTTTATCTGGTGATGAACCTGGCCTATTCCATTTGGCTTAAACATGTACCGCTGTTGGATGTTTTCATTATCGCCGCCGGATTCGTTCTGCGGGTCGCCGCCGGTGTAGCAGTCATTCGGGTGGAGCGATTTTCTCCCTGGCTCTATATAGTGATGACCTTGCTCTCTCTCTTCCTTGGTTTTGGTAAGCGGCGAGCCGAATTAACATTATTGGCGGGTGGTGCACAATCACACCGAAAAGTCCTCGAAGGCTATAGCATCCCCTTATTAGACCAGCTTATTACGATCGTAACCAGCATGACCATCATTGGATACAGCCTGTATACCTTCTCTGCTCCTAACTTACCGGCTAATCACACCATGATGCTGACGATTCCTTTTGTTTTATATGCCATCTTCAGATACATGTATCTGATTCAGATCAAAAACTCAGGCGGATCACCTGAAGAAATTTTACTCAAAGACCGTCCATTTCAGGTGTCTATTGCGCTTTGGGGATTAGCTGTGCTCATAATTTTTTATCTCTACTAACATGCCTGCCATCTCTGCTTCAGCACCCGGAAAAATTATTTTGTTTGGTGAGCATGCAGTTGTTTATGGCTGCCGCGCAATAGCCATCCCTGTTACCCAGGTCCATGCCAGAGCTGCTGTATTCCCATTAGTCAAAGCTGAACCAGGCACCATTCAAATCATTGCATCTGATATTCATCTGAACCGGTATTTTGACCAATTACCAGAAGAAAATCCGATCCGCAAAGCAATTCAACTTACGCTGGCAGAATTTCACATTCAACGTCCACCTGCAATGCAGGTCAGGGTATCTTCGACGATCCCAATCGCAGGTGGAATGGGGTCTGGGGCGGCTGTCAGCATTGCTATCATCCGTGCTATATCTACCTTTTTAGGTAAACCTCTGCCAGTTGAGCAAGTATCCAACATTGCATTCGAAGTGGAAAAACTCCACCATGGAACACCTTCCGGGATCGACAACTCGGTCATTGCTCATAATTCGCCGGTTTTATTTCATAAGAATCAGGGTGTTCAACGATTTTCCACCGGAAAAGACCTTACCTTTCTAATTGCCAGCAGCGGGATTCGCTCTTCTACCCGTCAGGTTGTACAAGCAGTGCGCGATGGATGGCAAGCAAATTCCACTTTTTACAGAATCTATTTTTTCTGAAATTGATCAGCTGGTTGACCAGGCACTACTGAGCCTTCAAGCCGGTGATGAAGAAATGATTGGTCGCTGGATGATGGAAAACCACTCGTTACTGCAGCAATTATCCGTATCTTGCCCGGAACTAGATCACCTGGTGAGTACAGCTTGCGTAAATGGAGCTTTTGGCGCCAAACTGACTGGTGCAGGCAGAGGCGGTAACATGATTGCGCTGATTCCTTCGGATCAGGCTGAAGAAATTGAAAAGCAAATCACCCTGGCGGGTGCAAAACAAACCTGGATTACTCAATTAAAGGCAATCGCATGATATTTCTCAAACTTGGTGGATCACTCATCACCGAAAAAGATTTGCCCCACACTCCTCGGCTCGATAGAATTGAGACCATTTCTGCCGAAATCAAGCGCTTCCTGGCAGAAAATCCGGATGAAAGGATACTCATTGGGCATGGGTCCGGTTCATTCGGTCATATTCCAGCAAAGAAGTATGGAACCCGGTCCGGAGTGCGGACACCAGATCAGTGGCTGGGATTTCATGAAGTATGGCGACAGGCAAGAGCATTAAATCTACTCGTCATCGATTCATTGCTCCGTTCCGGAATACCAGCTATCAGCTTTTCACCATCGGCTTGCATTAGTATGGCAAACTCAACCATAAAAGATTGGAATAGTGAACCAATTCTATCGGCTATGCGCAATCATTTCGTGCCTGTGTTATACGGTGATGTGGTTTTTGATTCAATCATCGGCGGAACCATCCTCTCGACTGAAGAAATCTTTTTCCACCTCGCACCGATCCTTCAAGCGCAACGCATTTTGTTGGCCGGTATCGAAGCCGGAGTGTGGGAGGATTATCCGCCGAACAGCACCAATTTGTCCAAACATTACCCCCAAACCTATCCTCAGCAAAAAACCAATATTCTCCAATCCGGCTCACCTGATGTGACTGGCGGAATGCTCTCCAAGGTCGAAAGTATGCTACAGTTAGTACAAGATCAATCTAATCTCACAATACAAATTTTCTCAGGTATTCGAACCCGGATCGATTTATCAGTCATTAAACCGGTCTCAAACTGGAACCCAAATCAGGGAATTAACTACTTCTTCCTACGTTCAGAGAGGAGAGAAACGATGATTTTTTCCAGACAGGTATTAGAAGAGATTGAAGACCAAAGAATTAGCACCTTACGCTGTCCACAGTAAAGATTCAAAAGGCAGGTCCTTTCCAGATGAAGAAGCCGATTACCGGGTTGCCTTCCAGCGGGATCGTGATCGCATCATTCATACGACTGCCTTTCGACGCCTGGAATACAAAACCCAGGTCTTCATCAACTATGAAGGGGACTACTATCGCACTCGTCTCACCCACACTCTGGAAGTCACGCAGATTGGTCGTACGATCGCCAGAGCCTTGGGAGCTAATGAAGACCTGGTGGAAGCGATCTGTCTGGCACATGACCTCGGTCACCCGCCATTTGGGCATTCTGGCGAGGTCAGCCTGTCCAAGATGATGAAAGATCATGGTGGATTTGACCACAACAAGCACTCGCTTGCGAATTGTGACCCAATTGGAAAATCGATATCCGGAACATCCGGGATTGAATTTGACCTGGGAAGTGAAGGAAGGGATCGTCAAACACGAAACGGAATATGATATTTCGGATGCATCTGATTACAATCCGGAATTGCGTGGATCCTTGGAAGCACAGATCACCAATGTAGCAGATGAAATGGCATACACAGCGCATGATTTAGACGATGGATTGCGTTCTGGGATGATAACAGTTGGAATGCTGGCTGGATACGCTCTCTGGGAGGTATTGGTAGAAAGCGTTCAGTGGAAAGGTACCGTATTAGACGACCTGACCCGCCATCGCATTATTCGGCGCATGATCGGGATGATCGTCAGTGACATCGTTACTCAGACGGATGAAAACATCCGCAAGAGCGGGGTGAAAACCGCACTTGGATGTACAACAGCTCAAATATAATCTGGTGGGCAGCCAGTGAAGATATGCACCGCCGAACCCGTGAACTCAAAGATTTTCTTTACAAAAACTTGTACCGACATTACCGGGTCATGCGAATGCAAATCAAAGCAGAACGGATACTGGCGGATCTCTTTACCGCATATATCAATAATCAGAGCATGCTGCCACCATCCACGCAAGCTGCCGTCGCAGAAAAGGGATTGGAACGGGCAGTATGCGACTATCTGGCCGGTATGACAGATCGTTATGCAATCGATGAGCATCTAGAAACTTTTTGACCCCACCATCCTACCATAGCGTGGTATTATTAACGCCCTTCGAAAAAAATGATCATGGAGAACTGTACATGGCTGAACCATCATATCTCACTGCCGAAGGCGCAGAAAAACTTAAAAAAGAATTGGAAGATCTCAAGGGACCGAAACGGGATGAATTAGCCCAACGGCTTAGATTTCGCCATTTCTCAAGGTGACCTGTCAGAAAATGCAGATTACATTCAGGCGAAGGAAGACCAGGGTTTTCTTGGAAGGTCGAATTCAGGAACTGGAAAACATCCTTGGGAATGTCATAATTATTGAAAAGAACAAAGACCAATCTGGTGTGGTCGTAATTGGGTCAACCATTACTGTTCAGGAAGATACGTTTGATCCTGAACAATACTTCATCGTTGGTCCCAAGGAAGCCGATCCACGTCAGGGAAAGATTTCGCATCAATCACCGATTGGGAAAGCCTGCTAGGTCATAAGGTGAATGACCTGGTTGAAGTACAATCACCTGGCGGCAAATTGGTCTTACGGATCTTAAAAATCGAATAAGCAAATCTGGATATAAGCAAAAGAAAGTCCACCCGGAAGATATCCAGGTGGACTTTTTGTATTCAATTGAGTTGTTCTATTTATTCTTTGGCCAGACAGCCAATTCAAGCGTGAGCCGTTCAAAGTAGCTATTGGGCGGCAATGGGCCCTGTCCATAGCTCATATCAACGATACGGGCTTCCAACTGCAGGGTGGCTGTCTCTAATAGAATCCGCTTTCCAGGTTCAGCCAGGATTGGCTCACCTTTTGAAAGTAACTTTTGGTGCATGCCAGGATCTTTGAAGACATGATCGCTCATGAGAACTTTGGTAACGGTTTGAATATCATTCTTATCAAACAGCCACACCTCAAATGCGGCCGCCTTTTTGGGGTCGCCAACACCGATGGATTCAGTGATGCCCACACCGCACTCTCCCAGGAATTCACCCACCGGATTGTCGATGCTGAAAGAATCATCGTATTGATCTTCTCCTTGCATATAGGTGGTCATGAATTGTGAAACAGGAGCTTCGTTGGCAGGGCGGAAGTACTCAGCGCCCTTATCAGAAGCAACTTCAGCAACTGGCGGTTCAAAAGGAGTCGCCTGTGGTTTCGGTTGAAAAGTTTGGCAGTTTCCCGCCCCTTTTGATGAAAATATACGCCACCGCGAAGAGAAGGACAACAGAGAGCAAGATGAATACACCAAGAGCAACAGGTAAAAAGCCTGGATTTCTTGGGGTTCAGTTAGCAGGGTGTAGTCTTCACCACCGCAGCCCGGCAGTAAGGTAGCCGGCTCTTCACTGGATTCAGGTTCCGGTGCACTGACTTCACCGCCAGAAGTCGCATTCACTACAGCCGCAAAACCAGTAATCGCTTCTGTCTTTGCACCATTTGGATTGGTCTGAATGGCGCCAAACAATCTGCTGGCATCTTCTCCAAGGCCTCTCCAGCGAGTCTGAGCCAGGGTGGCATCGCCGTTGACGCCGAACGAATCGACTGCCATCCGCAGAGTAATCCACTTTCAGATCCTGACGAAGTGATTCAGCCGAGGCATCTTTCCATTGAACCGGGAATAATCCCCATCCCAGAACCATCCAACCGAAAAGCAATCCAACCACAAAACATGCGGCTGGTATTACCCAGGGCTTTTTCATGTATTCACGAATCTGATCCATCATGACAACTCCTGCTTGAAAAATTCATTGAAAAGAATCGGTTTATTCAAGCAGGATTGTTGCAATCTTTATGCCGCCTAACCCCTATCCTCCGCCTGCAGATCATCCAAAGGTGTCATTTCATTACACACGGTGCATTGGGCATCTCGTTTGCTTGCAATCACCAGCAATCCACCGCAATGCGGACATGGGGACAGCGCAGCGGACGTTTCCAGGAAGTATAGTCACAGGTCGGATAATTGGAACAACCGTAAAATGCTCGATTCTTTCCGGGTTTTCCTGTTCCACCAAGTTCGCCCTCACATTGCGGGCATTTGACGCCAATCTTCTCGAGAAATGGTTCGGTATGCCGGCAGGTTCGGGAAGGTACTGCAACTGATGAACTTCCCGAATCTACCCCACCGGATAACCAGTTCGTTTCCGCATTTTGGACAGGCTCTACCCAGTTTCTCTAGTTCTGCTTTTACTTCAGGCATTTCAGATTGGGCTTTCTTTAACCTGCGCTGCGAACGGATCATAGAATTCGCGGATCACTTCGGGCCAGTCTGCATGACCTTCGGCAACTTTATCCAGGTCAGCTTCCATGATGGCAGTAAAGCCTGTATCGATGAGACCTGAAAAATGCTGCATCGAGCAGGTCATTGACCAGCATCCCGGTATCAGTCGGAGAAAGTCGTTTCTGTTCGCGGATGACATATCCGCGTTCCTGAATGGTGGACAGGATTGGCGCGTAGGTGGAAGGTCGTCCGATGCCATTCTCTTCCAGTTTCTGCACCAGGGTCGCTTCAGTGTATCGCGGCGGTGGTTGAGTAAAATGCTGTTCGGGGTGTAACTTTTGCAGATGTTGTGAAGCACCCTCTTGCAGATCAGCGGGGATGCGGTTATCTTCACCCTCATCCTTTTGCGCATCTTCATCGGCTGCTTCTTCATAGACGACCAGGTATCCCGGGAAACGTACCGATGAACCGCATGATCGGAAGGTAAATTCGTGGGTTCAAACCCTTACCGGTGATATCCACGGAAAGCGTGTCATACACTGCACTTTCCATTTGAGATGCGACGAATCGCTGCCAGATTAACTGATACAGCCGGTACTGGTCGCGGGAGAGCACATCTCTTGATCCGATCCGGTTCTCGGAAGACTACGGTCGGGCGGATTGCCTCATGCGCTTCCTGTGCCCCGGCCGCCCGAGTTTTATAGTGCGGTGCTGTAGCTGGCAAGAAATCAGCCCCATGCCGTTCCTGTATATATTTGCGAGCTTCTTTTTGCGCCTGGATTGAAATCTGGGTCGAATCGGTACGCATGTACGTGATCAGACCGGTCCTGCCGCCTTCACCCACATCGATCCCTTCATATAACTGTTGGGCGATGATCATCGTTTTTCGGGCAGTGAAATCCGAGCTTACGCGAAGCTTCTTGCTGCAAGGTACTGGTAATGAATGGCGCAAATGGTTTACGTTTTCGCTCTCCGCGTTTGATTTTATCTATGGAATACTGAGCTGATTTGAGATCATCAATTAATGGATCAACCACCGATTTGCTGGTTAGTACTCCATTTTGTTCTTTATCACCTACACGCATCAATTTGGCCGTGTACACTTGCTTTCCGCCCTCTTGTTTGAAATCCGCCAGAACTGACCAGTATTCTTGAGGAACAAACGACTCAATCTCTCGTTCGCGTTCTACAATCAGCCGTAGTGCAACCGATTGCACTCTGCCGGCCGATAGTCGTGAACGAACTTTTTCCCAAAGCAGCGGACTCAAGCTATATCCTACCAGCCGATCCAGGATTCGCCGGGCCTGCTGGGCATTCACCAGATCCAAATTTACATTTCGTGGATGAGCAAATGCTTCATGGATTGCGTGCTCGGTAATTTCATGAAACACGACCCGCTTCGAATTCAGACTGGAATCTCAGCCGCTTCCATCAAATGCCACGCGATCGCTTCACCTTCGCGGTCAGGGTCGGTTGCCAGATAGACTTCTTCCGACTGTTTTACCAGTACCTTTGAGTTCTTTTACAATCTCGCGCTTTTCATTCGGAACCCGGTACTTTGGTTGAAAGCCATGTTCCACATCCACCGATAGCTCAGAACGAAGCAAATCGCGCACATGTCCGACTGAAGCGCGAACGGTGTATCCTTTACCAAGAAAGCGGCTGACAGTTTTGGCTTTCGCAGGTGATTCAACAATCACCAGTTTGCCGCGTTTTTCAACTTCCTTTGGCTTTCTTCTTTTCAGGCAGCGGGATGGTTTTATGGGCTTCGGTGTAGCCGGTTTTATTCATTTTTGTACCACAGACAGAACAAATACCCCTGGTTATGGGTGAACCATTCGCGTTATAACCCGGTTCCAGGTTGTTCATTTCTCGATTGGCTTTGCATTTCAAACAGTATGCTTCCATTAACCACTCCTACAGATACTCTGTCCAGGTGCTGGTCTTTTATCCTCTGCACGATCTCTTTAATGCGCTGGGCGTCTTCTTTTTTGCAGACAAGCAGAGCATCCTTCGTGTCAATCACAATCAGATCTTCGGTTCCTATCAATGCTACCAGTTTTTCCGGTTGATCTTCGTACACAATCGCATTCGTAGTACCCAACTGGATCGATTTCCGGGCTAAAACCAGATTTGAGTCCACATTAGGTTCCAACACATCAGTCAGTGAGCTCCACGAACCCACATCATTCCAATTTAAATCAGCAGCCGGGATTACCACTACTTGTTTTGCTTTTTCCATAATTCCATAGTCAATGGTTTCAGGATGGATAGATGGCCAGATGGCTGCCAGTGTTTCTACTCTCTCATTTGTATTCCAACTTGCCTTAATATCCATCAACTTTGTGTAAAGTTCCGGCATCCATAGTTCAAATTCTCTCAAAATTGCATCCACCCGCCAGATGAACATTCCTGAATTCCAGAAGATAGTTCCCCGATTCGGTCATTCGGGTAGCATTTGCCAGATCCGGCTTTTCAATAAACCTTTCGACCTGAAAAGCGTGACTTTCAGTGCTTTCCAGGCAGCTTCACTCCAGTTTCGATGTAGCCATATCCGGTCGATGCGAAAAGTCGGCTGAATACCCAGTGTCACCAACACACCTGATTGCGCCAACTGATATGCTTGCTGCTAAATACTGTTGAAATAATTGCACATTCTGAATGATGTGATCGGCGGTTAGCACTGCCATCACTGCGTTTGGATTTTGAAGCGATAAAACGGTCGCTGCCAAGCCAACTACAGAGGCTGTTCCGCGCGGGAGGGGTTCAAGCAAGTACTGGGCTTGCGAAAGTTGCGGAGCACTGGGAGCAAGAATTTGATGCAAATCGCGGGTCGTGACCACATACGTGTTTTCTGTACAGATCAGTCCCTGCAACCGATTAAGCGCAATCTGGAATAACGATAGCTCCCCGAAGATAGGGAGGACTTGTTTGGGTGATTTTTGCCTGCTCAGCGGCCACAACCGTGTTCCGCCCCCGCCAGCCATAATCACTGCATAATAATCAGAAATCATAATATTCCCCTTACGCCAGATATTCAGATGAGTTTTCACGAACAGCCTGGTAGGTCATTCCACTCACCTGACGTATCATTCCTTTTAATTCCATCATCGTCAAACTTGCAGATATCTTTTCTATCGGCAACCCGACTGCTGCCTGAATATCATCAATGTGCATCGGTTCCAGGTTTAATGCCGTAAGTAACCTGCTTTCAACTTCATCTGCAGGTAATAATAAACTTGCCTGGTGATATTGCTCCACCTTTTTGATATCCAGCGCATCCAAAATATCTACCGGGTTGATCAGTGGAGTTGCGCCCTGCCAAATGAGCTTATTCGTTCCCTTACTTTGTGGTGAGTAAATTCCACCTGGCACCGCGAACACTTCCTTTACCCTGTTCTGCAGCAAAAGTGGCAGTGATCAGTGCGCCACTGGTTTCACCAGCTTCAATGACAACCGTCGCGCCAGAAATTCCTGAAATAATTCGATTACGGGGCGGGAAATTGACCGCTTCGGGAGGAGTACCCGGGAGCATAGTCGCTCATCACAGACACCCGGATTGGTCTATCTTTTCAGCCAATCCGCGGTGCTCAGGTGGATAGATCTGATCCACGCCCGGAACCTAGCACGGCGATGGTTCTACCACCGGCTGCCAGGGCAGCCTGGTGAGCAATACCATCCACACCACGGGCGAGACCACTCACAACGGTGATTCCGTTACGGGCCAGTAACGTCGCAATTTGTTCGGTCACTTGTCGGCCATACGATGTAATTCGGCGGGTGCCCACGATACCGACTGCCCAGTGATCTTGCGTGCAATTCACCTGTGAGGTACAAGACCGGTGGCGGTTGTTGAATGTTTTTTAGGCGGGCAGGATAATCTTCATCCAACCAGGTGAGAACTTTGATTCCCTGGTCTAGCAATTTTCTGATAATAATCTTCTAAATCAAAACCGGATCGAAGTTCTAGGATGTGATCGATTGTTTTGGATTGCAATCCGGCAGACAGCAGATCGGTCCGGTTTGCTTCCCAGGCTTGCCGTAGATCACCGAAGTGATCGAGTAATGCTTGAAGCCTTACCGGGCCGATCCCACGCGCCAGGTTTAAGCCGATCCAATATAGTCTTTCGTCCATCATCGGTTTACAACCACTCTTGTGGTCGCACTACCATTTTCTTTTCGTCTAGATTTAACAGTCAGGATCACATCTTGTAAAGCGCGGGGAAAAGTGTTTCACTGCCATCTTCTGCAATTACCGCATATACATCGTTTGCACCCGGTAGTGATCACTTCATTTAAAATTCCCACCAGATTGCCATTTTCGGTGAAAACCTGCAATCCAATCAGTTGGAAGTGATAATATTCTCCCTCGGGCAAGCTGGGGAGTAAGTTCTTTTCAAAATACACCATTTTATTGCGGAGTTCACCCACCGCTTCCGGAGTTGAAAACTCCGCAAACTTAAGCAGCATTCCAGTATTTGTAATCCGGCGAGTTTTGATTTTGAAAGGCTGGCGATCCTCACCTACCAAAATCGTGGTGCCAGGCTTGAATCGTTCAGGAAAATCGGAAAAACTATCGACCACCACTTCACCTTCCACTCCGTGTGGACGTCGGATTTTTCCGATTAAAACGAACTCAAACTCGCCCAGGTTGGGCGAGTCTGATGATTGTACTTTTACCTTATGTTCCTTCACCCGATTTGATTTCATTTGGGTTCAATCACATCAAGGGTAGCTTGTTTGCCTTCAGTTGCTGCAGCGACCCGGAGCAATACACGCATGGCATTGGCTACCTTACCGCTTTTGCCAATCACTCTGCCCATATCTTCCTTGTTCACCTTTAGTTCCAGGTGAATTTTGCCGGCAGATGCGTGCTGAACCACCTGAACTTCTTCAGGGTGATCTACCAGCGAACAGGCAATATACTCGACCAGTTCTTTCATGGCAGTTCCTTTCGCAACAACCATTTCGGTAGAGTCTCATTACTCTACTTGGCGAGCTTCTTGGCGAGTCTTGGGGCTCACCGGACGAGCTGCTTTGGCGACAACGGCTTCAGCCAACAGTTTGTCTTTGGCTTCACCGGCTTTGAAACGGGCGAAAGCGGTCCATCAAACCAATCTGGTTGAAGATTTTTACAACTGAATCACTCGGTTGGGCACCAGTCCCCATCCATTCGTAAACACGATCTTCGTTGACTTCGACGGTGGAAGGATTGGTGCGTGGATTGTAGAAATCCGAGAATTTCTAGGAAGCGACCATCGCGGGGAGCTTCTTTATCTGCAGCGATAATTCTATAACTAGGTTGACCTTTCAACCCGACACGGCGTAAACGAATACGTACCATTGGTTCTTTCTCCTAATTCAGGTTAATGATAATTTATTTTCCTGCATGCTTCTCTTCCGGTTGAGGACGCTGAAGGGGAGCGTAACCTGACAGATCAGCCGTGCTGGTTTAACCAAATAATCGGGGGAGACCTCTTCCACCCGTTTTCTTAATGTGTTTTCATCAACTTCTGTGCTTCACGGAACTGCTTCAGCATCCGGTTTACTTCTTGAACACTGGTACCCGATCCGGCAGCAATACGGCGACGGCGGGACGCATTCAGAAGATCCGGTGATCTACGTTCCGCGTTCGTCATCGAGTTGAGAATTGCCTCAGTCCATTTTAACTGGTTTTCTGCATCTTGTGCAGATACAGACTCTGGCTGCTGCACCCAAATTGCCGGGCAACATGTCCAAAATTTGTGAAAGTGGACCCATCTTTCGCATTTGCTTCAATTGATCCGCAAAATCTTCCAAGTTAAATTGACCGCTGGCAAATTTTTCTGCCTGCTTTTTGGTCGACTTTTTCATCGAAGGCTGCTTCGGCTTTTTCGATCAAGCCAATAATATCGCCCATGCCCAAGAATTCGAGAGGCTAGTCGCTGGGGCACATAAGCTTCCAGCGCTTCAAGGTTTTCACCGGTGCTCAAGAATTTTATCGGCACGCCGGTGACTGAACGGATCGAGATGGCTGCACCACCGCGGGCATCACCATCCATCTTGGTCATGATCAACCCGGTCAGATTGAACACAATCGCGGAAACCTTCTGCTACATGCAGGGCTTCCTGACCAATCATCGAATCGACGACCAGCAGTGTTTCCACTGGTTCCACTTTTTTCTTGATGGAGCGTAATTCGTCCATCAATTCCTCATCCAGCTGAGAACGACCGGCTGTATCAAAAATTAAAACTGTTGCACCAGATTTTTGGGCTGCCTGGCAATGCATTTGAAACCAGTTCCGGTGGTTTGAGACCTGGACTGAGCGTGGACTTCAACACCGACTTTTTCACCCAGATATTTGCAATTGTGTGACAGCAGCCGGACGGTACGGATCGGCGGCGACCAGTTCTACCCGTTCGCCCTGACTGCGTAAGAAGCGGGCAAGTTTCCCTGCCATGGTGGTTTTACCAGAGCCCTGCAGACCGCACAAGCATGATCACTCGGGTTTTTCGCCGCTCAGGTTCAATCTGCCGGGTTCACCCAGAGTCTGGATCAGCTCTTCATGCACGATCTTAATCACTTGTTGGGCCGGGTTCAATGCCTGAGATACTTCTGCACCAACGGCTCGAGTACGCACCCGGGTGGTGAAATCTTTTACAACGCTAAAGTGGACATCTGCTTCCAAGCAATGCCAGACGGACTTCGCGTAAAGCGACAGTCCACATCTTCCGCAGAGAGCTTTCCTCTGCGCCGAAGTTGGGCAAAAACATTATTCAGACGTTCACTGAGATTTTCGAACATAGCCTGTGGATTTTAGTGGAATACCATGATTTGTCAAACAACCTGCTCGAGATTTGCAGATGTACCGGGACTTTGAATTCGCGTTTGGTTGTCGGTTTGTGACCGTTGATATACCAATCAGAGAACCGGCACAATCAAAACCATCGCAGTGATGATTAGTGGAGTAATCTTTGGTTGGCAAAGATCGCCAGGATTAATGGTCGAAAGTAGTGGTGTCAGGTAGGATAGAATTCCGATTTTGCGCGGATCCCCTTTTTTAGGGCTGCATCCCACAGGTAAAACGCCGCGCCCATCGGACCGATCCCAATCGCTGCCAAGTTCACCCAGGTGGATGACGGGAAGCTGTCGGAAACTCGAAGTCGTGCCACCACTGAGAAGAATAGGCTGCCAATGAGACCATGCCAGAGATCAGGCAAAAGACCGAGACGGAGGCGGTGGAGAATTTAGCGGCAATCGTTTAGAAAGCAGGGAGTAGAACGCCCAGATGATGGCAGCCAAAAAGCGGCGAAGTAACCCGGAAGGTATGTTGCATTAAGATGAAGGGAACCGCCAGAGACGATAATCGCGGATCCAACTAAACCCAGGAATGCGGCGAATATGGCGCGCGAGTAGAGCATAATCTTTTAGCAACCACGGAGAGTAAATCACGATCAACAGACGGCCACAGGTAGTTGATCAGATTCACTTCAACGGCAGGTGCGATGGCAAAGGCACGAAAATACAGAAAGTGATAGCCGAATATTCCGCCGATCCCAACCAGGTAGGTTTGCCAGGAGATCTGCCAGGCTTTGCGATTCCACAGGCTGCGGTAAACCACCCAGGATGAATGCACCCGCAAGGAGAAGAAATGGCGGAAGTGAGTTGAGTTTTAGCCCTAACAGCGCGAGTGTGCTCCAAAGCAGAATCGCTCCCAGGGCAAAAAACATAGCCATAATGGATGCTTCCTTCCTTTAATATCCAAAATCTATCAGTATATTACCCAAACAAATGAGTAAAAAGTACCCGAATACCTATCAATACTAAGATGATGCCGCCTACAACTTCCATCTTCTTCCCAAAGGTTTTCCCGAGTCGTGCACCGGCGGAGATCCCAACCATGCTGAGAAGGAATGCGACTACTCCAATGGCTACGACCGATGCCAGTACCGGGATTTGCATCATCACAATACTCAACCCTACCGCAAACGCATCGATACTGGTGGCAATCGAGAGCATCACCATCGTTTTACCGGTGGATGGATCTTCTTCAAATGCTTTTCCATCGGCAGATAAACCTGATCGGATCAAATTAAAACCGACATATCCGAGCAAAATTGCCGCTACCCAGTGGTCATAATCTTTAACGTAATTGACTACCGTCTCACCCACTACCCAGCCCAGAGCAGTCATCCCGGCTTGAAATATTCCAAAATGGGCTGTGAGTCGCAATTTCCCCCGCAGATTGGGAACCTGACAGCATGTGCCAATTCCGAGGGATACCGCGAACGCATCCATTGCCAACCCAATTGCCAGAAATAGAATCGTTGTAAAAACTAACATTCCTACTCCAAAGAAACACCAAAATTGGTGCAAAGTGTAAAGCAAATAAATGGTTCCGTCAAACCCTGTTACGGCGCGCATCGTATCGAAAAGTACCCATCAGGGTTATTTGAATTACATCATTCATCTTTATTGTTTATGGAGTTAGCATGAATAAAGTAGCCATTGTTACAGACAGCACAGTTAACCTGCCTGAAAGTTACATCCAGGAAAATCACATCACAGTTGCCCCACAAGTTGTTATTTGGGATGATAAAACCTATTTAGACGGGATTGATATCCAAACAAAAGAATTCTATCAACGCCTGGCAACATCCAAGACCATGCCATCCTCTTCACAGGTGAGCCCGCAAGATTTCAAAAACATCTATTCCGACTTACACGAACAAGGATTTGATATCCTTACAATCGTCATTTCTTCAAAATTGAGTGGAACCATGAACTCGGTCACACAGGCAGTTCAGATGGTTCCAGAAGCCAATATAGCAGTAGTCGATTCTTTTGGAGCCTCCATGTCACTGGGATTCCCGGTATTACAGGCAGCCCGAGCCGCACAAAATGGAGCCAGTTTGCAAGAATGTAAAGCGGTGGCTGAACGTGCTTGTTTGCAATCCAATGTTTATTTTGTTGTCAATACTCTTGACTTCCTTCACCGCGGCGGCCGATTAGGCGCAGCCAGTCATTTCATAGGTACCGCCCTCAACCTAAAACCAATCCTTACCCTGCACGAAGGGAAGATAGAAGCAATTGGGAAAGTCCGAACCCAGAAAAAAGCAATTGATAAGATGTTGGATATTGTTGCTGAACAACTGAAGCATTCCCGGCTGGTACGGATCGGTGTGCTACATGCAAATGTCCCTGAACAAGCCCAGGAGTTATTTGCAGAGTGTAACCGCCGCTTCAAGCCATCTGAATCGATTCTAACTGAAGTATCTCCTGTGTTCGGTACCCACACTGGCCCCGGAACACTAGGAGTAGCCTTTCTGCGGGATATGTAGCCCAGTAAGCTGTTGACAGGCTAGTGGATTCAGGTATAATTTTGCGTTGCAGAACGGTCCACTAGCTCAATGGCAGAGCAGCTGACTCTTAATCAGTTGGTTCAGGGTTCAAGTCCCTGGTGGATCATTTTCATTTAATACTACAAGCCAAATGGTTCAGGGTTACCCCTTGAGGTTTCCCCCTCGGGGATCTACGCTCCTCTCCACCAAGTCCCTGGTAAATTTACTAGGTTCAGTTTGCAGGGACCTGTACGGCGTTCTCACATACCTTACCTTGTATCCCAAATTAGTTAGTTATCCATAAACACACGCGACAACAGCTCTGTAATGCACGTTCAGTTGTCGGATTTATTGATGAGCAAGGGCTGATCCCAATTTATTATCATTAATTTTCAGATTGATTTCGTTCCTGACGACAAAGCATTCCAATATTCTGTTAATAAGGTACCTTACCTGCGATGATCCCATTCCTTCAGAAATCACGATCCGGATTAATTGGTGTAAAAAGCCAGGGAGAATAGTGTGATCTCAACTTCCTTCCAACTTATTACAAAGCCAGCTCATCTTGATTTACCAATGATCATATTTGGAATCAATCTTGGTTCAGTTCACGTTATTAATTGAATAATTGGTTTAACTTATGCATGAATAAGCCGATAATTAAATAACCCTTACCAATGGAAAATGACCCATAAATGAAATAAATCCAATTTTCAAAATCACGTATACTTGTGGGAAGAGAAGCTCTACCTAAGGTGTTACCCACGTACAATTTATTGGCACAATTACCAACCAGATCGAATCAGAAAATAGGTAAACTGGAATGATCGATTATCACCCATTGAAGCTCCAACATTTTTGTAAATCGATAATCAATTTATATATTTATGGTAGATCATGGTAGAAGTATATTCAAAACGCAAAAAGAAATCATCACCAATTCAGCAAGACGATCAAAGCTACTTTGATTTGTTTCGCTCTGCTTCGCTAAAGATCCAAGAGTTGGAATTGCTGGAGCGCTTTCGCGATTCAATAGCTCTGGAACTTGATCAGAAGAGGATAATCCAAAAAGTTACCGACGGTATTGTTGAGCTATTTGGATACCCATTTGTTAGCCTATATTTGTTACAGGAACAAAAACTTGTTCTGCAATCTCAGGTTGGATATTCAACTATCCTTCAAGAAGAACCGAGTTCTGATGGAATTGAATATCAAGTAATCATCAGCGGGGAATCGGTACAACAAAGAAACACACAAACTAAATCGGAATCAGTAAACTCTGTCGAACCCGGTGTTTCAAAAATTTGCATTCCCATGTTAGATCAGCATATTGTCATCGGAGTTCTAACAATTGAAACAACCAGTGACGATTGGCTTACAGATGATGACTTCCACTTAATACAAACAATAGGCGACTACACAAGTAATGCTTTATGGCGTGCAAAAATTTTCTCCGAAAGCTTGAGAACCCAAGAAGCTTTGGATAAAGAACGCAGGCTGTTAAGGACAGTGATCGATAATTTGCCTGACCAAATTTTTGCTCGTGATCGCGATTGCCGTTTTACCCTGAGCAACCAAAGTGATGCAAATATGATGGGGGTAGCTGATCCCGAACAATTGATTGGCAAAAATGATCTTGACTTCTTCCCTCGAGAATTAGCCCTCCGTTTTATTGCCGATGATAAGCAAGTCATGGAGAGCGGAAAACCGCTCATTAATATAGAGGAACCGATTTCTGACGCAAATGGCTCTGAACATTGGATAATGACAACCAAAATTCCCTTGCGTGACAGTCAGAATGAGGTAATTGGGCTGGTTGGCATTGCCCGAGACATTACCAAACAAAGAGAGAATGCTCAAGCCCTTGAGGAAGCCAAACGTCTGGCAGAGGAAGCAAACAAAGCTAAGAGTAAATTCCTGGCAAACATGTCTCATGAAATTCGGACACCATTGAACGCCATCCTTGGCTTTTCACAGTTACTCTTACGTGAACCAAATCTATCTGGACAACAGCGTCATCAGCTAACAACCATAAATCACAGCGGTGAACATCTGCTAGAACTGATTAATGATATTCTTGAGATATCCAAAATTGAAGCGGATCGCGCAACAATTCATGAACATCCATTTAACTTATACGGTCTCATCCGAGATATTCAATCCATGTTCCAAGTGCGAATGGATGAAAAACATCTTTCTTTCGAGGTCATCACATCAAATAGCATTCCTCAGAACATCATTTCGGATGAAAGCAAATTGCGCCAGATTTTGATCAATTTAATCGGTAATGCGATAAAATTCACAAAAACTGGGCGGATTAAGTGCATCATAGATGGAAATCAGATAGACGGCACAAAATGGCAGTTGATTATCAAGATTGAAGATTCCGGGGTTGGAATCGCGCCAGAGGATATTCCATCACTTTTCCAGGTTTTTCAGCAGGCTCAAAGCGGACTTACAGAAGGTGGTACCGGGTTAGGGCTTGCAATTAGCCAGAGATTCGCGAAAATGCTAAACGGACATATTTCCGTCACAAGCAAACTTGGGGTAGGTAGCTGCTTCATACTGGAAATTCCCGTTGTCGAAGATATTGGATCTCAAACAGAGAGAATAACGAAACCGCAACGAATATCTGGATTAGCTGACAAATCGATCAGCTACCGGATATTAATTGTGGATGACAATAAAGAAAGTAGAGAACTATTATCCTCTATCTTAACTCCCGTTGGATTTGAAGTAATGGAAAAATCCACTGGGAAAGAGGCGATAGAAGCATGGAAGAGTTGGCACCCACATTTAATAATCATGGATATTCGAATGCCTGTGATGACCGGCATTGAAGCCACAACTCTGATTCGAAATGCTGAGTTAGGAACACGTACCCCGATTATCGCTGCCACAGCGAGCGCCTTTGAGGAAGAAAAACAGAAAATTCTTGATGCCGGAATGAACGGATACCTCCGAAAACCAATCCAGGCAGGTGGTTTGTTAAAAATGATTGGCGAATGTCTTAATATTGAATATTCGTATTTACCAGAAGTTTTCGTATTCGATCACAATAAATCCCAAACAATAATTACATCTTCTCCAGTGGATGAATTTAATGCCATTCCCACAAAGATCAAGGAACAGATAATTAATGCCTGCGCGAGTGCCGATTTAGACATGATTATTCAGATTGTGGAAAATATCACACCTCGTTTGCCTAAAGCAGCTCATTTGTTGGAGGAATTAGCAGGCACACTGCAATATGATGAAATCCAGAATCTCCTTCAAGGAAGGAAATGAGATTGGATATTCCCTTCTCTGAATCTAATGCGCAAATCGACATCTTAATTGTCGATGATACTATGGCCAACATTCAGGTTCTCTCCAGCATGCTTAAACAACAAGGCTATAAAGTCCGTCCAGTCCTTGATGGAAAAACTGCATTGAAAGCAGCCGAAAACCAAATCCCTGATTTGGTATTGTTAGATATTTCCATGCCTGTGATGGACGGATATGAGGTTTGTGTACAACTCAAACAAAACCCTAAGTTAGAGCAAGTCCCGGTTATCTTTATTAGTGCACTCACAGAACAAATGGATAAAGTGAAAGCATTCACAGTCGGGGGAGTTGATTACATCACCAAGCCTTTTCAACTGGAGGAAGTCAGAGCGCGGGTAGAAAACCATTTGCAACTCGCCAGGTTACAAAAGGAATTAAAAGAATACAGTCACACTTTGGAAGAAAAAGTGCTTGAACAGGTAAAGGATATATCCAACTCGCAACTAGCCACGATATTGGCGCTGGCAAAATTAGCTGAGTATCGTGATCAAGACACTGGTCATCACATTGAGAGAATCCAATACTATTGCAAATTGCTCGTAACAAAATTAGCTAAAATGCCACCCTACCAGAATCAAATATTGCCCATATTTATTGAAAACATTACCCATGCAAGTCCATTACATGATATTGGGAAGGTTGGAATATCGGATCAGATATTACTAAAACCCGGCAAACTTACACCTGCTGAGTTTGAGATTATGAAAACCCATACCCTGATTGGTTATGACATTTTACAGACGGTCAAAGATCGATATACAAAAAATAGCTTTATCAACACTGGTATTGAAATATCCAGAAGTCATCATGAAAAATGGGATGGAACTGGGTATCCAGATGGGTTACAAGGTACAGAAATACCATTAGCAGCGCGGATTCTGGCTGTAGCTGATGTCTATGACGCATTGCGTTCAAAACGCCCCTATAAAGATGGCTTCACCCACCAATCCAGTTGCGATATTATCCACAACAATCGAGGTAGTCATTTTGATCCTTACATTATTGATGCATTCATGGATCTAGAAGAGTCTTTTAACCAGGTATATATTCAGTTTACTTAGATCCTTGCTTTAGGATCTAGTAGTTGGCTTAATCAACGTCATTCTTACTTCAAAAATCCACACCCAAATTCTACTTGATGATGATCGGGGTATTAATTGGAAAAATGGGTGGGAGAAGTGGATCAATAGGAATCCAATTTATCCCACACCTGCTTAAATACAGGTCATTAAAGGTATCGCTACGTGCCAGGACCTTTCCGTTCGTTCCAATTACAATGAACTGATAAAGCACAATCGCAGAGGAAAATTTATCGGCGCCGGTTATCTGCCTGGATTTTACGGTCGTTTTAAATGTTCCATCGCCCAGATTATTCATCACCGCATAAGAATCCCAATTGGTGGAGGATGTGGATTCTCGGTCAAGTAAGCGCAGATACAATTCCACATGTTTGACATTTTCTGTGAATGATAGATTTACGCTCACTCCAACACTATTTGGAGCACATGTACCATAGAAGAACTGGCTGGCTGAGATTGACGGGGTAAATTCTATCTCCCCCGCTACGGTCGTGGGTGTCAGGGTAGATGTCGCAGTCGCTGTAGGTGTTGCAGAACTGGTTGCAGTCAAAGTACTTGTAGGGGTGAGTGTGATCAATTCGGTTGGGGTAACCGATGGTGTGATGCTCCTGGTGGGTGTAGGTTCGCCTACAAAAAAGCTGACCTGGTCATAATCACTCCAACCTCCGCTGTTCTCTTGTGCACGCACTTTGAGAGTATAAGTTCCTCCCCCTGGTGGAGTCCAATTGTACCGGAAGGTCACCAGCTTGCCTTGTGAATCCGCAGCAGTCAATCCAAGAGAAGTATCATTAATGATCCACTCCAGTTGTTTGATGCCTGCCTCGCCGGATGCGTGTGCCACTAACTCATAAGGTGACAGGGGGACGCGCATTCCATCTAGTGGTGCATCAATCCATGCCTGCAGAGTCGCCCCAAAGGCTGTAACAACCTTTTCTGGAGCTTTCACCCCTGTACAGCCGACCAGGATCGGTATCAACAATATCAGGGAAAGGATTCGAATATTCTTCATGGCTGACCTATCTCACTACTCAGTTTGTCCGCCGGGTTACGGAAGTCCCAACTGTCTGCACCCCCGTCCATGCACGGCACCCAGTTAACGGAGCTCTCCGGGCTGAAGCATGCTTCAATTGCTTTCATGTGCGAGATCCCGCCGAAATAGAGCGGCTCGTTGATATACCCACCAATAATCGGGAACTCCACCGCGATGTAAGTCTCCTCACCCGGTGCCATCCAGGGAATTTCAATCTGCGATGACGGGAAGAGCTCTCCTGTGAGTATGCCATTTTCGCCGATCATCGTGACATGCAATCGGTATTTATCTGCATCCGTTTGCTGCACTCCAACACTTTTAATATCGGTCTTGCGAGTAATCTTCACCACTACTGCACCTGCCTTGTTGCTTCCACCGGGTGCGGCGTGGACGATGATCGACGGATCGAGGCAAACAGCATCTTTATTATGGAAATACGCGTCGTAACTATCAGTACATGCTAGCTGAGCTTCTGCAGAACGCTTATGCTGGATCTCTTGCTGGATTGCCTTAGCCAACCTCTCTTCACATTTTGCCAGTGCACACCCGGCTTCGATGACAGAGTATTCTTCCTCGGTGTAATACTTCTCGGCTTCTATCGCACTATTCACAACCAGCTTCGCAACGTTCTTAGAGATCAATTCATCAGATTTTGGGAGATTCTCTGGAAGACCTGTGCCTTCTTTAATCACTTCATCGATCACTTTTTTGATTACTCCAATGCACTTTTCATTTCCCCCACAGTACGGAATCGTTTCTGCGAGCATGGACGCCCATGCATATTTGGTATAGCCGTACCAATAGGCAATCGCATCCCAAGATTCTGTAAATGTTTTGTAAACACCTTTCAATGTACACCAGACATCCCAGTTACCTTCACATCCGGTGCTGTTCATCTTGGCGATAGTCCCAAATGGCGGAGGACAGATCTCTTGACCAACAACAAACGTATTGGTTGGGTCTTCCTCCACAATCACACATCCCCATTTCGCTTCCACAACGAAGGTTGGTGGTACATAGGTGTCGGTTAGGATCTCAACGCTGAAAGTGCTGCTGAATGGTGAAGCAAGTGGAGGAAGTTCTGATGGAAGTGGATCCGTCTCATGATGAAGAGCCACTGTATTACTGAAAGGAACCTGGAAACTCTTATCATCCAGATGAGGAATTACCCGGAAAAAGATTGTAAATGCTTTATCTGGCGGGTACTCGCTTGCGAACCAGTTCGATTCAAAGTTGAATACTTCACTACCTGCGCCCCAGCCTATATCTTCTGCCGGGGTTGGGCTGTACAGCAAGGCCTCCATGTTTTCAGTGAAGATACCCTCACTCCCATGCACATATTCCTTGCCATCCCAGTAATAGCAACCGGAGTATATTGGTTTGAAACCCATATTCCAAAATTCATCATTCGGATAGGGAGCCGCTGCAGCCTGAATGCAGACTTCATCTGTTTCTGAGTATCCGGGTGCAAGCCATTTAAATTCATAAATTTGTTCATTCAGAGGTTTCTGGTCAGAGAAGTTGATCTCGGTTATCCAGGTGCCTTGGCCGTTGCTGCAGGTGCCTTCGCCTTCTTGTGAACATACCAGAAGGACCGAACGATGAACCGTATCTTCAAAGGTGCCAACAAATTTGAGTTCACCGCCGCTCCAACCCCATACTTCCATCGATAGTGTAAAATCGGCTGCGATAAAAGTGGGCATCTTCTCTGATAAATAATCAAAAATATTGAGTTTTACACCGCTCTCGGGTTGGAACATACGATGACCATCTGGAACTCGGATAGAGCTCGATCCATCTACCGAAAGGTAAAGATATGCCAGATCCATGGTGTAAGGCAGGATCAATTCTCCTTCCTCCATTCGTATGGAACCATTCATCCTTTCGTTTGATCCTGATCCTTTACAATTCAACTTGGAGAAATTCACCACAACCGGTGGTGACATATTTTCGCCATTATGATTGAAGGCTGAAATTGTATAGGTTACTACACCATATTGGCTGGTGAGTTGGTATCCGGTTTGATATTTCCAGGTAGATGGCTCAGTGATTGCCGGCCAGGTGGCAATCCGTTGGTACTTCCCACCATTTTGGGAGCGGTAAATAAAGAAGCCTTCTTCTTTTACTACCTGTCCATTGTCCGAACCAGTTGAGTCGGCAAAGGTGGCAGAATCGATCATCAAGGACACATCACATCCGCTCGGGGTTGCTTCCAGTGAAGGAGCAGGTGGGAGTGCATCCGATTTTCCAGCCAACCAGAATTGAATGTCCTGGAGGGAAGGAATCAGTCCCGCTCCCTTTTTCGTGTTCTCTTCTTCATAGGGTTGGTTTTGTTGCGGATCCTCACCTATTCCATCAAGCTGTACAACCCCCTCAAAACCCGGGATTATTTTTGGATTGGTTACAATGGCAGGTGGCTCAGGCAGGTAAATCAGGCTCCCCTCGGGTAAAACTAGTCCCGGATCTTCTACCTGAAGATTAATATTGCTCAATTCGGTCCTGATCTAATCCATTCACATTGGCGATACTGGACAGGGTATCACCTGCTTGAGATTGGTAGTGCGTTACCATCGCTGCCGATTCATGAACTTCCAACTGAACCGGTGTCGATACACCCGTCCCCCCTTCGGTATTGCTCGCCCTCGCCACTAAAATGAATAGTCCGGTGTGTACCAGGTTGCCAATCCCACCTATACGCATATTCAGACTGTTCCCAACCCAGCGGAGTGTTCACCTGCTCATACAACTGTCCATTCACATACAACTCGATCGAAGCAATCGCACCTCCGCCATTGGCTTGTACGATGACCGGGATGTAGGAATTCATCGGCCAGCCAGCAGGGCTTTCTGGAGTATATAACTGCACATGGATCGGTGTTGATCCAGCGGCAATCTGATGTTCAACTTTAGGAATTCTGAGAAAAAAGTATAGCCCAACGCCCAGGGTCAACAAACAAATCCCCACAAAAACCGCAGTGACACCTATGACAATACCCCTTGCTTTCATAGTTCCTCCCGGTCGGGCTTATTCAGTTGATACTACTAATATAGTGCGGATTAATCTACTTTTCAAATGGGTATTTTGAATGAACTATTGCCGGAATACCAAAAATCCAAAAAAATGGAAGAGAATCGCAGATAACAAGTTCTCCCTTTTTTTCTGGATTTTTGGTGGATTTCTAGTATCAATTAGTTTAACAACAAATAAAGGTGTAGATCTATTAGCTTGCGAACCATGATCCAGGCTCAGATCTCACTCACCTTTACCACTCGCTGCTCATCTAATGAAATTGTCGCTGCCACACCGATGGCTGTCGCATTCCGTGCATCTACACCCCCAACGGACGGCTCACGCCCTTCCAACAATGCCCTGGCAAATTCCCTGATCTCCTCTGCGTAAGCTTCCGGAAACCGTTCCATAAATGCCGGAATGGTATCGTGCGTGACCCCGCCCCGAGTATATAGGATCGTATCCGATTTTTTCTCTCGTTGAATGGATATAGCACCTTCCGATCCCAACACCTCGGTCCGAATGTCGTAACCGTAAACTGCGTTCCGACTGACATCAATGTTCCCTATCGCTCCGTTTGCAAATTGCAAATTGATTACTGCGTTGTCAATATCTCCGACTTGCTTCAGATCAGGGAATACCAGGCACCCACCGGCAGTGGACACACTTACCACTTCACTGCCCATCAACCAACGGGCCAGGTCAAAATCGTGAATCCCCATATCCATAATCAAACCACCCGAAACCGCGCGCGGTGCGAATTTCAAATCCGGACAGCCCGGGTCCCGTCCCACTCCTTTATACATCACCGGGGTTCCAATGGCGCCACTATCGATTAGTTGCTTTGCCTTCACATAGGATGGATCAAATCTGCGCATGAAACCGACCATAAACTTCACGCCAGCTTCTTTGACTGCCGAGTTGGCTCGGTCACAACCCGCCAGATCCAGCGAGAGCGGTTTTTCACAAAAAATATGTTTGCCAGCTCTGGCTGCATCCACAACCACCTGTACGTGGGTGTGTGTTGATGTCGCTACGACTACGGCATCAATCTGTGGGTTGGTGAGGATTTCTTGATGATCTGCATAGGTTCGGGGATTCCAAATTCAACGGCAATCTGCTGTGCTAATGTCACATTCTGATCTGCAACACCAGCTAGTACCACTTCCGCACGCATCTGGCTCAATGTGTGGGCGTACACCCGCCCCATACGACCCGCTCCAATCAAACCAATCTTTATCATCGTCCATCTCCTCAATCATGTGGGGTAAATTGATCTTTGCTTACCCGAAAGCAGCAGTAGCTTCCCTCAAGTGGAATACAGTATTTGGATTATCTTTTCAAAAAAATAGCTCAATCCTATTGTAGCAACAGAAAAATGAAAGTCAATAGAATTTTGCAAGTTTTATAGCATTTTCTTAAAATATGTTGCATTTATTTCAAATGTAAGTTATATTACATTCGATCAACAGGATGAATCAAAAATAATAAGGTTGTGGTTCATCCGACAATTAGCTTCAACGGTTGTGCATTCCATTCCCCTGAGGTGATCAGATGAAACCCGTGATCAATGCAATTTTTCTGGATGTCGGTAACACATTGCGTATCGTCCTTCCAGACACAGAATTTCAAGAGAACGCGATCCGAAATCTGATGGAAATGACGGAAACCAGTGAACCCCGTGAGCAATTTTTGGCGAAACTGGAAGAACGGTTTAAAAACTACCGCAAGCAAGCCAAGGTTGATCTTTTGGAAGCATCTGAAAAAGAATTGTGGACCATTCATATGCTGCCAGATTATCCAGCTGAAAAAATTGGCCCGCTGGCTGGCAAGTTGACCCGTGCCTGGCGCGATCATGACGGTCGCAGAGTTCCCCGCTCAGATGTGACCCAGGTTGTGCACGAGCTTAAAAGAACGCGGATATATCCTCGGCATCATTGCCAATACGATCACCGAAACCGAAATCCCCGACTGGATGGAAGAAGACCACCTGACCGATTGTTTCTCCACAGTCATCCTCTCCTCCAAAATGGGCATTCGTAAACCCAACCCCGAAATTTACCTGGAAGCCTGCAGACGTGCTGGTGCAGAACCGAGCCCAATCTGTATATGTCGGTGATAATCCCATCCGAGATATCCTGGGTGCCCGCAATGCCGGATTCGGCGAAGTGATCATCATCATTGAGCCCGACACATTGAAGAAAGAACCGCCGGATGAAAACATCAAACCAGATCACTTCATTAAAGAATGCAGTGATCTGCTGGAAATATACCCCCCACTAAATCGGTAGGTGCAACATGGTTCCAGATATCCAAGCCATATTTCTTGATGTTGGGAATACGCTCCGAATCCTGTTAAAGGATGATTTACCTCACCGTGCTGCAGCCCGATCTGAGTTAGCCCGACTGGTTGGGACCGATCAATCACCGGATGAATTTGTCGCGGAAATTGATCGCCGCTACAAGGTCTACCGCAAGTGGGCATTCGAACATTGGATCGAAGCCTCAGAAAAAGAACTGTGGACGAAGTGGCTGCTATCCGATTATCCTCCAGAACAAATCATCCCAATTTCAGCAGAACTGACTTTCCAGTACCGGCAATCGATGGGTCAGGCGGGTTGTGGCTGAAGGCGGTCGGGAAGTGATCGAAACGTTGTATGCCCGGGGATACATTCTCGGGATCATCAGTAACGTCATTACCGAACGTGAAATCCCAGAATGGCTGGAAGCGGATGGACTGACAAAGTATTTCAAGTCAGTTTTGCTCTCTTCTGTCTATGGAAAACGTAAACCTGATCCGGCAATCTATCACGAAGCGGCTGCGGGCTGGAGTAGCTCCATCTGCCTGTGCTTACGTGGGTGATAATCCCAAACGGGATGTAAAGGGTACCCGTGATGCAGGGTTTGGGATGACGATTATCCTGCTCGATCCAGAGGAGAAAGACGAGCCGATCGAACCGGAGAATCAACCAGATCTGATGATCAACCGGTTGACCGACCTGCTGGATTATTTTCCACCACGCGCATAATCGCATCTATTAAAATCGTCTTGTTCAAGGGAGGTGGACATGGAAAAAACATTCTACCGGGGCAATTGAGTTAGCGCAAGCAGTCCGACAAGCATATGTCGGCTGGACAGACTGATTACTGCCCTGCAACCCATCGTGTCTCAAACACCCATCCGGTGCAGCCGGTATGCTACAATATCAGGATGGCGATTCTGTCATCTTTTGTTGCCGGCGTGGCGAACGAGAGATCCAATTGACTGAAGCATTCACCCAGTCCGATTTCACACATTTCCAAGCGAAAACCAATCTCTGATCTCGATTTTGTCATTCTTACCCTCTATCACGAAAAATTCAAAGATTTGCAGGTAGCATTCGCACCGCATCAAATTCAAAACACGCTCGGAGAAATGGTTAGCACGGGCTGGTTTGACCCAATTGCGCACATCTAGAATCTGAAAAGTTCGCTCATATTACATTCTTCCTGAATGGCGGGAATAATCAGACCTTAAAAGGTGAAACTGATATTAAGATCCCATCTCCTCGAGGCATCCCATTTGACCAGGTACCTGCTCTCAGCTTACCAGCTGTCAAAGATGAGGTGATGCATGGAATGCAAGTTGGTTACGATCTGATCATTACTAATTTTGCGAATGGGGATGTCATTGGCCATACATCAAACAACGCAGCCAAAGTTGAATGCGCACAGTGGTGGATGAAGCGCCTCGCGAAGTTCTACCTGCTGCTGCATCTGCTGGTTATGATACCCTCATTCTGGCTGATCATGGCAACCTTGGAATGGATGATCACTGAAGATGGTTCAGCCACATGTCGCCCATACTACCAGCCCGGTGCCATTTATTTACCTTCCTGCGGATGGCAAGGAAATGGATCCCCCACTGGATGGAATTCTGGCAGATGTTGCCCCCGACTGTATTGCATCTCCTCGGTATTGAACAATCTCCCGAAATGGATGGAAAGAATTTACTCCCGACATGGAAGCCCAGGAAACGCACAAAAAAGTATTAGTAATTATTTTGGATGGCTGGGGATTTGGACCAGATGATGATCGCAACCCGATCTTATCTGGCAGAAACCCCGTGTTGGGATCAATTGATCAGCTCGAAATGCCCACACTCGAAATTGGAAGCCTCAGGAGTGGCTGTTGGATTGAAATCCGGAAAAGCCGGAAATTCCGAAGCCGGTCATATGAATATCGGCGCAGGCCGAATTGTGATGCAGGATGATGTTCGACTGGACCATGCCATGCAAGATGGCAGTTTTTGCAGTAACCGATTCTGCTGCGAAGCAATCTCCACGCGAAGAAGAATCAAACTGAACCTTCATCTCATCGGCTTACTTACCGAAAAGAGCTCACATGGCTCCATCGATTATCCACTGGCAATCCTGAAAATGGCAAAAGATGCCGGACTTAACAGGATGTTTTTCTGCATATGATTCTGGATGGACGCAGCACAGAACCAGGTAGTGCTCCAACTTTGTTGGAAATGCTTTCAAGCAAAATGGAAGAGATTGGAATCGGGCAAATCGTCATCTTGCATTGGTCGCGGATTAGCACTGGACCGGGATGGGAATTACGCCAAGACTGAAAAAGCCTACCGAGCATTTGTTGAAGGGATTGGAACCTCTGCAATATTGGAGTGACTTTGTATGGATGATTTGAATGTGATCCAAAAACTGATCGAACCGAATACCACCCGGATTGTACTTTTGGTTTTGGATGGTCTAGGCGGTCTGCCGAGAGAATTGGGCGGCGTAACGGAACTCGAAACTGCCCATACTCCAAACCTGGATAACCTTGCCGCAATCTCCTCGCTCGGTTTATCTCAACCGGCCTTACCAGGTATGACTGTAGGCAGTGGTCCCGGACATCTGGCTTTATTTGGGTATGACCCGATTGAATATGAGATTGGTCGTGGTGCACTGGAAGCCCTGGGAGTCGATTTCGATCTTCGAATCAATGATGTAGCTGCCCGTGGCAATTTTTGCACACTGGATTCGCAATGGCCTTCTCGCTGATCGCCGAGCCGGTCGTCTGCCAGATGACCAAAGCCATGAACTGATACAAATTCTTCAAACAATTCACATTGAAGGTGTTGAATTCTTTATTGAACAAGTCAAAGAGCATCGCTTTGCGTGGGTCATGCGCGGTGAAGGATTATCTTCAGATCTGAGTGATACGGACCCGCTCAAAATCGGCGAAGCACCTCTACCTGTTAAGGCTCAATCAGACTGCTGCCCAAAAATCAGCACAGATTGGCAAATGAATTTCTTGCGCAGGGCAAACCAACTTCTGGGAGATCAGTCTCCTGCAAACGCCATCATGTTACGTGGATTTGCCAGTCTGCCGCATGTTCCCCAATATCAACAGATTTTTGGGTTACATCCTGCAGCGATTGCCATCAATGGAATGTACAAGGGAGTAGCCCGCCTGGCTGGGATGGATATTTTGCCGGTGAATGGAACACCATCACCGATGAGATCACAACCCTCGAAGAACAATTGGAACAATTACGATTTCTTCTACATCCATGTGAAGAAAACGGATACCTGCGGTGAATCAGGTGATTTTGATGGGAAAGTAGCAGTAATCGAGGAGGTAGATCGCTTAATTCCTAGAATTCTTGCCCTCAAGCCTGATGTCTTCATCGTGACCGGCGACCACTCGTCGCCTGCTGTTATGAAGTCACATTCCTGGCACCCGGTGCCTACCCTGCTCTATTCACCCCTTGGCAGACCAGATCGGTCTGAATCAATTCGGTGAAAGGGCCTGTTCTCGCGGTAGTCTTGGCATCTTCGCAGCCAAACAGATCATGCCGCTCGCCCTGGCGCATGCCGGACGAATTTCAAAATATGGTGCCTGAGATTAATCGGAGTATATATGCCATCAGTCCATGCCCAATTGAAGATCAAAACCAGCATTTTCGCCCCAACTCTACCCAATCCTTGTCCAGATCAATCCTGGAATTGCAGAACTAGAAATGTATGAATTCCAATATTGCTTGAATAATTTGATCCCTGAACAAGGTTGGGGATCTATTCATCCCAGATCAACAACAGAAATCGAATCGCATTGTTGAAATCTCGTGCATTTTATGACAGTATCCAGATCAAACCGGTCGTAAATGGAAAGATCGTTCTGGATAAGAAAATCGCAGGCGCTTACACAAGAGCTCTTGGTTGGACTTGTGCAGCGGAAAATATGCACCCGATTGGGTTAAAACCCATTTCTATTTTGACCTTCGTGGATTTTACTTTCTGCACCGCACCTGCTACTACACCGATGATACATCAAACAACACCTGGGTGGCCAGGCATTCAAGAACTTTGAAGCCCATCAAAAAACCTTTTCAACCAGTCAGGATATTAGCTACAGACAATTCAAGGAAGCCAACCGTGATTTGGATATTGCTTTATCGAATGCATTCTACAAATGCTCAAGAAAAAGGGTACTGCCACTCATCATTGCCATCGCCGGCCAAACCGCAGCTGGAAAAACCGAAATCGTGGAACAGCTCAAAGAGAAATTCGAATCTCTCTGGTTTACAGGTTACTTCCATCGAACTGGATAATTTCCTGACCGACCGCGATTATCGCGAAGAGAAAGGGATTTTCACCCAGGGCAAACAGGCCTTCCATTTTGATCTAATGCAGCAGGCACTGATCGATATCAGAGCAGGTAAACAGATCAGCATTCCCCGCTATGATTTTGTTGCTGCAACATCCAGCCATGATTTACAGGGTCAGTCTCAAGCCAGATGGCAAACCACTCGAAGTGGAACCGGCAGACATCATCTTTATTGAAGGTAATTTCCCGTTCCTCGAACCGGAAATCGCCCAATTGATCGGTATCAAAGTGGTTTACTCACCGATGATGAAATCCGATTGAAACGTAAATGGAAACGGGATATTGATTATCGAAAGAAATATGAGCCGAATTACTTTCCGCAATCGATTTTTCAAAGACCAGTTCATCATGGCAGAAATCGCCTACCGACCTCAAATGGCAAGCTGCGATATTTTGGTCGATACAACTGCCGGAAAGCTCTGGGCAACACCAGAAGTTCAAGAAATTATTAAATATCCGCGATTCATCAAGTACTATCCACTCGATAAGTAACCCGGGTAAGTCAATGATTATTCCACCAGCGTTGCATTCACAAGAAATTCAGACTCTACTTTTTTGGACATTTGATTTCATTTGCTGGCTCTCAGATGCAAATCTGGTCATTGTACTGGCACTTACGCACCTTATCTGACCAACCGATGGTGATCAGTGGAATTGGATTAGCACGCTTTTTGCCCATCATTGCCCTTAGCCTGGTTGCAGGTGTAGCAGCAGATCGATTTAATCGCCGGAAGATCACCCTCTTAACCCAACTGGGTTTAGGACTCACTGCCGCAGCACTCGGTTGGTTCACAAACAATCAAACCATCGGTCTGTGGTCATTGTTTGGATTGGTGATCATCCAATCGATTTTGACCGCTTTTGATGTACCAGCCAGGCAAGCATTGATCCCTTCTCTTGTGCCTGCCGAGCACCTGACATCAGCATACAGCTTGAATTCGATCGCATCGAAGGTCGGCGGTATCATCGGTCCTGCCTTTGCCGGTATAGTCATTGCATCTCTGGGACTGGAATGGTCGTACTGGATCAATGCGATTTCATTTATTGCTGTGATTATTGCCCTGATGATGATGGGGGACGTACCTGGAGAAAAACCAGATATAGGGATGGACATATCTCGACACTGGGAGATATTCGCAGCGGAATTGAATTCATCCGTAACTCACCTGTGATTCTCTCTGCCATGATCATGGATTTCTTTGGCTCTTTTTTCTCTTCAGCCAACACCCTGTTGCCATTCATTGCTACCGATATTCTGCATGTAGGACCGCTACAATATGGCTGGCTCTCTGCCGGTCAATCCATTGGGACATTGTTGGTTGCAGTATACATTTCACAGAAGACGCAGATCAGCAACAGGGTAAAGCGATCGCCCTATCAATCATCCTGTTTGGTTTAGCCACAATCCTGTTCGGTCTCTCCCGTAGCTTTTTCCTCACCTTCATCGCTCTCATTTTGATCGGCGCGTTCGACGGACTGAGTTCAATTATCCGAAATACAGTCAGACAGGTATTGACCCCACATGAAATGCGCGGTCGAATGATGAGCATCACTCAGATATTCTTCAAAGGCGGCCCACAACTCGGTGAAGTTGAATCTGGTCTGGCAGCCCAGTGGCTTGGGATATTCCTGGCGCGGTAGTCACTGGCGGAATTGGATGTATTTTCGCATCTGTACTGGTTCTAAAAAAGTATCCGCAGCTTTGGCATTTTACCGGTGGTGAAAACTCGCCAACAATGTGAACTAGCACTTCAGACTAACTGAGGTTAAAATGAAGGATAGATTGCAAATATCAAAAAACGAGTAATATATCTTGCAAAAATGTTACTTTTGTTGTAAGATCAGAATTATTGCAAGTTTTGTTACATTTTCACATCTTTTTGAAGTATTTGCTCTAATTCGAACAACCGATCGAAGGTGAACCCATGAGCGAAGAACCAAAAACCGAAATCTCCATCATCAATCAATTAATCAGCGATCACTATTCGCATTTAACCAAATCGGAAAAGCGTATCGCAGATTTTATTCTAAAGAACCAGGAAGAATCTGCTTTTCTTTCAGTAGGAGAGATGGCACGTCGACTTGGAATTAAGTGAAGCTACCCTGGTACGCTTCGCCCGAAATCTGGGTATTGAAAGCTACCCTGCTTTACGAGAAGTGATCCAGGAAGCCTTTCGCAGACGTGTTACCCACTCCACTCGCTTGCGCAGTCGTTTGAATGAACTACGAGAAGCCGGAGATGTTTTCGAAAAACTGGTCATCACTGAAATCGATTATCTCACCCAAGCATCTGGAGACAGTAGACCGGACGCAACTGCAACAAAGCTGTGCAATTAATCAAAGATCACGAACGGATTTTTGTATTTGGGACTTGGCCCATCAATAACCCTGGTGGACTTGTTGGATATTCGACTCACCCGTTCAGCAAAGCATGTCATCTGCCTGCGTACTTCTGGCCGTGAAATGTTAGAACCTCTTCTTCTCATGAAAGATGACTGACCTGTTGATTGCGATTGGGTTTTATAACCTGACACCCAATCTGCAAATGGTTCTGGAACATGCCAACAAACATCAGACTCCCGTGATTCTCATCACCGATACGCTCGAACCAATACTCGGGCGACCAGGTAAGTGTATCGCTAACTGCCCATCGTGGACCGGTCTCAGCTTATCATTCGCTAACCGTTCCGATGACTATCATCAATACCCTCTTATTAATGCTAAGTCAGGAAGACCAGGAAAGCATTTTACCTAACCTGGACAACCTGGATGCATACCGACAACGTCAGATTGAAATGATCTCAAAACAAGAATAGAGTAGTACCTGAACGCAATAAGCCAGTGAAATAACCATCCTATTTGGAGGTTTTATGACGAGCGTTACAACTGCTTCAAAATCGCTGCCAGACCGCATCAATGCACAGTTCCGCCGGATCATCCGCTGGTTGACCAGCCCTCATGTGGTCTTATCCCTGATCATGTTGGTAATCATGTTCTACATGGTTATCATTCCGCTTGTACCGCATGATCATGACCACCATCACGGTCCAGGAAAACGATCTGCGCATGATCAAAGATGCTGAAGTTGGATCACTTACCGCGTTCCACTGGGTGAGGATGCTCTCCAGCAGAATCAGCCAGATCATGACGTATGAGCCGTTCCTGCATTCGCTCACGATTTCTTTTGGAGCGACGATGCTCGCATTTGTAATCGGTGGATTAATGGCATGGATGGTTGTTCGAACCGATATGCCTGGTCGAGAAATCATCCACACTCTGGCAACTGTTCCTTACATCATGCCTTCCTGGACGATTGCTATGGCCTGGACAGTTCTCTTCAAGAACCGGACTTCGGGAGGCACACCAGGTTTCCTGGAATTTCTTGACTGGGAACTCCACCGCCCGATTGGCTGGCTTACGGCCCAATCCCGATCATCATCAGCAGTGGTCTGCATTACTACACTTTCTTTTTCCTGTTTGTTTCTGCCGCTTTATTGTCTATCGATTCAAGTCTGGAAGAAGCAGGCGAATTGATGGGAGCCGGAAGATGGCGTATTATGCGCAAGATCACCTTCCCGCTCGTGCTGCCTGCTCTGGCCTCCGGTTTCATTATGACCTTCTCTAAGACAATGGGAACTTTCGGCGGACCAAATGTACTGGGTGTTCCGGTCCGATACTACACCCTCTCCACCATGCTGCGCTCCAATACTGGCATCGGTAACTATGGTGATGGATTTGTCCTGGCAATTGTGTTGATCATGTTTGCAATGACCACGATCATGCTAAACCAGAAACTGGTCGGTACCCGAAAAAGCTACGAGACAATTGGCGGCCGCGGTTTCATGGCTCAGAAAGTGAAGTTGCGCAACTTCAAAGGCATTCTGACAATCAATTGTGATCATCTTCCAGTTCATTATTGCCATCTTGCCGCTTAGCTCTTGTTGATTTATTCAACCTTGATGCTGCGCACAGGCAATTACAGCTTGAGCAACTTTACGCTTGCCCACTGGATTGGTCAGGGTGATCTCTCGATCAATAATGGTGAACCGGGCGTTTTACTCAATCCCAAGATCTATCTTGGTGCATGGAACTCGATCAAGCTTATCGCTTCTCACCGCTTTCTTCACAGCTTTCCTCGGAGTAATTCTTGGATATGCGATTGTCAAAGGTCGCGGAACAAAACTTATCTAAGTTTGTGGAACAACTTTCCTTTATTCCCTATGTCATTCCAGGGATCGCTTTCGGTGCAGTTTACATTTCCATGTTCACCAAACCAGTCGGACCAATACCGGCGCTCTACGGGACCTTTGCATTGCTAGTGGTTGTATCAGTTGCCAAACATATCCCATACTCTGCCCGAACAGGCGTCTCATCCATGCTGCAGGTGGGCCGAGAATTAGAAGAAGCAGCCGCAATTGCCGGAGCAGGTCCCTGGCAGCGATTTAAACGGATTATCTTCCCGCTAACCAGTACTGGGTTTGTTTCAGGGTTTCTACTTACATTTATTACTACGATGCGTGAATTGTCACTCATTATTCTGCTGGTAACTCCGTCCACTCAGGTGCTGGCCAGTATGACGATGCGTTACATTGAAAATGGAAATGAGCAACAAGCCAATGCTGTCATCATAATTCTGATCGTTCTTGTTTTAATTGGCAATTTCCTTATTAGCCGCTTCCGTGGCGGTAGTCTCAAAAAAGGTCTGGGAATGTAGGAGAAATCAATGGCAACTACTATCACCATAAAAAATCTCACTAAAAAGTTTGGCAAAGTCACAGCTGTCAACAATGTCAGCTTGACCATCGAACCTGGTTCATTTCTCACTTTGCTAGGACCATCCGGTTGTGGCAAGACCACCCTTTTGCGAAGTATCTCTGGATTGGAAGACCCGGATGACGGCGAAATTTATATCGGCGACAAACTGGTTTTTTCAAAACCCAAAGGGCGTATCTGTTGCTCCCGGCCAACGCGAATTGGGACTGGTCTTTCAAAATTATGCGCTTTGGCCGCATATGACAGTCTATAAAAACTATGACCTTTGCTCTTGAAATGCAGAAGATGTCTAGCAGACGAAATGGATCAAGCGGGTGAAGGAAGCACTGGCTGAAGTTCAGATGAGCGGTTACGAAGACCGTTATCCACGCGAAATGTCTGGTGGCCAGCAGCAACGGGTTGCCCTGGCTCGTATGCTGGCATACCGGCCAAAAGTGTTCCTGATGGACGAACCTCTCTCTAACCTGGATGCCGGATTACGGATGGACATGCGCACTGAGCTCAAACGACTTCATCATATCTCAGGTGCAACCACTGTTTATGTAACACACGACCAACTCGAAGCCATGACGATGTCAACCAAGATCGCAGTCATGAAAGATGGTATCGTTCAACAGATGGATACTCCGGAAAATATTTATCACTACCCTGCGAATCTTTTTGTTGCTGATTTTATTGGCAACCCCAAAGTGAATCTTCTGGATGGCCGGGTAAATCTGAAAACTTGGTGGATGTTGGTAAATTTAATGTGCCTGTACATACCCACGGCAAAAACTGGAGACGTTGTCATTGGAATTCGACCGGAAGATATCACTGTAAGCACCAGCTACGATTTCGGATGGAGTTGAATTCCAGGCATTTTCCGTCTTGCCCGCTGGAGCAGATACAACCATCATCGCTACTCGTGGAGATATTGAGCTGACTGTAAAAGAAATGGGCGTCAGTAAGATTCAGATGGATCAGAAGATATGGTTAAAGTTCAACCCAGATACGATCAACCTGTACGACAAAGCTACAGAGAATTTGATCACCCAAGAAGTAGATCATAGTAAACATATCTACAATCTTAGGTTATAACGGAGGATAACCGATACGAAATTCGTACTGTGTAGTTCAACCGATCAAGATGTACTCAAATTTATCTACAGGAGGAACGAAAATGAAAGGGTTATATCGTATTGCTACAATCATCATTTTGATTGTCATGTTAGCTGGCTGTGCCACGCCACCCGCAGCACCAGCTGCCGAAGCTCCCGCTGCAGAAGCACCTGTTGTTGAAGCACCAGCTGCTGAAGCGCCTGCTGCTGCGCCTGCCGCTGAAGCGCCCCCGCTGAAGCAGCTCCTGCTGTCAGTAGAATTAACTCCTCAGGAAGAGTGGTTAAAAGCCAATTCACTGGGTTCGTATGACACCGGTGCTCAGGATTGGGATGCCATCGAAGCTGCCGCCAAAGACTGAAGGGACTGTTCTGGTTTACGCCAACTCTTCAAAAATTGAGAAGGCTGCCGAGAAATTCATGGAACAGTACCCTGATATCAAAGTTCAAGGGTTTGACCTCGGTGGTGATGATGTATATCTGAAAACCACTGAAGAACAAAAAGCCCAGGCTTTCACCGGTGATGTCTGGTTCAGCAGCGGCGGCCCAAATATTAAGGGCGAATTCATGCCGAAACAATACCTCTGGCGGTTTGTCCCCGATTCACTCGACCGAGCTAGTACCAGCAGAATTAACCGATCCACTTTTGACCGCGCGCTTTGGTGTCCGTATTCTGGCATACAACAGTGAAGTCAATCCGAATGGCTGCCCGGTGAAGAATTTATGGGAACTGACCCAACCAGAATGGAAGGGGAAAGTCCACATTGAAGATCCATTGAATGATGAATCTACACTGGGTATTCTGATGACCATCGCCATGCACGCCGATGAGATGGCAGCAGCATACAAAGAACTCTACGGCTCAGACCCCGTTCTAGATGCCGATACTCCTGATGCCGGACAGTTGTGGTTAAAGAAATTCGCCCAGAATAATCCGATCCCTGAATCTGGTGGCGATGAAGTTGATTCCGCCTTCGCTACCCCGGGTATGAAAGATAACCTGCTCGGATTCACTTCCTACTCCAATTATCCAGACGTATCTGGACGGAGCATTAGCGTTTGAACCCTGCTGGGATGCCAAACCTGTAATGGGTGTCCGTACCCAAACCTACATTGGTATCATGAATCAAGCTCCGCATCCAAATGCCGCCAAACTCTTCATCCGCTTCATTCTTACCGAAGAAGGCGCTGATCCCTGGATTAAGATTGGTAATTACCTTCCCCGCACAGACATCCCTGCACCGGAAGGCGCCAAGACCCTGGATGAAATTAGCCAAATTACCTGGACCTTCGATGATGGGTATGTCTATGACAATGTTATCCAGGCACGAGATTCTTACCTGGTCAATATTTCACAGTAAATAACAACTCCTCCAGTTGTTATGCCTCAGGCGCTTCATGAGCGCCTGAGGCACCATTCCTAAGGTGATAGGTATGATTGAAGCAGTACTGTTTGACATGGGCGGCACCCTAGAAACATATTCCTATACCGAGGAGATGCGCAGGCTGGCCACCCCGAAATTGAATGACTTATTGGTATCGTATGGAATTGACCTCGGTTTACAAACTGACGAACTGTACCAAATCCTCTCAAGCGGATTAAAGCGGTATAAAGAACTTTTCGGTCAAGACAGAAGAGGAATTACCACTGATCGTATTTGGACAGAGTATCATCTTCAGCAGATTACCCGCACCATTTCCACTCGCTGGTAAACCACAGCGAAGATCTGATGTATTGGATCGATATTAATTTTTACTATCGAAAATTGCGACCTGAAGTACCGCAGGTACTGCAGATCTTAAAAAGCGCGGTTATCAAGTTAGGATTAATTAGTAATGTTGCAAGCCTAAGCCAGGTTCCAGAAAACCTCAAAAAGTATGGGATTTATGATTACTTTTCGGTGATCGTACTCTCTTCTGAATATGGCCGTCGAAAACCAGATCCGGCGATCTTCCATCACGCGGCAACATTAATCGGTACTCCCACCTCTCGCTGTGCCTATATTGGTGACCGTGTAGTCCGGGATATTACCGGTGCCCGTAGGGCTGGTTATGGGATTGCTCTTCAGATTTCCCATGATTTTGACCACGGTGAATGTGATGATGGCCCTACTGCAGATGCGATGATCCATAATCTTGCTGAGATAACACCCTATTATTGACAAATTCAACTTCAATCAATCCGTCAGCCCCGAAACTAATAGGATCAAGGCACTATTCTTTGATGCTGGTGATATTCTTTATTACCGTCCCCGGCGCGGAAAGCAATTTGACGAATTCCTGGCAAAGAATGGGATAGATCATCCCGAAATATTTCGATCTGCAATTGCCGCTATCAAACAGAAGGCATTTAATGGTGAACTCAACCGAGAAGCTTACTTTCAGCGAATATATCAAAGTGTATGGAATAGACGACCCAATTGAAATTCAACGTGGATGTGAAATCCTATCCCACTCGGATGATGACATCATTTTCTTTGATGGCGTATCAGAAACCTTGCATGAGCTCAAGCGGCGAGGATATCTGCTCGGAATCATCACGGATACGGCTGTTCCCACCTCAAATAAGCTTCGCTGGTTTGAAACAGGTGGTTTTGGTGATGTTTGGGATGTGTTTATCTCCTCCCGTGACGTTGGTTACCAAAAACCCGATCAGCGAATTTTCCAGGCAGCATTGCATCAGGTTCACTTACCAGAGCATCAAGCGTGTTTTATTGGACACTCATCAGATGAATTGGATGGGGCACACACGGCAGGAATGCACACCATCGCATTTAATCCTGATGCCAGACTCCCGGGCAGAATTCTATGCTGAACATTTCTCTGATCTCCTCGAAAGTCGTCGAATCCATCAAAACAGAGGAAACTCCTACATGAGATTTCCAACCATCGATGCAATACTTTTTGATATGGGCAGAACTCTTCGTCATACTGTGAAAGATCCCGTGGCGCAAGAGGAGTGGTTGAAAAAAACTTACTACCCCTCACTCGCTTATCCTGTACAACGACCGAACTCGCCGAATTGTTGACTAAGCGAGCCCAAGCATATAAAAGCTGGGGAGAAAAATCATTGGTGGAATTGAATCCATGCGAACTCTGGCAACGCTGGCTATTGCCAGAAGAATCGCCGGAGTATGTAGCAGTCGAACTACTCGAGATGAACCGCTACTGGCGAAAAGCAATCGGAGAAGGGACACTCTACCCCCATGCGGAAGAAGTCATCAAAACCCTTTTTCAACGCGGTTACCGGCTTGCTATTGTCAGCAATACCGTTAGCTCAGAAGAGACTCCGAAGTTACTGGCAAAGTACGGTCTCACAAGATACTTCGAGACGATTGTCTTATCCTGTTCATTTGGAACTCGTAAACCTTCTGCATCAATCTTCCATTCCGCAAGCAGCTATATGGGCGTTGAACCATATCATTGTGCATATATTGGAGACCAGATCGACCGTGATATTTTCGGCAGCAAAATAGCGGGCTTTGCAGCGTCAATCTACTTCGACCATGGTGACGAAACCATAACCAAGCAAGGGAAATCACAAACCCAACCTGATGCGGTGATTCATGTCTTTGAGGGAACTTCTTGAAATATTTCCTGATCGATACCATAATAAACCAGCGCACCAGTGTTATTATGGACAAATCCAATCTCACAAACCTTGGGATGTGACTTTCTCTACCATGTGGATGGTTGAGAATAAGATCTCGCTGGATAAATCATTAGCTGTGCTCGATGAACTGGATTTGAATGCACTGGAAATTAACCATAGCATTCGCACCCAAGATCTTGCGGGTATTGACTTGACGCCATTACCAATCCGGAGCCTACACGAACCCTGTCCGGCTGATGTTTCCCTATCAACTCTCTCTCAGAAAGATTGGTTGGTATCATCAACCGATGAAAATAAACGTCAGCAAGGTGTGCGGATGATTATGCGCTCGATTGACCTCGCTGACCGCCTGGGTGTGCACCATATTGTTGTTCATCCTGGCACAGTCGGATTAGGAAATGCACACGAGAAGAAATTGCGGAAATGGATTGAAGTCGGTCAGGGGAATTCGGATGATGCCAACGAACTTCGTCAGCAGATGATGGATCTGCGCGAGTTCTGCAGCTTTGGATCGGATTGTATCTGTAAAACGCAGCCTTCAAGAATTACTTGACTATATCGGTTCACGGTCAATTCGTTTAGCTCTTGAAAACCGCTACCATTATATGGATATCCCGTCGCCCTTTGAGCTTGCAGATCTGCTTGCCCTGGCAGGACCAGATCAACTGGGATTCCAATTTGATGTCGGTCACGCTCAAGCCCTTGACCGAATGGGATTTTATCCAATTCAGGAATGGGCGGAAAAATTTGGTAATCGAATTCTGGGAGTCCATCTACATGATGTAATCATGCTGGAAGACCATGCTGCACCTGGAAAAGGTGATATCGATTACAGCTCCTTCGCTGAATTTATTCCCGCAAAAGCGCAAAGAACATTGGAAGTTCGAGGGTACAATTCTAAAGAAGCGATTTGTAAAGGATTACAGCTTCTTTCCGAAAAAGGAATTGTGTTTCGAATGGAATGATTGGTATGATTACCCAATAACTTCCAAAGTCATTCTGAAATAGTCAAACATCTAAATTATTCTGATTTTATGTGGAGAAAAGATGAAATTTTTATTCAAAAAACGCCAAAACACCTTTATTAAACTGTTACACGACCAGTCACAAACGACTTTCGAGGGTCTAGAAGCGCTAGTCAATTATCTAAAGAATCCTTCTTCTGAGTCATCTGCCAATGTGAGGATGAAGGAAAAAGAAGCCGACGAGTTCCGTCGGATTCTGATCTACGAACTTAATAAATCTTTTGTAACACCCATCGACCGGGAAGATATATTCGCTTTGTCACGTTCCATCGATGATATTTTGGATTATGCCTATAGTACGGTTACTGAAATGGAACTGCTTAAAGTAAAACCTACACCGCAGATGGCATTGATCGCTGAACTGCTCCGGGATGCATCCGGTGAAATTTTGATGGCCGTGGATCGGTTGGAAAGTCACCCGGGTGTTGCCAGTGAACATGCGCAACGAGCAAAAGCTTTGGAAAATAAAATTGAAGGCATCTACCGAGAAGCTCTGGCAGAATTATTCAGCGGTGCCGAAGATATCAAGCATGTGATGAAAATTCTAAAAAGCCGCGAAGTGTACCGTCACCTGAGCAACGCAGGCGACCGTGGGGATGAAGCAGCCAATATCATTGCGGATATCGTCGTCAAAATCGCCTGAGTAAAAGCAAGAATTCATTTTGGCACCCTGATTGTAGAGAGCTATGGACATACAACTAATAATAGTAATCATTCTTGCACTCGGATTCGATTTGCTTAATGGAATTCATGATTCAAGCAACATCGTTGCTACCATGATCTCTTCCCGAGCGATCCCCCCCAGAGCTGCTCTGGCAATGACAGCGGTCGCAGAGTTCATTGGTCCATTTATCTTTGGTGTGGCAGTGGCAAAAACCATTGGTGACGAGATCGTAAAACCCGGCATCATGACCATGGATATGATTATGGCTGCATTGATCAGTGCAGTCCTCTGGAATCTGTTGACCTGGTGGCTGGGTATTCCCAGCAGCTCTTCCCATGCGCTTATCGGTGGCCTGACCGGGGCGGTTGTATGTGCTGCAGGATGGGAAGCTCTCAAGCTCTCCGGTCTTGAAAAGGTATTGATCGTTTTATTCACCTCCCCTCTGATCGGTTTTTCCGTGGGTTGGCTCATTACAAAGCTGGTATTCTTCCTCTCAAGCAACGCCTCCCCTGCTATAAATTTTGTGTTCAAACGATTCCAAATCCTTACTGCGATTTCGCTTGCCCTCAGTCATGGTACAAACGATGCCCAAAAAACGATGGGTATCATTACCCTGGCATTAGTCACAACCGGCATTTTACAGAAATTCGAAGTGCCTTTGTGGGTTATGGTTTCTTGTTCTGCGATGATTGCGCTAGGGACAAGCCTGGGTGGATGGAAGCTGATTTGCACTTTAGGTGCAAAATTCTACAAAATTAAACCAGTGGATGGTTTCTGCTCACAGCTTGCATCAGCAAGTGTAATTCTGGGCGCATCACTCGTGGGTGGTCCGGTTTCAACAACACAGGTAGTCAGCACAGCCATCATGGGTGTTGGCGCCGCCGAACGCGTGAACAAAGTCCGCTGGGGTGTGGCCGGTGATATTATAACCGCCTGGTTCCTCACAATTCCAGCAACAGCTCTGGTTGCCGCTGGTGTCTACTGGATGCTTACTACATTTATTCGCTGAACTACTCAAATCAAATCAGGAGAACCCATGTCTGCATCGAACTCATTTGATATCGTGTTCGTTGGGAATTACACCAAGGACACTATCATCACCCCTGCTGGTACACGTTATGTTGATGGCGGCGCTGTTAACTACGCTGCGCATGCTGCTGTTCGTTTGGGTGCAAAGACTGCGGTGATCACACATCTGGCAAAAGAAGATAACCGGATGATCAAAGGATTGCAAATGGCGGGGGTTGTTTGCTTCCCTTGCTATACAAAGCAATCTACCTGTATCACCCTCGACTATCCAACCACAGACCCTGATATTCGTAAGTTGTCGGTTGATTGTGTTGCAGATCCAATCACACCTGAAGAACTCAATCAAGTGAAAGCCCGCACCATCGTATTTGGCTCCACATTACGCGGCGAGGTTACACTCGAGGTGATCCAGGCTGCAAGTGCCAGCGGCGCAAAAATTGGACTGGACGTCCAGGGTTTTGTACGTGTATGCCGAGACCATGATCTGAAATACGAACCCTGGGAGGAGATGAAAACAATCCTCCCGTATGTCGATTATCTCAAGAGCGATGCTGTTGAGGCAGAGTACCTGACTGGCAGCCAGGATATTCGCGTCGCTGCAAAATTCTATGCTGACCTGGGCGCAAGAGAGATTGTGCTTACCCATCGCGACGGAATGCAGATTTTGGCTAACGGGATTTTTACAGACCGTATCTTTCACCCCGAGTCATTGATCGGAAGATCTGGCCGTGGAGATACTTGCTTAGGATCATATGCCACCGCGCGCCTCTTTCACCCGGTTGAAAAAGCAGCATCCATCTCAGCCGCGGTAACCAGCCTGAAAATGGAAAAGCCGATCCCCTACGACCGTACTCAAGAGGAATTGGATGCATACCTTGCCCGTTGGTCTGCAGACGAATCCGCCTGACATGTTTCGCCGTGACGAAGCGGTATCTCAAGTTTGGTGGATTGTTTTCAGGGGAAAACAAAAGATCCTAAATAAGGGTGGTTGAGCAAGATAAACCAGCTCTTTGTTGTAGTGAATTAATGCTGATTGCGTACACCCTGAATATGAATATTGCTGCTTTTAGGCGAAACAGCAGGTATTGACTCAGTCAACTAACTCAATTGTCATGTAAGGCAAGGAAATGGGTTCAAATTTTAATCCGCATTGTAACTGGATTTACAACATGTTAGGTTACTTATGAACTTTCAACTGATTTTTATTATCTTGCTCGCGTTAGGTTTTGATTTTTTGAATGGCATCAATGATTCAAGTAATATTGTTGCCACGATGATATCCTCTCGAGCTATTCCCCCGCGAACAGCTCTAATCATGACTGCAATTGCTGAATTTTCAGGACCTTTTATTTTTGGTGTAGCTGTGGCAAAGACAATTGGTGACGAGATAGTAAAACCTGGCATCATGACCATGGACATGATTATGGCAGCATTAATCAGTGCGGTTGGCTGGAACTTGATCACGCGGGCAGTAGGTGTGCCTAGCAGTTCTTCTCACGCGATGATCGGAGGACTTACAGGTGCAGTTGCTTCTTCAGTAGGTTGGAATGCCATAAAATTTGCAGGTATTGGAAAGGTTTTAATCGTCCTGTTCACTTCACCATTGATCGGCTTTTCGGTAGGTTTCCTTATCACAAAGCTTATTTTCTTCCTCGCCCAAGACGCAACCCCCAAAATTAACATAATTTTTAAACGGTCTCAAATCGTCACTGCAATTGCACTCGCGTTAAGCCACGGAGCCAATGATTCTCAGAAAACAATGGGGATCATTACGCTGGCTCTGGTTACTTCAGGAGCACTTTCAAAATTCGATGTGCCTTTATGGGTTATCTTCGCTTGTGCAGCAATGATTGCAGCTGGCACATCGATCGGAAGTTGGAAACTCATCCGAACCTTGGGCTCAAAATTCTATAAAATCAAACCCGTAGATGCATTCAGTGCCCAATTGTCTTCAGCTACCGTAATCCTTGGTGCTTCTCTTGTTGGTGGTCCGGTATCAACCACTCAGGTTGTCAGTTCATCCATTATGGGAGTAGGCGCTGCTGAACGGCTTAACAAGGTAAGGTGGGGGGTTGCAGGAGAGATCGTAACTGCCTGGTTCCTCACAATTCCAGCAACAGCCCTGGTTGCTGCGGGAGTCTATTGGTTAATTACAACCATAATTCGCTAATCATTCTGGCTGATTCGGGAGGATAATTATCTAAATCGAGCTCATAAAACCCACATTGTGAGCTGAAACCCATCCTTCCATCAGTGGATAATCCAAAAGATGAATCATCCTGAAAATCCGCACATTCAAAAAGCAATCCAAGATTACCCGAATCTCTATTCTCGGATGATTGCAGACTGGAGCCAACCTGGGACTGACAAAGTTTGGCTGATGTATTCTGCGAATTATTTATTTCGGGTCGGAGAAACCCGTTTCACGATTGATCCGATGACTTTATCTGCCCGGCTCGGGACCACACTTCCAGCAACAATAAGCGACGACTTGATTCCACTCCAATTGGTCGCCCTCACCCACGATCACAGTGACCATGTAAGCTGGCCGCTCCTTTCATCCATAGCCGCGAGTGTACAAAAGTGGATTGTTCCAGCCTGGATGCAAAGTCAATTCAATCAAAACATCCCTTCCCCGGTAGGATCAATACAATTCGTGCAACCAGGAGACTCAATCAAGTTTGGTGAAATATGCATCAAAGTATTTGATGGTAACCACTGGGAAACTCAAGCAAACCCAAAGGATGGCAAACCATTCATGAAAGGCTTACCCAGTCTGGCATACCTGATCGAAGGACACGGGAAGCGATGGCTTTTGCCAGGAGACACTCGCAGCTTCAAACCAGAAAACAGAATATCTTGCGGCAAGGTAGATTTAACCCTGGCCCATGTTTTTCTTAGGCCGCTTGAAACATCCAGATGAGCCGCCACCTTTGTTGACACCATTTTGTGAGTATTTCGCGGGTTTCACCACATCCAGATTGGTACTTGCTCACCTATACGAAGTCGGACGGGACCCAAAAGATCATTTGGACGAAGTGAGCATGCTGAAACAATCCAAAAATCCATGCACCAGTTATCACCATCTATGCAAGTAAATACTGCCCTTACTGGAGACTCGATTGATTGGTGATGGGTAACTCAAATACAAAAACACATCTTTGATTTTCGTCAAAGAAATTTCCAAGACATCTCATAACAAAGACCAACCCGGATAATTAACCATCCAGGTTGGTCTGCTTATATGACTTAGTTCAAATTAATTATTCTTCTTCCACCTTCACCTGGATCGCCCGTACAACATACCTCCAGGCGTATTCTCCAGTTGTTTCGTCAAATCCCTGACAAGTCAGCAAGCTGATCACTGGATAGATTCATGCGGGAAGGCATCCTTGGTATCCGGGGCAGTCTGTCCGGTGCCTCGTACTTCATAGATATACTTCTGCCCATAAGCATGTACGATGATCTGATCGCCATACTTCAGCTTGTTCAAATCCACAAACGGACCTGGTTTACCATCAGGCAAATAGACATGTCCGGTGATGACACTGTTGCCGGCGTGGGTTGGGAAAGCAGTGCCTTCCAGATAGCCAGCCTGCGCGCCTAACCAGGTGAGGTCCCATTCATTGTTCGACCACCGGCACACCGGTAACCGCTAGATTCAACCCCAAGGCAGGAATTTCCAGAGTCATTTCACTCATCTGGTTAGTACTGCTTTACTACCGGCTGCTGCTCAATCAGGGTCATTCGATCGGGTGCAAATCCGGTGGAAGGAAGTTTCGGTGCATACCAGATCGCGTCTGCCGTTGCAACCTGCACTTCACCCGGATCAAGGACATCCTCATCACCGTTGCGGTCAGAATCGATGGTCGCCACATTCCTGACAGTTCGAATGCCATCCAGCTTGGTTACGTTGAACTCGATCCGGATATCATTGACTGCAACATCTGGATCACGAACACCCAAATCTGGACCCAACGTACCCTGCCATACAATTCGCCCATACGGATAAGATCCAGAGGGACCTTCGTAGTAACAGTAATGTGGTTGTGGTGATTTGCGAAGTACTGGTACAACTCACACCTGTATTCAACTGATCCGGTCGGATAGGTAGCCGGCAACGGATATCCACTGGGATGCCATCATCGTAGAATCTTGTACCAGAAGGAATGGGGTCAGATACTGCCGCTTCAATGGCAACGACGTTGGTGTCATTGATCCAATCCATCGTCCAATGGATGATTGGGTAGACCAGATGCATCAAATTCCTTCACGCCAAAAGGCGGATCGAACAAGTTTGGACCAAAGTCGATCGGGGTCGGGATCACTGTTATCGGTTGGATTTCCGTTCGATATCTGGGTCTGGACTGGTACCGTCTTGAGATGTATCACTGGTCGGTCCACCCAATGGAGGTTGTCCACTGGCAACCGCAGAGTTATTGTACGGCCCGGCACTGGTTGGGATGACCGTGAATTCTACCTGAATGGTACCTTCTTCCCCAACATCCAATGTGTCTGTGCCAGCAACAATTCTGTGTTGGTGGGTACACCGGTGAAGAGTGTGTTCTCAGCAAAATCATCGCTCGTGATGGATGTAACCGTGAAAGCCACATCAGGCGGGAAAGTGGTGGTGAGGTCATCAGTCACTTGAACGTTGGTGAGAGGTACATTGCTGTAATTCCGAACCAGGAATTCATAGGTGACCTGCCAGGTACCGGCGCTCAGTTCCAACTGGCGAACCTACCACCCGCTTGGAAATGCCGATTAGGGCACTCTGTTGGAACATGCCCGCATCCCAGGTCGTGTCATGTTCGTTTGATATAAGGGTAGTTTCCAGCCGTTGTCCCATCCGCTGGGTTGACATCACTATCGACGGTATCATTCCCGCCCTGGTTGATCGGACTGAAGAGATAATTGGTCAGTAGATCAAAACTGAGCGAGTAATCTCCCGGAACCAGGTTATTGAACAGGTAGATACCATTCGAGTCGGTGATAGCTGTGGTGATCTGATTACCATCACCATCGTAAAGGTGAACTGTGATACCGCTGAGACCGGGTTCTCCACCATCCTGGATGCCATTTGAGTTGAGGTCATTCCAGACCCGATCACTGATGCTGGCAAGTGTATACATACCAGCATCCACGGTCATGTTGCTATCGTTTGACTCTAGCGTAATTGTCCCAGTTCTGTATCCTGAGATTACATCGCTATCCTTAGCATCGTCCGTACCCTGGTCTGCCGGGCTGAAGACGCGATTGGCTGGTAATCCAAACTCAACCACATAGTCACCCGGGTCGAGGTCAGTAAATAGATAATTTCCGTTACTATCCGTTGTGGTGGTTATTCCGATGCAAGTCGGGCAGATCAAATTGACAGTGATGCCAGGTATGCCAGGCTCGCCGGTGTCTTGAATTCCATTCGCATTTAGGTCTTCCCAGACCCGGTCACCTATCTCAACGGTTTGGTACACTCCAGCATCCCAGGTCAGATCATTCTCATTAGATACAAGGGTTGTCGATACTGTTCTACCGGTAGAAGGATCAGGATCGCTATCCGTACTGTCTCATCACCAGCGTCCTGTGGACTGAAGTGATATCCTGCAGGGAGTGTGAATTGAATAGAGTAAGATCCTGGAACCAAATCTGTAAATAGATAACTGCCATCTGCCAAAGTAGTATCTGTCCCGGCAGAATTTCCAAGATTGTCGAACAATTCAACATCAACCCCACTTATTCCAAGTTCGCCGCCATCCTGAACACCATTTGCGTTCCCATCCACCCAGACGCGATCACCAATGCTGGCCACTGGTAGTAACCCGCATCCCAGGTAGTTCTGTGTCATGCCTGAAACGAGCGTGATATCAGGTGTGGTACCAAGACCAAAGCCAGGAGTAGGATCTGCATCACTGTCGGTGGAATCACCTGGCAGTTGATTGTTCGGAGTAAAGTTGTAACCGGTCGGCAACTCAAAGTCCAGATAGTAAATACCAGGAACAAGATCAGTAAACTGGTACGACCCATCTGCGGCAGTTTCGACTGTACGCCAGGAACGTGCCTCCATCTTGATACAAATCGACGTAACACCTGCTAATCCCGGTTCGCCAGCATCTTGTGCTCCATTGGCGTTTGTGTCCACCCAGGCGAAGTCTCCAATCTGGTAAGCTGGTATAAACCCGCGTCCCAACTATTGTCAGTCTGACCGCTCACCAAGGTGATTTCAATCGTTTCTCCAGCGGCATCAATATCACTGTCGAGATCCATGTCGTCACCGACACCCTGGGTTGTCACCAGGTAGCCAGTGGGGATGACCACTTCGACATGATAATTTCCCGGGATTAATCCAGTGAAGCTGTAGAACCCACCGCCAGAAGTTGTCACCGAGGACCCGACCTGATTATTATCCGCATCAAACAGGCTGACAGTCACTCCATCGATTCCGGGTTCGCCGGCGTCCTGAATTCCATTGAAGTTTAGATCTTCCCAGACAAAGTTACCAATTGTTGCAATCAACATAGTATCCATTGTCAAAGCTGTGATTGACCTCATTGGATACAAGTGTGAAGTTCGTGGTTCTTCCTGTGGTAGGGTTTCCATCGCTATCGAACTTCATCATCCGCACCCTGGTTTTGAGGGTGCGGGAGTAACCGGCCAGATCACTAAAGACGATGTAATACTCACCTGGAGTGATGCCCCCAAACAGGTATTGGCCGTATTGGTCGGTCAGTATGGAATCTACCAGAACATTACCTGCGGTATACAGGGTTACCGTCACGCCTTCAAGAGGATGTTCACCCAAATCCAGGATGCCATTCCCATTGGTATCAATCCACACATAGTCGCCGACTTCAGCGAATTGATACAAACCAGCATCCCAGGACGTATTGTGATTCACCTGAGAGAAGTGAAATATTGGTAGTCGTTCCGGTACTGGTATCCGGATCGCTGTCTAACAACGGATCTCCCGCGCTATTTCGTGGACTGAATGAATATCCGGATCGGGAGGGTGAAGTTCACCGCGTAGGTTCCAGGTACCAGGTCTGTGAAGGAATAACCACCGCTCCCGTTAGTAGTGGTAGTATTAGCGTATTTCCGCTGCCATCCAATAAGGTGACGGTGACACCACTTAGACCGTTTTCACCCGTATCTTGCGATCCATTGGCGTTGGCATCTACCCAGACAAAATCGCCAATACTGGCATCCTGATAGTAACCGGCATCCCAGGTGTCCTGCGGTGTGCCAGATACAAGGGTGATTAACGGGGTAGCATTTGTGAGTGGATTCACGTCACTATCTGTTGAATCATCAGACGGTTGATTACGTTGGTGTAACGTTGTACCCGGCTGGTAAATCAAAGACGACGTAGTAGATACCTGGAACGAGATCTTCAAACAGGTATGAACCATTCGAGTCAGTGACACCGACTCTACGAGTGTACCATCAGGCTCGTACAAACCCACAGTGACACCTGCTAATCCCGGTTCACCAGAATCCTGAATTCCATTGGCATTCATATCCACCCAGGCAAAATCACCAATACTGGTTGGCTGATACATACCAGCATCCCAGGTGAGGTCTGAATCACCTGATAGAACAGTGATGTCAGCGGTTGTTCCGGTTGCTGGATCAGCATCGCTATCAGCAGTATCAGCTGTCGTATTATTCAGGCTGAAGGTGTAACCGGTTGGCAGATTGAAATCCAGATAGTAAGTGCCAGGATTCAGATTGTCAAACAAGTATGATCCATCGGATGCCGTCGTTTCAAAAGCAACACTATTTGCATCGTCAGCATTTCCAGCTATACCATCCGGTCCAAAACCAGGCCGGAAAAGGTCGACCCTTACGCTGCTGACTCCTGGTTCACCAATATCTTGGATTCCGTCTGCATTCAGATCATCCCAGACAAAATCACCGATGGATGCTGGGACATAATATCCCTGATCCCAGGTGAGATCACTTGCGTCAGATGTGAGCGCAAAGGTAGCCGTGTTCCCGGAAGATTGATTTCCATCACTATCCAGAGTGTTATCACTGCCCCGATCTTGTACGCTGCGGGCATATCCGCTGACTGCCCCGAAATTGATATAGTAGCTCCCTGGTTCCACATTGGTGAAGAGGTATGCCCCAGTAGCATCAGTGGTTGTTGTACCACTTAAGGTGCCTCCACTGGTATATAACCGTACAGTCACACCAGCAAGAGGACTTTCACCGGCATCCTGGATGCCATCACCATCTGTATCGATCCAGGTGTAATTGCCCACTTCTGCGTATTGATAGATACCTGCATCCCTGGTGTTATCTGTTTGATTTGAGGTGAGGTTGAAGTTAGCAACCCGTCCGGTTGTTCGATCCGCATCGCTATCTCCGCTGTCACCGCCTGCCACATCCCTTAAGGTAAAATGATAATCAGCGGCAAGTGTAAATCCAACAGAATATGTTCCGGGGATTAAATTATTGAAGCTGTAATTTCCAGCTCCCATTGGTGGTTGTATTCGCAATTGAATTGGTATCATCGCCATTTCCGAGGATTCCATCCGGACCTACACCGGCCGGTATAAGTTAACCGTACATCCTGAAACACCGCTTTCACCGCATCCTGGCGGCCGTTGCCGTTGTTATCCAGCCAGACATAGTCACCTACATTGGCTAACTGATACTCGCCTGCATCCCAGGATGGCGTCATTTTCTCCGCTTACCAGAGTCGTTACCGACATGATACCTGTCGAGGTATTGGCATCACTATCCGCAGCATCATTCGCACCCTGGTTTGCCGGGCTGAAGAAATACCCGCTCGCAGGCGTTCCTATTACAACAAAGTAATCACCAGGAACCAGGTTTGTAAAGGAATATAAACCTCCGCCAGCTGTTGTGGTAGTACCCATTGAGACATCATCACCGCCGCCCGGGTTTCCATCCGGTCCGGGTTGGTACAGGTTCACTGTGATACCGTTGATACCTGTCTCAGCACCACCACTTTGGATCCCATCCGCATTCATGTCGCGCCAGACCCAGTTACCTATGCTGGCATATTGATACACCCCCATATCCCAGGTGAGATCAGTTTCGTTTGAAGCCAGATCTGTGTTGATCGTTTCTCCGGCGTTAGGTCCAGAAATAATGACATCACTATCTACAGTTTCATCTCCACCGACATTCTGCGGTGAATATTGGTATCCGCTTGGCAGAGTGAAATCAAGATGATATTCCCCGGGAACCAGGTCTGTGAATTGATATAGGCCAGATGCATTCGTTGTGGTTGTAGCAATCTGTCCAAAACCGGTCAAATACAGGTCAACTGTCACATCGCTCAATCCATTTTCGCCGGCATCTTGAACACCATTGGCATTTGCATCTACCCATACACGGTCGCCGATGGCTGTGGACTGGAAGAGACCCATATCCCAGCTATAATCATTTTCATCTGGGTCAAGCAAGGTCAAATTTGTCCGATGGGTCGTGCGATTAACATCACTATCCAAGTCATCATCCGAACCCTGGTCAGGCAGCGTAACTGCATAACCGCTCGGAATAACAAATTCCAGATAGTAATAGCCGGGGATCAGTTGGGTGAAGCCAAAATATCCATCAACCGAACCATTGTTAAAGGTAGTGCCAGAGGCAATCAGAGTCCCGGCGCTATCCCTCAGGTTAACAGTGACGTCATTGACACCATTTTCACCGCTATCCTGAATTCCGTTTCCATTTACGTCTAACCAGACCTGATCACCAATGGAAGCGGGTAAGATGTAATACCCTGCATCCCAACTGGTATCATTTTCACCTGGGCTCAGTGTGGTACGGATCGTTTCACCTGAAGTTGGTTCGACATCACTATCCACTGTATCATCTGAGAGTTGATCTCGGAGGGAAACTGCATACCCCGGTTCAGTTCCAAATTCCAGATAATACTCACCTGGTTCAAGGTCAGTAAATGAATAGTATCCACCACCAGAGGTGGTAGTCGAATCAACAGTATTCCCACCTGTATCGAAAAGTGTGACTGTAAACCCATCCAAACCTGGTTCTCCAGCATCTTGAATACCATCTTTATCAAGGTCTTCCCAAACCCAATTTCCGATGCCAGAGAGGGGATAAAAGCCGGCATCAATACTACGATCCGTCTCGCCTGGATTGAACGCGATTGTTGTGTAACGACCTGTAGCCAGGTCAGCATTACTATCAAATTCAGGGTCACTACCTTGGTTGGGTGTGGTGAGGGCATATCCACCCGGGGTAAGGAATTCAACTACATATGCGCCTGGGTCCAGGTCTGTAAACAAGTATTTTCCAGGCAACCCGCCAACGGTTGTGGTGGTTGTACTTGCGATTAAGGTCGTTCCATCGCTTGCGTACAGATTGACAGCGACACCATTCAAACCGGTTTCATCTCCGTCTTGAATGCCATCCATGTCCATATCCACCCAGACGGTGTCACCGATTGTCACCACCTGGTACAAACCAATATCCCAGGATGGATCATTCTCACCAGCAACAAGTGTGGTGGATGTCTCACCGGTTGTACGGTTGGCATCACTATCGACCAGGTCATCAGTGCCCTGGTTTAGGAGTGTTATCTTATACCCCGCTGGAGGAGTTACTTGAATATAGTAATTACCAGGAATCAATCCGGTAAAGTGAGTAAAACCCGTTCCACTTGTGTTGACTGTCGCAACTGGCTCATCATCATCCGCGGTACTGGAGATCCCATCAAGTCCATATCCTGGCCGGAAGAGACTGACGTCAATATTCGAGAGGCCTGTTTCTCCGAAATCTTGAACTCCATTTAGATAAAAGTCATCCCAAACAAAATCGCCAATAGATGCCGGCGGCTGATACATTCCTGCATCCCAGGTGGTGTCATTTTCACCCGGATCTAACGTGGTGGTTATAGTCAATCCGCTGGATGTGTTTGCATCACTATCTATTGAATTGTCAGTGCCTTGATCGGCATCACTGAGAATTGATAACCACCAGCAGGCAAGTGGAAAAGCAGATAGTAGTTACCAGGAGTGAGGTTTGTGAAGGAATACGCACCACCACCAGAAGTCACCGCCGAGCTAACAAAAGTACCAGATCCGCTAGTACCGTTGCTAGTCCCGCTGTACAAATCCACGGTTACACCAGTTAAGCCAGTGTCACCTAAGTCTTGAATATTGTTCTGGTTTACATCCAACCACACCCGATCACCGATCGAAGCCAATGGAGTAAAACCAAAGTCCAGCGTCCGGTTCGTGTAGCCTGCTGGTGCTTCACCTGTTCCCAGGTCGGTGGTAGGATCTGCATCGAGGGCAGGTTCGTTTCCGGTAGGACCAAGGGTAATCGCATTGCTGCGGATGTAGCTGCCCACCAGGTTCACACCATTATCATTGAAGTTGACATTCTGAATCCGGGTCCGTTTCATTGGTTGTACTGGATACAAATCCATTCGGAACCAAGACTTCTACAATATAATTTCCAGTCACCAGATTATCAAAACGGTAATAACCGTTGCGTCGGTCAGCTGTGTCGCAAATGGAACGGTGCTATCTGGTGTATTGTCATTGTCCGCATCCAGATAGATCCGAACGGTGGCATTGGCAATACCAGGCTCACCAAAATCTTGACTACCATTATTCGCATTAGACAATGTTTCCGCCACCATTATCATTCCACACCCGGTTACCCAGATGAGAATGGAGCCGCGTAAAAACCAAAATCGAGGGTACGATTCGAGAAGGAATTAACCGCTTCACCTGCAACTGGATTTGTGGCAGGGATCATCATCATTTTCTGGTTCCGAATTATCCGGACCCAGGGTAATGGCACCACTTCGACGCTCGCTTCCTACGGTCGTCGTGCCATTGTTGTCGTTGTCTGTGTTGCCATTTGGTGTCGCCACCGATACCGCGCTGGAAGCGTACCACGAGGCACAACTACTCCGACTGTATAATCTCCTGATAGTAATTCATCGAAGCGGTAATATCCATTTCCGTCTGTGATAACGGTATCAATCAAGCTGCCACTCTGGTACAGATTGACCGTGATATTCGCCAGCCCAGGCTCGCCCGGATCACGGATACCATCATTTGCTGTACCACCACCAGCACCATTATCGTTCCAAACCCGGTTACCCAGGCTGTAGGATTGGGTCAGTCCAAAATCGATGGTTCGGTTGGAATATGCATCCGGGGATTCATCTACTTGCGGATCAGCCGTTGGATCGTCGTCATTGGTCGGTTCATCGGCTCCTGGTCCGAGCGCAATTGTGTTACTTCGGATATACCCAGCCCCGATCACTGCACCATTATCGTTATTATCAACATTGTTGTCACCAGTCGAGCCAGAGCTGCTGACAAATCCGACCGGAGGAACAATCTCGACGATGTAATTACCGGCTACTAAATCATCAAATCGATAGTATCCATTTGCATCTGTCACCTGGAAGGCAAGAGCAGATCCATCCGGAACACCGTCAGGAGTACCGGTATCTTGATACAACCGTACCAAAACACCGCTCATTCCTGGCTCGCCAATATCACGCAAGCCATTGTTGATAAGGCAATACGCTCCGCCACCGTTATCATTCCAAACTCGGTTGCCTAAGGAGATATGGTTTAAAGAAACTAAAATCAAGGGTTCGGTTGGAATATGCATCCGGTGCTTCACCAATCTCTGAATCAGCAGATGGATCATCATCATTGGTCGGTTCACTGCGGTGTACTTTCAATCGTGATTGCATTACTGCGTGCATAACCCGCAACAACCGATACGCCATTGTTATCCAGATCAATATTATTGTCCGGGTCTCCCCCATTCGTAGTGCTGGGATGTAACCGACAGGAACTGCAACTTCAACCACATAATCGCCAGGAACCAGATCATCAAATCGATAATAACCAAGAGAATCGCTGGTTGTGGTGATCAGTTACAGTCACCAGATCGCTGAGCGTTATACAACCGAACGAGTCCGCCCACTCAAACCGGGTTCTGATCCATCCATGATGCCATTATTGGCAATCCCGGCTGTTCCTGCGCCATTGTCTTCCCAAATCCTGTTGCCCAAGCTGAAACCATAGACAACCAAAGTATCTGAAGCAGGATCTTCATTGGTAACATCTTCATCTGTATCCAATGCGCCAGTGGAATTGTGATTGGTGTAGCTACCTGGCGCTGCCCCAGAAACTGGAATCAACATGGTGCACGACGATGTTGGAGCAAGAGTACCGCCGACTAATGATGATTAATCCGTAATCCTTGTGGAGCAGACAAGGTATCCACCGCAGTTATTTGTAATCGGTACCATTCGTAATTAGTAATCCAGAAGGTAAAGTATCCTGTAATCCCATACCAGTCAAACCAGTTGCAAACTGGTTATTGATCGTGATCGTTAGAACTGATGTTTCACCAATCGCAACCGGATTAGGTGCAAATGATTTGGAGATGCTGGCACCAGCCAGGTTCGTGAGTGATTTCTGGGTAGCATTGGGATTTGTGGCGCCCTCCAAAGTCGTTACAGCACCAGCTTCAATCCTGTTGGTCGGATTCCCTGTCACATTCATTCCAACATGCAAGGTAACAGTACAGGTAGCGTGTGCAGGCAGGCTACCGCCAGAATATTCAAAGGTATTTGCATCGATGATGCGAAACGAACCTCCACATGTTCCGGTATCAAAAGCCGGAGGATCAGCCAAAATGATACTATCTGGCATTTCATCCGTGAACGTAATATCCGAGAGGGGAGCATCGTTGGGGTTGTCAATTAGAACTGATAGAACTGAGTACTGTCCTCCGGTCATATCTTGCAGGGATAAAATTCTTGTTGATATCAATAGTCATATCCAGGATCTGCAAATCTGCAGACGCATTCGAGACTGGATTCAGTGTGAGCGCTGTTCCTTCCACTGTTCCGGTAACATTCGTCCGATCAATCGTATTTGTGCGGGTTGTATTCACGCCGATCCCTGTCACGGTGACATCAACCGTACACAAACCAGGAACTACTCCATCACTGGCAGGGATGGTTCCACCAGTCAGATGGATTGTTTGAGTACCAGAAGTCGAGACTGTTCCGCTGCCACAAGTCGTAGTCGGGTTTGGATTTGCGGCCAGAAAAACTCCGTTGGACGCATCCCCGCCCATACTGGAAAGGTAATCCCATAAATCTACATTCACCAGTGGAAAGTGTTGGAGTTACGCAATTCAATGGAAAGCCTGGATTTACCACCAGGATTAATTACAGCAGGAGTAAATGACTTATTGATAGAAAAATCAGTGACTGTTAAGATCTGCATAGCGGAGCGTCGTGTCTGTTCTGCCTTCATTGGTTGTGAGGGTACTCCCAGGAATGGAGTTGCGATATACCCCGGAGGTGTCAGAAGTCGTATATACATCAATACGACATGTAGCACCAGCAGAACTGGTACTTCCCCCGGTCAATTGGATCAGCTTTGTCCCGGGAACGGCTGTGAGCGAACCGCCACAAGTCGTACTGGGTGCCGGGGAAGCCAGGATGGTCAGGTCACCAGGAAGGGTATCGCTGATGGATATACCCGTCAAACGGGTATCATTGGGCGCCGTGATATTTATCCGTAATAAGGATGAGCCACCTGCTGCAATGATACTCGGTGTAAAGGATTTGCTTACTTGTGCCGGAGCCCCGATTTGGTAAGACGAAAAATTATCACAGGAAGCATTATCGTTGTCGACTACCTGATCCGATGTAACACTATTGGCATTAATACAATTCGTAAATGATCCGGCCACATTCGTTCCAACCGTAGCTGTGATCGTACAGGTTCCCGGTACAGAGACCGATCCAGGAGGAATCACTGCATTCGTAACCGTGATGGAATCGCCATCGCTGGTAACCGTGGCGCTGCCTCCGCATGAAGCCGAAAGCACTGGTGTGCCAATGACAAATACGTTGGTGGGCATATCATCCGTAAAGTCCACACCCGTCAGCGTAGTACTGGCCATATTCTGAAGTGTAATGATGAGCGAGGTCGTACCACCCTGGATAAAATTGGGTCCGAATTGTTTGATCACACCAATCGTTCTGGTTTGCAACTATCAGATCGGCAGATGCTGGAAATGCATTCGTCACAGTGCCAGTCATCGTATTGGGCGGAATTTCGTTCGTTTGGGTACCCACCTCCATACTGGTCACCTTCGCAACAACTGGTGCAGGTTCCAGGTGTCGTTGGTGTTCCGGCTGGGATCGTTCCACCGGTTAGGGTGATTGACCCGCTATCAAAAGTGACAGTGCCACCGCACTGGTTGCCAACAGGTGTTCCAAACACAGTGACACCTGAAGGCAATGTGTCAACAAGTCCAATATTGGTATAAGGAGCACCGGTTGGATTTCTTAAGGTGAGTGTAAGTGTGCTGGTGTCACCCTGTTGGATTATGGTTGGATTGAAAGTCTTATCAATCCGAACGGCTTGAACATTAATTGGAGCGCTGACATCAGAAGTATTCGTAACACCCTGACGTGTTTGTAAGGAACCAATCCCGCTTGGACCTTGTGGGATTGTATTCGTATAGGTACCCTGCGTTCCAGATACTACCCTCACCTGTACAACACAATCAGTACCTAGGCAAAATGGTGGCGTTGCTTAAAGAGATCGAAGTACTATCCACAGCAGCATTTAATGTTGGAGAACCACAACCTGATGTAGTAGCGGTAGCCGGATTGGCAATTTTAAATGTGCTCGGCAAATTATCAGTATAGGATGCCTGGGTTAAAGAGTTTTCAGAATCGTTATTGTGGACTGTTATCGATAAAACACTATACTGACCAACATAGACCGTATTAGGTGAGAAGCTTTTACTCATGGTGGGTGCAGCTACTTCGGACACGAGTAAAGTTGCATTTGCAGTATCTGTATTGGTGATTACATCAAATCCGCCTCTGGCAGTGGCATAAAGACCCAACACCACCATAGGATGGGGCGACTCCATAGGCAGGGATTGTATTGATCAGGTTTCCCACAGTTGTCGAAGTCACATCCACTCGATTGTACACAGGTTCCTGTCACTGTAGTTCTTGCAGGTACAGTTCCACCACTGAATGTGATCGTTGTTCCACCGGCATTGGCAACCAACGTACCACCACAATCACTGCTGGCATTTGCTGGTGATGCGATCCTTAAACCGGGCTTGTCCACCAACTAATGAATCGGTAAATGATGCATTTTCTAATGCAAAAGTGTTGGAGTTATAGATGGTGATAATTAGGGTGGAAATATCACCCGCGACAATTTCAGGCGGATCAAAACGTTTATTTATTTCAGCCGCAAACGTAAATGCGTTTACAGGATGGGTAGGGAGTGTGGCAAATGAAGCAAGGATTACTGTTACTAAGAATAATACTCGAAGAATTTTCTGCATGTATATCCATCCTGTTATGTAAAATACTAAAATAATTTGTGACAATAATTATCAATAACAAAACGCAAACAAATTAAATACTTTATTTACATCGAAAGTTCATTTTTAGACCAAATAGGTAATAATTCCCTAACATACTATTATATCTAGGAACTATGTTCACGCAATGTTAATCTTTTTCTCATCAGATTTTTCTATCCAGTATTCTTTTTCCCCCATCTTGCGAATAGTTGATTTCAAAATGGACCATTTTGTCTGATAAAATTATCAATACGTATCCAAAAATCACCTTGTGGAGATGAAAATGCGGAAATACGACCAGATCGGCTTATGCACTCCTGATGTTTTCCTTCCAAAGCCTGATGTAAATATGTATCAATGGGCGGTGATCGCCTGTGACCAATTCACCTCTCAACCAGAATATTGGCAGCAGGTTGATAAGATATCGTCGGTGATTCACCCTCGACATTTCACCTGACCTTGCCTGAAGCTTATCTGGGAAAACCGGAAGAAGCTATCCGACTGGAAGTCCATTCAAAGCAATATGGAACGATATATAAATGAAGGAGTGGTCTGGTTTCACACGAGGGCATGATCTACGTGGAGCGGCAGGTGTGCGGTAAACTGCGCAAAGGATTAGTCGTCTGTCTGGACCTTGAACAAGTATGATTTTAATAAAGGATCAGCAAGCCTGATCCGCGCAACCGAAGGAACCATTTTAGACCGTCTCCCTCCCCGTATCCGCATCCGCGAAAATGCACTGCTCGAACTGCCGCATATCCTTGTTTTGATCGATGACCCAGATAAAACGGTAATCGAACCACTAGCAGAGCAAAAACCAAAGCTGACACCTGTCTATCATACTGACTTGATGCTTGGCAGTGGTCATATTGATGGTTGGCGCATTGAAGATCTGGCAATCGAAACCAAGGTAGTCGATCAACTTACACGTTTACTCGATCCGGAAAAATTTCAAGCAAAAGTACCAGGTAGATTCTGAGAAGCCCATCTTGCTCTTATGCAGTAGGTGATGGCAACCACTCGCTGGCTACAGCCAAAGCGATCTGGGAGAAACTAAAACCGCAGGTCGGTATGGATCACCCGGCCCGGTATGCGTTGGTTGAACTCGAAAATGTGCACGACGAGGATTGGAATTTGAACCCATCCACCGGGTGGTGTTCAATACCACCTGCGACTTCATCGAATTACTCCGTACCTTCTTTCAAAGAAAAGATATCCTCTCCACCCTGCGGACTCGATGCAAGAATTGAATGAATTCGTATCCAAATCCGCCGCAAGATATCAACGCTTCGGTGTGATCACCGAAGCTGGTTTGCTGACTGCTGAACCTCTCCAATCCAGATCTCGCTTTGCCGGTTGGGAATGTTCAACGGTTCCTGGATGATGCCCTCCAACAAAAATTAGCTGATTGTATCGATTACGTCCATGGCGAAGATGTCGTGAATCAACTTGGGATAAAGCCCGGCAATATTGGTTTCTATCTACCCTCCATGCAAAAAACCGATCTTTTCCGAACGGTAATTTTGGATGGCGCGCTACCTCGCAAAACTTTCTCAATGGGTGAAGCGATCGAAAAACGTTTTTATATCGAGGCCAGAAAGATAAAATAAGTAGGGAAAAATCACCGGTCTGGGAAATTCCAGACCGGTTTCTTCATATATTAGCATCAAGAAGGAATTACTGGGTTTTTCGACTTCCAAATAGTAAAAAAGCAGCCAGCCCGATCAGCGAACCAACAACCAGGATGATCCCAACACTCTTCACATCCGTGATTTGCAGAGAGCTCCTGTTCTGGGGTCGGTGTAATCATCAAATCCGTGGGGGTGATTGTTGCAGTCTTGGTAGGCCGAACCCGTGGAGTAAACGAAGGCGCCAGGGTCGGTCGGTTCACCACTCGGTTTAGGTGATTCTCCTGCTTCTGTAGTTGACTCGGGTGTGCCAGTACTCACCTTCGTTATTTTTGATGTTGCCGCTTTTATCAATAGCTTTTGTTCAGGGTATATGAGAGTGGAATCCTCGGCCATGTAGTTCAAATCCCGGATTTCAGCCACCTTCACACCGTACGCCAATGCAATCTGCACCAGTGTTTGGCCATAATCTACCGTGTGTGTGATCGAACCATCTGCCGCAGCAGGTTCAATTTTTACCGACATGATGAATTGAGATAGATCCGCAGTCGGTGCGATGATCATTCCATTCGAATCCAATGCCGGGGTATTGACAGCAGTTGGCGCATTGACAGCCGGTTTACCTGAAACCATGCATAAGTCAAACACAAAAACATAGCGCCCATTCCCCAAGCTGGCCACCCCGCCGCCCGCGTCAGTATATCCATTCGCCCAGTAATCCAACATCACTGCCTGGTGGATCCAGTCTGCCCAGGCAGAATAAACTGCCGTCTCGGCCGAATCCGTACTTGCCCAGGCTTCATCGCAATGAATGGACGCTCCATTTCCATAGCCAGCCCACATAGCGCGCACAGTTTCATCACTCCCGCCAGATCCTGTATGTCCGCCGTTCCCTGTCTCTGCAATCCAATCTGCGTGAGCCTGAGCTGCAGCCATTAATTTCCCGTCATAACTTAACGCGTACAACCCGTTGGATGCCCGGTACGAATTGACAACATCCACCAGACTGTAGCCATCATCACTTCCCAATGGTTCAGCATTTACCTGTTGCCCACTCATTCCAACCACGAGAATGAACAATGCGAAGAGACTCCAGAAACCCAGCCAAAGTGACGGTTTCGAAATGCAATTTTTGCTTGAGGGGGTTGGGTGTTCCTCTTCATAATTAATAATTCGAATTTTGGAGAATTTGAAAGATTATTTTCCCGGTTTTAAGAAACTATAAGCCGCTACTCCAGCCAGACCGATCCCGCAGATGATGACCAAAACAACACCCATCGTTCGGGTATTCGCCTGGGCTGATGGTACAGGCTCTGCCATCTGTGAAGAGACAACAGTGATTGCAAGCGGAGCATAAGTGAAAGTCGGATACTAGTTGCTTCGGTGTTTGGGTCGCTTTCTTCATTTCGGTCTTGGTAGCGGTCTGAGGAGTCAATGTTCCTGAGGTCGGGGTGATGGTTGCACCCACGTTAGGTGTTATCTCGGTTTTAAGTTTTATAAGCAGCAGATCGCCTTCATTGATCATTGTCCAGCCATCGGCAATACTATTCAAGTCTCGAATCCGATCTTCTGTCACGCTATATGATTTTGCAATCGAAAATAATGTATCCCCTGCCCTGACGGAGTGATATAAATTCCCGTCGCTTGCTGGGGTAGATGTGAGTAAAGGAGAAAACACATAGGTGGGAGCAGCTGTTCCATTTACTACAGCTGGATTCACATAAGAATTATTCGATGGTGAGTAGCTTTCGGTTCCATCAATGACTCCTACATCCATCACGAAGAAGCTTACGCCACTTTCCTGAGTGGCTACTCCTACACCAATATCCTGATAATGTGTTCCCCATCCATCCAGCATGGTGTTTTGGTGGGCTGCATCAGCCCAAAATGAGCTATAGACTAATTCTTCTGCCGTCATCACACTTGTGCCAGCCCAGTTTTCAGAAACGGTGATCGCCTTCCCATCACCATAACCAAAAGCGTAAGCCCGGTCAGTTGCATTGCTTCCGCCGGCGCCTACATGGCCATTCGAGCCTGAACCAATATCGTAGGTTGCAGCCAGATAATCGGCTTGCGATTGCGCAGCGGCCATCAGATAGCTATTCACTTCCAGGGAATTCAAACCATTCGCGTTTCTATACGCGTTTACAGCATCAATTAACGCATATGGATCACCGCTTCCTGCTTGAACAGGTCTTACCTGGCTCCATTGCGTTACCAAGAAAATGGAAAGGAAAAGCAGACGAACTAATATTTTCTTTGGATTATGCATTTTTCCAAAAATGATTATCTTTTTTATTCCCTTTTTAACGGTGCCGACGGCTATAAATAACAAAGAAAACAGCCAGCCCTATTCCGCCAACCACAACCGCTCCCAGCCCGTACATTCCGGGGGTGATCTCACTCAATGGAGATGGTTTGGGTGTAGGCGATGGTGTAATTGTTGGAGGCAGCTGCGTCGGTGATGGAGTAATGGTTGCACGCGGACGCGGGGTAAAGGTCGGGGCAGTAGTAGCCGTAGCGGTGGGCAAATCAGTCGCTGTGATGAATGCTTGACCGGTAGAAGTATCGCCGTATGGCTTGCGAATAATCAACTCTTGATCTGTGTAGAGCATAATGGTCGAGTTAGTTATTCCGTTGTAATCCATGATGGATGCTTTACTCACCCCATAGGATAATGCGATGATCTCCAGGCTCTCACCTTCACGAACCTTGTGAATGACAGAACCATCTACTCCAGGGGCTACAGTTTCGATCGGAGTAAAAGAAAATTCTTCACCGTAAGTACTGGTGATGATCACTTTTGGAGCCACATCCAACTTCGCTCCAATATCAACCACATAAAACACCAGAGGGGATTTTTCAGCAATCCCCACACCAACATCCTGATAAGTGATTCCCCAACCATCTAAAAGATTTTTCTGGTTGTAGGATGTTTTCCACCAGTCATTGCTTACAACCCGGTCTAAAGGGTAACTCTGGTTCAAGACGATCCAATTTTCAACGACTTCATATTCGTCCCAACCTGCATAGCCATATTGATAGGCACGATCTTGTGGCAGCGTACCGCCTTCACCAACCGTACCATCCCCACCTTTGTCTACATCATAATGAGCAGCCAGGTAGTTTGCATGGGCTTGTGCAGCAGCCATCAAATTTGGATTTGGCTTTAATTCGGGAAATCCTTTGGATACCCGATAAGAATTTACATAACCAATCAGTTGATCCACTTTGCTATCTTCAGCTTGAACCCGGATGGGTAAGACAATCAGACCCAGCAAGAGTGTTATAAAAAACAAGAGTTGAAGGTTTCTTTTAAATGTCATGTATCCGATTATAAACCATAACAAAAAAGGATTTAGCTGCTAACCTTTATCGGTCGAAGGTAATCGAACCTCTGATGGTTCAATTCGCAATCTGCAGACTGATATAATCAGGCTATGCGTAAAACCAACTCTGTCTTTACAATCCTCTTATCCTTTATTTTGGCGAGTTGCACCACGATCACTCCTCCGCCGCCAACACCAACAGCGACATCACTGCCCCCCACGGTCACTCAGACACCCACCGTAACTGCAACATCAACCCCCACCCTCACTCCCAGTCCAACCAACACTCCCGACCCAAGTGCCGGATTTACACTTGTATCTCCTCTGCAAGATATCACTTTAGCCGAACTGCCAGAGATCATTTCGCAACCATTCATCGCCCCCGCTCCCGGGTATGATGATGCACATCATGGGGTAGATTTTGCGTATTATGCCCGCGGAACCCACATGAAAATGGAAGGGTTAGAAATCTACAGCTTGCTAACCGGGAAAGTGGTTGGCATTACCATCGATCGTGAACGATACGGTAATCTCATCATGATTGAAACTCCAATAAATAGCTTGCCGCCCAAATTTCGTGAGTCCCTCGAAATTCCAGTCATTTCAACTCCCTACCCTTACAATTCCCGCCTCGGGCAAGACTGCGCTTCATTGGAAAACGCCCAATGGAGTGTTCCAATCAACTCTGTTTATATCCTGTATGGCCATATGCAAAATCCGCCCACCCTGAAAATTGGTGATCTGGTGCAAGCTGGCCAACTGATTGGCCAGGTAGGCAATACCGGCGCATCTGGAAATCCGCATCTTCATCTTGAAATGCGCTGGGGGCCGAGTGGTACTGAATTTGCATCTATGAGCCATTATGACAGCAGCGCCACCTCCGCGGAAAGGCTGGAATGGTGTAATTGGCGTATCAGCGGAAAATATGTGCTGCTTGATCCAATGCAATTTATCCAGAAATGGCTATCAGACCAAACAGGAAGCTAAACCCATTTACCCATGCGGCAAACTCCTTTTCAGCGATTATCCAATCGGATAAGACACCTCAAAGTACACCTATCTGATAACCAGACGATGGTTCTGCTGATTACAGTCTTCTTATTGGTTTTAACCAATCTGGCAGTGTTACTAATACTCGTTTTCCCACAATCAAATGAAAAATCACAAACCGTTGCCAGCCAGATCACAGTAAATTCTCCTCTGATCGAACAAGAAACCCCTACTCCGGAACAAATCCTATCAAATCCGGTCAACCAGGCCGAGTTGTACCCTTCTATCAATCAACAGTATTCTGCAAGGAACAATCGTATTTTCGATGATTGAAAATGGATATAGCCATCTCTTTGCATTCACGCCCGGGAACCCTAACCTGCTGAGGTTAACCAATAACCCGTGGGATGATACATCTCCGGTGATGGATCCAACCGGGCGGATCATCGCATTCAGTTCACAGCGAAATGGCTATTGGGATATCTATCTGCTCGATTTGCTGACTGGTACGATTACACCAGTAACCGATACCAGTGATTATGATACTCACCCGACCTGGTCACCGGATGGAAGCAAGCTTGCATTTCAGAGTTATGTCGGTGAAAACTCAGAAATTATGGTTGCCGACCTGCAGAAACAACCGTACGAATTCAGCCGGATCACCAGTAATGATTTCGATGATTATGATCCAAGCTGGTCACCTGACGGTCAAAACCTGCTATTTATCAGTGCATATGATAATAAACCCGCGATCTGGAATGCGCGATTCATCGAGTCACAAGTTCAAATTGAACCGGTCTCAGTTAATGCAGGATATGATCCGCGTAACCCAACCTGGTCATCAGATGGATCATCAGTTGCATGGAGTGAGCTGATCTCTGGCCGCCGCACAATCCTAACCTGGAGTTTTGGAGATGCATCCCAAAATCCAATCCAGGCGACCGAGGGTGATTTCCCTGCCTGGAGCCAGGACGGGAAAATCCTTTTCTATATCATTCCTGACCCCAACAAAACTTATCTGAGCGCTATCAGCCTTCCGGATGGTAATCTGGTATATCCAGTGACCCCCACTACCGGATTTGTATCTGGGCTTCAATGGGGTATTCATCCTCTACCAGCAGAGCTGCCGAACTGGATCGTTCGTTTGCAAACAGCTTCGCTGCCCCCACTCTACCAATTAGCCATCACTCCGCCTGTAGAAAACCTGCCCAACAGGTATCAGGTGGTAGCCATCCCGGAAGTGAAATCTCCATATTCGCTTCTGCATGATCTCACAGATGAATCATTCACCTCCCTGCGAGAACGAATCAAATTTGAGACCGGTTGGGATGTTTTAGCTAACCTGGAAAATACATTTATTCCGATCACAGAAGTTGCTGATCCGAATATGCAAGAAAACTGGCTCTATACTGGACGCGCATTCAGCTTAAACACAATTCCGATGAATATCCAATGGATGTTGATCACCCGTGAAACGTATGGAGATCAAACCTACTTCCGTATGTTCATCCGTCCGATTTATCAGGATGGATCGATGGGAAAACCGATCTTAGAGAAAGCCTGGGATATGAATGCCCGTTTCAGCAACGATCCAGCTGCTTACGAGAATGGCGGAGTGGAAATTGATGCCTACCCGGATGGATATTGGGTCGACCTGACTGATCTAGCCCTGCGGTTTGGCTGGGAGCGGATTGAAGCATCACCCAATTGGACAAATTTTTATCCCGGTGCCAGGTTCAATTTATTTGCACTTCGATCTGGGCTTTCCTGGAAAGATGCGATGCTAGAACTCTACCCGCAAGATGCATTCATTACACCCACTCCTCTGGCCGCGCCTACAATCACATTAACACCCACCCGGCGGCTCTTTGTAACTCTCACACCAACCATCACACCCAGTCCAACCAGCACCATCACACGCAGACCAACCTGGACACCCTATCCGTAGTTGGAAAGTATGATTACACTCCCTCGAACTCATCTGCCGCGTTGGATTCCAGCCATATTATTGGCTGTATGCCTGGCAGGATGCTCTAGTCCCGATGCGACACCTGGTAAGCCTTTCGCAAGCAGACCGGGTAAATACCGCAGTTAATGCGACATTGAATGCGATCACCCAACAAGCGCCTACCCAGACTCCTACGATAACACCTGCCCTGGTGATTTTTGAACAACCAGAGGTTGCAGAAGTGATGCCGTATGCGCCAAAACCTACCGTGGAAGCGCTCACCTTTGATTTCCCTACCCCGGGTCCGCTGCCAATTTCAGCCTGGAGGCCGCCGCTCTATCCAGTTCCCTGGGCTCTGATGGATAACGACCACTTTTATTTTCAACGCCCAATCGCTGCGAATGAGATCAACTGGCCGGTAGCAAATTATCGTTATGGCGGTATGTTTTTTGAGCCAGCCTTCGTCCATACCGGTATTGATATCGATGCACCGCTGGATACTCCAGTGATCGCTGCTGCCGATGGCAAAGTGATCTGGGCTGGTACCGGCTTACTTTCGGGTGTTGAAGGCGCTAGCGATGGATATGGAATTGCCGTAGCCATCAAACACGATTTTGGCTTCGAAGGCAAACGGCTCTATACTGTCTATGCGCATATGTCTGGCCTGACCGTTGTTGATAATCAGGTTGTGAAAGCCGGAGATCAGATTGGGATGGTGGGTAACTACTGGTCACACCACCGGCCCGCACCTGCATTTCGAGGTTCGGATCGGAACCAATATCTTTGATAACACACGCAACCCTGAACTGTGGATCGCTCCGCCCCAGGGCTGGGGAGTATTAGCTGGCCGGATCATGGATAAAGCGGGCAAAACGCTGAAGCACATACCGGTGCATGTTGAGAGCTATGAAAATAATCACCAGTGGGAAGTAAGAACTTACGGGGGTACTACCGTAAATCAAGATGACCACTTATAAGGAAAATTTGGTCTTGAGTGATTTACCGGCAGGAAAGTACAAGATTTGGATTGACTTTGAAGGCAAGCCCCTGTACTATAAGTTTGAGATCCACCCGGGTGCAATCACCTTCCTTACTTTTTGGGGAGAAAACGGTTTTCAAGCAAAAGGTACCGCCACCCCTGTCCTCGATTTCCTGCAAACACCAACACCTTGACCATCAGAACACTTGTGCTATAATTGTTTTATCAAAACAAATCAACCATCTCTTCCGGAGAGACTCATGGCAAAGAAACCTGTGAATACCCCGCTCGTCGAACAATCCTCAAATATGCTGGATGCAAAAAAAGCTGTCCTAGATAGAGCGGTTACCGATATTGTGAAGCGATATGGTGAAGGCTCGATCATGCGTCTTGGGTGAAGCCCAACACATGACCGTCGAAGCGATCCCAACCGGATCATTATCACTGGATATTGCACTCGGTATTGGTGGTATTCCCCGCGGAAGGATCACCGAGATTTTTGGACCAGAATCCTCAGGGAAAACCACGATCTGCCAACATATTGTCGCTGAGAGCCAGAAATTGGGCGGCACGGCTGCCTATATTGATATGGAACATGCCCTTGATCCGGTCTATGCTCTCAAATGCGGTGTCAATGTCGAAAACTTGCTGATCTCACAACCAGATACCGGAGAACAGGCTCTGGAAATCTGTGAAACACTGGTACGCTCTGGCGCTGTAGATATTGTAGTCGTCGACTCAGTTGCTGCACTCGTTCCCCGGGCTGAGATCGAAGGCGATATGGGTGATGCGAGTATGGGTATGCAAGCCCGTTTAATGTCTCAAGCATTACGCAAATTGTCTGGCGTCATCAATCAAACCAAAACCGCAGTGGTTTTCACCAATCAGCTGCGACAAAAAATTGGTGTGATGTTTGGAAATCCGGAAACCACCCCCGGAGGTTTAGCCCTCAAGTTCTATGCCTCAGTTCGGCTGGATGTCCGCCGGATACAAACCATCAAATCTGGCGCTGAAACCACTGGTAGCCGAACCCGAGTCAAAGTCGTGAAAAACAAAGTCGCACCACCTTTCCGTACTGCTGAATTTGATATCATGTACAACGAAGGTATCTCAAAGGTGGGAGATATCATCGACCTGGCAACCGGTTTAGAGATCGTAACAAAACGAGGTGCATTCTTCTCTTACGGTGATGTTCGTTTGGGACAAGGCCGCGAGAATGCCAAAGAATTCTTGCACCAAAATGAAGACTTATGTGCTGAAATTGATCTCGCTGTTCGGGAACGAGCTTTAGGTGGTGACCTTCCGCTTCCATTCTCAGGCAGCGCAGATGATGGCGGCGCTGAAGAATAGCATTGGTGAGATCCGTTTGAATACTTTCAGAATATTTCAGCCTCGTACTTTTCTGGTAGCAGCATTATGTATTATTTTGCTACCAGCTTGTACCCGCACTTCAACTGAGGCAACCCAACAGGCGGATAGCTTTCTGCCACCTACCCCTGCGCCATCAGTTACCCCGGTGCCTCCCACAGAAGCCCCATTGCCAACTCAACCTGCTGACTGTGACAATGTTCTTTCGTTTATGAAAGATATCACGATTCCAGATGGGACCGAGGTCAAACCCGGTGAAGAACTGGATAAACGCTGGCAAATAAGAAATAACGGAACATGTGATTGGAACTCAGAATACACGCTCAGACTGATTTTTGGCGATGCCATGGGGAGCGCAGAAGAACAAGCGCTGGTGCCCTTACGAAGTGGAAATGAAAGTCCGATTCGAGTTATTCTGACCGCTCCACAAGAACCAGGCACGTATCGATCCGGCTGGCAAGCTTATAGCGCCAAAGACGAAGCCTTTGGTGATCCAATATACATTGAGGTCGTAGTAGCTGAAAAATAACACACATAAAATAATTAACTGATCATTCTGTTCCTGCGGTAGAATGATCACTACGTATGTTTACTCGTCGATTTATCCCATCGATTTCACTGCTCTGGGTCTTGGTACTCTTCATCATACTCTTGCAAAGCTGCAGTCCAAAATCTACCCCGGCCCCACAGTCTGAAGCAGTACCCATCTACTTGACTAGTACTCCTTTAACGCTGCCGACTCCCACCGACCAACCAAAAAACACCATTTGGATTGATCCAAATCTCCCGGGGTTCATCCGAACCCAGGCTATGGTTCCGGATGGGTACGAAGCGATCGATGACCCTGAGCAAGCTGTGTATCGTTTAGGTTTCACATCAGATACTGGCAGGTCACACTCTGTTTATTTGCTCTGCGCACCATTTTTTACAATACGAGATCATGTTTCATTGTCAGAAGTAAAAGCGGTCTGGAAGTCTGCTACGTCCACTACGGTCATTCACCTGGATGAGGAGACTCTGCAGATATTTACCCAAAAGTGGGGAAAACCAGGCACATCAATCAGCCTGATAGAAAAGTATGATCAGATTGAGGTTCAGCCCGATGACCCCAACGCGTGGATATTGCTGCCCTTTCAAGAATTGCGGCCAGAGTGGAAATTACTTTTCGTCGATGGGAAGAATCCTCTCGACCATTACTTCGCGCCTGTAGAATACCCCCTGACTGTATTTTTCGATATTGATTCTAAAGCGGCCGTCCCTGTCGAGCTTAATAATTGGTTGGATGCTATTCAACCCAATTACGACCCCGACAAACTCTCGATCGTGGTGATGACCGGTACCACAGCCCTCACCCGCGGAACTGCTCATCAGATGGATATCAATGGGGTCAAATGGCCAGGAAAAGATATCCGTTCCATTCTACGCGAAGCAGATATTACCCACATTAGTAATGAAGTCTCGTTTTACGAACATTGTTCCAAAGGCAATCCAAACGAGCGCAGTCTAATGTTCTGCAGCCGTCCGGAATACCTGGATTTACTGATCGATGTAGGCACTGATGTGGTAGAGCTTTCAGGAAATCACAATTTGGATTATGGCAAGAAACCATACCGTGATTCACTCACGCTCTATCAACAAAATGAGATTCTTACCTATGCCGGCGGATTGAATGAAGAAGCTGCCCGTCAGCCAGCATTATTTGAAGACCATGGGAATAAATTTGCCTTCCTGGGATGCAATTTTGTCGGTCCTCGTTTTGCCATGGCGACAGATACCAGTATGGGAGCAGCTCACTGCGATTTTGAATATTTTTCCAACCAAATAACATCATTGCGGCAACAGGGTTACTTGCCCATTTTTACCTTTCAATACAGCGAATACACCATCCATAAACCGGGTGAGCATCAGGAAAGAGACTATCGCCGTATGGTGGATGCCGGTGCAGTGGTTGTCAGCGGAAGCCAGGCGCACTATCCACAGGTGATGGCTTTGTACCAGGACAGCTTTATCCACTATGGTCTGGGCAATTTGTTTTTCGATCAAATGGATAAACCAGTAAAGGGTACCCGTGAGGAATTCATTGACCGCCATTATTTTTATAATGGCCGTTACATTGGTACCGAACTGATTACTGCCCTATTGGAAGATGCAGCTCGTCCACGGCCAATGACCACTGCGGAACGAATTGATTTCCTTTCCCGGATTTATGCCGACGCCCTAGGAAAATAAATTCTTCCGAAGTCCCATTTACGAGTACAAAAATACCATCAAATTGAGATTTCTGATTCTGTAAGGCAACCTGATAGCCCGATGGCAAGTTATTCCAAATAATCAATCTAGATTTTGGATATTTTGCCGATAACGACATAATAACTGCCAAGCAAAATGCTTTGGTGATTGTATAATTCATTTGTACGTATCGTCCTTCCCAACCACAACAGCTGAAACCGAGGATGCGTAATGAAGAATAAATCCCACTCGATGCAACTCGATATCACCAGGCATATTCCAGTCAAGGAACTTTCGACCCTGCTCAAGGTCAGCAGTTCGCTGGCAACTTCATTGGACCTGTCGATCGTATTACAGACTGCGATTGAAAGCACCTGTGAGGTACTAGGTGTCGAAACCGGAGCCATCTATGAACTAACTGATGATAAATTGTTCCTGGGCGCAACAACACCTCCATTGGCGCCAGAGTTGGAATGGCTAAGGTTGCAACCACAACCGCTGGCAGATCATCCGCATATACTTCAGGCTTTCAAAGAACGAAGACCGATATTCCTGGCCGATGCCAGAACGGAACCGCTAACCCCCGCAGAAGCTGCAGTCCGTGATGCCCGCGACCTGATCACCATTCTATACATCCCGATCATGCTGGAAGAAAAGGGCATTGGTGTTTTGATCGTAAGTACAATCAGTGGGGTCAGGCACCTGAGCCCTGAAGAGATTGACTTATGCCGGGTTCTTTCGTACCAGGTTTCGCTCTCACTCACCAACGCCAGATTATTTAAATCAGTCCAACAATCAAATCTGGAAATTACCCAGGCCTATGATGCGACCCTGTTGGGTTGGTCGCTTGCCCTGGATATGCGTGACCAGGTAACCCAGGGCCATGCCAGAAGGGTGGTTGATCTGACGATTGAGTTAGCTCGTCAATTAGGGATTTCTGATAAGGATCTGATACACGTGCGGCGGGGTGCCCTGTTACACGACATCGGCAAAATGGGTATCCCTGATTCAATATTGAAAAAGCCTGGGCCTCTTTCTGATGAGGAGTGGTTCATTATGCGCAAACATCCTGAATACGCGTATGATTTCCTCAAGCAGATCGAATATCTCGCTCCTGCGTTAGAAATTCCCTTTTATCATCACGAAAAATGGGATGGGACTGGGTATCCTCGTAGATTACGAGGTGAAGAAATCCCACTTCCGGCTCGGATATTTGCAGTGATAGATGTGTATGACGCATTAAGGTCAGATCGGCCATATCGCCCTGCCTGGGAACTCCACAAGGTAATTCAATATCTTCACGACCAGTCGGGCAAGCACTTTGATCCAAAAGTAGTGGAAGTGTTTTTGAAAACCGTAAAGGATGAAACAAGCTCACCCTGATAGATTTTCCACTTACTTAAGACAAGAAAAAACGGGATAGCGTTCATTCGCTATCCCGTTTTGATTTCGTTAATGCACCAATTCGGTTTAGGTGCCCTCTTCCCAGGAGTTTAGATACTTCACCTGGGTTTCGGTCAATTCATCGATTTTCACATCCATCGCAAGCAATTTGATTCTTGCGATTTCCTTGTCAATCTCTTCCGGAACTGAATAGACAGTATTTTCGAGTTTACTGGCATTCTTCATCATATATTCTGCGGCCAGTGCCTGATTAGCAAAGGACATATCCATCACAGAGGCAGGGTGACCTTCAGCAGAAGCCAGGTTAATCAAGGCGGCCTTCTCCCAGAATGTGGATGTATCTGCCATCTTTCATCTCATAGCGTTCCACGAAGGGGCGAACCAAGCTTTTCTTGACAGACATCGCTTCCAGTGCAGGAATATTGATTTCGACATTGAAATGGCCAGAGTTGGAAACGATAGCGCCGTCTTTCATCACTTCGAAGTCATGATCGTCAATGACATTCAAATCGCCGGTAACGGTGCAGAAAAAATCGCCAATTTTTGAGGCATCTAGCATCGGCATTACCCGGAAGCCATCCATGACCGCTTCCAGCGCCTTCAAAGGATCTACTTCGGTGACGATCACATTCGCGCCCATTCCACGCGCTCTGTCGGCCAGACCACGTCCGCACCAGCCATAACCGGCTACTACAAAGGTTTTTCCCGCCAGCAGCACGTTTGTCGCGCGGATAATACCATCCAGGGTAGATTGACCGGTTCCATAGCGGTTATCAAAGAAATGCTTGGTCATGGCATCGTTGACTGCGATGACCGGGAAATTCAACATCTTATCGGCAGCCATGGCACGCAGGCGGATCACACCGGTAGTGGTTTCTTCAGTACCACCCACAATGTTATCTAATAACTCACGGCGGCTCTTGTGAATAGTCCCAACCAGGTCAGCGCCATCATCCATGGTGATATTTGGCTTGTGGTCAAGAGCTGCGTTCAGGTGTGAGTAGTAGGTGGAGTTATCTTCGCCTTTGATTGCAAATACTGGCAATTCATCGTGATGTACCAGGGATGCAGCCACATCATCCTGAGTGGAGAGTGGATTAGAGGCTGTTAAGAACGACATCAGCACCACCAGACTGCAATGTTCGCATCAGGTTCGCAGTTTCCGCGGTTACATGCAAACACGCCGACATACGAAACCTTTGAACGGTTTTTCTTTCGCAAACCGTTCTTTGATCAGCCGTAATACTGGCATTTCACGTTCTGCCCAGTCGATCCGGCGGCGTCCGCCTTCAGCCAGACTGTCATCTTTTATATGGTGTTCTGTCATTTGGTTTTCTCCAGATTGATTATTTCAGACAGGCAATCCAACTTGCCCTGATCATCAAATACTTCCCGATATCGGGAAATAAATTCTTGAACGGTAAATTTGTGATTTTGGGTACCCTTTTCTTCCAGACAATAGGTCGCAGCCAGCGCACCCATTTGACCACAGGTAATCCAATCCAATCCGCACCGATAGCCGGTCAAGAAACCACCTCGGAAGGCATCCCCTACACCGGTTGGGTCACCGATGAGTTTGTGTGGATATACCGGTACTTCGTACTTCTTGCCTTCTGCGTAGATCCAGGCGCCTTTTGCACCCTGTGTTACTACAAGATAATCAACAATCTGTAAGAATATCTTCCAGTAGATAAGCCGGTTGCGCGGGTGAGAAGTTCAAATTCATACTCATTGACGAATAAGTGATTGTGCTCCTTCCACCCCTTCCTTAAGTTCTGCCCCGGTCATGCGTACAATCTGCTGACTAGGATCGTAGGCATATGGAATACCCAGCTCCTTACATTCACGCGGTAATTCTATCATCGCTTGCGGATCATTCGGTGAGATAACAACCAGGTCTGGCTTTCCGCATGGCAGGTTTTTGATCTGTACTTCTAGCGCATTAGCCATGGCGCCAGTGTAAAAACTGGATATCTGAGAGTTGGCAAGGTCTGAATTGGCAAAGAAAGAGGCGGTGAATTTATCTGGTATCACCTTGACTCCGCAACAATCCACGCCGGTATCTTCAAGTATTTTTTGAAAATCAGAAAAATCTTGTCCCACTGTGCCTACTAAAACAGGATTGGCACCCAGTAAAGCCAGCGTATAAGCAATGTTAGCTGCAATACCGCCGCGCTGTTTTACCATCGTATCGACCAGGAAGGAGAGCGAGATAGTCTCCAATTTTTCGGGCACGATGTGATCTTTGAAGTATCCCGGGAAGGACATCAGGTAATCGTATGCAATCGAACCAGTACAGGCAATTTTCATGAACGAGCGAACTCCAATAATAAAGTGAATGACCAGAGTTTTAACTGACAACCTGTAAAGTTTATCATACCTTAGGGGAAGTATCCATTGTGAGGAGTGCTTAAGGTTGACTTGTTGGCAATATTTATGGAAATTTTCGTCAATCTTATCATGGTATACTCGGTACTAGTTACCTGCCAACAAGGTGATGTCTCATTGCAAAATCAAATAAGAATTAACCAAAAATCTTCCCACGCAATTACCCTGTCAAGGATTTTTCTCCTTCTGTTGATGGTTTCACTCCTGCCCGGATGTGGTTCTCCATCTGTGCCCGTTAGCTCACCAGCAGAACCTGGTCCGGCTAACCCAGGTGCGCCACCGCTACGATTACTCCTACCCCTTTGCCAACAAGCACCCCTACACCGGAACCCGAAGCCAGGCTAGAGTAAAGCAAACCAGGCTTTTCAGAATGGGGATTTTCAATCTGCCGGGCAAGAATACCAGAATGTGATCGATTTCTCACAGGATGAGAGCCTCAAATCTCAAGCCAAGGTCAAATTAGGCCGTATCGCCTACCTGGAAGGGGATAGCACCAAAGCCTTGGAGTTATTCCGGGCAGTAGTAGATTCTGCCGTGGATGATGATGCTGGATCTGAAGCAGATATCTACCTGGCTCGGATTTATTCCGATCTCGGTCGGGCAGAAGATGCTGCGAACGCCTATCAGGCCTATCTCACAATCAAACCCGAACCACTCAAAGGTTATATCTATGAAGCGATGGGGGATGAGTATACGAATGCGAATCTTAAGTCAGCAGGCTTTAGACGCCTATGATCAGGCTCTAAAAACCCACTTTGTTGACCAGGTCGCGCTCAAACTTAAAGCTGCCAAGAGTCTGATAGCACATCGGAAATGATCCGGTTGCGTTAGCATTGTTACAGGAAGTGTACAACACCTCCTCTAGCGAATACACCCGCGCCCAGGCAAATCTGCTGGTGGGCCAAATCTACTTGCGGCAAGGGGATACCCAAAACGCATATGACCGATTTATGGATTCAGTTAACAGCTACCCACGTGCGTATGATACCTATAGCGCGCTGGTGGCCTTGGTCAATGATGGGGTTGAGGTCGAATGAACTCCAGCGCGGTATGATCGACTACTTCGCCGGGCAGTACGCTATTGCAGCAGATGTGCTGAAATCCTATATGGATAAGAACGAAATCCATGAAGGCAGTCGCCCATTATTTCCGCGCCCTGTCTCTCACAAACGTGGAAGACTATGAAGGTGCAATCCAGGAATGGGATGCGCTGATCCGAGATCACCCATATGATCAATTTTGGCCGACCGCCTGGGATGAAAAAGCCTATACGCAGTGGTATTTCCTTGGAAAGTATGAACAGGCAGCCGAAACTCTGCTGACTTTCATCCAGAGTTCACCCCAGGACACCTTAGCCCCCAGCCTGTTGTTTGAAGCTGGTCGTATCTATGAACGAAATAATCAGCTGGATGCTGCGGTTGCCGCCTGGGAACGCTTACCAGCCGAATACCCAGATTCGGAATATTCTTTCATGGGTATCCATTTCGCTGGCATCACTCGCGTTACCGTCAGGGCAGATATGCAGATGCATTGGCATTCTTTCCAGCGAGCACTGCTGTTGGGCGGCGATTCAACCGAAAAAGCGGGCGCTTACTTCTGGATGGGAAAATCTGCAGATGCCAGTGGTGATAAGGAGACTGCTCTCACTTACTGGCAAAATGCAATGAAACAGGATCCAACCGGGTATTACAGTGTCCGTGCACGCGACCTTACAACCGAAAAATCTCCTTACGAATCCTGCAAGGTTCTTGACCTGGGTGTGGACCTACAATCTGAAGTGCCCGGTGCAGAAGCCTGGATGATCCAAACTTTCGGACTGACCTCTGATATTCAGCTAAATGATCGAACTGAACTTTTTACAGACCGACGTATCAATCAGGCTCAAGAGTACTGGCGGCTTGGTTTATTTGAGCTTGCCCGCAATGAAGTGGAAAGCTATCGAGATGAATTCAAATCCAACGCGGTCATCCAGTATAAGTTAGCTTCCTGGTTGGAAGAAATCGGTATGTATCGCTCAGCAATTCTCTCCGCCAGGCAGGTACTTACACTGGCGGGACTGGACGACAACGGTACCCTGACCGCTCCTCTCTATTTCAACCATATTCGATTTGGACCGTATTACAAAGAATTGGTCACCCAATTTGCATCTGAATTTGATCTCGATCCCCTGTTGATCTACAGCGTCATCCGTCAGGAAAGCATGTTTGAGCCATTTATCGTCTCGGGGGCGGACGCACGTGGTCTGATGCAGATGCTGCCAACTACCGCACGTGAAGTTTCTTCTCAGTCAGGCTGGCCGCCTGTGTTCCTCGACCAGGATATCTATCGTCCGCAGATATCCATCTATATGGGCAGTTACTACCTCAACCAGCAAATCCGTCTGCAAGATGGAGATCTCTACGCTGGTCTGGCAGCTTACAATGGTGGACCAGGCAACGCCAGTGGATGGAAAGAACTTGCCCAGGGTGACCCCGATTTATATCTGGAAGTTGTCCGCTTTAAAGAGACTCGCAACTATCTGCGCGCTATTCTGGAAATTTACAACCTTTACAAAGGCTTTTATTGCCGCTAAATCGAAGAGTATCATCTTCCCGAAAACTAAGAGTGTACTGATTAAATAAAAAACTAACCGAATTTCCGAAATCTCTTATTCCTTTCTAATGCATTCTATTTTATATTTGATAATATTATATTGTGTAAAATATATTTTAAAAAGGTGATAACATGTCCATTTATGATTTTTCTGCTGTAAATGCAAAGGGTGAAATCTATCCAATTTGACCAGTATCAAGGGAAAGTACTCCTGATCGTCAACACAGCCAGCAAATGCGGGTTCACACCTCAGTACACCGAGCTTCAAGCACTACATGAGCAATTCCACGATCAAGGATTGGAAATTCTGGCATTCCCGTGTGATCAATTCGCACACCAGGAACCGGGTAGTGACAGCGAGATTCAGCAATTTTGCCAACTCAACTATGGGGTGACCTTTCCAGTTTTTTCCAAAGTTGAAGTCAACGGGAAAACTGCACATCCGCTATTCCAGTATCTTCGCTCGCAGAAAAAATCATTGCTTGGAGATTCGATCAAGTGGAATTTCACCAAATTTCTGGTCAGCCGAAATGGAGAATCCATTGAACGGTTTGAGCCAACAGTGAAACCGCTCGAACTTGAGCCAAAAATTGTAACGCTCTTGGCTGAGACAATCCATGCTTGAAACTGATAGGGATTCCCTCCTCTTAGATAACCAACTTTGTTTTGCTCTCTACGCGGCATCCCGTAAGGTAATCCACCAATATGCCCCCATGTTGACTGAGATGGATATTACCTATACTCAGTATCTGGCTTTATTGGTTTTATGGGAGAAGCAACATATACCCATCAAAAAACTCTGTCAGGCCCTTTTCTTGGATACTGGCACGCTCACCCCGATGTTGAAGAAGATGGAACAAAAGGGTCTGCTCACCCGTAAACGATCTTTGCAGGATGAGCGTGTGGTGATGATTGAACTAACTGAAACCGGATCTGCCCTTCGTGAAATTGCTTTGCGGCACTTTGACACGCTCGTTTGCACACCTCAGGTAGACCCAACTGCGCTAGAAGATTTGCGAAACCGCTTACAACACTTATCACGGTTATTGGATGGGTGTACGCCCACCCAATACTAAAGTCAAACCTGAAGTACAAAAAGACCGCTGAATAAAGGAACATGTTCAGCGGTCTTTCTATTAATTTGCCAACAAATCATTCAAATTACACGAACATGAGGAGTGGATTTTCAATATAGACGAGCCAATTCTTGCATAAATCGGGCTGCTTCAACCCCGTCTGTTACCCTGTGATCTGCGGAAATGGTAGCTTTGAACACCTGCCCTACCCGTAGAGTCCCATTTTCAGCTACTGGAGCTTCATGAACACTAGCCACAGCTAGAATCGCAGCCTCAGGCGGATTGATGATCGCGCTGAATTCTTCCACATCAAACATGCCAAGATTTGAGATCGAGAAGGTAGAGCCTTCAACATCCTCCGGCTTTACTTTTCCCTGTTTCACTCGGGCAGCCATCTCCCTGACCTCGCCAGAAATCTGGCTAAGCGATTTTTGATCGGCGTTCTTGACCACAACCGTCAGCAAACCGCCTTCCACAGATACCGCTACCCCGATGTGAATTGCCTGGTGTAAAACGATCTCATTTCCCGAGATGGAGGCATTCAAATTAGGGTAAGCTCTCAGGGCAAGCGCAGTCGCTTTGATAATGAAGTCATTCACAGAGATCTTGTTGCCATCAGCCAGGTTGAGATTGATCTCTTTTCGCAAATCCATCATCTTATCAGCCCGATATTGATGCGTGACGTAAAAATGCGGAACGGTTGTTTTCGATTCCACCATTCTTCGTCCAATGGCTGATCTCAGTTTATTCATCGGTATGACTTGATCCGATCCTGCTGGTTGTATTGGTTTTGAACTTGATCCGGTTGTCGAAATCGGTTTTGCAGCCAGGTGAGTTTCTACATCTTTCCGGATGATGCGCCCATTTGGACCCGATCCTCTGACAGTTTGCAATTCGATCCCGGCATCTCTGGCAATCTTCCTCGCCAGCGGAGATGCTGCAGAAGCAGGATTTCCACTTACCGGTTGAACTGTCTCATCTTTCTTTTCCGGCACTTCCTTCTTGGCTGAAGTAGGCCAACCAACCGGTAGTACCGGTTCATTCGGTTTGGTTTTAATCGCTTGCTCTACTTTCTCACCTTCTTTACCAATCACCGCGATCGCATCACCTACCGGAACGCTTGTACTTTGTTCTACCAGATGTTGCAGCATAATCCCCTCATAGGGGGATTCGACTTCCACGGTAGCCTTATCAGTCTCAATTTCTGCGATCACATCCCCTTTAACTACTCGTTCACCTTGCTTCTTTACCCACCGAACCAGAATCCCTTCGGCCATATCAAACCCTAGTTTGGGCATAGTGACAGTTTCAGCCATCACAACACCTCCTTTACCGCAGCAACGATATCCGCCACCTGTGGAATCGCTGATTGCTCTAGCGCTCGATTGTAAGGTAATGGCACCTCTTTTTGCGCAACCCTTTTGATTGGCGCGTCAATGTAATCAAATGCTTCTTCGTAGATCCGGGCAGATACTTCTGCACCTATACCGTACGATTTCCAGCCTTCTTCAACGATGACAGCCCGGTTGGTCTTCTTGAAAGATTCCATTACTGGTTCCATATCCAATGGACGCAATGTACGCAAATCCACAATTTCAGCTTCGATTCCTTCTTTTGAGAGCAATTCTGCTGCTTTTTGCGATTGCTCTAACATCTTGCTGTATGTGATGATCGTCACATCCTTACCGGGTCGTTGAACAACAGATTTTCCGATTGGAATGACGTAATCACCTTCGGGAACTTCTCCACGTGTTTGATATAAAGTAGCATGCTCGATAAATAAAATGGGATCTTGCGACCGGATAGCTGCCTTCAACAGACCTTTAGCATCTGCCGGAGTGCCGGGGGCTACCACTTTTAATCCCGGAAAATGGGCAAAGATCACGTCTGGTGTCTGCGAGTGGGTAGCACCTAATTGCCTTCCCCCGCCGCCAACGGTTCGGATCACAAGCGGTAATTTCATCTTCCCGTTGAACATATAATGTAGTTTTGCAGCTTCATTCACGATGTGATCCATCGCAACAAAGGCAAAGTTGATGGTCATCAACTCGGCGACTGGTTTCAAACCGGTGAGCGCAGCACCAATGGCCGCCCCAACAATCGCAGATTCTGCTATGGGCGTATCCTTCACTCTTTCTGGTCCAAAGTGATCATAAAAACCTTTGGTCACAGCGTAAGTTCCGCCCCAAACACCCACCTCTTCACCCAGAATGAAGACGTCTGGATCCTTTTCCATCTCTTCCCAGAGAGCCTGAGAAATTGCTTCTCGCATGGTTATCTTAGCCATTGCTGCCTGCCGTTTCTGCATCAGCGTAAATGTGGTCAAAAAGGGTATCTAAGGCTGGTTCAGGGCTTGCTTCAGCAAAATCAACCGCCTCTTGCACTTCGGCTTCTGCTTTCTTCGTCCACTCCTCTAATTCCTTCTCATCAGCGAGGTGATTCTCGATCAAGTATTTCTCAAAAATTCCAATCGGATCATTCTCCTGCCAGCTGTGTACTTCAGCCTGTTTACGGTACCGCTCAGGATCACCCATGGAATGACCACGGAAACGATAGGTCATTACTTCTAATAAGTAGGGTCCGGAGCCTGCTCGAATTTTCGCTAATATCTCAGCAGAAGCCTCTCGCACTTCGACCAGGTTCATGCCATCCACTTGTGAGTTTGGCATGCCGTAACCTTCCGCTTTCTGGCGTATATCCGATACTGCAGATGCCCGGTCTACCGCTGTGCCCATTCCATACTGGTTGTTTTCACAAACCCACAAAACCGGTAGGTTCCAGACTTTGGCGAGATTGACTGCTTCATGGAAAAATCCGATGTTTGTTGCGCCATCTCCGAAGAAACAAATGGTGACGCCATCCGTTTTCCGGTAAAAATCACCTAGAGCAAGCCCTGCAGCAATCGGCAAATGCGCACCGACGATGGCATGACCGCCCCAAAAATTCTTGGTCACATCCGCCAGGTGCATTGACCCGCCTCTGCCGCCAGAAATTCCGGTAGATTTACCCAGCAATTCAGCCATCACTTCTTTGGCAGATATCCCGCTGTTGATTGCAATGCCATGATCACGATAGGCAGTAATCACTCGATCGACCGGTTTTCTGGCAGAAATAATACCAGTCGATACAGCTTCCTGTCCGATATACAGATGTAAGAAACCGCCGATTTTTCCTTGCTGGTATAGTTCTGCCGCGCGCTCTTCTAATCTACGGATTACTACCATTTGGTAGAACAAATTTAATGATTCTTCTTTATTCATCAGATCACCCCTTTCGGTGAGTTATGTCTGATCTGATTCTATTCGAGTGGCTCTACCAATTCAAATCAAAATGACTAAATGGTTATACAAAACTTATCCAATTTGTAGTATATTTTTTTTTGGGGGGGGTAAATGCTGCTTGGATTATCGCATTGAATTCTTTTTAGTACCGCTTACGGTTATTCCCAACCAGCCAATAGTAGATCCGATATGATTTGCCGGGTTCGGAGTATCCGCCCTTCCCGGTTCAGGTGATAGCTTGTGTTGGAGATATATACCTTTCGATAGACGTAGTCCGCTGGGAATGAGATGACCAAACCAGGAAATTTGCTTTTCAAGTAACTATCAAGTTGTTCTGCTTTATCTGCCTGGGGATTATACTGGCGATTCCACATGGATGGATAGGTGAGATAAACCTTTACTCCCCGTTGATTCATCCGTGATTGAAAACTTCCAATCAGGTTAATCACCCTTGAATCAACGGAATCTAATACAGGTATACTCCCATTCTCCTCATCGATTTCTATCTCACCGTTATACTCCAACAGATACGTACCATCTCCCCAGCGATTATAAGAATGATCAAACACGGATTTATTAGTTGTTCCATGATCCAGCAACCGTGTAATTCTTCTCGATGCCAAACGCTGCAACAGATCAGGAGTCTGTCGCCAGACCGAGGGCATCAAATCCATTATTCCCTGCGGGTAACTATCCATCATACTGGTCACCGCTTCCGGATTGTTCACCCCCGCGTAATATCCATACTCCAGAATGAGGAGAATTGTATCTCCATCCTTCAGATAAGGTTCAATTTGCTTGAAAGAAAAATCGAGTGGTAAGCCTGCCTGCACACAATAATCCACTACTGGAATTTCCAATTCGTTCTCCAGTAATTCGCTATCCACCCCGAATAAGCAGTTTGAGCCTCCAATAAATACCAATTTGGGGCTGGTACTGGAAGTAATTGCTTTCTTTTGATTGTATAGATTGGAACGATTAGGCCTGATGGTCAATAAACCGATGAATACAGCCAGCCAGAATAATAATAGGAACATCAACCCCATTTTGCCAATGAACTTCCACAAATTACTTTTTTCCGTATTCATCCAGATCTCACACAACTCTATTTGCTAATAATTCAGATAAAGATAAGGTACAGCGTCTGTAGCTGGTGTAGGCATCACAACCACCGATAACAGGATGAAGCATGCAAGGCCAAAGTAGAAACTCCACCTCCAGTACCAGGGTTCGGACAAAATCGACTTTGGTTGCCAGACGAAGGCAAAAATAAATGCCAAGAGCAAACCGAACCCTAAAACCGATCCATTGATACCAAATATTCCAGCTGAAATGTTGGTGATCTGAGACCATAATGGAACACACGCTTCGTTAAGGACACCGCCACCATCCACAGTAGTATAAATGATCGAGTGTATCGTCAATTTCCCACACAAAATATCCACTGGCGTCAGCCAATTCCAGGGCAAGCTTTTGGAAAGCACAACGAACGCATCACCAACGGTTTCAGCTCGAAAGAAAACCCAACTAAGGCAAACCAGGGAAAAAGTAAAAATCACTTTCACAATCAAGTAACCTTTGCTCTGTGTCCATCTGTGGTTGTCGGCAAATTTGCGCTCGATGGGAGACCATAAAAAAGCGATGCTCAAAAAGAATCCATGTAGCAATCCCCAGATCAGGTAGCCGCCGGTCACTCCATGCCACAAGCCCGATAGAGCAAAAGTGACCATCAACGCCAAAACGGTACCGGCTTTACCCATTTTACGAAAACTAAGCTGCATCGGCTTGAAAAGGTAATCCATAATCCAACGTGAAAAGGTGATATGCCATCTACGCCAAAATTCGGTAATTGAATCTGCGAGATACGGGGACTTGAAGTTTTCACTCAAACGCAGATTGAACATCTGGGCGATACCCAGCGCCATCTCGGTGTACCCCGAAAAATCAAAGTAAAGCTGGAATGCATAAGTAATCGTGGCGCCCCAAAGAAAAACACCGCTGTATGCATGTACATCCCCGATATATTGGATCCACAATCAACGCCAGGCGATCGGCAATAACCAGTTTTTTGAATAATCCTTGCATAAACCGCATTGCACCTAGCCGCGCCTGCTGTGGATCAAACCCGGATGCAAACTGTAACTGAGGCAGTAAGTCTTTTCCACGTTCGATCGGTCCCTGGATGATTCTTGGAAAAAAACAAATGAAAAGAGCGTAGATTCCCAAATTGGGTTCTGATTTAATCTTACCCAGATAAATATCTGTCAGATAGCCAATCGCCTGAAATACATAAAATGACACCCCAATGGCTGAGACTATTTCAGGAATTTCTCCGGAAACGGTCAGGTCTTTCCTCACGATAAGCTCGATCACTCGCGGATATAAACGGAAAAAGAGGAGGACGAATACTTGTGTTCCTACACCGACCCAGTAGAATTTTTGTTTTGTCGAATCTGGTTCGCCTTCAATTCTCCTCCCGATAAGGTAACTGGAGCCAATCACCAGGCCAAGCGGAATAAACAGGTAATAAACACCCAGACTGGCGTAAAAAAACAGGCTTCCAACCAGTAATACCATCCATCGTCTGGATGGATGGATGGAAAAATAACTTACGAATATGATAAGAAAGAAAATGAAGAAAACCGGTTGCTGAAAGGTCATACCTTCAGTTTAGAGCTTTTTTTCAATTGTCCGAACCAGATCACCAACATCATCAAAAGAAAGAAGCTCGCGTTGGGTAAATTCAATCTTGAGCTTATTCTCAACCGTGGCGATAAGAAGCGCGTGTGAGAGCGAATCCCACCCATCAATATCTGCAGAAGTCGTTTCCGGGGTTAATACAATCTCATCGTCCTCAAAATAATCACGAAAGATTTTTGTTAGTTCTTCGAGTACGTTCATTCAATTCTCCTCCATCGTAGAAATATCTCCGGCATCCTGGCCAGTGTACCATGAACGCAACAAACGGCGCATGATCTTTCCGCTCTTATTCTTGGGAATTTTGGGCACAGGGATGATCTCTCTGGGACAGGCAGTCGTTGACACCCTATTGGAGACATACCGCATCAGCTTTAATTCCAATTCCCGGCTCCACGTCACCTCTGGACGAAGACAGATATAAGCGACCACTGCTTCAAACAACAGATCATCTTGCACCGCGATGACGCCTGCATCTATTACATCTGCTTGCTCCAACAATGCACTTTCTACTTCAAACGGGCTCACCAGATGCCCGGCAGAGTTGATTACATCATCGGTCCGCCCGACAAACCAGTAGTATCCATCCGCGTCGCGGGTAGCCATATCACCGGTGTAATACATGCCATTCTTGAATTTGGATTGGTATGCCTCTGCATTATTCCAGTAGGTAGAGAACATAGATGCCCAACCAGGTGTGATGCACAGGTAGCCTTGATCGCCAATCTCTGCGGGTAGTCCAGATTCCGCCATAATCTCTGGCTTGATTCCTTCCACTGGCTTTCCCATAGATCCTGGCCGGATTGGCAACCCGGGCCGGTTCGCAATCATAATACTCCCGGTTTCGGTCTGAAACCATGTGTCATGAATATCTTTCTCAAAGAACTGCCTTCCCCATTTGATTACTTCCGGATTGAGTGGTTCACCCACACTGAAAATGTGCTTAAGCGAATTGAAATTGTACTTTCGTTGAATAAATTCTTCCTGTTGGATCATCATCCGCAGAGCGGTTGGAGCGGTAAACCAGGTTTTCACCTGGAATTTCTCCAGAATTTGGCACCAGATATCAGCGCTGAATGGACCGCTGTAATGTAACTGTGGGGCGCCAATCAACCATGGGGCGAATATTCCATAGGAGGTTCCAGTTATCCAGGCCTGGTCGGCGGTGCACCAATATAACTCATTTGGTTGGATCTGCAAAATCTGTTCACCGGTCTGGCGAATGAGACTCGCTGTGCGATGATGATGCAATACCCCTTTGGGTTTACCAGTTGATCCAGAGGTGTAATGCAGTAGGGATGGCGTTTCTGGCGCCATAACAGGGGCATCAAATTGGGTAGTAGCCGCGGTCCTCAATAAAGGCAGGCTAAAGATTCCATTTTCCTGGTGCTCATCCACATCCACCAATAGGATCGTATGGAGTGAAGGAATTTTCTCGCGGATGTTGTTCAACTTGCGAAGCAGGCTTTTTTTAGAAATGACAACCTTTACCCCGGCATCACCTAATCGATCCATCAGCGCATCTTCACCAAAGTTTGAAAAGAGCGGACAGGCGATCGCCTGAATTTTTAATATGCCTAAAATTCCAAAGAACACTTCTGGAAGTTTCGGAAGAAATATTGCAACCCGGTCGCCTGATTGCACGCCAACCTGTCGTAACAAATTAGCCATCCGGTTGGATTCAGCTTCGAGGTCACTGAATGTGTAATCTTGATAGTTCAGGTCAGCATCTACCCAACGCATTGCCAGCCGATTACCATCCCCTCTGGTGCAGTGGGTCGTTGTGCACAAACTAGCGATATTCATTTGTTCTGTTTTATCGCCCATCAATACCTACCGAAATTATATGATAAATCGTCTCTCAGGTTTGGATTATATCATCGCAGGTTTACGACAGGTCGCATGGATATTTTGGCTATAACGAAATTTCTTCTAGTGAACGACCGGTAGTCTCTAGCGGAATTGCAGAGACTATGATGGCTGATAACAACGGTGTAGCCGCTAGAATGCTAAACACCATCCCAATACTTCCACCCGATTGAACAACCCAGCCGATCAGTAAAGGCGCAGCCACACCTCCCATTCGACCGATCCCGGTTGCCCAGCCAGTTGCTGCTCCACGCATGCGAGTTGGATACATTTCAGAGGAGAAAGGATACGCGATTCCCCAACACATACCATTAAAAACCATCAAGAAAAAACCACAGACAAGGATCCAGGTATCCTGTTGGTTGAGGCCAAAAAGGAAAGCCCCGGCAGCAAGAAGTAATAACGAGACGCCAATTAACTTTTTCCGGCTCATCCGGTCTGCTAAATAAGCTACGATGAAGGTGCCGGGCAATTGACCCAGGCTGATCAACATGGTTAATATATACGAGCGGCCTTCAGATACCTTGACTGTCGCTAAAAGACTCGGCAACCAGATATATGCTCCTTGATATAGAAAATTTAAACTGGTCCATAATATCCAGAGCGAAGCGGTAATTCGGGCATATTGGGCTGACCATATACCTGGTTGATTTTTGGATTTCTCCGGATGAGTGTTTGGATCTGTATCCATATTCATGTCAACCGTATCGGACATGAAGTTAATCCGATCAACCGCGGAACGTATTTGTGACTGTCGCCCTTTCGTGATGAGGAATCTGAGGGATTCAGGCAGGAATCTAAACACCAGGAAGGCGATCAAAAACGAAACCACCCCCAAAAGCATCGCCGGTCGCCAACCCTGGCTCAGAACCAGCGAGTATCCCACCAAAGCAGAAATCGTCCCGCCTAATCCCCAGCAGGCGTTTAATACTACCGACATCCCACCCCGCCAACGGGTTGGGGAGAATTCCATCACATAGACAGAAGAAACCGGTAAGATCACTCCTAGACCCATTCCAGTCAGGAAACGTAGTACCAATAATGAAATAAAAGTGGGAGAGAGTGCGCTAACGAGGAAGAAAACTCCCAATAATAATAATCCAGTCGTCAGTACCTTTCTGCGCCCGAAATGATCAGAAAGCATGCCCGCGATGATCGAGCCGATCATCATGCCAGCCATTCCCAGACTCGCGAGCAATCCCAGCATGGTGGATGAGACTTGCCATTCATCCTTAACAGCAGGCAATATGAACCCGACGATGGTTACACCGTATGCCCCAATCATCCAGCATGATCCGGTGAGGAACATCAAAAGAAAGTGGAATTTTCCTGGTTTAGCGTGATCCAAATGTTCGAGAAGTGATGCTTGAGCCATACATGGATCCCCAGTGATGTTGAGAGTATAGACTTACAGGAGAGGCTATATTGTACTCAAAAATCAGTTTATTGATAACCATACTTGCAGATTGCGAAATGACTTGCCATTCTTCCCTTCCCCCACTTTACAAACCAAACTGCCGGTATCAACCGGCAGTTTGAAATTCTTTCAATCAGAGCAAGTTTTATGCAAATACTTCCAATTTGACCTGGGGTAATCTGGAGCGGATTTCATCTGCAACAAACACCTGGTTGGCGTCATCCAGCATACCCTGGCTATAAGCATCATACGAACTCAAATCAAAGTTGCCGTGCCCTGAGAGATTGAACAGGATCACCCGTTTCTCACCCTTTTCTTTGGCATCCAGTGCTTCCAGTATCGCACCCCGAATCGCGTGCGCGGATTCAGGCGCAGGTACCAGACCTTCGGTTTGCGCGAACAGGATCGCTGCTTCAAAGGTTGCCAACTGGGGTACTGCAATCGCCTCGATCAATCCGGCATCATACAACCCGCACAACTGGGGCGCCATGCCATGATACCGCAATCCCCCGGCATGGATGGCTGGTGGAATGAAATCATGCCCAAGCGTAAACATTTTTACTACCGGAGCCATCCTTGCTGTGTCACCGTAGTCAAATTCATACACGCCTTTGGTCAATGAAGGTGCTGCTGTTGGTTCAACAGCCAGCAGGCGAGTACGCTGTCCATCTACCAGATTGTTCCGCAAGAAGGGAAATGCGATGCCCGAAAAATTAGAGCCGCCGCCCACACAACCGACTACCACATCTGGATATTCACCAGCCATATCCATTTGTTTGATGGCTTCCTGACCGATGACGGATTGATGCAAGATGACATGGTTCAGTACGGATCCTAATCCGTATTTTTTTACTCCGCCAGAGATCGCTGCAACTTCCGCAGCTTCTGAAATCGCTAATCCAAGTGAGCCGGGGTGATCCGGGTTTTCTTGCAGGAATTTTCTGCCAACCTCTGTCACATTGGATGGACTGGAGAATACTTTAGCACCATAAGTTTCCATCAACATCCGGCGATATGGTTTTTGCCGATAGGATACTCCTACCATGTACACTTCCAAATCCAAACCGAACATAGCGCAGGCCATCGAAAGTGCCGATCCCCATTGTCCGGCGCCAGTTTCCGTAGTCATCGCCTTGGTACCGGCAATTTTGTTATAGTACGCCTGCGCTACCGCGGAGTTCGATTTGTGCGAACCAGAAGGCGAGACGCCCTCCGCCTTGTAGTAGATATGTGCCGGGGTGCCAAGCGCTTTTTCCAGCCGAACTGCGCGCAATAGAGGGGTTGGTCTCCACAATTTATAAACCTCCCGCACATCTTCAGGGATATCAATGTACCGTTCAGAACTGATCTCTTGTTGTATGATATTCATCGGAAATAAAACTGAAAGGAAATCGGGCGTTACTGGTTCCAGGGTGACCGGATTCAATACTGGTGTAGGCGGAACGGGCGAATCTGCAGCGATGTTGTAGTACTGGCGTGGGTAGATCTGATTCGGAAAGGGTAAAACGTGTTTGGGTGGTCATGGTTTTCTCCATTTGGTAAATAAAATACCAGGCGCTAAGCTCCCTCTTGGGGACGAAAGCGCCTGGCATCCGTGGTACCACCCCGGTTAAGCTGGAAAACAAAAATCCGCCGATGTTGCGACGGATTGTAAGTAGCCAGCCTCACTCGAATCAGGTACGGCGATCTTCTGCTTATACCTTTTACCCTGGTAACGGTGGCAATTCCGGCACAGGTTACTCGTTTCCTTTCACCCTGCTGCTCTGAGGTCCATTCATCCATTCAGTTCGGGCAGCTTCTCATTATTCGCTGCTTTCTGTACCGCCTTTGAAAGGAGTACTCGTCCTCTTCAACGCATTTATTGGATGTGATTATAGGCAGGAATCCGTTTCTGTCAAGAGGCAGTTTTGCATTTGAATCTTCCGTCATTGCATCCGTAGGGTGTGTTCATCCGGTTTTTGGATGAACACACCAATTGATAAGCCTAGAGGTTTTGCGGTATTTCCCGATTTGATGAATAATTTGGTGCGTTCGATCCATGAGGACCATTTGATCGAACGCATCCTACGGGGGAAATCAAAATAAATGTAAAATAGATTGAAGACAAGCCATTAAACCAAACAGGAGTCACCCATGCCAGTCAAAACCCAAAAATCCGCTTCATTACCCGGCCGTTCGCCCGAGAAATTTAACCTGATAAAAATTCAATCGGGGCAGCAGGTTCATTTTTCCGACAAACTCACCGGCGCATTACGCAACATCAATGATGTGATCGAAGATAATAAAGGCACCCTCGATTCAATTCAGGACATGGCACTCGAACTTACTCGAACCGTCAGCGTACTCAGAAACGTAGCTATCAAATACGTCCAGCAGGTAGATCAGGTACTCGAAGTCATTGCACCTATCGTTAACAAAATGCCCATCTTCCCGGAAAAGCTGAAAGATTTTGTCAATGATGCGCTGGAGCTTTCCAATAAAATCATTGAAGCCAGCGATATCGCCCAGAAGGTATTGCCCGGGGTTGAAAAGAGCCTGATGACCGCTGATATCAGCGGATTGCAGACCTCCAAAGCAGAGGTGGTCAACCTCACCCGTTCATTACAGAGCATTCTACCAGCGGATTAAGAAAGATAACCATTTATTAATTTCCAAGAAGTTGATTTTTCATCTAGAAGGTTATGGGCATCTGGGAGAGGAAACGCTGCTCCGCAGCGTGTTCCTCTCCCAGATAAAATACCTAGCCCCTTCCAGGCGGTATAACTTGCAGTAAAAAGAACTAGAAGCTTGGAAGGGGTTTGGGGATGGGCAAACGAATCTTTTGATAATTAACAACAGCGTTAGGAATGGCCGATGATTATCTAACCAATCAAGAATAAGAAATACATTTTGACGATGGGTTGGAAAAGCACCAACCCATCCTACGCATAGTTTTTGCCTAATGACTAACGAAAATCGCCGGACGAGTCTCCTCGTCCGGCGATTGTTTTATGTCTAACAGAGAATCTATCTCTGTATAAATCTACTTGCTGTGCTTGATAGCTGCGTGTGCAGCGGCCAGGCGGGCAATCGGTACCCGGAACGGGCTGCAGCTAACGTAGTTGTTGCCGATCATGTGGCAGAACTCGATGGAAGATGGATCTCCACCGTGTTCACCGCAGATACCCACTTCCAAATCTGGGCGGGTAGAGCGGCCATCATCCACGGCCATACGCATCAGGCGGCCAACACCATCCCGATCCAACTGCTGGAACGGATTCTTGGGCAGAATGCCTTCTTCCACATAGGTGACCAGGAAGTTGCGTTCAGCATCATCACGGCTGTAACCAAAGGTCATTTGGGTCAGGTCGTTGGTACCGAAGGAGAAGAACTGGGCCAGTTTGGCAATTTCGGCGGCGGTCACTGCGGCACGCGGGATTTCGATCATGGTACCGAATTTGTATTCAACTTCGATACCCTTCTCGGCCATCACGGCTTTTGCCAATGGCTTCCAACCGGGGCTGGATCCATTCCAACTCACGCACGGTGCCAGTGAGCGGGATCATGATTTCAGCTTTGGGTTTGAAACCATTCTTGGCTACGTCACAGGCGGCTTCGAAGATCGCGCGGACTTGCATTTCAACGATTTCAGGATACACAATGCTTAGGCGAACACCGCGCAGACCCATCATCGGGTTGGATTCGTGCATGCTCTTTACTGCAGAATGAACTTTTTCGAGGGCAGCGATATCTTTAGTGTCACCTTTGCCAACAGCATAAGAACCTAGATTGGCAATGCGTTTGGTGATGATTTCTTCATACAATTCTTCTTCGCTTGGGAGGAATTCATGCAGCGGTGGATCGATCAGGCGGATGATTACCGGGTAACCATTCTTATCCTTCTCATTATCGACCATCGCCTGGAACAGACCGGCGAAATCGGAGCGCTGGGAGGGCAGTAATTCATCCAGAGCAGCTTTGCGGTCTTCTATGGTTTCAGCCAGGATCATCCTCTGGACGATCGGTAGTCTTTCGGGCTCAAAGAACATGTGCTCGGTACGGCACAGACCAATACCAACAGCTCCGTAGGAGCGGGCGCGTTGAGCATCTTTCGGGTAATCGGCATTTGCCCAAACCTGCAAACCACGGGTCGTTCCCTTGGCGGTTTTGCGGATGTCTTTCTTGGCGCAAATTTCATCTGCCCAGCTGAGCAGGGTCAGCAGGTCAGTCTGTTCTTCCAGTTTTGGAACAGAAACGGATACCTTGCCCAGGAAGACCTGACCGGTGGTGCCATCCACTGAAATCCATTCACCTTCTTTAACGACCACACCATTGCATTCCATCTGGCGGCGATCCAGGTAAATATGAACGGAGGACGCACCGACAACACAGGGAACGCCAAATTGGCGGGCCACGACTGCTGCATGGGAGGTAGCTCCACCTTCACTGGTGAGAATACCTTTGGCGGCCAGCATTCCGTGTACATCATCCGGTTTGGTGAACGGGCGGACCATGATCACGTCTTGCTTGTGTTCTTTGGCCATTCTTTCAGCGGTATCTGCATCAAAGTAGATCTGACCAACTGCGGCACCCGGGGAAGCGTTTACGCCGGTGGCGAAGAAGCGGCCTTCTTTTTTGGCGGCGGCGAAGCCTTTGTCGTCAAACTGCGGGTGGAGCATGGTGTCGACGTTTTCAGGAGTGACACGTAAAATGGCTTGTTCCTTGTTGATCAAACCTTCGTTGACCATATCCACAGCCATCTTCACAGCTGCTTTGGCAGTGCGTTTTCCGCTGCGGGTCTGGAGCATCCACAGGCGGCGGTTTTCAATGGTGAATTCCACATCCTGCATGTCTTTGTAATGCTTTTCGAGCATGGCAGTGATCTCCATGAACTGTTTGTAAGCTTCTGGTAGATCCTTTTCCATCTTGATGATTTTTTCGGTGTTGCGGATACCGGCGACAACATCTTCGCCCTGGGCATTCAGCAGGTACTCACCGAACATTTCGTCTTCACCGGTGTTCGGGTTGCGGGTGAACGCAACACCAGTACCAGATTCCCAACCCATGTTACCGAACACCATGGTGACGATGTTGACGGCGGTACCGAGATCATCTGGGATATTGGTAGCGCGGCGGTAATCTACAGCCCGTTTACCATTCCAGGATTTGAAGACGGCTTCGGTAGCCAGTTCCAATTGTTTCATCGGATCCTGGGGGAAATCAAAGCCTTTTTCCTGCGCGGGTGACTGCTTTGAATTTGTCGGTCAATGCTTTCAGGTCTTCAGCGGTCAGATCGGTATCGGATTTGGCGCCCTTCTGATGTTTGTAGGCTTCCAGAACATCTTCAAGGCTTCATCGGTGATTCCGAGCACGACCGAGCCGAACATCTGGATCAGACGGCGATAAGAATCGTATACGAAACGCTCATTGCCGGTCAGTTTGACCATTCCCTTGGCGGTTTTATCGTTCAAACCAATGTTCAGAACGGTGTCCATCATACCGGGCATGGAGAATTTTGCGCCGGAGCGGCAGGAAACCAGCAGCGGATTGCTGGCGGAGCCAAATTTCTTACCGGAAGCAGCTTCCACTTTTTTGAGTGATTTGACAACCTGAGCCCACATACCCTTCCGGGAAGGCGCCGAGTGGCTGAGTAAGCATTACAAGCTTCAGTGGTTACGGTGAAGAACGGGGGAACGGGAAGCTTGATACGGGTCATTTCGGCCAGGTTTGCACCTTTACCGCCGAGTAATCCGCGGACTTGATCCCAATCACCTTTTACATATTTTTCAGCCTGTTCAACTTCATTGAACAGGTAAACCCATTTCTTTGTTGCCATACTACCTCCATTAAGAGAATATGATTTTTACAATTAACCCGGTTTGCCAGGCAATTTTCGCGTAGAAATTGAGCTTTCCAAGATCCAGATCAAGAAATATTTATGCAAATACCCGGATTTTACTGTTTTGATCAGGGATTTTTACAAATTATTAAGCACTATTCCAACTAAGTACGAAATTCTACCACATATTGACTATACAATCCATAAAATGTGTAATTTTTTATTGTTAGCACAAAAACTATTCGAGTATCTTGATTTTTCTGGCATATTCAAGCTTAATAATCTCATTCAGAGATTGTAATGAAGATAACCTTTGGTTAATCACCATTCACTTCTGTACAACCGGACCTTATCTTGATGGAGGTCATGGGTATACCCGGGTATATTGTTCTTGAATCCCATAGAGCATAATCCAGAATGTTGGGGTTGATTTCGATCTCCTCGCTATGCTCGTTGTCGAAATCAACCCCGGAATAACCAGGGCAGGCCACCAACCTACATTGTTATCCAATATTCAGGCTTTTTTTTAACCCGTTTTTCAGGTAAGATTTGTTAAGCGATTGAAAGGTCGAATTTATCCGGCATGGATGGATAATTAGACCTGAGTAATCATAACGGAGGTTGGATGAAAGTTTTAGTAATTGATGATGACCCGGGGATGACAGAGCTTCTGTGTCTGTTGCTTAAACCCGCCACCTCTGATGTCTACATTGCCAACACGGGTAAAGACGGTTTGGCACTTGATGCAAGCCCATTCACCCGATGTGGTTATTTTAGATTTGATGATGCCAGAAATGGATGGCTACGAAGTCTGCCAATCCATTCGCACCAGCAGCAAAGTACCCATTTTAGTTCTTTCCGCACTGGATATGCCGGGTATGGTTTCCAAAGCATTAGATGCCGGCGCAGATGACTACCTGATCAAACCGGTGACCAGTTCCATTCTGATAGCGCACTTAAACAACCTGCTTCGCAGAGCAAATTCAAATACCCGTCCGGTCGTATACATTAACCCTACCGCATAAGTGAGCCTGCTATGCAAACATGTTCCCACTGCAATGCGCAATCCCTCGATACTGACCTTCTATGCTCATCCTGCCAGGCCGACTTACGGGAATACTCAACCATGGCTGTGACCAGGAAAACCTTTTTGGAAAACCCCCGGGTCAAACTGATCCGCATCAGTGTGAGTAACGACGCCTGCCCGGCCTGCCATGCCCAGCAAGGCACGTATTCCAAAGAATCTGCACCTGTCTTACCTCACACCGGTTGCAGCCACGATCATGGTTGCCGCTGCCATTACGAACCCTATTTGGATACGCTTTACCCCTAATCCCCCGCTCAATGTTCTGATCTCACCCAGGCGAATGCATCAGCCTGGGTTTTGATATGCCCGCATACCTGTTGTTCCAAGACTTGCTCGAGCAGCCGCCCCATGCCGGGGCCTGGGTTCATTCCAAACTCATGCTTGAGGTCATCTCCTTAGATCAATAAATGTGGTGACACCCATTCATCTTGATGATTCCACCAGGCATCCAATAAAGCCGCACACTTATTGAGCAATTGCTCAAAAGATTGGACTGACATATCCACAGACGTGCCCGGAGTGGCTTGCGCAATCATGGCTAGAACCGCATCGACTGCTGCCATGTTCCGACCTTTGAAGAAATGAAAGATATGCAGCGGCGATATTTCGTCAGCATTATTGGGCAGCGCTGAGAACGCATCCAACGATGCAGCAAATTGGATAAAATATCGAACCCCATCACGGCTGAACTTTAAATCCTCTGCAATTTTTGCCAACTGTTTCGTGGATTTCAATCCACACATTGAAGCAAGAATTGCCGCAAGCGATATATATGCGACCCGGGTAAATCCAGGCTCAACAGTTGAGCCGAACCACTGTTTGATTTGCATATCAAATCGACCCAGTTTCATGCAAACCATGCCCGATTTGTAATCATCTGCTGATTGGGCTGGGTTCTCTCTGTTGAGCAGTTCGACCAAATGGTGGATGGATTGGATCCAACCTAGCAGATTCTCCCATTCAGTTTTTCCTGCTGTTTTTCGATACTCTCCAAAACCAGGTACCAGCGCATCCAATGCGCCAAGCCAATCGAAAGCGTGTAACGCCGTACTCGCTTGGCTGAGCTCTAGAATCTTCAAAAACTCATCCCGTTTCCGCTCGATGCTACTCTCACGAAGCATGTTCACGGATTGTTTCATCCAACCGCGTGTGGAAGGATCCATCCGTAGTTGCAAACCGGCTGCAAAACGGATTCCACGCAATATTCGTAATGGGTCCTGTTCGAATGCATAAGGTGAGCACGCCCTTAGGTGTCGATCGCGTAAATCCTGGATTCCCCCGGTGGGATCAATCGTTTTATATGGATCTTGTAGATCAACCGCGACAGCATTGATGGTGAAATCCCTGGCGTGCAAATCCTCATCCAGGCTGCCACCCCGGCAACCAGTAAAGTCAATCACCACCGGATCTGCTCCATCAGGATGATAAATCACCCTATGGACATCTCTCGCCGGGTCCATCGTGAAAAAGCTGGCTCCCAGTTGGTTGGCTGCTTTCCTGGCGAATTGCTTTACATCATGGATGCATACCAGGTCCAGATCGTGGCTTGCTTTTCCATGCAGTGCATCTCGAATTACTCCACCTACTAGATAAATGCCGTTCTCTTTTGCAAAGATTTCTTGCAAACGGAACAATATGGGAGGGTATGTAAGCGTCATTGTGAATGGGATAAAACTAAGGAGGGGTTGTTCTTTTGGACGGGAAGTACGGGCAGAAGATAACGCCTGTGACGGAGTTCCGCCCTGGCCGATGATCTGATCACGGATTCTGGCCACCCATCTTCCTGCGTAAGGGCTCGCATGGTTGCATCCGTGTGATTGATCATCAGGTGAAATACTCATTCTTCAGGGTGATATTTTTCCAGATCAACTACACCGATAAAGGGTAAGTTGCGGTAAAACTCATCAATATCCAGCCCGTAACCGAAAACAAATTTATTTGGGATCGTAAATCCACTATATTGGATCGGAACTTCTACTTCGCGGCGGGATTGTTTGTTAAGCAATGTACAAACCACCAAAGATTTTGGATGCCGGGTAGCCAGGAAACCCAAAACAGAAGAGATGGTGTGTCCGCTATCCACGATATCTTCTACCAGAATTACATTCCGGCCTTCCAGACTGGTGTTCAAGTCAAGCGTGATTCGTACTTGTCCGGTCGATTCTCTAGCTCCGCTGCCATACGAGGAGACCGCCATAAAATCAACTGCGACAGGAATACTGATTTCACGCATCAGGTCGGTCAGAAACAATACACCGCCTCGTAATATGCAAATCAACAACACATCTTGTCCGGCATAATCGGCAGAAATTTCCGATCCAAGCTCTTTGATCCGCGCTTGCAATTGTTCTTTGCTTACCAATACTTCTGCCAAAAAGTCATGATACTCTTGCATCATTCGCCTGCTTTCACCTTGTGCGGAACTTCATGATGCTTGCGGCAACGGGCTTCATACATTTCGGCTGCACCAACAATCACCACCGGATCTTCGTAATATGCAGGTTTGCCATTGACCAATCGCTGAGTACGCGAGGCGGGCTCTCCGCAAACCATGCAAATTGCCTGAAGTTTATCTACTTTCTCTGCCACAGCCATGATCACCGGCATGCAGCCAAACGGCTCAGCTCGAAAATCCGTATCCAGTCCGGCAACAATGACTCGAATTCCACGATGAGCCAATTCGGCGACCATTGGAACAATTTCCGGATCAAAAAATTGAGCTTCATCAATCCCCACAACTGTAGTCTGAGGATCAAGTTTGCCCAATATCTCTTTCGCCTGCTGAACAGGTGTTGCATCGAATTCAGATCCAGCATGGGATGTGACTTTTTCAATTGCATAGCGGTTATCGATCGCCGGTTTGAACACTTGTACCTGTTGTTTGGCGATAGTGGCACGGCGCAGACGACGAATCAACTCGTCTGTTTTACCACTGAACATCGAACCACATACAACCTCGACCGATCCGGTATGATGTTTCATTGGAAAGCCCCTGCAAAGGTGGGATAAAACAGGCAGATGCGGGTGCATCTGCCTGTAAGTGTACTTGAGTTTTTGGGGTACTGCAATATTAGACGGAAATCTCTTCGGCGGCTGCCGGAAGTTCGTAACCGAAACCACGCAACTTCTTTTTCAAGTCAATCAGTGATTTCCGGCCGAAGCCTTCGATTTCTAATACGGCTGCTTCGCCTTCGGCTAATTTGGTTAGAATTTGACCCACGGTGGTAAAGCCAGCTTTTTCAAGAGCTGAAGTGGGGCGAATGCCTAATTCGAGTTCGGCAATTGTGCGGTCAGGAGAAGTGCGAGAATCTTCACGCGCCTTCTGGGTTTCCACATAACTTTGACGAGCCTGTAGTTTCTTATAGAAACGATCCACCTGTCCTTCGATGTCAATCAAGCGCTGTTGTTGTCCGGTGAAGAATGGATGGCACTTGGAACAAACTTCGGTGCGGATGGATTTGCGGGTAGAACCTGTAGTCCAGGTGTTGCCGCAAGCGCAAACGACCTGTGCGTCAGGATAATAGGTTGGGTGAATATCTTTTTTCATTGATCTTAATCCTCTCCCACGAAATTTGATTCTCGTGGAATGAAAAGCTACTCAGCCTCGGGCAGAATATGAACGATCTTCTTACCATCGGGTAAAGTCTCAAATTTGACAACGCCATTCATAGTAGCGAAAAGAGTGTCATCTTTGCCTTTGCCAATATTCTGACCAGGTTTGATTCTGGTACCACGTTGTCGGACAATAATATTGCCAGATAAAACGGTTTCGCCGCCATATTTTTTGACTCCCAGGCGTTGGGAATTGCTGTCACGACCGTTGCGGGATGAACCGCCACCTTTTTTGTGTGCCATTGGTCCTACTCCACAGAAATGGTTTCAATCATAAGACGAGTGTACTGCTGGCGATGCCCGGTTTTAACGCGGATGCGTTTCTTTGGGCGATACTTGAAAACAACCAGCTTGGGTCCTTGGACGTGCTCCACAATGGTAGCTTTCACGTTGGCTTTATTTACAACGGGAGTACCAACCGAGATGGTTTCGCCATCGACCAGCAACAACACTTGTTCAAGGGAAAGTTCTTTCCCCGGTTCTTCAGCCAGCAGATCGACATCGATCGTGCTGCCTTCGACGGCTTTGTACTGCTTGCCGCCGCATTCAACAATAGCGTATTTCATTATCGTCTCCAATCTTCACTTCACCACACATCACGCGGTTCCCGCCCAATTGTGGGGAAGTTGGGGATACAGAATTTTACCCCAGCATAAATCTTGCCGGGGCAAGGCGAAATGTATTATAAACGAACCTCGCGATTCTTGTCAATCAACTCGGGAATATGCCATCAAAGTTGTTGTCTGTTCGAATAGGATAGATTTTACCACAATCTAAGTTTGATCCAGCCTGCTATAATGAACGAATGCTACCTGGAATTCAGTATCAAAATGTTACACTGCCACCTACGACTCAAAAAATCGTTTTCGTCTCTGATACACACACAACTGCCAGATCTCCTGATTTACATCCGTCCTTAATCCCTGCTATCCATAAAATTAAACCCGATGTCATATTCCACGCCGGAGATATTTGCCTGCCTAATACCATACATACTCTTGAAGAGATCGCTCCAGTCATTGCAGTCCGGGGAAATCGGGACATTACCCAATTTTCTCACTTGCCTGAAGCCTGCGTGATCCATCTTCACGACCAAAAACTTCTTCTCACTCATGGTCATGCTCCCTTCAAGCACTATATCCTGGATAAATTCCATTATATGTATCAGGGTTTTCAGATTCGCTCGTTATTATGATTATCTCAACTCTTTTTGTGATGATGCACAATATTACCTATTTGGTCATACTCATGTAGCATTCCAACACCAAGTTGGAACAAGGCATTATATAAATCCTGGTGCAGCCTGCTTTCCAAGTCTGCACGACCCTTTTCCTTCATTTGTTAGCTTAATTGTCTCAGAGAGTGGACTCGCTTCCACCCTGATGTATCTCGGATAAAAAACCTCTCCAGGATCAAGATCCTGGAGAGGTAAATCGCTGTAATAATCCGGATTATTTCTTTAACTCAGCAATTTCTTCTTCAACTGCAATCAATTCAGCTTTCAGGTCTAGCCATGTATTCTTCTAACATGACGATCTTTTCAGCTTTGGAAAAAAATTGACGTGCCAAATGCGGCTGGGTGAATTCTTCTGAATCACAGCAGCAATCATCATCGCAACCAGCATTCAGATTCTTCTGAATGGCAGCAGCATTCGCTAGGTTCCATTCAATACCTTTATCCTGAGCGTGTTTCTTTTCTTTTTTGCCCATTTCATCCTCCGATAGCTAGCTTTGTCTACATATAACTCTTATTTTATCGCAGGTCAGCGCAAGGCTCAAGAATTGAGAGAAATAACCCTTGACAAAAACAAAGCAAAAACGAACATCAGAAATCAACTGTTTCATCAGTTGCGCTCCTGTCCTTCAATGAGTACAATAGAGTCGCATTAAAAAGAAGCCAAAAGGGAAAAAAGTGGCTTCACCCAAACTCATTATCATCCAGAGGAGGAAGAAGATGAGATCCAAGTTATATTTGTTCGTTGCTGTTATCATGATCGCGAGCATGGCTTTATCCGCCTGCGCACCCGCCCCAACGCGCAGCACCCACTGAACCACCTGCCCCCGTGGAACCAACCGCTGTCCCACCGACTGCAGTTCCCCCAACCGAAGTACCCCCCACGCCCGAACCCACTGAAATTCCATTGGGATCAGCTGAAAAGCCGATTGTGATGGCGATGGCCCCATCCGCAACCGCAGAACAATTAACTGCTGGTGGTGGTGCAATGGCAGCCAAGCTTGAAGAGATGACTGGCTACAAAATTGAATTGACCATCCCCAACTCTTACGCCGCTTTGGTAGAGGCTATGGGATCTGGCAATGCCCAAATTGGTTGGTTACCTCCGCTCGCATACATGCTGGCTAAGGAAAAAGGCTACGCCAACGTCGGTCTTGCTGTTGTCCGCAATGGCTCCGATCACTATGGTGTCCAATATGTTGCAAACGCTGCCGGTGGCTTCACCTCATATCTTTGATGAAGCTACGAATACATCAACCGGTGATGCCGCGACTGCTCTTGCACAATTCGAAGGCAAGAAACCCTGCTGGACTGATCCCCTTTCAGCCTCCGGTTATGTGATTCCTTCCGGATTACTCGGCCAGAACAACATCAAAACCAAGTCAGCTGCTTTCGTAATCGGTCACCCGACCGTCATCCAAGCAGTCTACGCCGGCGGTATCTGTGATTTTGGCGCCACTTATATTGATGCCCGTACCGACAAAGCCTTTGCTGAAGTCAAGGATGTCACCAAAAAAGTGGTCGTCATTTGGCGTTCTGAACCATTCATCCCCAATGACAATGTCTCCTTCGCTGCCGACGTGCCCAGAAGAAATGGCTACCAAACTGACTGACGCTCTGGTCGAATTAGCCTCGACTGAAGAAGGTATGACCTTGTTGAAGGACATCGGTTACCAGGTACAAGGTCTTGGAAAAAGTTGACGATACCTTCTATGATGAATTCCGGGTATCCTTGCAGGCTTCTGGTTTGGATGTAACCACACTCGTTAAATAAGAATGTTCCCTGATGAAGGGGGGAGGCTACACTCCCCCCTTCTTTCATATATACCGGCAATTTCAATATCAAGAGGCAAAATCGTGCTGAAAGTAGAACATTTAACGAAAGTCTATCCAAATGGCACAGTCGCATTAAAAGATGTAAGTTTTGACGTGCCGGATGGGGAATTCCTTGTTGTTATTGGTCTTTCCGGTTCTGGAAAATCCACTCTACTCCGATGTATCAATCGGCTCATTGAACCCACCGAAGGCAATGTCTTCCTGGATGACATTAATATCACAAAAATGACGCCCAATGAATTCCGCATGCTCAGGCGGAAAATCGGTATGGTCTTTCAACAGTTCAACCTGGTGAAACGATCCTCTGTGTCATGACGAATGTACTTAACGGTCGGTTGGGGTATGCAAATCCATGGCTATCGCTGTTGGGCTATCTGGCCTTCTGAAGATAAACAACGAGCCCTGGCCGCGTTAGAACAAGTTGGAATTGAAAATAAAGCCAATAACCGGGCTGATGCACTTTCAGGTGGTCAGCAGCAAAGGGTTGGTATAGCTCGCGTCTTGATGCAGGAACCGCGAATCATTCTGGCAGATGAACCTGTCGCCAGCCTGGATCCAGTTTTAGCTCATAGCATCCTGCAATACCTTGAAATGATGAATAAACGCGATAAAACTACAGTGATTTGCAGTCTGCACTTTCTTAGATCTTGTCCACCGTTATGGCACCCATGTTGTCGGCCTCAAGGATGGCATTAAAGTATTTGAAGGAAAACCTGCCGAAATCAATCGCGAAAAATTTAAAGAAATTTATGGCGAAGAAGCCCAAGAAGTCCGCGCCACTGCCGTAGAGTAACATGGAAGAAAAATTCGATAACTCAAAACCATGGTTCTACGCGCTGTTGTCTGCGATTTTGCCCGGGCTCGGACAAGCGTTCCAGAAGAATTTTAAACGTGGTCTGGCAATATTCGCATTGACATTGACTGCTCTCGTCACTGTGATTTGGTACGGAAAACCCGGCTGGTACATCATTCCTGCCTTGCTATGGATCTGGGGGATAGTCGATGCATATCGGTTCCCACGTCCAACTATGATCGGACTAGTTGTCCTCCTTTGGCTAACTCTGGCCTATGGGATCGGCTGGCAGGCCACCGAAATCGATCCTTTGGCTCTGGTGAAGAACACGGAACGGGCAAGGTTAATTCTCGCCCCCATGTTCAGACCAGACTTTACGACGCCAAGGATGGAGAAGATATCAGGTTCGGTCAAAGTCCAATTACCCTGTTCACCCAATCCACCTATCTCAGACCGTACTACAAATGGCATCCATTTAAAACTTGATAAAAATTGTGCCAATTTAAATGAATTTATTGCTGTAACTGGAGAAGGCCTCTGGCCAAACTATCCAGTTGTGATGAACTGGTATTCACCCATCGGCGCCATGTCATTAACCGAAGAGGGTGTGACCGATGCATCTGGCAATGTGACCATCATGTTCCAGGTGCAACCCATCGTTAACATTGCCGCACCAGACCAAAACTTACCTCAGATGCATGAGATCACGCTATCTCAATCTAAAGCTCTGGGTGGCAATCAAAATTTCTGAAGCAGGCGCTTTCATCCTCAAAGGGATTTATGAAACACTCGCTTTGGCTTTGCTCTCAACCGTCATTGGGGCAATTATTGCAATACCTTTCGGATTTTTAGCCGCCCGAAACTTGATGACGGGAAATCCAATCACTGGCACCATATATATCGTCATTCGCACCCTATTGAATATATTACGATCCATAGAATCGCTGATCATGGCAATTATCTTTGTTGTGATCGTCGGTTTAGGCCCTTTCCCCGGGTTTTTAGCTATCACCGTACATACCGTCGCTGCCCTCGGAAAGTTGTACTCCGAAGTGATTGAAGGGATCGAACTCGGTCCAATTGAAGCAATCAGATCAACTGGTGCCACTTGGCTGCAAGTCGTCCGTTATGCTGTGATTCCACAAATCGTTCCGCCATTTACAGCACTGACGATCTATCGATGGGATATTAATGTGCGCTCCTCTACGATTATCGGTTTTGTGGGTGGTGGTGGAATTGGATTTTATCTGTACCAATGGATTTTGCTGCAAAACTTCCGAGCTGTGTCTGCATCATTTATTGCTATCGCAGTCGTTGTTATGGTTTTGGATTTCTTCAGTGCCCGCTTGAGGGAGCAAATCAGATAACTCTATGGACAACCAATCGAACTGGAAAAAGAAGCTTCCGCGGTTACGTATTATCCTAGTGATCCTATTATTGCTTTGGTTAAGTATTGGAGTTACTCAACCAGATCTTAAGAAATTAATTATGTCTGCTCCAAAAGCCAACCAAATACTCAGTGAACTATTGAGCCCAGAAATTGTAGAAAAACAGTCTGGAAATTTTCTGGTTTCGATTAAGTCTGCCAGTTCCGTGCGGAAGCGCAGAAGAAATTTCTTCTGCAGAGTTCTCTGGTGCCAGATTAGAGATTGATCCGGGCTGCGCTAACTCACGTGATAAAGTCATGCTCAAAGGATCCGGTCTGGGTTCAAATATCTCGGTTAAATTGCGCTGGATTTTACCTGGACAACAATTGTTCAGTATCCGCGAGATCCAGAGTGATTCTGAAGGGCAATTTGCTTGAAGAAATCGATGTCCGGCCGATCACTGCCACCAAAGATGGTGTTGCGTCTCAAATGGAAGCGGAAGTATTTCAATCCCCAGCAACACCAATATTGCCTCCAAAACACTTTTAGATGTCTTCAATGCCATGTACATTACGATCTTTATGGCTCTGTTGGCTACCACAGCAGGGACACTTTTCTCCCTGCCGCTCAGTTTCCTGGCTGCATCCAATATTACAAAGAAAGGTCCACTTGGCACGGCAGTCTATTATCTCGTGCGCGGATTTTTAAACCTGATCCGATCGTATGAGCCTCTGGTGATGGCCACCGTCTTCGCGCTGATCGTTGGATTCGGCAGCCCGTTCGCAGGAGTGCTCGCCCTTTCGATCGTAACAGCCGCATCACTGGGAAAAATGTTCTCGGAATCGGTAGAATCAATCGATCCAGGTCCGATCGAAGCACTCCAATCTGTCGGAGCAAATCCGCTTCAAGTGGTCAGATACGCGGTGATTCCACAAATCATCCCTGATTTCCTCTCCTTCACTATTTACCACTGGGATATCAACGTTAGAATATCAACCATCATCGGTTTTGTTGGTGGAGGTGGAATCGGCTATTTCCTTTCGCAACGGATCAATTCTTTCGAATACTCCAAAGCCGGCACCGCAATACTGGCAATCATCATTGTTGTCTGGGTTCTGGACTTCTTGAGCTCAGAAATTCGCAAACAGCTTGTTTAATTGAATATCTGTTACAATTTAAGGCTTGAAAACACTTTCGTTAAAATTTGGTAGAATAAATTCAATTATGAAACTTACAAAAAGTAGTGTGGTTGGCTTACTTTTGTTTTTTGTGCTATCAGCCTGCAACTTTCCACTCACAAAAAAATTACGCCCACCCCAAATGTGACTCAAGCGTATCAGACAGTGATGGCGCAAATCCAGACCCTGGAAGCAGTGGGAACTCAGGGAACTCCAATCTCTACTCCACAGCCGGATCAAACTCAATCCATCCCCACCTTTGCTATTCCTACTTCAAATCAGACGACTAAGAATCCTGTCCCAACTCAACAACCCACCCAGGTATGTGATCGGGTACTACCGGGAAATCCAATTGACGTGACCATTCCTGATGATAGTGTCATCCCAGCGGGAGCTGTCTTTACGAAAACCTGGCGGCTTGAAAATGGTGGCACGTTGCACCTGGACCCGTGATTACAATATTGTCTGGGTAGCGGGTGAGCTAATGACAGACGCAAAAACATATCGTTTACCGCAGGAAGTACCCACCGGTAGGTCGGTTGATATCAGTTTGGATATGACAGCACCGGGTACCATTGGCAGCGTATCAATCGTATTGGATGCTGCAAAACGCGGATGGATATTATTTTGGAATTGGTCCTTCTGGGAAATCCCCATTCTGGATCAAAATTGAAGTGCAGAACGCGCAAACACCCACACAGACGCCGACGGTTCGACCAGCACTACCCGTTGCCCGGACATGCCGTTATCTTTTCAGGAATTACTAGTCTCACCACAGGCCAATCCATGGATATTACCAGCGGAGCGGTAGCCAGTGGTGAAAATTTAGACCTGGCATTTCACCGGGAATCACTTGAAACCCGGCGCCAGCAGTACAATCAGCGGTCGCTCTGAGCAGTCAACCAAATTATGCCACCTGCCAATCTCAGAGTTTCGGCTACCGGTCAGGTACAGGTAAATGCTGACGAATTGTATAAGTATTTCTGCGTCAAAGATAATCAGAACAATATTGCCGCGGTACAGCTTCTGGCCATTAACCAGGGTACGGATCTCACGATTGAAACGAATACCTGGAGCGCCAACTAAATGGGGGATTTGTATCTGGTTTCCACTCCCATTGGCAACCTGGAAGATATCACTCTGCGAGCGCTTAAAAGTCTTAAGATCTGTTCAACGGATAGCAGCCGAAGATACCCGGACGACACGCGTATTGTTGAGCCATTACGACATCCACACCCCCCTAACCAGCAATCAGAATTGGAATGAACAGGGCAAAATCGACGAGTTGCTCTCAGAATTAGCCCTGGGTGATCTGGCAATCGTATCGGATGCAGGCACACCCCTCATCAATGATCCGGGGTATCCCGTTGGTACAGGCGGCCATTCAGGCCGGTTTCCGGGTGATCCCCATCCCCGGAGCTTCTTCGCCAATTACTGCGCTATCGGTATCTGGGTTACCCGCAGATCAGTTTATCTACCTGGGGTACATTCCGCGCAAAAACAAGTGAACGGAAAGCAATTCCTGCAGGCAGCAAAAGATTACCCATGCACACTGGTTTGCCTGGAAACACCGCACCGAATTGTAGAATCGCTTCAGGCAATTCAAGAAATCCTGGGTGATCGGTCAATTGCGGTTTGCCGCGAACTCACCAAGCTCTATGAAGAAGTGATCCGTGGAGAATCTCGGATGCAATCGACCATTTTCACTGACACGAACCCCGGGGAGAATTTACCCTGGTAATTGCCGGGAAAGTCGCAACAAATGAAAAATGGGTCCGAGCAGCGATGATGTCTACCATTCAGGATAGTCTGCGTCAGAAACAGAAATTACCGACCTTTCCGAGAAGTTATCGAAAGAATCGGGTTGGAGCAAAAAAGAAATCTATCAACTGGCTGAAAGTCTGAAAGGATAATAGCCGGCTCAGAGTAATATTCAAATAGATATGGATGGAATTCAGATGAACCTCGATGACCTTGCAAATATTAAACAAGTGATGACTCACAATATGTTAGCAGAGATTCTGGCTTTGCCAGACCAACTGGAATCTGGCTGGATCCAATGCCAGTAAACAGTCTACCGCCCTTCCAAAATATGAAGGAATTCAGCAAGTCTTGATCTGTGGCATGGGCGGTTCAGCCATCGCAGGTGACCTTGTGACTGCCGAGGTAGCACAAAGTTGTAGCATTCCCATCATGGTTCTTCGTGATTATGACCTCCCTGCCTGGGTCAATGAACATACCCTGGTGATTGCTTCGTCTCATTCCGGTAATACCGAAGAGACGCTGTCTGCTGCCAGGCAGACACTTCAACGAAACATTCCACTCATTCGGATATCGACCGGGGGAAACTGACCGCGTTAACCTCAACTGCTACTTCCCCGTGCTTACAATTTGAGCATACCGGTCAACCACGTGCTGCAGTCGGTTTTTCCTTTTGTTTCCTGATGGCTATCCTTCATAGTCAAGGTTGGATCACAGATCCCGGTCCAGAAATTCAGGGTTGCGCTCTGGCATTGCGAACCCAAAACCAGGTACTTTGTCCCGAACTCAGGTATCTGTCAAAATCCAGCCAAACGCCTGGCCGGGCAGATGGTTGGACGTACCATCACTGTGTTTGGTTCAGGTTTTCTGGAGAAAATAGCCCGAAGGTGGAAAGGTCAATTGAATGAATTGGCAAAAACCTGGGCAGGATACGATGTATTACCAGAAGCTTGCCACAACACGATTGCTGGTACTGAAAATCCAGCCGGACCGATAAGTTCGCATTTCGCTCTTTTCCTTGAATCGGATTTTGACCACCAAAGGAACAAAAAACGCTCCGCATTACTCAAGCAACACCTGATGCTGCAAGGATTTATGACTGATTCTCTGGTTGTCCGTGGTCAAACCGTGATGCAGGCACTCTGGAACGGTCTCAGCTTCGGTGACTGGACCGCGTATTATCTGGCGATGTGCTACAAGGTGGATCCGACCCCGGTACTGGCTATAGAAAGCTTCAAAAAGGATCTTGGAGATATGGAATAGGTTCTTCCCAACTGGGTAGGTTATGTTATAATAGCCTGCGCGCACGGGAATTGGAGAGGTCGCATAGCTTGGCCTAGTGCGCTCGCTTGGAAAGCGAGTATACCGCAAGGTATCGAGGGTTCGAATCCCTCCCTCTCCGCTATCCCCCTACGGGGGAAAAAGACCCTTTTGGGTCTTTTTTTTCGCTCCGAGGACGCGAGCAGCCCTCTCCGCTAATAGAACCAGCAGATTCTCTGCTGATTCTTTTTGCTTTAGGGGCAAGCCTTTTCCGAATAAAATAATGAAATTCTGAATTTTTTTTACTGATCTTGCCCAACGCAGTTGAACAAACTATACTAAAATTGTAGAAATTTGCTGCAAAGAGGGAAAAATGGAACTCACTTTGAATTCAACTACTATCAAGTGTTTCTTTACCGGTATCGAAAAACGACACCATATACCTGGATGATGCCAATGAAGTCGAGGTTTCCCGGCGCAGACAATCGGGCTCTGGGAACAAACCCCCGTCCAGGAGAGCATCTGCACCTAGTCCGCCCGGCGCAGGCAACTCCAGTCGGGATATGGGATCGAGCGGTGGCGGAACTGGCGGCAGCGGGGTGGAAGCGGGTCTGGATCTTCATTCCCAACTGGTGGAAGTGGACGACCGGCCGGAAAATTAGCCCCCATTTGGGCGATTATTGCTCTCATCATTTTATGTAGCAATCAAGATGTTTTCGGCGGTAGAGGGCAACGAACTCCCAGCCACCGAATCAGCAACCATATCTATGACAGCAACCCAGAAATCCGGCAATCATACCAACCAGCTCGCCCACAACCCACTCGCAAACCCGTCACTTCGACCGGATCCGACCAACGTTGGCTGGTGATGCTTGTACCAGGATGCGGATGATAAAGTCCTCGAACGTGACATTATGATGGACCTGAATGAGGTGGAGATGATTGGTTCCTCAGATCAGGTGCAGATTGTCAGTCAGATCGATCGCTACGCTGGTGGGTATTCCGGTGATGGGGACTGGTCATCCACCCGCAGATATCACATCGAGCAGGATGATGACCTTCTTAACTTGAACTCTCCGATGATCGAAGATCTGGGTGAACAGAATATGGCCAAAGGGGATACCCTGGTTAATTTTGTGACCTGGGCTGTAGAAACCTACCCGGCGGATAAATATGTTCTGATCCTCTCTGACCACGGCATGGGTTGGCCGGGTGGATGGAGTGATTCCACAACTCGTACGAAAGATAGCTCAAATGCACCGATCGCCGAAGCTATCGGCGATAACATCTTCTTGATGGAATTGGATACGGCGCTTGCGACTATTCAATCCAATACGGGTATCTCGAAATTTGGAGCTAATCGGCCTTGATGCCTGTCTCATGAGCGATCTGGCGGTGTATACCGCCCTGGAACCCTATGCGAATTTTGCCGTCGCCTCACAGGAAACCGAACCTGGAATCGGTTGGGCGTATGCCAGCTTCATCCAAAACCTGGAAGAAAATCCTGGCATAGATGGTGCTCAATTGGGTGAATGGATTGTGCAAAGTTATGTACAAGATGACCAGCGTCTAATTGACGACCGGGCTCGAGCAGAATTTGTTGGCCAGGGATCTCCCTTGAGCAGCTTATTTGGCGGCGGAAACGTGATGTCCGCGGCTCAATTCAAGCGCAAATAGAGAGAGACATTACTCTGACGGCGCTGGATCTAAACCAGGTCAGTAATATCAACCAAAAGTTGAATGAGCTGTCTTTTGCACTTCAGAAAGAAAAACAGAATGTTGTGGCAAAAGCCCGCAGTTATACTCAGACGTACACCAGTGTTTGGGGAAGTGATGTTCCGCCATCCTACCTGGATTTGGGGAACCTGACCCAATTGCTTGTGAATGAAAACATCTCTGAATCGACCATCAAATTAGCCGACGAATTAGAGCAAGCAATTCAGTCAGCCGTGATCGCAGAGAAACACGGGCAACGTAAACCAGGTTCTACGGGAATTTCGATTTATTTCCCGAACTCCGCCCTGTATGCAAATCAAGTTGCCGGGGCTGAAAGTTATACCGAAGTTGCCAGAAGGTTTGCTGAAGTATCCCTCTGGGATGATTTTCTGGCCTTCCATTACACCAAACGGACCTTCAAACAACAAGATGTCACAAGCAGTATTCCCATCTCGATCAGAACCCATCCAGCAACCTGGTGCTGGGAAGATCCGAATCTCAGCTATCACATTATCTTCTGACACGACCTCACCAGGAAATCCGGTGGATGTGAGTGCAACCATCAGCGGATCAAACATTGGCTACCTGTACTTACTGGTTGGTTACGTAGATTCTACCAATCAGGTAATGCTTCCGCTCGATGCAGACTACCTGGAAAGCTCGGATACGCGGGAAGTGGGCGGTGTTTATTATCCGGTCTGGCCGCAAGACGAATCGTTTAAAATCAACTTATCATGGGAACCAACCATCTTTGAAGTCAGTGATGGTTCCACCAGCCTGCCAGTATTACTTACCCCACAAAGCTATGGTGCTGATCCGAAAGATGCTGTCTACACATTAGATGGTCTGTACACTTTTGCAGATGGCGGTGAACAAAAACATGCCCGGCTCTACTTCTCTGGCGGACAGCTAACCCAGGTGTTTGGGTTTACTGACCAGGCCGGAGTGGGCGCCCCTGCCGAAATCATCCCGCAAACAGGTGATACTTTCGCCATTCAACAATCATGGGTCAATCTAAATTCTTCCGGACAACCGCAACAGGCTTACCAGGAATACGGAGATGTACTTACTTTTGGGAACAAGATGTTCACCTGGGAAGAGGTCTATGCCGCTCCTGGTGAATATCGCATTGGATTGCTAGTCCAAGATTTGGATGGGAACAAATCTCAATCTACTGCCACCATTCAGGTTGAATGATCTTTCACACTAAGTGTAAGTAAAAAAATGGGCAATCAGAAAAAATATCTGATTGCCCATTTTTTTAAGTTTTCGATCTACTTCAGTTCTGCCGGCAGCACTATTTCAATTCGCAACCCGCTGCCAGGTGCCAGGACTGCTTGAATGGTGCCGCCCATGGCTTCGATTAGCTGGCGTGAGATCGCTAAACCTAAACCAGATCCACCCGATTGCCTCGACCTTGATTTGTCTTTTCGCCAGAAACGATCGAATAAATGCTTTAAATCCTCTTCGGCGACTCCCGGTCCAGTATCAGTGATGGAAATAAATACCCGATCCCTTTTTTGCTCTATCACCAGGCTAATTTGTCCGCCTGTTTTAATTGTTTGAATGAGTTCTGGATAATATTTCCCAATACCTGCTCAAGCCGCTGAGGATCAACGATTGCATGCGTTGCCATCTGCGGGGCATTCATATTCAGTTGAATACCATCCTGGTCTGCCTGAGCCTGAAATACTTCCAATGTAGATTTAGCCAACTCCACCAGATCCACAGATTTTTGGTCAAAATGCAGTTGTCTCGTTTCTGCCAGGGTCAGCGTGCGCAGATCATCGACTAACCGCTCCAGCAAGTACGTCTCTTGCAAAATCGGAGCCAGGTGGGTTTCATCCGCATCATACACCCCGTCCAGAATGCCTTCCATTCTTCCACGCATTATCGTCAGCGGAGTACGAAGTTCATGGGCTATATCAGCCAGGAACTCCCTGCGAGCCGAGTTGGTTTCTTCCAGTGATGCTACCATCGTGTTGAAAGTGTCATTCAGCACATTGAGATCATCTGGACCTTTGACTTTTACTCTCGCATGGAGGTTACCGGCGGCTACTTCTTTGGCAGCAGCGATGGTTCCTGAAAGAGGATTAATAATCCGCCTGACGATGTAATAATTACTAATCGTTAAAAATATTGCTAAAATAATTACAATTACTCCAACCGGTACGATTAACGTTCCAACCACCCGCAATCGGCTAGGAATACTATATGCATTTATTACCAAAACACCAATTGCCTTACCTTCTAAAACTAGATTGATAGTCAGATCATTGATCTGTCTTTTAAATCGTTTCCCAATTTTGTTCTCGGTGTTCAAATCTGATTGGTATATTATGGTCTCGTATTCATCTACCAGATAGCTTACCTCCCAAAATTGAGGTGCTCTTGGGACACCTTCGAATGGTGTATCCATTTCAGAGAAGAGAACGTCCACACCATCCCAACTATGCTGGTTGCCTAAATAATATCCTTTGAGACTTGCGACAATTGGAATTTGGTCTAAAGGCGAGATATTCACCGATTGAAAGACAACCCATGTCATCCCGATAAGAACTACTATCATACAGATAGTAACCACTATTCCAAAAGACTTGAGCTGTAATAAGAAGAGTCGTTGGCGGATAGCTGCAGTCGTGTGATCCTTTATCATATTTGAAACCTGTACCCTACTCCGTGTACGGTCATTATTATTTCATCTGGCTCGAGTTTCTGGCGTAGGTTTCGAATATGGGAATCGATCGCTCGTTCATAAGATTCAAATGCAACCCCATGTGCAGCAACCAACAACTGTGCCCTTGAGAAAATCCGTCCAGGTTGACTCATCAACAATGCCAGTAATTCAAATTCTGTCGGTGTGAGGGTAACTACCCTTCCAGATATGCGGATCTCAAAATGTCCACGATCCAACTCAATATCACCTACTCTAATTAAGTCACTACTTGGTTCCACACCAACTCTTCGTAAAACTGTCTTTACCCGGGCAACTAATTCACGCGGACTGAATGGCTTGGTGATATAGTCATCAGCGCCAAGCTCCAACCCGATCAATTTGTCAAATTCATCCACCCGCGCAGTAAGCATAATGATGGGGATATCGCCAAGTTTCCGGATGGCTTTGCAGACTTCAAAGCCATCCATTACAGGCATCATGATATCGAGTATCACCAGGTCTGGTTGCTCAATTCGGATAAGCTCAAGACCCTTTCGCCCTTCATTCGCGGAAATTACTTGGTAACCAGCGGATCGAAGGTAGTCACTGCAGATCTCGACAATTTGTTGTTCATCATCAATAACTAGTATTTTCTTAGTCATCACTAAATTATAGCTTCCGTCATCAAAATTTTTACTGCGTTTTGCTTAGCAATCCATCACTCATACCGTAAGGCTTCGATGGGATGCAGGCTGGCTGCACGATTGGCAGGATAAATGCCAAAGAACAAGCCGATCATAACTGAGAATCCAAAGGCAAGCAGAATACTATCAAAACTGACAAGCGATTGGATCAGTCCTGAAACGGAGACCAACCAGGCAATACTAACCCCTAGTAAAATGCCCAAAATACCACCGAGAACGCTTAAAGTCATGGTTTCTACCAGGAATTGCATTAATATCTGATCTTTTCTTGCACCTACTGCTTTTCGCAAACCGATTTCTTTCGTGCGTTCGGTTACAGACACAAGCATGATATTCATAATTCCAATCCCCCCAACTAGCAAGGAGATTGCTGCAACCGCGCCCAAGAAAATTGTCAGCGTTGTTGTGATTGAGTCCAGCATACTCAACATATCACTTTGACTTTGAATAGAGAAATCTACATCATCGCCATTTGATATCTTATGTGACCTACGTAACAAGTAATCGGCCTGCGTCATCACCTGATTCACTTTTTCAGAATCAGCTACAGAAATCAATATTTGATTAACCGTCTTCTCGCCGTTATTCGATGCGGTATCGCCTAACAATCTTGAATAACCCACCTCGAGTGGAACAACAATCGTTGAATCAGAATCTTCCATTCCGGAGGAACCTTTGGATTCTAGGACACCGATTACCTCAAATCGAATCCCGTTAATTTTTATTTCTTTCCCTATTGCTGACAACGAACCGAAAAAGTCGCTTTCGACTGTTGAACCAATAATTGCTACTTGACGGTCCGCGTCTTTCCCATTTGGATTGAAGTTCCGTCCCTTTTCAACAGAATGCGAGCGAATATCCAGGTAATCTGGTGTCACCGCTGAAATAGAGTAGGCATATGTTTGGTTTCCATACTTGACCGGATAATTCGCCTGGAGTACTGGCGAGATCTTCGCAAGTGAACCAAATTGAGAAGCTAAGATTTCATAATCTTCGTAATACAAGAATTCTGTAGGAACTCCCGCCGTATTGCGCATGGACATTGCTTCTGCACCTGGCCGAATAAAAACCAGATTTGATCCGATACCGGACACTTCACCCGTAATACTGGCAGTCGCTCCTTGCCCAATTGCCAACAAGGCAACCACTGCTGCAACTCCGATGATGATACCAAGCATGGTTAGTATTGACCGCATTTTGTTTGCGCGCAGTGCGCGCAGTGCTACCTGAAAGTTTTGTTTTAGTAACATCAAAGCACCTTTTTACTTGTCTCTGGAATAATCTCACCAGTCCATTCCAGAGGATCATTTTTTTCATCGGATACGATTTTCCCGTCAGCTATTCGGATAATCCGCTGTGTATGGCGGGCAACATTTATATCATGGGTCACCAGGATAACTGTTTGATGGAGGGATTGATGCAAATTTTGGAAAAGAGACAGAATATCTGCACCAGTTTTACTATCAAGCGCTCCTGTTGGTTCGTCAGCCAGGATGATTGCCGGATCATTCACGAGTGCTCTAGCAATAGCGACTCGTTGCATCTGCCCTCCCGATAGTTCGTTTGGGTGATGTTTCATTCTGCTGCCTAGACCTACGGTTTCTAAGGCTAGCACGGCTTTTTCTTTCATAGTTTTCTCGCTTACCCCCGCATAAGACATTGGTAGCATTACATTGTCTAGTGCACTGGTTCTTGCTAATAAATTGAATTGCTGAAAAACAAATCCGATCTTCTTCCCACGGATATGAGCGAGTTCATGATCTGTCATTTTTTCAACCGCAATGCCATCCAAATAATAACTACCTGAGGTGGGTACATCTAGACACCCGATGATGGACATAAGTGTGCTTTTACCTGACCCAGAAGGCCCCATGATGGATACATACTCTCCCATACCAATATTTAGATTTACATTGTCTAGCGCTTGTATCTGAGTGTCGCCCATGACGAATGTTTTTGTTAATTCATTAGTTACAATCATTTTGACCTACTTATCAGATGAACTTGAGAAGCCTGGCAACCCGGTCATTGAGCTGGATACATAGGATATGACTACTTGTTCACCAGTCTTCAACTCTCCATTAACGACTACTTGATCACCTTCAATATCGCCGGTAATAACATTTACCCGTTCTATTTGGCCATTACGCATTACCTCGACATATTCGCCCAAGGCATCCGTTTTGATGGAGGTCAAAGGGACTAATGTCCGCTCTGTATCTGTGCTCACCTTTATTTCGACATTTGCAGTTGAGCCAATTAAAACTTTGTTATCAGACGGATCAAGTGCTATTTGCACTGTATATTTAACCAGGCCGTTCGCATTTTTCCCAACCGGATTGATAGACCACACACTGCCAGTAAGTTCAACCCCCTCTAATCCATCACTTGTAATTGCAACTGTCTGTCCTTCTTGAACGAGAGCAATATCAGCTTCATCAACCAGGGCTTCTACATAGTAATGGTCTGTGTCAGCTATGATCATGGAGACAGTTCCACCAGTAACTACTTCTCCAACTGTCGTATCAATGTACAATACTTCGCCACTGAAAGGGGCTAGAATTCGGGTGGAGTTTACGGTTGCCTGGGCTGAGTCGATCTTTGCTTGGGCAATCGCTAAATCATCCTGGTTAGTCCCATTTTTTACTTTTTCATAAGCGCGTAGAGCATCGGAGTACTTCGCTTTTGCTAATGCCAATTCATCATCCGCATTAGCCTTAGTTGCCTCATCTGGCATCGTTTTGTAGGTGTGCAGAGTCGGGACTCTACGTGTACCGAATGGAGTTTGCTTGGTCGTTATCTTAGCTATCTGATACTTCTGTTCAAAGTTCAATCCCTTCCGATAATTTTCTGCATCTTCAACTTCATCTTCTGCATCCTTTAATGCAATCCACGCATTTGCCCGAGCTGTATCAGAATTCAACAGATCATCCATCTCCTGATTGGCTTGAATTAAATTTGCCTGTGCGCTAATAATGGAGGAATTCACTGATGTGATATCGAGGGACATCATCTCCTGGTCTGCCTCGACATGATCACCTTGCTGAACATGGATTTTCTCAACGGTTCCACTGGTGTTCCATGTTAGTGCTGCAAATGGATGTACTTCAAACTCACCAGTGGCTTCAACGATGTCTGCTTTCACCATTGAGCTAACCGTTGCCGTCTCAATAGATTTCGCATTCGCCTGGTTTGTTAGGACGGTTTGTGTAATCATCAAACCTGCAACGATTAACACTACAGCTGAGCCAATAATTAGGAGGGTTTTCTTCTTCATTTTGTATCCTTCAGTTAGATTGGTCGTGATTTTTAGGCACGCTTTTTATTAATTTGAAGGATACCTGTCAATTGTGCAGAATTTGTGCAGAATTATCGGATGTGTGTCAATCCTGTTGAATGACCAGGTAGACTAACTCTGCGATAGAACGGATGATTTTGGGTTGAATTTGATTGATTTGATCGCTGGATTGATGGTATGTGGATGGAACGCCTCCCTCATCAGTCGCTTCCAGGCTGACTGCTGGTATGCCTGCTTTGAGAAATGGAACAAAATCCCCCGCACGATAGCGATAATCTACGCGCATAATACCGGGATGGGTCCTTTCCATTTTTTGATTCAGGTTCAAATCGGTGGCAATGGGTTTGAATCTCCCGGCTCTGCTCACTAAACCAATCCGCTTGCCAGATCCGACCATATCCAGGTTAATTACCTTTGCTCGCAAACCGGGGTGCGCTTTTACAAACTCCCTGGCGCCATATAAGCCCGCTTCTTCCGCCCCACTGAAAACATACCCCACACAAGGTTTACCTGCTGTTGATGGTTGAATCATCATAGCAAGCGCAATACTCATTGCAGTACCGGAAGCATTGTCGTTTGCCCCTTTGGTCACGGTATGGCCACCTGCCAGTTGCTGCCAAAAATCAATCACGATGAACAGGAGTCCGATTGTCAGGAGGAATACTTTTGATATTTGCTGTGTTGAATCACTCAGTGCTGGGAATGTGATCCATAACATCCCGATCAACGCTGCCAGCCAGGCACAAATTTCAAGTACAGACATCAGGTTCATGAATAATGGCTTCAAGATAGAGGGCACAACAGGAACTGTGCGAGCAGAATCAACATGAGAGACGAGCAGAAAATCCAGGTCACCCACATCTTTACTTGATGGCGTAATAAGCAAATTTTGAGAAACGGTTTTCCGCTTAACCAGGTTAGCTAGAAAATAATTCACCTCGGGCAGGGCCGCAACCAGAAAAGGACATCCGATCAGGATAAGCTGAAGTGGACCTGGTAAAAATGCTCCAATGAGAAAAACGAAACCGGCAATCGCCAGGTATGGCAAATATCTGGGGACGGATGGAAAGGAAAAAGTTTGCCAATTGGCTGTGTACCCTAAGGGTATGAGACTGTCGGCAATGCGCTGCATAGCAGATTTTTCCGCATCACTCCCTGCCAGTCTCGGTCCTACCTGGTTCGAAAGAACCTCAATCCAATCAAGGGTTGTTTTTAATAGCTCTTCTCCGACCTCAGCAGGTACGGGATCATCCATTTTTCATCCTTTTGATCAGTTAAGCATGTGGGCCACACACCAATAAATATCGATCCAAATCGTATTTGAAGAGCGCATCGTCCATCTTCACTTTCGCTTTGATTGGTATTTGCAGCTCTTTTAATAATTTCATCTGGCTATGATGTTCTGCTTCTCCCTGGTTCACGATGATCATACTTCCACCAGATTTCACACTCGACCAGGCGGAATTAGATCAGTTTGGCAGGTGAGAACTTGTTGCTGGGTAATCCCCAATCCAGATGATCAGCTCTCAAAAACAAAAGGAAAGAACAGGGTCACGAGATCAGCCTGAGCAGGCTGTGGTTCAAATCCATGCGGGATAAATTCAAAACCGGACAGACCGGCGCAATTTTTTAAGGCATGATCGATACGGGAATGGAAGTCGGCATACACGCGGTACGGATCATTTTCAAAACCAATAACTTTCAACATCCTCCCTGAAATCAGCAGCCTGATACCAGGTAAGAAAAGCCGAAAGCCCATGTGCATAAAACCAATGTGATGTGCCAATATCAAATACAACCAATGGGTCTGTCAAATTGATCTTGCCCTGATAACAGGCAGTCTCCAACATATGGATGTAAAACAGGTTTTCTCGAAAATTTCCTGCGCTTGTCTGGTGTTTGTACTCGTCAAAACGATAAGTGGAAATCAGCCGGTCAGCTATCGACTTTGCCCGATCTGAAAATTCCTTAATCCCTTGAGCTGGTAGATTATTGGTTGAAGGGGCTGCCGACAAGGGCTGGAAAGGACGTCTCCACCTCAGCAATTGGCGGATGTTGTAATCGATCTTATTTCGACTTTTTTTCCACCAACGAATGATCACATGATCCTCTTTTGAAAAGCTTACAGATAGGCTAATAGTCTATCTTTTTGAATGCAGCGTTACATCAGTCACTAACCCGGGTAGAATTTCTACTTCGACAACCTGGACGAGGCTGGATGGCGTAAAAGATACCCGGTACTTACCCGCTGGCAGATCTCCGACCAGAAAAACCTCATCAAAATCTTGATCCCTCACCAGATTTGGATCACCATACGGTTCCGGGCGATAAGTAGGCGGTTTTTTGGCCGTTGTAATCAACTCTACTTTAATCCCAGAGAGAAAACGAATTTCACCTTCTGGATTAATAATTTTCCCTACCAATACGCCATTCCCAGGATGCGGCTCTAACCACAACTCTGGGTTCATCACCTCGGAATAACTGCCGTTTCCGCCTCGGACTTCAAAATGCAAGTGCATTCCCATGGCTCTGCCGCTTTTACCGACCTGACCGATTGCATCACCAACTTTGACCTGATCACCAATTTGAACCTGGATCGCTGAAAGATGTCCGTATAGGGTATAAAGGGGACTCTCCACGTTGTTCAAGTTGTGTTGGATCACAACCAGGTTGCCATAAAAATCGGGCCCATTCCCGTATATGTTTTCATGATCTGAACCAGCTGCAATCACAATCCCATCCGCCGCGGCCAGAACCGGTGTGCCTATGGTGTTGGTAAATTCTACTCCGTGATGCACATCCCTCTCCCCGTTCAGGGTACTTCCGAACGCGTATGACCGCTCGATTGCGTCATTATTTTCATCAGCGATCGGGCGTGACAACACAAAATGACCAGGAAGTATCTGCCAATCGGTGCCGGATGGGTAGATGACCGGGGTTGTGGTAATCTCCACATTTTTTTGAACGGTGGGTGAAAGTGTGGTGTCGGATGGTAGATCCGGTATTGGTAGTCCGTCAGATTCTACTTCAGTTGTGACAACAGCATCTTCTACTACGTGGGAATTGTCTGAACTTGCGTCCAAAGGAGAACAGCTATTGAGCAGCAAGAATCCGAGAGCAACCCACCTGAAGAGCACTTCCTTCACAAAATTCACCTAAATACCACCACGGGTTGTCATACAGTTCCGCATTTCCTGCTCTAATAAATCAGCATCACGCTGTAAAGATTCCAACTCTGAACGCATCGACTCTATCACGCCGGATCCGGTCATTCCCTTTAGATTAATCAGTACATTCCAGCCTGCGCCAGTGAGGCCAGCCCGAGCCATCGCGAAACCGCTGGCAGCATCTGATATGGCGTTGATGTTCCCGATGGAGGCAGCCTTTAGTGCAAGACGCATTACCTGCAGTGTCTTTTTACATACTTCTAATGGCACTTCTGCGGCACGGATCGTTGCAGAGTGGATCGCTTCTGCCCGTTTGAGTTGTTCGTCTGGTTTTTCCTGAGGTAATTTATACGCAGCCATTAATGCATCAAACGCAGCCGAATCCTCACTGACCAGAGCTAGAAAATCTTTATGCAAAGTCTCAGCCTGGTCTAATACTGCCCACATTTCGGGTTCGACTTCGATATATTTTTTCTTCCCAATCGTCAAACGGCTAACCATACACACCAGAGCGGCGCCCATTCCACCAGCATAAGCAGAAGCGGAACCACCACCCGGGGTTGGTGTGCCTGCTGCCAGACCCTGAGTGAAATCAACCTCGTGTGATGAAGTACTTTTCAGGGCATCCACCATGCGCGACTCAAGGATTTGTTCAGGTTTAAAGGCATCCAATTGCAAATACCAGACTGCGGCATCTGTTAATGCTTCCGATGGCGTCAAACCAACCAGTTCGGTGTGGTGAATGTGAACTCCAAATCGCTGGGCTTCTCTGCGGATGGTTTCGACCACCCTTCCCAGTGGAGTCTGGCGGTAATTGGTCATATTCATTGAGACTTGTGCCCTACCTTCCACCAGAACTCCCATCGCCTTAACAAAGCGGAATCCTCCGGATGAATTGCGCATCGATTTCGCGATTTTTTGAGCAATGCTTACATCATCGGTAGTCAGGTACACATTGAAAGCAATTAATGGGTGCCGGGCTCCTATCACCGTTGCGCCGGCTTTTCCCAGCATCGCGGGTCCAAAATCAGGCTTCCGTTCTGGATTCGTCAGAACATCTACCTTCAAACCCTCATACTGACCCTTGCGGATGTTTTCTAAGTTTTGTCTTTCCGGTTTAACCGCCGCTTCTTCATATAAGTAAACTGGAATCCCTAATCCTTCACCAACTCGCTTAGCCAGTCGGCGAGCCATCTCGACACACTCAGACATCGATACATCACTAATCGGTACGAAGGGTACTACATCTGTAGCGCCGATCCGAGGATGTTCGCCGGTGTGTTCGTCCAGATTAATCAACTGGGAAGCTTTTGCTATCGATTGGAACGCAGCTTCTTCCACCGCGGCTGGATCCCCGATAAACGTTACTACTGTACGGTTATGATCCGTATCTGAATGAGTGTCCAAGATTTGAATTCCATGAACTGCCGTCAACGACTGGAGAATTTGTTCAACCACTTCTGGCCGTCTGGCTTCAGAATAATTTGGAATGCATTCCACAAGTGGTTTTGTCATATAGTTCCCTCGGTAAAGTAAGATAGAATAATTATCAGTAATTGAAGTATGCCTGTCAAGTTAGCATACTCCCCTGACGGTAGAAGATGTCTCAAGCATATCATGGTTAAACACAGTCGCTTATGGGATAATCATTCATAAATAATTCGTTTCAATTTCAGGAGATGAATCATGTGTGGACGGTTTACACTCATCCTGGAACCCGGTGATCTGGAAGAAGAGTTCGACCTGGGCGGTGTCCCTGAGGAATACTCACCCCGTTACAATATTGCCCCAACCCAACAAGTTGCTGCAGTTCGAGATGCCCAAAATAAAGTTTTGGAATATTTCCATTGGGGGTTAATCCCTTCCTGGGCAAAAGATTCATCTATCGCCAGCAAAATGATCAATGCCCGTTCTGAGACTTTGCATGAAAAACCATCCTTTAAGAATGCTCTGGCAAAACGGAGAAACCTCATCATCTCAACCGGTTTCTATGAATGGCGCAAGAGAGCTACAGGCAAAGAACCACTTTTAATCCGCCTGAAAAACCAAAATGCATTTGCATTTGCCGGACTCTGGGAAGAATGGCTTTCTCCCGCAGGGGAGAAGGTACAATCTACAACCATCATTACTTGCGCTGCAAATCCATTGATTGCAGAATTTCACGACCGAATGCCGGTAATTCTGGACAAAACCAAAATGTGGAATTGGTTAGATCCTACTCTGACTATGGATGCAGCCAGACAATTACTACTCCCGTATCCAGCGGAAGAAATGGAATATTTCGCTGTCACTCCCCGCGTCAATAATCCATCTTTTGAATCACCGGAATGCCTGGTTCCACAGTCTCGATTATTTTAAGCAAATCTTCCACACCATCGTTTTGGATTCCAATTCGCAGTTAATTAAAATCCTTATCGTTCTCTCTATGGGGGAACCACGATTTTTGATTGCGAACTACTAATAAACTGATCCAATTCGAAGATTGCTGCTTAGCAGGATCCCTAAAAACCCCCAAAAATAAGCTATCCGCACCCTGGCACGAAACCTGCAAAGTCATATTACATAGTTATACGCATATGACCGACTCTATGTTTGATTTACCTATTGATCAACCCCTCTCTGGGATCGCGATGCATGCTTTCCTGGCATTAGCTGCGAAATCGCGCCCCGAGAAGATCCCCCTGGCAGTAGCAAGGGCGGTATCACACGCTGTTCTTGCTGATCTCTGCTACCTGGTCAGTTCGCCTGAAAATGGCAATCTTACTTGCTATGAAGGCTTCAATAGGGTGAAAGAAGAGATAGTCCCCGGATTGATCTTCCCAGAAGATGAGTTTTCTGAGCTCAAAATTAGTCTGCAATCTAACCATCCTCATCGAAACAACCAAACGGATCAGGTATTGAGTACCAGTCGCAAAGTATTAGAGACGCTTGGTATTGTACAAACAGCTCCATATTGTTTTGTGCCCGTTCAATCATCTGAACAGGAAAACCTGGGCGGGATCCTGGTGCTTTCGCCCTATTCGGGCAGAACCTGGTCTGAAAATGACCAGACACAGTTAATCGCGATCAGCGATGCAGTAGCAAAAATATTATCCCGGGTATTGCATGCAGCTGACCTGGAAGAAAAAGTTCGCCAGATTGAAGAGCGCCCCGAACCCGCTGTGGATACAGTAGGTGAGTGGATAGTTGAAGCGACTGGAGAATCTGTCCCTGCTATTGAGCCTATCGCACCAGCAGAAGAGATTACTCCAATAAGCAGAACCTCCGTTTTTCTGCAGCCGGTTGCAGAGATAAACCAAATCTACCGGGCAGAAAATGATCTGCTTCTATATGAGATCACGAACTTTAAAGATACAAATCGAACAATTAGCATCCAGTTCCTCGCTGAATTCCACCTCATCAGGCAGACCAAGATACTTTAGACGCTTTCAATCAGATCCGATCTGATCTGCATGCAATGCTTTCACCACTCTCTGCCATCACCGGATATCACGATCTACTTGCAAGCAAATCTGTTGGAACGCTTACCACCATGCAGCAGCGCTTCCTGGAAAGAATCCATACCGCTGCAGAGAAAATTCATCAATCCATTGATCAAATTGACCAAAAAGTAAAAGCTGGTGTTCACCAACCCGAAGAAATGGTATCAAATCCGACGGTCTCATTGCAAAAAGTGATCGAGGATTCCTTCCAAGATTACCAGCAGCTCATTCATGACCGCCACCTGGAAGTTCGGATGTTAAATCCCGAGAACTTGCCGCCAATTCAAGGCAGCTACCATGAGATTCAACCTGTTGTGAACAAAATCTTGAATTCCCTCCTATCCATTACTCCCAATCAGTCCAGTATTCAGAGCAAACTGGCGCTTCAGATAGAGCTGGATGGGAAGAAAAGTGTCTTGTGGAAAGCTACGACCCGGGCAGAAACTGAAGTTTTGCCTGGAAAAGAGTTGGATGAGTTTTCAGAATATCTGCAAGAAAATGTATTTTCACTGGCAGAAAGACTTAATTGCCAGCTTTGGATGGATTCCGCCATCCACACCGAACGGCAGGTGAATCTGCTTTTCGCGGCAGTCTAAAAATGGAGGCACAAACATAGATCGAAATGATGTGCTTATGACCAAAGAAAATTGGATTTGACTCTACCAACCAGAATTGCTATTATAACTATGCGCACTACCAGATGGAGGAAAATAGTATGAATAACTCAATTAAATCAGCTCACATCACATCATCCATGCCGCTACCACCCGCCATTAACGCCTGGAAATACTTCCTTGAAGACCAAAACCGGTCGATTCACACCATCAAGGCGTTTGGCGCAGATATCGGATTATTGGCTGATTACCTTGCGCCCGAAAAACCGCTGGGCGGAATCACCACTGAGGACTTGAATCAGTATGTCCGATGGCTGGAAAAAGGCCGGACCATCCCCTGTAGCCCCAAGAGCCTTTCGCGTAGAATCACCTCTATCAAATCCTTCTTCGGCTGGCTGCATAAAAATGGGGTGGTCGAGCTTAACCCGGCTGAGAAAGTGCTACAACAATCGGTGATCAGTCCACTCCCTGAAGTGCTCACCAGTGATGAGGTTGAGTTGCTGTATGAAGCAAGCAACCAACTCCGCAATGCCATCCGGAAGGATGCCCGCCCGTATGCTCTGTTCGGACTCCTGGTAGAGACGGGAATCAAAAAAGGCGAGTGCCTGGCAATCGACTTGAATCACCTGGATTTTCCGAAGGAAGGACCTGCCACCTTGTTCATCCGTTATGCAAATCCTGCATATAGATTCAAAGAACGAAAGATAGAACTATCAGAAAAATGGCAGGAAGCTTACCAGGAATATGCCGCTCAATATCGCCTCAAAGATAAACTATTCCCCTGGTCACCTCGCAGATTGGAATACATATTGGAAGATCTGGGTGAAGCTGCCGGATTGCTAAAACATCTTTCATTCGATATGTGCCGCTGGACAAGTGTGCTCATCGATTACAAATCGGGTGTAGATGTGGACAAAATCCGCCAGAAACTGGGTATATCCAAGATCCAGTACCGGGAAATTTCCATGAAACTCAAAGAATTAGCCGGAAAAACCGAATAATCAAAATATGAATGACTTGACGCAAAGCTCCTTCTGACAAGGAGCTTTGCGCTTTTCATGAGATATTGGGTTAGATATTTGTAGTAAAATTGGGCAAATTCTACTAGCGGGGATCGGAATGATCACAAATGTATTAGACTATTTGGAAAAATCCGCACTAAAATTGCCGAATAAAGTTCTCTTTAAAGACGTTTCCTCATCGGTTAGTTATTGCGATGTGGTTAATGGAGCCAAACAAATCGGCTCGCTGATTGCTGATACCTTGCCTGGCATGAAGAATCAACCCATCGGAGTTTTTATCGATCGCGATGTTCAAAGTCTGATCATGTTCTTCGGCATTTGTTATAGCGGTAATTTTTACGTTCCCTTGGATATGAATTTACCAGTTCATCAACTCAGACTGATCATTGATACCTTAGATCTTAAAATAATCCTGGGGGAAAAAGACGGAATTGTCATCGTCGAAAAACTGGATTTCGAGGGAAAATTTATCCCGTACGAAGATATTGAGACCCACCCATCAATCAAACGAAATTAGATGAAATCAGAAGAAATTACATAGATACTGATCCGCTCTACTCAATTTTCACCTCAGGATCAACTGGTACACCCAAGGGTGTGTTAATTTGTCATCGCTCTGTGATTGATCTCATTGAACAATTTAATTCCACATTCCCCTTTTCAACTGATATGATTATCGGGAATCAGGCGCCTTTTGATTTTGATGTATCAGTCAAAGATATCTATCTAACCATATCGAATTGCGCAAGTATGGTGATTATTCCAAAATCATTTTTTTCCTTCCCGATCAAGCTCATCGAATTTCTTAACTCAGAAAAAGTATCTACCATTATTTGGGCGACCTCGGCGCTCAGGATCATTGCCAATCTAAAGTCGTTCAAATCAGTAATTCCAAATACACTATCCAGTCATCATGTTTTCTGGTGAAGTCATGCCCAATAAAGTATTGAATTACTGGAGAAATTACATTGCCAAATGCAATGTATGTCAATTTATATGGGCCAACAGAAATCACCTGTAATTGCACATTCCATATTGTAAGAAAAGAGTACGCCGATACTGATCTGCTACCGATTGGTATCCCTTTTAAGAATACGGAAATCCTGGTACTCAACTCTCAGAATGAGCCGGTCAAGCCCGGTGAAAAAGGTGAGATCTGCGTTAGAGGAACATCATTGGCATTAGGTTACTATAACAACCCGGTAGAAGAGAAGAAAAGGTTTTGCCAAAACCCACTCAATAAAAAATATTCTGAGTTGATTTATAGAACTGGTGATATCGGAATGTACAACTCGGACTCGGAATTGCTTTTCCTGACCAGAGCAGATAATCAGATCAAACACATGGGACACCGTATTGAACTCGGTGAAATCGAAACCTTTGTCAATTCCATTGCATTTATCGATGTTGGTTTCTGCATTTATGACCAAGAACTAGAAAAGATCATTCTGTTTTATCAATCACAAACAAATCAAGATAAGGATGTCTTATTGGAATTACAAAAATATCTGCCGAAATATATGCTCCCAAACCGATTAATCCACTCGACCATGCTGCCTATGAATAAAAACGCTAAAATTGATCGAGTATTGATTACAAAACAATATTTTGAAAGTAAAAAATGACTATTCGGAATGCAATAATTTTAGGCACAGGAAAATTAGCCGCTTTATGCGCTCAAGATCTAAAATTGCGTGGACTCCACGTGAATGTATACGATACTAATCCTAAAAGTTCATCTTTCCTTACAAGATTGATTCAAATAAATCAAATTCCATACAATCATCTTCTCAAAAAAGAATTATTCGAACATCTAATTCAAGTGAATAGTCCCACACTTCTTATTAGTGCAGTTAACCCAATAATCATACCCAAAATAATCCTCGAAAAACAGGAATACTTAGCAATCAATTTGCATCAGGCATTGCTACCAGCGCATCCGGGCAGAAATGCTGAAGCTTGGGCAATTTTCGACCAAGATCAGGAAAGTGGTATCACCTGGCACTTAGTGACAGAAGAAGTTGATGCAGGAAATATCCTTATCCAAAAATCTATTCAAATAAGCGAGACAATGACATCACTTGATTTGTTTAAAGCTCAGATGCAACTAGCATTCGATGCGTATCTCGCAATCATAGGTGATTTATTGGAAGGTAAAGCCAAAACGAGAAGACAGTTGAATTCAGAAACTTCGCGCCTTACACTATTCTTGGGAGATACCCAATTCTGGATATCTGGATCTAAATTGGAGTGGTAAACAAATATCTGCTTTTTTACGGGCAATGGATTATGGTCCATTAGAAATTTTCGGAAAACCCAGAGTAATTTACAATGATAAGATTTACACTTGGAATAAGTATCATATCCAACAGTATCAGATAGGTTCATTGAATTCTTATGTAAATCTGGTAGATAATTCATATTCTGATACAAAAAGATGAATTCAGAATAGAGTTGTTGCAAATTTTTAAGGAATCTATAGCTTAAGGAAAATGGTGATGGAAAAAATTATCCAGATATTAGAAACTTTACATCCAGAGATCGATTTTCGTTCAGAAAACCAATTGATTGATAAAGGCATTCTAGATTCTCTTCGATATTATCTCTCTGGTTGGAGAAATTGATGATCAAATGGGAGTTGAAATTGGAGTAGAAAATATCACACCTGAGAATTTTAATTCTCCTCAAGCGATCCACCAGCTTGTATTGCGCTTATTAAACGATGCATAGTTTACAAGTCTGCTTTGTAAGGAACTCATGAATTTTATCTCCTCCTTATTTTTCTTCTTTTTAATCATCGTATTCCTCATCTACTATTTAATTCCGCAAAAATGGCAGTGGGTCGTTTTGCTGATAGCAAGCTATGTCTTTTATCTTGCAGGAAATACGTATCTAGTTCTATACCTCATATTTACCACATTAGTGATATTTTATTCTGGCCAGGCTATAGGGAAGATCAATGCGTCGTCTTTGACGAGCATTGCGAACCTGGATTCAACTAATACTCTTACTTCGAAGCAACAAATCCTGAAAACTGCCAAGAGATCAAAACTGCAAATTATTACGATCGCACTGCTTTTAAATTTTGGTATCCTTGCATTACTAAAATACTCTGGTATGTTTTTATCCTCTTTTCTTCTGTAATCCAGCTAATTAAGCCAGATTTCCAACTTCAGATGACAAGTTGGATTTTGCCTCTGGGAATCTCCTTCTACACCTTCCAGGCATGTGGTTATCTGATCGATGTTTATCGGGGCAAAATCCAACCTGATCAAAACCTGGGTAAATTTGCACTTTTTGTTTCGTTTTTTCCACAAATGGTCCAAGGACCTATCAGCCGTTATGATGAGTTGGCAAACCAGCTTTTTTCACCCAAAAAATTTGACCTGCCCAGAATTCAAAATGCACTTCAATTATTCTTTTGGGGTTTGTTCAAGAAATTGGTGATCGCAGATAGGGTTGCGATACTTGTTAATACCATCTTCGATAATCAACAGGAATATAAAGGCTTGGTTCTTCTATTGGGATCCTTGATGTACTGTATTCAAATCTACACTGATTTCTCTGGCGGCATTGATATTGCCAGAGCAGTAGCTGAAGGATTAGGGATCACTCTGACGAATAACTTTGCGAGGCCATTCTTTGCTAATTCTATTGAGAACTTTTGGCGTCGTTGGCATATTACATTAAGTTCATGGACAAGGGATTATATTTTTTACCCATTATCACTATCCAAATCTTTTGCAAAGATGGGTAGAACCACTCGCAAAGTATTTGGCAACGAGATTGGAAAAAAAATCCCCACATTATTAGCCATGATCATCACTTTTTTGGTGATTGGAATCTGGCATGGACCCAATTGGAAATTCGTTGTGTATGGTCTTTATAACGGTGGATTAATCATCACTGGAATGATACTTGAGCAACCTGCCCGCAACTTGATCTCAAAAATGGGCATCCCTACAAACGTATTTATTTGGAAGCTTTTCCAAGTTATCGGCACATTAATTCTGTTATCTTTGGCCGTTTTTTCTCCAGAGCAGACGATTTATTAACGGCGTTGCGAATGATCAAACGCTCGATTACTGGCTTTGACCTGACAATAATTTTTGATAAACCAATACCGTTAGGTTTGGATCCCAAACAGATTACGGTTTTAATTATTGCTCTCCTTGTTATGTTTCTAATTGAAATCCTTCAAGAAAAAGGTATCAAGATCAGGGAAGGGCTTGCTGGTCAGATACTGGTTGTTAGGTGGGCTTTCTATTATGCCCTAATTTTCGCGGTTATCATTTTTGGAGTCTACGGGATCGCTTACGATGAAGCCAGCTTTATATACAAAGGATTTTGATGAATTATGCAACCTGGTAGCCATAAAATTTACAAGGCTGTAACATTTATTTTCATTTTTTGTTTACTTTTTAACGAAGCCTCCACTATTCTCCAGAAGAAATGGCCTGGGAGAACTGCTACAGAAATAAGATTTCACTCCGAACCAAAGAATTCAATAGATGTCTTGTTCGTTGGGAGCAGTTCCTTTTACAGAGGAATTTCACCTCTTGTCCTATGGAATGAATATGGATTTACAAGTTACGTTCTGGCGAATAGTAATCAATCGCCTCTCGCAATTTACGAGAGTATCGAAGATGCCCTTAAAACACAAAAAGTAAAATTGGTGGTTCTAGATGGAATAGTTATGTTGAGGGAGTATGATTATTCTGATTATGAAGCACATATACGAAAGTATGTTGATCCAATCCCATTATCCACAAGGAAACTAAAATTAATTTATAAATTCTGGCAAGAAGATAGTGAGTTAACCATAGCCAGCTTTCTTTTTCCAATAATCCGGTATCACGATCGCTGGATGGAATTGTCAGAGGAAGACTATAGACCTTTCAATTTAAATCATGTAATAGATACGAAAGGGCAGACGAATATATCTTATTTTATTCCCCTTGAATATCCAGAAGGATATATGGAGGTCATGGATAGCCTGACCCCATTAGGAGAAAATGCAAAAAACTATTACGATCGCCTCATTCAATTGTGCGAAAAAAATAACACCAGGATAATCTTTGTTACCTTACCCAGGTTGAGTTGGGATGATGGTTCTTATAATTCGCTATTAAAATACACTTCAGGTAAACAGATTCCTTATTTTGATTATTCTTTCCCCGATGAAATCAACAAAGTCGGTTTGGACCTAAGGACTGACTTTTTAGATATGAATCATCTAAATGACTATGGTGCAAAAAAAATTTCCATTGCTATAGGAGAGGATATTTTACAAATGGTGTCTCTGCCAGACCACAGGGATGATCCAAACTTTTCTACCTGGAATGATCTCTTTGCAATATACAATGCTACAGCATTAGATCCTTCGAAATTGATTATGGACACGGAAAAGATGAAAGAAATCGAAGAATGGCAAAAGAATAACTAAACCATGTTAGGATTTTATGAGCATAATTTATGCAAATTACATTTAGTTGGGCAATTTCTGTTAACTAATTGGGCGAATTTCGATGCTTGTGGGATCTCGAATTTCAATCGTCCAAAATAATACTGATCTATGAAGAAAAATTATTCAGGTAATCCAATTAATAAAAATCTCGATTTAACTTTTACTAAATTTACAAAAGTCGTGGCTTTCTGCATAATATTTTCGATAGCTTTTAGCATGGTCTCTCAGGTACTCAACCTGAAATGGCCAAGTCAAGAAGCTGGGAATAGGTATTTCTAT
>CAWFRQ010000006.1:0-12327 GCA_963818305.1 uncultured Chloroflexia bacterium
TTGGCCCATTCGAAATCAATGATCAAAGCGCAGACGAATCCTTCACAGTATATGATCATCCAAAAGTCTTCATCTTCAAAAAATCTCAAGATTTTTCGATTAGACTATGTAAAAGACTTACTTAACAGTGTCAATTTAGATGAAGTCTTATTCCAAAATCCGATGTCGTTCACCAAAGCACCCACAGCGATGCAATTGGATCCAATCAAGCTGGCTGCTCAAAAGGCTGGCGGCACCTGGTCTGATATGTTTGACCGTCTGTCCATTTTAAACGGCAACCAATTTCTTGCAACAATCGTTTGGTACATCTTACTGCTGATTCTTGGGTGGCTGGTTTTCCCAATCGTATTTATATTTTTTAGAGGTTTACCTGATAAAGGTTATCCACTTGCCCGTATGGCAGCATTACTCCTGGTCGGATGGATAAGCTGGTTATTGAGCAGTCTTAACCTGGTTGCATTTACCCGATTTTCCATCTTCCTGTCTGTTGGATTAATCACTGCGATTAGTATTCATTTTGCGTACCGATATAAGCAACAGATTATCCAATATTTGCGCGATTCATGGAAACACATCCTGATCGTGGAAGCTGTATTCCTTGGTGTGTTCCTGTTCATGCTATCTATCCGGTTGGGTAATCCTGATCTATGGCAGCCCTGGTTGGGTGGCGAAAAACCCATGGATTTTGCATTTTTCAACTCAGTACTGAAAACGGTTTACTTCCCACCAGAAAATCCCTGGTTTGCAGGTAGGTATATTAATTATTACTACTATGGCTATGTCCTGGCTGCAATCCCAACCAAACTGACAGGAATTATTCCTTCGATTGCATACAACCTGATATTACCCAGCTGGTATGCCATGACTGGCATTGGTGTTTTTTGTATCGGGTTTAATCTGGTTTCCATATTTGGTAATAACACAAAACTTTATCAGAGTAAACCTCTGGCTATTGAAACCATAAAACAAACCAAACATGAAATTCTCACGAAAAAATGGGCATACTTTGCGGCAAGTTTTGCGATGATTTCGGTGATTCTATTTGGCAATTTCTACGAGGTCAAATTATTCATTAAGCATATGCCTGAAATGGTTCCGCTTGGTTGGTATGACGAAAACCCTGACGATGGAGAAAGTGGCGGGGAGCTAGAAGGAGCGATCCAGGTACTTACAGGTGAAGCTGAATTGCCTGGTGATCATGGTATGTGGTACTTTGAAGCCTCTCGGCCAATTCTCAACGGTAAAGAAGATACTCCGATTGCTGAATTCCCATACTTTACATTTTTGTATGGCGACATGCATCCGCATATGCTATCAATGTTGTTTTATGCTCTAGCACTCGGTTGGATTCTCTCGTTACTCGTTTATCCACTCGTTCGAATGGAATGGCCAGAGAAGTTTCTTAATCTTATCCTGGGAGCGATCTTTATCGGGTTCTTCCAGGCAGCCCACACCTGGGATTTCTATCCATTTCTCGGACTAACCTGTCTTACCATAATCTGGAGTAGTTGGCATTCTTACTCAAGAATAAGAAGGCCAGACTTTCTTGCCATTCTCGGTCTCATCCTTGGATATGTGGTTCTTGCCAAATTGTTTTACCTTCCCTTCACGAGCTTATTCAAAACAGAATATGCTTCGATCGAGTTATGGAAAGGCGCTAGAACTCCGTTACTGGATTATTTCGTAGTCTATGGTTTGATCACGTTCATCATGATCAGTTTGTTTATTCAAAACTGTGCTCTCGACATTGCGAGATATTTTGATAACTGGCCCAAATCCAATTGGCAGACTAAACTGAAATTTGCTATCCCATTGATTGTGAGCATCGGATTATCCATTCTTTTCTGGAAGCTCAAATACCCGGTGCTTGTGTTTGCTATCTGGATGCTGTGGGGAGTGATTTTTGCAGTATTCTTCAAACATAAACAGACACTTGCTCATGCGTTCAGCATGGATCATTTACACCATAGGTCTGCTTCTCACATGTCTGGTTGAAGTTGTTGTCCTTAAGGGAGACTCTGGCCGGGCAAATATGGTCTTCAGAATGTACATCGAAGCCTGGTTCTACTTTGGAATTGCTGGTAGCCTGGCACTCTACATATTACTATCCAGACTATCCAAATGGCCTAAGCTAGTCGCAATCGCATGGCTTCCGATCACTACCGTGCTTGTTTTGCTCTCATTAAGCTACGCTTACCTGGCAACCGGTGAAAAGAAGGCAGATCGATGGCCAGGGATCGAGAATCCGCCGCATACATTAGATGGAAGTGCCTTTATGCTCGGTAGTATCGATGGATCGGATCCTGCGATATATGATGATGACGGAAGGCAGTTATTCATCGGTAAAGATTACGAGGCCATGATCTGGCTGCAGGATAACGTTCAGGGCTCACCAGTAATCATTGAGGGGCATTCCACGGAATATCGTTGGGGTTCCCGTTTTTCAATCCACACTGGCTTGCCCACGGTCATCGGCTGGAACTGGCATATTCGTCAGCATAACTCGTTGATTGATGGCGCATACATTGAAAAACAAATCAATCAATTGGTTGAGTTTTACAACACCGACAACCTGGGTTTTGCTATACAATATCTCAACAAAACGAATGCAAGGTATATCATAGTCGGTGATTTGGAACGTGCTTATTACGAAGCGGCCGGTTTAGAAAAGTTCAAAAAATTGGTTGAGCAAGGCAAACTTGAAATTGTCTTTGGAGATAACACACCCGAAACCACAACCATTTTTGAAGTTATCCCTGATTAGCATAGAACTTGAGATCTGAATGGATTATGATGAACGAAGCAGAGAGCAAGACTCCGGGTAGCAAACAAGGATACGAATCCATCCTCACCCATTTTGGAATTAGATCTCAACAGGGTGCTTTTTTCTTTGTTACCCTTGTTTTGGCTGTGCTGATCGCATTAACAATCTTAAGCATTCGGGATGCATGGCAAGGAACAAATACAGTTCTTCTGCAATCCTTAGGGTTGGTTTTCGGATTGATTTTTTGCTTCGTGGCTGGTCGTGGTTACTTTAGCCAAGATGCCCGCAAAAACGAAGATCAATATCAGATCCATCCTGGTTGGCTGCTTGTCTTGTTAGCTATTATATTAAGGGTTCTTGCCTATCAATTTTTGCCTCCGCCAAATCAGACTGGCTTTGAAGAAGTAGAGCAAGGTGCAAACGCATTTCAAATCATTAACAACCACTTTTTACAAGTTGAGTTCCGCTTCACCAACATTCTGGCTACACTCGGCATGGCATCTGGACTTGGGTACAGCCTTGAGACTTTGCGGTTACCTTTTAAAGCGATGGGTATCATCGGTCTCATTTTTATCGTCTTGACCCTACGCAAGTTGAAGATCAGTTGGGTTCCAATACTTATCCTGACGTTCATCACGGCTACCCTCCGAATATTTGTCATTTTTTCTGGAACAGCATTTGAACTGTTCGCAGGGATCCCGATGGTTACCATCTTCCTCTACCTAATCATCCGAGCAGAGGATGAGACATCACAAGAGCGGGGAATCTGGTATGGTCTGGCCGGACTGACGGCAGGAATTTTGATGTTTGAATTTGTTGCATATCGGATCCTGCCATTCTTATTCTTTTGTTGGCTGGTGTTTTACGCAATTAGAAAGTCATCTTCGGCGCAAAGTGAACCTCGGGATAAACGTTGGTTTTATCTTTTGCTTTTTATCATTCCACTCTACCTGGTTGCCCTGCCAACCTTTGCCCAAACCGTCACCAACCCAGCCGGATCAACCTTTCTGGAAGCATATTTCAGGCACCGCGGTGAGAGACCGGCGATTATCGCTCCGAATGCAATTTTCTTGCTGCAAAATCTCATCCAAGGTTCTTTTGGTTTTCCATCTGCGGAAAGCGCTCTTACTTCTATTCCACTGGATCCGATTGTATTACCAGTTGTCGGTTGGCTCTTTTCCATCAGCCTGGTTTATAACCTGGTATTCCCAATATCCAAGTTTTCGCGTCCGCTGGCCATCAGCGTCATCCTTACAATTCTACTGGGTGGCTTATTCGCAAATGATTTCCGCATTGGACGGATGGGACCCAATTTCCCGGTTATGACAATCCTGGCTGGATTTATGCTAAATGAGCTGTATTTAAAATTACAAAACTGGATTCGTTGGCTCGCAACCCGAAGGCAGATCTTTACTGTTATTTTGCCGGAAAATCAACCTTTGCTTCTGGAACGTCCGCATAATGCATCCGGCGAAGATTCTACTGACCAGGAAATGAACGACGCTGATGCATCTCAACGGGTCATTATTGATGTCACCCGGATGGTTCACCGTTCGATTCAAATCATTGCCCATCTGGTCATCATCAGCGCCGTTCTTGCGGTCGTTGTCGCCAATTTCCAATCAATCTACCAGATGTCTCGGGATCCTGGCTCACTCAATGAATATGCTAATGATGATTATTTCGTCTGCAGTTTTATTGGCTCGGTAGCCAAAGCCGGACAAAGAGTAGTGATCGTCTCATTTGATCATGGGGGTTTCTGTTCAGACAACCCCGCTGCCGGTTGGTATTTTCAAGATAAGAAACCGATCGTCATACATGCTGAAGACCAGGCATCCGCAGTGAATTCTCTTATGCCCGGTGATCTGTTAGCTTTTGCAACCAGAAATCGTCCATTCACTAAAGAAGAAACGGATCAGTTCATAAAAATTGCGACCGATCTAAATAGTATTACCTCAATCCAATTTGGCAAAAATTTGATGGGGAAAACCACCATCAGCACGATCTGCTACCAGTGCAATCTGGATCAGCAATAATTCTTGGATTTGGATATTGATCGAATGAAATGGCTTACTAACAAAATCCGCCCATTCACCATACAAGTATCAGCTATCCTCTTGAGTATCGTAGCTCAAATCACAATAAAACAACAGCCAATCCTCTCCGTCGCATTATTTGTGCTGGGTATTGGATTATTTATCTATACTCTAATACCTTCAAAAGATTTCATTGGAATGGATCTTCCAGTAAAAGCGATCATCCCAGAAAAATTCTCCCGTTGGTTTATTCCAGTGGTAGCCGGATCGTTATTGGTAGGTGCAATTTCCTTCTGGTTGTTTTCTACCCAGGTGCCAACCTCAATATCCTGGCTGATCCATGTTGTGAGTCTATTGATCGCATCCTATGCAATCTTTTTTCTCATTCCTGTCAGGAAACGCAATACGCAAAAAATAACTCCCTGGGATCGCTGGGAAAAGATCGCGCTCGCATTTATTCTCCTTGTGGGTTTCTTTCTACGGATGTACAAGCTGGCTGAGCTGCCTTACGGCTTTTGGTACGATGAAGCCGATCATGCACTCAGTGCAGTGGAAATGATTGGGAACCCCTTCAATTTCCCGGTGTTCACTCAATCACCGGTACTCCCAAGCCACCTCATTTTTTTACTTTCCTTATCAATCCGATTATTCGGACAAACCATCTTTGCGGTTCGGGTTGTGAGTGCTATTTTTGGTGTTGCTACCATCGCCGCTGCTTTTTTTACCGCCAATCAAATATTCTCTCGTAGAACGTCTCTGTTCGTTGCATTCATCTTCGCTTTTCTACGTTGGGATCTCATCTGGAGTCGCATGGGAATGCACGGTGTCACCGTGCCATTGTTTGAGCTGATCACAATTGGATTTTTGTTACGAGGGATTCGCACATCTAGGATAGCTGATTTTTTTGTCTCTGGCCTCGCGACTTGGATTGGGTCTCTGTTTTTATATTTCGTTTCGGGTATTCCCGCTGGTGGTAGTGATATTTCTGGTTTTCTTTGCCATCAAGTTCCCGCTTTTTATCAAGAAATACTATGTCCACCTCTTGGTTTTTCTACTGGGAGCCGTTCTTATCTCAGTTCCAATCACTCAATTTGCTACCTTTCACTTTTCTGAATTTTGGCAAAGAACCAGTTATGTTTCCATCTTCCATGATCGGACACCCTTGCAGGGTTTAGAGACTGCTCTACGGACTACATCCGAACACCTCCTGATGTTCAATTTCAGAGGAGATCATAACGGACGCCACAATATACCTGGTGAGCCAATGCTGGACATGGTGCTAGGCGGTCTATTCGTATTAGGGATCGGTATCTGCCTGTTCAAAATTCGAAAACCCTCGTCATTTCTCCTGGCTAGTTTGGTTCTTGGTTACTTTATTGCCTGGAATATTTTCACTCGATTTTGAATCACCCCAGAGCTATCGCTCCATTGGAGCTATACCCCCTGTAATATTCCTGGCTATCCTGCCAATTCATCAGTTACAAGAAACCTGGAGACAAACCGGTAAAAGAAAATTTAAAAATTGGATTTTGGTTCCATTAGTTGCATTACTTGTCATTTCTGGAATCATCAACGGTTACCAATACTTTGTTACTCAGGCTAGAAATCCTGACGCTTGGGCACAACATTCTACGACCGATACAATTATTGCTCGAAGAATGAATGCACTCGGACCAGATACGCAATTCTATGTATCTACCTTTAACTATCAAACTCCTACTATCCGCTTCCTGGCACCTGACGTAAATGGTTATCAAAGGATAGAAACGTTCCAGACATTCCCCTTCATCATGGACGCCAGCAAAGACGCAGTTTTCTTCCTTGATTCTGAAAGGCGAGCGATATTCGACCAGGCAAAAGCGCTATATCCTTCCGCATCTTTCATCGAGCACAAATCGATCGATGGCTCAGTTGTCTTATTGGAGATCCACCTCACCCCGGCTGATATTAATTCCATTCAAGGTTTATCAACGCGGATATTATCATCCGCGGGAGTAGAGTTGCAGAATTCAGTCTTACACAATCCGAATCTTGAGTTTACAACCCTGCCGAAACCTTCAGGTTCATTTACTGCTCAACTTACTGGAAATATCTATGCGCAAACCAGCGGATTTTATTGGATCTGCTCCCCAGACCAAACTGATGCGATCTTGAAGATTGACCATATCCAGATTTCAACCTGTATGTATCCCAAGACAACAGACCAGGGAATTGTATTGTCAAAAGGAGTTCACCCTATTGAAATCACGCTAATCAATTCCCCGACAAAATTCGACCTGCGTTGGATTACCCCAGGTAATACCAAAGTAGAACCCATCCCGGCCAACGTTCTCTTCACTTCCCGGGTATCTGATCATGGGCTATTGGGGAAATACTATCCGAATGGAGATTGGACTGGAGAGCCTAAGTTTACCGAAATCAGTCCATTTATTGATTTTTATTACCACAATACTCCGCTCGAACGACCATATACCGTCGAATGGACCGGCTATCTGAATATCCCAGTTAGTGGAGATTATGAGCTTGGTTTGGAATCAATCGACGAATCTCAACTTTATTTGGATGGAATGTTAGCTATTGATGATCCGTCACCCAACCAGTACACACCCATTGACCTTGAACCTTGGTGCTGGTAAACATCCGATCAAGGTTCGATTTGCTGATCGCACTGGATCAACTCATATTCATCTCTGGTGGGTACCACCCGGCGGTGAACGAAGTATCATACCTCAAGAAGTATTTTCTTTGCCTTATTCCGAGCAATAATCGGACTTGGATAAAGACTTGAGGTCTATCTTTTTTGCTTTTTCTTCTGAATGGAAGATGCTGCTAGATCGACTTTGACTGGTTTACCCCGGATCAGTTCTATCAGAATCCGCACCCGTGCAACCCCAGACAATCGGGTGTCAAAGATCCCTTCAAAGCCTTCAAACGGACCGTTGAGGATCTCAACCTTTTCTCCAGTTTGAAATAGCCGTTCCTCTTTGTGTTGCTGAGTATCTATTCTGACGCGAGATTTCAATGCTTGAATGAGCGCATCAGAAACAGTTAGCCGGGATATCATCAAAAGATACCAGTCCCACTGAGCCAGGCATCCACTGAATCAGGGGATGATCCAGAGCATCCAGATCGAGCCTGACAAAGATATATCCTGGAAAGTATGCTCGCACGGTTCTACTGCGCGGATTGACCGGTACAATCGAATAGCGCGGAAAGAAATACTCCAGTTCCTTGCTTTCCAATTGACCGCAGAGGAAATCTTCTTTGTTGGGTTTACTTTTGAGGACGTACCAGGATAGGGACATGTGTTTATTTGTCAACCCATTTTCCAAATCAAAATATTGGTTTTGATTTTACTATGCACCGTCATCTAAATGTTAGACTGATCTTTGGAAAATTAAGTCTAATCTAACTACTTCGTGAGTATAATTGGCCTATTCAGTAACTGATCTGTAAATGATTGTGAGGATTGATGGCATGACAATTAGTTCGTTATTACAAAATAGCTGATATTACGATCCAGGTAGAGAGCGATCTGCCAATTGCTGATACAACATTTTCGCCTGCAATTAGGCAATTTGAGGTCGATCATCCTGGAAACGATGTTGTCATTTTGCGACATCATTTTTCTTGTCCCAATCTCATTGCAGAACAAGAATTCTCAAGTAATATACAATTCACCCCCATGGAAAATCTATCGGCAACAAGATTCATGGATTTATCACAATATCGCAAGGAATAGCAAACCAGATTCATACCGAATGGCAGCAAAATTTAATTCTGATTACAGCTGTGCGGATATTTACCAAAAAAATTCAAGGAAATATTTATCAGAAAACTCTTTTTCGTTAACCTACTTCATAAAAGACTTAGTTTATTTAGCTCAACTCTTGCCATCCAGGAAAGCAATAAATATTCATTCATCCGCAGTGAGTATTAACGGAGCTGGGATTCTGTTTGTGGGACATTCGGGAGCTGGGAAAACAACAATTATCCGGAAATTCCTACGATCCAATCTCCCGGACATTGATATCCTGTGTGACGATCGAAATATTGTAAGGAATATGAATGGCATTTTTAAAGTTTACGGGACATGGAATCATGGATATATTTCCCAAGTATCTCCAATTTCAGCACCCCTTAAAGCCATTTGTTTTTTAGAGAAATCGCAACAAAATCGACTAACAAAACTTAGCGATAAACGCGAAATGAGAAATGCCTTACTTGCCCATATGACTAAGCCTTTTACGACACCACTGTGGTGGGATCAAACCCTTAACGACCATTAATGAGTATTGTAAATGATATCTCAGTCTACCGATTGGAATCTGATAAAAGTGATCAGATTATTCCTGAACTAATACGTTTATTGAAGGTTACTAAACTAATGATTACTGATCACTGTTACATCTATATCCTCGGAAAGAAGAAAACCAAATTATTTGGTAAAACTACTTAACTTAGCATGGTTAAAATCTGTTGACTTAATAATATTTAACAGTTAATATTAGCAAAGATGTTAGTAAAGTAAATCGTGGAGTATTTTATGAAAAAACAATGGAAATCGCCAGAAATTAAAGTCATCGTATCTAGTTCACCACAAGAAAGTGTGTTAGGAAATGTGCAAATATATGTTAGATGGTCGGTGACCATTGTGCCGTCGTCCATTAATAGTATCTCTTCAAAATTAATTATTAATCTCAAATGAAGTAGCGTTTGCTATTTTTCGGTAAGAAATTGAAGTTCTTAGATTGCGAATAATTACTGAGGTGGATCATTTCTGATCAAATCTGGAACCATTCAACTGATTTAATATCACGTGAAATTGAAGGGGAATTATTAATAATTCCCCTTTCTTCTGGAATTGGTGATATGGAAGACGAAATATACTCGATGAATGAATCTGGGAAAGCAATTTGGGATTTAATTGATGGAACTCATTCTATTGACCAGATTATTCAAAATACTTTCGAAGAATTTGATGCCCCACTCGAATCAAATTAGAATTGATGTTGAAAGTCTAATTGCAGAACTAGCCAAAAGAAAAATGATCGTTCGAATTGGCAATTAACGGAATTTCGAGGAATATTATAGGAATGAACCAATATTGGTAGCGATTTATTATCGGAGAGAAGTATGAAGAAAACTTGGCTGCCTCCAACGTTAAAAGTTATTGTTCAAATGCACAACACAAGAGAGTGTTTTAGCAAATTGCCAATCAAATGGGAAACCAGGCTCTCCGAAGTATTGTGCGGACCCAAATATGATTTCAGCCCACCGCTAATATCAATATATCAGGTATGTTTCCGACATATATTTTTTAGTGATGTTTAAGGATTATTTCATTAGTATTTGAACTTTGATTTTTGATCTTTTGAAATTGTTTTCGTTATTAAATTATTTGAAATTGATCAGATTTCATCAATCTGTATATATAAATCCCAAATGTATAAAATGAATTCTTATTACACCACATCATAGCCATATCAATAATTCCGAAATATTTTTACCATTTATTAGATCCAAGTTATATCAACTATATTTAATTTTTTGCTTGAAAATTCTGGATATGGAAAAACATTATTTCCTAAACAAATCTTTCTCTAAATTACTGCTTTCAGTTCTTTGTTCAGGACATTTATTTCGATTTCAAGCATTCGGCTGGAGTATGCATCCATTTATTCAAAATGGAGATATTATTACAATTGCACCAATCCTATCTACTTTAACTGTTGGAGATGTCGTTTGCTGCTCCACTAGCGATTTACCCCTAATTGTTCATAGAATCACTCGAATTGATGTTGACCAAATTCATATTAAAGGTGATAACCTGGATTCTGAAGATGGGGTTTTTTCAAAAGAAGATATTCTTGGCAAGGTCATAAGAATCGAACGAAATGGGAAAGAACAAAATTATTCCATCCGGTTTATTGCGGTATCTAATTGCTTATCTTTCTTACGAGAATTCTCCTTTTCCAATAAAATATTTATTTCGACCCATTTATCGGTCTATTCGTAAACCGGGTGATCATGAAAACAACTAATTCGAAGAAATTCAAAGATTTACCACTATGGCAAAAAATGCAAGATAATGGTCACCTGTTTCATCGATTTTGAGCTGACTGCCCGCTGCAACAATAACTGCCGACATTGCTACATCAACCTACCTCCAGCGGATGCTGGCGCCAAAGCCAAAGAGCTCACACTAGCAGAGATCAATCAACATCGCTGACCAGGCTGTCGAGCTGGGTGCGGTCTGGTGCTTGCTTACCGGTGGTGAACCGCTCTTGCGGCCGGATTTTGAAGAAATCTATCTGTCTCTCAAACGCAAAGGATTATTGGTCTCGGTTTTCACCAATGCGACCCTGATCAATCCACACATCGCTGCTTTATTCAAGCAATATCCTCCGCGTGATATCGAAGTAACCGTCTATGGCGCTACCCGTGAGACCTACGAGCGTATCAGTCGCCTGCCTGGATCCTATGACCTGTTCATGCGCGGACTGCAATATCTTGCAGGACGCTGGCGTGAGAGTTCGCTTGAAAGCGATGGCACTCAAGGGCAACATGCACGAGATGGATCAGATCGCTGAGTTTTGCCGAACCCGAACCAAAGATTATTATCGATTTGATCCTGTTCTGCATTACCGCTATGATGGTGATCCGATCCGCAATGCCGAAATTCAATCCGAGCGTATGTCTGCCGCAGAAATCGTTGCCCTTGAACAATCCGATCCAAATCGGATGGAATCGCTGGATAATGGAAAAGACAAATTGATCATACCCGAATTAGCTCAGGCGACCGACCACCATCTTGTTCCGTTGCGGCATTGGCAGTTCATCTGTCAACGTGGGCGCGGATGGTTTTGTACGCTTATGCTCTTCACTTGAATGCACCTGAATTTATGCGTGACCTGCGGGTAACACCGCTCAAACAGGCAATTACTGAGCTAACTTCTCTGGTCAAACAAGCCGAATCAGATAACCCGCGCTTTCTGGCAACCTGTGCCCACTGCGAAATCTCCAATCTCTGCCTGTGGTGCCCGGCGCACGCCCACCTGGAGACTGGCTCACTCGAAGGTGAAACACCCTACTTCTGCCAGGTAGCTCATGCCCGAGCCGCTTTGATCCGGGATGAGGTTCCAACGAAACCTACGCAGCATGAATAGCTGGTTCTCTACCCTCAAGCAAGGTCTCAATCGATCCATCTCTACCGATCAGATCGCCGGCAGCCATGGCTATGCAGCCAGCTGGGCAAATCTGCGCAATATTCAACCTTTCATCCTGCATCATATGCGTAAGGGATTGATTGGCGCGATCTTTGTAGCCATTGGAGCAGCCCTTGCTTTCCCGCCACCACTCATCACTCGCTACATCACCGACCAGGTGATCCTCAACCGCAATATCAACCTGTTAGCCGGCGCAGTGATCTTGTTGATCGCTGTCAAGCTGGGCAGCAAATTGATCAATGTACTACAAGAGTATTACTTCGCCCGCTTCGAGCAAGAGATTCTGCTTGATTTACAG
>CAWFRQ010000007.1:0-24698 GCA_963818305.1 uncultured Chloroflexia bacterium
GGATAGATTCTGAGCCAGTTGGAGAGTACCTCCAACGCTCTTATAGGTTGGTTATCAGGGATGATTATAGCAGTCTGGCGAGAAACTCACAATAAATTCTGATGGTCACTCTCCCCCTGGAACCGGTTTTCCTCCTCAAAGCAATAAAAAAGCACCTCTATCTTGAGAGATAGAGGTGCTCAAAGAATGTTCTAGTTCTTGTTCGATTATCTGATCTGAGGATTTAACCAGAATACAGTGTCATCCTTATAAGATCCATTGGTATCCACGATGAAATAGAAGGTCACTTTTTGATCAGCGTAATCAGATAGATCAATTGAAACAGTGGTCAATTTCTTGTCGTACTTTTCATTCCAGCTCCCGAGCGTATCCACGTTTCCATCTTCGTCCCTGACTTTCAAAATAAAGTCAACATTACAATCGTCATAGTCTTTGACACAGCCGATAGTAGAGACGAATGTGTCACCGTCATCAATATTTATTGGTACCCAGGTACCGCGGATCTCGCCATTTTTTATATATTCGGGGTGCATCATGATCGCAGGCTCATCATCCTGACCGCCTCTTTCCAGCCAGGGGCGTTTTACCCAGATCGCCCAACCATCCGCCGAGTCGCTATCACCCGGGCAGGGCAGATTGTTGTCTTCATTCTCCCAGTCAGCCAGACAGAGATCTTCTGCAAAGTAGAACGGTGTATCGTAGCTGGATTGGCTGCTCGATTTGACATTGATCTTCACATAAAATGCGTTATCCCGATTTGCTCCCCAACCGAAATAGCTTCCGCCGCTGCTGCGAAGCATCCAGTAACCGGTGTACGTCCCTTTCTTGGAAGGAGCTGTGAGATAAACTGATACATCAATCGTCCGGCCGGGTGATACATTATTCGTGAGAGAGATGGATTTATCACCATCCATCTGATTACCATCCACGAACACCAATTCATAATCTGTGGTCCAGGTGCAGGTACCGATGTTACGCAATCTCCAAACTTTATTGAACCCTTCATTCGGAGACATGACCTCGCCATCATCAATGGTGATATCAGACACAAATTCAAGGGCATTGCACGGGATGGGAACCGGAGTGTTCGTTGGGGGAACAACCGTTGCCGTGGGGGTAAAGGTAGCTTCCGGCGTAGCAGTTGGCTCTGGAGTATTGGTTAAGGTTGGAGTGGGGCTCGCTAAGGCATCCTGGGTTGCCTGTGCCACAGCGGTATCCACAACGGCGTAGGTTAGTTCTGCGATGATGGTGCTGGCAGCCTGTGTATAAAAAGCGCCTGGATCCCGAGTGGGTTGTCCTAGTGGAAGCGTACAACCAACCAGGCTTGTAGCTGCTACCATCAAGGTGATGATTGAAATGATCCATTTATTTTGCATGTCAACTTCCTTTCTCCAATCAGTACAGATTTAGACAAACTGCACTGTACCATCTTGACGACAGAACGATCTAATTTGTTCCATGGTCGATCTACTCAAAGGTAGCTTTGAGACCTTCAATAATCGCTTGTCTCTCGGCTTTCGAGAATCTTGCTTCAGGGTGGATTGCTTGATATTGCAAAGGCGGCATCTTTATTTCTGTTACTTGCTGCACCATCAAATTGACCATCCCTTTGCCTTGCTCGGGTGTCAATTCATTGAAATTGAAATACATCCCTTGCACGCACCACATCTGTATAAACTAACCAGGACATCGGCGCTACATTTGAGTACCAGGGCCACTCGGTCTGATTGCTATGACAATCATAACAAGCTGCTTGAACTAGTTCCTGAGTACGGGGCGAATCCCATGCTGGTTCGGTTCCACCGGTAGGATTTTTGTGATCGCGGCCTATGGGGACTAGTTGTATCAAAATGAATAAACTGATGCCAATACCCAGTAATAGATAGTATCCAACGTCGGGGAGAAAGCTTCATTATGCACGCTCCTTGATCAGCGACTTTTGAATAGTATAGTCTAGATCGCTGTACAAATACAGGCAACAACTTTATATCAACAAAAAACACCGAATAAGCATCAGCCCATCCGGTGTTTTGGCATGATTCGGAATTTTATTTATCTTGAAGAGCGGCAACACCCGGCAAAACGAGGCCTTCTAACATTTCCAGAGAAGCGCCACCGCCGGTGGAAATGTGGGTGATCTTATCTGCCAGGCCAGATTGCTGAATGGCTGCGACTGATTCGCCGCCGCCGATGATGCTGATGGCACCACTTTCGGCAACTGCTTTAGCAACGCCGAAGGTGCCTTTGGCGAATTCAGGGAATTCAAACACACCCATGGGCCCATTCCATACGACGGTGCCAGCGCCCTTCAGGGCTTCAGCGAATGCTTGGACTGGTTTTCGGTCCAATATCCAGCATGCGCCAACCAGCAGGAACATTCCCGGTATCCTGGGTTTTGACGTGCGGCTTCTGCATCAAATTTGTCAGCCAGAACCATATCGACGGGCAGTCGGAGTTTTGTGCCTGAAATCTTCAGGATCTCGGTTGCGGTCTCCAAGCGCATCTGCTTCGACCAGGGAATCGCCCATATCCAGACCCTGGGCTTTGAAGAAGGTGTTGGCCATCCCGCCGCCGATCAAGATCACATCCGCTTTCTGGAGCAGGTTTTTGATGACGCCAATCTTGTCGCTGATCTTGGCACCACCCAAAATTGCCACAAATGGACGTTTCGGGTTCTCTACAGCGGCACCCAGGTATTTGATTTCTTTTTCGAGCAGGAAGCCGGCGGCAGCGGGCAAATAACGGGCTATCCCTTCGGTGGATGAATGTGCACGGTGAGCTGTACCGAAAGCGTCATTGACGTACAGATCGGCCAATTTCGCCATTCCCTGGGCAAGTTCCTGGTCGTTTTTCTCTTCGCCAGGATAAAAGCGGGTATTTTCAAGAACCAGTACATCACCGGGTTTCAAGGCGGCAGCTGCAGCTTCGGCTTTGGGTCCGATGCAGTCGTCAACAAATGCGACTGGTTTACCGAGCAGTTTGGCCAGGTGATCCGCAACCGGTTTGAGTGAGAATTGCGCATCCGGTCCGCCTTTGGGTCTGCCGAGGTGTGACGCCAGAATCACCGAAGCACCATGCTGCATGAGATATTCAATGGTTGGGATGGCTGCTTTGATACGGGTGTCATCCTTGATGACGCCTTCTTTCATGGGGACATTGAAATCAACCCGGACGAAGACTTTTTTGCCTTGGTTACATCCAGATCAAGAACAGTTTTCTTATTGAACATGAGTTCCTCCTCAAATCGGATCCACCCGGATGGGTGAAATTTTGGTCAATGAAGAACGAAGGCGTAACGATCTGTGAAGATCGTTACGCCTGCCTGGTCAGGAAAGCCTGGGATTGACCATTTCCCTGAAGTAGCTAGAGAGATTTTGCCATCTTCGCGGCCAGATCAGCCGTTCTGCAAGAGTAGCCCCATTCATTATCGTACCAGGTGACTACCTTGATCAGATTTCCACCCATGACCATATTGGTTGGGAGGTCAACGATGGAAGAGCGGGGATCGCCTTTGAAGTCCATGGAGACCAATGGATCACCAGCTTCGCCGGTGGTGACACCCAGAATGCCCTTGAGTTCGCCCTTGGAGGCTTCGACGAAGGCAGCGTTCAATTCTTCCTTGGTGGTTGATTTCTCGATGAGTAGCGGTGAAATCAACGATGGAGACAGTGGGGGTTGGAACCCGCAAGGAGAAACCGTCAAATTTCCCCTTGAGCTCGGGGATGACGAGCGAAATTGCTTTGGCAGCGCCGGTGGTGGTGGGGATGATGTTGAGGCCGGCAGCGCGTGAACGGCGCATTTCTTTCTTGTGGCCTTGATCGAGGATGACCTGGTCATTGGTGTAGGAGTGGATGGTGGTCATCACAGCGTGGACGATGCCAAATTTCTGGTGAACGACTTTGGCAGCCGGAGCCAGACAGTTGGTGGTGCAGGATGCATTGGAGACGATGTGATGTTTAGCGGGATCGTATTTGTCATCATTGACACCCAGAACGACGGTGAGGTCTTCATTCTTCGCAGGGGCGGAGATGATGACTTTCTTGGCGCCACCTTTGTGAATGTGAACATTGGCGCCGGGTTTACCCTTGGCAGGATCACCGAGAGCATCCGTGAACAGGCCGGTGGATTCGATCACGATATCCACGCCCAGATCTTTCCAGGGCAGCGCACCCGGATCTTTTTCGGCGAAGACTTTGATGGTCTTGCCATTCACGACCAGGTCATTTCCATCGATGGAAACTTCACCGGGGAAAATGCCATAGTTCGAGTCGTACTTGAACAGATGAGCGTTGGTTTTGGTGTCGAAGAGGTCATTGATTGCGACCACTTCCAATTCACCGCCAGCTCTTTCGAGGATGGCTTTTAAAACCTGACGGCCAATCCGTCCGAAACCATTAATACCTACTTTTACTGTCATGAAATACCTCCTGAGAGATTAAAAGATTTCTATTTGAAATCTACGTGTGAGATTCAGGCCCGGTAGCCTGTTATTCTAGCTATGGATAATGACACACAAAATTATTCGTAAAATTTTATCACATCCAGCTGTGGAGGGCAAATGACCAGACAACTATATTAGAGAATAAGTTATCTAATCTTGCCATTACAAAGGTGGATTCCCATCCTGAGAGGGACAACGAAGGATCTGAATTGAGATGTTTCACCGACCCCTCACTCGGGGTTGCTCTCATCATGTACTCGTGAAGACAACTAATTCAAGAACTATTGCGACCTTTATGGTTCTCGGTACAAATTTCTGGTGCGTTCAGAAAAAACGCTGAACGGCACCCTACACATTCATCGGGATTTCACGATCGGTCAACGGACCGGTGCGGTCGAAGTAAATATCCATGATCACATTGGCCAGTTTGTTCGAATCATGTCGCCAGGGACTTTCCATATCCAGGAGATCTGCCTGGTAGATGGGATAATTCCGTTCCAGGTCGCCATCCACCCGTACCCAATCAATATCTTCCGGAATATCCGCGGCGAAATTGTTATTACAAAGGATCAAATCAAAGAACCGGCCGCCAACATGTTTCTCAATCGCAGCAACATGATCCAACCCGTTATAACCTTCGGTTTCGCCTTTTTGGGAAGCCAGATTGCAGATATAAAACTTCAACCCTTTACTAGATTGGATTGCCCGAGGCGATATCCGGTACCAGCAGATTGGGGAGCAGACTGGTATACAGGCTGCCGGGCCAACCAGGATGAGATCGGCGGATAAGATTGCCTGGATGGCCGGTGGGTAGGCAGGCGGAGAATCCGGTTCGAGGTAGAGGCGTTTGACCTTTCCACTGGCAGTTGGAATGCGGCTTTCACCCCGGACTTTGATATTTTTCTTCTGGATGGGTTCTTCCACATTTGCGATTAATTTCACATCCGTCAGTGTCGAAGGCAGCACCTGGCCTTGGACAGCCAGAACTCGGCCGCTTTCGACGATTGCTTCTTCAAAAGAGCCGGTGATCTCTGCCAGACCGGTGATTAAGCAGGTTACCGAGGGCATGCCCTTGCAGACCGGTCTCATCAGAAAACCGGTATTGGAATAGTTGGCTCATCAATTCTTCATCGTTGGAAAGAGCAGCCAGGCAGTTGCGGATATCTCCCGGCGGGAGCATTCCTGTTGTCCGGCGAATTTCGCCCGATGATCCACCGTCATCTGCCACGGTGACGATTGCGGTCAAGTTCTTGGTAAATACTTTCAAACCGCGCAGTAAGGTTGCTAGATCCGTGTCCACCGCCAATCACTACGATGCGTGGGCCACGTTCTTTTTTTCGATATTCAGAGACGGCATCGATAATCGGTTTGCCGGGTTGAATGAATGGACGCAGCAGAGAACGGTTCAGTCCCCACAATCCAATAATGGTGAATACCAGGCCGAGCAAGCCAAAAATGAAGCGCGCATGGTTCGTTGTAGGAAAGCCAGAGAAACTACCCGCAGGGTAGGAGCGATCCAGTTATCTGGTGCGGTGCGGTAAATATTAATGAGGATGAAAGCCATACCGACGGCCAGCATGGTAATACCCAGGAAGATGAGCAACTAACCAGCGCTTTACACCTATTCCTGGGACCAACCAGCGGGCTTCCCTACGAAGTCGTGCACGTATTTTTTTCCAAAGGCTTACGGAATTCTTCTGACATTCAGAGTTGAATATAGCAGATGCGCACGAGTCCGTCAACTGATAGCTTGTCTGCGAACAGATAGTTCCGAATTCGCATCAATGGATGATGCGAGTTCTGAATGGATAGCATCTGCTTGAACATCCCATCCGGAACTGACCAGGTCGGCCCACTTTCCCTGTTGCACAAGAATGCCATGGTCGAGAACCAGAATTTGATCCATGTCTTCCAGACCAGAGATGCGGTGAGTAATCCAGAGTACGCCTTTTATTTGAAGAGCGACCCGTAGGCTGTGCGATGAGGTCATGTTCGGTCATTGAATCTAAACCAGCCAGAGGTTCATCAAAAATCAGAAACGGTGTATCCCGCAAAATCATCCGGGCCAGGTCGAGTCTGCGATGCTTTCACCTCACTTAATTTCGTCCCGTTCTCCCAATTGTGTTTCCAACCCCTCCGGCAAGAGCTCTGGATACCAGGTCATTAACTGGCAGACTTCGAGAGCCGTAATCATTTCAGCTTCGTGCAGGTCGTTCCTGGCGATAGCGAGGTTTGCACGCAATGTGTCATTTATGAAGAATAGCCGATTGCCCTGAATAAGCAACCTGTGATCGAATCCACTCTGGGGATAGTAGCTTTGAAGACATAGAATCGATATTCGATCTCCCCGGTGTAGGTCTGCCAGTATCCCAGCAATAACCTCGCCAGAGTAGTTTTGCCCGCTCCGCTTGGGCCAACAAGAGCGATCCATTCGCCAGAATGCCAGTCTAGAGAAATATCATCTAAGCTGAAATCAGGGAAGGATTATTCTGGAATGTGAGCTGTTCACACCGAATCAATTCTGACGACTTTCAACCGGAGGAATAATTGGTGGGTAGAGAAGTGCCAGCGATATTTGAAAGTTCCGGGAGCATCACTCGATCCAAGGCTTGGTTGGTTAGAATCAACTGTTGCGCAGCCAGAGATAGAGGTTGCAGGGCATCAAAAGCGGCCAGGGTAAGTAAAGCACAAGCAGCCAGAGATTTGCCTTCCAGTTGGCCTGTTTGTACGAGTGTGCCGGCAGCAATCAGAATCAACAGCATACTCCCGTGGGAAAGCAATAATATGAGTCCATTGGAGATGCCAGTTGCCAAGGGCAATTTTGATTTCACCCCGTTGGAAATCATTTTCTACCGGTGAGATTTCTTCAACCAAGTAGCCCCGGATTGATTGACAATTAAATCTGGTAGACCATTGATATATTCAGACAGGATGGAGTGTAAGTTAGATCGCTTTTGAAGGATATCTCTAGGATAGCTGGCAAGCAAGGTAGGAAGCCAACAAGCCAGGATAACCGATCCGAAGAAACAGATGGCAAACAAACTCAACCAGTCCGGGTGTGAAATCCCATAAGAGTGAAGCTTGTGACGGCTCCAGTAACCAGGGAGCCGTCAGGGGAGGATTTACAACCCGGATGAAGAAGAATTCAATCGTGTCAACATCTTCAATCAAGCTGCTTAGCACTTTACCGGAGCCAATCTTGAGATAAGAAGAACGGAAATTGGTCGGAATATCGGCGAAAAAGCAAACCACGCAGACGGGTAAGCATGTTGAAGTTGACCGAGTGACTGGCCAGCCGCTCAAGGTATCTGAAGATGCTGCGCGCCAGACCGAAGAACCGCACACCGACAATGGCTACCTGCAGTACTCCAATGGAGGGTAGAAGTGCGGCATAAGAAATCAGATAAGCTGAAGTGCCGATTAATCCGACCCCGAACAATATTGCGAGGCTCGAGAGGAGAATCGAAAATGCCATCCAGAAGGGTTGCTGTATGAGTAAGCGAGTAACACAACGCGTAAGCTATTTTTACTGGCTGACATGGATATACCTGTTTACAAATTGAGTGTACTTACCGTTGTGTTGCAGCAATTCCGCATGGGTATCCGGTTTCGCAAATCGTTCCATGTTCCACCAGGAAGATTTGGTCACTGCGATAGATTGTGGGTAGGCGATGTGCGATGGTCAGGGTTGTCCTGTTTCTGCAAAACCTGTTGGGTAAGTTGTTCCAAATCTGCTTCCAAGCAGGGGATCTACCGCCGAAGTGGGTTCGTCCAGCAGCACCAATTCGGCTGATTTATAGAATGCACGAGCAATGGCGATCCGCTGCGCCTGGCCGGAACTGATGGTGAGCCCTCGTTCACCAGTAGGCGTATTCCATTTTTGTGGAAGTTGTATTGATCCAATTAACCAAACCAGCGGCGTCCAATCGCCTGACTCAGGCGTTCATTGATCTGGTGGTTCTTCGCTAAGCAGGATATTCTGCGGATATGGTCCCCTGGAAATATGATCGGTGATTGCGGAATCCAGGCGATTTTCATTAACCATTCTTGCATTGGAATTGATTCAAGGGGCACCCATTGGAAATTATTTGCCCGGATGACGGGGCTAAGAATCTGTAAAAGCAGATTGAAGATGGTTGTTTTCCCAGTTCCACTCTGGCCGACCAAAGCTAAATGATTGCCGGAATCAATTCGAAAATTCAGGTTGTGATAGTACTTCTCGAACTCTGACCAGGATAGCAGGCACCGACCTGGTAAAATTCAATGGGAAAGATGGAGTTTGTCGACGAGAGTGATGGATATTCATTTTTACGTTGGTGTGGCACTTGGCTTGATTCTGGCAGATCAAGTACTGAAAAGATTCGTCCTGCTGCCTGAATTCCACTCATCGCTGCATGATAACGGATACTGAGCTGACGCAGGGGTAGGTAGTACTCAGGGGTCAAGATCAACACGAACAACGCGGGCAGAGTATTCCAAATGCCCATAGAGCAGGCGGATTCCGATTTCGACTGCAATGATTGCAGTGGAGAGGGTTGCGACAAGTTCCAAACACTAAGGCAGAGAGAAAAGTAAATCGGAGTACTTGCAGGGTCATGGTTCCGTACTCGTGATCCGTTGATTTCCACCTGGCGGGCGATCTGTTCCAGCCTGGTTGTACTGTTTGAAGAGTTCCAACCCCTGCAATGCATCATAGAAATAAGTAGATAATCGGGTGAGCAGACCCCATTGGGTTTTGGTTTTTTGCTCAGAGACGATACCGATCAACGCCATAAACAAGGGAATCAACGGTGCGGTGACGAGCAAGATGCCACCGCTCAGCGGTTCAAGCGGGAAAAACCGAAAGGAGAATGGCGACCGGGATCAGGACAGCCAGAAATAACTTGAGGGATCAACTGACTGAAGTAGGCGTCCAGCGCTTCTACCCCTTCAAAGAGGGTATGAATGATTTCTCCGCGTTTCTCATTGGAAGCGTAGATTGGACCGAGGCGGGATAGTTTTTTGAGGATTTCGGCTCTCGAGATGGGATTTGACCCGGGTGGAGACCTGCTTGCCGGTAACCTCAATGAGGACAGAACAGATTCCGCGCACAAGGATCAATCCACCCGAGAATGATAGAGTTTTTGGTTAAGGTCTGGATCGGTAGCTTTGTCTAAAAAGATGCGTTGGATGATTACGAGCGAGCTGCCAGGCCTGAGAAATGACCGTTCCGGTTGATATCAGGCTAGTGAAAATGTTGAAAAAGAGCGCCAGACCGCTCTTGCGTGCCTGGCGCATCAAAGCCCATGTGCATGTTCATGCTTTAGTAATGCAGATCTTCTTTCTTCGTTGTCAGAGCGTTTTCTGAAAATCCAATAGTTCCAACCCTGGTAGACAAGAACCAGCGGTAGGAAGATCAGGACGACGACCGACATCACACCCAATGTTTTGGCAGAAGAAGCAGCGTTGTAGATATTGAGTGAGAAGGCCGGATCGGTGCTGGAAACCATCACATTCGGGAAGAGCAGAGCGAAGATAGTGCCGATGAGGCTGGCCATGGCAATCGCGGCCAGGGCGAAAGCCCAACCATCGCGTTTGTTGCGGATTGCGAAGAAGGAGCCAACCATACCGATGACTACCAACAGGATAAAACCAATTCCCACTCCGTAAAGCTGAGCTCCGGATTTCAGAACCAGTGCAAGACCTGCCACGGCTGCATCCAAGATCAAGGTAGGCAGCCATAAGGCGGCTGGCCGTGACTGACATTCTCTCATACAGGGGGGATACGGTTTTTAGCTTCAGGAAAAGGCTGCCCAGGAATGCAGACATGGCAACCACGGTCGAGACCAGCCGATAAGAGCGAAAGGATTAAGTAGATTGAAGAATCCGCCGGTGTAGGTCATCTTGTCGTTGATCGGAACACCAATCAAGCACGTTTGCGAATGCTACACCCAACAAAAGCGGAACGAGCAGACTTCCGCCAAAGAGAGCCCAATCCCAGAATTTGCGCCAGGTTGGGTTCTCGCTTTTACTGCGGAATTCAAACGAGATACCGCGGAAGATCAGAGCCAGAAGAACCAACAGCAATGGCAAGATAGAAGCCGGAGAATAGGGTGGCATACCAGTGCGGGAAAGCGGCAAAAGTAGCGCCGCCGGCGGTTACCAACCAGACTTCATTGGCATCCCAAACCGGGCCGATGGAGTTGAATAATACTCTGCGTTCCTCATCGGTTTTGGTAGTAAAGGGGAGCAGAATACCTACCCCAAAATCAAATCCTTCCAGAACAAAGAAACCAACATAGAGGACAGCGATCAGTAGAAACCAGATATGATTTAGATCCATCGTTTCCTCTCCTTAAGCCGCTTTGGTATGGGCAGTTGATGAAGGCCCAGCTTTGGCAAATTTGACCAGCAGATATACATCCACGACCATGAGTGCGCCATACACAACGGTAAAAACCAACAGACTGGTCAGTACCATTCCGGGAGTCAAGTTGGGACTGAACGCATCAGCAGTCTTGAGTAATCCATAGACTACCCAGGGTTGCCTGGCCATCTCAGTGAGCAGCCAACCGGTTGTGTTGGCCAGGTAAGGCAGGAAGAGGGCAAGGAAGAAACCAAACCATAGCTTGTTTTGAATCTTCAAATCTTTCTTCCACCACAGCCACAAACCGACCACACAAATTAACGCCATCAAGAATCCAACACCGACCATGATCCGGAAGGTCCAATATGAAAGGTAAACATCCGGAATATAGTTCCCAGGACCGTATTGTTGCTCATATTGGGCTTGGAGGTCATTTATACCCATCACTTCACCAGTGAAGGTGTTGTATGAGAGGAAGCTCAAACCACCTGGAATGCGGATATCAATTATATTTTTCTTGGCTTCCAAATCAGAAGTCGAAAAAATCGATAGTGCAGCCGGATCTTCAGAATCCCACAACATTTCAGCGGCGGCCATTTTCATGGGTTGTTGTTCAACCATCAATTGCGCTTGTTGGTGACCCACCCCAATCACACCTAAAATTGCAATACAACCAAAAATATTTGCTATTTTGAAGGATTTCTTGAAAAACTCAACATCTTTATGCTTCAGATATTTTGTAAATCGAGATACCCATTACGAAGAATGCGCCAGTTACAAAACCAGAAAGAACTGTATGTGGGAATTGTGTCCAAACGTGGGGATTTGAAACGATTGCGCCAAAATCATCCAGTACTGGTCGGCCGTTTTCCATCACGTAGCCAGTGGGGGCTTGCATGAATGAATTGGCAATCAAAATCCACAGGGCGGAGAGGTTGGAACCGAATGCAACCATCCAGATTGCGAAAAGATGAACTTTTTTTGATACTTTCTCCCAACCGAAGATCCACAGACCCAGGAAGGTTGATTCAAGGAAGAAGGCGGTGAGACCTTCAATGGCCAGGGGAGCGCCAAAGATATCGCCAACAAAGCGGGAGTATTCTGACCAGTTCATGCCAAACTGGAATTCCATGACCAGACCGGTCACCACGCCCATGGCAAAGTTGATGAGGAATAAGTTTTCCCCAGAATTGTGCCATTTGTTTGTATATCGCATTTCCTGATCGGTACATAAAGCGTCTCCATGATCGCCACCAGGACCGATAATCCGAGTGTGAGAGGAACAAAGAAAAAGTGATATACTGTGGTGATGGCAAACTGGGACTGCGACAATCCGAGAACATCCATACAATAAACCCTCCTTGTCATCATTAAAGAAGATATTAAAAACCATACATATTATATCTTAAATGGAATAATATTTATACAAATTTTGCATAACGAATAAGCAGGTAGTATGTTAGATAAATTAGAATCGATTGAACAGCGCTATGATGATACTGACCCGAACAGATGGCTGAATCCAGTGAAGACTACCAGAAGGTAGCTGAACTAGCCAAAGAAAGGTCAGAACTGGAAGTGATTGTAGCCAGAAGCCAACAGTATCGGCAAGCAATCAAACGCCTGGAAGAAGCCAAAGAACTGCAGTCTGCCAGATGATGATGAACTTCGGTACAATGGCCGAGATGGAAATTGCTGAACTTGAACCGGAGGTTGCTCGGCTGGAAGCGGAATTACGTAACCTGCTCCTTCCTAAAGATCCACGAGATAATCGCGATGTCATTATGGAAGTCCGGGCTGGAACTGGCGGTGATGAAGCAGCGATTTTCGCGGCTGATCTCTATCCGGATGTACATCCGTATACGCAGAACGCCAGAACTGGAAATATGAAGTCCTCTCACAAAACGAGATCGGTATCGGCGGATATAAAGAGATCATCTTCCAGGTCAAAGGCAAAGGTGCATATTCCAAATTGAAGTTTGAATCAGGTGTGCATCGTGTTCAGCGGGTACCTCAAACAGAAGCACAAGGCCGGATCCATACTTCGACGGTGACAGTGGTGGTGTTAGCCGAAGTGGATGATGTTGAAGTAAACATCCCTGATTCAGACCTGCGGGTGGATATTTACCGCTCAGCTGGAGCAGGCGGACAGAACGTGCAGAAGAACTCTACTGCCATCCGGTTGACCCATCTTCCGACCGGAATCGTGATCGCCTGTCAGGATGAACGCTCACAGCTTACAGAACCGTCTGCGGGCAATGAGCATTCTGCGCGCAAGATTATATGAAATGGAAGCATTAAAGCGTCAGACTGAATTGGAAGAGACCAGACGTTCACAAGCGGGAACCGGTGAGCGGTCTGAAAAAATTCGTACTTATAACTATCCCCAATCTCGTGTCACTGATCACCGAATTAACGTATCGAACTTCAACCTGGCTGGTGTCATGGAAGGTGATCTGGAAAAGTTCATTGAAGAATTGTCTCTGCGCAGCGAAACTGAACGATTGACGGTTTCTGAAGTGGATGACGACTGAACCGCAAGCGGATGTTTCTGAATATTCTGTTCAACAATGGCTGACTCAAGCGAAGAGTCAGGCTGAAGGCTTAACCGATTCAACTTTAGTTGACCTGCGTACACTGCTCGCTCACCATCTGAAACAATCGACCACCTGGGTGATCAGTCACCCCGAAGCAATCTTACCGGGTGGTATTCTTCCCGGCTTGAATTCTGATTTTCAACAATACCAGCTTGGAACGCCCATCCCTTACCTGAAAGGTAAAGCGGAGTTTTACGGACGGTCTTTTTTTGTATCTCCTTCGGTATTAATTCCCCGCCCTGAAACTGAATTACTTGTTGAGACTGCCTGTAACTGGTTGGCAGATCATCCCTGGATCAGCCGAATGTTGGATGTAGGTACCGGTTCTGGAATCATCCCCATCTCAATAGCCATCAAATATCCACAGATCCATTGCTATGCTGTAGATCTATCCTGGGATGCGTTACAGATCGCTCGCAAAAACTGTAAGCGGTATGAGGTCGATCATCAGGTGAAATTGGTTTGTGCTGATCTTGGTACCGCTGTAGATCTCAGCCAAATTCATCTCATCACCGCAAATTTGCCGTATATTCCAACCGATGACTTAAAGCAGCTTGAAGTTCGCCGGCATGAACCTACGTTGGCATTGGATGGCGGAAGCGATGGTGCCCGCCTGATTGAGCCATTATTACGACAATGCGCTGCTCAAATCCAACGTCCATTTTGCATTCTACTTGAGATAGAATATCGGCAGGGTGAGCTTCTCAAAGCACTCGCTGATAGCTGCTTTGAGGATATTAACTTTACTCTGTATCATGATCTGGCCGGTTTGCCGCGCCTGGTAGAAATTCGAGGTGATGAATGCTAGGCACCATTTTAGAGCAATCCCATCCGCTCGCCTTGTCACAGGCGGTTCAATGCGTACAATCTGGCGGTTTGATCGTCATCCCGACAGATACGGTCTATGGGCTGGGGTGCAGTTTGTTCAATACAGAGAGCATTTCCAAATTGTATGATCTCAAAGGGCGAGAAACCGCCAAAGCGATCGCAGTGATGCTGGCTGAACCAGGCCAAATCGAGCAGGTAGCTCAGGGTTTCACCGAACAGGCATTGCGCCTGGCAGAGAATTTTTGGCCTGGTGCCCTTACCCTGGTTGTAAATAAACATCCCTCAATTCCATCGGTATTATCATCTCTGCCTACTGTTGGATTACGGATTCCTGATTATCCATTCATTCAAGAATTGATACGCCGAACTGGTCCCATGGCTGTCACCTCAGCCAATCTGGCTGGTCAACCAAGCGCGACTAACATCCCAGAAGTGTTGGAGCAATTAGGTGATCAGCTTGACCTTTACATTGATGGAGGCTCTGCCACCGGTGGTGTTTCTTCCACGGTAGTGGATTGTACTGGTGAGAAGCCGATTATCTTACGACAAGGTCCGATTAGCGAAGAACAAATTCAATCCATTTGGAATGCACACTAAACATTGGGAGAACGAGCATATGCCAACATTTGAAAACCGGTTTTTTCAATTTGATCTTGATATGCAACAAGCAGCCTGGGGTCTTCGAAAGAATGAAGATCAGGTATCTATTCAATCCACTTTTCCTCAAATTATTTATTTGGACGGAAACCATCGCAAGCAGATCAAACTGGAAGCCGGGACAGAATTTTCGATCATCACATCAGGTGATCACAGGACTTGGAAATTGTCAGGTTTGGACGGCTACTTCTGCTACATCGGATGGGATCGGTATCCGGGTTGAATTTGCCCTTCCAGATGATGCTCCTCTCTTCCTGATTCGGGCAATTCTAAGCAATCAGTCAGACCGAAAGGTATTGCAGCACCAATTTTGTATACTCGAATCTGGTGATATTTCATTCAATGCTGAGAAAGATACTCAGTCTGATTTGAGTTGCATGGTAAATGGCTGGCAATCCTGGTCCTATAGCGGTGTATATGCAACCAACCAGAAAGCTGTCATCTCACACCTGGGGGCTTTCCAAACTCCCAAGTTGTATGATTCAGCCACTCCGATCGTATCGAAAAAAGGTCAATACACAAGTGATATGTTCGGGGCAGTACTGGAACGTACCCACCGCTCTGGTTGGTTGATAGGTTATCTAAGCCAGTGTGAACATTTTGGTCATTTGGAAATGAAGACACGACCAGCAGGTAAAGATCAAAGCATTTGCAGCAGGTGATGATGCGGTTGTTTTGCCCGGTTCAAGTGTATCCACTGATTGGTTGGCTGTTTCCGCCCTTGATTTGAAATCGACAGATCCGTTAGCCAACTATTTGGATGCTTGCGCCAGCATAAATCAGGTGCAAATTCGGGCAGAAGTTCCATCGGGATGGTGCTCATGGTATCACTACTTCACCGCATTCAACCGGGATCATCCGCTACAACCTGGCTTATCTATCCGCTGGAAAGATGATCTTCCGGTGGATCTGGTGCAGATTGATGATGGCTACGAAAAAAGTATTGGAGATTGGCTTGAAACCAAGCCAGGTCTTCGGCGGAGAAATGGGGTTCCTGGCAGATGAAGATCCGTGAGAAGGGAAGATGCCTGGTTTGTGGATTGCCCCGTTCATCGTATCTCCTGCTTCAGATTTATACAAAAATCATCCCAATTGGATGGTCCAGAATGCAAAAGGAAAACCGGCCAATGCAGGTTGGAATTGGGCCAGGTTTTGTACCGGACTTGGATATGACCCATCCCGGCGCTCAGGAGTATATCCGCCAGGTTGTGAAGAGTGCAGTTGAAGATTTGGGATACAAATTTCTGAAGTTGGATTTCTTGTATGCCGCAGCCTACCTGGCAAGCGCTATAACCCAACCCATACCCGGGCGAAAGTAATTCGTAAAGCGATGGAATTGATACGTGAAGCCGCAGGACCAGATACTTATTTGCTTGGATGTGGTGCGCCACTGGGTCCCAGCCTGGGAATTGTAGATGGAATGCGCATAGGTACAGATACGGCGCCGGATTGGGAGCCCAAATACATGGGTATTGAACTGCTCTTCCCGAATGATCCAGATATTCCCTCTGCAAAAAATGCGCTCCAAAATACCATTAGCCGTTCAGCCATGCACAACCGCTGGTGGCACAATGACCCTGATTGTCTCTTGCTGCGACCTGGCAGCAACCTCACTTGGCAGAGGTACAAACCTACGCCAGTTTGGTTGCTCTTACAGGTGGGCTCATGCTCATTTCAGATGGGCTGAATGAGCTCTCGTTATACCGACTGAAGATTGCACAGGCGATGCTGCCAGGTATCAACCAGCGTCCGGCAGTGGTCGATTGGGCGGACCGTTTGACTCCCCGTCTCTTGCGGATTGATCTGCACAATCAGGTTCAGGATTGGACGATCTTCAGCTATACCAATTGGGGTGACAAACCAGTGTTGGTTGAGATAGATTTGGATAGGGTAGGGCTCCAACCTGGTTCTTGGATGTTGCGGGAATTCTGGAGTGGTGAAACCTATCAGGTAGATGGATCGAAATTTGAGGTGCAGGTGGCACCGCATGGGACTGTTTTCTTTGCAGCTCGTCCGTGGGTAAGAGACCAGCCGATTTACTTAGGGAAGCGATTTACACATATCTCAGGGAATGGAGCTCACCAGCTGGAAATCTGACCAATCGGGTGTGCGATTCTCATTAGCACTCAGTCATTTCACTGAGGGAGTGCTGGATTTGTACCTTCCCCAACCGCCAAAGCAAATTACCAGCGATGGGAAGGCCCTGGAGTATACGCAACACAGCGAAAAGATCTATCGGGTAAGTGTGGATCTGAAAAGAAACTGAATATTCAAATCGTTTATTGAGATCTGTACTATCAACAAAAAACAAGACGGGCATTTGCCCGTCTTTTTTGTCAGCAATCACTAATTATTTTTTGAAAGCCAGCGCAGACCAACCAGCGTACTTGGCGGTCTCGCCCAGTTCTTCTTCGATCCGCAGCAATTGGTTGTATTTGGCTACCCGGTCAGAGCGTGCAGGTGCGCCGGTCTTGATCTGGCCCATATTCAGGGCAACAGCCAGGTCGGCGATGGTTGAATCTTCGGTTTCGCCGGAGCGATGGCTGGTGACAGCGCGCCATCCGTTACGGTGGCAGATTTCGACCGCTTCGATGGTTTCGGTCAGGGAACCGATCTGGTTAAGTTTGACGAGCAGGGCATTGCAGGCTTTTTCTGCAATGCCCTTGCGAACCCGAGCAGGATTGGTTACGAGCAGGTCATCGCCAACGATTTGCAGGCGGTTTCCCACAGTGGCGGTGAAGTTCTTCCAACCTTCCCAGTCGTCCTGAGCAAAACCGTCTTCGATCGAGACAATCGGGAACTGGTCAATCCAATTGGTCCAGAATTTGACCATATCATCGCTGGAAAGCATCTTGCCTTCTTTGCGCAAGTTGTATTTCTTGGTTTCTTCGTCATAGAGCTCAGAAGCGGCGGGGTCGAGGGCGATGCAGACTTCTTCACCGGGTTTGTAACCGGCTTTGGTAATGGCTTCGAGGATGACTTCAATGGCTTCCACGTTGGCTTTGAGGGCAGGAGCATACCCGCCTTCATCGCCAACCAGGGTAGCATATCCGCGGGCTTTTAATACGGATTTGAGGGCATGGTAAATCTCAGCACCCCAGCGAAGACCTTCAGCGAAAGGATGGTGCACCAAATGGCATCACCATGAATTCTTGTGCATCGGTGGATTGCCAGTTGGTGTGAGCGCCACCATTGAGGATGTTCATCATCGGAACGGGCAGGACATGGGCATAGACACCACCCAGGTAGCGATACAGGGGCAGGCCAACTGCCTGGGCAGCGGCTTTGGCAACTGCCAGGGAGGTGCCCAGGATGGCATTGGCGCCCAGTTTGGATTTGTTGGGGGTGCCATCCAGTGCGATCATGGCCTGGTCAATCCCCATCTGATCGGTGGCGTCCCAGCCAAAGAGTTCGTCAGCAATCGCGTTGTTGACGTTATCTACGGCAGTCAGGACACCTTTGCCGATGTAGCGTTTTTTGTCGCCATCACGCAGTTCTAGGGCTTCATGAATACCGGTAGATGCACCGGAGGGGACAATGGCGCTGCCAAAGGAACCGTCTTCAAGATACACTTCCACTTCGACAGTGGGGTTGCCGCGAGAATCAAGTACTTCGCGGCCAATGATTTCTTCAATTGTGCTCATATTTCACCTTTGAAATATGATAATGAATTTTTGACTGCCTGGTATGCCCAGGCAGAGTTGATCGAAAATTGGGTAAACGATTTATCGCAAGAACGTTTAGACAATCTGCAAAGAGTATAACCTATTTTCTTCCCTTTAGTCGCATTTTTTGCTGATTTTTCTACGCTGCACCAAGACCTTTTCGTTCGCAGATTGCCTGAATAAAAGCCAGGAACAATGGGTGCGGCCGGTTGGGTCTGGAGAGGAATTCAGGGTGGAATTGTGTACCGACCATAAATGGATGGTTCTTTCAATTCGGCAATTTCTACCAGCTTTCCATCCGGGGATAGGCCGGCAAATACCATCCCGTTTTCCTGTAAGACATCGACGTAGTGGTTGTTGAATTCAAATCGGTGACGGTGTCGTTCATCTACTCTGGTCAACCCCGTATGCTTTGCGAGATTGAGTGCCTTTTTGAAGCACACATGGATACAATCCCAGACGCATGGTTCCGCCCATATCGGTAATCTCCCGCTGCTCGGTCATCAAATCGATCACCGGGTGAAGCGTGTTGTGGTCAAATTCTGAGGAGTTGGCTGATTCATCCTTCAAGAATATGACGAGCAAATTCAACCACCATGAACTGCATCCCCAGACATAAACCCAGGTAGGGGATTTTGTTCTCACGCGCATAGCGAATTGCTTTGATCTTGCCCTCGATGCCGCGCGATCCAAATCCACCGGGTACCAGAATGCCATCAGCCTGCTCAACTTGCTCCCAGCCCTTGCCTTTTTCCAGATCAGCAGAATGGATCCAGTTGACTTCTACCTCCACACCTGCTCTTAGATCCGGCGTGCTTCAAGGCTTCGTACACACTCATATAGGCATCGTGCAGTTCAACATACTTGCCCACCAACGCCACTTTGATTTTCTGGCGTGTGGTTGACGAACTCGCTCTACCAGTTGCGACCATTCAGTCCAATCCGGCTGCTTGAGTGGGGAGAGACCCATGCGCTGCATGATGTATTCGGCCACCCCGGCATTCTCTAACATCAGAGTGGGACTTCATACAGTACATTCGTGGTCACCAGGGGAACGACTGCTTTCTTTTCTACATCACAGAAGAGGCCGATCTTATCCAGCAGGCTTTCTTCAATTGGATAGTCAGACCGGGCGACTATCATATCTGGTGAAATCCCAATCGAACGCAATTCACGTACGGAATGTTGAGTAGGTTTGGTCTTTCAGTTCGCCGTTGGCAGCCAGGTATGGCAGCCAGGTGACGTGGACATACAAGGTGTTTTCACGTCCCTAGATCGCTGCGCAATTGGCGGATCGCTTCCAGGAAGGGTTGCCCCTCAATATCGCCGACCGTGCCACCAACTTCCACCAGGACGATTTCAGCGCCGGTGCTGCGGGCTACGGCTACAATACGGCGTTTGATCTCATTGGTGATGTGCGGGATGACCTGAATCGTACCGCCCAGATAATCTCCTTTACGTTCTCTCGAGATCACCTCGGCGTAAATCTGCCCGGTGGTCATGTTGCAGCTTTTATTCAGGCGGATATCGATAAAACGCTCATAATGTCCCAGGTCGAGGTCGGTTTCTGCGCCGTCATCCAAAACGTACACCTCGCCATGTTGGTATGGACTCATCGTGCCAGGATCCACGTTGATGTACGGATCCAATTTTTGGATGGCGACTTTGAATCCGCGTTCCTTCAAGCAACCTGCCGGTAGCAGCGGCGGTTACTCCTTTGCCAACCGAGCTTACCACCCCACCTGTAAAGAAGATATATTTGACCGGATTCATGCTGCCTCCTCAACCATAAAGTCTGGGTTTACGAAAGAATATGTTTGGAATAGAAACTTAAAAGAAGCGGGGAGGCGTGTAGTCTGCGCCTCCCCGGTCGGGTGATCGTTTCCAAATATCTCTTTGAGCCTGGTGTTTTCTGGTACTCGCATAGCTTTAGTTATACCTCATCGTTTGAACTTATCCGTATTATATACGGAAATGAGAAAAAGAGCACCCGTCGGGGACGGGTGCTGTAGGTTTTAGTTCTTGGGTTTGCTGCCGAGGGTTCTGGCGAAAGATGTCTTCTTGTTCGTGTGAGAGTATTTCTTTTTGCCCTTGCTGCGATCAGAAGTTTGTTTCTTCGACTTTGCTTTTTCCATGGCTTCTTTGATCAGAATTTCCATGGTAGTGGGCTCGGGTTCGGAGGAAGTCTCAGAGTAATCAGTGTAAGAACCTTCGAATGAGTCTTCACTGCGGCGGCGATTGGGTTTGTTCGCTTTTCTGCGGCGTGGTTCTTCCTTACTGCCCTCAACTCGATCAAGCAATTGAACCGGAGCTTCTTCTTTCACTGGCGGTTCCTGGAGTGCTTTCAGGCTGAGTTTAATCTGTTTCTTCTTGCGGTTGACATCCAGTACCTGCGCTTCAATTTCATCGCCTTCCTTGACGATATCACCGGGAGTCTTGACGTAACCATGAGCTAATTCACTGATGTGAACCAGACCGGGCGTTCTGCACCAATTTCAACAAAAGCGCCGAACTTCTCGAGTTTTACTACTTTACCTTTGACAACCATCTCGGGTTTGATGTCTTTCCAATCCAGATCAAGCGGTTTGACCATGGTCAATTCCACTCGACCTTCGCGGATACGTTTCACCCACACTTGCGACTTCTTGCCCGTTCTGAATGACATCTTCCAGCCGTTTGATGGGTTGGCTGGGATCAGCTGGCACTACCTGTGATACATGTAAATATGCTGGCGTACCAGTACCAATATCTACGAGCGCACCGGCCAGAGAGGTCTTAACCACCTTACCGTTGTAATGATTTTTTACTTTTACTTCGTTTGTTACATTAACGCTTTCATCCATAGCGTTTCACTCCCGGGTACAAAATTGACGCGAAGGAAGGATTATACCTGAACGCATGCCTAAAAGTCAAATTGAATTTTGTTGGACATTTAAGTGGTTGGAAAGGCTGTTTTTTCTGATTTTGCGAGTAGAAACGAAAGGAAATCAATCCGGCCAGGAGCGGAATCCAGAAGGTGATGCCACGGTATGCCATGACGATAATAGCGGAAGCTTCGAGGGGTACGTGCAGGACTTGTAAGACTGAGGGCCATGATACCTTCGACTACGCCGATCCCGGACGGGAGTTGGAGAGATGATCAGGAAAAGGTATCCGATGGAGAACCCCGCGATGATGGTTCCGATCGAAAAGGGAACCCTAAACGCCAGGAAAACCATGGTGAGGATGACAACCAGGATCGCTTTGCTGTTGATGGCCAGGATGAGAGGTTTGATCCAGGCAGAGGGGGTGTGTTTGAGCGCCTGTAAGCCTTCGGACGCTTCGGCTGCGAACGAATGGGCTCGTTTAATGAGAGGTAATCATGGTGAATGAACGGACGAATGATTTTGATTAATGACATTCACCGATTTTTCCAGAACCACTCGCAATGCGTGTTCGGATCTGGCACCCAGGTACAGTAAGCCGGTAATGACTAAAGCGATGATCACCAGGATGATGGATGCGGAGATCTCTGCCCAGCTAAGTTGGTTACGGCGGGCCAGGACTGCCAATCCGAGGGTAAGGACTGCCAGAAAACCGGTATAGTCAAATAAGATGTATAAAGCGGTGGCTACCGTGATACGGGCAGAAGAATGGCCTTGTTCTTTACCATCACTTACGAATAAAGCGATCCCACTCATCCCTGCGACAGGAGCGACCACATTGACAGAAAAGGCGCTGAGCGCGAGCACGAACAGGCGGCTGATTGTTTCTGTTTCACCCACAATGGAATAGACCGACCGGTAACAGGTGGCAATATTAACGAACCAGACGAATGTTAACAAGATCCCGGCCAGGATAAAGTTCACTTCCCCCTTACGCAGGGTGTCCAGGATGGATTGGAACTCGGTGAATCGGCTGAAGAGAAAGTAAATTCCCAGAAGTAGAGCGATAGCAAGTAGAAACTTCCTCATATGCTGGATTATACCGGAATAAAGAGGGTAAGAAAAATCTGTCTGTTTGATTCATTTACCTCTTGACAATGGGCTGAATATCTAGTATTCTAATACTAGAATATAATATCACTAGGATAAAAATGACCAATATCGAACTGGCAATTCTCTCACTACTGGCTGAAAAATCCCGCCACGGCTACGAAATTGAGCAAACGATCGAAGAACGGGGTATGCGTGAGTGGACGGAGATCGGATTTTCTTCGATCTATTACATTCTGAAAAAATGCCTGCAAGCAGGCTGGGTGGAAGAAACGCTGCTCCCAAGCGAATCGAAAGGACCGGGCAAGAAGGTATACAAGCTCACCGAATCTGGCTCGGGAAGCCTGGCAAACAGCTGCGCTTGGAATGTTGGAGGCACCTTCGAAAACCTTCCGTCCGCTCGACCTGGGGTTGGCAAACCTTCCATTATTACCTGCATCTGACTCGATTACGGCTTTGAAAAATTACCGCAGGTTTGTAGAAGAATGGATCGAACATGTTTCTACCCGTTCGCAACGGCCTGAAAATACAATCCCACATGTAAGTTATATGTTTGATCTGGCACTCACCCATTACCGGGCGGAGCTTGAATGGCTGAATCGAACGATCCTGGATATGGAAAAGAGGAATCGTGATGAAAACTGAATGGTTACAAGAACCATTATCCCCAACCTTGCACTGCTATACCGGATCGATGCAGCGGATCTTCCAGGTAGCCGATGTCAGGTGAGTGAAGATTTGATACTGGGTCTTGGTGCCGGGGTGGGATTTGTCTACTGGCATACCAGAGGAACCGATCCTTTTCTGGGCGGGCGGGCGAATGTGGGCCGTTCGGGTGAGGAAGGGATGGAGATCACTGCCAGCCGCAGGTTAGGCGTGACTACGCGGGTTACACAGGGAGGGAGTACCCTGGCAGCCCAGAAAGGGTTTGATTCAACATCTGCAAGCTGGTACACCAGTGATGCTGCAGGTGGATATGGGGTATCTGCCATATTTCAAGACATAGGCGATTTCCACTTCGGTGGGCATATGATTGCCGCAGTGGGGTTGGATTTGGACAGGAACAGGTGATCGTGGCTGATCGTGAAGAAAAGTTATACGCCGGTTTCGTTTTCAGATATGCGCCTGGCTCGTGGTTCTAAAAGCCCTGGGATTCAAACCCAACCAGCGTGCGATCACTTTTAATCTGAGTGGTTATCATCCACCCAGCCCATCCGAAGTGTATCTTTCAATTCGTGAAGTTTGCACTGGAATGTTGCATCCAGTGATTTCGAACCTGGGTTGCGCTGGAATTCGAAAATCCGCTCAGAGCGTCTTGCTCTGGGAGAAAGAACGTTCTCACCCGAAGCATTGCATCGAGACTCTTAACTTGTGGGTTTTTGTGGATGCAACGGGTGGAACAGGCGGTGGTCTCTTCAGGTATGTACAGCCGATACTTGATCGAAGCTGCAGAAATCACAGAAAACGATGGATTTATGATCTGTGTCGACAAGATGCAAAAATATTGGTGACCTGTGGCAAGAAGTTGCCCAAACCGCAAAAGATTACCTCGCTGCAGGCAGCCAGCTTCAAAGGATTAGCCAAAAACTGAGTATCATCGCAGATCAAGAAGAAGCATTATGGACACAGATTAAATCGCTTTGTGTTTCGCCAACCGCATAAATCAATTTATAAATTGAAGAGTTAACAATGGCCAGGAAACCGGAATTTGAAGTTATAGAACCAAAAATCATTTCGATGGCACCCCGGAAAATGGCGGTAGTCACAACTGTGGGTGACCCGAATACTGCCGCAGAACTTGGTATGAAGGCGCTGTATGGTGCAGTTTACAAATTAAAGTTCAGCTTGAAAAGAGTAGGAACTGAGTTCAAAGTCGAACCTCTTCGAGCGAGATGGCCAGACGCACACCTGGTTTCGAAAGACCAGTGGACTGCTTTATGGGCTTTACCAATTCCAAAATCAACCCAAAGCTTGATCCAAAAAATTCCCGGGGTAGAGGTTCGGATCGAACACTGGCATTATGGGGATGTCGCTCAAATTTTGCACTTAGGTCCATTTGCAACCGAGGGACCCACGGTAGCGAGGCTGCACGCATACATTGAAGAATCAGGCTGGAAAATCGAACGAAATCCACGAAGAGCACTATCTCACCCGGATGGATGCGAAAGAGCAGCGCACTCTCATCCGGTA